>JBQELO010000010.1:0-123698 GCA_052103955.1 Paenalcaligenes sp. | reverse complement strand
CTGGCATTACTACGGCTGAATTGGACGCGCTCTGCAAAGACTTCATCACCAACACATTACATGTAGAGTCTGCCACTGTAGGCTACGCCCCTCCTGGCTATCCGCCATTTCCCGGCGCTATTTGCACCTCCGTTAATCACGTTATTTGTCATGGTATTCCTGCCGACAAAGCATTGAAAAACGGCGACATCTTGAACATTGACGTCACCGTAATCAAAGACGGTTGGTTTGGTGACACAAGTCGTATGTATTTTGTGGGCGAACCGTCCATTTTGGCAAAACGCCTAGTAGAAACCACCTACGAATGTATGTGGCTGGGTATTGATATGGTCAAGCCTGGCGCACGTTTGGGCGACATTGGCCACGTAATTCAACAACATGCCGAATCAAAAAACTATTCCGTAGTACGCGAGTATTGCGGCCATGGTATTGGTCAAAAGTTTCACCAAGACCCACAAGTGTTGCATTACGGCAAACCCGGCACCGGTGTAGAGCTAAAACCCGGCATGATTTTCACGATTGAACCCATGATCAACGCTGGCCGTCGTGATATTCGTACCTTGTCTGACCAATGGACAGTCGTAACACGCGACCGTAGTTTGTCTGCACAATGGGAGCACAGCATTCTGGTTACCGAGACTGGCTACGAAGTACTGACCATTTCTCCAGATATGCCTGCACCACCCGCTTTTGTAAAAGGCTACAAGGCCTAGTCCCAACGTGGCAATCGCCGCCATACGCTCGCGTCACCAACTGCGACTACGCAAAGCCATAGAACGGTTCCAGCGCAATCACCGCGCGGAACCGTTGTTGCGCAGGCTCAGCCAAATATCCGATCAAACGCTCAAAAAACTCTTTACGCTTGCCAAGCTACCTAATGAATGCGCCCTGTGCGCTGTAGGTGGGTATGGACGTAAAGAGCTGTACCCTGAGTCTGATCTGGATATTTTGATCCTGTTACCCACTGCGCCTACCCCCGACATTGCTGCGAAGGTAGAAGCCTTTATTGCCTCGCTTTGGGATACCGGCTTAAAAGCCGCACACGCTGTACGCACGGTCACACAATGCGTAAGCGAAGCTCGCACAGACATCACCACTCAGACGTCGCTGTTAGACGCCCGTTGGGTTTGTGGCTCCTCTACCTTGGTTAAAGAGCTACAAATCCAACTGCACGATGCCTTAAACCCCCAAGCTTTTTTCTTAGCCAAACGCGCCGAAATGCGCCAGCGTCATCTACGCTATCAAGGCACTGCCTACGCGCTAGAGCCCAACTGCAAAGAGTCGCCTGGCGCTTTACGCGACCTGCAAGTCTTGTTTTGGGTAGCTAAAGCCGCTGGTTTGGGTGACACCTGGTCTGATATTGCCGCCACAGGCTTATTGGACGAAGCTGAGTTACGCGCCATTAAACGCGTCAGCACAGCTTTTATGCGTTTACGTGTTGAGTTGCACTTACTGTGCGAACGGCGCGAGGATAGGTTGCTCTTTGATGTACAGCCACGCCTAGCCGCCCTTTACGGTTTTCAAGACAGTGATGGGCGCTTAGCCAGTGAAGTACTGATGCAGCGTTATTATTGGGCCGCACGCGTTGTGTCCCAGTTAAACCTGATTTTCATGCAAGAGCTGGAAGAGCACCTGCTGCCCGCCTCTGACCCGCTACCCGTGCCACTAGACGATGATTTTGAAATTTTGAATCACCGACTGCATCTACGCGCACCAGAGCAACTACCGCAAAACCCTGCACTGTTATTCCGTAGTTTTCTGCACCTGCAGCAGCAACCTCAACTACAAGGCATGAATGCCTCTACGTTGCGGGCCATTTGGCATCATCGTCGATTAATAGACGAGCGCTTTCGCAGCACGCCAGAAAATAGGCAGCTGTTTATACAGATTTTGCAGCAACCACGCGGTGTATTACACGCCTTGCGGCTGATGACCATGCTAAACATTTTGCCTCGTTATTTGCCACCTTTTAGGCGCATTGTCGGGCAAATGCAGCATGATTTATTTCATACCTACACCGTAGATCAACACACACTGATGGTGATACGTAATCTACGTAGGTTCTGCATGGCCGATCATGCCAATGAACACCCCTTAGCCGCAGAACTTGCTGCCGATTTCACTGATTACTGGGTGCTGTATGTTGCTGCCCTGTTTCACGATATTGCGAAGGGACGTGGCGGCAATCATTCAGAGCTTGGCGCCATCGATGCGCAACAGTTCTGCGCAGCACACGGCCTAAACGATGAACAAACAACGCTGGTTGTGTTCTTAGTCCGTGAGCATCTGCAAATGTCATTGGTCGCCCAAAAGCGTGATATTTATGACCCGGCAGTGGTGAAAGAGTTTGCCAGTCAGTTGCCCACCATGCGCACCCTAGATGCGCTTTACATGCTGACTATCGCCGATATTAAAGGGACCAACCCCAATATCTGGAACACATGGAAAGCTAAGCTGCTTGATGATCTGTATCACCTCGCTCATAAAGCGCTGCGTCATCAAAACACGCTGCCTACTGGCAGCTTCTTGGCACAGCGCAAACAAGCCGCCCAACAGCAACTGCTAGAGCGCGGCTTAACGCTGGATGCCATACAGAAGTTTTGGGGTATCTTAGATACTGATTATTTTCTGCGCCACGACAGTGAAGACATTATTTGGCACAGCCATGAGCTATGCCCGATTTGGGAGCAAGCCAACTTTGCCTACGCCTCGGTGCATGCATTGGGCAATGACCATTTGCATCAGGTAATGCTCTACGCTCCCGACAGGTCGGACTTATTCATGCATCTGTGCCAGTTTTTTGATCAAAACGGTTTAGGCATTCAAGATGCGCGTATCTACACCACACAAAACCACTGGGCATTGGACACCTTTGTTGTAGAGGTTCCCCCTGAAACAGCTCAGCAACCATCGTTTGCAAAGCGATTAAAACTTAGCCTAGAGCACTGGCTGCAACAAAGCACTAGTGCCAACGAACCAGAACCTACAGACTACATAGCCCCTTACGAAGCCCAAGCTCGCGCCTTCCCTATTACCCCTACATTTGAGCTTAGCCTGCACGGCACGCATCTATGGAAACTCACAATAGTCACCAGCGATCGCAAAGGACTGTTGTATAGTCTCGCTAAAGTTTTTGTCAGCAATGGTATCAACCTTAAATCTGCCAAAATTATGACGCTAGGCCAACGGGTAGAAGATAGCTTTTTGCTTTACAGCGAACACTTGCAGCATCAAACCCATTTCAAACATTTCGAGCGACAACTCGCTGATACGCTTTAATCTCTGGATTCGTACATGACAGATTCAGTCTTATGGTTGGATTTTGGTAGAAGCTTTCTATTTACCATCGCCACCCTGCTGCCCATGCTTAACCCACCGGCTGCTGCCCCTATTTTTCTAACGTTAACTGAAGGGGCCTCGATATCCGCGCGCAATGAGCTTGCCAAACGCGTATGCATCAACATCTTTATTATGCTGGGCATCGCTTTAGTGGCTGGCAACTTGGTGTTGGATTTTCTGGGTATTTCCTTGCCTATCATTCGTATAGGTGGTGGTTTGTTAGTGATTGCTACCGCATGGAATTTGGTGGTTGCCACCGACCCAGACACCAGCCATGCGCAAGACATGGTAGAGCAATACTCGTTTGAGAAGGTACGCTCCAAAGCCTTCTACCCCCTGACATTCCCTATGCTCTGTGGGCCTGGCTCTATCTCTGCTGCTTTAACGGTGGGGGTAACCTTACACGACACTACTACTACCCTCACAGCTAGTAAGCTAACAGGCTCTGTTACCGCCATTGCAGCAGCCGCCTTAGTGGTATACATGTGCTTACGTTTTGCATCGCAATTTCTTTATAAGCTAGGCACTACTGGCACTGCTGTGCTGATGCGCTTATCAGCATTTATTCTGCTGTGTCTAGGCGTACAAATTGTGTGGGATGGTGTACATGACTTGGTTTTGAACCTACTTATCGAAGCCGCTAACGCCACACGCACCTAAACCTTTAGCCCTTTTTATTGCATCAACAATGAACTCTACCTCCACTAGATTGCTGTTCCTGCTATCTGGACTGTGCTTTATCGCATTGGCTATAGCATTGGTTTCCCAACATATGTTTGGCATGCGCCCTTGCGCATGGTGCGTATTACAACGCTTAATGCTTATTGCTGTGGGTGTGGGATGTTTATTCGCCGGTGTCGCGCTAAAACTGAATCTGAACATCCTAGGAAAGTTGCTCACTCTGTTAAGTGCTCTACTGTCTGCTAGCGGTATTTGGGCGGCTTGGCACCAATACAGTGTGGCGTCATTAAGTTTCTCATGCGATCAAACACTGGCCGACCGCATCATGACGCAGTCCGGCTTAGAGAGCCAATTCCCATCGCTATTTGGTATCTACGCCACTTGCATGGATGCGCGTGTTGAACTGCTAGGCATTGAGTATGCACTGTGGGGCATGGGCTTATTTGCTGTGTGCTTACTAGCGCTGTTGTACGTCCTGTTTACAAAACCAGCACATCACGCTTAACACTACAACCTCGCTACCATTGTGGCCTACACTGGATGCCTCTTGCCGCTGGCATCCACACACCATCACATCTGAGTTTATGGATCAAATCATAGAGCTGTTTACTGCAGTTGGTCTGGGACTAACCTTAATGCTCCCACTGGCCAACCCACTGACTTCCATGACGCTGCTGCTTTCTTTGGGCCGTCATATTCCCCTGCAAGAACGCAACAAACAAATTAATCAGGCTGCGGTGTATGTAGTGCTGATTATGCTGGTCACCTACTTTGCCGGCCAATGGGTAATGCATTCCTTTGGAATATCCATTCCTGGCTTGCGCATTGCGGGCGGGCTTATTGTGGCCTTTATTGGCTTTACCATGCTGTTCCCCACGCAAGATAACCAGTCCATGCCTGAGGCCGATGCAAACGCCGATGCATTGGCACAGCGCAAAGCGGTCAATATCGCTTTTGTTCCATTGGCACTGCCCGGCACCGCAGGCCCAGGTACTATCGCGTTCATTATTAGCGCAACAGCTACCATGCAGTCTGATGCCGTGCATTACTCCACGCTCACCATCATTCTGGCCCCTATTCTGGTTTTCCTACTGTTAGGCGTTATATTCTGGATCTGCCTACGTAGTGCAAACACTATCAACAAGTTTCTGGGTGAAGGTGGTGTACAAGCCATTGCCCGTGTGATGGGCTTCTTACTGGTGTGCATGGGCATTCAATTCGTTATTAACGGAATACTAGAAATCATCACACAACATGGTGCTCCGGTAATCTAAACACCCACAACTGAACCCTCAAACACCCGTGACTACCGCTATTGATTTCACCGCTGCACTACCCCAACACAACACAGCATTATGCTTGCGCACCATGCAACATAGTGATGCACAAGCCTATGCGGCCGGCACAACGGATGCTGCCGTAAAACGCTTTGCCCACCTTCCTTTAGCGCATTACACCGCTGAGCTGGTAAGCGAGATGATAGACGGGGTTATTGCAGACGGTTTGCGCAACGGCGACTTAGCACTGCTAACTATTGCAGACAGCCAGAACAACGAGTTTATGGGAAGCTTCGCATTCTTTGACATCACACCTCATAGCGCTGAAGTTGGCTATTGGGTAGCACCAGAACATCGTGGTCGCAATGTCTCTACGCAAGCACTCTCACTGGCTATAGCACTGTCTCGTCTGCTAGGTTTTACAACCTTACGCGCACGCACTGTACAAGACAACCCCGCCTCGGCACACGTGTTAGCGAGCGTAGGGTTTCAACAAGAAGGTGAAGCTCAGCCACAAGTTACCCCTTCGGGAAAAACTGAAATGGGCGTGCACTACGTTATGACGTTATAAGCCCATAGTACCTAGTTTTCCTGCTCTTTCTTTAAGGCAGATGAAACATTCACTGCACTCAACACAGCCACTAAAGGCGCAACCGCCAACACCCAAAATAACCAACTGGCTGCACTAGAAGTACCGGCTATCCCACCCGGAATATTTAATCCACCCGCATTAGCTAACATGCCTGCTAAGGCCGAACCCAACGCCGTCGCGAACAATTGCACCGTAGTAATAGAGGTTGCGGCAGCGTCTTCTTCCCCACTAGGGGCTGCCTGCAAAATACGAGTCAGCATATGCGGCCAGCCCAACCCTATACCAAAGCCCACCAACACTAAACCCGCACAAATAAAGCCCAGCACATCCCAATCTCCTTGGGCATGTATAGGCGTACTCACTGCCAACACCACCATCCCGACTAGCACCAACACCGGCCCACTGCTAATCGCTACGCGTATGCCTCGCCCTTTCCAGCCCGAGCTCCAAATTTCAGCCAGTGTCCAACCTGCTGCCATTAATGCAGCCAAATACCCAGAGACCAGTGGCGACTGGTTATGCAGCACCTGCAAGAAATACGGCACAAAGGTTTCACTGGTCATACCTATGACCAATAAACCCATAGTGAGATACAACATTAGCAATGGTGACCCCACACGCAAGGCATTTTTAGGTAATAAGCGCACAGGACTATGCCGTTCTTTTTGCACAAACAACGCCATTAAAAGACCTGCTATCGCCACTCCAGCTAAATTCCAAAACGGATTGTGCGACATGCTTCCTATACTTACCACCAGTACCGCCACACTGAGCAGCACCAACTGTGGCAAGGCTAATGGCGTCTGTGCTTGCTCAGCTTTTGCGCGCGCAGGCAGTACCACCCACACCAACACCATATACACCAACGTAACCGGTACAAGCATCCCAAATGCCCAACGCCACGCATCCATCTGTGCAAACACACCACCTATTGCTGGGCCAAGCAACGTTGCTACCCCCCACATCCCCGATATCAGCGCCATCGCTCTAGGCCACAGATTTTGTGTAAACACCATATAAATCATGGCGTAGCCCAATGCGAACAAGAACCCACCGCCCAGCCCCTGTAACACTCTACCCAGCAACATTAGCTCTATATTCGGTGCTAACGCACACGTTAAACTCCCTGCGATAAATAACACTGCGGCCATAGCATATGCACCACGTGAACCCGCAGCAGACAGTAGCTTGGCTGTTAATGCCGACCCCAAAATAGAGGCCACCACAAACAAGGTTGTATTCCATGCATACAGTTCTAACCCGCCTATTTCTTTGACTACAGAGGGCAACACCGTCGTGGCAATATAAATATTGATCGCATGCAACGCCACACCACCCGCTAAGGCAATAGAACCTGCCAAGTTTTTGCCAGAGAGTAGATCTCCCCAACTTCCGTCATGCTCAGACATATAATCTCCAGGCAACAAAACGCCCCTATGCTCATTGCCTAGGCCAGTGTTATGCGCTACATTAATTAAACAAGTATTTACTTTGAATATTAAGAAGGTGACATTAATTTGTCAAGAAAACACTTGGAAAATACAAATAAGCAAAATACGTCTACCGCCGAGCGGTTATTGCACTTTTTAAAAACGCGCGGCCCACAGCAAGCTGCTGATGCGGGAGCCCTACTTGGCATCACGGCGGAAGCTGCACGTCAGCAATTTATAAAACTGGCCGCACAAGACTTAGTGGAAGTAGAAATTACGCCTGAAACTAAAGGCGTAGGACGCCCCAGCCAATTCTGGAAATTGACTCCTGCAGGCCACAAGCGCTTTCCCGACACGCACTCGGAACTGACCATTCAACTGCTGGATACCGTTAGACAAGCCTTTGGTGAACAAGCCATAGATAAGCTGATTGAGTTGCGCGAGCAACAAACCCGCGAACTGTACTTGCGTGAACTCAGTACAGCCCACAGCCTAGAAGAACGCGTGATCAAACTGGTGCAACTACGATCACGCGAAGGCTATATGGCCGAGTACGAGAAGCACGAGGATGGCAGCTTCTTATTTATAGAAAACCATTGCCCCATCTGTGCCGCTGCCACGCGCTGCCAAAGTTTCTGTAGGGCTGAGCTGGCGATATTTCAAGAAGTCTTGCAGGCTAAGATCGAACGCGTAGAACACATACTGCAACAAGCCCGCCGCTGCGCCTACCGTATTTGGCCGTAGTAAGCGTGTGCGCCATCAACTCTGCGAGTACAGACTAAAGCAGCGTTAACCCCAGAACAGCACGGCATGGCAATCTTTAATTCTATTAGCAGTGTTTTAATTACTATAATTTAATCAGAAAATTTAAAAAACATTAAATAAAATATTTGTTTTTATTATTTTTTTATTCAAAAAAAGCGCATAAATCCAATAAAGATTTATGCGCCATTACCGCTTATTCTATTATTTCTTCATGCCTTTGATGCCGTTAATCAGCAAGCCCAAACCTAGCGCTAGCGACAAACCCATCAAGAACATGTAAATCATGTGGCCACCAAAATCACCTTGGTTAGCTGAGCTGATGGCTTGTGCTACGTCACGTGCCGAGCCAGCACCACCTGATTGAGCTTGCATCATCGCAACAAAACCTACGCTGGTTTTGCACTGGCCAATTAACGCATCAGCACTATTACCGTAGTTAGCAAGCACTTGTTTTTCACACGCTGCTTGTTCAGCTGAGCTAATGCCTGGATCTTGGCTTTTCCAGTAAATTAGTGCGCTCAGCACCAGCAAAATCACCCCAATGATTAGCGAATTTTTAGGACTTAATTTTTTCACTCTAGCTTCCCAGTTTATATATAATTTTTTAACCTACATAAAAACAAAATCCTGATTGAACAAAATTTTGAGCAGGGATTATAAACCAGCGATGAAAAAACAATAATCCAATACATTGTTAAATTTGAAAAACTTATTTCAAAATGAAACAATACGTGTCAGCAATAGATTATGCTACTTACCACAGTCATAGTCAGCACCCATGCCTACTAGTTCACTAGGCTGCACCCGCTTCACACGCCGCACTCCCCTGCCTACGCAGCAACATGAATACTACCGCTGCTATGACCATGGCTAATCCTGCTAAGGCGTACAGCACATGCACAAATGACAACGCATAACTTTGGGCTAACTGTGACTCTAGCCCTGGCAACAACGTCGCCGCCGCACGTAGCTCACCTAACGCGGCTAAGCCGGCTCCTTTCATCACACCATCGGCTGCCAATAGCCCCATATCTTGAATCAGATTCTGCTGTATTAAGGTCGCCAACAAAACACTAACAACAGCAATGGCAACGCCATCTGCCGACACGCGTACTGTATTAAAAATGCCCGTTGCCATCCCTACTCTATCGGGGCTAACCACACTAATCGCCATCGCATCCATCAAGCCCCATGGCAACCCTATACCAATACCTATTACCAATAAAGGCAACTGCACAGCTTGACCACCACCGGTAGCAAAACCTTGTGCCAGCCACAGCAACCCCACGGCAACAATCAACAGCCCCACGGCTGACAACACCCCTGATGAAAACCACCGTGTCAGCAGCGCTGCTAAAACAGGCACTACCAATAGCGGTGCCGCTAACCACACCATCATCTGCCCAGCGTGCAAAGCGCTGTATCCATCAATGCCAATAAAACGACCCGGTAACAGCACAATCAATGCAATAAACAAAAACGCTGGTGATGCCGCTAAGGCTTGCACACCCACAAACTCCGGCTGCTTAAAGAAGCTTAAATCCAGCATAGGTTGAGCAACGCGACGCTCTATTAGTACAAATACCGCAAACACCACGACTGATGCCACCAACAGGCTAAGCACCATAGCATCTGACCACCCCTTTTCTGGAATCAGTAACATGCCATAGGTAAACAGTCCCAACGCCACGGTGAAACTAATAGCCCCAGGCCAGTCTAGCGTGCCGCGCGTGTTTTCTTGTGCGGCGGTTGCACTGACCATCACCATTAGAAAACTGACTACACCTACAGCACCAGTGACATAGAACACGCCCTGCCAGCTGCTCATTTCTACAACCCAACCAGCCACCCATGGTCCAAACGACAACCCCAAACCAAACGTAGTGCCCAGCAAGCTAAAGGCCCTAGCACGCGCCGCGCCCTCAAACAGGGGAGCCAATGACGTCATGGCTGCCGCAAAAGCAGCCGCACCCCCTAAGCCTTGCAGCAAGCGCATGATATCAATCCACACCACTGACGGCATAAAGGGAATCGCGAAGGTAACCGCGCAAAACCACGCTAGACCCAACAACCAAATACGTCTGCGCCCATAAATATCAGTCAAGCTGCCCGATACCATCACTGCACCGCCATAGCTCAGAATATAGGCATTCATAATCCAACTAAGCTGTGTAGCCGTACCTCCTAAATCAGCACTAATGGCGGGCAGTACTACCGCTGGCCCCGTAAAACACAACGGAATAAGCAGCCCTGTTAAACAAGCTGCAAGCAACTGAAGCCACCGCATGACGGAGGGCTGTGAAGAGTGATGCATGGTTTCTCTACTGTAAAAATCATCGGTAACCAGCACCCGTTCTACGCAGAAAGAATGCATGGCTACAAAAGCAAACCAGTAGCTTACGACCTAAATCCGATAAGAAAAATATGCTAGAGTAATCAACACTTCGGACATATTTGTCTTAAATAGAGCCGCTTTATGATTGATAACTTGGGCAGTATTGGCGTATTTGTACGCGTTGCAGAAAGGCTGGGGTTTTCTGCCGTAGCGCGTGAATTGGGGTTATCGCCCTCGGCGGTAGGTAAAGCCATAGGTCGCTTAGAAGACCGCTTAGGCGTGCGCTTATTTCATCGCAGTACACGTACCTTGGCTTTAACTGCGGATGGTGCACGTTTTCTTGAGCGCTGCTTACGTATCATGGCGGAAGTAGAGGCTGCCGAACTAGAAATGACCAATGCTAGCGAAACACCACATGGTAAGTTACGTGTCAGCCTGCCCAAGTCCAGTGGCTTATTCCAACCCGCCATTGCCCATTTTATGCACCGTTACCCCGATGTTGAGTTGGACTTAGACTTCTCGGACCACATCGTCGATGTGATTGGTGATGGTTTTGATGCGGCTGTACGCACCGGCGCCTTAACCGACTCAAGTTTAAAGCGACGTAAAATAGGCGAACTACGCCGTGTGCTCGTAGGTTCACCCGCCTATTTTGAACAGCACGGACGCCCACAACAACCCGCTGACTTGCTCGCACATACCTGCTTGCACTACCGCTTCCCCACCAATGGTCGCTTAGAACCTTGGCCCTTACCTCCTGATGCCGACGGCAACGCCATAGAACTACCCCGCTCGTTTGTGTGTAATAGCATAGAAATGCGCACACACTTGGTATTAAAAGGCCAAGGTCTTGCCTGCTTGCCAGACTTTAGCGTGGCAGACTATGTACAAACAGGACAACTACAAACCATCTTGGAAGACAGCACTGAAGATAGTATTGCTATCTGGATAGTGTGGCCCTCTAGCCGTGATTTATCCCCTAAATTACGAGCGTTTATAGACAGCCTAAGCGAAACGGCCTTGGGCATCAGCGGCGCAGTAACCCGCCACGCCGTGTAATCCCACACATTAGCTGTGCTGTATGACCAGTTCAGCCAGCAGACCGGCAGCAATCGCCATCATACAAAAACCCGATAACTGGCTGACTTTATGCGCCATTTCAGGCCTAGTTTGTAAAACCGCTTGCGAGCTATAGCCCACCAATAAGTAAATAGCGCCACAACTGACTAAATGTATACCACCTAAAGTCAGCATTTGTACTGACAACGGCCACGTACTAGCTGGGTCGGCAAACTGCGGGAACAAAGCGAGAAACAATAAAAACACTTTAGGGTTTAAACCGCTTACCCCTATGCCTTTTACTATCCACTGCACACTGCGCTCCGGGGCATTGCTGAATTCTGCCAATGGCGAAACAGGATGACGGATCATGCCTACACCTAACCACAACAAATACATCGCGCCCACGATGGTTACCGTATCTAGTGCATAGGGAATATCCGCCACCAACGCCCCTACCCCAGCGGCTACCAACCCCGTTACCGCCAAGTGCCCTAGCAACATACCACTCACCGCAGGGGCCACCACCGTCTTACCCCGGATACCAGCCGAAATTGCATAGGCCCAGTCCATACCGGGCACGATAACCAACAAAAAAGACACCAGCCAAAACGACGCCAAAATGCTGAACGACACACTAACCTCTATTGATTAAAAACACTCAAAAATCAATAGGAAGAATATCCCCAATCCATTAGAATGTGCTTTCAAATAAAGACCAAACAAAGCATATTTTTAGAAGAAAATTGCCAATGGATGACTTTGATAAGAAGATTCTTGCTGAACTGCAATCTGACGGCCGTTTAACCATCACAGAACTGGCCGAACGGGTAGGTTTAAGCCTGTCTCCCTGCCACCGACGATTGAAAGCCTTAGAGCAATCAGGTGCCATACGAGACTACCGCGCACAGCTTAATCCATTGGCCTTAGGCCTAGGATTTTCAGCGGTAGTATTCGTTACTATGCGAGATGGCAATCAAGAAAACATCAACCGTTTTGAAGCTGCCGTGATCGATATCCCTCAAATCATCGAAGCTAAACGTTTGTTTGGTGACCCCGACTACATGCTGCAAATTGTGGTGAAAGATTTAGAAGCCTACCAAGTACTGTATGACCGGCAGCTATCCGCCATGCCAGGCGTACAACGGTTAACGTCCACATTGGTCATGAAGAATCTAGTGCAAAACAGGGAGCTACCTCTATAATCCCAAAAGAAATGGCCCACTTACTGTGGGCCATTTTTCATACTTACTGCTGTAAGCCTTATACAGCAGCACTCACCAAAGCATGCACCAACTCATCTTTACGTACTTGTGGTGATGGATAAGCACGACGGCTTTGAGTCAGTTTTAAGCTAAGCAAGGTTTCTGCCAACTTATAACTAAATGGTCCTGGGTTAATCAGTGGTACAGGCAAATGCTCAGCCAAGTACTTTGCGGCCAAGTGCATGGTAGTAGAACCCAAACAAATTACCTCTGCACCGTCTTCTTCCACGCAACGCATTGCTGTTTCCAGCATACGTGGAAATACCGTATCTTCTTTGCCCTCAGTAAGATTGACAAAGTCAGGCTCAATATCAAAGGAACGTACAGATGCGCATTGGCTTTCTAAGCCATACTCTCTGATTACTTTCTTATAACGTGGCAAGGCGGGTTTCCATTGAGCCAGCACGGAAAAACTATTACCCAAGGTCAAGGCGTATAGCATCGAGGCTTTGCCTGGGCCTATAACGGGAATAGTTAATACAGACCGTAATGCGGCCATGCCTGAGTCACTCATGGTATCGATCACTACGGCATCAAAACCTTCTTTTTCCGCATCGACAGCCGCTTCATAAATACCAATATCAGCCAACAACCAATCGTGGTGAGACATAAATGACGTAGAGCCTATGCGTACTGGCCTATAAACCAACTCGGTATCAGGATCCAACTCTACGTGCTGACCTTGTGCGGCGCGGCGTGCTACACCTTCCTCATCCAAAGGGAAGGGATTAATAACCAAAATTCTGGGCATGATCTACTCCTGCGTTTGAGGACGTTATAGCGCTTGACCCATGGCCTTATAGCTTTCCAATCGTGGTGCTAGCGGCTCTGGATACGTGGCACGGCTATGCGATAAACCTAGCTGCAGCGCATTTTGCGCTAAGCGGTACGACAAAGGACCTGGGTTAATCACCGGAACCGGTAGCTGCTGAGCTAAATACGCATGCGCCTCATGCATAGTCGTTGAACCCAGCACAATCACATCCGCCCCATCTTCTTCTATGCAGCGCAAGGCTACATCACGTAGTACAGGAAAGACCTCATCTTCTCTACCACCCAACAACACTTGATTATTGGGTACTAAATTCGCTGCCCGCATGGAGGCGCACTTATGCGCTAAACCCAACTCAGCCAGTATTTTGTTATAGAGCGGATTCCATCTATCCCACATAGAAACGATAGAGAATTTATCGCCTAACATCAGTGCCGTTAACATAGCGTGACGTCCTGCACCGATAACCGGAATTGTTAATACCGAACGCAGCACTGCCATGCCCGCATCACTAACCGTATCAATACACAGTGCATCGTAACCTGCCCGCTCGGCTTCTAACCCAGCTTCCATCATGCCTATATCAGCCAGCAACGCATCTTGCTGACTCACATAGTTAGCTGGGGCAATGCGTACGGCTTTGAACTCAAACCGCATACCCGGCCCCAAACTCACCGCTTCCAACTGTTGCTCACGTTTGCGTAGATTGACGTCATCCATTGGGAAAGGCACTAGTACCAGAACTTTATACATGGTTGTCTCCATTGTTATGGTGCTGCTATCTGTTATTGCGCATTCGCCTCGAAACGCTTCCCGTGTTCTAACATCTCAGGTGTGCCTATCAGTGCATTCAAACCGTTCAAATCCAACATGCGATCTTTAAATGGCATATTGCTCAAGTTCAGGTGCAGTGAGTCGTAGTATTGATCGGCTGTTTTAGCTAATGCTCTGGCAATGCCACCCGGAAAAATCACAATCTGGAACCCCAACTCGCCAAGCTCAGGAGCCGTATACATGGGAGTTGAACCACCCTCTACCATATTGGCTAGCAATGGCAGTCTTTGACCAAAGCGCTGGCAAATAGCTTGTAGTTGCTCTTGATTGGCTGGAGCTTCCACAAACAGCACATCTGCACCCGCTTCCACGTAGCGCTCTGCGCGGTCTAGTGCAGCCTCAAAACCCTCTACCGCGATGGCATCAGTGCGCGCAATAATAAGGGTCTGATCACTATGACGCGCATCGACAGCCGCTTTGATTTTCCCAACCATCTCGGCTGCACTGACTACCGCTTTCCCAGCCAAGTGCCCGCAACGTTTGGGTAAACTTTGGTCTTCCAGTTGCAGTGCATTCGCCCCCGCCCTTTCATACATACGTACAGTACGCTGTACATTCAAGGCGTTACCGTGACCATTATCAGCATCTACAATTAACGGGCTACTTACACGATCGCGTATCAATTCGATGGTGGACACTACCTCGGTCATGGTGACCAAACCTATATCTGGCCTACCCAATTTACTGTAAGCAATACCTGCTCCCGACAAGTACAACGCTTTAAACCCGTAGCGCTCTGCAATCAACGCTGTCAGCGCATCGTAAACACCTGGCGCAATGATTTGTTCACCACGTTGCAAAATCTGTTTTAGTGTCATGAGTATTCTTCCTTTTGTGGTCTTACAAACCAAGATAAGTACGTCTAAGCTCAGGGTCCATCGCCACTGACTCGGCATCACCCGACAATGCCACGCGCCCATTCTCAATAATGTAAGCACGGTGCGCCAATTCCAATGACTGCACCACGTTTTGCTCCACCAACATGATGGTCAACCCGTCTTGATTCAGTCTCTGTATGAGTGCAAACATTTCTTCCACTAATAAGGGTGAAAGCCCCAATGACGGCTCATCGAGTATGAGAAAGTCTGGCTCTGCCATCATCCCTCTGCCGATGGCTAGCATCTGCTGCTCACCACCCGATAACGTGCCTGCTTTTTGTGCAGTACGTTCGCGTAACCGTGGAAATAAATCGTAGATGCGTTCAAGATTGCGCTGCTTATTAGCCTGCCCACGCAGGTAAGCACCCAGCTCTAGATTTTCATGTACCGCTAGATTCGGAAATATTTTTCTGCCTTCTGGAACATGAATAAGGCCCGCTTTAACAATTTGATCACTACTTTTAGGTAGCGCCGCCCCCTTGAAAGCAATGCTGCCTGCATGCACTTTCAGCATGCCCGACAGCACCATGTTCAGCGTTGTTTTGCCTACGCCGTTCGCCCCTAAGACCGCTACAATTTCCCCAGCCTTTACCTGCAGATCAATGCCTCGCAGTACCTCCACTGCGCCATAACCTGCTTTGAGCGCTTTAATCTCAAGCATGCTGTTGCTCCTGCTTCGCCAATCGGTTTGCAGCACCGTGGCCTAAATACGCCTCTATCACCAAAGGATCACTCACCACCGCACGTGGCTCGCCTTGTGACACGATTTTCCCTTGTGCCAGTACATACAGGTAGTCACACAAACTCATCACCGCCTGCATGACATGCTCAATCATCAAAACGGATATACCTTCTGCCCTAATGCCTTCAATGACCGGAATGATGTCGCGAATTTCTGAAGGATTTAAACCCGCTAAAACCTCATCCAATAGCAATAACTTGGGCTCAATTGCCAATGCCTTAGCCAGTTCCAAACGCTTGCGGCCTGCCACCGTTAACCCTGCGGCAGGGCGATGTAGCGCGTGTTCAAGCCCCACCCTATGCGCCACATCACGTGCCACTGCTTCTGCTGCATCTCTGTCTTTGTGGCGTAAAAATGCACCCACCACAATATTTTCTAAGGTACTTAAGCCAGCAAAAGGTTGCACGATCTGAAAGGTGCGCCCCATGCCCAGCTCTGCGCGGCGATGCGGGGGCATATCTGTGATATCCACTCCGTCATAAATCACACGCCCGGTTGAGCACTTCAAAAAACCTGATGCCACTGAGAACAAGGTCGTTTTACCCGCACCATTAGGGCCAATTAAGCCTGTAATAGAACCTTTCTTTACCTCTAGCGAGGCATCGTTAATCGCCACTAAACCGCCAAACCGCATGGTGATTGACTGTACTTGCAAAATCATATGCTTTGCTCCTTTTCGGTTTTAGTAGAACGAATACGCCATTTACGTCCCACACCCAGCAGACCTTGCGGTAAGAAGCACACGGCCACAATCAATACGCCACCGTAGATCGCCATGTCCACCCCTGGGATTTCGCCGGTGAAGCTTTTGACAGCCTCGCCCAACAGATGCAACCCCAACACACCGACTAATGGGCCAAACACCGTACCTAAACCGCCAACCATACTGGCAAGCAACACCTCTACAGACACTTTGGGTCCAAACGCCAAACTGGCATCTATATACAGAAAATATTGCACATACAAACATCCGGCGGCTGCAGCCAACCCACCTGAAAGTGTGATCGCTTTTAATTTGACCTTCAGTACATTGATACCCAGTGCTTTTGCTGCATCTTCGTTCTCGCGCACCGCCGCCAATTGCGCACCGAATCGAGAAAATGAAATTTTGCGCACCAAAATCAAACCCACACTCAATACCGCAACGGTTAACCAGTAAAAATAGGTGCGATTGGAAAACTGTAAATGCTCAAAACCATAGTTAATCGGCAGCAACAACCCAGAGGCACCACCCATTAATGGTGACGCGTTTGTCAGCACCCTGAACACCTCGGCAAACGCCAATGTCACCAGAGCAAAATAAGAACCTCGCAACCCAGCACGGAAAGATAAAAACCCAACCAACCATCCCACCAAGGCACCTGCGGCTATCCCTACGAACAAACCACTCCACGCACCGAACCCCAAGTTCAACTGCCACAAGCTAATGACGTATGCACCTGTCCCAAAAAATGCCGCATGACCAAAAGAGATTTGGCCGGCCATCCCACCCAATACGTTCCAACCCTGCGCAGCAATAGCAATAATCAGGGTGTAAATCATGAAGCTCAACACCACGTTTGAGGATGAAAACCACGGCAGTGCGACCAACAACACAATCACAGCAGCAATAGAGGTATACGCACTCAATTTCATGCTTTGGCTCCAAAAAATCCGGTGGGCTTAAACAATAGAACCAGGATAAAGGTAATAAAAATCCCGATCTGGCCTAGGCTTTCGCCTAAAAACAAGCCACATAAACTTTCTACAATGCCAATAAAAATGCCACCAACAAGCGCTCCAACAATGGACCCCATGCCACCTAGCACCACGACTGTGAAGGCCACCAAGACAAAGGCACTACCAATACTGGGGTACACATAAAACGTGGGCAGCAATAGCGATGCCGAAACGGCCAAACACGCACACCCTATACCAAAGGTGACAGCGTAAATATGCTTAACGTTGATCCCTACCAAACTGGCGCCTAGTTTTTCTTTGGACACAGCTCGTATGGCTTTCCCTGTATTGGTTTTAGCCAAAAACACCCACAGCAAGGCCGCCGTCACCACAGAAGCAAACAAGCCAAACACGCGTGCTTGAGAGAAAATAAATGGGCCAAACTCGAACACATCAAACGAGTAATCGGAGCTTAAGGAACGTACGTCTGATCTAAAAATAGCCAACAACACGTTTTCAATCACAATGGATAAACCCAAGGTGATGATCAGAATATTTTCATCCCTGCCATGGCTGCCTGGGCCGATCAGAAAACGCTGAATTACATAACCCACAATGAACAATGCGGGCACAATAATAGGAATCTGCACATACGGGTCTAGATTGAAGTGCTGATTCAACGACAGCACCAAAAACATGGATGCCGCTAACATGGCACCATGAGAAAAGTTGATGATGTGCAATACGCCATACACCAGTGTTAAACCCAAGGCGATCAAAGCATAAATGGAGCCAGTCAGCACACCATTTAACACTGCCTCGATTACGATACTCATTGAGTACATGATTTTTGTCTCTCATTGATGGGTATCCGTAGATACCCAGACCACACTCACTTACAACGGATAGTTAGGTTTTGCATCCGCAAACTCAGACGGATAAATAACCTTGATATCGCCTTGTTGAACTTGTGTCACAACCGGTGCACCACCCATATTCTGACCATCCACAAATCGCGTTGGGCCATAAGGCATGATGTGCCCATCAAATTGAGACGTTTGTAGAGCTTCGATTACCGAAACTCGATCCGCCTTACCTGCTCGTTCCAACGCATCCGCTAACAACAACACGTTGGAATAGTTCAGTGCAATGTTGTAAGTCCACGTAGCGCCACTGTCTTCCACCTGCTTACGCAGCGCTTGAGCTTGCTCGTTACGTGGGTCGCTCCAGTGATTGCAATCCATGATGTTCTCGGCGGCCTGCGGGAACTCTTTTACAAATCTGAAGTTCGATGCAGCACCATTCAACACCGCATAAATCCCTTTAGCCCGCACACGTTGTTGTTGCAACGTGCGCATCAACAAGACGGTTTCACCGTAGTACGACGACGGAATGATGAGATCGGGACGCAAGGAACGAATGCGCAATGCCACGTTAGACATGTCTCTGGCTGGTGTGGGGTGTGCAATCACATCCAAAATTTCAAAACCATGCTTGGGTAATTCAACCTGCATCAATTTGGCTAACCCCGAACCAAACAAACCGTCTTCATGCACCAGTACAACCGTTTTGGCTGGGTTTCCCGCATACTCATTCATGTTCACCAAGCTATCTACTGCTGACTGAGAGCAAATTCCAAAGCCTGGTGCAAACCTAAACGTATTTTTTAGCCCGCGCTGTACGATTTGGTCAGATACCCCTACATCCACCAAATAAGGAATGTCATAACGAGATGCTGCCTGACTGGCTGCTAAACAAATAGGGCTGGCAAAACCACCCACAATAGCCACCACACCTTGATTATGTAATTGCTCTACTTCTTGTACCGCAACCTCTGGGTTAGAGCGTGCATCTGCAAACACCATTTCCAATGGCGCACCGCCCAACGCTTTAATACCGCCTTGAGCATTAATATGTGCAATGGCAAGTTCTGCACCTAAACGGCCCAGCCCGCCATCTTGCGAAAATGTGCCGGTAACTGGCTGTAGAATACCTACCTTAATAGGGCTAGCTGATTGTGCTCTGGACAAACCGGAAACGCCCAGCATCACCGCACCGGCCATACCGTACTTCAATACTTGTCTGCGTTTATGATCAAATGCATTCATTGTCTTATCTCCTGATTGGGTGCTTTTAACGCACACACCCAGCTTTTAATTATCGTCATGTTGTTGTATTTGGCTGCAGGCGCTGATACCTGCCAACCGCCCCAACACCACCGCTGTCAGCAAGCCATTTCCCGATAAATAACCATCGGCCCCCGGACCACAAAACCCACGTGCAGCACCACCCCCAGCATAAAGATTAGGCAAAACCTCACCATTGGGTTTCAACACACGGGCATGACTATCTACCGCCAGCCCACCTTGGGTATGAAACAATGCGCCACTGACTTTGGCTGCTCTATACGGTGCTTGAAGTACTTGCTCTGGTGAAAACTTTCTACCTAACGGATCTTGCCGCTCACCGTGGCTATAGCCACGCACCTGCTCCAACTGCTCACGTAACGCATCCAACGGCAGCCCTGTAACTGTTGCGAGTTCCGCTATGTTTTCAGCGTGCCGTATCCCACCCAACGCTTGTACTTCTTTGTAATCATGGAAAGCCAATGCAGGTTGTTCGCAGCGTGCGTCATAAATACTCCACGCGTACTGCCCTGGCTGTTTCAAAACTTCTTCTGCATGCTCTGAGTAGCCACGCATTTCGTTGGCGAAGCGGTTACCGTCCTGATTAACCTGAATCCCTCCTAAGGACACCACGGCCCACGTCAGTGGAGATCCGTGCGGTACCGAAACAGAACCATGCCCTTGGTATGCACCTAAATCTAGGGCTTGCGCGCCCAGTGCCAACCCCCAATCCAATGCATCACCGGTATTAGAGGTATGGCCGCAGTATTCTGCATCCACCATCTCAGGTATAAACTGCGCTATTTTTTCAGGATTACCGCCAAAGCCATTGCACGCCAAAATGACAGCCTCACACCCTACCGTCTCTATCAAACCGTCTGGTCGTCTAAAAGAAACGGCTACGATTTCACCTGACTCAGTGGCGTATAAATCTTCCACTGACGAGCTAGTCATGATGTCTACCTGCGCCTGTGATGCCGCCGCCAACAACATACTTTCTAAATCTGCACCCGACTGAGAGCGTGGCCCGTGCATGCGATACTGTGAATGCCCCGGATACCGAAAACCTTCTACTAACTGCAAATCCAACTTGTGCTCACGCATCAACCAATCAATGGTGCTACCCGATGCTGACGCTACTGCCTTCACGACTACAGCGTCATTTCTGTAATGCGCTTTAGCCATTAAGTCTTCGGCAAACTGCTCTGCCGTATCCGCTATACCTTTGTCTTTTTGCAGTTGCGTCCCAGCGGCGGGAATCAACCCCGCCGACAACGATGTACTGCCACTAGGATGCTCATCACGCTCTAGTACCAGCACCTCTACACCCTGTTCGGCCACTGCCAATGCCGCCGTCAAACCACACGCCCCTGCACCCACAATGACTACAGGCACACTAAACTCGAACTCTGCCTCTACCGCTGGCTTGATTGCCATATTCTGTCTCCCCAAACTCATTCACTACGTTGACCAGCCACAGCACGGTCACACCTGTATTACAGCTTTGCCCAGGGGTAGCGTTGGTAATAGTTATCTTCAAAATTTGTAATGCTGTCCTGGTGACTTAAAGTAAGTTCCAGTTCGTCCATACCCTGAAGCAAACACGTACGCCAGAATGCATCCACATAAAAGGAATACGCTGTACCGTCAGGCAACAGCACCTGTAAATTTTCCAAGTCCACGTCTATGCTGTGGTACTGGTGTGTACGCAATGCTTCGCCAATGGCTGACACAACATGCTCGGGCAAACAGACGGGTAAAATGCCGTTTTTCAAGCAGTTGTTATGGAAAATATCGCCAAAACTGGGGGCGATTACCGACCGGATACCGTAATCAGCCAGCGCATACACCGCTGCTTCACGTGAGGAACCACAGCCAAAGTTTTCACCTGTCACCAAAATCGTGGCATCACGGTATGCAGGTTGATTCAAGACGAACTCAGCAATTTCCTCACCTTGCTCGGTAAAACGCAGGTCATGGAACAACACAGCCCCATACCCCAATGCTCTATCCCGTTTCAAAAAACGGCCAGGCACAATCTGATCTGTGTCTACATTACGTTGCTCAAACGGCACCGCTACGCCTTTCACTCGCACAAAAGGTTTCATACCTTCACCTCTGTTGAAAGACTACGTACATCCGTTAACTTTCCGCAAAGCGCTGCGGCGGCTGCCATTGCAGGGCTTAACAAATGAGTACGGGCTCCTTTTCCCTGTCGTCCTACAAAATTACGATTAGACGTAGAGGCGCAACGTTTACCCGCGGGCACCACATCACCATTCATCGCGGCACAACTAGAGCAACCTGGCTCTAACCATTGCGCACCAGCATCAATGAATACCTGTCCCAAACCCTCGTCTTCTGCTGCTTTTTTCACTAAGCCAGAACCTGGGACCACAATGGTGGGAACACTGACTTTTTTCCCACGTAACACTGTTGCCGCCTCACGTAAGTCCTCGAGTCGGCTATTAGTACAGGAGCCTATAAACACCATATCTATAACGATCTCATCCAACGCCATACCGGGTTGCAAACCCATGTACTGCAGTGCAGCGGATACGGCGTGCTGGCGCGACACATCGTCAAACGACAAAGGATCTGGCACCCGATCTACAATCGAGCTGACATCCTCTGGACTCGTTCCCCAACTCACCATAGGCGTAATGGCACTACCATCTATCACTACTTCTTTATCAAAAATAGCGTGCGCGTCGCTGGCTAAACTGCGCCAGTCCGCAAGCGCTTGCTCCCACAAGGCAGCAGAGGGGGCATACGGTCTACCTGTTATATAGGCAAACGTCGTGTCATCAGGCGCCACCATACCGCAGCGTGCACCCGCTTCTATAGACATATTGCAGACCGTTAAACGCTCTTCGATACTCATGTCACGTATCACGGATCCCGCGTACTCGATGGCGTATCCTGTTGCGCCTGATGCCCCTATCTGACGAATAATGGCCAGAATCACATCCTTAGCTGACACCCCCTCAGCGCGCGCACCGTCTACCGTAATACGCATGACTTTAGGACGTGACTGCCACAAGGTCTGTGTTGCCATCACATGGGCGTTTTCAGATTGGCCTATACCAAAAGCAATAGCCCCCAACGCGCCGTTGGTAGAGGTATGACTATCGCTACACACCACCAAGAGTCCGGGCAACGTGATGCCTTGTTCGGGAGCCACCACATGCACAATCCCCTGCCGCTGATCCTGCAATGAAAAGTGGGTAACACCACTCCATTGCATATTGCGATCAAACTGCTGAATCATGTGGGTCAGCTCTATAGTTGCTGCTCCCTCTGCCGTTCGAGAACGCGTAGGTACATAATGATCCGGTACACCAAACACCTGCTTAGGTTTACGTACAGATAAACCACGTCGCTGTAGATCGGCAAACGCATGGAAAGACCCTTCATGAATAAGGTCGCGATCCACATAAAGCAAATCCGGACCATCAGGCTGGGACAGGATCACATGCCTGTCCCAAATTTTGTCGAACATGGTGCGCGCCACAACGGCTTCCTTGCTGCTGGACATTAACGCTCTCCAGCCTTCGCCACCGAGGCACAATAGGCATCTAAAATGTCCGCACCTGTTGCTGTCCAGACGCCGCTGTGCCCCAACATGTACTCCAATGCCTCTCGTACTTTAGCGATACGAAATGGCACGCCAGACACCCAAGCATGCAACGGTACGCTCATCACACGCCCGCCGTATTGTTGAGACTCGCGGTACAACACATCAAAACGATCTTTGATTTGTGTCAGCCACTCATCTTCATTTTGATGAAACTCTTGGAAAATAACCCTATCGTCTGTTTCAAATGCCAAGGGCATAGCGTAATGCCCGCCATTAGCCACTTTCATAGCGTACGGCAGGTCATCGTTTGCCCAGTCGCAGGAGTAACGCACGCCTTGTGCTGCCAACAAATCCATCGTATTGGTAGACTGACTGCGAGCCGGTGACAACCACCCGGTAATAGGCTGGCCACTCATGGTGCGCAACACATCCAAGCTAGACGCAATAATCTGCGCTTCGTCGTGTTCGCTCAGTTCTGCATGGTGCACATGTCCCATGTCTTTACCATGAGCAATCAGTTCTACATCCTGATTAAGCAGGCTTTGTAATAATGCAGGGTAACGTTCTGCGACGGCCGCGTTTAACGCTACAGATGCTGGCAGGCCCAAATCCTTAAGCACTCGCATAATGCGGAATATGCCCACTCTATTGCCATAATCACGACTAGAGTAATGACGGAAATCAGGATAAGGCATAGTCAAACCACCCGGAGCCCGGAAAGGCTTTGCGGGTGCATTCAACGGAAACCATTGCAATATAGGTGTGACCCATAGCGCAATGCGCGCTTGATTGGGCCATTGCACAGGAGCACGCTCAAACAAATCCGACCATTCATAACGATCGTGATCCATGCCATGGCGTCTGTGGGGATAGCTCAAATACGTAGCATCCATCGTCATTTCTTCACCTCTGCAGCCTGTTTAATACCAGCGATCTGTGCCGATACATCGTCGTAATAATGCGCTAAGTAGTGGTGGGCAATTTCGCGACCGGTGGTCTGCCATACGCCTTCATGTCCCGCAATGTAGGCCAGTGCGTCAGCAAAGGCATCTATACGATGTGGCTGCCCGACTAAGTAGGGGTGTAAGGGGATACACATCACCGTGCCGGACTCGGCCCCCTCTGCATACAACTGATCAAACTGACGCTTAATCATTTCGCCATAGTGACGCGGCGTGAACTGATTGCCGTTATAGACAATCACATCATTCATTTCTAACGAATAGGGCATGCTGATCATGCGCCCATTCGCAACATTCACTGGTGTAGGCTGATCGTCATGAAACAAATCGCAGGTATATAACAGCCCTTCCTCGGCTAATACATCTAAGCTCCACGGGTTATTCGACAACGCGGGTGACAACCACCCATCCAACGATTGCCCTGTCCACTGGTGAATGGTCTGACGTGAATCGCGGATAATCGCACGCTCTTGCTCTTTATCCATGCCATACACGTAGCGCGTGTTGTAGATACCGTGCGAGAAAAACTCCCACCCACGATCTGCACACGCTTTGATGATTTCCGGATGGTGATCGCACAAGGCCACATTCAACGACACCGAGCCTTTAAAGTTGGTTTCATCCATGGCACGCATCATGCGTTGCCATCCGGCTCGATTACCGTAATCTCTGTGTGAGTAGCCTTGCACATCAGGATGTGGGCGCGGCCAAGCGGCTCTGGAGGCATTCGCCGCAGGGTTTAACTCATAGAACTCAATGTTGGGAGCAATCCATACGGCTATGCGCGACTCGCCTGGCCACACCAGTTTAGGGCGTTGGTCATAAGGCAAATAATCGTAGAGCTGAAGGTCGCTGACTTGTGTATGGCTCATGCCTTACCCCTTCATGCTCTGCACGTGAGCCAGCACCTCTGCAGTAGGCACTACGTCACCGTACTTAATCGCGATGTCATACAGGTTGGCAAAGTGAGGGCTTTCATGTTTATCAGCCACGCATTCCTCGGCCACAATCATGCGATACCCGTTGGAAATACCATCCACCACCGTTGCACGTACACAGCCTGATGTAGAGCCACCTGTCAAAATCACGCTATCGCAGCCATGCCAGGTCATGAGTGAACGCAAATTAGTCTCAAAAAACGCCGACGCCATACGTTTGTTGATGATGATGTCTTTCACATGATCAATCTTCAGTCTGTCGTCAAACTCAGCACGTCTTGACCCTACTTTGATGTTCTGTAATGAATCGGGGGTATCGCTACGGGTACCCCATACACCGCAATCTTCGCCCGACTCCATGTACGCCACATACGTCCAAACCACGGGCAAACCTGCTGAACGGAATGCATCCGCTAAGCCGTTCACATGTTCCATCTGTTTTGGGTCTGTCTCATACGCCGTCGCAAACTCACCGACGTTGGTGTACGACTTCTGCAAATCGATGTTCACCAAAATGGGTTTCTTGCCAAAACCAAAACGTGGACGAACAGGCTTAGCTTTGATTTGTTCGTATAACTCGCGTGCTGTTTTCCCAGATGCTTCCATGTCTAGACCCTCGTTACTTTTCTAAAGTATTAATGTTATATTAATAATACATTTAAAAAAATAACTATCAGCACTAGGGGTTTCCCTTAGGTGAAAACACAAGTAGATTCGTTATCTTGCTGATTACCAAGACACCTTTTAGGATGCTATGACTTCCAACATTTCACTTCTTAATAAGACGCCCGAGGGCCTCTTAAACACACTGGATGACAAGTCACCGCTACCGCTTTACCACCGCTTGTATGTCTTGCTGCGAGAGCAGATTATTAGCGGCAGTTACCGTAATGGTGAAAGCCTGCCACCTGAAAATGATTTGGTACAAAACTTTGGCGTCAGCCGCATTACGGTACGACGTGCCTTAAATGATTTGGCTGCTGAAGGGCTGATAACCCGTGCCCGCGGCCGAGGCACACAAGTTACCTATAGCGAAAATACGGCTATTATGGGGCGTCCGGTCATTGCCAGTATTGATGGCTTAATGGCTAATCTATCCATTATTGGCCACAACACGTCAGTAGAAGTTAAAACGCTGGATTACACACCCGCCATCGCACCTGTTGCCGAACAATTAAATATCGAGCCTGGCACCATTATTCAGCACGTCACACGTGTACGTTACTTAAAAAACGAGCCTTTTTCTCATTCGCAAAGCTATTTGCTGGAGGATATAGGACGCTCGTTTAGCAGAGACGACTTGGTCAATCATGCCCTCGTCGACCTCATCCAAAAAGCCGGTATTACGATAGAGCATGTGCAACAAGCCATCACCTGCACACTGGCAGATGAACAGGCCGCCCGCCTATTAAAAACCTCTATAGGCGCCCCCCTGCTGAAATTACGTAGGCTGTTTATAGACTCTGATGAGCGCCCTATCAACTACTCTGAAATCCTCTACACACCAGACCGTTTTGAGTACCGTATGAACTGGTCCAGAGGCACCAGCAACAACTTGGAACTTGCCCAAGACTTTCAGCGCTAACTAGACAATGCGCACAATAAAAAAGCCCACTGATGTGGGCCTTTTTATTACACGTTTCACTCAGCAACTTAGCTCAGGCTATAAAACACCAACACCGCAAACAGTACATAGCCGCTACTAACCACCAGCAGTTCACGTCCGTGCACAGCACCACGTCTGAACAACCACCATAAGTACACAATTGCTACGGCTGTGATCACACCAGACAGCAAGAGCGGGCCATCAAACAACCAAGGCGTAAAGAAAATGCCCAATGCGCTAGGGATAGTCGCTTGAATCATCATGGCGCCAGAGATATTCGCCAACGCCAAACGCTCTTTACCTTGGCGCACCCAAATCAAGGCATTCATGGCTTCAGGGAGTTCGGTGGCTACAGGGCTAAGCAGTAACGCCACCAATTGCGGCGACCATGCTAACGCAACGGCGATATTTTCCAACTGAGCAACAAAGGTATGCGATGCCACGCCAATGACCACCAGTGCGAGCACCGCTTGCGTACAGGCCCAACCTAAGGAAGGCTCGGCATCCGAGGACCGTATCTTTAAAGGCTCTAGCTCTTCTTCCTCGGGAGCAGTGTCGGCCTCTTTAATCTCACGCCATACATACACACCATAGGCGACCAAAAACAAAATACCTAACCACGGCTTAATGCTAAACACCACCAAACCCAAAGCCACTTTCACCACAAAAATTAGCAGAAAAGCGGCTTGATCTCGACTTAGCCTCGCAGAGTCTGCTCGTACTTCAGATGAGGAACGAGCCAGTTTCTTACGATTGAACAGCAGCGCCGCCCCCACCACGGCATACACCAAAGTGGCGAGCACCAAGGGGCCGCCCATGGCCGCCCCCACCCCTAGCGCTTTCTGTTCGGGCGTAGAGCCAAACACCACCGCCATAAACGTGACAGCACTTTCTGGCAATGCCGTTCCAAATGCTGCTAACACAGAGCCTACAGCGGTTGCGCCTAGATTTAGCCGCTTACCGCACCACTCAATACCGTTAACAAAATATTCGCAGGCAATGTAGATCGCTACAGCCGACAGAAGAAATAAGCTTAGGGTGAGAAACATGGGGATCACAAAGGGCCGGGCAAGCAGAAAACCAATGGCTCACACGCGAGCTCGCCCGGCAGGCTAAAACGCATGTGGCCAAAGGTCTCGCCTGGCTAACGTTGCTGTTGCAACGGCTGACCACGCCATGAAGCAAGCGCTTCAAGTTTGTTGACGTGGACTTCCTAGTACAAGGCTAGGAATAGCTACTCCCCAATGACAATGGGCCAAAGTTTAGCAGCCTAGAGTAAAAGCTGTCATCCGAAAAAACCCAAGCTGTAGGCACTACACACCAAGAAATTGTCACAAGCCTTTGGATAATGTTACTTAGTAGCAACCCGCCTTTCTTGTTACCGTGTCATAACGAAAGCAGCAAAAAAGGTGAGTCAGTTGTCGGGACCGAAAGTAAAAAGTAGTGATTCGTTGATGTTGGACTATGTCAAAGCGCTGGGCATTATTAGCGTTGTGATTGGCCACTATCCTGGCGACCCCTTTGTGTTCTTCAAGCCCTATGTCTACCACATGCCGCTGTTTTTCTTTTTGGGCGGGGTGCTGTTGAACACGCGTAGAAGCCTGCTGTCACACTCGGCGAATCTTATTAAAAAACACCTCTCGTACATTGTGATTGTGTACCTGCTGTTAGCCCTGATTTTTGCTATGTTGCACCAGCTTTACCCTATTGCTTACACCAGCCTATGGCGTGGCAACGTGTTGGGCTCTGTGCTCTACCCTATAGAGCAAAGCTTTCATGGCGGCAGCTATTTTTTTGTAGGGTGGTTTTTGTTTGCCTACGCTATTGTGTCGCTACTGTGCTTTATCGTGGTGAGCTTGCTGGTCAAAGCACTAAGCTCGCCTACACAGTTGCAAGCCGCCGTATTGATGATTGCCTTACTGCTGGGCTATGCCGGTATGGACTATGTGGCAGATCTTTACCAAACCTCCAAGCTTTTTTACCTCAACCTACTAGCGCAAGTGCTGGTGGGGTCTTCTTTTTTCTTGCTAGGCTATGCAGGCAAACACCTCATCATGAAGCACAGTGGCGTATACGGCTTTATTGCTGCCTTTGTGTTGATTTACCTAATGTCGCAATACGATGTACTAGAGCCACTAGTGATTGCCTGGAGCAAATACCAAGTGAGCTTTGTGTTTCAAGCGCTAACGGCATTAGCAGGTATTGTGGCAGTATTTTCTATTGCAAAAATCATTGCCCATTACCAGCACATTCCCCTGTTGAAGCATATAGGGCAGCAATCCAAACCCATTATGTCGTATCACATACTGGCTTTTGTGCTGCTAGATATTGTGTTCTCGTGGTTTGGGCTATGGGATTTGCATAAAACCAAGGCGCTCAACCACTATTACAGCGAATTTACATGGCCCATCTACATAGGGCTGGGCATTGCCATCCCTATGTTATTGCACGCCTTATACCAGCACACCAAACACAAACTCCCGCTGCCAATAAGTGCTACACCGTAAGAAATGGCTGTCCCCCATATGTCTTATGGCGTGGCCTCTTCGCGTATCCAGTCAATAAATGCACGCACTTCTGGACGTTTAGTCGCACCAGGGCGTGTCACCACATAATAGGCAAACCTAGCTGGCCACGGCTTATCTAAGACCTGCACCAATCTACCTTCTTTGATTTCTTCGCGTGCATACGCCTCGGGCACTAAGGCTATGCCTTGCCCAGAAATTGCCGCACGTATGAGTAAGTAATCGTCCTCAAACATGCTGCCTCGTTGAGCCCGTGCGTCTTCTACAACGCCATGCGCGCTTAACCATAACGACCAATCTGCCCGGTCAGAGTCATGTAATAACGGAAAATCCAGACATTGCTCTGGCTCGTTCAGCCTATGTCCTGATTGCAATAGATGCGGAGCGGCGACTGGAATTAACACCGGTGCCATTAACGGTGTGACCTCTAAACCGGGGTAATCGCCTAAGCCGTGACGTAAAGCAATGTCTACCCTATCACGCCGCATATCCACTAAAGCAGAACCCGTTTCTACCCTGACCTCTATATGCGGGTAGCGTTCTGTGAAACGCCCTAATCGTGGCACTAACCACGATGCCGCAAACGCCGCCACGGTACTAATGGTCAACGCTTGGTTATCGATGGTCTCGGCTACTACATCTAAGGCTCGGTCTACCTGCGCAAACGCATCGCTGAGCAACGGATACACTTCGCTGCCCAGTTTGCTTAAGCGCATACCCAAACGCTCTCGTTCTAGCAACACCACACCCAATCTGTCTTCAAGCAAACGTATCTGCTGACTTACCGCCCCCGGTGTGACATGCAAAGCATGAGCTGCGGCTTTGATGCTGCCTTGTTTACCCACTTCCACGAAAGTACGTAGCGCCTGCAATGGTGGCATGACACTCATTTTAGTTTTCCTAAACTCTATGGTTAGTATAAATCGCTTTATTTATACTGTGTGACAGCTGAAAATTAACGTACTTAAATAGTCTTTTAACGTTAGAAATTTTAAATATTATGCTACAGCTTTACACGGATAGTTCACCTAATGGTTTCAAAATCACCATCGCACTTGAAGAGTTAGGGCTGCCCTATACCCTGCACCATGTACGTATTGAAGAAGGTGAGCACCAGCGCCCCGAGTTTTTGGCGCTTAACCCGCATGGGCGTATTCCGGTGTTGTGCGATGATGCGCACAACATTGTGTTATTTGAATCTGCCGCGATTCTGCTGTACTTGGCCGAAAAAACCGGCAAACTACTGCCTACCTCCACTGCACAACGCTGGGAGGCCATCAAATGGTTGCAATACCATGCGTCTAGCGTGGGCCCCATTATTGGTCAACGCGTACACTTTGAACTCTTCGACCAGCCTACACAGCTCGCTGCTCTAGAACGCTACCAACGTTTAACCCACAACGCTTTTTCAGTGCTAGATCAGCATCTGGCCCATGTACCCTATTTTGCAGGCGATGAGTACTCCATTGCGGATATTGCCCATTTTGGGTGGACGCATATCGCACGCATCATCAATTTTGACTTCAGCCACTTTGTGCATCTAAGCGCTTGGCACGAACGTATCGCTGCCCGCCCTGCAGTACAAAAAGGCATCACACTACCGGCTCCTGCGACAGGCGCGTAACATTTTCTCTCTGCCTGCGCATCAACCGTTATTTTTTAGTAGACTAAGACGGCGCTACCATTCTGGTAAACGCCGTCTTGGGCCAAACGTTATGCTGGCCATCACGCCACGCTTGGCATAGCGCCTCACCACATGACCAGACAGGGATACTTCACACCACGCAATGCGCTGTTGCTTCTAACTGCCGGAATCCTGTCGGCCTGTCACTTACCCGCGACGGAGAACAAAACGGTTTCACACGCGTTTTTACAGCAAGATACTCACGACACCCTATTGGGCAGAGGGCTGCAGCCTCAAATCGCCGCGCACCCCAATCTATCGGGTGTAGTGCCACTGCCAGACCCTATAGATGCCTTTGCCTCTCGCATTTTGCTCATTGCCACCGCCCAACGTAGCGTGGATGTGCAGTACTACATTTGGCGCGACGATATTACAGGTAATTTATTGCTGTATGCGTTGCATGAGGCGGCAAAACGCAATGTACGTATACGTCTACTTATTGATGATAACGGTACCAGCGGTTTGGACGAAAAACTCGCCTTACTTAATGCTGAACCTAACGTAGAAGTCAGGCTGTTTAATCCTTTTCCGTTTCGTACCTTTAAACAACTGGGGTTTCTGACGGACTTTAGTCGCCTAAACCGACGCATGCACAATAAGTCGCTAACAGTAGATGGCCAAGCCACTATTGTAGGTGGACGTAATATCGGTGATGAGTATTTTGGTGCCACCCAAGATGTAGCCTTTGCCGACCTTGATGTCATGGTGGTAGGCCCTGTAGTAGACGATGTCTCTACCGATTTTGATCGCTACTGGAATCACCAAGCCGCCTACCCCATTGAGCAGTTGGTTGACACGCCCAATCAGAAAACAGCAGACACCCTGCTTTCTGAAGAAAGTAATACCGCACGCATCCCACAAGCCCAAGCGTACGTGGAACGCATTGCGCATTCCTCCTTTGTAGAACGCATGCTGGCTGGAACACTCGCTTTTCAGTGGGTGCCCGTCACCATGGTTAGCGATGACCCCGATAAGGTATTGGGCAACGCACAGCACGAAACCATGCTGATGCCTAGGTTGCTAGAAATACTGGGTGAACCCAAAACATCCATAGACTTAGTATCGCCCTACTTCGTCCCTACCGAGCACGGTGTAGAAGCCTTTGCTGCCTTAGCCAAACAAGGCGTACGGGTACGCATACTCACTAATGCCATGGAGGCCACCGATGTACTACCTGTGCATGCAGGCTATGCCAAATACCGCCTACCCTTATTACAACAAGGCGTAGCACTGTATGAAATGCGACGTGAAGGCGGTAAGGATGAAGATAGAACCAAGGAAAAAGCAGGCCCATTTGGTAGCTCAGGCTCTAGCTTGCACGCCAAAACCTTTGCCGTCGATGGTAAACGTGCATTTGTAGGCTCGTTTAATTTTGACCCTCGTTCAGCTGTACTCAATACAGAACTGGGCTTTGTGATTGAAAGCGAAAGTATGGCCCACGCGATTACCGATGCCTTTGATCACAGCATTCCCTACTACGCTTACGAACTGGCCATAGAGAAAAATAATGACCTAGTATGGATTAGCCAAACAACCGAAGGTACCCAGACACAAACCACCGAACCTTCGTCCACATTTTTCAAGCGCTTATACATAGGCTTCTTGTCGTGGTTGCCCATAGAGTCACTACTATAAAAATTGGCCTAGACAGCAACACCGTCTAGGCTTTTTTTATAGTGCATACCGCAGCCAGCCACCAAATGGATATGAACAGCAAGAACCGGAGTTTTGAGTAACAACCTGCCGTCTATGCTTTCGTTTAGACCACTTAGCGAGTGCGGTGGTCTTTACTACACTATCTTTGAGGTGTTCCACATGATCGAAAAAGACGGCAACTGGATGGGGTTGAAAAACAAATCCATCATCATCACTGGGGCAAGCAGCGGTATAGGTGCGGCGGCAGCGTTGCTGTTTGCGGCCGAAGGTGCCAATGTACTGCTCGGCGCACGTCGCTCAGCAGGGCTAGAGACCCTTGCAAATACGATCAATAGCGGCTCTGGCCACGCTATCTTCTTAGCGGGTGACGTCAAGGACGAAGGCTATGCTGAGGCTCTTGTCCAGCTCGCCACTCAGGAGTTCGGTGGATTGGACGGCGCTTTCAACAATGCCGGAATCATGGGAACGATGGAGTCGGCTCAGGATATGAAAATCGACAACTGGCACGATGTCATCGCTGTCAATCTAACCGCTGCATTCCTTGCCGCGAAAGCTCAAATACCGGCATTAAGAAAGCGGGGAGGCGGCTCCCTTGTTTTTACCTCATCCTTCGTGGGTTACAGCAACGGCGGTATGCCGGGGATGGGAGCCTATGCGGCATCCAAAGCTGGATTGATAGGATTAGTACAGTCACTGGCATCTGATCACGCAGCGGAAGGCATTCGAATCAATACACTGTTACCCGGAGGAACGATCACATCAATGGGGAGCGAAGTCGGTTCGGACGCCATGGAGTTTATTGCGAAGCTCCACCCCATGAAGCGGATGGCGAACGCAAAAGAAATAGCTCAGGCCGCCCTTTTTCTCCTTTCCTACAGATCAAGCTTCATGACTGGCAGCCCCATGATCGTCGATGGTGGTATGTCGGTCCGGCTGACCTAGTAGCTATCTAGATCACTCAGCCTAGTTCTAAGTCACTATTATAAAAAATGGCCTAGACAGCAACACCGTCTAGGCCATCTTTCCTTGCCAATACTGCTTAGTCTACTGTGGTAGTTGCTGCTTTGCGTTTAGCAAAATAACGCAGCAACATGGGGCCAACACTGACTAATACCGCTGCAATCCATAACCCAATAGACACTGGGCTACTAAACAGAATACCAATTTCACCGTCCGTGATAGACAAGGCACGACGTAAGTTTTGCTCCATCATGTTGCCTAATACCACCCCAAGCACCATGGGCGCCATCGGCACATCCAGCTTACGCAAGAAGTAACCAATCACACCAATGCCCACTACCATCATCAAATCAAAAGTAGTGCCATTCAGTGCATACACACCAATATAACTAATCGCCAATACCCCCGGCACCAACAAGCGTGGTGGTATAGCCAGCATGGCTGCAAACACTCGCACCATCGGTACGTTCATCATAAACAGCATGACGTTAGCCACCATCAACGAAGCAATTAAACCCCATACAATTTGCGGCTGCGCTTCAAACAAAATAGGCCCAGGGGTAATGTTGTAGAGCGTCAGCGCCCCCATCATCACTGCTGTGGTACCAGACCCTGGTACGCCCAGTGTCAGCATAGGAATAAAAGAGCCGGTTGCTGCACTATTATTGGCTGATTCCGGTGCGGCCAACCCACGCATATCCCCCTTACCGAAGCAGGCATTAGGGTCTTTGCCTTCTATGTATTTTTTCTCGTTCGCATACGCCACTGCCGATGCCACACTGGCCCCAGCACCGGGCAAAATACCAATAAAAAAGCCCATCAAACCGCCACGCACTGTGCTCCACCATGTAAAGGACAGCTCTTTAAAGTTAAACAGCTTGCGCTTACTTTTAGGCACTTCAATGGATACACCACCTAACAGGTTTTCCAGCATTTGCAGCATCTCGGCAACGGCAAACAAACCAATCACCACGACGACAAAATCAATGCCATCTGCCAGATTAGGAATATCAAAGCTGTAGCGGTACACACCCGAGTTGGCATCCACCCCCACCGTGGAAATAAACAGCCCTAGCATGGCAGCCAAAATACCTTTAACGGGCTCATCACCCAGCAAGCTGGTTAGCGCACAAAAGGCAAATACCATCAGCACAAAATACTCTGCAGGGCCAAACGCCACCGCCCAATTGGCTAATAATGGTGCAAGCAACACTATCCCAAAAATCGCAATCGCCGATCCAATAAATGATGCAAACGCCGACAAGGACAACGCCACGCTGGCCAACCCTTTACGTGCTAATGGATAACCGTCCAAGGTGGTCATGACCGCCGCCGCTTCACCCGGCACGTTGATCAAAATAGAGGTAATACGTCCACCGTACTCTGCCCCCACATACACGGCAGCCAGCAAAATCAGGGCTGACTCCGGAGGAAGCTTCATGGCAAAGGCAATGGGTACTAACATTGCTACGCCGTTAATAGGCCCTAAGCCGGGCAACACACCAACAATAGTACCGATGAACGAGCCTATGGCCGCCACCAATAGGTTTATGCCCGAAAACGCGACACCAAAACCTATGCCCAAATACGTTAAGGTATCACTCATAGCCATTCTCCTAAGATGCCATGCGGCAAGACCACGTCTAAGGCCAAGTCAAACAATAAAAACAAGCCCACGCCCATGCCTACACCACCAGCCACTGCTTGCTTCCATGAGGCGCCAAATAAACGCCCTACTACAATGGCCATCAACGCCGTTGCGACAATAAAACCTAGCCATTGAAACAGCCATGCATACGCAGCCAACACGCCTACCATCGCCACAATACGAGCAGTAGCACCCGGTGGGTTAGCCCCTACCTCGCCACCACCTTTCACTATCAACCTCAACCCACAGAGGGCAATAATGAATGCCAACAGCAGCGGAAAAGCTTTAGGCCCTACTGGTTCGTACGAAAACGGTGGCTCTAAGTCATAACCAAAAGCCGTAATTAAGGCGGCAAAAACCAGCGCGCTCACACCTAGCACGCGATTATTTAGCGTTATCATGAAGATCTCCTGATCCTCCCGCCCTCGTGTGGCAGGATAAAAAGAGGCCCGGCAATACCTATACCGGGCCCAAGGGGGTCAGAGTTATTTTTTGATCAGACCAAACGAGTCAGCCAACTCGCGATACTCCACCACTTGGTCTTTCACGTAAGCGTCCAGCTCTGCGCCTGTCATATTGAATGGAAACAACCCTTGTTGTTGCTGTAATTGTGCAAACTCGGGGCTTTGCATCAACGTATCGAAGGCTGCTACCCACCACTGATATTGCTCGTCAGAGACTTTTGGCCCCACGTAAAAGCCACGGATAATTGGCCATTCAATATCAAAGCCCTGCTCTTTAGCGGTTGGCACAGCGGCCAACGCGCCATCTAAGCGTTTATCGTTAAAAACGGCCAGTACTCGTATAGGAGCACCACCTTCTAACATGGTGTAGGCTTCAGCTGCATCACCCATATAGGCTTGGATATGACCACCGCGCAAAGCAGTCATCGCCTCACCACCACCTTCAAACGCCACAAAACGCATTCTGCGGAAGTCCACATCGGCTGCGCGTGCCGTTAAGGCCGCCTTCATCCAATCTTGTCCACCAACAGAACCACCTGCCCCTAATACAATTTTGGTTGGGTCTGCTTTAAATGCAGCCATCAGCGAACCCAAATCTTGATATGGCGAATCATCACGCACAATCGCCACGCCGTAGTCGCTACCAATAGAAGCCACCCAGCGCACATCATTTTCCGAATACTTACCAAACTTACCTTGCGCCAAGTTCAATAATGAACCACCCGAAAATGCGGTAATGGCATTAGGATCACTGGCACGCTGCGCCACAATGTGGTTATAGGCCACTGCCCCTACACCACCTGGCATATATATCGTGCGCATGGGATTTTCCAACCCACCCGTTTCCAGAAAACCATTCACTGCCACGCGACACGTTAGGTCAAAACCACCACCCGGTTGTGCCGGAGCAATACATTCAGGCTTAGATGGTGGTTGGGCCTGTGCTGCCATCGCCAGACCACTTAAGCCAATCATGCTGCTTACCAGCAGCGTACGAAGCGTAGTGCGTGTTGCCATGTCATCTCCAGATAGTCCATCGTTGTTGTAGTACACGCACCTTAACGTAGCGAAGCTTTCACTCACCTTTCAGTTTATGCAGTATTTGCCACTAACAAGGGTATTCCCCAGTTATTTGAGTAATAAGGGCGCTGGGTGAAAGCGCAACTCAATCACCAATCCTTTCCCGTTTTTCCCTGTGGCCAGATGCATGGTTGCGTGATGAATGTGTGCGGTGGCCTGCACAATCGCCAAGCCCAAGCCTGAGCCTTGCTGTGCTTTACCGGCTTCACCGCGCCTAAAGCGATGGCCTGCTTTGGCTCTATCGGCTTCGCTCATACCCGGACCATCGTCTTCAACACGCAGTACACACAAGCCACCACTCATGACTACCGCCACGGTAATCGTGGCCCCTTTTGGGCAATATTTAATGGCATTACTGACCATGTTGCTTAGCGCTTGCAGTAACAACCAATGCACACCCGCCACACGCACTAGTGCATCGGGTAGCTCTAACCCTAAGTCTTGTTTTTTAGAACGCGCCAAGCTCCAGAGATCATCCACCACTTCCGCAGCCACTTGGCATACATCTACATTTCCTAACGCCGCTTTGGTGCGTAACTGATCAGCCGCATCGTGCACCCGTGATAGCGCCACTAATTGATGCGTCATTTGTACGGTATTGTTAAGACGCGTTTGCATCGCGTCTAGCACCTCTTTCATTTCTTCAGTTTTAGCCAAGGTGCGCGCATAATCCACTTGCGTTAGCAACACCGCTAAGGGTGTTTTAAGCTGGTGCGATGCGTCATCTAAAAACTGCTGCTGCTCATGAGATTTCAGGGCATAACGCTCCATATGCAGATTAATAGTCTGCACCAGCGGCCTTACCTCTAACGGCAATCTGCTTTCATCTATGGGCTGTAAGTTATCTGAAGCACGTACCCGCACGGCCTCGCTCGTTTTGCGTAAGGGACGTAACGCCAATAAGGTACCGGCCAAGATCAGTAAAATGAACAGACTTAAGGTAACCACATCTTGGATGAGATTTTGCAGCAGCACCTTATTGATAAAAGCATTGCGATCGCTCACATTCTCGCCCGCTTGAATGATAATGCGACTATCTTGATAGGTATTTAAACGCCCACCCGATTCCATAATCACCGTGGCTATACGCAATGGCTCACCTAAGTAGTGGGCGTTATAAAACACCGGTTTATTGTTTTGCAGTGGCTCTACCGGCAACGGCATGCCGGTAAACCCAATTTCAGACAAACCATCTTCCGTTGCCACACGAAAATACACTTGGCTACTAATGGTGTATTCCATGAACTCCATCATGTAATAGGACTGCTCCATCGCCAATCCACCACTAATGGTACGCACGTTGGCTTCCATGGATTTCAAGGCTCCCGCCAATGCCCTATCAAAAGCGGTGTTAACCTGCTCGCTAAGCTCTACGCTAGACACCACCACAGACACGCCAGAAATCACTACTGCCGCAGGTATTAAAATAGACAGCAGCGTAGAACGTAAGCTACTAAACATGACTATGCGCTCCGGCATCAGCGACGGCTTTCTTACAAAACGGCTTCATCTACGGGCTCTAAACAGTAGCCTACGCCACGCAACGTACTGATCTGCACATCCGAATGCTGCAGCTTCTTGCGCAACCTATGGATCAGCACTTCGATGGCCTCTATATTGATTTCCTCTACATCCTGATCATTTAAGCGATCCAGAATATATTTTTTATTGACTGGCTCCCCGCTACGCTGCACCAAAATACGCAGCACTTCAGCCTCACGCGGCGATACAGACAATGTCGCGCCCTCTAAGGTAAAACGTTGCGACGAAAGGTCGTACGCTAATCCAGCACAGGCCATGCGGGGCTTATCTTTGCCTCGGCTACGTCGTATCAACGCGTTCACACGCGCCACTAACTCTTCTATTTGAAAAGGTTTGGGCAAGAAATCATCGGCCCCGCACTCAAGGCTTTCCACCCGCTCTTGCAACGAGTCTCGTGCTGTCAGTATGAGTACCGGTGTACGGTTATCGTTAGAACGTAAACGTTCCAACACCGTACGCCCGTCTAAACCCGGCAAACCCAAATCCAGTACTAGCGCATCAAACTCTTCTACTTGTAAACGATGATGCGCCACCAGTCCGTCGTTTGCCCACTCTACCGCGAAGCCTTTTTTCTCTAAGCTACGGGTAAGCCATAGCGCCAGATCTGGCTCGTCTTCTATCAGTAAAATACGCATGATGCTGTCTCAACACCCACTAAAAATTACGTTATTGTCGGCACTATCATAGCGAACCCAAGAAACGCACCCGTACTTTTACAGTAATTTCACTAAAACTCCATACTCAAATGCTTCAGCTCGTTACATAGTGTGTGACCTTTTAAACGCGCCATTTACCACACACATAACAAAAGGGCCGCTATAACAGCGGCCCTTTTTACCTGCATTCGCTACAACTACTCGCTACTCAAAGCAGGGACTTCAATATCTAAAAATGGGGCATATTGTTGTGCGCCAAAAATATCGCCATCCCCAGCGCTACCGCTAGGTTTCTTGCGCAAAATACTAAACTTAATCGCATACGCAGGATCATACTCAACGAAATCCGACACCTGCTCTACCGGTATATTCAAGATTGTTGCCACATGCGCTTTACTCAGCACGCGTGCTTTTTTTACGTGTTCGTAAGTGTGTGCCTCACGGAAAATAATATCGAACGTAATCTTGTCTGTTCCGGCGTTCTTGCTACGTATTGTCTTAGCCAATTCTGAAATTTTTACAGTATTCATAATTTCACCTTAATTTAGTTGACCATATCAGTAAATGTGGGGAACAACTCCAATGGATCATCCACGGCCATTGTGTGATTTAAGGTCCATTCGTATGCGGCGCTCGCTTGCATTACTTCATCGAAAATAAAGGAAACGCCACCGGCTGTTCCTTTAACCTCGGGCAAACGGGCATAGAACAGTTGACGAGTACCCGTCAATGCCACCTCTTCAGCCATTTCTTTGGTCGCGGCAACGCCTTGCACCACTACCATTAGCTCATGCGATGGCTGATCTTTTAAGGGCTCCATATCCCCCATAATGCCGTTACGACCAAAAACGTTGTAATGCAATGACCAACCGCTATCACCAAACCTTTCCCGCACCTGCTCACGCGCCCACTCAATCACCTTGTCCACATTGGCAATGGTGTAAGGATCCCGTATACCCGCCATACCTACAAAACGCTCACCTACTTTGCCTGAACCCTCTAGCTTGACCCTGAACTCCTGTGCAGGCGTAAACACCATCCCTGTCACCCCAGTCGTTTTCTCGCTGAGCTGCTCATAATGGCAATTTGTCATGTCCAATAGACCGCCAGCCACATACTCATGAAAGGGGTTAGCACGTTCATACATAGCATGCCCAGCTACCGACGCAACGGTACAGCGCTGCTCTGGCAGCATGGCTGTGACCGTTACACGATCCTGAGTGATCTCACCAATGACCGTTTCTTTGGCCCCATATGGCTCCGCACAAAACGATGCACATTCCAATACCTTGCCTAAATAGTAGGACTCAGCCTCGGGAAAACCATGCAACAACGCTGGAGCCGCAAAAATGGCACTGTCCGAACTGCGACCGCCAATCACCACATCACAACCTTGCTTAAGTAGCTCCATAAAAGGATGCACACCCGCTACCGCTACAATGCGTTCTGTGGAATCTAAGACATCCTCTGTTAAGGCGTCCCTAGCATCCAACCCAGCAACAACAGAACCCGAGCGTATCTTGCCACGCACCACTTCCTTATCAACTTCTGAATAAAACCACCCCAGCTTGAACGCTGGCAACTGGTGTTTCTTGGCCAGATTGCGGATGATTTCTACATACATATCTACTCTGCTGTTGCTACCCGTATCACCAGCAGAACCAATAATCATAGGTTTATTATTTTTTCTGGCGGCCAACAGCATAATTTCCAGATCATGCTCTTGCCATGCGCGTGGGCTAGCACACGTATCCGAGCCCAATGGCCCTGGACCTATATCATCACTGCCCGAGTCTGCCGCGATAATGTCTGGGTTTTCCGCCACACCCAGCGCAAAGCTTCCCGGCTTGAGCGGTGCGAAACCCAAGTGTCCATTTGGGCAAGCAATAGTTAATGATTTTTTCATGATAAGTACCCTCCTAATAAAGTGGTTATAACCACTATAGAATAGTAAGGATACAAATACAAGTCAACCACACGGTGCTACCGTGCAGCCATCAATGCAAACCCACAGAAACAAAAACACAATAATAGTGAATAGAATCAACAAACTAAAAAACTAAACACCTAATAAAGACAAGTTATTTCAGAAAAAATCATCGGTTCTATGTGTATTTATCTTCACAAGTGGATATAACATGTTCTAACATGCGTACATCACCGCAGTAGTGATACCACAAAAAATCTGCATCACTGATGTGATGAATACAGAAATAATGACGGAGATACCTTTTTTATGATCCCAACAGCCTTGCTGCTCATCGTAGCGCTGCTTGCTTTTGTGTCAGTGCTTTTTCTCTTTGCAAAACGTCCCATGTACGAAATCATGGCGTTGTCCTTGGTGGCTATTGTTGCCGCCACCGGGCAATGGCATGCCCTCATGGACTATCTGCTGTTTCCTGCACAAAGTACGCTGTTCTTTACTATTTTTGCTTTTTTAGTGCTTGCTGAAGTCTTTGACTCCACAAATGCGGTCGCTAAGATTGTTAAAATTCTCTTGCCTATTATTGGTAGGCTGCCTGGTGGTGCTGGTTATGTAGCCCTTGTTTCCAGCACATTTATGGCCACGCTCTCGGGCAGTGGCCCCGGAAACGTCGCTGCTGTAGGTGTTTTCACCATTCCGTTAATGAAACGTACTGGTTTTAGCCCCCATCTCGCCGCGACCACAGAAATGTCTGCAGGCATGCTAGGCAACATCATTCCTCCTGCTGGCATTATTTTTTTATCTTTTGGTATTTATGATGCCTTTGCCCCCAATAGCATCACCATAGGAAGTTGGCTACTAGCCTCCTATGCCATTGGCGGATGGTTTATTTTGCAGCGCATTTTGACACTGGCGGCACTTTGCAAAATATACCGCATGCAACCCATACCTAAAGCAGAATTGCCTGAGCTCAAGGTGGCCTTAAAAGAAGGCTGGCATGCTCTACTGTTGCCCGTATTTATCCTCGTCCCCATCTTAAGCTCAGCGCTATTTAAAGACTTTTTAATACTGCGTCTAGGCGTGGAAGGTGAAAAAGCATTCTCTGCCGCTGCCTTGATGTTTACGCCAGGTATTGCCGCTGCCTACACACTTTTTATTAGTCGTCATAACGCAGATGAGAACCGACTGACACTGGCAAACCTCAGCCACTATTTAGGTAAAGCACTTAGCAAAATCGTGCCTGTTGCGGCAACCATTTATTTTGCCTACGCGCTTTCTCAAGCCTTTCTGGGCATGGGGGCTAATGATGAAATTCAAGCCTGGTTTGTATCGCTAAACCTAAACATCACGGCACTCGCCATCATTTTGCCGCTTTTCTTTTGCTTGTTGGGCATGATTTTGCCAGGCTCTGCACAAATCGCTATTTTAGGTAGCGCCATGATTGGTGCTGTGGCCGCCATAGGTGGTGATGCCAAACTACTGGCCCTATTGCTACCTGCCATGACGGGGGCATTAGAAGGGATGACACCGCCGTTAGCGCTGGGCTTGTTTATTGCTATGGGTATTGCGGGGTCAGATTTTCTGAAAACAGTACAACTGGCGTTGGTGTGGATTGCCCTACATCTACTCACCTCTATGCTGCTACTTGCAGGACTCCTTCCCATCTACCTCTCTTAAGGTGTAGCTATGACCACAATCACACAACGTATTTTTGGCGTACTCGCGACGCTGACCTTGCTGGCATCATTACTGATGGGGCTGCTATTTGCTATCGCGTTACTGGTAGGTGGTGAGATGGCTGCCGCATTGGCACTACGCGCTCAGCAACTTTCCGGCCTTAGCATGTATCTTGCCACCCTTGCGGTAGCCGTAGGCATACTGTTTTTGTACCTTACCCGCAAACACGAACTCACGTTTAGTATGCCCAGCAAAAACACCACGCCCTAAATGATAGATTCCCCTCGGCACACTGCTCTTCTAGCAGGTGCCGAGCACCATGCTAAGTAAAACTGCTGTAAACAGTTCGCTCCGTAGAGAACTTATATTTATCACCCAAATAGTAGGCCAATCTATACTCAATCGCCTGCTCGCTATGATAAAGAATAGACGTTATTTTTAATACTGGGTGCCCTGCCTCTACCTGTAATAACGCAGACATTTCCAGATCTGCCACAATGGCTTCAAAGGTCTGCTTAATACGTAAAGACTGCTGATGTAAGCGTAAGTGCTGCAATTCCACCGTCGAAAAAGCACGCTTTTCTTTTTCGGCTTGCTTCGCTAAGGCCACAATAGCCTCGCCAATATTTTCAGCAAAATAACTGTCATAAAACACAATAGGGGTGCCATTAGCCTCCCCTATTAATTGCACATTCAAGACCGCTTCATCTGGCCCAGTATGCAACATACTTTCCATCAGTAGGCCAGCAGTAGTACGTTCTATACGGTGAATGCGTGTTGATCCTGTAGCCCCTAGGGCCGACAGTGTTTTTTCAAAACTCACTACTTTCTTCAGGGCTTGGTTGTACTTTTTGTCCATGACATAGGTACCTGATCCCCGTACGCGTTTAATCAGCTGAGCTTGCTCAGCCATTTCCACAGCACGTCTTACTGTGATTCGACTCACTTCGTAGTGCTCACAGAGTTCTCGCTCTGACGGCATTTTTTCTCCTGGCTGCCACAAGCCTTTTTCTATATTGGCTTTGATGAGAGCAAAAATTTTCTCATAAAGCGGAACAGCAGAAGCAAAGGTATCCATGCAATAGAATCGTCAAAAATTAATCAAAGCAAAGACATGCCTCAGTAGAAGCAAGCGCACCCATTCTAACAAAGTAACACCTCCACTGCGCTAGCAATGGCTCGTAGAATGTCTTTCACAAGCGCTGCATCACGATCTTAATTAACAATCCTTTGGTCTGTATCAAGGATAATAAAAATCATTTCTAGAACAATCTGTCTACAATACAAAAAGTAACTCAGCAGGAAAATTACTACGACGTTTTTAACTGATTACACAGGAGTCACGCATGTCCCAATCCGTAGCACAAATCATTGTCGACACACTGGAGCAGGCTGGCGTAAAACGCTGGTACGGCGTTCCAGGTGACACCTTAAACTACATCACTGACGCCATTCGCACCAATAAGAATATGCGTTGGATACATGTACGACACGAAGAAGTAGGCGGCTTTGCAGCAGGCGCAGACTCCATGCTAACTGGCGAGCTCACCGCCTGCGCTGGCTCATGTGGCCCGGGCAGTTTGCACTTCATCAATGGCTTGATGGAAAGCCACCGTAACCGTGCTCCCGTCGTCTTAATTGCCAGCCAAATTGTGCGCGACGAATTGGGTTTTGATTTCCCACAAGAAGTAGACTTCAAATCGGTATACGAAAGCTGCTCAGTATTTTGTGAAGAAATCCGCACCCCTGAACAAGCTCAGCGCTTAACGGTGATGGCTGCTCAAGCCGCCCTAGCCAAACGTGGCGTTGCGGTATTAATTGTGCCTGCTGATGTCTCCATGGCTAGCGCACCTAAAACACCATATCACTACACCGTACACCATGCGCAACCACGTGTTTTGCCTTCAGAATCTGAGGTGCAGCGCATTGCCGACTTGCTGAATGCCGGTAAGAAAATTGCTATTTACGGTGGTTCTGGCTGCGAACTTGCCCACGACCATGTAGTAGCACTGGCTGAAAAACTGCGTGCTCCTATCGTGCATACCTCTAGAGCAACTGACTTCTTGGCCCATGACAACCCCTACGATGTAGGCATGGCAGGTATGTTGGGCTACTACGCTGGCGTGCATACACTGGCACATTGCGACACCTTACTGCTGCTGGGTTGCGACTTTGCTTGGCGTCAGTTCTACCCCGAAAATGCCAAGATTATTCAGGTAGACATTGATAACACCCATATTGGTAGACGCCACCCTGTGGATGTAGGCGTTGTTGGGAATATTCCCGATACCGTGCAAGCCTTACTACCGTTGGTGAATACACGCCAAGACGATAGCTTCCTAACCGAAGCCTTAGCGCTTTACGCCAAAGACAAAGCCAAAGAGAACAAACACAATCTGGATCAGCCTGGCCACCCTATTCACCCGCAATACTTGGTAGAAACCATCGCTAAGTATGCTGATGAAGACGCTATCTATACCGCCGATGGTGGTACCGCCATGCTGTGGTGCTTACGTCATGTGCCTTCTACGGGTAAAAACCGTCGTGTAATTTCGCTAACACACGGCACCATGGCAGGGGCTATGCCACAAGCCTTGGGTGCCAAAGCTGCTTTCCCTAATCGCCAAGTTATCTCGTTGTCGGGTGATGGCGGGTTGGCCATGCTAATGGGCGATTTGCTGACGGCTATTCAAGAACGTCTGCCTATTAAAGTCTGCATTATTAATAATGGTGCCTTAGGCTTTGTGGATTTGGAGCAAAAAGTAGAAGGTTTGATCAGTGCCTTTACCGATCTGCAGAACCCTGACTTTTCCAAGGTGGCAGAGGCTATTGGCTTCTGGTCACGTCGCGTAGAGAAAAGTGCCGATGTAGACCAAGCTGTTCAAGACTGGATTAACGAACCCGGCCCAGCACTGTTGGATGTGGTGACCGACAGATTTGAGCTCATCATGCCACCTACCATTAGCGCAGATCAGGTGTTTGGTACAGCCTTGTACTCCACCAAAGCCATTTTGGCAGGCGAAGGCAAAGATGTGATTGCCATGGCCCGCAACCTACTGACCTAAGCAACACACGGGGAACAGCGGAAGCGTTTTTTGTGATGTGAAACACCATATCAACAAAACGTTTCCGCCCCCTAACGGTCGTGCCACAACACCACAACCGTCTTTCGTAGCGTCTAGTAACGTTCTATACTGCTAGCCTACGACATTTTGTCTTGTCATAAACAAAAATAACAACGGTTTGACGCCCTCTCGTTCCCTACACCTTCTGTGTAGCCGTTTTATCTGGCTACCTGCATTATTCTGCGCACTGTTGCTGCGTAGCATGATGCCTGTGGGCTATATGCCCAGCGCAGAAGCATGGAGCAACGGCGCCTTAGAGCTTACCTTTTGTACGGCGGATGGCAGCTATAGCTCACAACGCATAGACCAGCTTTTTTCCACCAACAACTCGTCAGAAGACTCTCACCAAACCCCAGGTCATGCCACATGCCCGGCATTCTTGGTACACCTACAGCTATTACCTGACAGCCTTGATACAGCGCTCACCGTAGTCGCTAACGCCTGGTATAGCTACCCCCTGCTACCTAGTCATAGCGACACGTTACAGTGCGCCTATGGCATTTGTGGCCCTCCACTTGGTGCAAGAGCGCCCCCTGAACAAACGTAATCGCACTTTTTTATACGTTTAACGTTTAGTTCAGGATATCTAATGTCTACTATTTTCTACCTGCGGCCATGTGCCGCAGCGGTGGCGCTATGCTGCGCCTACTCTTACGCGCACGCTAACGGCGCCCCCGTCACCAAAGTATTTGATCCACTGGTAGTCACGAGTGTTAGGCCGGATCAAACGCCGCTGCGCTTTGTGACTGACCCCAAGCAGCCTAGACAACCGCTGCCCGCTAGCGACGGCTCTGATTACTTATCTACCATTGCAGGCTTTAGCGCAGTACGTAATGGCGGCAGTAATGGCGACCCTGTTTTACGCGGTATGTTTGGCTCTCGCTTAGCCATTCTGACCAATAACAGCTACATGCCTGGTGCGTGCCCCAGCCGCATGGATAACCCCACCTCCTATATTTCACCGCAAAACTTTGATGAATTAGAGGTGATCAAAGGCCCACAAACCGTACTGTGGGGCCCCGGTGCCTCTGCCGGTACGATCCGTTTTGACCGCAAAGCACCTACCTTCACCGAAGGCCAACCTGTGCAATTTGATGGCAGCTTGACGGGTGGTTCGTGGGGGCGCAACGATCAATCCGCAGATATTGCCATAGGCAACGCCACCTACTACGCCCGCATTACGGCTAACAATGCTCACTCCCAAGACTACAAGGACGGGAATGGCGATAAAGTGCCGTCCAAATGGCACAAGTGGAATACCGATGTTGCGATTGGCCTCACCCCTGACGACAACACGCGCTTTGAGCTTTCTGCTGGCACGGGAGATGGTGAAGCCCGTTATGCAGGACGCGGTATGGATGGCGTGAAATTTAAACGTCAAAGCCTAGGCTTACGCTTTGAAAAAGAAAACATCAGCGACACATGGCGCAAACTGGAAACCCAGCTGTACTACAACTACGCTGATCACGACATGGATAATTTCAGCCTACGTGACTTTAGCCCAGCAGGAGGCATGAAAATGCCCATGACGTCTAACGTAGACCGTGCCACATGGGGTGGCAGGTTAGCCTCGCAATTTGTGTTTGCCCAAGACTGGACGCTGGACGTAGGTCTGGACACCCAGCAAAGCCGCCATCGTGTGCGCAAAGGTATGTATAAAACACATAGAGACAAACCCCGCGAGAAAGATGCCGAATTTTCTAACACTGGGATTTTCTCTGAACTAGGCTGGCAAGTCACCGATGATCACAAAGTTGTTGCCGGTATGCGCGTAGACTTTGCCAGCATCCAAGACTTCCGTGCCCTTAGCCCTACCAGTGGTGATCGACGGTCACGCACCTTATACAGCGGCTTTGTACGCCTAGAGCAGCGCTTAAGCGAGCACACCAACGTCTATGCCGGACTGGGCCATGTACAACGTATGCCAGATTACTGGGAACTGTTCTCTCCCAACATGGGCACTAACAGCCACCAAAATGCCTTTGCTAGCGTTAAACCTGAAAAAACCACCCAGCTAGACATTGGTGTGCAATACAAGACCACTGACCTCGATCTATGGGCATCCGCCTACGTGGGCCATGTACAGGACTTCATTTTGTTTAGTTACCACCGTGGTGGCATGATGGGCATGATGAGCCAAGTCTCTAATGTAAATGCGCGTATTTTTGGTGGTGAACTGGGCGCAGACTATGCCTTAACACCAAACTGGAAAGTAGGCGGTACCTTAGCTTACGCCTGGGGTAAAAATACCAGCAACCATAGCGCTCTACCGCAAATCCCCCCCTTAGAAGCTAGGTTAAGTCTGAGTTACGAGGCTGATAGATGGTCCGCGGGCGCGCTGTGGCGTATCGTCTCACGACAAGGCCGATATGCGCTAGATCAGGGTAATGTGGTGGGTAAAGACTTTGGTCCTAGCAGCGGCTTTAGCACACTAGCCCTGCACACGGCTTACAAAGCCACCAGCAACCTCACGTTTAGCGTTGGTGTAGACAATCTGTTTAACCGCACCTACAGCGAACACCTAAACCTCGCTGGTAACGCCGGTTTTGGTTATGCCTCTAACCAATCTATCAACAATCCTGGCCGTACCTTCTGGGCCACAATGACGATTAATTACTAATCCTTCTGTACCCCCCAATGGTTAGCATGACGCATGCCCATTGGGGCTAGCCTTTGATGTTTTTTCACCGCACCCTCCGCTTGACCTTAACCTTATGGCAATGTTTATGCTTCAGGTTATGCGTTATTAAAACTAGTGGGAGCCACAGATGAGTGAGTCCAAAATCCAGCATAACTCCGCCCCTACCGCTACCATCAGTCTGCCTATTGAAGGCATGACATGTGCTAGTTGTGTTGGTCGCGTTGAAGCGGCGTTATCCAAAGTAGAAGGGGTCAGTACCGTATCGGTAAACCTTGCTACCGAACGCGCCGATATACAAGCCTCAGGGCAAATTGATAGACAAGCGTTGGTACAAGCCGTTGAAAAATCCGGCTACACCGTATCCGCTGGCAGCGTGGAACTGTCGGTTGAAGGTATGACATGTGCCTCGTGCGTGGGCAGAGTAGAACGCGCATTAAAAGCAGTTCCAGGCGTGAATGAAGCCGTGGTTAACTTGGCGACCGAACGAGCCTCCATACGGGGTGTTGCCAGCACAGACGAGCTGATTGCTGCGATTGCCAAAGCGGGTTACGACGCCAAGCTTATCGATACTTCGCTGCAAAACGACGATGAAAATGCAGAAAAAAAAGATGCAGAACGCGCTGCCCTAAAACGTGACCTTATCGTAGCCACGCTATTAGCACTGCCCGTCTTTGTCTTGGAAATGGGTTCGCACCTCATTCCCGGTATGCACGAATGGGTAGCACGTACTATAGGTATTCAAGAAAGCTGGTACCTGCAATTTGTGCTCACCGCGTTGGTGCTATTGATCCCTGGTCGCCGTTTTTACACCAAAGGCTTTCCCGCGCTATTTCGCTTAGCGCCCGACATGAACTCGTTGGTAGCCGTGGGTACTGCTGCTGCCTTTGCTTATTCAGTCGTCGCAACATTTATACCATCGGTACTACCCGTAGGTACGGTTAACGTTTACTACGAAGCAGCTGCCGTCATTGTGGCGTTGATCTTATTGGGCCGTTATCTTGAAGCCCGTGCTAAAGGTCGCACGTCGGAAGCCATTAAACGCTTAGTGGGTTTACAAGCCAAAGTGGCCCACGTAGAGCGTGACGGTACGATAGTGGATATTCCTATCGCCGATGTCGTCACGGGTGATGTGGTAGAAGTGCGCCCCGGTGAACGCGTTCCTGTAGACGGCGAAGTCACCCAAGGCAACAGTTATGTAGATGAGTCTATGATTACCGGTGAGCCTATTCCGGTAGAGAAAACAGCTGGTAGTACCGTAGTAGGCGGTACTGTGAACCAAACTGGCGCCTTCACCCTGCGTGCTACTGCCGTGGGTGGGCAAACGATGCTGGCGCAAATCATTAGATTGGTAGAGCAAGCACAGGGTTCCAAACTGCCTATACAGGCGGTAGTAGACAAAGTTACCTTGTGGTTTGTGCCTGCCGTCATGGTAGCGGCCTTGCTAACCTTCTTAGTCTGGTTAGTGTTTGGCCCCTCGCCCGCCCTTACCTTTGCATTGGTAAATGCCGTAGCGGTATTAATTATTGCCTGCCCTTGCGCCATGGGTTTAGCCACACCTACGTCAATTATGGTGGGTACTGGTCGCGGTGCTGAAATGGGCGTGCTGTTTCGCAAAGGCGAAGCCCTGCAACTGTTAAAAGATGCTTCTGTGGTCGCGGTAGACAAAACCGGTACGTTGACTGAAGGCCACCCGTCATTAACCGACTTGGAAGTAGCCGAGGGGTTTGATAGACAGCAAGTACTGGCGCAAGTCGCTGCAGTAGAAGCCCGTTCTGAGCACCCTATTGCTCGTGCCATTGTGGATGCCGCCAATGCCGAAGGCCTAACACTGCCAGCATTAGATGACTTCAACTCGGTCACTGGTATGGGTGTACGCGCTATGGTGGGTGACAACACACGCGTTGAAATCGGTGCTGATCGCTACATGCGTGAACTGGGCTTAGACGTTAGCAACTTTAGCCATACAGCCCAGCGCTTAGGTAGCGAAGGTAAGTCACCACTCTATGCCGCGATCAATGGCCGTTTGGCTGCGATTATTGCTGTGGCTGACCCCATCAAAGCTTCTACCCCAGCAGCCATTGCCGCCTTGCACCAATTAGGCCTAAAAGTAGCCATGATCACTGGCGACAACGAACATACCGCTCGCGCTATTGCCAAGCAATTAGGGATTGATGAGGTCGTTGCCGAGGTGTTACCGGAAGGTAAAGTGGAAGCTGTACGCCGACTAAAAGCCACCTACGGCAAAGTTGCTTTTGTGGGTGATGGTATTAACGATGCTCCAGCTTTGGCTGAGGCTGATGTAGGCCTAGCTATTGGTACTGGTACAGACGTTGCGGTAGAGTCTGCTGACGTGGTGCTGATGTCAGGTAGTTTGCAAGGCGTGCCCAATGCCATCGCGCTGTCTAAAGCCACCATTGGCAACATACGTCAAAACTTGTTCTGGGCCTTTGCTTACAACACCGCCTTGATTCCGGTTGCTGCAGGCGCGCTATACCCAGCATGGGGTGTGTTGCTGTCACCTATTTTTGCTGCGGGTGCGATGGCCTTGTCTAGTGTGTTTGTGTTGGGTAACGCGCTGCGTTTGCGTGGTTTTCAACCGCCACTGCAAGACGGTAGTCACTAACGCTCACCGCCTGATCTACGTGGCGAGCGCACTCATCGCACATGCCGGGGGACTGCGGAAAACTTTTTCTGATTTGAGACACCAAATCAAAAAAGTTTTCCTCCGCCTCCCCAGGTTTTTTTGCTATGCATAGGTTTACTGCCCTTTCTTTCGCCGTCTAAGGCTTATGCTGCCCAGTCGTTACTCATTGGGCAGCAGCAGATGCAACAGAGGATAAGGTTTACCGGCGGCATCTAGCTCGCTGCGCCCTACTTGGCTGCAACCGTAGTGCAAATAAAAGCCTACTGCTTGGCTATTTTGCTCATTCACATCCAGTTTAGTCGCCGATAACTGTTGCACCGCGAAATTCAGCAAGGTCTTACCCACGCCTTGGCCCCGTGCGCTGGCATCGATAAATAACATTTCTACGCAGCCATCCAGTACGCCTAGAAAGCCCAGAATAGTCTGGTCGCTATGGCTCGTGGCTTTATACAGCGTTACGGCAGGAAAGTACGCGGGTATTAATTGCTGCTTGATTTCCTCGTAGTCGCTAGACGTTAAGAAATCATGCGTTGCCAATACCGACGATGACCAAATCTCTACCAATCTGGGGTAATCGGCAATGGCTACGGGTTCTATATGTACTGTCATGTGTTAGTTGTTCACGAGAAATGATACTGTTGCGCAAAAAAATCACGCCCCACACATTTTACTGTGTGGGGCGTAATGTTGAGCAGATGTGTTGGTAGCTTACAGTGCTTTAGGCGGGTAACCTGCCTCGGTAAGCGCTGCCACAATTTGTGCTTCAGACGCTGAGCTTTGTATCGTTACTACCTTAGCAGGCACATCGGCCTCTACTGTCGCAGCAGGATCCAGAGCTTGTACTGTTTTAGTCACGCGTGTTGCACAACCACCGCAGGTCATATCTTGAATTTGGAATTTCATCGTTTACTCCTTAGAAGAACATAACTCCATACTAAGGATTCCCACGGTTGTAAGGTCAACCCTTTTGCTAGCCTGTATTTAGCTAGCCGATGACGCCGTTTCCTGCACAGGGGCTGAACGTAACCTATGCAATAAGGTTAAGGGGCTACTTTGCTGATGCGTATAGGTTTGTGCGGCTTCAGCCCAACGCGCAGCAGGGAATGTAGTACTACTGGCTACACTGCTAATCCCACACTGCAACAACATCACAAACTGATCAGGTAGCAATGGTCCTACCGCACGTATATCACCCGTAAAACCATGCCGTTCACGCAATAGCTTAGCCAAGGTAAAACCGCGCCCATCACGGGTTTGCGCAAAACCTATAGCGACTATCTTCACCTTATCCAACACGGGCAATAGCTCAGTGATGTTGTGATAACTGTTTACCCATACCCCAGCGGGGTATTCACCGGTTTCCGCATGGTGTGGCTCCCAGTTTTCTAAGGCCACAATACGCTGCGACGAAGGCTGCTCTGCCGCCCCTTCTTGTTCTGGATACCACCACGTTTCAGTTTTTACTTGACCAGTTGCATCAAACAGCATGAGTCAGTGCCTCCTTAAATACGGCAATCCCTACACGGTTGTACGTGTCTATAAAGCGTTCAGACCCTTCACGCTCTTTAAGATAAATGTCTACCAAGGCCTCGATAACCTCTGGCACCTCGTCGTAGGATACCGATGGCCCCAAAATCTTGCCTAATGCCGCCTCTTGGTCAGAACGGCCACCCAGCGTGATTTGATAGCTTTCTTGCCCACCTTTGTCTAAGCCCAAGATTCCTATATGGGCAACGTGGTGGTGCGCACAGGCATTAATACAGCCAGACACGTTAATACTTAACGGCCCTACTTCACGCTGCTTTTCTTCCGAGAAACGCAACGCAATGCGCTGTGCTACCGGCACCGAACGCGCAGTAGCCAGACTGCAATAATCCATTCCGGGGCACGCGATAGAGTCGGACAACAAACCTTTATTAGCGGTGGCTAACCCTGCTTCGCATAATGCTTGCCATACGGCGTACACATCGTCTTGCTTCACATGCGGCAGCACCACGTTCTGCCTGTGCGATACACGTACCTCGTTCAGTGAATAACGTTCTGCCAAACGTGCAATCAGTTCCATCTGCTCGGCACTGGCATCACCCGGAATCCCACCACTGGGTTTAAGTGAAATCACCACACTGATGTAACCCGGCTGTTTATGAGGGTGCGAGTTATTCTCTACCCAGCTAGCAAACGCCGAGTTCTCTGCTTTAGCTGCCACCAGTGCTGCCGAATCTGCGGCCAGATTATGCTCTAGTGCAGGTGCTACAAAGCGCGCTTGAACAGCCTCTACAATCGCCGGATCCAGCGTTGGCCTCTCAGCCAACAACGCGGCAAACTCAGTGTTAATCATGTCTATAAAGGTTTCTGGCTTGAGTTCTCTGACCAGAATCTTAATACGTGCTTTATAGATGTTGTCACGTCGTCCCAACGCATTGTATACACGCAAAATCGCTTCTATATAACGCAGTAAATCGTGCTCAGGCAGCCATTCGCGCACTAACGTACCTACCACTGGCGTACGACCTAAACCACCACCCGCATAGATGTGAAAGGCAATGTCGCCTGCCTCGGTTTTGTCGGCAATGATGCCTATATCATGAAAACGTATAGCAGCCCGATCAGTAGCGCTACCGGTAATAGCAATTTTGAATTTACGCGGCAAATAGGTGAACTCAGGATGCTCTGTAGACCACTGGCGCATGATCTCGGCATACACACGTGGGTCTACTCGTTCGTCGGCGGCTGCTCCTGCAAATTCATCGGTGGTGACGTTACGTATGCAGTTACCACTGGTTTGAATGCAATGCAGATCGGCATCGGCCAGTACCGATAAAATCTCGGCCGATTCAGATAATTTGGGCCAGTTATATTGCAAGTTTTGGCGCGTAGTGAAGTGACCGTAACCTTTATCAAATTTACGTGCTACGTACGCCAATTGCGATAATTGTATGGAACTTAAAGTGCCATAAGGAATGGCCACCCGTAGCATGTAACCATGCAATTGCAGGTACAAACCGTTCATCAACCGGTACACCTTGAACTGCTCTTCAGTCAATTCACCCGATAAGCGTCGCTGTACTTGTTCGGAAAAATGCTGGGCGCGTTCTTTTAGAAAAGTACGCTCGCTATCGTCATAACGGTAAATTCCAGCGTGGGGAGCATCTACCCCAGCGGCTGGTGCTGCTTGTAAAGCATCGTCTACCGCTTCGGCCCCTGCTTGTTTGCCCAAATCGGCACGTACAGAAGGCCCTCGCGCGCGCAACTGCTCCCTAAACGTCGTAGGCACAATGCCGCGTTGGGTGAGTTCTGCTGCCTGAGGTACGGGATCCACAATCTCGTTATTGGCGACCGCTGTTTGTGCTGCGTGTTGCGCTGCCTCTAAGGCATCATCGGGAAACACATGTGCATGCTCTAGGGCCTCAACCCATTGATAGCGGCTATCCAGCCATACTACTGCACCATCGTGCAAACGATTAGCAGAAATTAAATGGTAGTCACTCATCGTATACCTGTAGGATTGAAGGCAACGTCAATCACGACGTAGCCCAACCCTGGCTACAGCGCGTTACCTAGTCATAAACAAACCCTGCCACCGGCAAGGCATCGCTATCATGCTGTTTATTGTGACCAGACTCGCTATAGCTGACAAAGTATAAAAAGGCATATGCAAATTCACGGTGACTTGCCTACGCAGTGCTCTAGGGGATCTGTGTTACTGAGCGAGCTCTAGCAGTTCTACCGGATGACCCGCCGCTACCCACGCATCTATACCACCGTGTAATGGCCGCACATGCATATAGCCTAGTGATTTCAGTCGTTGCACCACCCTAGCAGCCGACGCGTCGTTAGGGCACGAACAATACACCACCACTTCGTGGCTTAGCTCAATACTTAAGGCTTGTGGGCCTTGTAGGTTTTTCTCATCCAGCAGTACCGAACCAGGGATACTGCCATCCATTCGATAAAACTCGCTGCGCACATCCAAAATCAAGGGTTTCGCCCCCTCTTGGATCAAGCAATACAGTTCATCCGCGCTAATTCGTATCTGACGTATCATCTTCAAAAATGCATGACGCTGCCATACCTTACGCGCAATAAACAACGCCAACAGTACGGCTAATATCACCAACCCCCAGCGGCCTAATGCGTCTAAGGTAGCCAACAGCTCACCAATGGTAGAGCTAAACAAGCTACCCAACAGCAGCGCAGAGCCTACCCAAACCGCAGCACCCAGCATGTCAACCAGATAAAACGTCGCACATCCGTACCCAACGCCCCAGCCATAGCACTGGCTACGGACGCAAAACCAGGAATAAATTTTGCGACCAATAACGACTTAGGCCCCCAACGCAAATACACACCTTCGGTTTGACGCACACAGGAATCAGGCGACAACGATACCCGGCATAAGGTTGCCATGACTTTACGGCCATAACGACGACCCGCGTAAAACCATAATACGTCGGCAATCAAGGCGGCCACCACTGCTAAAGCTAATAACGCAGGTATTGAAAAACGCCCTGCCTGCGCTAGCGCACTGGTCACCACTAAGGTGGGATAGGCCGGTATAGGAGCACCTAACTGCTCAATTAACACATTCAGAAAAACCAGCCCTAAACCGTGCTGTTCAATGACATTCATGAGCCACTGCATGCTCTAGTTCCTTTGTTCTGCCAACATCATGACTACTTCAGCCCTATTATCCACCGCTGCGCTACGGCTGTGAATCACTAACCACACTCCCTTTTTCTGCTGCTGCTTTATTCTTAAACAATATGATACGATACCGTATCGTATTAATCCATGAGAATTGCCATGAATCCAAAAGCTGCTGCAGCCCTTGCTACTGTACTTTGGGGCTTTACCTACGTCGTCACCACGCTTATGTTGCCTCCGCATCCTTTCTTGATCTCGGCGGTTAGGGCCATGGGTGGTGCCATTATTCTGCTGCTTATTGCTAGACAATTGCCAGCACCTGGCTGGTTAGGTCGCCTCGTTATCTTAGGCACACTCAACACCTGTTTATTCTTTTCGCTGTTGTTTGTCTCTGCACTGCGTTTGCCCGGTGGTGTCGCCGCTATTTTTCAAGCGCTAGGCCCGCTATTCGTTATTTTGCTAGGCTGGGCTATCTTAGGCGCGAAACCTACTACGCTTAAAATCCTCAGTGTCATCATCGGGGTTATGGGTGTCGCACTCGTGGTACTAAAAGGCGATGCACAAGTGGATTTTCTGGGTGTATTAGCGGCCTTAGGCAGTACCTTGTCGTTGGCCTTAGGCAGCGTACTGATGAACCGTTGGGGCAAACCACCTATGGGCATGATTAACTTCACTGGCTGGCAATTATTCATCGCAGGTGTAGAGCTCAGCGTACTTACTGCCTTAATGGGTGACTTCCCCAGCGAACTAACTAGCACACACCTGTTGGGCTTCTTTATACTGGCACTTGCTCTAACCGCCATTCCTTTTGTGCTATGGTTTAGAGCGATTGCTCATGCGGGCGCTGTGACCATTGCCCCCTTCTTTTTGCTCGTACCTATTACTGCTTTTGCCTTGGATGCCATCATTAAATCCGTCGTGCCTACCCCCTTCCAATTACTGGGTATAGCCATCGTGATTGCTGGACTGCTACTAAGCCAAAAGAAACTACCTTCACCAACCTAAACCCTCGTTATGACTGATCAGACCACCACTACTTCTGGCACCGGCAGCCGCCTTACTTACCGAGGGGCCGCCAGACGCCTACAGATACTGGAGGTGGCTTCTGAGCGCTTTTTAGAAGACGGTTACGCGGGTGTCAGTGTGGATCAAATTGTGGCCCAAGTTGGTGGATCTAAAACCAACGTCTATAAGCAATTTGGGGGTAAAGAAGGTTTATTTCTGGCTGTGGTACAAAGCCTGTCAAACGCGTTTATACACGATTTAGAAAATATAGATTTGCGCGACCAAGCCCCTGAGCAGGGCTTGCGTACTCTGGCCAATGCTTTACTTAGTATCTTGCTGCAAGACAGACACTTAGCGTTTCAGCGCTTAATCATTGCAGAATCAAATCGCTTCCCTGAAATGGGACGAGTCTGGATAGAAAGCGGGCCAGAACAATCGCGTAAGGTGGTGGCCCGCTATTTAGAGCAGCAACAAGAACAAGGACGGCTACAGGTACCAAACCCACTACGTGCCGCCCTATTTTTTCATGACATGATTACCTTTAACCCCGTGCACTTAGCCATGCTAGGCATAGGCTACGACACGGCAGCACTAGAGGTATTTATCTCCGATGCTATTGCCACCTTCTTACGCGGGCACTCACCTAGAAACGATTAAGCAATACACGGTGTAACGCCCTACTCGTCAACACCTGTGCTGTTATCGCTGTCATCAACACGGTAGCTGTATTGCAAAATGTCCCCTGGTTGGCAGTCTAAGTATTTACAGATGGCTTCCAGCGTCGCAAAGCGCACCCCCTTTACCTTGCCTTGCTTTAATAGTGACAAGTTTTGCTCAGTGATTCCCACGGCAGCTGCTAAGTCTTTAGACTTCACTTTACGTTTTGCCAGAATCACATCTAAGGTAACGTCTATAGCCATATGCTTTATACAAACTCTTGATTTTCTTGATTAATGCTGGCTGCTCTACGCAGAATTCTCGCAATAATAATGACGCATGCCGACACAAACAACGCCACTACACTGGATGAAGTAAAGCTCATCGAGATAAAGCGCTGTCCTGCGGGCTCCAGCATAGTAACCCAGAGGCTAAGCAAGGGTTCGCATACAACATTAAGAATGACCCAATAGCCTACCGCTCTCCCCATTTTTTCCATATGAGTAGCGGCAGAGGCCGAAAAATAATCGCCATTGGCATAACTGGTGAACAGAGCACGTAAGCTGAACAAGCCTGTTGCCAACACCACTAGCGGAATGCTGGAAATCACTACCGCACCCAGCCGTTGCCACACAGGCAAACTGTCTACTACACCCAACGCGCCAGGAATCAGTTGGTTAGATAACGAAAACGCAATGCCATAGCCCCCTTCAACGGAGCCTAAACTGGGGTAAAACCACGTGGCTGCATTAATCACCACCATGGCCACCATCAAGAGCAACGTAAAAGCGGCCATTTTTGGCACGTAACCGCTAACTTATCGGGATGCATAAGACTCTCAAAAAAGTAGAAACCGCTGCTATTTTTACGCAAAAAATCATTTCAAAGCAATCATTTTTTATTGTTTTACGATAATTAAAATACCGAAAATTTCCTAAAACTTAAAAATTCATTGTATTTCAATAGCATACACCCCCCCCTACTAGCTGGTGAATCGCCATCAAAAAATCATTGCCAAATAATCAAAAATTACTGTATAACAATCATTTTATGAGTATTGCCATGCATCTTCTAGTGAAGCCCTTACAGTCTGTTTTCTCGCTGCTACTAGCTTGCGTCTATTTCCCTAACCGTAGGGTGTTTCTGGTAGAAAATATGAAGTTATGCCTGGTGACAACCCATTTTGTACGATGAGCTAACCACATCACATTGTGCTCTATACTGCTGGCTACTTTAGCCCTCTACGCATGATTTCTATGCCAGAACTCCAATCACTCACTAGCCTACCGGGTTTCCTTACCTACAGCCTGGCAGGCCCTGCTTGCCCCTTATCGCTGGCGCGCTCAAACAGAAGGTTGTTCAGATGCTGCCGTCTTTCGCTTAGAGGCATCAGGCCAAGACACGCTCTTCCTGAAAACAGAACGTATGCATGCACACGCCGAGTTAGCTGATGAAGAAGCACGCTTACGTTGGTTAGCCGCGCAAGGCCTTGCTTGCCCTGCTGTGATTGCCAGCCATTTCCAACCTGAACGAGGCTGGTTGTTGCTGAGCGCAGTAGCAGGCAACGATCTGTACTCCAGCGCGCTGCCCGCCGCACAGGCCGTGCCGCTCATCGCACAAGCGCTAAAAGTACTGCATCACATGCCGGTAGAGAACTGCCCTTTTGATCATTCAGCAGCCGCACGTATCGCCCATGCGCAGGCAAGGTTGCAAGCAGGACTCGTTTTTCTAGACGATGTGGATGAAGAAAACCAAGGGTTAACTGCCGAGCAACTTTTTCAAAAACTCGTTAGCCTACAACCCAAAAGCGAAGACATGGTCGTCACCCACGGTGATGCCTGTTTACCCAACTTCATGGCTAATAACGGTAACTTTACGGGTTATATAGACTGTGGGCGTTTAGGCGTAGCCGATCGCTACCAAGATATTGCGCTTGCGCTACGCGATATCAGTGCTGATTTTGGCAGCGCATATATCCCCCTTTTCATGGAACAGTATGGGCTTGCCGATGTAGACACCCAACGTATAGCCTTCTACACGTTGTTAGACGAGTTTTTTTAAAGCGTAGGCGTTAGTTAAGAAAGGCTGCTGCGGTACTCAGTAGGCCCCATTCCGGTGTGCTTACTGAAATACTTACTTAGATACGAGGGGTCTACGAAGTCCAGCGCATCAGCAATTTGTTGAATGCTCTGATGCGATTTCCTAAGCTCTTTTTTGATTTCCAAAATGACCTGTCTATCTATCAGCGTTTTGGGTGTGTCATTAAAAAACCGTCGCGTAAGCTGTGATAAGTAATACGGCGTAATGTGCAACGCCTTGGCATAAAAGGCGACTTCCCTATGCTGCCTACACGCTACAGCCAGCATCTCCCAAAACCGCCAACACAGCATTTCTTGCCTACTAAAGTTATTGCGTAGTTGCTCTTGTTGCGTGTCGGCTTGCTCACTAAGCCAAAAAAACAGGTTTTGAAATGCATTGATCAGCATCTGCCGCCGGTAGCCCGATTCACGCCTAAACACTAACTGTAGATGCTGCTCCCACACTGACACAAACGCTGTCAATTGCTCAGAAGCGGCTATATAAGGCGAAGCATTCAAGTACGAGAACAAATGATTAGGTAAGGCGTAGGCCACTTCAGCCGCAATAGAGCGCTGTAATAGATAATACGAACAGCGGAAATGCGTCGAACGTTTTTTCACCACGGCAATAGAGTCTTCAGCCAATACCAATACATCATGCTGTTTGACTCTACAAGGCTGGAAGTTCACCTCTAACTCGCCCTCTCCGCCTTGGCACACTAGCACCACTACATACGCCAATACCAAGGGGTGTGGCGCTACAGGGCTAAAGTGAGTGTCGCCACAATCAACTTCTGCCGAGCTGCTGCCTAACAGCGTGGCATCTGTTTCTATTACTACCGTAGATTTTTCCATAAAAGCAAAATAATCACTATTTTGTTTTCAAAATTACCTTTTTTACCCAAGTTCCTACCTTAGCATAGGCTGCTGTTTTTTCTACACTGTTTCTTGTTCATGAAACACAAAAACAGGAGCACACCATGTTGCACACCGAACGTCTACTTATCAGACCTTGGCAAGCTAGCGATGCAGCCAGCCTATACCACTATGCTAAAGACGAGCGCGTAGGCCCTATCGCCGGATGGCCAGCGCATCAAAGCGAAGCGGAAAGCTTAGAAATTATTCAAACTATTTTTGCGCAAGACGAGGTTTACGCTGTTGCCCTCACCGCAGACAACGTCGCCATAGGCATGATTGGTTTATTACGAGGCAAAGATAGCAACTTTCCCTTACCCGAAACCGAAGCAGAAGTGGCCTACTGGATAGGCGTCCCATTTTGGGGGCAAGGACTCATCCCCGAGGCGCTACGCGCCATCATGCGCCACGCCTTCCAAACCCTACACGTGGATGCATTGTGGTGCGGTTATTTTGCCGACAATGTACAGTCGTTCAAAGCACAGGCTAAATGCGGGTTCATCCATCATCATACGGAAGAACAACAATTTAACCCCTTCATGAACGACTACCGCACCGAACATATTAGTCGCATTACTAAGGCTCAGTGGTTACAAGCACAAGCCTAAGCTTCCACCCTATTTCTGCCGTTATGTTTAGCATCATAGAGTTTTTCATCGGCTTGCTTAAGCACAACGGCAGAATCCGTCATGTCAGAAGACGACATCGCTACCCCTAAAGAAATCGTAATCCGCCCCACTACTGGCATCTCGGTAGCGGCTACTTGAGCACGTAAACGTTCAGCCACCTCTACAGCAACTTCTAAGGGTGTATCCGGCAATAGAATCAAAAACTCTTCGCCCCCTATACGACATGCCAAGTCTTCACTGCGCACACAGGCTAACATTTGTACGCCTAGCTCTTTAAGTACCAAATCACCTACGTCATGCCCGTGTGTGTCATTGACCTTCTTAAAGAAATCTATATCAACAGAGATCACCGAGAACATGCGATGCGTATGCTCGTACACGCGTAATTCTTGCTCTAAGCCACGACGGTTCAGCAATCCAGTTAACGGGTCAGTACGGTTATCTTTGTCTAATCGCTCTATGTTGCGCTTTAAAAAACCCATACCCATCAGCAGCGCTTTCTTCAACTCGTGCGCTTCAAAATACCAAGAACGCACATGGCTGATTTCACTTTCAGTGCCCGACGAATGCATCACGCGAGCATTCTCTGCCAATTGACGCAATGGCTTGGCAATTTTTCGTGCGCCCCACCACACCAACAATAATGAAATCACAGCCACGGGCAATGTTTTATGAATAACTTGGTGCATTAAACCTTCTAGGGGTTCTAGAGTTGCCTCCTCGGGGCGCTGAGACACAATCCCCCAACCACTCAGGGGCACAGGTGCGTAGCCCGCCAACATCGTGATGCCTTGACTGTTTTGCAGTGACAAACTTCCCGATTGCGATTGCACCACCTTATCAATCACCTGATTGCCTTCTACTACACTGCCCACACGCGTTGTATCGGGGTGATAAATCAATTCCTTTTCTGCAGAGACCACATACAGGTACGAGCCGTCTCTATAGGGATGACTACCCAACAAGCGGTTCAAAATACTTTCTTTTTTCAGATAAAGGCTGCCACCCACTAAGCCACGATACGTGCCATTTTTATCGTAAATGGGGTGTGAAATAAAGACGATAAAATTACCTACCGTCGACAGATAAGGAGCGCTGATATTTGGCTCTTTTAGCGACAAGGCCTCTTGCACACCCGGGGTATCCAGATTCATACCCGTTAGCTGCAAACTTTCGGGTGATGTGGCCTGCACCTCGCCCGCCTGATTAATAATCACTACCGAATTAAAGCTATCTGTTTGCAAGCGCAACCGTTCAGCTTCCAGAAACAAGCGCTCATCATCGTCCAGTAACTCCACCAGCACGGAGGCGCTCACATTTAACTGTTGCAATGCTGAACGTAAGAACTCATTCGTACTACTGGCAAGCTTTTGTGCGTAGTTAAAATTGCTTTCCAGCGTGTTTTGCACCAACTGTTGCCGTTGTACCTTGTAACCTGCGTAAAAAGTGTTTACAAGCGTGACCAAGCAACTGAGAATAGTCACCAGCAGGATGAGCCGTAATAAATCTATTTTTTTAAACAATTCTACAAACCATTAATCAGAGACAGCACCGCATTCTGGCGTCATTGTATTTTGCCATTAGCTGAGTCAATTACATAATAAACCGCTAAAACTAGGCTTTACGCCACAACACTGCATAGTCGTTGACCCGAAAATAGAGTTCACTTATCATCTATTTCCTATAACAGTTGACCTGTCCCTGCGTCATGGCCAACGTGTATGGTTCAGCTTACATGCCAATACCAATTATTACGGGCAACAAGAGGATAGGTCATGACATCTGTATGGCGTAAAAGCACCTGGATTATGCTGGGTGCATCACTGGTTTTATTCCTATCGCTAGGGATTCGACACGGTTTTGGGCTGTTTCTGACTCCCATGAGTACCGAGTTCGGCTGGGGCCGTGAGGTATTTGCTTTTGCCATGGCATTGCAAAACCTAGTCTGGGGTCTGACTCAACCGTTTACCGGTGCGCTGGCAGACCGTTTTGGCGCTAAAAGCACGGTTATCGTGGGCGGTGTGCTTTATACCGTAGGGTTGGTGCTCATGGGTTATGCCGACTCCAGCTTATCGCTGTCATTAAGTGCAGGTGTGTTAATTGGCATAGGCTTATCAGGCACGTCCTTTTCTGTGATCTTGGGCGTAGTAGGTCGTGCAGTACCACCTGAGCAGCGCAGTATGGCAATGGGTATTGCCGCCGCCGCAGGCTCCTTTGGTCAATTTGCCATGCTGCCAGGCTCATTGGGCTTAATTCAATGGCTAGGCTGGTCTGCAGCACTGATTGCCTTAGGCATGATGGTGGCGCTGATCATACCGCTTGCCGCCATGATTAAAGACACCCCTCCAGTAGCACAAGGCCCGCAACAAACCATGCTAGAAGCCTTACGCGAAGCCTGTGGTAACTCAGATTTTAGGCTCTTAGCCTTGGGCTTTTTTGTGTGTGGCTTCCAAGTATTGTTTATTGGTGTGCACCTACCTAGCTACTTGGTAGATAAAGGCTTACCTGTAGTGGCAGGCACCACTGTTTTAGCCTTGGTTGGCTTATTTAATGTATTTGGAACCTACTTTGCGGGTTGGTTAGGCGCTACGCGTTCTAAACCGCACATTTTATGTGTGCTGTACTTGGTGCGTGCCGTAGTTATTAGCCTATTTATTCTGCTACCGCTATCTACGTGGACAGCCTATGCATTTGGTATTTTGATGGGGTTATTATGGCTGTCTACCGTACCGCTTACTAATGGCACCATCGCCACCATGTTTGGCGTGCGCAATTTGTCCATGCTAGGTGGCGTAGTCTTCTTACTGCACCAATTAGGTTCATTCCTAGGGGGCTGGTTAGGTGGCTATATGTTTGACAAAACAGGCAGCTACGATATGGTCTGGTATATTTCTATAGCCCTAAGCCTAGTCGCTGCCGCTCTAAACTGGCCTATTCAAGAAAAACCCGTAGCACGTTTATCCAAGGTGGCTCACGCATGAAGCGTAAACTCTGGTGGATTGTGGCAGCTGTGGCTGCCACCGCCATTGCTTTGTTATTGCTCTACAGTTGGCGTCAGGCAGGTTTTGCCCTGATGCCCATTCAATTACCTATGTGCTAAAGGCTACTGAGCTTATCGTGGCTGCAATAGTTGCTGGCGTGCAGCCTCTAGCAAAGCATCTGAAAGCTCTGTACCTTCGGTCGCACGCGATAACACCATCGCCCCCACCAATGTAGCAAGCTGCTCTAAGGCTTGACCACGCGCGCGTTCAGTATTCGCCGCATCTGGCTGTAGGGTACTTAATACCTCTAATAGCTGCTCCACCCCTTGGTGAAACGCATCACGCACAGGTTTACTGCTGTCTTCACGCGCCACATCCACCACCAAGGTCGCCAATGGGCAACCCGTACTAGGAGCTACGCGGTGCTTAGGGTTCAAATAGCTTTCTATCAAGGCTTGCCTAGCTTGCTTTGCATCCCCTATGTCGTCAGCGCGTTGCTTCCACTTTGCGGCAGAACTTTCAAATGCCTTGGCACACGCAATAGCTGCTAATTCATCCTTAGATTTGAAATGCCCATAAAACCCACCGTGCGTCAGGCCTGCCGCACGCATCACATCGGCGACGCTCACGCTCAGCCCACGCTCTCTAAACAATTTAGAAGAGGCCTCTTCAATCGCTAGACGGTTTTTTTCGGTTTCAGCTCTGGAGACTCGTGGCATAACAGATCAATAGATGAAGAAAATGCACCCTGACAATACGTCGCGTCATCACACTCGGGTAAGAACAAAGCCCAGTACTATTGCCAGCCCTAGGCCCACATGTACTAGCCGCGCCGTACACGCCAAGTATCTTAACTGCTGGTAGTTGGGAAACGCTTGCGCCACCTCAAGAGGTGGTTGAACGGTTCTCTGCAGTGCACGCACCGGGGCGTAATTCATTTGTATAAATGACACTGGAAAATACCAATCAGGTATGGCTTTAGATAACCCAAAAGCAGGAAGGTTCTGGTTCATTGCCTCTAGTAACGCCCCCAATTTGTGCTGCACAAACAGCAAAAACACAAACATCAGCACAGCATAAGTCAGTACCACATAGCCCAACACAGTAGCCATTCATGTATCCAGAGTCAGATCGTTATCGCGGTCATTACGGAGCCGCGCCATATGCGTAGTGTACTGTAGCGCACAACGTACGGCGTAATCGGCCCCCTATTTTTATTAACCTTCGCGATGATCTGCTTTACCCACTTTCCAATACCCTTCGGTGGCCACGCGATGGCGTTCTAAGTAACGTTCACGCAAATAATGTGCACGTAGCGCTTTGGCAATGCGAGACTCACCCGCCACCCACACATAACCCGGCCCTAATGGGAAAGGCCTATACAGCACTCGCTGCTCTAATGCCAAACCGGGGCGTGCACGTGGCTCTAGCCATACCACGCTCAATGCCGCTGGGCTGCGAATTTCTTGCTGGTCTTCATGCGTGGGGATTTCTACATAGACCCGCGCTCGTATAGTGGGCGGCAAATTCGCAGCAATATTCTGTATCGCTGGTAACGCCGTTACATCCCCTGCCAAAATCACCCATGCCGCATCATCGGGCAAAGCAAAGCTACCCGCACGCGGCCCAGCCAAGGTAATACGCTCACCTTTCTGAGCCTGAAATGCCCAACTCGATGCGGGGCTGTACGACTCTTCTTTGTGGTGCAACACAAAGTCTAAATCTAGCGTTTTCTGTTCTTTGTTGATCTGTCTAATGGTGTACGCACGGCCTTCTCCGCTAGGTAGAAAAACCTTCACCCAAGCAGCCGGGGTTTCTACCCCATCAGTACGTAAAAAACTTTCTAACGCCGCACCACCCACGGTAATGCGTTGCATATGAGGGGTGACATGCTTAATGGCGACCACCTCAGCCTCAACGCGAGGAATGATGGCTCTAACCGTTTCATCCATCGCTCACTCCTTCATCAAAACAAATATGAGTAATTGCTCAAGCCCCCTCTATAATATAAGCCTTTACTCGCATTTAATACTCGCATTCTCCCTTAGCCATGAAACCCCCATTACTGCCTAGAAAATCCCCCAGACAAGCACGCTCTAAAGCACTGGTTACGGCCATTTTGGATGCAACCGCTCAGGTTTTGGTAGAGCGCGGGTATGCGGGCAGTAGTACCAACCTGATCGCGTCACGCGCAGGCGTCAGCATTGGCTCTATTTACCAATACTTTCCTAATAAAGACTCATTGATTGCCGCACTACGCGAACGTCATGCTACCGACTTATACGACACGTTGGATGCAGTACTGACGCGCCGTAACCCACAAAGCCTAGAAGAAAAACTGGCGGCCATTGTGCATGGCTGGATGCTCGCCCATCAGCTAGAACCCGACTTACACCGCGTGGTAGAGCAGGAGTTTCCTTTTTTTGAGCGCGCACATCAGGATCAAATTCCCATTTATCGCACTATTGTTGAGCGCGTACGGCAACTGCTAGAAGAACACCGCGAGCAGCTACTACCTGACAATTTAGACTTAGCCACATGGATGGTGCTGCAAACCATAGAGTCACTGATACATGCTGCAACCACCACCACGCCGCTACCCGCACACAAGCCTGCTGCCATAGAGCAGCAAATTGTAGAGATGCTGAATCGCTACTTACAGGCTGTAAGCCCGCGCTAACTCGCCTCTCTACCTGTTGCTTCTTTGCCTAGATAGGGCTTATTTTTTGACCGTAGACTTATGCATCTGCTGCTGTATGACTTGCAATGCCAGCTCAGACGACGCAATAAACACCAATTGTGTAATGACAGGTGGCGGATCGCACGGCGTTAGCCTGCATTGCCCGCCGGTATAGTGCAACACGTAGGCTTTACCGTCTTGTTCATCAATCAGCCGTCCTTTGACTCTATACAGCACTGCCGCCCATTCTTCTAAACACTGCATCAACGCCGCCAGCGAAATAGGCGTGCGGCTTTCTATATTGCAGCTATGCCATCCCCCTACTTGTAGTGACGGTGCAGGCGTAGAAGGCACATTCGTAAATTGCTCGTCTCCTACCGCAGGGTTGGTGTCGTAATGCAAAACGGCACTGCTGGTTTTCAACACAGTTTCAAGTGCCGCTGGCAAGTGCTCACTCCCGTTATAACGGTTTAGCACCAGTTGGGTCGCACTTTGAATTTGCTGACGCCACACGGTATTCACGAGCGGATCTTCACTGTAGCGCTGCGCTTGTGACACATCCACAAAACACCAGATATCTTGCAACTGTAAACGCGACGACACACGTACCATGTCCGCCACCCTAGCCGCATTCGCTACCCCGCTAACCTCCATATACAAAGCGCCTGGTGCCGGCTGCATACGGCTAATTTCCGCTAGCTTTTCTGCCATGCTGCCCCCTAAAGTGCAGCATACACAGCCATTATTCAGGCGCACAATCTTATCGTCTTGATAGTCAATTAATGACGCATCAATATTGATTTGCCCAAAATCATTCACCAACACCAAACTGTTCGCAGGTACACCTTCTTGCAACAACCGGTTTAACCACGTTGTTTTACCTGCCCCCAAAAAACCAGTCAGAATACTGGTAGGAATGCTGTCACGCAGCGGTGTTGGCATGTACACGCCCCCCCACTACCGTAGCACTCACTTGCATGGCAGGTAGCGCATCGGCATCAACGCTAAACAAGTCATGGTCCAACACCACCATATCGGCGTACTTACCTACCTCTAAGCTACCAACCTTGTCATCCATACGTAAGGTATAGGCCGCCCCCAACGTAGCGGCGTATAAGGCTTGTTCCATACATAAACCCTCATGCTCGCCTAGCTGATGTCCACTGGCTGTATGCCTACGAATCGCGCACCACATGGAAAACAGTGGCCCCAACGGTGTAACGGGTGCATCGGAATGCATGGCCACTGGTATCCCCAAATCAAGGGCTGATCGCAGCGGTTGCATACGTCGGCTACGGCTGTAGCCCAAGGTTTTAGTGCGATGCACATCACCCCAGTAGTAAATGTGATTCACAAACATGTTTAAACACACGCCTAACTTCGCGGCACGGCGCATTTGTGCTTGGCTGATGAACTGACAATGCTGCAACGTGTGCCGGTGGTCTGCCCTGTACCATAAAGTTTGCGCTTCTTCGATGGCATCCAGAATCAGTTCTACCGCTTCATCGCCATTGGTATGTATGTGCAACTGTAAGCCCGACTGGTGATAGTCCAACACCATTTGCTTTAAGCTTTCAGGCGGTGCATTCCAAATACCGTTCTCATGGCCATTGTGATAACCCGGCCACAGCATACGCGCTGAAAAACCTTGAATGGAGCCATCGGTCATAATTTTAACCAAGCCAAAATGCAACTTATCGTTGTTATCACGCTGGCAGGCCTGAACCCTAGCAATGCCTTGAGCATTTTCCCACTCTAACGCCGCCATCGCGGGTACTAAACGTACGGCGTAGTCCTCATCTGCCGAGGCATCGCGCAGCACCTGAACGCCTGCATCACTAAGCGGGTTGTACAGATCAGTAATGGTGGTAATGCCTGTACGCTGTGCGGCTCGAGCATAACGCTGCAAGGTTTGTGGGCTATCTACTTCTGAAAACAAACTACTGCCTAGCGCCTCGAACACTGCAAACATGGCGGCCATTTCGCGTAGTTCGCCATTAGGCTTGCCATCCTTACCCAGCATTACCCCTTCAATAGTTGTATTTTGTGCCAAGGTGGTTTGCGCCAGCATCGCACTGTTCACCGTCATCAGGTGCAAGTTGGCATGCATGATGACCACTGGCCTGTCGCTTACAACGGCATCAATAATCTGCCTATCTAGGCGATCACCCTCAAAATACACTGGGTCAAAGCCCCACGCTACCAAGGGCTCGCCTTCAGGCAATAGCTCAGCATACTGCGCTAACGTTTCTTGTATTTGTTCCAAGCTTTGACAACCCGGCCAACGCGTACCTTCAGGATCGTGCCGAGGGAAGTACCCCAAATACAGGTACTTCCACATGGCACCTTCTAATGCATGACTATGACCTTCAACGAAACCAGGATACATGTACTGCTCAGCAAACCGTGTATCTACTGTTGCCTCACCCAGATCTTGCAGCGCTTCTAACGGCCCCACCCCTAGTACCTTTCCATCTTTTACAGCGATGTGGGTGGCCTCTGGCAAAGAGGGATCCATAGTGATAATACGTTTGGCGGCAAAAATAGTTAACATGGGCTTTTTACTCTCCTACAACAACATTAGATTTAGCAAAACCAGCTGAAGGCTGTTTTTTCTTCAGCATCAACAACGGCATTAACGCCAAAGGAATAAAAGTAGTAGCGGCAAACACCAGCAAGTAGGTATTGGCACTTAAGCTGGGTGCAATGGGGGTCACGATGTAGAGCACTGGCAAATTAATCAGCACAATAGCTAAGTTGAAAAAGGCCAGCTCTTTACCTACTGAGGTGCTGAAATCGGCATCCACTAATCGCAGTAGCAATAGCCCAGTGCCAGTAGAGCCCGTGCAACAACCAAAAGAGGTAATGGCACGCTCTGGCCCTAACTTGCCGCTAAGCTTGCCGCAGTACCAACACAGGATAAACGTCGCAACAGTGACGGCTGCCGACACTAACAAAATCGGTACCAGCAAGGAATACAACACGGCAAAAGCAATGCTCATAATGGTGCCTACCACCATGAAATCTACGGAAGCCCCCGTAATACGCTTCATGGTTTCGTCATCCACAAAGTGCGACCAGCCTGCCTTGTCAATCACCATACGCATCAGCACACACACAATCATGCCGTGCACAAAAAACATGTTATGGCTAAACAGTACTTCTAGGCTCAAGCCAAGCGGTGCTTTACCAGCCACTACACCCTGCATGAAATTCAACCATACGTAGGTAATGCCATAGGCCACACCCAACAAACCTAAATGCCAGCCAAAGCTATCCATGTTGGCGCTATGGCTTACTTCACGTGTGGTAGTGTGCCCTGCTTCTTTTTGATAAAAACCCTGCAAAAACGTCTGATCAATAGACGACTTTTTATTCAGGTTCATGCCTTTGCGTATGATGCGCTGTGCGGCTGGCACCCCCACTACAAAAGCGGCCAAGAAACCAAGCGATGCGTAAATCAGCCCTACTTGTGCCGCATTGGTAATGCCGTACTCTTGCTCCCAGATAGTGCCGTAGGTCAGTGCTTGGCCTGGGCCTTGGGTAAAGCCATGGGTAATTAACGCCCCCAACATAGGCCCCACTTGGCTACCGGTAAATTGGTCGTACAGCACAATCATGCCGTAACCAATTAACACCTGTAAGCCTAGGCTAGATGTCCAAATCAGGCTAAGCCACATCCCACCCTTGGCAATACTACCGCCTGATAATGACTTATCTTTGCTGCTGCCTGTTAAGCACAGCGACATAAAGCTAAGCGTAAAGAAGTGGAAGGTTAAGCTATTAAAATCAGATGGTGTGTAGCCGGGGATCCACCCCAAACTTAATAAAACAAACCCTATTAACCCACCCAGAATACTGGCGGGAATTAAGGTTTTTTGCAGTATAGGAATATGCCTGCGCAATATTCCCCCCAAGGCCAACATTCCCGCTAATAGCGCGAATGCAATAATGCCGTGAAATGAGTCTCCCATCACTGCCTCCTTATTACTTATCGAGATACTTTGTTTTGTTATTTTGTTTTCCAGCCCATTATGAGTAGTAAGTGAGCAGAGTTACACGCGTAATAACCCCAACTTTTCTCACTAAGCAGAACAAAAAGTCTCTATATATAAGAATTGTTTTGAAAATAACCATGAGCTTCAGTAGGTTCTTCAGTGCATCTATCTGAAACCACTGTTCTTTTTACCTACCTGATACTGCCCAGACCACGCACTACACAGCAGCCATCACGTCAGGTTAATTTGTATCTAAATATGTATATCTCTATCCATACAGCGTAATCCGCTATTGTCATGGCACGGACTACCCTTTCTTTTTTGCATATCCCTACTGCTTTTAAAGGTTTCTGTTATGCGTGCACATGATTACCCCACCCCCACTATTGAAGAATGCACAGTGGTTGATCACTATTTTTCTACTAGGCTAGCCCCTACCGACAGCGTGCTAGAACATGTACTGGCGGCCAATGCAGAAGCGGGCATGCCACCCCATGACGTAGCCCCTGTACAAGGCAAATTTTTAGCCGTCATGGTACAGATCAGCCAAGCCAAACGCGTATTAGAAATAGGGACTTTAGGTGGCTATAGCACCATCTGCATGGCCAGAGCACTGCCTGAAGGCGGTTGTATTACGACTATTGATAACAATGCAGATTTTGCGAAAGTTGCGGCCCAAAACTTTGCACTTGCTGGCATGACCGAGCGCATAGAGCAGCACGTGGGCACCGCCTTAGATGTACTGGCTACGTTAAAAGGCCCCTTTGATTTGATCTTTATTGATGCCGATAAACCCAATAACCCTGCCTATTTGGATGCCGTCCTTAAACTTAGCCGTGTAGGAACCACCATTATTGGCGACAACGTAGTACGAGGCGGCGCAGTCTCTAACCCCAACAGTGCAGACCCTAATGTATTGGGCGTACAGCGTTTTTTACAGAAGCTAGCCGGCAACCCCAACCTTAGTAGTACCGCTCTACAAACAGTAGGTGAGAAAGGCTGGGATGGTTTTTCGCTTACGGTAGTCAACGCGCTGCCTTAACCTAGCCCTCCACCTTCACGCACTTTTAGGCATGGCGGCGACGCATGATGTAATACGTTAGTCCGCCACCCACCATGCCCCAAAAGGCTGAGCTAATTCCCCAGAGGCTAAGGCCTGACGCTGTAATTAAGAAGGTCATAGCTGCGGCGTCGCGGCGCTCTTCATCCTTCATCGCCAGCGTCATACTGCTAGTAAACGTACCCAACAGCGCCAACCCGGCAATGCTTTTAATAAACGCTTCAGGCAACGCACTAAATAGCACGCCAATAGAGGCACCAAATAACCCTGCCAATAAGTAGAACACCCCCGCGCATGCTGCTGCCATATAACGCCGTGATTGGTCAGCGTGGGCCTCGGGCCCCAAACAAAAGGCGGCTGAAATCGCAGCAATACACACAGTAAAGCCACCTAATGGTGACAACACCAAAGACATCAACGCGGTAATGGTAATCAGGGGTGAAATACGCGGCGTGTAGCCAAAGGCTTGTAAGGTTGCAATACCAGGTGCATTTTGTGAGCCCATACTCACAATAAAGAAAGGAATACCTACCCCCAACAACGAGGCCCATTCAAATTTTGGTGTAACCCAGCTAGGCCAGCTAATCACGGCATGCTGACTGAAATCCATACCCTGCATTTTTCCCGCCGCTAACGCCACACCCACAACCAAAGTCAACACAATGGCGTAGCGAGGAGCGAAGCGCCGTGCTACCAAGAACACCAAGCACATCACCCCACTCATCAGTAAATCTAGCTCAAAAGCCAAAAAAGCTTCTAAGCAAAAGCGCAGCAAAATCCCAGCCAACATCGCCGCAGCTAGCGACTGCGGAATACGCTGCATGATGCGTGCAAAAATTCCTGTGGCGCCGCATAGCAGCATTAAACCTGACGCAAAAATAAAGACGCCCACTACTTCGCTTAAGGGCACGCCCACAGCACTGGTTGCCAATACCGCCATGCCGGGCGTAGACCACGCCGTCAAGATTGGAATACGGTAGTACAGCGATAAACCTAACGAGCTTACCCCCATCGCCAACCCCAACATGGTCAGCCAGCCCCCTATTTCTGATGCTGGAACACTGGCCGCGTTTAAGGCCTGCACCACAATAGCAATAGAACCGGTATAGCCCACTAATACCGATACCAACCCCGCCACAACAGCAGAGAACGACAGATGACGCAAAGAAAGAGGCGGACGCATACTTAACCTTAGTTGGACGTTATAACGCACGAATCAAAGTATATAACACTGTGCGTTATAACGTACAATGCTTTGTAGTCCCCACCACACAAGGAGCTGCAGTCATGCAAAACATGGCGCATCATTTAGCTCAAACCTTGAAATCACTGCGACAAGATAGGCAATGGAGCTTAAGCCAAGCCGCCGAATTCACCGGCGTCAGCAAAGCGATGCTGGGTCAGATTGAACGTGGTGAGTCCAGCCCTACGGTAGCCACCTTGTGGAAGATCGCCACGGGCTTTAATGTGCCCTTTTCTACCTTTTTAGAAGCCGAACAGTCGCGCCAACCGTTACTGTTGCACCGACAAGGCGCCTTACCCGTCTACGATCAAGCCAATGCTGATATGCGGGTGACCCCGCTGTTTCCCTTTGATCCGCAGTTGGGTTTTGATATTTTTCGAATCGAACTGGCCGCCGGTGCGTACAGTGAATCGTCCGCCCACGAGGCTGGCGTGATTGAGCATGTCATCGTGCTAGCGGGCGAGCTAGAGCTTTATGCCGAGGGCGTATGGCACAGCCTGAAAACAGGCGAAGCGGTTCGTTTTCAAGCCGATCAGCCCCATGCCTACCGCAACAGCAGTAACAGCGCAGTGATATTGCACGACCTTATACATTACCCACCACGCTTACCCGCTGGCCAATGACTTACTTAGGCCAGTTTTTGCGAACATGTGGCCATAAAAGTAGGCATAAAGCGGTCTACTAAGAACCTAGGATTAGGCTGCTTATCTTCGTAAAAGCCCGTTAATACCAAGCCCGCCTGCAATTGCCCACCTATTTGATCACTTAAGCTATGACCAAAGACCAAGGGACTACCTTGCTCCACTTTTTGCTTTAGGCTGGCGGCATCTAAGTCGCTAATATCCGCATACGGCACACTGTATAGTGGGCGAATTAACCCTTCTTGCATCAGCGTGGGGTCTCTATCCCCAATAAACACCACAGGGTTATAAAAACTGGAAAGCAATTTTCCGCCTGGTTTCAGTACGCGATAGCACTCTTTCCATACTGGTAACACGCTGGGTACGTACAGGTTAGAGATGGGGTGCACAATCACATCAAAGCTGTTATCTGCAAACGCCGACAAATCAGCCATATCGCTGCGCACTAGGTTAAGTGTTAGATTATCGCGCTTGGCCACTAACCTATCTTGCTCTAACTGCCCTTCAGAAATATCAACTACCGTAACCTCTGCGCCTGCGGCCGCTAACACAGGAGCCTGTTGGCCACCGCCCGATGCCAAACACAGAATTTTTAGCCCAGCCACCGACGCGGGTAACCAACCTTCTGGCATGGCTTGCGGGGTGATATACACCTGCCACTGCCCTTTTTTAGCCTGTGCTATCACCTCGGACGACACTGGCTGCGACCACGGGCATTGCTGCTCTACCAGCTTATTCCACGCATCGCGATTATGTTCACCCAGCTCGTGCTGGCCTATGGATTTTTTATTATCAGTCATCTATTCTGTATCCTTACAACGTAGGGTTAGGGGCTGTCGCCCTGAGTGAATGCCACCACATAGCAAGCATCACCGCTGTTTTCCCGTTGCTCATCATACGCTTATCACCTAACGATATATAAACCACCCTGCCATCAATATGGTTTTCACGGCTATTTTTACATAGCAAGAAACGGGGTGTGAACCCGCCCCCACATACGCTATAAGCTATTGGTACACTACCTAACCAGCCCCTGCACTGTCTTAAGCCTAAACACCCGTGAACCTAGACCTTTTTGATACGCCCTTACAAAGCACCAACCTGCTGCCCTATGACGGTGAGGTGCACTATCACGGTGTGGTGCTGACTACCGCACAAGCAGACGCGTATTTCCAAACCCTGTTTGACACCATCGCATGGAAGCAAGATGAAGCTGTGATCATGGGAAAAACGCTGCTCACCAAGCGTAAAGTTGCTTGGTATGCCGATGAGCCTTTTCAGTACACCTATTCAAAAAAAACCAAAACAGCGCTGCCTTGGCTACCTGTACTTCAAGAACTTAAACACATTGCACAAACACACAGCGGCGAAAGCTATAACGCGTGCTTACTAAACCTGTATCACACTGGCGAAGAAGGTATGGCCTGGCACAGCGACGCTGAACGCGATCTGAAGAAAAATGGTGCTATTGCCTCGTTAAGCTTAGGCGCACCACGCAAGTTCAGTTTTAAACATAAGCGCACGACAGAAACCCAGTCTGTACTGCTAGAGCATGGCAGCTTACTGGTGATGAAAGGCACCACACAAAGCCACTGGCTACACCGTTTGCCCCCTACTCGCACCGTAGCATTACCACGCATTAGCTTAACGTTTAGAACCATTCAGCCTGAATTAGGCTAAGGCGCGTCTAAACGCATACTGCCCAACCAAACTAGACAGCAGTAACGTTAACGCTGCCAAAAGTGCGTGGTCAGCCCCCAAGCCGGTAACTACGGTACACACCGCACCAATCATCATCTGCCCAAAACCATATAAGCCGGATGCCGCTCCCGAAAGCTCGGGTTGTACACTAATAACTTGGGTCGCAGCGGCTGGACTCGTTAAGCCGGCTGCAATAGAAAACACAATAGCCGGCCCAATAAAGACACCTACAGCAAGCTCCATACTTAGGCAGGCCACAAACATAAACGCCGCACTCACAATGCTCAAGGCATTCGCACCTAACAATACCTGACGCAACGGCAGCCTACGCAGCAAAAAGCGGGCGAGTAAATTACCTAACGCCATCGCTCCAATCACCAATGACAAGTACATACCTACCTCCGAGGCAGGTCTGTGCAACTGCTCCATAAACACAAAAGGTGCAGCCGCCACAACGGCATAAATAGAGGTGGTCGCCAACCCACCACCCACGGCATAGCCCAAAAATACGGGCGAACGCAGTAGGCTTAGGTAGTCACGCACCACCGATCTAGTGCGTAGCGATGGTTGCCTAGTCTCGGGGAGCAAGAAAATGGTGTAGGCCATATTCGCAATGCCCAGCAAGCACAAAAAGATGAATACCGAGCGCCACCCTAAATGGTGCACCAACACACCACCTAACAATGGAGCCAGCCCAGGCCCTATCACCACCATGACATTCATCAGAGCCAAACGGCTAGCCACGTCCTGGGCGACACGGGTGGTATCACGCACAATCACTCGCCCCAACACCATCCCCGCACAACCGCCAAACGCCGCCATCAAACGCAACGCAATAAGGCTATCAACACCATCAACAAATAAAGCCGCGAAACTGGCAACAATATAGAGTGTTAGCCCCGCCAATAACGGTTTTCGCCTACCGTAGCGATCCGACAAAGGGCCATAAATTAATTGCCCTACCGCCAACCCTACAATGTAGAAGCTGATGGTCATCTGCATTTGCGCAGGCGTAGCTGCCAAGCTGGCACCCGCATCAGGCAACGCCGGCACAAAAATGTGCATGGCTAAGGTGCCACTAAAGGTAAGCATTGCCAGCCCCCACAAGGGCGGCATCTGTGCATCAGGGATAAACCACTGTTTAAGCGCGCGCATGACGATAGTCCTTTGCTTAGCGTGGTTGCCCTAGTAACTGCAAAATCTGCTGCAGGCCGGATTGCGTACTAGACAACAAATCGTCTGGAATCGCATCAAACACTTGCTGCAACACATGCTGCGACGCCTGTTTTACCTGTAAGGCCACCTCGGTGCCCGCAGGTGTTAACTGCAAGCGCTTAATACGCCTATCTTGCACATCTTCTTGTCTGGTGACATACCCCGCTTTTTGTAAGATATCCAGCAGGCGAACGACCGACGAACGATCTAACCCCATCAGCTCAGCCAGATCGTTTTGCGACAACGGTTCTGTTGCTCTAAACAAGTAAATCAGTGGTCGCCACGTGCCTTCGGTCAACCCAAACTCAGACAAACTTTCGCCCATGGCCTTACGCCACACCCGACTCACCTGCCCTAATAGTGAACCAAAGGCTTCATACTCTTGGATCATACTCATGGTGCATATCAACTGTTGTTATACAAACAGTTTATATTACAACAAATGATTTTTTAGAATGCAAGCAGCTATTTGCTTCTTATGTTTACAGATAAAAAAATGGCGTGCATAACCACTGCACGCCTTGCAATGCTGAGTTAGCTGCACTACGGGGTGAATTTCTGTACCACCATCACACCACCAAAAATCATCATCACACCCAACACTCTGCCCAGATTCACTTCTTTCACAGGCAGCCCCATCAGGCCGAAATGATCAATTAACATCGCCACTAATATTTGCCCAGCAATGGCACTGATCATAAAACCGGTTGCCCCTAAACGAGGGGTAATCAATAAAGCCGCTGTAATAAATATCACACCCGATAACCCACCAGTCCATACCCACCAAGGTGCTTGAAAAGCATGCTCTAGCTTAGGCAATGGTGCTCTAAACAAAAACAACAACGGAATAACTGCCAATAAGCTCACACTTAATGATGTCACCGTAGCCCATAAGGGATGCCCCAACATACGCCCCAGCATGGCATTACTAGCCGACTGAAACGGCACCACCGCGCCAGCAATTAATGCGGCCCCTAATAACAAGACGTGGTAAAGAGATGCACTCATGTTGTTCTACGCCCTTACAAAGTTGCTAAGTTATGAACACAGTCTACGTTATATATAATATGAATTGAAATTCTAAATTTGACTCACTCATTATTCTTCATATGAATAATCTAAGACGTATAGACCTTAATTTGTTGCTGTGCTTGCATGCGTTGCTAGAGGAAAAACATGTCTCTAGGGCCGCTACTAGGTTGCATAAAAGCCAACCCGCCATGAGCCACGCCTTGGCCCATTTACGACGCATTTTTAATGATCCGTTGTTGGTACGTCGTGCGGGAAAGCTTACCCTAACCAGCAAAGCGACTGAGTTACTGCCGTTACTGGCGCAATCACTGCAGCAACTGGAAACCTTGTTTCAAGCGCCCACGTTTGACCCTAAGCACGAAACCCGTAGTTTTAGGTTAGCCATGTCAGATTATGGAGCGAGCATCATTTTGCCTACGTTAGTGCGCACGCTACGACAGCAAGCTCCCAATATCGAATTATTCATCAGCCAAGGTAGTCGTGAAGCCATGCTAGCGCAGGTCATGGACGCCGAAGTCGATATCGCCTTTGGGGTCTTTCCATCAGGTATCACGCCAGCGTTAAAGCAACACGTACTGTTTGAGGAAAGCTTCGTCTGCGTGGCCGATGCTTCTACCCTAGACCACACGGGCACACTTAGCCTAGACCAATGGTTAGCACGCCCACACGTCACGGTGGCCATGCAACCGCATTTGAACAATGAGATAGACCTTGCGCTGCACGCAGCAGGCACCAAACGCCATGTGCTGGTGTCCTTACCGCATTGGGGTGTTGCCAATAGACTCATTGCAGGTACTGATTTGATTCTAACCGTCGCTAAACGCAATATAGAGTCAGAAGCGTTAACGGCTCCCCTGCGCTGCTTTGCGCCACCGTTAGCTATCGCATCGTTTAACTTTGTACAAGTCTGGCATACACGTCGCGATGCTGACCCCGCGCATCATTGGCTGCGCCAACAGGTGGCTCTGATTGCCCAAGCATGCCCCACAGGCCTTATGACTTAACGGTATGGCGCGTGAGTAAACGCGCTACCACGGGAGAGGTTAGCATTTGCACAATAGCAAAAAATACGGCGGGTATGGCCACCTCTGCTGGCAAGCCTGAAGCCGCCACAAAAGCGGCGGCGATACTAAATTCTTTTTTGCTTACCGTAAACAGATACGCAATCACGTCTTGCCGGTCCGTAATCCATATTTTGGCGCACAACCCTACGGCATAGCCTGCCATATTCAAGCATAAGGCGGCAGCTGCGATCACCCATGCATACCAACCATAATCCAAAATAGTGTGGGCGTTAGGCGCTATCACGGCCAGTAAAATTAGCAGGTATAGCAGTGAACCCGCACCTGCATAGATGGTGTCATAACGTGAGACGGCAGCCGTAAATCGCGTACGCAGCCACACCCCTAGCAAGGTGGGTAGCAACACAATGGCAATCAGCTCTGCCACAATCGTCCACAGCGGAACATCCAGTTCTACACCGGTAATGCCTAAGAATAAAAAAGGAATAATAAACGGCGCCAACGCTGTATTCACAGCATTGAGTACAGCTGCCAGTGCAACGTTACCTTTGGCCATAAGCACCAGCAATGGCGCAGACACATCCGTCGGCAACATGCCCAATAACGTTTGACCATCCGCCAGTGCGCCCTGCCCAAAAAACCATCGTCCTGTTAACCATCCCAAGAACGACATGGGGACGTACACTAAAAATAGGGCTAATACTTGTTTAGAGGGCTTTTTCAGTACGACTTTGACGGCTCTGGCATCAAAGGTCAGGCTGATCACCAACATCAGTAGCGCCAATAGCAGGCTAATACTAGAAGCTAGCCATGCACCCAGCACTGGCCATATCAGCCCACTGGCTGCTACCACTACCACCCACACCACAAGGTGAGACTCTATGCTTTGGAATAGCTTACGCATACTGCAACAAGGTCATATTCACCTCACCACCTACAGGCTACAACTTAAGCACCTGTGTTAGGCATTTGTTGCAAGTTGTCGGGACCGCAATCGTCCAAACCATTGGTCGTGTTTACATCGCAGGTCACGCCAGGCATGTCTTCTAATTCTTTGATGATTTTCTTTTCTTGCGTAGTACAGCCAGCTAACGCCACGCCACACACTAATGACACGCCTATAAACAGATTTTTCATGATGCTGTAAGCTAAAAAATTGCGATGGCGCATTATACATGCATTGCCACATGCCCTAGCTGCACCCTATTCATACATCCGCGCCACAGGCGAGACATAAGCCATAAAAAAAGCTTGATCTCTCTTTTTAATATACTGTATAAATACACAGTGTCAAGGAGATGATCATGCTATATATTATCCGCTTAGAAGATGCCCCTAAAGACTTAGCTGAACGCAATAAGCGAGATGCCGAATCACGTTTTCAACGTACGCTTGAACGCAAACTGGGTGGGCCAGATGCGGTGATACAAGCCTACCAAGCATGGCGTAATGCTGAAGAAACGTCAGAATACGAACTTAGCGACTCGCAAATTGGTTTAGTGAAGCAATGGCTATCTGCCGCATCACAAGCGCAAACCGAAGGCTTCAGAGAACTAGGCGAAAGCGAAGCCTACTTCGATATACGATTGCAATGCTAACACATCCACGCATCAACTACTGTGTTTTCAACCAGTCCCTGTAAGCTAAACGATACAGTACATGATGACGCAACGGGTGATCTGACGGCAATGCCGGATGCATAAAGTCCTCGCCTTCGGCATAGCGCATGCCTATGCGCTGCATGACCGCCTGAGAGCGTTGATTTGTGCGCGTCGTGAACGCCACGACTTCCGGTAGTTGTAGCGCGGTGAAAGCGTGTGACAACACCACACGAGCTGCTTCACTGGCATACCCACGTCCCCACGCGTGCTGGCACAAACGCCACCCTATTTCTACTGTAGGCATAAACGGCAAGCCGCTGCTGCCAGGCACCGACAGCCCTACAAAACCGGCAAAAGCCAGTACCCCCGGTATCTCTAACGCCCAAAAACCAAAGCCATTTTTCTCAAAGCCTGCTTGAATGCGCTGGGCTAACTCATTGCTTTGTTCTGTACTCAATACAGCAGGAAAATACTCCATCACGGCAGGATCGGCATTCAGCGTGGCAAATGCCGGTAAATCATCGCTGCGCCAAGGGCGTAAACGTACATGTTCCCCCGTTAATACTGTAGTGTTCTGCATCCTACTTTCCTTAAAACTGTAGCTTTCTAGTATAGAACGATGCGAGTGCTCAGCTACAGTGCTGCTTGTGGTTTTATACTACGCCACATCACCTTCTAAACGCTGTCATACACCGCCTTTCGTTGTGCGCTTGGCGTGTAAAACAGCGTCCCCACCGGTTCATACGGAGACACTCATGGCTGCAACACCCACTTGGCTAACCCCTGTCACGCTTCAAGGTACTACTGTTACCTTACGTCCTCTGCATGCCAGCGACCGTGAAGCCTTGTTGGCAGCAGCAAACGACGGCGAACTGTGGAAACTGTGGTTTACCAGTGTGCCTAGCATAGACAGCATTGATGCCTACCTCAATAAAGCCTTTGCTGATCGTGATGCCGGTGTAGCGCTACCGTTTGCGGTGATTGATAACGCCACAGGTGACGTTGTAGGCAGCACCCGTTTTTGTAATGCCGACGTAGTTAACCAGCGCGTAGAAATTGGCTATACCTGGTATGCCAAACGCTGCCAACGCACAGCCATCAATACAGAAAGCAAACTACTGCTGTTAACCCACGCCTTTGAAAACCGCGCCGCCATCGCTGTTGAGCTACGCACTAATTGGCATAATCATGCCTCTAGACAAGCCATCGCTCGCCTTGGTGCTAAACAAGATGGTGTATTGCGCAACCACCAAAAAATGCCCAATGGTGGCTACCGAGACACCGTGGTCTTTTCAATCTTGAACCACGAATGGCCCTCTGTAAAACAAGCGCTTGCAAGCCGATTACTGTAATTTTTCCCTTTAACCTCTAGCTTCTAGTTTTTCATACCCTTATGGAATTCCTTTTGGCGGGCAACTATGCCCACTACGTGTTGATGCTGTCTACCCTTGTTTTGCTTATGGGAGCAGCTTTTCTAGGCAAATGCATAGGTAAACGGCGTCAAGCGCAAGACCAGCCCGTTGATGACGAGTTAAAAATCGTACTGGGCGCCATTTTGTCGCTCTTTGGTTTGTTAGTAGGTTTTACCTTCTCTTTTGCGATTAACGGGTATCAAGCTCGCATACAAGCAGAAGAAAACGAAGCAATTGCCATTGGCAATGCCTTTCAACGCATCTCAGTGCTAGAAGACAAATACCAGCCGCGTGCTGAAGAGATGCTGAACCAATACCTTGCTCTACGCGTCCATTTCTTTGAGACCACGGATGAAACCGATAGAGCCGAAACACGCATTGCGGCCATACAGTTGCAAACGCATATGTGGAAGCTTATTAGCCAACTGGCAAAACAGAACCCTAATGCGGTGATGGTAAGCGCATTAAACGCCAGCAATGAGCTTTACACCGCACAGCAAAAAACCATGTCCAGTTGGCAACGTCAGGTGCCCGGTGCTGCCTGGATACTGCTGCTATTTTTTGCCGTTTGTTCTAACTTCTTGTTAGGCCATAACATACGAGGCATACATGGCAACAACACCATCATCATGCTCTTGCCCGCACTGATCACACTTGCCCTACTGATGATTTCAGAAATTGACTCACCCGGTGCAGGCCTAATTTACGTCACGCCTGAAAACCTCAACGCACTGCGCCATACCTTAGACGTAGGTGGTTTAGCCCCGTAGCGCCCTGCCATAGCCGGCTACGCTTTTGCACAGTTACGCTTAGTTGTTACTAAAGCCTACAAACATTGCGTGGCCTACAAACTCGATTACCCTGTTCAATAGTACGTTAACTGTGACAGGGGCTAGCGCCTCTGCATTCACCCTTCTGGTTTTTGTAGATGCCAAACTCCGTGCAGTCCAACCAACCCCACCCAGCCTCCTTTGCCCACCCTGTGGCGTGGGTACGGCAGCTCACGCATCTACAGCCCGCTAAATGGAATTGGCCCCGCTCTACCCGGGCCGCACTGGGTATGGGTTTACCTTTAGCCATTGGCACGCTAACCGGTGAGCTACCTATTTTCCTTTGGGTAGCCATGGGGTTTCTACTGCAAATGGGGGGCGAGCGCGACAACCCCTACCATATTCTGTTTCAGCGCATGCTGATCACCACACCGTTAAGTTTGCTGGGGCTATTACTAGGCTACTTAAGCTATTTGCCATGGGAGGTGGTGATCCTCTGTTTTACCGTTTTAGCTTTTATTTCTGCCATTTTAAGCAGCTATAACTCGGCATTGTCTATAGGCACCATGCAGATGCTAATGATGGGTACGGTCGCGGTAGGTAACCCGGCCATCAACCAGTACTGGCATGTCGCATTACTGGCTTTTTCTGGGGTGTTGTTCTATGCCGCCTTGTTGGGTATTGAGGCATTACTACTGAAGCACAGGCCTGAAGATCAAGCGTCAGAAAACCTATTACGTGCCTTGGCGCAATTAGCACTGCATCGCGCCCAAAAGCAGCCCATAGAGCAAGACGAACAACAAATCACCACTAACCTAAACACCTTATATACCTTAATGTTCCACACCCGTTCGCTGTCGCAAGGCAGGAACTTAGGCTCGGAACATACCGCCGCTGTGCTGCAGCGTTTTGATAGCTTATTTGCCTCTATTGTGGGCTGTAATGATAGCGTTCAGCTACACACCATGGCGACAACGCTGCAACACGCGGCCACAGCCTACGCATCACGCTCAAAACACATTCCTGTAGCAGACGCTACATCAGGCTGTAATCACAACCTAAGCAAAGATGCTAACGAGTTATTCCAAACCTTATGGCAGCGCTCTAGCACCTTGCCCGACAACAGCATTAGCGCCCCCCAGCCTGCTGCCAAACGTAAACAACTGGCTGCTATTTTGGGTGAGCTGAGCCCCGGTAGAGAAGTACTCTTAGCGGCGGCAGCCTTAGCTGTCTGCACCTTTATCGCTTATGCTCTACGCTGGAAAGACGATTACAGTCATTGGTATTGGATACCCATGACCGTCATTTTGGTGATGAAACCCGATATGGGCTCGGTTTTTTCGCGGAGCATGTTGCGCAGTATAGGCACAAGCTTTGGGGTCATCATTGGTGGCTTTATTTTGTACTTTGTTAGTCCTGGGCCGTTATTTGTAATCATTATGGCGGCACTGGCCTTTGTATTACCATGGGCATCACAACGCTCGTACGCCATGATGTCATTGATTATCACCCCACTGGTGCTGGTGCTAATTGATTATGTCAGCCCTGAAAAAAATGGTGTTAATTACGCGCTGCTGCGTTTTGAAGACACCTTACTAGGCGGTGCTATTGCCCTCGTATTTGGCTATTTATTGTGGCCCAAAACCAATCACCGTCAGTTGTATCAAACCTTCCAACAAATACGGCAAGCCTTAGCGCACTATTTACTCGCCACACTACCGCAGCCTAATGAATCAGCACAGCAAAACCAATTGCACAGTGCGCGCCATGCTGCCTATGGCCAAATTGCCAACATACGTACCAACCTGCAAAAACAGCTTTCTGACCCACCTCCTGCCAGTCAAGAAGCCTTATCGTGGTTTCCGCTTATTTCCAGTGCAGCCCGCATGGCAAATTGCATTACGGCTTACTCCATCAACAACACCGGCACGCCTAGCGACCACGATTTGCAGTACATACAGAAACTGGGCAAACTGATTGCACAAGGTACGCCCGCCGATTTTCCTAAAGAAGCGTGGCAAAGCGATACGCCAGGTTCTGCTGAGGATCAGTTACTACGCGCTGCCATGAATGAACTGCAACACGTAAATGGCATGGTTGATGTACGCCCCCCCACTCACAACAGCGCTACAGAAGACGCCAGTTCGCCTGCTTGAGTTGGCCTACTCGTCTAGCTTAATAAAACCAATGGGCTAAATGTATATCGTCGGGCTCTTTTTCATAGAGCTCACGATCAGGGGGTAAGCTAAGCTCCGCACCACGGCTAAGGTAAAACTCAACCGTGCGCTGCGTCGACGTAGCGGAAATATAAAACCCCACAATGCCCATGGCCGCGGCTTCTGCTCTAGTGCGAGCATACAGTTCAGAAGCTAGCCCTTGGCCTCGCCAGCCATGGCTTACATGCAGAAACGCCAACTGGTGCAGCTTAGGGTAGTCGGTGACTGGACGGCTATCCATCACACTAACCGCCGCTAACTCATCCCCCTCAAAAGCACCCAAAAAGATGCCACCCCGCTCAAAGCAAGCCCGCAAGATTGGGCCGTACTCAGCTTCTTCACCCTCGGGCCAACCACGCGTATCGTAAAACTGTTCCCGCAATTGCAAACGGTCATTCACCATGACGTAGACATGCTGAACGATTTCGCGCCGTTCAATTTCCCATACCTTATCTACTTCTTGCTGCGTTAACCGCCTGTACTGCATTACTCATTTCCTTAGCGTAGGTCGTGTTGTGGTGTACGTGTTACGACTAGCCTGCCACACATTCTGCTGGCGTCACACGGCATTAAAAAACCGAGTCAGAGACTCGGTTTTTAGTATTACAACATACCTAGCTGTAATCTGGCAGATTCGCTCATCATCTCGCGACTCCATGGTGGATCCCACACCAGATCCACATCTACCTGTTCCACACCTTGTATAGATTGCAACTTGAAGCGCGCTTCGTCGGCAATCATAGTACCCATGCCACAACCCGGTGCTGTCAGGGTCATGTCCATACGGATAGCATACTTATCGGATTCCAGCTTGCTAACTGCGCAGGTGTACACCAGCCCCAGATTCACGATATCAACGGGAATTTCTGGGTCAAACACTTGCGTCAACACAATCCATGCGGCGTCTTCTATGGTTTTTTCGCTTAGCGGTTGTTCAGGTACGAATACCTCACGCTCTACTACCTCTAGGCCTAATGCATCGGCATCAGAGCCCTCTACACGGTATAAGTTGCCCTCTACCAGTACAGTAAAACTACCACCTAAGCGTTGCGTGATAGTTGCCATGCAACCTGCTTCAATAGTGACCGGCGAACCATAAGGAATGGTTACAGCCGGACAATCACGAGTAATGACTACATCTTCACGGTCGAAGTAACTCAAGGTCTGCCCCTATTCTGTCTTCGCGGTTTCTTGCGCTTTGGAAATGGCATTATGCAATGTGTGCCAAGCCAAAGATGCACACTTCACACGTGCAGGGAACTCTTTCACACCAGACAAGACTTCCAGCTTACCTAGGTCGCGATCTGGATGCTCATGCGTCAGCATGGCATGCACATCTTCAAACAGTTGCTCTACTTCTGCTTTGCTTTTCCCTTTACAGGCTTCCGTCATCAATGATGCCGACGCCTTAGAAATCGCACAGCCATGACCAATAAAGCTCACTTCTTCCACGACCCCCGCGTCATTTAAACGTGCGTACACGGTTAACTGATCACCACACAATGGGTTATGCCCATCTGCTTGGTGAGTAGCTGGCTCTAAGGCCTTAAAATTTCGCGGATTACGATTATGGTCAAAAATTACTTCTTGATAGAGTTCGCGCAGTCCATCGAATGCATTACTCATCACCTACCCCAAAAAGTTTCTGTGCTTTTTTCAAACTAGCCACCAAAGCATCCACATCCGCAAAGGTGTTGTACACGCCAAATGACGCACGTGCCGTGCCTGGAATACCCAGTTCTGTCATAAGCGGCATAGCGCAATGGTGACCCGCACGAATAGCCACGCCATCCATGTCCAAAATAGTGCCTAAATCATGGGGATGTATGCCATCCACCAAAAACGACACTACACCTGCTTTATGCGGTGCAGTACCTACAATTTTAATACCTGACAATGCCTGCAACTGTTCGGTTGCGTACGCCAACAACGCTTGTTCGTGTTCGGTAATGGCATCAAAACCCAGCTTCTGCACGTACTTCAATGCCTCAGCCAACACCACCACACCTGCAATATTTGGCGTGCCCGCTTCAAAACGTTGCGGCGCCGGAGCAAAAGTACTGCCCGAGAAGCTTACGGTATGAATCATGTCACCACCGCCCTTCCATGGTGGCATCGCATCCAACAACGCATACTTACCGTACAACACCCCTACACCAGTAGGGCCGTAAATTTTATGGCCTGAAAAAGCGTAAAAATCGCAACCCAAGTCTTGTACATCTACGACTTGGTGCGCAACGGCTTGAGCTCCGTCCAGCAACACTACCGCACCCACCGCATGGGCCTCGGCAATCATTTCTTTCACAGGATTCACGGTACCCAATGCATTGGATACGTGTACCAACCCCACAAATTTTGTACGTGAGCTAAGCAAACGTTTGTATTCAGCTTGATCCAGCGTGCCGTCTTCCAACATAGGCACAACCTTAATCACGGCGCCTTTCTCATCGGCCAATAATTGCCATGGCACGATGTTGGAGTGATGCTCAAGCATGGTCAGCAGGATTTCATCACCTGCTTTAATGTTGGCACGTCCCCATGTCGCAGCAACCAAGTTGATGCTGTCGGTAGTGCCACTGGTAAAGACGATTTCTTCGGTGCGTGCTGCGTGCAAAAAGGCACGCGTGCACTCGCGGCTACGGTCGTATAAGTCCGTAGCATGTTGCGATAGCCAATGTACACCACGGTGTATATTGGCATTCTCGCGTTCATAGAATTCGCGCTCGGCCTGAATGACGCACTGTGGTTTTTGCGTCGTTGCACCGTTATCCAAATACACCAGTCTCTGGTCACGGATTGGGTGCTGCAAAATGGGGAAATCCCCTTGTACATCCAGTTTGATTTCAGTAATGGCAGAAGCGCTCATCATTTATTCCCCAGCCAAGGCCAAACCACCTGGCAGCAAAGCAGAAATACTAGCAGTAGCACGAGCACGCAATGCGTCGTGACGAATACGATCTAGGCTGGCAGCAGCAAAGGCGTAAATCAACAGATTACGTGCCTCTTCCATGCTCAAACCACGCGAACGCAGGTAGAACAGGCTTTCCTCATCCAACTGGCCTACTGTCGCACCGTGCGCGCACTTCACGTCATCGGCGTAAATTTCAAGCTCAGGGCGGGCATCGCTACGCGCCAACTTAGACAACAACAAGCTGTCAGAACGTTGGATAGCATCGGTACCATCAGCACCTTTACCCACCACAATACGGCCGCTAAATACACCACGAGCCATGTCTGTCAAAATGCCGCGGTAGTATTCGTGGCTAATGCAGTTAGGCACAGCGTGATCAATCACCGTGTTGTGGTCCACATGGCGTTTACCGTCTACGTAGTACAAGCCGTTGAACAAGGTTTCACAACGCTCGCCTAAGAATTGCGTACGAATGTTGTGACGCGCCAGTTTGGCACCAAAGGACAACGAGTGCGACTCAAAACGTGATGACTTTTGCTGAGTAACACTAATATCCGCCAAATGCAGCGCTTGCTTGCTTTCCTGCTGGAATTTCACATGCGTTAAATTCGCATCGGCGTCTACCACCACTTGCGTGGACACGTTGCTAAACGACGTAACGTCTTCGTTTGCACTCACGTGGTACTCAACAACTGTTGCTACAGCGCCAGCATCGACACGAATCACGTTACGCGGGAAGCTACTGCCTTCCGCACAGGTATTCATAAACAGCAAATGTACTGGCTCTTCAAGCGCTACACCACGTGCTACGTGCACGTAAGCACCGTCTTCGGCCAACGCCAAGTTCAATGCCGCAACGCTAGTGCCAGCATCTGCTTGACCATAAGATGCTTCCACGTCAGCGTCATTCAGGTGAGCGGCCAATGCGCCCACAGTCACGCCCGCAGGTACAGTACCTACGTTAGATAACGGTGCCGAGTAACGACCGTCTACAAACACCAACCAGTGACCCGCTTCGTTTTGCTTCACAGCGTCAACCTGTGCTGCTACATCTGAAGGCACAGGGCGTTTGTACGCAGCCTGCTCTAAAAATGCCAACGATGTGTGGTGCCAGTCTTCCAACTTAGTGGTAGGCCATCCTTCTGCTGCAAAACGTTCTAAAGCCTGCTGTCGTCGGCTAGCTAGCCAAGCGGGTGCATCTGCCAGTGTCTGCGCATACTCCGTGACCCATGCAGGGAGCTTGCTCATACGGCGGCTCCTTTAGCAGCCTGTTCCGCAGCCAACTCTTTCACCCAGCCGTAACCACGTTTTTCCAGTTCCAACGCCAAGCTAGCATCGCCAGACTTAATAATCTGACCATTGGCCAATACGTGTACGTGGTCAGGAACGATGTAATCCAGCAAACGCTGGTAGTGCGTAATCACAATCATGGCACGATCTGGTGCACGCAAACGGTTCACACCGTCAGCCACTACACGCAACGCATCAATATCCAAACCGGAGTCAGTTTCGTCCAGAATCGCCAACTTAGGTTCTAACAGACTCATCTGCAGAACTTCATTGCGTTTTTTCTCGCCGCCAGAAAAGCCTTCGTTAACAGAGCGGTACAAGAACTCTTCACGCATACCCACCGTTTTCATTTCAGCTTTCACCAGCTTCAAGAAATCCATGGCATCCAGTTCTGGTTCGCCACGTTGACGACGGATAGCATTTAGCGAGGCGCGCAGAAAATACGCGTTAGATACGCCAGGAATTTCGATGGGGTATTGGAAAGCCAAGAACACGCCATTACGCGCACGCTCTTCAATCGCCATGTCCAATAAATCTTGACCATCAAACTCTACTGAACCACCGTTAATGGTGTAGTCATCACGGCCTGCCAACACTTGCGACAAGGTACTTTTACCTGAACCGTTAGGGCCCATGATGGCGTGGACTTCACCTGCTTTAACTTCCAGATTCAGACCGCGCAAAATTTGTTTGTCTTCAATAGAAGCACGTAAATCTTTAATACTCAACATGATGAAGCTCTCCTTAACCTACACTGCCTTCCAAACTTACGCCGAGCAGGTTTTGGGCCTCGACTGCAAATTCCATTGGCAACTCTTTAATGACATCCTTGCAAAAACCGTTCACGATCATGGACACGGCATCTTCAGCTGAAATCCCACGCTGCATGGCATAGAACAACTGATCCTCACCAATGCGGGATGCGGTTGCTTCGTGCTCTACGCTAGCGGTAGGGTTTTGCACTTCCATGGTTGGGAAAGTGTGTGCTGAACAGCGCTTGCCAATTAGCAAGGAGTCACACTGGGTAAAATTCCGGGCATTTTCTGCTTTAGGGGTGATACGCACCAAACCACGGTACGTGTTCATACCCTCACCAGCCGAAATACCTTTAGAAATGATGGTGCTACGGGTATTTTTACCCATATGTATCATTTTGGTGCCGGTATCCGCTTGCTGACGATGGTTACTCAAGGCTACCGAGTAGAACTCACCCACCGAGTCATCACCACGCAACACCACACTTGGGTATTTCCAAGTAATAGCCGAACCCGTTTCTACCTGTGTCCAAGAAATACGTGAACGTGCGCCACGGCACTCACCACGCTTGGTCACAAAGTTGTAAATACCACCTACCCCGTCTTTATCGCCTGGGTACCAGTTTTGCACGGTGGAGTATTTAATGTTGGCATCATCCAGCGCGACCAGTTCAACCACTGCCGCATGCAACTGGTTTTCATCTCGCATGGGCGCCGTACAGCCTTCTAGGTAGCTAACAGAGGCACCTTCTTCGGCAATGATCAACGTACGCTCGAACTGCCCTGTGTTAGCAGCATTAATACGGAAGTACGTGGACAGTTCCATTGGGCAACGTACACCTTTAGGAACAAACACAAACGAGCCGTCAGAGAACACCGCTGAGTTCAACGCTGCGTAGAAGTTATCTGTAGTAGGCACTACCGTACCCAAGTACTGACGAATCAGGTCTGGGTATTTATGCACTGCCTCAGAGAAGGCACAGAAAATCACGCCCACCTCTTCCAGCTGCTTTTTAAAGGTGGTAGCAACCGATACGGAATCAAAAACCGCATCTACAGCCACACCGGCCAAGCGAGCGCGCTCGTGCAGTGGTACACCCAATTTTTCGTACGTACGCAGTAGTTCAGGATCAACTTCATCCAGACTTTTAGGGCCATCATCTTTGCTTTTAGGCGCCGCGTAATAACTGATGTCTTGGAAATCTATAGGCGGATAATTCACCACCGACCATGTCGGTGCCTTCATTTCCAACCATTGCTTATAAGCAGCCAAACGCCATTCGAGCATAAACTCGGGCTCCTGCTTTTTAGCAGAAATCAGGCGGATGGTATCTTCATTTAGCCCTTTAGGGATGATGACAGATTCAATATCCGTCACAAAACCTGCTTCGTATTCTCTATCGAGAAACGTATCGAGGTGTTCGTTGACAGTACTCATTCAAGAAAGCTCCACTTTAGAAGTGCGTGCTGTGAAAGGTGTTTGGTCTTGCAGGACCGTGCGTTTAAGAGGAAATTCCGAGGGCGAAGGCCGAATCATGTCTGCGACGCTGACATCTTCCAGCGTTCGACGTACAATATCGTTGATTCGTTGCCAGTTGCTACGAATGTGGCAATCTGATTCCACATTACAGGCGCCCGGAGTCGCCACACATTCGGTAATACCGAAAGGCTGGTCATCCAGGGCATCAATAATCTGCGCAACGCTAATCTCAGTAGCTGACCGCGCGAGCGTATAACCACCACGCGCACCACGTGTACTGGTAACCAGCTCATCCTGACTTAGCAGCTTCAACACTTTGCTGACTGTAGGTTGCCCCAACCCCAGCTGTGTAGCGAGCTCCGATGCACTGAACACACGGCTGGGATCTCCCGCCATATGGGTCAGAACAAGGGTTCCATAGTCTATAATTTTGCTGATTCGCAGCATAACGCGATCTCTTGCAAGCCTCAAATAAGAATATAGTACCGCTTTGGTACTATATGCGTCAAATCACCAAGACAGGCAGATCACTGTTACGCCCACCTCTTGTAATATTTAGCACTTTTAAACAACAGTTTCCCCTACAATAGATGCTTCGTTTACATTTTCTGGCACGCAGCGTCTTTCATGGTTTCCCGTCACGTCGATCTCAACACCGCCTTACAGCTTTGTGCCAAAGGCGACCAACGCGCTTTTGCTGATATTTACGCTCAGGAAATGCCGCGCATCATGGCCTACTCCCTGTCCATGCTAGGCAGTCCCTCCGCAGCAGAGAATCTGGCTTGCGAAACCTTCGTACTGGCTTGGAAAAACTCACTAGGCTTTGACTCATCACTAGGCAGCGCCCAAGCGTGGATTTACAGCATTTTGCGGTACCGCGCCCGAGCACACCAACAACGCGGCACAAGCCCTAGCTCTCTGCCCAATTTCACCAACATCGGCCACCGTTACAGTAGCGGCTTATTGGCGTACTTCCCGCGTTTAGACCAAACCTCTAAACAAGTACTGCTCATGTCCTACCTACAAGGTAAGAATTACGCCCAGATTGCCCAGAGCGAAAATACCGTCGTTAGCCAATTGCGCCGACGCGTACGCTTAGGCCTCGCACTACTGCGTAAGTTACTGCACGGTCAAAGTACATCGCTAGACGAACAACAACTGCAAGTTGCTGAATACACCTTAGGCTTGCTGACCGATTCAGAACAACAGTCCATACAATCGCTGCTGCAACATGATGATCAAGCCGCCTTTGACGCCTTAAGCTGGGAACAAGATTTGATTGCTCTGTGCGACCTGCTACCGCAACAGCAGCCGCCATCTGAGGCCCTCTTTACGCGCATACAAGAAATGCTGGGCCTAACCCCTATCGCTCTAGGCCCCATTGAACACAACGATCAAAACTTTCAACCCAAGCTCTATCGTGCTGATGCGGCATCCACCTTTGCCATTCCAGCCAAAGAACAAGAGCCAGAAGTTGTCATCGCTATAGAAGAAAGCCTAGATATAGCAGCAGACAGAAAAGACAGAAACGAAGACCAAGAACTGCATCACATTAGCTTTTCTGCCAACGACGACGAGCCAGAAACAAAGCCCTACTACGCGGCATCAACCACTGACAACACAGCTAACGAGGACTTTTCGCCCGCGCCCACAGACAGCTTCAGCGCCATCAAAAGTGAAGCGCGTGCCGAGCAACGCAAACCTGCTAAAACGCTGTCACCACAACAGAAAAAGCTCGCACGCATTGCCGCTATTGCGCTTGCTGTGATCGCTTTAATTATTGTGGTAATCAGCCTAATCCCTAGCAAGCCACCTATTACCGTAATAGAAATGGCACCCCGTTATGGCGCTATCTTAATGGCACCTAACCAGTCATCCACGCCGGGTTGGGTAATGACGTCTGATCCTGAAGGCAACTTATTGCTAGAGCCCAAGGTACATACTCAACTGGACGCCAACCAAAGCGCCCAACTTTGGACACAACGCCCTTTCGACCCCAAACCTACCTCATTAGGCTTAATTGATCCCAATCAGCCCGTAGCCTTACCGGTATCACTGATAGGCACAATCGAAAACGATCAGGTGTTTGAAATCACCTTAGAAAATGCCCAAGGTGCAGCTAGCGGCCAACCCAAAGGCCCTGTGCTATTCATTGGGCGTATCGTGCGCTTTGGTGAGGTACCCGCCATGCAAGCGCCTACCAGCAACAGCGAAGCGTCCTAATAGCCCTGCTTAGCGTTTACGGGCAGCGTCTTGCTGCTCTAACCAATCCAGCTCAGCTTGCTCAAAGCCCGCCTCCAGCCTAGCTGGGATGTTGAACGGGCCTTTTAGCGTGGGGGCACGAAATTTCTCTGCCATCTCGGGATACATCGCCACCGGGTCTACATTTAGCTGAGAACATTGCCAGCGATACCAGTAATTCCCTAATGCCACATGCCCTACTTCGTCGCGCAAAATAATATCTAAAATTGCTGCACCCTTTGCATCACCTACTTGAGCCAAGCGATTGCGCACTATAGGGCACGCATCAAGCCCCCTCGCCTCTAAGGTTCTGGGTACTAACGCCAAACGCGCCAGCAAGTCTTCTTGTGTGCGCTCAGCCATATCCCACAGCCCATCGTGAGCAGGGAAAGCACCGTAATCAAAGCCTAACTCTTGCAAGTAATCGCGCAGCAGATTGAAGTGATAAACCTCCTCGGCTGCCACATTTAGCCATCCACCATAAAAAGCAGCTGGCATACCTGCAAATCGCCACATAATATCTAACGCCAAATTAATCGCATTAAACTCAATGTGCGCCAGCGCATGCAATAATCCCGCCCTACCTTCCACAGAGCCCAAGCCGCGATGTGGCACTTTCTGGGGTGACACAATAGTAGGTACGCTAGGCCTACCCGGCACACCCGCAGGCTCTTTGTAAATAGCAGTAGTCTCTATCACCGGCGTAGCAATAGCCTGCATAGCACGCACAAGTTCTGATTTTTTCTGCGGGTCAGGTGCTATTAACGCTACCAGCGCCTGTTGTCGTATACACATTTTTTGCATAGAAAAAAGTCCGGCTAGTTGCCGGACCCTTTTTTGGTACTTATCAAGCCCATCTTATTGGGCGGCTGCTGTTCTTGTCAGTACATCATCCAACGCATTGGCTACGTTTTCCAACTCTTGACGCAAACCTTGCAACTCTACACCACTAAGACGAACGGCTGCTTCACTGTCATAAGGCACTTCCACCCCATCACCCAGCCGATTACGGGCACCGCTAATCGTAAAGCCCTCTTCGTATAACAGCTTACGAATACGACGAATCAGCAATACTTCGTGGTGCTGGTAATAGCGTCGGTTACCTCGGCGCTTTACCGGCTTAAGTTGCATGAACTCTTGTTCCCAATACCGCAATACATGCGGCTTCACACAACATAAGTCACTTACCTCACCAATAGTGAAATAACGCTTAGCGGGAATTGGAGGCAGATTTGCCGTATTTTCTACATTCGTCATGATGAGTTCTTAATCAATGCGAGAAACAAAAAGCATAGACCTGCGATTAGGCTTCAACCACCTGCTCTACATCTTCCACTACCGCTTTCAATTTCTGGCTAGCATGGAAAGTCACAACTCGGCGAGCCGAAATAGGAATCACCTCGCCAGTTTTTGGGTTACGACCAGGACGCGGCGGTTTATTACGCACCTGAAAGTTCCCAAACCCAGACAGTTTAACTTCGTCACCCTGCTCCAGCGTATTGCGGATCTCGGCAAAAAACGTATCAACAATGTCTTTGGCTTCCCGCTTATTCAACCCTACGTGGTCAAATAACAATTCGGTCAGTTCTGCTTTAGTAAGCGTGCTGCTGACATTCATGAATACCTCTCCCCTTTCTTATGCGCGCTGACGTACTTGGTGATTATCTACCAACGCTTTTAACAACTGTTGCATTGCCTGCTCAACTGTAGCGTCGTCCAAGGTGCTGTCTGGTGACTGCAACCAGAAACGCATTGCCAAACTCTGCTCTGCAGGGTCGGCTGGATCACGCCAAATATCGAACAAACGAATATCCTTAACGATAGCAAGATTTTCATGCTGACGCACGGTTTCTTGCAAGGTATCCAGCAAGCTTTGGTAATTCACTTGGCTATTCACCCAGAATGCCAAGTCACGCTGTACCACTGGCTGTCTGGACAAGGCTTTTGCCACAGGCAACTCGTTGTGCGACAACGCTTCTACATCCACCTCGAACACTACAGGTGCAGTAGCCAAATCCAAGTCTGCCAACCACGCTGGGTGCACTTCGCCAATCATACCGATGACGTTACCGTCTAGCTCAATACGTGCGCTACGGCCTGGGTGCAACGCTGGATGCTCAGCCGCTACAAAGCGCAAGTCTTGTGCTTTGCTGCCAAACAATGTTTCCAAGTCTTTTTTCACATCGAAAAAGTCAACTTGACGTTTCGCCATACCCCATTGCTCAGGGAAAGCTTGACCCCACGCCGCACCTGCCAAATACGTAGGCTGCGCAATGCCCCCTACCGTCAAATCACCACTTTGCACCGATGCATCACGACGGAACACACGCCCCAACTCAAATACACGCACACGTGGCTGACGATGTTTAGCGTTATAACCAATGTTCGCCAACAAACCACCAATCAACGAAGAACGCATTACCGCCAAGTGGCTAGCAATGGGGTTCAACAAACGGATTGGATCTTGGTTGCCGTGGTAATTCTTTTCCCATACTTCTTCAACGAAGGAGTAATTGATGACCTCTTGGAAGTCCAACGCCGCCATGCTGGCACGCAGTGCATGCGGGCCACGCAAAGACTCAGGCTCTTCGTACATGGCAGCACGTGCCACTGGAGGTACATCTGGCAGGTTTTCAAAACCGTAAATACGCGCCACTTCTTCGATCAGATCTTCTTCAATCTGCATATCGAAGCGATAGCTAGGAGGCACTACCGTAAACACCTGATCTTTACAGTCAAACTCAAAACCCAAGCGTTGGAAAATGCGTGCTACACCGTCTTCTGTAACGGGCACACCCAACACTTTATGGCAGCGCGCCAAACGCATGGATACGGGATCACGTGTAGGCAGTTTGCGCTGAATATCGTCTACAGGGCCCGCTTGGCCACCGCAGATTTCCAGAATCAAACGAGTAATACGTTCTACGTGTTCGGTAATGTGGTCGAAATCTACACCGCGCTCAAAACGATGGCTAGCATCGGACGAGAATTTATACTCGCGCGCACGGCCCATAATGGCCTCTGGCCACCAGAAAGCAGATTCCAAATACACATCTGTAGTGTCTAGTGTCACAGCGGTATCTTCACCGCCCATGATCCCAGCCAAGCTTTCAATCTTACCGTTGCAAGCAATAACGCCTACTTTTTCGTTCAGATCAATAACTTTACCGCTTAGCAGCTCTAGTTTTTCACCCTCTTTGGCCCAACGCACTTCTAAACCGCCTTGCAGTTTAGCCAAGTCAAAGACGTGCGAAGGACGACCCAGTTCCAACATCACATAGTTAGAAATATCCACCAAGGCGGATACTGGACGTTGACCAGCTCGCTCTAAACGGCGTTTCATCCATTCAGGTGTCGCTGCACGGGCATTCACACCTTTGATCACGCGACCCACAAAACGGCCACATAAATCAGGAGACTGCACATCCACAGCAACGCGATCAGCAATGCTTACTTCAACAGGCTCAAAGCTAGGCACTGTCATGGTTAAATCATTCAGCGCAGCCACTTCACGAGCCACACCCAACACCGATAAACAGTCGGCACGGTTAGGTGTCATTTTCAGTTCGAAAACAGTGTCGTCTAAATCAAGGTATTCGCGAATATCCGTACCCACCGGCGCATCCGCAGGCAACTCCATCAGACCTTCGTGGTCAGTAGATAAGCCTAACTCACGTGCCGAGCACAGCATGCCAGCAGATGGCACACCGCGCATTTTTACAGCAGCAATCGTCATGCCGCCAGGCAGCTCTGCACCAATACGCGCCACAGGCACATGCAAACCTACTGCTGCATTCGGTGCGCCACATACGATTTGCAGCAATTCACCCGAGCCATCGTCCACTTTGCACACGCGTAAGCGGTCTGCATCAGGATGGGGAGTAACCTCAACAATATGCCCCACCACTACCTGCGTAAAAGCTGGAGCGGCTGTAAAAACGTCTTCTACCTCTAGCCCAGCCATGGTCAACTGATGAGCCAGCGCATCGGCATCCAAAGTAGGATTAACAAAAGAACGAAGCCAGGATTCTGAAATTAACATGATGAATACGTAAGCGTAAAAAGTTGCAGTAGCGTTGGAGGGTCAAGGCCCTCAGCGTTTTAATTAGGCAAACTGACGCAGGAAGCGCAAGTCACCCTCATAGAACAAACGCAAGTCATTAACACCATAACGCAACATCGTCAGGCGTTCCAAGCCGGAGCCAAAAGCAAAACCAATATATTGCTCAGGGTCCAGTCCAAAATTACGCACTACGTTGGGGTGCACCTGCCCACAACCGGAAATCTCCAGCCATTTACCTTGGTTAGGACCACTGGTAAACATCATGTCGATTTCGGCAGAAGGTTCCGTAAATGGGAAGAAGGAAGGACGGAAACGCACCACCAAATCATCACTTTCAAAGAACGTGCGCAGGAAGTCGGTATACACGCCTTTCAGGTCCGCAAAAGAGATATCTTCAGCGATCCACAAACCTTCCACTTGGTGGAACATGGGCGAGTGCGTTGCATCGCTGTCTACACGGTAGGTGCGGCCAGGAGCAATCACTTTAATTGGGGGTTTATGCATGCGCGCATAACGCACTTGCATAGGACTAGTATGGGTACGCAGCAACAGCGGCAAGCCTTTTTCATCGTTCATATCGATGTAAAAGGTGTCGTGCATGGAACGTGCCGGATGGTTTTCTGGGCTGTTCAGCGCGGTAAAGTTAGTCCAGTCGTTTTCAATTTCAGGGCCATTCGCCACACCAAAACCAATGGAGCCAAAAATCTGCTCAACTCGTTGCCATGTTTGGATCACAGGGTGAATACCACCCATTGCACGGCCACGGCCTGGTAGCGTGACATCAATCGCTTCTGCTGTCAGCTTTTTGGTCAGCTCAGCCTGAGCCATGTCGGCACGGCGAGCATTAAGTAAATCTTCAACCTGACGTTTTAACTGATTAATTCTTGCCCCTTCTTCTTTTTTTTCTTCGGGAGACAAGCTTGCTAGCCCTTTCAGCAATGCTGTAATTTCGCCTTGCTTACCCAGAAATCGGGCTTTGGCATTTTCTAGCGATGCAGCATCCTGAGCCTCAGCAAATTGAGACTGAGCACGCGCAATAAAATCTTCTACAGAGAATGTCATGGTGTGTTTTGCCTTTACCAAAAACAAACGGAGCCCATGCAGAGCTCCGTTTGCCATCTAAACTAAACGACTATAAGCCGATTAAGCTGCCAGAGCGGTTTTAGCCTGAGCTACCACAGCGGCAAAGCCTGCTTTGTCATTTACAGCCATATCAGCCAGAACTTTACGATCCAACTCGATATTAGCTTTATTCATGCCGGCGATAAACTGGCTGTATGTTACACCCAACTCACGGCATGCTGCGTTGATACGAGCAATCCACAATGCGCGGAATACACGTTTGCGATTACGACGGTCACGGTATGCGTATTGACCGGCTTTCATCACAGCCTGTTTGGCTACGCGATAAGACGTACCGCGACGACCACGGAAACCTTTGGCTTCAGCCAAAACCTTTTTATGACGAGCGTGGGCTGTTACACCACCTTTAACACGTGACATAGTAGTAGTTCTCCGTTAATCAGGCGAAAGGAAGCATCGCTTTTACAGCGGACACATCAGATTTATGAACTTCAACTGCGCCACGCAATTGACGTTTGTTTTTAGTAGTTTTCTTGGTAAGGATGTGACGCTTGAACGCCTGACCCCGTTTAATGGAGCCACTACCACGAACAATAAAGCGCTTGGAAGCACTTTTCTTCGTTTTCATTTTAGGCATGATGACACTCTAATAAAGTTGTGACTGGCGGTGACAGAACCAAACTGATAGCGCTGCACTTGATAACCGACATGACACTTATTGTTTTTTTCTAGGGTAAACCGCACTGGCAAAAGCCAAACCCTTGAAAAGCTAATAATTATAGAAAGAGACGGAAAAAATGTCTAGCCCAATCCCTTCTTAGCCACGATATTGTATAGCTTGTGCTAAATGTTCTACCCGTATTTGCTCTTCGTAGGCCAAATCGGCAATGGTACGTGCCACTTTCCGTAACCGTTGCACACTACGACCAGACCACCCCCATCGTTGTACACACTGACGCAAAAGCCGTTTTGCTTCTTGCTCTAATACCGTATGCTCTGCCAAAGCTTGGCCATCAAGCCTACTATTCAAGCATCCCTGGCGTTGATACTGCCGCTGCTGCGCAGCAATTACACGTTGACGTATGTGCATTGACGACTCAGAGGCCTCCTGCGCCTCATCCACTACCTGAGTTTCCACTTTTAGGTTTACACACACATCCAACCTATCCATAAACGGCCCAGACAGCCTAGCTCTGTAACGATCAACACGCTCCGGCGTACACAAGCACGGTTGCACCGCATGCCCCATCCAGCCACAAGGACAGGGGTTCATCGCTGCTATCAACTGAAAATCGGCTGGAAACCACACACTACGCCCCGCTCTGGCGATAGTGATGCCCCCCGGTTTCCAATGGCTCACGCAACGCCTCCAAAGCGCTTCTGGAAAATTCGGCCACCTCATCCAAAAACAGCACCCCATGATGCGCTAACGAAATCTCACCAGGCTTAGGTCTAGATCCACCACCGACTAGGGCCACCATAGAGGCCGAATGGTGTGGCGACCTAAAAGGTGCCGCGCCATGTAACGGTTCTACTCTGCCAGCCACGCCAGCCAGCACAGCCACATCTAAACGCTGTGTCTCGGTTAGTGCTGGCAACACCGTACCCAACCGATGAGCCAACATACTTTTACCCACGCCCGGCGTGCCACGAAAAAGCACATTATGCCTACCGGCTGCAGCCACCTCAATTGCATGCTTGGCCTGTGGTTGCCCTTTGACATCCGACATACATAAATTGGTGGATAGCTGCTCGCAAGGCAGTGGCTCATCAGGTGTAGTACAACTTAACTCATGCTCCATCAGTGCATCCACCAACTGACGCAAGCTCGCTACGCCATAGATCTGCATGCCCGCTAGCTGCGTCACCGTCGACGCTGACATCAACGGCATAATGACCTGCGTAAAGCCCAACTTTGAAGCACCCCATACTACCGCTATGGGTGCAGCAAGGCGCAACAATGCCCCAGTAAGTGATAACTCACCAGCAAATATGTATTGATCTATGCACAAGGGCACAGCAGGAGCATGTTCATTGGCCAATGCCAATTGCCCTGATGCCAGCAAAATACCCATAGCAATGGGTAAATCAAAATGCGCCGCGTCCTTGGGTAGGTCGGCGGGCGCTAAATTCACGGTGATACGTGCAACAGGAAAACTAAAGCCACTGCTTTGTAACGCCGAACGCACTCGCTCTCGACTTTCTCGCACACCCGTGTCGGGTAACCCCACCACCGCAAAAGCAGGTAAGCCTGCACCTATGTGCACCTCTACCTGTACCGCACAAGGCTGCATCCCTATTACGACACAGCTATTGACCACTGCCAACGACATAGCACACTCCTAGTTAGAGACTATCAAGTGTGCCGCTATGTCGCTTTATGCTTTAGCGATGAACACAACCGTGCCCATCAGCCATACTACCTAGCCTACAACCGCTTATTGCTTTGCCGAGTCTTCCAGCTCTTGCACGCGCGCCTCTAGCGCAGCGATACGCTGCAAAGCACGATCCAACAATGCGCTTTGTGTATCGAACTCTTCGCGGGTCAATAAATCCATACGCGAGAAAGCTTGAGTCATCATGGCGCGCACATTTTTCTCTATGTCGGCAGCTGGACTTTTGGCGATCAAGTCAGACACATTTTTCTGTAGATCATTCAACCAATCGGTACGTGGATTCATGCTTATTCCTTTGAGTCATAGTTCACTGCCACCAGTGTATAAAAAAATGGCTGCCTAGGGCAGCCATTTTCTACACCTGTAAAAATACAGGATTATTTTTTGTCGCCGTTACCAATAGCATTTTGGATAGCTTCGTCAGCTTTAGCGGTGCCGCTTTCGATAGCGTCGCCTACGTCTTTAGCTGCTTCAGCAGTAGCGTCTTTCAGCTCGTCAGCTTTTTTGCTAACAGCATCAACGGCTTCATCTACTTTGCTTTTAGTAGCATCAGCTTCGCCTTCAGCAGCCTGAGTCGTTTCTTCAGCTTTCACTTCGGCTTTATCGGCCTCTTGTTTCACTGTTTCTGCTGCGTTATCAGCAGACTCTTTAACCACCTCAACGGATTCTTCAACCACAACCTCTGCTTGCTGTGCAGTAGGAGCAGCTGCAGGTGTTGGAGCAGCTTTTTTATCCTCACCTTCCGAGCACGCGGCCAGCAAGCTCAGAGAAGCAACAGCGGCAAAAACGGCAAGATGCGAACGAGTCTTTTTCATAACAATCCTTACATGATCTATGTCGTGTAACAACGTACATCAAACTGACGCGACAAACAGGTTTGATGCGAAAACAATTCTCATTCTACTGGTGAGTCTGGCTATAAACCAGTATTAAGTTAGCAACAAAATTTAAAAATAGTAAAAAGTTACGTAAGACTTTTTACTATTTACCTTAAGTCGCACAAACAGCGCGGTGTAGATCACTACTGTAAGAGAAAGCCACAAGCGGCTTAGTGCAATATTGCCAAGTCTAAGCGCTCTGCTCTGTTCAATGCCCCTGCCACTTTAGTACGCAAAGCATTAGAGTGTGCGGTCACAATTTCGCGTTTCACATCCAGCAATTGTGCAGCATGCATGGAAAAACGGGTTAAGCCCAACCCCAATAGCAAACGGGTTAAGGTAGGATCGCCGGCCATTTCACCGCACACCGATACTGGCGTGTTAAAACGCTCACCCGCATTAATAGTCTGTGCAATCACACGTAACACCGCAGGGTGTTGGGGATCGTACAGATCAGCCACCTCTGAATCCCCCCTGTCTACCGCCATGATGTACTGAATTAAGTCATTGGTACCAATAGAGAGAAAATCCAAGGTTTCCGCAAAAGGTTCTATCGCAATCGCAATAGCGGGCACTTCCACCATTGCGCCCAACTGAATGTTGCTCGCCACGGTGATACCTTGACTGGCTAAGGACTGCTTGGCCTCGCTAATAGCCTGGCGCACGGCGATCACTTCTTTAATGCTGGAAATCATGGGCACCAAAATACGTAACGTGCCATGCACTGAAGCACGCAACAGCGCCCGTAATTGGGTTTGAAATAAATCCGGGTTAGCTAAGCAATAACGCACAGCACGCAAGCCCAGCGCGGGGTTAGTGGCTACCGTTTGCTCGCCATCCAGCACCTTGTCCGCACCGATATCCAACGTGCGAATCGTTACTGGCTTGCCTTGCATGGCTTCCAGCACCGCTTTGTAAGCATGGAATTGCTCTTCTTCATCGGGCAGTGTGCTGCGCCCCATGAATAAAAACTCGCTCCTAAACAGCCCTATACCTTGCGCACCAGCAGCCAAGGCATGCTCGGCTTCTTCAGGCAGCTCTATATTGGCCTCTAAGTGCACAGTAATACCGTCCAGCGTGACGGAAGGTGCATCACGCAGTGAGGCTAGGCTTTCCCTAGCCAACGCAAACTCAGCTTGTTTCTGACGGTATTCCTCTAGCACCAAGGCAGATGGGTTCACCATCACCGCGCCAGTAAAACCATCCACGATCAGCATGTCGCCATCGCGCACTAGCGAACGAAAATTTCCTAAACCCACAACCGCAGGCACCGCCATACTACGCGCCACAATGGCAGTATGTGAGGTAGGGCCACCTAAGTCGGTGAGGAATGCAGCAAACTTTGCTTCGCGCAGCCCCATCATGTCGGCTGGTGCTATATCACGCGCCACCACAATCAAGGGCTCATCACCGCTTTGATCCAACGCATTCAGCGTTAACGGTTTGCCGCCGGATAACAACAGCAATACCCGCTCTATCACTTGCCTGATATCGGCACCACGCTCGCGCAAGTACTCGTCTTCCATCGCGGAAAACTGTTCTTGAAGCAACTGCCCTTGAGTCGTCAGCGCCCATTCGGCGTTATAAAAACGCTCACGTATTAATGACATAGTTTGGGAGCGCAACTGCGGATCATCCAACAGCAACACATGCACACCCAACAATGAGGCCATTTCCTTAGGAGCATCTAACGGCAACCCAGACGCTAAGGCTGTGACTTCGTCACGCGCCTTATCCATCGCGGCACAGAGCCGTACACACTCCTGCTCTACCACTTCTACCGCTACGCGATAATGTGGCACTTCCAGTGCCGCAGCCCCCATCACCACGGCTCGGCCTATGGCGTAGCCACGCACCACGCCCTGCCCTTGCGCGCATAACATGGCGGAGGGTGTAGTACAGATGCGCTGTGTTGCCTCTTGCATCTCTTTGCTCCTTGTTTGACTACTGCTCTTCGCCAAACTTCTGTTCAAACAACTGCTTAATCTCTACCAATGCTTGCTCAGCATCTTCGCCTTCAGCATCAATAGTTACCGCCACACCCAAACCGGCCGCCAACATCATGACCCCCATAATGCTTTTGGCATTCACGCGATGGGCCTGACGAGAAATAAATATTTCACTGCGAAAACGTGACGCCAATTGCGTCAATTTCGCCGCTGCTCGGGCATGCAATCCCAGTTTATTGGTGATCACTATTTCTATAGATGGCATAACTATCTACCTTTTTCTTTCTATTTATCTTTGTCTTTATCTAGATCTGCTTTGAACACTGCAATAGCCTTACCCGCGCTTTGCGCAATGGTATCCACAAAGCATTCTGGCGTTGTTTGACGGTCGCACACCGACTTCAACACCATCCCTAAATTGGCTCCCACAATCACATCAGCCTGCCCACCCTCTTGAGCAATAGCCGCTTGAGCCAATCTAGCAATATTAAAGGGTGTAGCACCTACCACATCGCACAGCAGTAATACCGGGCTGTCAGGCTCTTGATGATAGAAACCCACTACTTGTTTCACCCACTCGGGCACATCATCGTCGGCATGTATATCAAAAACCTGAAAGGCAGCACCAGCACACAACACGTGCTCCACACAAGCCTGAAACGCTTGCCCCAATGGCGCATGCATAATCAGCGCCAAACGGGGGTACTTAGCCACTGATCGCCTCTTCTAAGGCTTCGGCAAAACGCTCAGCAACGTTATAGCCTGTTTGCTCTGTGATTTCCACAAAGCAAGTGGGGCTAGTGACGTTAATTTCTGTTAGGTAGTTTCCGATCACATCCAAACCCACTAACATCAGGCCACGTTTCACTAGCTCCGGACCAATCGCCTCGGCAATGCGTCTATCGTTATCCGTTAAGGGCTGCGCCACACCACGACCACCTGCAGCCAAGTTGCCACGCGTTTCACCTGCCAAGGGAATTCGCGCCAAACAATACGGTACAGGTTCACCATTAATCAGCAAAATACGCTTATCGCCATCCACAATTTCTGGAATATAGCGCTGCGCCATGATGGTTTGCGTGCCCATCTGCGTTAAGGCTTCCAAAATTGAGCCCACGTTAGGGTCGTCTGACTTAATGCGGAAAATACCGCTACCGCCCATACCATCCAAAGGCTTCACGATCACATCGCTATACTGAGCATGAAACGCACGCAGCTGCGCCATGTTACGGCTTACCAAGGTCGGCACCGTAAACTGTGAAAACTCAGTAATCGCCAATTTTTCTGGGTGGTTGCGCAACGCACTACCGCTATTAAACACCTTGGCACCTTGCTGCTCGGCATAACTGAGCAGGTGTGTGGTGTAGTTAAATTCCATGTCAAAAGGTGGATCTTTGCGCATCACAACCGCGTCAAAGTGGTTAAGCTCCACGTCAAAAGACTCACCTTTTTCTTGCCACCAATTAGCAGCACGCAAGTCAGCATCTTGCGCAATAGTAATAGCTTGAGCCTTACAGCGAACGCGGCCCTCGATTATGTATAAGTCGGGTTGCAAGGCCACACTCACCTGATGGCCACGCGCTAATAAGGCACGCATCATGGCAACGGAAGTATCCTTGTACGCTGACAGGGCTGGCAATGGATCGATGATAAATAAGCTATGCATAATCAACTCTGAAACAAAGCCCCTCATGAAGCAAAGTCATGAAGGGCTTATTGCCGCGACTCAGGCCGCAAAAATCAGCATTAGGCTGATAGACAGTTAAGCTAGAAAGCTTACACTGCCTTCTTCTTAGGTGCCAAGACCATGATCATCTGACGACCTTCCAGCTTAGGCATGGCTTCAACTTGGCAGATTTCCTCTACCTCGTCACGCACGCGTTCAAGCACGCGCATACCCAGTTCTTGGTGAGCCATTTCTCGACCACGGAATCGCAAAGAAACCTTGACCTTGTCCCCATCTTCAATGAAGCGTCGAACGTTACGCAGCTTGACGTTAAAGTCGCCATCATCCGTACCGGGGCGGAATTTTACTTCCTTGATCTGGATTATTTTTTGTTTGGAACGCGCTTCCTGCTGGCGTTTCTGTTCCTGATAACGGAACTTACCATAATCCATCAACCGGCATACGGGCGGCTCAGCCTGCGGAGCGATCTCGACCAAATCAACATCGTGTTCCTCGGCCATATCCAGCGCGTCGGTTACTTTAACAACCCCTAATTGTTCACCCTCAATTCCAATGAGTCGCACCTCAGGGATACGGATTTCTCCGTTGATGCGATGTTTTCTTTCGGTTGCGATATCTAGAACTCCCAAAAAATTTAAGATAAATAGCCTCAGTAATAATTACTGACGGCTTTCGACTTCATGTTGTAAGCGTTGGGCAAAATCATCCAAGGACATTACGCCCAGATCCACGCCACCGCGACCACGCACGGCAACAGCACCTGCTTCCGCTTCTTTGTCCCCTACTACAAGTATATAAGGGACTTTCTGCATACTGTGTTCTCGAATTTTACGAGTGATTTTTTCACCACGCAAATCCGCACTAACACGCATGCCCAGTTTAACCAGCTTTTGTGCAACAGCTTGCGCATAATCCGCTGAAGATTCGGCAATACAACACACTACGGCTTGTTGTGGCGATAACCACGCTGGCAATGCGCCTGCATAGTTTTCGATCAACATTCCGATAAAACGTTCAAAAGAACCCAAAATAGCACGGTGCAACATCACGGGTGTGCGACGTTGATCTTGTGCATCCACGTATTCTGCACCCAAACGCTGAGGCATGGAGAAGTCTACTTGGATCGTGCCACACTGCCAGTGACGACCAATAGCGTCTTTCAGTGTGTACTCAATTTTAGGGCCATAGAATGCACCGTCGCCTTCGGCAACGATAAATTCACATCCTGTGCGACGCAGACTTTCCATCAAGGCTGCTTCGGACTTATCCCATACCTCGTCACTACCAATACGTTTTTCAGGACGAGTCGCTACTTTGTACAAAATTTCAGTAAAGCCGAACTCTTTGTACACCTGCTGCAGCAACGCTGTGAAGTTAGCGCACTCTTCTTGCAACTGATCTTCGGTACAGAAAATATGACCATCATCTTGCGTAAAACCACGCACACGCATCATGCCATGCAACGCGCCAGACGGTTCATTACGGTGACACTGACCAAACTCGCCATAACGAATGGGCAACTCGCGGTATGAGTGCAAGTTAGCGTTGAAAATCTGTACGTGGCCAGGACAGTTCATAGGCTTCAAACCGTACATTCGGTTTTCAGACTCTGTAGTGAACATGTTGTCGCTGTAGTTATCCCAGTGGCCTGTTTTCTTCCACATGGACAAGTCTAAAATTTGCGGCGCCTTAACTTCTTGGTAGCCGTTATCTAGGTATACCTTGCGCATGAACTGTTCTACTTGCTGCCAAATCACCCAGCCTTTGGGGTGCCAGAAAATCAGACCAGGCGCTTCGTCTTGGAAATGGAATAAATCCAGCTCACGACCCAAACGACGGTGGTCACGTTTTTCAGCCTCTTCCAGCATGTGCAGGTAAGCGGCTTGTTCGTCTTTAGTGGCCCACGCTGTACCGTAAATACGCTGCAGCATTTCGTTTTTGCTATCACCACGCCAGTAAGCACCAGCCACCTTCATCAGCTTGAATACTTTCAGCTTGCCAGTGGAAGGCACGTGAGGACCACGACACAAGTCTACAAATTTGCCTTCGCGGTACAGCGAAATTTTTTGCTCGGCAGGAATAGAAGCGATAATCTCGGCTTTGTATTCTTCGCCTATGCCACGGAAGAACCTCACCGCCTCGTCACGATCCCATTCTTCGCGCACAACCTGCTCATCCTGCTTAGCCAACTCGGCCATTTTCTTTTCAATGGCTTGCAAGTCTTCAGGCGTAAAGGGGCGTTTGTACGAAAAGTCGTAGTAAAAACCATTGTCGATGACCGGCCCAATGGTGACTTGCGCATCGGGGAACAGCTCTTTTACGGCGTAGGCCAACAAGTGAGCGGTGGAGTGACGCAGCACATCTAGACCATCAGCATCTTTTGCTGTCACGATGGCCAACTTAGCATCACGATCAATCACAAAACTGGTATCAACCAGTTCAGGTTCTGTACCGTCAAACGTCACCTTACCGGCTAGTGCAGCGCGCCCCAGTCCCGTGCCAATAGAGTAGGCAATATCATTAATAGAAACCGGATTCTCGAACTCGCGTTGCGAACCATCAGGTAAGGTGATTTGAATCATAAATGCTTCCTAAAACAAAAAACGCGGCATACAAGCCGCGTTTCGGTATTTGGTCTGATGTTATCAGCGTATGAACACAATGCGGCTACGGCTAGTTGGGCCAGGTAGTAGTTCGCGTTGTGGTCATAATATTTTTCCAATAACTAATCATCAATAAGAATACGGTTTGATTTTAGCACCAAGTTTACCAAGCATGAAAGCGATTGCTGGCCGCAGCACGTTTTATAGGCGGCATTTCCTCAAGCAGTAGCACGATGCTGCATAAACACAACAGCCTATGTCACGTCTTAAAATTTTTAGTAAAGCTTTGCAAGCAACAGGCTCATAACAGCATTTTTGAAAAGCATTGCCTATATGATGAAGCTGAAAGTGGGATGAGTACCCCTTTCACAATTACAAAAACATGACAGCAAATCAACACTCTACACACAGGGAGAACCCTATGGCATCAGGATTTACCCGTCGTGATTTCATCAAACTTGGTACGTTTGCTGGTATTACGGTGACGTTAGCACGCCTGCCTTTTGCGCATGCAATAGAAGTTCACTCGGGCCTTGGAGCATCTGGTTGGATGAATAGCGATGGGCAAGCTCGCTATCGCTGGGATGCTATACGTAAAGTCACAGGCCAAAAAGTATTTGCACGCGATTTTCGTGCCATGAACTTACCCGGCTGGCCCAAACAACAAGCCCATGCGTTTTTTGTCAAAGCCACACAAGCCGATAAAACCTTTGAGGGTTTGGCGCTAGACAGGCTTAGCGATGATCTACAGCCCGACAGGCTGTTGTTTCACGAAGACCTAGAGCGCGACGGTATACAAGTACCTAAACCTGCTGACTTAGGGCCTGACTTTTATGGCCAAAGCTTTCTGACACCTAAAGGTACAACCCCCACCATGCTGGGCCACCCTGTTGCCCTATTGGTGTATCACGACTTTGATAAATTCGAGGCTGCTAAACGCCAACTGCGTTTTGATACCGAGTTTGTGTTGTACGGTAAAACTACCGGGCCTAATCCACCGGCCAACTTTGGTGCTGCACGCTATGTGCGCATAGGCGGTGATTCGCCCACTGGCGAACCCGAATTTTCACCCATACAAGACGCGGTGATCTGGGGAAGTTTTGACGGTGCAACCCCGGTATGGCCCCCTGCTGACCCAGACGGTATTTTTGTGCCGCAATCGGTCATGCATAAACATCGCGGCGGCGGTACGGGTAACCGTGACCCACAACAAGTGGCACAAGAAACCTACAAGCCCATGCAACGCGGAATGGAAGCTGCTGCATTAATCGCAGCCGACATAGAAGCAGCTAGGCAAGACCCGAACAAAATCGTGATTGAGCGCCATGGGTATTCGCAATCCATAGACCCGTCGGCAATGGAACCGGATAACGGCAATGCGTGGTACGACGCTGACACACGCACCCTGCATATTTTAGCTGCCGCACAATCTCCCTACGAAGTCGCCCGTGTTGCCGCCTTCATGGTGAAAGACAACAAGCGCTTCCCCGTAGAGCATATTGAAATCCTTACCGGCACCACGGTGGGCTATGGCTCTAAAGACCACTCCATCTTCCCCTTCTATGTGATTGCTGCCTGTTTTTATGGCGATGGCCTGCCTGTACGCTTGGCCAACGATCGCTACGAACAGTTCCAAATGGGTATTAAACGCCATGCGTTTGATATGAACGTAAGCATTACGGCGGATAGAACAACAGGGCAATTTGAGATTCTTAAAGGTGACTACACCTGTGATGGCGGCGGGCGAGCCAACTTCTCGTTCTCTGTTGCGCAAGTAGGAGCCACCGCCGCTCAGTCTATTTACTACTTCCCAAAATCCGACTTGGCGAGCACAGCCTTATCCAGCCGAGCAGTAGAAGCAGGTTCTATGCGTGGTTACGGTACCATTCAAACCATGACCATGACCGAGCTACTGGTAGATGAGCTGGCATCCGAACTACACATCGATGCGATTGAGCTACGTCGCCGTAACGCTCTACTGCCTAATTACCCCAATACGCAAGGGGCAGTGCAATTAGGCGAACCACGTCTGGTAGAAATGCTGGATATCGCGATCAAGCACCCCATGTGGGTCAACAAAGATAAAGCCAAAGCCGAATACGATGCCGCTAACCCCGGCAAACGCTATGGCGTAGGTTTTGCGCAAGTACAAAAGGACTACGGCACAGGAGCCGACACCAGTGCCTTAGTGCTTGAGTTTGATGCAGATGGCAACATCACCATGCGCCACTGCTTACAAGAAATCGGCACAGGCGCCACTACCGCCCAACAAGTGATGATCCAGCAAATGCTGGGCCAAGCACCTGAAACCGTGGAATTTGGTGTGACCGAATTTGCTCAGTTGCCCTTAGTCAGCAACTGGTCACCCTACACCACCACACAAGAAGAGCAAGACAAGCTAGCCGCTAACCCCTTCTGGGTACCCTTTATGCTGCCAGCCATGAGTGCCTCGAACAGTGTGTACTTCATTGGTTTTGGTACCCGTCAAGCGGCCAACTTCTTGTTAGAGCACAGCTTATGGCCAGCAGCCAAAGCCATCTGGAGCGATGGCCCCGATGGCGGCGAAATGGCCCCCGGCGATGTCGCGTTGTCTGATTTACGAGCCTACCCTGGTGGTATTGGTGGTGCAGGCATGACCCCCATCCCTTTTGCGAAGCTAGCCAAAAAAGCACACGAAATGGGCTTGATCACTGGCGTAGCCTTGCACTGCTTTAGCCGTTGGGAGTGGGCAAGAGGCAGCTTTAACATTCCTGGTTCTGGCGAACGCACCCTTCCCTTGGATGCCTTAGCAGTACGCTACGGGGATGGCGCACCTGACGCTCTAAAAAACCGCATGACCACTGGCGGCTACGATTACCTACAACGCAGCAAAATTGATTACCCACCTGTACAGCGTAATAACGCGGGCGTCACCACCTACACCCCTGCGGCCTGCTTGGTGGAGCTGAACGTCAACACCTTTACGGGTGACGTAGAAATCATGCGCCTGCATAACCTACTTGATCCTGGCAAAGTCGTTGTCCAAGCCCTGGTATCCGGCCAACAACAAGGCGGGTTAGCTATGGGTATAGGCCATGCCTTGATGGAAGAACTGCCCCTTTACGAGGATGGTCCCGGTAACGGTACATGGAACTTCAACCGTTACACCCTACCCCGCGCTAAAAACGTTGCTGTCTGGAACCAGACCGTGGATTACCTACCCCCGCTGTCTGAAACCTCACCACCCAAGGGCATGGCTGAAGTAGTCATGATCCCCGTGGTGTCAGCCATCGGTAACGCCGTAGCCCACGCTACCGGTAAACGTTTTTACGAACTCCCCATCACCGCAGAGAAAATCAAGGAAGCCTTAGCATGAGCTTAGAAAAACAACCCCTGACGCTCACGATCAACGGCAACAAAATCGGCCCGGTAGACGTGCCACTCGATATGCCCATGATCGACTTCCTGCATGAGCACCTAAACTTGACGGGCACCCGCTTTGGCTGCGGCCAAGGTATTTGTCACGCCTGTACCATCGTAGAAAACCACCCTGACGGTTCTACTACTGAAAGCCGTACCTGTGTGTTTAGCGCGCACTACTTCAACAACAAGTCCATTACGACCATTGAAGGCCAAGCCAAGTACGACAAGCTGGGTAAGGTAGAAGCCTTAACGCCTGTACAACAAGCCTTTATCGACCACTTCTCGTTCCAGTGCGGTTACTGCACCCCCGGCTTCGTCGCGGGGGCTACGGTGTTTCTGGATGGGTTAAAACGCAAGCCCGTACAGCGTGCCAACTTAGAAAGCGCCATCGAGGAAGCCTTAAACGACCACATCTGTCGTTGCACAGGCTATGTACGCTACTACGAAGCCGTTAAAGAGGTTGCTCTGGCAACCCCTGGCTGTGTGATCGACTAAGGAGGCCACCATGTTACGTAAAACAATCCTTACCGTGATTCTGGTGGCAGTCGTAGCCTGTATTGCCATCTTACTGGGGGCTTTTCGCAGCACCAGCGTTGCCCCTGGTGTCGACAAACCCTTAAGCGCCGATGAAATGCAGCAACTGATCCCCCGTGGACGTGAACTCGCCATGGCGGGTGACTGTTTTGGTTGTCACTCCCAACCCCAAGGCCCTAAAGCCGCCGGTGGTGTGGCAATCGACACGCCCTTTGGGACCCTGTACTCCACCAACATCACGCCCGACCCTACCTACGGTATAGGCAAGTACACACGTGAAGATTTTCACCGTGTGTTAAAAGATGGCGTTGCCCCTAAAGGCAACCTATACCCCGGCATGCCGTACATCTTCACGCACATCACGACGCCCGAAGATATTGACGCACTGTACGCGTACCTGATGAGCATTCCGCCTATTGCTGTGCCCAACAAAGACAATAGTGGTGCCTTTGCCTTACCGGTACGCCCGTTCATGAACTTCTGGAACCTGCTGAACTTCCCGGATCGCAGCGTCCCCGAGAATCCCGAACGCTCTGCCCAATGGTTGCGTGGTGCCTACTTAGTGCAAGGCGTAGGCCACTGTGCTAGCTGCCACACGCCGCAGAACTTCATGATGGGGGTGGACTTTGCGCGTGACTTACAAGGTGGTGAGATCAACGGCTGGGCCATTCCTAACATCACGGCGGCATCGTTAGCCAAGCACGGTTTTGATGTGCCTCTGCTGACGCAATACCTAAGCACCGGCATCGCCCCACAAGGTACGTCTTTTGCTGACATGCATACGGTTACGCACTTTTCTACCAGTGCCATGGACAAAGACGATGTAGAAGCTGTGGCCACCTACCTGCTTACCGACGCTAACGGTGCCATTCCACCGGCAGCCGCCGCTCCTGCACCGCTACCTGAAGCCCAGAACCCTGCCGCTGACAGCGACATGGCCATTGGTAGACGCACGTACTTAGCAGCGTGTGCAGGTTGTCATGGTAGCAAAGGGGAAGGTATTCCTAACGTGGCACCTGCCATGTATGGCAATGCAACACTCGCGATGGATACTGCTCAAAACCTGATCCGTGTAGTGTTAAACGGTATTCCCACGCAGACCTTCACGGGCAACCAACGCATGTACGCCATGCCGCCATTTGCGCATGAACTCAGCGACAAAGAAATTGCTGATTTGTCTACATGGATGCGTGCTGAATGGGGTGGCCAAGCTTCTGCTGTCACCATCGATCAAGTGCAAGGCATTGCTCGCTCCGCTCATTAACCTCTACTCACAGAGGCACTAGCTAACCTGCTAGTGCCTCTGCACTACCTCTTTCACCATGCATCAGTTAGGTATATTGTTGGCAGCAGGCTATGGGCGCCGCTTCCAAGCTCTACAACACGATAGCAACAAGCTACTGGCCCCATTGGGAGACCATGGCAGTGTAGCGGCTACGAGCTTGCATAACCTACGCCAAGCCGTAGACCACGTTATTGTGGTGATACGCCCCAACAGCCCAGAGCTTTACCAACAACTATCACAACCTCACTGTACCATCATAGAAAGTGAACAGGCTCACACTGGCATGGGAGCCAGCCTAGCCGATGCGGCACGCGCCCTACTTGAACGCTACAACTCGTCGTCTGTTAAAAGCGTACTCGTCACCTTGGCCGACATGCCCTGCATTCCGCTACAGTGCTTTCACAGCGTACAAAACGCACTAAACCATGCCACTATTGCTGCACCTTTATATCAAGGTCAACGTGGTCACCCCGTAGGTTTTCAATGGCATGTCATTCCCGAACTCACCACGCTATGCGGTGACGAAGGCGCACGTCGCTTAATACAGCAGCATGGCATACAGCACGTGCCTTGCACGGATGCTGGCGTCTGCTTTGACATTGATGAACCTAACGACTTACTACACCCCACCCTTCACTCTTTTTTGCGGAGCCGCTCATGAACGCCATGGACCTTGATGTATTACAACACGCTCATGACTGGGTAACGGCAGGCCATACCGTGCACCTTGTAACAGTAGTGCAAACGTGGGGCTCGTCACCACGTCAAGCCGGGGCCATGCTCGTTGTACGAGAAGACGGCCGCCTAGTGGGCTCCGTTTCGGGTGGCTGTATAGAAGACGACCTCATCCGTAAAGCCAAACATAACGAACTAGGTAACACAGCTGCCCCCTTACTGTATGGCGTCTCACAAAACGAGGCAGCACGCTTTGGGCTGCCTTGTGGCGGCACACTTAAGCTACTGGTAGAACCCATCGCCGACACACACTGGTTAGACCACGTGCTTGCAGCTATACGCGGCCACCGCTTGGTATTACGCACCCTTAACCTAGCCGATGGCAGCAGCCAACTACAACCCACCACAGCCGACCAACAAACCGCACTTAGCGACACCCATTTTCACAGCGTATACGGCCCACATTGGCATCTACTCATCATAGGCGCCAACCAAACCGCACGCACACTGTGCGCCATCGCCAATGCTCTAGATTTTCACGTGACAGTCTGTGACCCACGCCAAGAGTTTTTTGCGGACTGGGATGTCCCTTACGCTACCCTAGTCACCACCATGCCTGACGACACCATCGTCGACATGGGCGTTAACCACCGCACGGCTATAGTCGCCCTCACCCACGACCCCAAACTGGATGACATGGCGCTGCTAGAGGCCCTAATCTCACCAGCCTTTTACATAGGCGCATTAGGCTCTAAAGCCAACCAAGCCAAACGTCGAGAACGGTTAAAACTGTTTGACCTAACGGACGCTGACATAGATCGCTTACACGGCCCTGTTGGGTTAGCCATCTCTAGCCGCACCCCAGCAGAAATCGCTGTCGCCATCGCTGCCGAACTCATACAAGTGCGTAATACCTTAGCTACGCACACACAGAAAGCAGCCGTTTAGTACAAACAGCGACCGACTCACACGCTGACACTTGACGCCGTTACAAAAACCATCGTATTATTACGTTCTTTAGGCGGTTAGCTCAGTTGGTTAGAGCGCTACGTTGACATCGTAGAGGTCGCTGGTTCGACTCCAGTACCGCCTACCAAAGCACTCCCAAACAGTGCCTAGGACTGCCAAGCAAAGCCGCATATCACAACGATCTGCGGCTTTTTTGTTGCCCAGAGTTACTAGCCTTGCCAAGCTCTGCCCAGAACTTTTGGGGGCATTTATGGGGGCATCCTAAAACCGGATGGGGGCATCGTATTTTGAGGTTTTTCTGAAAACCGTCAAAAACAGCCTTAACCCCCCTTTCAGACATACTCAGTAACAATAAAGTCGATTTGCGCCATACAAAGAGCGGACTCATAATCCGTTGGTCGCTGGTTCAAGTCCAGCTGGGCCCACCACACACTTCTCAGTAAATGAATGGCTTGCAGAAATGCAGGCCTTTTTTTTCGTCTGTAGGTTGCTCCGCAATTATCGAGGCGCTCCGCAAAAGCAAAAATAACGAGAATTAGCTTTCTGCTTGAAGCAATCAACATAGTGTGACATCGGCCGACGGGAATTGAACCCGCGTCCAGCATGTTTAGGCGCTATAGATAGTGCTTGAACTTCAACGCCTTACATCGGCGAGTTTGGATGCATTAGACTGTCCGTGTGAAACCGGTGTGAATGCATCACGAGATTAAACGTAACGACGAGCATGGCACTTTTTATACTTTTTACCGCTCCCACAAAGGCAAGGATCATGACTACGAAGGCCTTGAGCCAAAGATTTCCCCAGGAGATCCAGCCTTTCGTTTAAAGGATTAAGCCTGTTCGCTGGTGCCAGAACATTTCCATCTATCTCTGGATAGCCTTCTTCATGAATCACTACAAACTTCTCTTTTGAGGCCTCAATGAAATCTGTGATGAGTAAATCATCTCTTAAAGCCAGTCGAACATTGTCAATCGCTCTTCCTTTATAAACCAAAGTCTTGCTAGGAACGAACAGGGTTCGATCCGTTTCATTTTTACTTGGTGTCACATCAGCAAGACTGCCCTCAGGTAATTGCCATACTGCATGAAACTCAGCCTCTAAAAAAACATGAGGCCACTCCCAGATTAACCAACCATACTGTACGCTCCCACCGGCCGACTCAACCTTTACTCGCACATTATCAAAACACTCTTGCGCAACTGCCTCTGGTCCCGGTTGCACTTGCAAATATAAAGCTTTCTGCCCAGGCGAAATTTTAGAAATCAGTTTTTCGATTTGCTTTGTAATCTTACTTGGGGTCACCGTGTTCATAAATCATAGCCTTATATTTTCAGTGCCGATAACAGCGCAATGTTGATATGGGATGCTCGCAATATATCGTGAATCACCGCATATCAACAGCCCCCTTATGCTTGTTTGCGCACTCCGCATAGAGAAACACCAACTCAATATAAGCCTTGCTCAACTCATCCCATGACTCGGTATGTAGCTCTGATATGGATGGGCAAGGCTCAGACAAATTAGCGGGTAGCGTTGGCCTCACGTATCCCCTCGTTGATGCGCAGCAACCGCTCAGGATCAATACGGCAATCAGCAGGCAAAGGCTTTTCAACTTCAACACGGGTATACCTCTCTATAACAGTAGGCTTAACACAGTTAAGAGGCCTGAACCGGTTGGCTATGTCGCCTGCAATCCTGAGACGCTAAAGCCCGAATGGGCGAAGACTGCGTATGCCAAGACAATATCTACGAGCCTGATGAAACCGGCACCGTCGGGAGGCCATTTGTCTTTGCAGACCAATCCGAGGCCTACAAAGACGTTTGTGTGCGGGAGGCGTTGGAGCAGGCAGCTAAAAAACCTAGGGAGTACGCCCTTCAGTTGGACAAAAACGGATGGGGCAACAGATTTCCTGACGAGCTTGCTGCGATATTTAATGCCGCCGACAACATGGCAGATCGCATACGCGCCCTAATCCCCAAGCGGTAACCACTAAACACGTCATTCCTCAGCCTCTGATTGCAATCTCTTGCTTATTTCACTAGATAGAAGCTCTAAGTCTTTTACTAATTCTTCATCAAGAACACCGGACGGAATGTAGCTATTCAGAATCCTCCCAGACTTCCTAACCTGTTCATCCCTAGCAAGAATTTCTAAATATCTTTGCAAGCGTTTTACCGGAGTACTGTGACGCTGAATTTGTTTTTTAAAACTTTCTTGAAACGCTGACACCTCCACATCGCAGTCAGTGTCGTGCTCAGCATAATAGATAACCGCTGCTGCTCTATTTTGTGACCAACCCATACCCTCTATCAGCAGTTTTATCTCGCTTATGAGCCTAGAGCTTTCAGAACTGTCCCCGTTTGTCTTTTTCATGTCTTTAAACTTATAAGTGTCTAATAAATAGACATAACTTAATCTCTTGGAGAATTGATATGCATAAAAATCTGACAGTTGCACCACCGAATGGACCATCACAAACAGGAGGGGTATCAGGGAAGGGGCGTGGTAATAATCCTCCCAGACCTAAAAACTAGCAGCTACTAGTTTCCTCTTTAAGGCGGGAAAAGAAATTCTTCCCGTCTTTTTTCATATCTTTATAAGGAATATCCACCTGTGTTTTCACAAGAGCACAAGTGCATATTTCTTTTTTCCTTTTTTGCTGAGCAACAGTTAACGCCGAGTGGCCCGCATTAACACAAGCCTCTACCACCTCATACTCAACTGCTACAGGGTATCTATTTTCAGCAAAAAACCTCTTATCGATTTCATATACAGCAAACCCTCCAATCAGGATTGCTGTAAAAGTTGATATCAGTGGTTTTTTTTCGCTCCCTTTAGGTTCTGATTTTTCAGTAGTGATATTAGAACTCATCTTCTATATCCATCTTCTCTGTTAATTATTTTCTTGCAAAGATAGTAGCAGAAAACACATCGGGCATACCGCCCACAACTCAACAGGAAATACATCATGAGCATGCTTGCTAGCCTGTTCCTGTGGACGCTCGCCTTCACTGTTGGCGGTACCGGCACATGGGTTTGGCAACACCACATCCGACCACCTATAGACCCCAGCGAAGTAATACCTACCCAAGCCTATGTTTGGAGCTGGCTGGTCTGTATCACCCTCTACGTAATATTGGCCTTCACTGGCCCCTACCCCGGACACTAATTCATGGCTTCAGTTAACAAAGTAATTCTGGTGGGCAACTTAGGCCGTGACCCAGAAGTACGATACGGCGCAGAAGGTAACGCCATCTGCAATATCTCAATCGCTACTACATCAACACGCAAAGACAAAAGCTCTGGTGAACGCATAGAAGATACAGAGTGGCATCGAGTGGTGTTCTATAACCGTCTCGCCGAAATCGCTGGCGAATACTTGAAAAAAGGCCGCTCTGTCTACGTTGAAGGCCGCCTGCGAACACGCAAATGGCAAGGCCAAGACGGTAAAGATAACTACACCACTGAAATCATCGCTGACCAGATGCAAATACTAGGAGGGCATGATGGTAACGCTGGCTAATAAACAATACGCCCACCTTAGGTCTAACCCGAAAACACAAGCTCTTGTTGATTATAGATACATTCAATAACTGCGATGGCCGCACAAAGCAGAGCGGTATTACGCTTTGGATCGCCCACTCCCTTTGATCCGTGGAAGAGGTTATTCCGAAGCGCTGGAATATGGCGAAAGGCATTCTTTAAACTCACAGTCCTTGCGCGAGACGATAACCATCTACCATTTTCAATTGACCGGCGCATGGGCGGACTCTCACACAATATTTTGAACTTACTGCAATCTACAGAATGACCAATGCGCTCATCTAAGTAATTGGCAAACCTAGACCAACATATCTCTAGTTTTTCCACCCCGTCATCGCCTGATTTAAAAATCCCACTCCCCCAGTCTTGACCGTGTTTTTTGGCGATCTGGCTTTCTAGCCAGTTAAAAGACCAAAAAAAACTAACTACAACATTGCTGTCTGCCAAAACCTGCTCTTTGGCTGCGTCTAGTAAATCCATATCACCCTCCTACAAAAGGGATTACCTGTATGCCGATCACAAAATCATCCTCTGCTGATGATCTATTGAAACTACGAACGTATCTCCACGTGTTATCGCAAACAACCAAAACATTTGCTAATGAGCTTGGTATTAAACCTGAAGAGGTAAAGATATCAGTCGACATTAATGACCTGATCGTGGGCCAGCGATCCCTACAAAGCATTCTTGATGAAGTAAAAGAACTAACTAAAGGCATTTTCAATGAACGTTAAAAACCTACGGATCTACCGTTTAGATCCCGCGTGGGCGCTCGATGCTGCCCAGCTCTCCCAATTACTTAAACAGCACCAGTTCCAATCTGGTACCAGCCAAGACCCTCTATCACTCGGCTGGACTGAACCACGCGCTGGACACGGCCTAGTCTACCAAAACGACACCCAGATGTTACTTTGCTTGCGCAGTGAAAAAAAGCTGCTGCCAAGTTCCGTGATTAACCAGGTCGCACGTGACAAAGCGCGTGAGCTGGAAGCGGAGCAAGGCTACAAACCCGGTCGCAAACAAATGCAGGAAATCAAAGAGCGGGTAATCACAGAGCTGATGCCTCGCGCCTTTAGCGTTGCCCGTGACACCCAAGTCTGGATTGATCCAGTAAACCGCTGGCTATGCGTTGACGCTGCCGCTGCCTCTACCGGTGATGAAGTAATGGGACTGTTGGCCAAGACGATTAACCCATTCCCTGTGCTACCGCTTTACACCGAAACTTCGCCTGGTGCTGCCATGACTTCGTGGCTGCTGGAAGATGAGGCGCCTGCAAACTTCAGCATCGACCAAGACACCGAACTTCGCTCCACGACCGAGAACCGTGCATTAGTGAAGTACGTGCATCACAGTGCAGAACCTGAAGAACTCGGCAGGCACATTCAAGCAGGTAAGCAGTGCACACGTCTGGCGCTCACATGGAACGACAAAATCAGCTTTGTTCTGACGGACGGGCTAGAACTGAAACGCATCACCTTGCTGGACGTTATCAAAGAGCAAAAAACGTCTATTTCTGGCGATGATGACGATATTTTCAACTCCGATATGTCGCTCATCACACTTGAGCTTAGTCGCATGTTTGCTGACCTACTTAGTGCTTTGGGAGGCGAAAAGCGTGTGGTGTAAGAAGTGCAACTGGTGGTCGGTGCTGGCTGTTGTTGCTGCATTCGCAGCAGCCTGTGCACTGGCCTATTTCAATGAAGTGGTATTGCGTGGTGGCGTATGAGCGAACCCGAAAAGAAAACAACATCCGATGGATACAAGCCTAAGCCCCGCATTCAGCATATTGAACCGGGGCAGTTTTTTACCCTAACGGCAGTTGATGGCGGCCATACATACAAAATGCTCAGCCGCTGCAAAACATACTGCTATCACTCAACCGGAAAAATCGCCCTCGGTACCGAAATCTCTTCAGTTGGCATGAGATTTGGCGAGGGTGGATGGAAGCAACTATGAAACGAACCAAGAAACCTGTTACTTCTACCCTATCTCCGCTTGAGCGCTATAACCAGCAGCGTGCACAAGAAGCCCAAACAGCGCATGGCGGCAAGTCCGTGCAAGCCATAAGCACACGCGCTAGATATAACGAGCATCGGGAAAGTAAATATATCTACTGAATTTTAGCGGACAGCCTTATTTTGCAGGTGCAGATTAAGAGTGAGATAAGTCGATGGAAGTTACCACCCTCTGATCTCTATAAGTTCATTTTTTGTTTTCTGAAAATCATCATTCATTTTTTTTATGACTTCGGAAATCGCTAATGCGCATCGATGAATCTGATTCATAAGCTCAATAAAGTCCTTTTCTACTTCGGTTACTTCTGATTGTTTTATATTGGATTTGTGTTTGTATTTATTTATAAAGCCAGTGCTTGATATTTTTGCTGTTATAAGTTGATCGGCTATTATTGCATAGGGGAATGATCTTAGGTCAATATTATTGAAAGAATTATAGATATCCAAAAAAAGCAATTTAGATTGCTTTTGCATAAATATATGATTTATTAATCTTCTAAATTCTATTTTATTGTTTATTTTTGAATCGTTTATTTTTAGTATCTCTCTATTTCCTTGTAGTTCTATTTTTTCTGTTTCCGTGAATTCTATATAATTATTTTCTTTTAATTTCTCAAAAACTTCTTTTGGTATGGAGTATGCTCTCCATAAAAATAGCATCTCATTGTATATTTTATTTACCTCCTTCTTTTGGAGCTCATACTCCTCAGATAGATTTGATATTTTTATTGTTTTTAAGGCAGTTTCTGTTTGTTTTTTACCAATAATTACAGCAAAAAAAATAGCGAGAATAGAGCCAATGGCCTGTACCCAGGATGCAAGTTGTCCACCATCCTTAACTGGGTATAGAAAAAACAAATACGAAACAAACCATCCGATAAGCAGGCCTAATAGTGCTAATGCGCATAAATAAAATGGTCGCGCTCTAAAATCCTCTATTAGTTCTTGAAAAAAAATGATTATTCTTTTCTTCATACATCCTCCATATCATAGACGCACAAGTTTAGCTTAGTGCGTTTCTTTTTGCGCCTATACATAGGAGCTATTTACATGACACAGATACAAGCACTCGAAAACATGAGCCAACCCAAAGTCGTGGCGCTATATCAAGAACTACTGCAACGATACGACGATGACATCGCAACACTATCTACAGAGCTTGCTAGCCGACAAACAACGATAAACGAAGCGCTTTCCTTCATCCGTTGCGATGCCAGCGCAGCCACATACCAGTCGCTAGGCCAGTACCGAACGGCCATTATCAAAATTCTCAGCAATAACATAACGGAGGTATAGCGTGAACAGCATTCCGAATATCCAAAGCAAAGTATTTTCCCGCATGAGCGCTGATCTCACTAAAGCCACTCCTGTGCAGGAAAAACTTACACTTGATGACATCGAGCCTAAAGCTCTGTACCGATGGGGGCAGATTAAAGACGTACTGCCAATCTCTGAATCTACCTGGCGTAGACGTATAGCAGAACGTAAAGCCCCCTCTCCTATTACGCTCAGTACACGTTGCACTTTATGGCGTGGGGCTGATGTATTAGAATGGTTAAAACATCCAGACAAGTACAGCGCCAAATAATGGGGGCATACTTGGGGGCATGGAATAGAGCAGCAAAAATGAAACATACGTCCATCAATTCTTGTAGACTTAATTACTGTTTCAGTACCGCCTACCAAGAATACTGTTTCAGTGGATTCCATTAGCAATCCACAACCCCAAAAAACCCGCACCATTATTGGCTTAGCGGGTTTTTTGTTGCCCGCTTTCCTGTCATTGTCCTTCACTTGCTTTCACTGCATGTCACCTAATTTGGGGGCATGGTATTTTGACGTTTTTCCTAAAACGGCCAAAAATAGCCCTAAGCCGTTTTTTTGCTCCGCATTTATGGCTGCGCTCCGCAAAATATCGCTAAGCCATGGGATACACCCAGTAACCCACTGATCAGTACCAATCTGAACGCGGCAGCACTCTATCATCCTAAAACTAAATCTCACTTTACTCCGTCACGTAAATTGCTATGATCGGGCTTTGTCGAATATCTGTTCAGTTCTTCTGGAATCAATAATGAAAAAACAGGGACGCAACTTCTCACTTGTTTGCTTGTTGCTACTCTCTCTTGGTGTCAGTTCTTTTTCTATCGCTGAGTCTAGAGCTATAGATGAGGATTTTTTTAAAAGCATTCGACTTAAAACAGAACAAAGCAGCCCTAATGCACAATACAATCTAGGCCTACTTTATTACTGGATGAACTACTACGAAAATGCACGCGAGTGGTTCGAGAAAGCCGCTGAACAAGGACTTGCCCAAGCACAATTTAGTCTAGGGGTTATGTACGACCAAGGTCGGGGAATTCCTCAAAACGACGCAAAAGCGTTTGAGTGGTACGAAAAAGCTCCCCAACAAGGGGATGGTGATGCTCAGTTGAGTCTAGGGGTTATGTACATGATCGGTCAGGGGGTTGCTCAGAACCAAGCCACTGCAAAAGAGCTTTTCAAACAAGCTTGTGATAACGGTGACAAAACTGGTTGTAATAACTATCGCCTCCTGATGAATAAGCTTGCTGAGTAACCCCTTGAGACGATACCCATTCATTTAAGAGCATGGCATTTACAGCATTGACCCGATCCCGTATTGCTGGGTTGCGGCTGTTTACTCGTACCGTAAAGCCGGCCTGTTTCAAAATCGTTAGGCCAGACTCGCTTGCATTCTTACTGCTAGTGTTCTTGCCGCTCGCATCAGGGTAGATCACGAGTTGGTGACCTCGGTCCTTAAAACTCTCTTTTAAGAATCGTGCTATTTCAGGGGTATCACGCACCTCAGTTAGCTGTGCTGGGTATGACTCCCTCAGCGAGTCTACGTAGTCATCAGGCAAGAACGGGTTAGATGCCGTAGCCGCCTGCACCATCACGTAGTCAGCCTTGGGATTGCGCTCCCACGTCTCATACGCAAACCGAAACCCCTCTGGCGTTGAGTACGCGCTCACACGATTAAACGGCCGATCTACACCACGAGGCTTTTGCCTATTCCTAGCAATGATCTTTCGCCACGCAGCCTTGCCGCCGTGCATCCTACAGCGGCCATTCTCCATCACCCTGTTTTTGCATGGCTGGCCACTGCGGGTTTTGGCTCCGCAATGCTCCATAAATAATCTCCTTACAGGGTTTGCATGGGGTGAGGTACAAGATCCCTATCAATGTCGATCTCTGTGGTCAGGGTTTGGGCTGTATGCCCCGAGCAGTTTGATCAAATTAGCCGCGAAGATTGAGCAAACTTGTTTTTGTTGTTACTACAAATGCTCGAAACAACACATCAAAAGCTAGGCTGATACCACTACCTACAAGACTTACAGCCCTACTCAAGG
>JBQELO010000009.1:0-141082 GCA_052103955.1 Paenalcaligenes sp. | reverse complement strand
CCGATTTTGTTGCCGTTGATCGTGAGCGTCAGGGGTTGTTTTTCTAAGCTCATGCCAGCGCTTCCTTGATTTTTTTAGGGGTAATAGGGAATTCGTAAAAGCGCTTGTCCACGGCATGCGTAATGGCATTGCTGATGGCGGCTACTACTGGAATCATGCCAAGCTCTGCCATCCCTTTGGGTGGTGAGGTTTCAGACAGCGGGGGAAGGTAGTCGGCGGTTTGCTTCCATACGGCTACATCCTTAGCACGAGGCAGGGTGTAACGGTTGAAGTTCCATGTACCGTTACCGGGACCATCCTCGTAAAGAGGCAGTTCTTCCATCAGAGCATGACCTATGCCCATGGCTGCGCCACCTTGCAATTGGCCTGATACTAATTCAGGGACGATCATGGTGCCTGGATCCATCAATGAGTGATGGTTCATCACCTCTACTTGACCTGTGAAGGTGTTCACATTCAGCTCTACGATGTAGGCGGCGGGCGTATAGGTGGTTGGCCCTGCACTGCTGCGCTGGGTTGGTGGATAGGTGGCATTATTACGCTTGATGAAGTCGTATCCCGCCGTGGTCATGCGTTGTTTCAAGGTTTCTGGTGCACCATCGCCATAGCGTACGGCCAAGGCATCTATAGGCAGAGTACGCAGACCAATGCCAGGAATATCAAACTCTGCGCGAGCCCACTCCCAACGGCTGAAGGTATGTAGCGCTACACCCGTAATCAAGCCCATTTCATGCGCTTTTTTAGCAAGCTCTTCAAAGGGGATGGGTTTCATGCCACCACCACCCAAACCATCTGGCCCTATGCGCAGGTCTGAAAACTGCACATTCAAACTGGAAATAGGGCCGCCACCTGCGCCTTGACTCCAGATGGCGCGAGCTGCCGGCCACATCGTGAACTCGAGTAAAAAGCGGGCGGCTTGGCGAGTCGCAAAACCAATGTAATACACACTGGAAGAGGAACTCATGTCTGGGATAATAGACGGTACCCAATACGGATCTTTTTTGGAGTATTCGTCCTGCAACTTTTGATCAGCCCAATTGCTGGTCAACGGTAGTTCAGGGAACTCCGTTACCCCAAACTCTACGTGGTCGGGCGCTTTACCTAAAGCCTGCCATACCATTACCTGTTGTGCGGTGGTCGCGCCAGTGCCGATTTCTTGGGCGCAATGCCGCATATTCAACGAGCCGTTACTGTCAAACTCCAGCACCAGAAGGCTAGGGTCACCGCTGGAGCCATAAACCTGCTGAACTTGTGCAAAGCCCACACCATAACGTTTGCCGGGGTTAGCAGCGTCAAATTCGGCTTTGGTTTGATCTCGATTAGCCCATAAGGGGTGTTTGGCGGCTAGATCCAGCATTTCTTCAATACGTGGGTCGCCAGCTTGTACGCCACCTTGGGTGTTCTGCGCGCCTTCACGTAATGCGTTACGGCGGCGTAGTTCTATGGGGTCAATGCCTAATTCGTTGGCGATCTCGTCCACCATTACCTCGGTGATGGACATAGACTGCAATGAGCCAAAACCACGCATGGAACCAGCCTCTACCGCTTGGGTTGCCATGGCGACGGTGGCAAGGTCTGATTTGGGGAAGTAGTAAACCGACTGCGCACCACGAGCGGCAACGTGTGAAACCGCCACCGACAGGTTTTCTCTACCGCCGCCGTTACAGTTATAAAAGCCTTTTAGAATCTCAAACTTGCCAGTGTTGCGATCAGCCGTAATGGTGACGTCCATGGCAATAGAGTGGCGCTTCATGCCCAACTGGAATTGCTCATAGCGATCGTTGGCCACCCGAACCGGTACGCCGCCGCTGTATAAACAGGCGGCAATCGCATAGTACGGAAACACGGAATAGTCTTTAGAGCCGTAACCCACGGTAGAGCCAGTGAGCAGAATGATGCGCTCAACAGGCACTTGTGTATTGTCTTTCACCATGGCGGCTGCGGCACTGGCGACACCAGCAGGCGACTGCGTGGCAGTCATAATATGCAAGCTACGCGTTTCCGAATCGTACCAAGCGGTACAGTTATCAGGCTCCATGGCACAGGGGTCAATAGACTGCGAAAATCCATGACGCTCAAGCACGATTTTGTCTGGGTTGTTGCGGGCCTGTTCTATGTCCTCGGCAATGATCATAGCGGCATCCATGGCCTGTTCAGGCACGGTGGGATCCACTACATGTAAGGAGTCCTCAAACCCGCTACCACGCTTACGTTTAATGACCTCAGGAATGAATAGGTCTTGATCGGCTTGGAAGGGAGGCCAGACGACCTCGTTGCCATGAAAGCCGCCTTTAAGGGAGCCGTTCTGGAAAGGGGCGAATGCAGGTGGGTCATACGGGGTTTCACCGCCTATGCGCACAAAGCGGCCAGCACCGTAGTTGGCTGGTGGTTTAGGGCCCGTGAATTCGCCGTATTTAACGACATTGGTGTCAAAGCGCAATAACCGCTTAGCGGCTTGGAACCTATCAAAGTCGTTGTAGAACAGTATAGCGACTGGATGCCCTAAAAGTGGGGCAGTTTCGCCTATGGGCAGCAGAATGTGCTCACCGTAAAAGCCTTTACCCATGCTTTTAGGCGCTTCCAAACCATGTTCAGCTAAGTCTTTTTGTAGCAGCAGTCTATCGGGTTGCAGGGCATCGCCCAGCACAGAAATGTCCACGCCTTCAAAGCGATGTTCTGCATCGGCGGCCTTCAACATAAAGGCATAGCCTTGTTGCTTAGGCCAACCGGGTAAATCCAGTGAGCGGAAGTCAAAAGAGAAGTTCTTTTGGCCCGTTACCTTACGGATGGCATCCCAACGAAATTTGGCTTTGCCGTCGCGGCCAATCCAGTCGGTAGAACTAACGCCTGAGTTCACTTCTAGCGCATGTGCTGTAGGTAAACGTCCTAAAAGCAGGGTGATACCGCCTACCGTACCTAATTTGATGAAATCCCTGCGGGAAAATCCAGTGTGATGTGTACTCATTACCGCCTACTCCTGAGCGTGAGGTGGGGCTACTTTGTTATGCATGTCAGCCCCGAAATACATGAAGTCATGACGATCAGAAGTTATGATCCAATCCCACGATGACTTGTTGACCTCTAACGTTTTGGAAAGCAAACCCGGTGGCGTAACCTGCTAAGGCATACAAGGTTGTGCGTTTGGATAAGTTGTAGGAATAGCCCGCGCTATAAATGTTCTGCTGTCGTTTATCTAAGTCGTAGGCATTGTTGAAAGCGCTACTGGCACGAGAAACACTCCAACCAACCATGGCGCTTGAGGCAGGCGTAATGGGCACGGTGGCATTAATGGTGAAGCTGGTTGTTTTGAAATCTTTGGTGTAGCCAGAATTCCAAAAGGTGAAGGCGGAAGAGGGCGCATAGGAGCCAAACCCAGATTGTCGGCCATTAATATCCTGACCCACTGCCACACCAAGTTGCAGAGCGCTAAAGTCGTATCCACCGATGGCGACCCATGAGTGCACTTTTTTGGCCCAGTCCTTTGATTGCAAACGGTCATAGCCTAGGGACAGGCTTAGAGGACCATTGGAATAGCCTACGGCAGAAGTGATGAGTTTGGTGTTCTCGCTGCTATTCCAGCTTTGTGGGCCCTTAGTATTAAAGGAATAGCCAATAGAAAAATCTAGACCGTTAAAGGAAGGCGATTTATAGACAACGGTATTGTCAGCTTTATTAGAACCTGCCGCACTAAAGGTATTGGTAATATCAGACAGGTTTTCTTCATCGTCTGGGCCAGCAATATAACTGGCGTAGTCTTGAATAGCATTGCCCACACGACCGAAATTGATACTACCCCAATCATCACTACTCAGCCCTAGCGTGGTGGTTTTAAATAAACGGTCGCTAGAGGACTCACCAGTTAGCACATTGAAACCGCTTTCCAGTTTAAAAATGGCACGTAACCCGTCACCTAGGTCTTCACTGCCTTTTAACCCCCATGAACTGCTAGACCATACACCATTAAAAAGGCCTGTTTGTGAGGCTTTGACACCGTTGTCGCGGTTTTTAAAGGATTGGTAGCCTATGCCGGTATCTATAGTGCCATAGAGCGTGACAGAGGTTTCTGCTTGCGCAATAGCCGAGGCACCCATGAGCAGAGTCATGGTGAATAGTGTTTTTTTCACGAGTTTGTCCCTTTGTGTTTTTTGCTGAGTTTTAGTTGTAGTGTTTCATCATTGCTGTTGTGCATCTTCGGTTGTTGTTGATGCAGTCAGATGCACGTAAAACTATAGTTATAAAAGACGATGAAAATAAATAGACCTGTATTTTCTGTAATGAATACGCTATTACACACGCTGAAAACTGTAGAGAAAATACGATATCCTATGAGTCTGCCATCATTGAAATATTTTAGAATCCTTTTTACATATTTTAATTATTGTGTTGATATTTGGCGACGTGCCATACAGGCGGTGAATAGCAGTATTTCCGTAGTATTCAGTCATGTTACGAAGCCACACCGGTTTGTGGATTTGGATAAAATATTGCCAAATAGCTTAAGTAACGAATAACCGTAGGGGTAGTGGAAAATGAATTCACAGGAACAACGTAGCCGCGCATTTTTTGCCATTCCAGCAGCCGTGATGGTGCTGGCACTTTCTGGTGGCAGTGTCGCTGCAGAGAGTGTCGCTGGGGGCTTTTCCCACAAAGACTGGGATTTAACTTGCGACAACACGTTAACCTGTAGAGCAGTAGGCTATGGTGCGATTGCTGAAGAAGAAGGGGCATCCGTGTTGCTCACTCGCAAGGCGGGTAGCAATGAACCCGTGACAAATAGGGTCATGCTGGCTCATTACGGTGATGATGAATGGCAAGAGGGCTCAGCACCCGAGCTCATCATTGCCGGCCGTACAGCAGGGGCGTTAAGTTTTGCCGGAGACGAATCTTGGCAGATGAGCGAGGCCCAGCTAGCTCAGTTTCTTACCGCGTTAAAACAAGATAAGTCCATTTCTTTTAGAGAAAATGACGACGACTACTCATTGTCTGGTGCAGGATCTAGCGCTGTGCTACTCAAGATGGACGATGTACAGGGAAGAGTAAATACCCCAGGAGCCATTCTTCGCAAAGGTAAGAATAGCGAGTCCTCCGTTAAAGCGCCCATAGCGATCCCTGTGATTGTCAAAGCACCGGTAATAGATAAATATCTACGCCAAATGACCGCACAGGAAGAAGCTGTCTTCAGACCAGTAATTTTGCAGGCGCTTGGAGCCGATGCAGAGACGTTTTGTAGTGAAGAGAGATTGGCAGAGCCTTTGGAAATAGCGCGCTTAGATGAAAAACGCTCGCTAGTGGTTGCGCAGTGTTGGCTAGCCGCTTACAACGGTGGGGAAGCCTATTTTGAAATCAATAACGATATGCAGTCAGCCCCAGTCTTGGTAAGCGATAGTGCAAACGGCTATGACAACGGCGTCATCTCATCCGGTATGAAAGGACGTGGCTTGGGCGACTGTTGGAGCTATGACGAATGGGTGTGGAATGGTACAGAGTTTGTGTCGAGCAAGAGGGGTGACACAGGCCGCTGCATGATGATGCGTGTGGGAGGGGCTTGGGATCTCCCCTTGCATGTTACTGAGGTGGTAGAACAGTAACTTAAAAAGCACAGGCCATCATAGATGGCCTGTATTCATCAGGGTGCTGTATGTCAGCCTAGCACCGCTTGGTGTTGGCGTTCGTTAAAGAACGATATTTTCTTGCTCGCCTTGTTCCCACTTACGAATATTATTAACCGTAATCTGGGCTCTTCTTGTCATAGCCTCTTCAGTAGCAAAGCCAATGTGGGGGACAAGAACTGTGTTGGGGGCAGAGAGGATAGGGTAGTCGGCGGGAACAGGAGGTTCCATATCGACTCTATCTAAACCAGCACCTGCAATGGTTCCGTTGTGCAGCGCTTCAGCTAATGCCGCATTATCAACAATAGGGCCTACAGCGGTGTTGATTAAAAAAGCGCTGCTCTTCATCAAGGCCAGCTTGCTTTGATCAATTAAGCCTTTGGTATCAGCAGTTAATGGCATGTGGATGGTCACAATGTCACTAGCCTGTAGCACCTCATCTAAGGATTGATACGCTACGCCTTTGTTGATCAGCGCTGGTTTCTCACTACGGTTGTACGCAATGACCCTACAGCCAAAAGCTAAGGCTAACTCAGCTACGGCACTACCAATATCGCCAGTGCCTAGGATGCCTACTGTTTTGCCTTTTAAGTCGATTTGTCTGTAGCCCTGCTTTGTGCCGCCTTCTCTGAGTTTTTTCTCCAGAGGCACAACATTACGCAGTAGTGCGATGATTAACCCGAATGTTAGCTCGGCAACAGAGTTAGTGCTATAACCGGCAGCGTTAGAGACTTGAATGCCTTTTTCTTTACATTTATCTAGATCGATATGATCGTAGCCAGTAAAGGCGACAGAAATATATTTTAATTTCTCTGCTGCATCAATGACCTCAGCACTAAGCGGCATATTAGCCAGCACGAGAATTTCTGCATCTTTCACTCTTGATTTCAGAGTTGCAATATCAGAATTTCCGTCTTTATAGACAGTTAAATCGTGTCCGCTATCTTTTAAAGGCTGTGATATCGCACTAAATTCGCTGTCACTAATTCCTAGAGATTCTAAGATTACAATTTTCATTTTTCCTCCATTTTTATGACTGCATTCATTGGCCTCTTTAATTAGAGACACGAACCGTCAATAATTGGAGTGCCAAGATGAGCTAAGCTAAAGGTAGCTGTAAGCTGTAAGTTAGGATACTTGGGCAGGATTGTACACCACGGCTGAAAAGGCTTTGGCTTGCAGCGGTACGTACAAAAAGTACTTACTGTGGGTACCGTAAGGGCTGGGCTTCAAAGATAAATATACCCACCCAAATAAAAATATTAGTGGTGGGTATATTTAGATATGTGAGGTTTCTGGGGTTTTAAAAATTAGAGTATTGATTTTTATTGTTAATGGGGTTTATTCAATATTTTGCGCCTGAATGACTGCTGTGTTGGTTATATTGTTATAAATCAGATGGTTATGTTTTAAGTGGTGTGTGGTTTTGAACTGTACCCACCAATATACCCACCGTTTGGTTGTGTTGCTGTTTTTTGCCATCAGGTGCAATTTTTGCAGTCAATAGCTTCTCAGTATGCTTCTAGTGTGCTGCGTTAAGGTGCTTTGATACGATCTAGATAGTGATCTCGATGATATTTTAAATGTGTTATGGATATCTCGTGCCCTTTCTTAACGAGTAGCTCCCCATCAATGCCAATCAGCTTTAAGTCATCCTGGATAGAGAAGGCTCCAAGATCGAACATAACATGGTGATTTGGGCACAAGCACAGGATATTATCCGAAGTGTCAGGACCATTGTGTGGTACACCAAGAGGTCTAATATGCGCAGCCTCTGCATAAGGGCCCGATGCGGTCATGATGCTAATATTGCAGACTTGGCATTGGTAGTCGTAGTGCTTCTTAAGCTCTTTTGAGCATTTTGTATCACGAACGATTCTTTGCGTTGTGATCAACTTACGCTCTGGGTTTGGATTCCCCTCTGATGGGGATATGGTAGAGAAATTATTCTCTAGAAGTGCAACGCTATCTTCGATTTTCTCCAGACGATAACGCCATACCCTAAACCCACTTTTACCAATCTCGTGCCAGTGACTCTCGACGCGATACAAGCCGTCGTACCTGTAGCCCTGAGCAGGAGCAAACGGATTTTTTGGATCTTTCCCTCGGATAACACGAAGAGGTAGGCCTTCTTTTTGGCTAATTGCTAAAGCTAAGTTGCCGCGAGTTAACTCTTGGTCACGAACGTGCTTGCCAGAGTCATTGCGTCCACCTTGACCTGTATAAATAATCACATCACCCATGTCTTTATCGTCCTCGTAGCCACCAGAGATAACAATTGAGTCAGCTCCAACTTTACCGGAACCTGCTATCCCACCCATAGTGGAGCGATGAACGCCAGCCTGATTCATGTCTTTGTAGAGGTTAAAAGTAGAACCAACTGGAACATTAGGGATGTGCCCGAAAATCAATTTAAATGACATGTTTAGTGTTTGTTGCATTTACGGGGGGAATCAGACTATGTCTCTTCAAAGATTTGATGCGAGAAAAATAGCGTTAAATTGTTTGGTTTTCTATGAGCCCTGCCTGGTTTGGGGGATGTGACTATTATGTATAGCAATTCTTGCTCCGTAAAGAATTGGCTTGCATGAACCGTTAGCTGTCAATCCACGTAATAGAACGAATTAGCGTGCCGTTGGCAGCATAGCCTAAGATTACATAAGCTGTATGGGCATAACCGAGTTCCTCCCGAAAGGCTCGCAGCTTAAGCTCACCGTATGCAGTGTGTCCTAGTTGGGGTTCTTTCGCTTTAGCACGATGAGGTTATTGGCATCTGCGTTGAGCTCATGCACCGTCGTACTACAAAAGCTGATCAATTGCAGGGTTTACTAGAGTAGTGGCCTCACCTCGGGTCATCAGTAATCTCACTCCTGTTTGAGATCGGTTTCAGATGATCACATCAAGTTCTTCGACATTACCGGCCCCGAATAGATGATTGACAGCTTCGAGTGCAGGGTTGGGAATAGTTTGAGTCGCAAGCACAGCGAGACGCTTCATAGGGCGAGATATAGACACGTAAAAGAGATTGCGAGCGCGGTAGAAACCTTTAGTGTTCTTGGCATTCAACGCTTTGGTGTGAATCAATTCAAGAAGCTGCGGCCAGTTATAGTGATTCCAGCCGCCGCCTAGCACGACCAGGACATTTTCGAACTCGGCGCCCTTGACGCTGTGTTGTGTTGCGAAGGAGGTTTGCTTATCAATGAACTTGACTACCTCGGTGACCTCCCGATAGGGGACGTCCCGAAACTTGCTGTAACGTTGCAGTGCGGACGACTCCGTGGGGATGGGGGCGCCATTCAGCTCCTGAAATTCTTTTTCACGCCGCAGGACGCGGTCAGGGGGAGACGGCCGCTTGGTTGATTGCAAGAAATCGATAACTTGCCCTATAGTGCCCTCTGCCCGTAGTTTCTGGAGAGCATCCATATCACGCCGCCAACTCGCCTTATCCTCGTGTTTGGTAATCGCTGGACCTGAACCGAGTATTTTGAACATTTCTCCATAGCGCGAAGAGGCATAGGCAGCGCACATCGGCTCGACAATTTCGGCGAAGAACTTGATTGCAGGATCTTCTTTTTTAGCGAAAAGCTCTGTGCGGCCACTAAAGATTTTTGCGATATTTGGGTAGCCTTGCTCCGCAGCCAAGACGTTGTGAGTGAGCATAAGTACCTTCGTCTTGTTCATATCCCAGCCTTCAGCCTGAAGGCGCTGCGTCAAAATTTCTAGGGTCTTTCGTGCCAAGTCTGATGGCAGGTCTTGTTTGGAATGAGTTTCATTTGTCCGTTCACCTCTGTAGGAGTTAGTGTGAAAGAACCTGGCTTCTCCCTTTGCATCAGGAACATGAACAGCCTGTTGTAGCTCAGGGCGCAGCTTGTTGAGTATGTCTACGACGGCTGGCACAGATCTGAAGTTTGAGCCTTTGGCGATCTCTTCGATAGGGTACTGCGCCAGCTCATACTCGCTCCGATAAATGGTTTGCCAGTGATCACCAAAGAGCCCAATCTGAGGGCCGGTTGCGGGCCTCAGGAAGTTGTCCGTGATTGACTCCATGAAATGGCGATGCGTGTCCTGGTACTCATCAATAAAAATCACTGGAAACTGCTGGCTTAAGATACGCTTGAATTTCTCTTGATATAGGAGTTTCGCCATTAGCTCTGGGATATCGTCATGGCTAAGTGTTATCTTGTCTGCATCGACTCCGAAAAAACCGAGATCGTAGAGCACCGGTTTTGCACCGACTCCGCCGCCTTGTTCGATCTGCTCCTTTCGCTCCCCCATCTCTGCTAGGCTGTCTCTGAGTGCTTTCTGAAACTGGCGTAAAAAGGTCCAGGAGAACCCATGGATAGTGTCGACAAGGATTGCAGGATGCTCTTCTATTTCCTGTGCGATCTCGTTTCGTGCCACATCAGTGAAGGTGATGCAGGCTACTTTTTGCCCGGATTGAACAAGCGCAGGTCCGCGTTCTGTGATCAGTCGTTTTAGAGCAGCGACCAAAGAATAGGTCTTACCCGCGCCCGCGCCGGCTTCAAGCCTAAAACTGCGACCAGCGTCAAGCGCTTCGTTAATTTTCGTCTGCGCCTGTTGCGCAGCCTCAAGTGCTGGATTTTTAACCAGTTCTGTCATACGACCGCCGGTGTCTCTAGGGTTTGTTCTGGGGATGGCGGCGGTTCGGATAGCCATACGAGGCCTTCCTCAATATATCGCGGCACTTTCCACTCTTTTTCGCGAATTGCAAATCGCAAAGCAGTATCTGCTTTCGCGAGCCCCTTTGCGATCTCCCATGCTTCAGTGGCTTCGTCTTGTTCCTTAGGCCATTCGAATCGATCGGGGTTTGCGAGGACGAGCGCGTCTTCATAGCTTCGCGCGCAGGCTACTGTTTGGGCAGTCTCTGGAATCTGATACGCAATGCGCCGGCAACCACTAATCTTGTCTTTTGCAGACTTCGCAAGCAACTCAGCTGGCGAGATTTGCCAGCTGTCTGTATCCTTAGTGTTTGGTGGGCGGAACCAGTTCTTGATTGCGGAATTTGATGTGCGCTGCCCTTCAGCTACAGGGCATTTCTCCCACGTAGTAATAACTTTTCCCTTCTTATTCTCTTTCTCAATTGGCTTAGTTGAATCCAAATCAGTGACAACTAGCGTCTTGAGCTCAAGGAAGTCGAGTAAAGGGTAAAAAATATGAGAGTGCGCACCACCGACCTCGACACAGGTGATGTACTGCCTGGTCAGCTTGTGTTTGTCGTCCAATGATTTGTCCACGAGATTGCACAGCCGTGGCATCAGAAGCCGTTCAGTGGTCCCCTCTATCATAATTGCCTTATCGGCAAAGTAGAGGTCACACTTGGTCAGTGTCATGTACTGGTGGAGGAAGTCCTGGTCATCAGGGGATATGTTTGCCATTCCCTTCTTGAAGTCTTTAACCTTAGTTTGCCGTGCATTTGGCGTTGTAGGCAACTCATTCAAGAAATAGCGTACAGCCTCGAATGAGGCAGCATTCGCCACGTGTGGTGAGTGTGTCGTGATCACAAACTGCACTTTCCAGGTGGGCTCGTTCGGATACATGGCTGAAAGTTTTTTGATTGCGATGTTCAGCTGATTAATGAACACTTCTTGCATCTGAGGATGCAGGTGTGCCTCTGGTTCTTCAATGAAGATCAGATGCGAGACGGGGCGGGTTGGTTTTGCACGATAGGTTTTATGGTAGCTCTCCAACTGCAAGAGCATATAAATGAGATTTCGCGTCCCTAGACCATTGTAGCCTTCGGGAAGGTGAACCCCGTCTGTGCCAGCGTATACCACCTTAGTATGATCCGAAAGAAGCGCTTCGACGTTGAGCGATGTTTCTGGCCTTAGCTCAGTGTCATTGAGACTTGGGAAGCCCAGGATTTCCATCGTCGGAAGGAGCTTTTTCAGCATAGTATCAAAGTCCCCTTGAACTCCGCGTTCGATCTCTTCAACGGACGTCTTTAGCTTCGCCGCCAGCTCTTGATCGGCGATGGCGGCTGTTGGGGCCGAGGCAGTCTTGAAAAGTGTACTCAGCAACTTCCCGATCACGTCAGCGTCGCCTTGGCTTGCGTGGTCGAGAGTACGCTGCGCTCGGACGAAATCGCATTGGACAAGAGCTGAGAGTGCTGATGTCCCTTCAAACTCACGTCGATTAGTTGGATCCGTGGGATCAATGGCGCTGACATGTATAGAATATGCCTTGGGAATCGAGTCGCGTAATGATCTGAGAAAATGGGTGTTTTCCTCTACTCCTTCCGCGAGGGCAGGGATGTCGAGCAGGGTGTGAAGTGATTCTAGGGTTGGCTTATACTCCACACGCGTAAGCACCTTTGTGCACGTAACATCTAAGTCGATGATAAATGGCGCTAGAGGGCCTAGATGTGGTGAGGTGGTATCGTATGCGAATGTCAGGGTAAGGGCGATCGTCGGAAACGCAGCCAGGACATCCTCCGGTTTTGCGCCACTTTCTCTTAGCGCTCTCGCTTCGAAAAACTTTACCCTTGAGGCGGCGGAGAAGTCTTCCAGCCGGAAGCGAGATCCGCTTTGTCCAACGAAGCGATCAAAGACATCGGTAAGTGAGGTCTTTCCGCTGTTGTTTCGACCAACTACTACAGTCGAGCTTTCTTCCAGCATAATCTCAACATCCTGAAGAAGCCGGAAACCTTCGACCTTTACTTTCTCAATTCGCATTTTTCCCCCCAACGTTGGCATCAATTATTAAATAGAAGAGGCTTGCTAACTCTGAGAATTTGGATTTTAAGGGCAGATACTTTGGCATAGGAGTCTCATCCATTTGAAGGGATGAAATACCTGCTCACCACAGTCATTTATTGATGATGTACGCCTGAAAGGTTAAGTCCTTTTGTCACATACTTTAATCAGTCAAGCAAGCTTCTGTTAATGCCCGAAAGCAAGTGTTCTAAGATTTAACCTGCCAATATGTGGCAGGTTAAATCTTAATTAGTATACATTGTAGTTATTATTATTATTCGGCGGATCGTGATTCAGAACGGCTGTGATGAAAATATAAATAGAGAAGGCCTAAAGGTGCAATAAATATAGCCATGCTCCAGCACACGGCCATTGTCGTAAATTTCACGATGAGCATCATCATCGCATTAACAAAGAATACGTTTTCTCCCATCACAAATCCGACCACGCTTTCGTAGACGAAACGTGCGTAAGGATACAAAAGCGTATTAATTACAGCGAACACAATGATCCCAAACGACATACTTTCCTTGGGGCTGTTCACCATCATTACGATCATCATGACAAGGAAGATCATGCCAAAAATGAAATTCCGAATATAGTAGCTGGGTGTTAATCCCCCAAACGTCTTTCTCAGTAACGGGTGCATCTACTTCTCTCCATGTTCAAGGTGTTTTAAAGTAAAGAAATCAAACTCGATTTAATAACATCACTGAATCATCCGTATTGCACCCGCACTGAGTTTTAACTCAGCGGCAATGACGTTCTTGCAGTTCGCATCGGACTGGGCTTTCGCGGCGTCGTTCGTACACTCTGCCAGTTTGGTTTGACGCTCATCGTCGTGCTCGACATAGTAGTCCACGGTTCTAACTTTATCTCCACAACCTGCCATCAAGATCGCCACGACGGATATGGCTATTGAATTTCGCATAAACGCTTTCCTTTTCATTAACATGATTGTTTCCACTTCCTGATTGATCTCATTGCTTAACGAGGTACAACATTAAAGAATAGTCGGATTAGGCGCATTCCCATATACCACTTTGGGGTCAAAGGTTTTCTCTGACTCAACAAATATCAATGCTTGATCCGGGGTGCGTTGTGCTCCGACAGGCACTTGCCGATAAAAACACGAGTGATAGCCCACGTGACAACTGGCGCCAGAGCCGGCCACTCGTACCCGTAGCCACACGGCATCCTGGTCATCGTCAATGCGCATTTCTTCCACGATTTGAACTAACCCGCTTGTCGCTCCTTTATGCCAGAGCGTTTGGCGAGAGCGACTCCAATAGTGTGCTTCGCCAGTCCGTATTGTTTCTTCCAGCGCCTCCCGATTCATATAGCCGAGCATCAAAACCTCTTCGCTTTGTGCATCGGTCGTAATGCAGGCGATCAGCCCCTGGGCATCAAACTTAGGTGCCAACTCGGTACCTTCTTCGACCTGCTCGATAGAGGTTCGAGGATTGAGAGCTAGCGCTTGGCCAGTCTCCTTGTTCTGGGAGGAATTAGGATCAGTACTCATTTTTATTCCTTGTGAAGTTGGAGGACGTTAGAGTGGGGCGATGCTCACAATCAGGGTTGCGGCAACGTCCATAGAGCACATGTACGTGCTCCATCACCTCAAAGCCAAGCGCTTTTGCGATTGTCTTTTGGCGTTGCTCAATCCCTGCGTCCCGGAACTCGTGAACCCGTCCGCAGAGTGTGCAAACTAAATGGTCGTGGTGTAAGCCATCATTGAGCTCATAGAGAGCTCGCTCTGGCTCGATATGCACCTGCTTCAGCAGTCCGGCTCGTTGTAATTGCAATAAAACACGGTATACGGTGGCTAACCCGATTTCGCTGCCTTGCTTGATTAGCTGACGGTAAACGTCATCTGCAGTCAAGTGCCGCACAGAGGAATCCTGAAAAATCTCAAGGATCTGTACACGTGGCACGGTCACCCGCAGTCCATATGCTTTTAACTCGGTCGAGTCTTTCATCATCCTCTCCTTGTTGCGTTGATTAGCTTGATTCCAAGAACCGTGCCGCTGTGCCGAGTGGTCGACCGGTTAGGGTTTCGTCGAGCACTACGCAATGCCCCCGAACAATGGTGTGAATAGGCCAGCCCGTCACAGACAGGCCGTCATAGGGTGACCAACCAGAAACGCTGGCAATCCAGTCGTTATGAATAGTTCGGCGTGCCTGGAGATCCACGATGCTCAGATCAGCATCAAACCCGACCGCCAGTCGCCCTTTGCCTTCAATACCAAAGATTCGGCTCGGGCCTGTACTGGTGAGATCCACCAGGCGTTGCAAGCTCAAACGACCAGCCTGCACATGGTCCAGCATGATGGGCAAGAGGGTTTGAACTCCAGTCATGCCACTTGGAGAGTCGGGGTACGGCTTTGCTTTTTCCAGCAAGGTATGAGGAGCATGGTCGCTGCCGATCACATCCACGACACCCTCCCGTATCGCTTGCCATAGCGCTGCCTGGTGACGCTCATTGCGTATGGGAGGATTCATTTGTGCCAGTGTTCCCAAGCGGTGATAACACTCAGGGGCATGCAGAGTCAGGTGATGTGGGGTGACCTCAACGCTCACACGACGCTTATGGCCTGCCAGGAACAACATTTCCTCGGCAGTAGACACATGCAAAATATGCAGTCGTCGATTGACTTGTTCGGCTAGGCGGACAATACGGCGCGTCGCTATTAACGCACTGTCCATATCTCGCCAAACGGGATGTTGCACTACATCGCCACTTTGCTCGACGATGGATCTACGCTCACGCAACCTAGCCTCATCTTCGGCGTGTATGGCAATACGACGTCGTCCTGAACGCAGGATGCGTCGTAACACCTCATCCTCATCCGCCAGCAGGTCTCCAAATGAACTGCCCATAAAAACCTTAATTCCTGCGCAACCAGGAAGGGTTTCCAGGTCAGCGAGGGCTTCCGCATTGACGGTCGAGCCACCAATGTAGAAGGCATAATCGCACCAAGCTCTGCCGTTGGCCGCGTCTAGCTTGCCTTGTAAATCGGCAAAAGATAGGGTTAAGGGCTGAGTGTTGGGCATCTCGAAAATAGTCGTGACGCCACCGAGTACTGCGCCACGCGTGCCTGCCTCAAGATTCTCTTTGTGTCGCAGACCTGGCTCACGAAAATGCACTTGACTGTCTATGACACCAGGCAGCACATGCAAGCCGGTGACATCCAGTACGTGATCGGCGCTCCAGCTCATGCGTAAATCACCGAGCGCAATAATGCGACCTTCCGCACAAGCAATATCTGTTTTCTCCATCCCGTTGGGTGTCACGACCGTACCACCACAAACCAACAGTTCGGCATGTTTTCGGTAAGAGGCCAAGAATGCTCGATCTTGCATTACCATTGAGAACTCCTTGACTTAAAATTCATTCTGGATGGCTTTGTATCCCAGAATCAGACCGTTATTTGTGCGCGCGACATCTTCAGAGAATTCGCTGGCATCTGTTGAAACAGGTGGCAAGGTGGAAAGGTCTGTGTCTGGTCCGATGCGTTCTGTCGAGGGCACGTAGAACCCAGCCGGTAAGTGAACGCCGTCAACGACTGCGTTGTATCGCACTACGCAGCCCTCGGCGACCGAACAGTTGAAAAGCACGCTGTTAAAGCCAATAAATACACCGTTGCCGATGTCGCATGGCCCGTGGACGATGGCTCGGTGGGCAATAGAAGTACGCTGTCCTATACGCACACTGGCACCTGATTTAGAATGAATCACCACGCCATCTTGAATATTGGAATGGGCACCAATCACAATGGGTGCAATATCGCCGTTCACGTCCATTTCGTCTGCACGGATAACAGCATAAGGGCCGATAAACACATTTTCTTCGACGATAATGCGGCCACACAAAATGGCAGTGGGGTCAACAAAAGCACTGGAATGGATCTGTGGTAGGTCACCGCGGGGATTTTTACGAATCATGATTTCCCTCCGATTCGCCTGTTTGCAATGCATGTTGAGCGTCTGACCGAATACGCGTGATCATATGAAATAAACCATTGGCCCGATGAGGTGATAGGTGCTGGTCCAACTCAATAGCACGCAGAAAATCGGGGGGATTGGCGAGAATTTCATTGGGTAAACGCCCAGAATAGACTTTGAGCAAAAGTGCGAGCAACCCAGTCACAATGGCCGAATCACTGCTTGCCTGGAAGAACAAGCGATCTCCTACTTGGTTTGAAACGAGCCACACTTGTGCCTGGCAGCCATGTAGGCGGTTTTCCTCACTGCGCAGCTGAGCGGGTAACGCAGGCATTGATCGTCCTAAGTCGATCAGGTATTCATAGCGTGCCATCCAATTGCCCAAACATTGGAAGCTCTCAATGATGGACTGCTCGACGTCCGTTATTGACGCTTGAGTTTGCGTTGAAATGTCATGCACGATGATCTCCTCCATGATGTGTTTCTTTTTCTTCGCTTCCGACAGCGGGCGGTACAGGATTATGGCCGCCGGGATGCCACGGATGGCACCGGCCAACTCGCTTAATCGTTAACCAGCCTCCTTTGATAGGACCGTGCGTACGCAGTGCCTCAATAGCATAGTGGGAGCAAGTCGGATAAAAGCGGCAACGAGGCCCCAGTAAAGGACTGATCAAAAGCTGGTAGCCGCGTACGAGTCCTACCAGGCAAGCGGTTAAGAGCGCTTTCATGAGCATGACTCCACGAGGATTGGCTGCAAGGTTGGGCCGGTCGGCCCGTCTTCGACGTGATAGCCCAGCGTTTTCAAGGTGTCTCGGAGTTGATCGGCCTGTGTGAAATCTCGTCGCTCACGCGCTTGTTCGCGCTCATTTAGCAAGGTATAAGCTCTTTCTAGTTGGGCTTTATCGTCTGCTGGTGCGATCGGAGCAAGGGCTTCTAACGCACGAGCAGGGAGGGCTTGGAGTAGGCCTAATAATTTCCCCGAGGCCAGTAAACGTGACTTCGCATGAGCACGCTCAGACTCGGTGTGCGCCTCATCAAGTTGGGTGCGCAACATATGCAGGCGCGTTAAGGCGGCCGGCACGTTCAGATCATTACGTAGCATGGTGAGGAAATCGGGGTCCGGTTCTGCATGACACACTCCGATGACGTTCTTGGCTTTGAGTAAACTGGAGTAAAAGCGCATTAACGTTTGTTTGGCAGCCTCAAGCCGTTGATTCGTCCAATCCAAAGGGCGGCGGTAATGTGTCGACAGCAATGCGAGTCGTATCGCTTCACCAGTACCTTGTGCAAGCAAATCCCGAACCAACAGCACATTACCCAGTGATTTAGACATCTTCAGCCCATCAACTGTCACAAAACTGTTATGAACCCAAGTGCGGCAGTACTGTTCACCGTGTGCACAGGTACCCTGGGCAATTTCATTTTCGTGATGAGGAAAAATCAAGTCCTGCCCACCACCATGAATATCAATCGTGTGGCCCAGGTGCTGGGCAATCATGGCGGTACATTCAACATGCCAACCTGGACGGCCACGACCCCACGGACTTTCCCATCCCGGTTGTTCAGGGATAGAGGGCTTCCAAAGCACAAAGTCCATCGGGTCTTGCTTGTAAGGAGCCACTTCAATACGAGCACCTACCAACATATCTTCTGTGCGTCTGCCGGATAGTTGACCATATGCCGGATAAGAAGGTACATGAAACAGGACGTGATCCTGCGCGACATACGCATGGCCACGCTCAATCAAGGTGCTGATGAGATCAACAATGGCGGGGATGTGATCAGTGACACGAGGCTCCACATTGGGGCTTAACACCCCTAAGGCTTGCATATCCTCATGGTAGGCAGCAATGTACCGGTTAGTAATGACCTCAATCGGCACGCCTTGCTCTGCTGCGGCCGCATTGATCTTGTCATCAACATCCGTAAAGTTACGGGCATAAATCACGTGAGGATAATCGTGTCTGAGTAGCCTGGCCAAGACGTCAAACACGACTGCCGGGCGTGCATTGCCAATATGCGCGAAGTTATAAACCGTTGGTCCACAGACGTACATCGTCACCCTATCAGGCTGCTCTGTTTGTAAGGGGGCTTTGCGACGCAGCAGGGTGTTGTAAAGCTGGATAGAAGGATTTAGGCTCATCGTTGAGCCTCTTCATTGCTGCTCAGGGCGTGTTTCAACGCCGTAAAGGTTTGCTCGATGACATCCTGGCCCACATCTTTAGTGATGAACACCAAGCGAGAGCGGCGATCATCATTGGGCCAGGCGGGCAGCGTGACCGGAGGATGAAAAATATGCTGCACACCATGGACAGCAATCGGGTGTTCATGACCTTCCACGTTCAAAATGGCTTTGACACGCAGAATGTTGACACCCACGAACCCCATCAGTAGATCCAGCCAAGCCATCAACATTTCTTCAGAAATGGGCTCAGCAACACTAAAGCAAAAAGCACGTATGTGGTCATCATGCCGATTGATGTCGGGGTGGTGATCGTGGTCATGGTCATGATGAGCAGGGCCATGCTGGTGGGTGTGGTCGTGTGTCGGCGGTTCGTACGCCTCGGCACGAAGCCAGCCCTCAACATCAGGGGCTTTATCATCTGCACTGAACAATCCAAGGTCCAGCACCTTATTGGGTTCTATCACACCATTAAGCACGTCCCAACGCGGAGCGGCGGAGTTGATGACAGAGAGCCGCTGTAACAAGGCATCCCGTTGCTCGGGGGAGGCGAGATCGATTTTGGTTAACAGTAACGCATCGGCTATCGCGGCTTGTTTCACAGCCTCGTGGTATTTGTCGAGAGTTTGCATACCCGTGACCATATCAACCGTGGCGACAATCCCATCCAGCCTGTACCGGGACGCGATCTGAGGGTGAGTCATCAACGTGTGAACAATAGGGGCAGGATCAGCCAGTCCTGTCGTTTCGATCAGGACACGTTTGAACTGACGTTGCCCATTACGTGAAAAACGCCAACTGATATCGCGTAGGGTAGTAACAAGATCACCACGAATAGTGCAGCACAAGCACCCGCTACTCATTTCCATGACTAGGTTTTCTGTGCTGTGTGCGACCAACAAGTGGTCCAGCGCCATCTCACCAAATTCGTTGATGATGACCAAGGTATCCGATAGTTCAGGCTGTGCTAACAAATGATTCAATGCCGTGGTTTTGCCACTTCCCAAGAATCCGGTTAGTAACGTGACGGGGATCAAGGTTGGTGAGGTACTCATAGCGGCATTCCTTCAAACTGAGCAACGGCATCATGGGGATGCAGGCTTTCTAAATGATGGACGTTGACATGGGCGTCGGGATAATCGTCGAGTGCGGCCTTTATCCGTCGTACAGCATCCTCTACAAACATGAGATTTTGGCCATTCAAGGCAGCAAAAGCCTGTTCATCGGCGCGCTTCACGGCTGTTTGCAACGGCGTACCGACAGCGTGTTCCACTTGATTAATCAAAGGCAGCAAACCAAAGGTTTTGTGTGCTTCGGATATTCCTACCCGAACGATGGCGCGGCTGCGTTGGCTATGTGGAGTTCCTGCGCTAGCGTGCAGGCGTAACCAAGAAGCCACCTGGTCGGATGTGACCGTCACCTCTTGACCAAATTCCTGCAAAAACGCCTGTTCGACCAATTGTCGACTCAGCGCGGCAGAACAAGGGCAAGTGGAGGAATAACCCACCTCTACCTGCGCACTACACAGAAACACCCCATCGGATAGGGTGGCCTCTATGACTACGGGATAAGACTTCCAGCCAGATAACGACGGGGTTATGAGAGCAGGGCGTTGCATAAGAAGACTGAACGCAAGCCGCAAGCGTGCACGGCGTGTGCCACAGTCTTGTTGACTCTCAATCATTGCTTGTAAGGTGCGCCGTAACAGTCTAGGTGATAGAGCGTTCTCAGTCGCCAAGTCATTGAGCAACCGATACAGTCGTGACATATGTATCCCTTTCACATGGCCGAGTGGAAGGTCAACGACTGCATCGACATGGGCATGGAGTCCCCGAGCATAAATAGGCTCAAACAATGAGATCGGTAAATCAATGCCCTCCATGCCTACCCACGATAAGGGTAATGAGCGTTGGTCTATATCGGTGAGCGCAGGATCAGGGAGTACAACATTCATATTCAACATCCAATGCAACAGCCTTTCCACGACGCATTAGAGGTAGAAAGGCCTAGTAGGGTCATTACGGCCAATCAGGGAAAGGGTTGGACCAACTTGTCCAAAGGCTTGGGCCTTGCGCCATTTCTACGTCATTGAGCAGGCATGCATCAAAACGGGATCGCAGTGCCGCTTCATCCATATCGATGCCGATAAGGACCAGCTCTTGACGAGCATCCCCCACACGGTCATCCCATTTTTCTTTAATCAAGGCGAGAGTTTCAGGATCGTGTGGCCAACGCTCTGGTGGCATGGATGCCCACCAGTTACCGGCAACGTGATACCTCGCCACGGCACCGGCCTGAGACCAAGAACCGGCCAGAGTCGGATAGTGAGCTAACCAGAAAAAACCTTTAGAGCGAACCACACCCGGCCATTCGCTCTGAATAAGATCCAGAAAACGTTCTGGGTGAAAGGGGCGGCGTGCGTGGTAAACGAAGTTACGAATACCGTACTCTTCTGTCTCGGGGGTATGTGTTCCACACAATTCTTGGAGCCAGCCTGGTGCCTTTGAGGCTTCTTCAAAATCGAATAAACCCGTGTTAAGGACCTTATCCAAAGCAACCTGGCCAAACTCAGCGATTTCAATACGGGCACGGGGATTCAGGCTCTTTAAAATCGCCATTAAACGTTCGCGTTCTTGCTTACTGATCAAATCGGTCTTGTTGAGTACGATTACGTCACAAAACTCAATCTGATCAATAAGCAAATCGACAACGGTGCGCTCATCCTCTTCACCCAAGGATTCGCCTCGGGACTGAATGCTGTCTTGCGAGCTGTAGTCACGTAGGAAGTTAAAGGCATCCACCACCGTAACCATGGTGTCCAAGCGGGCGACTTCACCCAGGCAACGGCCATCCTCGCCTTCAAAGGTAAAGGTTTCAGCCACGGGCAGTGGCTCTGAGATGCCAGTGGATTCAATCACCAGCTGATCAAACCGTCCTTCCTTGGCCAGACGGTCGACCTCCAGCAGCAGGTCCTCGCGTAAGGTGCAGCAAATACAGCCGTTGCTCATTTCCACCAGCTTTTCATCCGTGCGCGATAGCTCGGCACCGCCGTCACGAACCAGAGCAGCATCAATATTGACCTCGCTCATATCGTTCACAATGACGGCCACGCGGCGGCCTTCGCGATTGTTCAGGATATGGTTCAATAGGGTCGTTTTTCCTGCACCTAAAAATCCCGACAAAACGGTCACAGGAATTCTGGAGGGTTGACCTCCCTGGGTTACTTCAGAAATTATCATCTCGCTCTCTTTGTCATTAGGACATCCGTTGAGGCAGGCGGATGCCAACCTCAACACAATTAGCGCACTTACCACGCAGTTCAATCGTGGAACTTCGCAAGACAAAAGCATGAGCTTTTGTCCAACGTTCGACAGATCGACACAAGGCTTCATCTATCAGCTCATCAACATGGCCACACTCATCGCAGATAGCAAAGGCTTTCATTCCTTTATGACAAGCCTTGGACGGTGAACAGGCTACATACGCATTGATGGATTCCAGACGATGGACAAGCCCGTAAGTTTCCAAACGCTTAAGCGCTCGATAAACCTGCGTTGGGGCCGTTAAGCCGTGTTCCCGCAGTTTGTCTAGTAGTGCATAAGCGCTTAAGGGTGAGTCTGACTGTCGCAATGTCTTAAGGACTCGTTGCTGATTGATGGTGAGTTTCATTGCACCTACACATCGTTAATTTAGTGTTATGTTATAACATAACATTTAAAAAGCAAAGTTATGTCCTTACAGCGATATGGATGGAGCTCCTGCTCAATAAAAAAAACCGGCTGCTTGCCGGTTATTTCTATCTAAAGAGCTGATTGAATTTGCATGACATCGTAGAAATAGTCTTCTGAATGTAATCCAGTATCACCGTTACCCATAAAAGGAGAATCTACAGGGTAAAGTTGGATACGTTGAGCCTCCCATTCAGTAGTTGGGAAAAAGGCCCCGCCAGGTTCATTATGCATGTAAAAATCCCCCTGCGTGGCATTACAGTGTTCACAATGGTTCATAAAATATCGGGCGCCAGCTTTTTTGCTGTATGCCATACGATAGTTTTTCGTCAACCTTTGTACAGAGTTGAGTGCGGAGGCCGTTAGGCCATCAACCATTGAAAGAATACTGAAACCCTCAGGTGAGTACCAGTAGTCAGTATCGTCATCTTCCCATTCATGAATTTCATGTTCAGGCGGAAGCGCAAATGCAAAAACAGCTGTCATTTCTTTGCAGCGCCAACATACTGTATGTGATTTGGCAATGAAGTAATGTGACGCTCTGACTGTGTACACAGAGTAATCATCAGAGGTCAATGTTGATGCTGTATGGGGTTGCGGCATCCAGCGCGTGAATTGAGTTGGATCAGTTCCTGGTGGGATGTACCAGGTTTTTTGTTCCGAATCCCAACGAGCTCCTAATTCTTTAGCCTGATCTTTCTGTGCGAAGGGCACTTTCAAATTTATACGAGACACCAGCCACTCCTGTCTTTCAGTCATCTAACCTATTGTTTGTTGTGTTTCATCATTAAGTAAAGGCCAATCACCTAGGGTGGGTCAAGAGAGTCCGGTATCCTTTGCTCTTGTGACATCGAAAGGGGACGTATAGAGATGTTGTGGTCTGTGTTTTTTATCTTTTATAAACTAGGTTATGGTTTTTTAAGAAGTCGTCTCTTGTTGTTTTCTTTGAACGATAGGCTTAGAAACCACCACATCCAGCACCATCATCAGCTCAGACGGCAAAACGCCTAAAGCCTTACTGATAGCGATAATATTCATCAGCGAGCTCTTCTTGCGTCATGCCTGCGGCAATGCGGTAGGCCTTAACTGCCTGGCCAAAAGAGAGAGTTATCAGAGGTTGGCTCACATCGTGAGTTAAGGAAGGAGTTATCAGATTACTTTTCTGGATGTCCTCAAAGCAAAGAACTGCAGAAGATGGCCAGTGCCCATTTGAGAGATTTGAGAGTACAACACTTGCTGCCCTTAGAAAGGGTGGAGTGGTTGAGTAAAGATGAGAGGGCTTGTCTGTTCTTTTTTTTGTTGATGGCACCAAAGTTGAATATATCCCTGCTTCGTAAGGGGTTATCGGCCGCGCATGAAGAGTCGGAGTATGTGACTCCTCAGGATCACAAGGCTCGGTATGATTTGCTGCTTACTAGAATCGATGACTCTTCCGACATTAATGGAAAAGCCCATAATCTTTCTCTCTTGGAGAGAGATTATGTAGATGCTCAAAAAAGAGTAAAGCCTCTTCCGTGGCTTAAGCCAGGCAATGATGACGCATGCCAGTGGGCTTGGGATTATTTACTAAAATTCCATGAGAGTAAGATCGAACTCATTAATAAAGCTGAGGCTCAAGAAGCTCCCCTTGGCGATGATGTTGCCCCAATACCTTTATTATTTTGGCTAGAACCGCATAATGAGTTAGAGCAAGTAATGGCTTTTTACGCTGCTCTACAGACTTGGAAATGCAGTCCATCTGAACTTACTCTGTTTAGGACGAATATTTCTAAGGCATGGAGGCAGAGGCAGCTACGTAGATCGGATGATGTCAGGGCTGTAAACTCTCATATAAGAAGAGAGTCTAAAGAGAGGTTAGATGCTTTGCCTCGACACTATGGATTCAGTCTGCAAAAGACACTTGAAAAGATCATTGAAATGGCATACCTAGATATTAGGCGGAAGTAGTTTTTAGGTTGGTAATTGGGGGCGAACAAGCTAAAAAATGATATACGAGACCTCGGAAACAAAAATCTCGAGTTAATATTCTCGTCAATTTTTAACATCCCGATCGTGTAAATGAAACAGCGAATCAGTTACGAATGGTGCTCCGCAGAGAACAAGGATCTGGACTTGCAGCTCGACGTGTTTCAGTAGCCCGCGTGTCATGCCATCTGTGAAGAAGCGGCGAGCGGGAAGAGCGCACCGTGGCTTGAGTTTAAGCAATATCGAAGGGCTCTGCGCGGCGGGGACCGTGTCGCCAAGAGCTGAGACTTATGTTTATGTAGCGGCTATCTCCATCATTGCCACGCAGGGTCGTTGTTCGACTCCCTGAAAGGGGACCCATCTTGCAGCCAGCGCTTGGAGCCGTCAAAGTCGGAAATGCGGGGAAACCGGAACGATGGGTTATGGCGAAGCGATCTGCAGTTGGCCGATCGTTCGGATATAATGTATCTACGTTTGAAGGCGGCTGCTCCGTTGCCTAATTATCAAAGGTAAGCGACATCACTCAGGTTATAATTTTAGGGGGCATCGGTGTCTGTCAGGTTGATTGAGAAACGATATACAGGCGAACTAGCTGTAGCCATGCTCCCATCCTTAACTTCTTGGTGCTAAGTCATGGCACAAGCGGATCTTGTAAGACACAGTAGGGATGGCGATCAATTTCATTATCTACGCGCCGCGCGTTTGTGCCTTGAACTTCTACAGCTAGGAACCTCCCTGGTAGCAGTTACGATAGAAGGAACCTCGCCCGATGAGGAAATAACCGATGGACTGAATGTTATTGACCTAGCGCTTTACTATGGAAGTACCGACCCGGGTTCGGCATCCCAAATCTGCTATCGCCAATTCAAGCATTCGACACTTTACCCAGCCAAAGAATGGACGGATAGCGGCCTGACGAAGACCCTTGTAGGCTTCTCGGCACGCTACGAAAAGCTCGTAAGAGCCTATGGGGCGGATGATGTCAGCAAGCGCTTTCGTTTCGAGTTCGAGACAAATAGGCCTATTGCGGCAACGGTATTTGATGCCCTCTCCGACCTAGCGGAAGGCCAAGAAAGTGAGCGTTCTAAGTATTTTCGGGAAAAGCTATCGCTAAAGGGATCGGTGCTTCAAGGCTTCGCGAAGCTTGTTAAGCTTATACCAAGCGTTCCCGACTTTCTCACACAACGTTCCCTGCTGGAACAGGGCCTCGGAACATACCTCCCCGACAGCGACAAGGATGCCCCGCTCCAGCTCAAAGACCTAGTTGCTCGGAAGGCTACGACAGAGTTTGAGCGTAATCCGCAAATCAGACGCCAAGACGTTCTGGATTCAATAGGCGCACGAGAACACAGCTTTTTTCCTGCACCCTCGCTTATAGAGACGCCCCCGCTAATCGTGCTGCGAGAACAACTGTCATTGATCGTGGCGGAGATTGTCGCTTCTGCGCACCCGATAATAATCCAAGCCGAAGGCGGTGTAGGCAAGTCAATCACAGCCACGACGCTTCCCGAGCAGCTACCCTTCGGCAGCTTTGGCTTCGTCTATGATTGTTTTGGGAATGGCGGGTACAGGAGCGCAAGTGAGTATCGTCATAGGCCTCGAGATGGCCTCGTACAAATCGTTAACGAGATGGCATCAGCGGGACTTTGTGATCCGCTCCTTCCGTCAAATAAGGCTGATGATAGCGCTTATGTTCGCGCCTTTGTAAGTCGCATTCGCCAAACCGCTGATCAGCTAACCAATAGCGGCGATGGCTTACTACTCATCGTCATTGATGCCGCAGATAATGCTGAAGCTGCCTCTCAAGAGGCTTCTGATGGGCCCAGTTTTCCGCGCCTGCTCTTGCGTGAGAAACTACCTGCCAACGTCCGCTTGGTGCTTACTGCTCGCCCTTATCGGGTGGAAAGCCTCGCACCCCCCCCTGAGGTGGCGCTGATAACCTTGCTGCCGTTTTCAGAGTCGGAAACCGCAGCAAAATTACGTGCCCATTTTCCCGATGCTACGTCTGCTGATGTGCGGGAATTCCACCGTTTGACCTCCCACAATCCTCGCGTACAAAGCACCGCGCTAGCCGTAGGAAATACCATCAAAGAGGTTCTAGCCCAGCTCGGGCCAACTCCCCGCACGGTAGAAGACACGATCAAGGAATTGCTGGAGAAGGCAGTAGCAAAAGCGCGGGATTTTTCTGCATGCGAGCAGCAGAAAATCGACCTTGTATGCGCCGCACTCGCGACATTGCGACCATTTGTGCCACTCGAAATCGTCGCGACCACGGCCGGTGTCCGCGTTGAGCTTGTCCGCAGCATTGCAAATGATTTGCAACGGCCTTTGATTGTTCGCGAAGATGCAGTTCAGTTTAGGGATGAGCCAACCGAAACTTGGTTCAGGGAGCGCTTTAGACCATCTGGAAGTGAACTGAACGCCTTCATTTCCCGACTAAAACCTCTCGCTGTTGAGAGCGCTTACGCAGCTGCCGTGCTTCCTGCTTTGATGTTGGAAGCAGGTTTGTTTGACGAACTCGTAGCACTGGCACTTACCAGTGAGGCACTTCCTCAAGGAAGCGCAATTGCGAAACGAGATGTCGAGCTTCAACGATTGCAATTTGCTCTCAAGGCCGCACTAAGAAGCAAGCGCTATTTTGAAGCCATCAAGTTGGCGATGAAAGCTGGTGGCGAAGCAGCAACGGACGAACGCCAGCAAAATTTGTTAAGCCGGAATACCGATCTCGCCGCTCGTTTTCTCGAACCCAATCAAGTTCTTGAGCAGGTCTCGCGGCGGCTGATCACTGGCGGTTCATGGACAGGGTCTGAGCATGCCTACGAAGCCGCTTTGTTATCAAGCAGTCCGCAACTCCTCGGAGATGCTCGCTCACGACTTAGGTTCGCTTACGAGTGGGTGGGGCATTGGAGCCGCTCGCGAAAGGGCCGAGAGGGAGATCATTTGGATCGGACCTCGATAGACGACGAAGACATTGCGGCATTGCAGTTTGCCGAACTAAACCTTCACGGTGCTGCCATGTGCGCCCAGCAGTTGAGACGATGGGTGCCAAGAGAGGTATCCTTCCGTGTTGGGCGCCTTCTAGCTCGCAGACTGGTCGACGCAGGTAGGTTCACGGATCTTGACGAACTAGCGCATGAAGCCGGCAATGATTTGGGCCTCATCCTAGCCATCACTATGGAGCTTAGTGCAATTGGTCGCGTTCCGCCCCGAGAAGCAGTCCAACGAGCGACGGCCTTACTTGTAAGCAAACACGTAAAATTAGAAGCACCGGGCGACTGGCGTGGAGAGGACACGCGCCTGATTGCAGTCTCTGAGTTAATCGCTGCAGCAGTCAGGCTTCGCACTGCTTCTAGACGAGACTTGGCGAGAGTGCTTGACCGATATCTACCAAAACAGGCTCCCAGAGGATTGGCTACTCGCTTTTCTGACGGACATGATCGACGCCTTGCGTATCTACGTGCGTACTCACTGCGAGCAAAACTGCGTGGACGTTCGGTTAACCTCACCGAACCTGCAGAGCCGGAAATTAAGAAGGCCTTAAAGAGCAAGCATGGAGGTTATGGCTCTGACGCTGAACGATACAAGCGTGACATTGGTGCATTGTTGCCGTGGCATGATTTGTGGGTGGTGGTGCTGCTCAGGACAGTCGCTCCAGCCGTCCTTTCGGCAGCCATCGATCAGGCCCGGGATGGAGCCAATCAGGCTGAGGCTCAATCGTACGAAAAATATTCCACAACTGGCGATGAGATCGCGCATATTTGGAGCCAAATTCTCGTTGCTGTCGCTGCCCCGGAGGCAGAGTGGTTGAAATTCGATACTTGGCGCAAAAAACTTAAACATCCGCTCTTTACCCCTACACTAACCGCAATTGCGAGGCGGGCGGCATCGTTAGGGCTGCACAGCTTTGCGTTAGACATCGCGGCAGAGGCCTACAAGCTCGGCGCGGGCGAGCGAGAGGAGGCAGATAGCAAGGCCGATGCCCTAATTTCGGTATGCCGCTCCGTGCTGACATCAAGCGAAGCGGAAGCCCGACAATATTTCAATGAGGCTATCGTTGTGGCGAGCCGCATTGGCTCCGAGAATCTCCATCGTTGGGAGGCAATTCTTCATCTCGCAAGTGCCAGCGCGGCGGTACCGATGGATGATCCAGAAAGGGCTTACCAGTTCGCGCGAGCTGCTGAGCTCACATACGAATACGTTGCACGGGATAAACATTTTCCTTGGAGCCACACCGTTGAGGCACTCACAGGGCTTTCCCACCGATCCGGGCCAGCGATTGTCAGTCGTTGGCTGGATAGAAATTTTGGAAATGAATTTCGCATTCTTCCAGAGCTTGTCGAAGCATTGCGGGATAGTGGGCATCTAGACCCGATTGCTTCGCTTTGTTTGTTGCCGATGAGAGGTTGGTGGAACTTACCTGCAGTTCTCAACGCTGCACTCAATGGCGCTGACGGTAAAGCGGAGCGAACTTCGATAGCTACAGCATTTCTCCGTTATGCACGTTTTAGTGGGGGAGGGGCCTCAGATTGGCGGAAAATAGGAAAAACTCTGGACGCATTGGAGCTTCCTTCGACCATCGCGTATGGAATGATCGAGGCGACCACTCGCTCTGAGGAACTGGGGCAACGAAACGGGACAACCCATTCAACAGGAAAGCAGGCAATCAACTGGGCCGCGGTTTTCAACGAAACAGATCTACTAGATCCCTTTGGGATGAATGGCGCCTTCGCTCGATATAAGAAGCTGGATAGAGGATTTGATTCAAGTCGGTTTTATGACGCCGCAATCGGTAGGCTGAAGGCAGGCTCAGAAGCTAATTTCCTTGATGTACTAGCTCGCTCCGGGACAGTCGGGCGCTATGAGCTTAGGGGGCTGTTGGGTGTAATTCCAACGAGCTGGAAGTCTCGTGTCTCTGTTGCACCAGCTATTCAGGCACTTGTTAAGCAGGTTTATCGCTTAGAGTGCTTCAGCATCAGTGCGAGCCGCTACTATCAGCCTCTTCCGCATGAGCTCGCAAGCGAAACGAGCGGCCTCACCGTGCAAGAGCTTCTGGCAGAAGCCGTCGATGCGATTGGTCAGACAACGGTGCCTTCGGGAGCAAACGACCTATTTCAACTTGTAGGGGTACTCGCAGCACTCCTGTCCGTTGAACAGGCAAGAGAAGCTCTTAGCTTCGCCCTCAACCTGTTGGAGCCGCTATATGAAGTATCGGATGGGGATGGCCCTTGGTCGATTGAGCTCGTCCCTCCATCAACCGTCGAGGCTTCGGTAGCTGGCTACCTTTGGGTAGCGCTTGGGTCGCCGGAGGCAGAAAGAAGGTGGAACGCAGCTCACTCCATACGAATGCTGGCCTCGCTCGACCGCACGGTCGTCATTGACCATCTAATGAAGTTTGCTAGCCAGAAATCGGCCGGGCCATTTGTCGACGCAGAACTTCGCTTCTACGATCTTCATGCCATGCAGTGGCTTGCGATCAGCCTTGCAAGAGCAGCTCAGGAAAGTCCGGCGACCATCGCTCGCTGCAAAAACTATCTTCTGGACCAAACGTCTCCAAATAATCGGCACGTACTAATTCGCTCATTTGCCGCCGAGGCTCTGTTAACCCTGCACAAAAGTAAAAAAATATTGCTAGAAAAGGGACAAGTCGATGCGCTATCAGCAGTAAATAAGTCCAAGTTTCCGGTTGTTGACTCCAAAGGTTTTGACAGAATCCGCAAGGGGCGCTCAATTGAACGAAAATGGGATGAATATCGCTTTCACTTTGGCCTTGATTTTCCAAAATACTTTTTGAGCCCGCTGGGCAGAGCCTTTGCAATCTCAGACACAGAGATGAAAATTGAGGCAGAAAAGATAATCAGAGATGATTGGGGCCTCGATGACGACGGGGGTTATAACAAGGACGTCCGCGCAACGAGGGAATATTTCAGAGACAAGGCTAGGCGTATTCGAGGAGAGGCTAGCGCCGTCGATGATCTTCAATTTTATCTGTCTTACCACGCGACAATGACGTTGGCAGGGAAACTCCTCGACGAGCACCCGTTACATGAAGACCTCCAAGAGCCAGACGATGATTGGCGCACGTTTCGGCGCTGGTTGCGTTCGCAAGGCCTTACACGAAGCGATGGACTCTGGTTAGCGGATCGTCGTGACACTTCTCCGACAGAATGTGTTTCCCTACCGGCGATAAAGGACGAAGATTGGCCATCGTCGTTGGACGACGAAAAAGTGGATGGCTTTTCCCTTCTCCCGAATGGAAGGGTTGTGACGTCAGGGAGATGGGCAGTCTGTGCCAGCCGAAGGCAGCAGAAAATATCTGTCAGAAGTGCGCTCGTTTCGAAGGACACCGCTCCTGCTCTCGTCCGTGCATTGCAGAGCCATGAAGACCGATATGACCACCGGCTTCCTTATTCTGACGAGCAAGAGAGCGACATTTCAAACGGAAACTACATCCTCAGAGGATGGATTTTTGAACTTGGTCGTGATGAAGAAGGACTCGATAAGTTTGATGGGTGGGCAGCTGATGTTGGGCATCGCACACTTGCACCGTCTGAAAATATTGTCGCTCTGTTGGGCTTGGAAGCAGACGCAACCGGACGAACTTGGCAGTTGGATGGTACAGTGGCGTGCGTGTCCGAGATTTGGAGCGAAGGATCACCAGATGAGGATGGGCGACACGACCACGGACGGCGAGTAATAGCTCACCCCTCTCTTATTGATAGCCTCCTAAAGGAGACAAACATGAGCCTTGTTGTAGAGGTGAGAGCAGAACGACGGAGGGCTTATTCGCGATATGACAGTTTACGAGAAAGCGAGGTGCGCGATGCCAGATCAACCACGCAAATTATCCTCTTCGAAGAAGGCAAAGAGCCCGTCAGTGTCCGATCCGATCTTAAGCCTAGGCCGCAAGCTCGTCGCCGCTCTAAAGGCCGACGATGACGATCTCCTATCGCAGTGGATGGCGCACCACATCGCGGAGCTAATTGCTGAGTGCGAAACGGTAGACCCTGCCACAAGTAACGCCGCTAAGGAGCGTTGCGCCACCGCCATTCTGGAGCTTTGGGCACACCGTGCTTCGCTGACTGGTGCCTCCAAGCCGTTTCAAGACTTGGTTCCAATCATTGAAACCTTGCGATTGCTTAACCCTGAGGGCGAGCATCTATTCTACAGGCGTATGTTCCCAAGCTCTGAGTGCTCAACGAGTGAGGATGCAATGCGTTGGCTAACCTTTTCAAAAAATTGCGATGCTATCGCCCGCATGTTGATAGGCATAGGTATAGACAAAGCGGCTGAGCATGCCGGCGAAGCCGCTTCGGAGTGGGTCAATGTGGCATCCAAGGCTGGCTTGATCGATTTCGATATTCAGATAAGCGAATTACTCTACAATCGATTAAGTGAGAGATCGCGCGTCGATCGCCGTCGGGTTGAGGATATGAAGAAGCGCATTGAAAAGCTGGATTCGTTTGAGGTCATGGCGTCCGAGCTGCGGGCTGAATTTGAGAAGATAGTGAGTGACTTAGAAAGCTCAGATCAACCTAAAGACGCGGCACCGGAATGAACTGGTACTTCTAAAAAGCATGAGATGATCAGCGAACGATCGCTTTATCGATGATATCCGTCATCGATGCCAAGTGTCGCGAGCGTCAGCCACATTCCCCATGTCCACTTATGGCATTGTTCGTTTTGGTTTTTATAAGTTGCTGGTAGTTATCGATATTATTTGTGAATCAACAATCGAGTGCATACGATGCTAATGTGCTACGGGGTGATTTCTACCCTAGCGACACGGGTTTCTCACGTCGCGAGGAGCTATTCTACCGTGGGGTACATCTAGTGGAGGCCTTTCTGATCGGTAAAAGGGAGAATCGCCTCTATGGAAAGTCAGAGCCATTCTACGTCGTGGTCGTGTGAGCCAAGCATACACGCGAGCATCGAATAGTAGCCAACCCCTGACTTTATGTGAATAGTGTCGTTCACGATAGAAGCACACGTTCAAGCAGGTCGTCGGCATAGCTGGTCTCGCGCATTGCTCCACCAAAACAGACAGGTTTTGAACATGGGAATAGACATGCCTTGTGGCATGGGATTCTAAGTTGCATAGTATCGATTGAAACGATATCACAGCAGACGTTTGAGCGTCACAGCAAGCTGTACTAGGGCCTCACGCCTTTCATCAAAATAATCATGCCGATTATAAATCCCCTCTACGCCTTTAAGCTTATGGTTCAAGCATCGCTCAGCTACATGACTAGGCACGCCTATAGCAGCCAATAAGCTCCTGCATGTACGCCGTAAGTCGTGTACGGTGAAGTACTCCAGATCCCCCATCTTATTTTCGGGCTGTACAGCCTTACCTGGCTCTTTGCCAAACAATTTCGCTATCGCCCGGTTTAAGGTGTCTTTACCCATATGGGGTGCTTTGCTTGGTCTTCTGTTGGGGAAGACATAAGGAGAGCCAAAGGCACGAACTTTGAGCTCCTGTAGCCACTGAAGGGCTAAGTCCGGTAAGGGGATATCAATAGCGGCACCAGACTTACTGCGTTCGTTAGGTAGGTACCAAACCTTTGCATCTAGGTCGAACTCACTCCAGCGTGCCTCAGTTAACTCGCCCTTGCGTACCCCTAGTAGCATCAAAAGGGCGCAAGCTAAGTAGTTATCGCGTGTGAAGCTGTCTATCTCTTCTCTGAATTTTTTAAACACGAAAGAGAGTTCTTCTAGTGTTAAGGCTCTGTCTCTGCTGTTTTCTACGCCCCCGGCATCCACTACATCGAAAGCACTAGCAGGGTTGTGAGTGATGATATCCAGCTTGATGGCATGGTTAAACAGTTGCTTGCAGTAGAGCAGGGCGTCGTTAGCAATAGTGGGCCTATTGCTTTCTGTTATGTTGCGTAGGATTTGCCTAATGTCTCGCCCTGTGACGGCTGTTGGCTGCATTTGTCCGATCACGGGGGCGATGTCTTTGGTGTAGACCCGAAAGGGGGTGTGGTGGTGTTTAAGGCGTTTTATGTTGCCTTCATGCCAGTCAGTAAATAGATCATCTACGGTATCCATAGGGCCGTATATGGCTCTTTTTTTCTCTATAAGCGGATCAAGACCCTCACGGTGCTGCTTCATCTTTAGCGCAGCTTCTGTTCTGGCATCGGCAAGGGAGAGGTCATCCACTTTGCCTAGCGTCATTTCTTTACGTTTTCCGTTGGATGTGAAGCGTAGCATCCAATATGAACGTCCTGCTTTAGGGACTACGAGATAAAGGCCTCCACCATCGGCATAGCGGCCAGGCGCTCCCTTGATTTTTGCACTAACTGTTTTGCTGGTAAGGCTGGCCATAAAGCACTCCAAAAGTACCCACCACTACTACATGGAAAAACCCTAGTATACCCACCAATGTACCCACCAGTGTAGTGTTGATAGTGGTGGGTAACTGTTGAGTTCCGTGGAGTGAGGTAAATCTTGAAGTGCTTGTATTTATTGGGTTTGTTGAGCTTTATGGGCGCTGATTGAAGTCATTCAATATTCTGCGAATATACTCTCATTGACCTGGGTAGGCGTCATTCTATATTCTTTTTTTGGGCGATGTTCAATGGGAGTTATGGTTTTCGAGTGTAAAACTCGTTGTCTGTGTCGTATGGGCTTGGTGATGAGGACGTACCAGTGTCTATAAACCCTTAGATGGCGTGTTGATGTAACGTGGGGGGGGCTAAACGGCCAGCGTTAGTGTGCATTTTCTGACAAGTGCCACTCTTTAGCCCAGCGTTTAGGCGGCACACCTATGTGCTGGCTAAAGGTTTTGCTGAAGTGGCTACTCGTGGAAAAACCCACGCTTTGTGCGGTGTGAGTGACAGAAAAACCATGCGCTAGCATGGCGAGCGCCACATCTAACCGTATACGGGTTAAACACTCGTGCACCGAGCAGCCAAATAAGGCTTGAAAGCCCGCTTGTAGACGTTTTTCATTTAAGCCCACGGCTTTCGCTAAGGCCTCTACATTCCAGTTCTCAGTATAGGCATTTTCTAATAATGCTTTGGCACGTACCACCTTAGGTCTGTCGGTAGGCAGTGCTCGTACGCTGCCTATATTGCCATGTTGGTTGATACCATGGCTGACGATGGTGGTTAATGCTTCGGCCGCTTTGGCACAGAGAAAGAGCTTGCTGAGTGGCGAGCCAGCATAACGGTGCTGGGCGTGCACAATTTCAGCGGCAATACGTCGCAGACTGCTGTTCAGTGGCAACGTACTCATGCAGACATCCAGATGAGGCATATCCAGCCTTGCTGCGCGCATGTGCTGTAGTAAATCGTTTATGCTGATGCCTGTAAGGCCCAGCAAAGCCTGAGCGGTGATGTGTATGTTGACGAGCTTAAAGTCGTCATTTGCCAAGAACACATCCCAGCCGCTAATGGGTTGGTTAGAGGCCATCAGCATCACCTGCTCATTTTCTAGGCGCACATCGACGCCATCTTCAATCGCTGCTTCTATACGTCCATTTACTAAAAAGCTCATGGACAGTGCCGCCTCCGTTTCTGATTGGAAGGCCCAGTTGCGGTCAGGGCTACCGTACATGCTGCAAATGTTGATGCCCTCGTTAGGGCGCTCAAGCAGCATGGTTTGACGCCACGTATCCGGGACGCCATCCAGTTTGCTTTCAACCATTTTGGCGGGATTGTGAGAAACGATGGCAGGTGGCAGCTCAGCAGATAGCCCATTCATACAAATATTCCGTATTTGACATGTTTTGTCCGTAAAGCATGAGCCTTTCACGGCGCTATCGCTCATGCTTACACTCTTATTATATGGCTAAATGATATTGATAATGATTGTCAATTGTTATCATCGTTTTTCTGTGGTGTGTGTGCGTAGCATATGCGCTCACAGCGACATTTTTTACTCAAAGGTTTAGTTCTGATGGCTACCACTTTGCCTGATAGTGCAGCTCGCTTAGGTTTACGCCAGTTATTACTGGCTGTGGCAGGCATTTACGTGACCCAATCCATTATTACGGTCCTGATTACGCAAGCATTGCCTACGTTGTTGCGTAACGAGGGCGCATCGCTAGAAATTGCGGGGTTGACAGCGTTGTTGTGGTTGCCCTGGGGCGTACGTTTTTTATGGGCGCCGTACATAGAACGCTGGCGTTTACCACAAGGTGTAGCAGAGCGACGTTCTAGAAAGATTGTGCTGCTAGGGCAATGGCTGATGGCCTTTATTTTGTTTGTGATTGGCGTGGTGTGCTGGTTTGAGCAATTGTCGCTGGTGTCGCACATAGGGTGGATTCTGGGGGCCTTATTGGTGGCCGCCTTAGTGGCCGCAACCGCAGATATTGCCTGCGATGGTTTTGTGGTGGACCAGTTGTCCGAAGGACGTAGAGGCTGGGGGAACAGCATACAAGTGGGTGGTGCTTACCTAGGGGCGATGTTGGGTTCGGGTGGGTTTTTATTATTGGTGCGTTGGTGGGGCTGGGAAGTCGCCTTAATGGCAACTGGACTAGTGATTGTGCTGTTGACTATGCCTATGGTGATGACCAAAGAACCGGCTAGGAAGTCGCATGTAGAGACCAACCATCAGCCTAGTTTGTGGTACGCACTACGTAGGCCAGAAGTGCGCTTGGGCTTGTTGATGTTGTTGGTATCCAGTGTGGGTATACGGCTGAGCTTAGGGATGTTTGGACCTTTCTTGTTGGATAAAGGCATGGACCTAGATCAAGTAGGGTGGTTGTTTGGTTCGCTCTACATTGGTGCTGGGTTGGGCGGTGCGGTAGCAGGGGGCTTTTTTGTACGTTTTGTACCAGGGGGGCGTGCCGTCTGGATAACCGTAGGGCTGAAAGCGTGTGTGTTGGCCTTGTTGGCTATTGCAGCGCCGACGGCATCGCTATCGGTAGTGACGTGGCTGGTGGTGGTGATGTTTGTGGTGATGGGCGTGTTGTGGGTGGCGCTGTATTCCACCTTGATGAGTCTAGCCTCGCCCTTACAGGCAGGGGTGGATTTCACCATGTTCCAAAGCGGTGATGCGCTATTGGCGGGTATGGCTGGTGTACTAGCGGGTTGGTTATCACAGCATTTTGGTTATGCCACATGCTTTGGGTTGGCGGCTGCTCTGACCTTGATTGGTACGGTGATGGTGCGCCAGCAAGATCAAAAAGCAAACAGTCGTGTAGTCGTCGATGCGGTGCAGGGCTAAGGGGGCGATATGTCTAATGAATCTCATCGCAGTTCGGCTAACGCGTGGGCCATTATGCAGCCCGTTCGTGGGCAGATACGGTTTTCTATGCTGTTGGCCGGGGTCAGCGCCGCAGCAGCATTGGGGGTGGCGGTAGCGTTGGCATGGGCGATGCAGGCGTTATTGCTAGACAACACGCAGTACCCGTGGTGGCCACTCGCGATGGCGTTACTGCTCACCGTCGCAGCCTTAGTGTTGCGGCTGACCGCGTTTAATCAATCGCACTTTGCGGCATTTAGGCTAGAAACGGTGTTGCGTACCCAATTGGCGACGCATTTAGCAGCGGTGTCGCTAGGGTATGTGCAGAACATGGGGGCAGGGGCGTTAGCTAAAGTCATGATGGAGGATGTGAAGGCATTACATGTCTTTGTGGCTGATTCGTCTCCCCTGTATGCGCGGGCCTATATTTCCCCAATACTGACGTTTGTGTTGTTGTTTGTGTTGGATTGGCCATTGGCGTTGGCGGCAACGGCGGTATTGCTGATAGGGGTGGCCGCTGTGGCCTTGGCGTGGCGTGGTGGTGACGAGATGATGCGCCGCTATAACGAGGCAACAGAAAGTGTGGGTGCTGCCGTCGTGGAGTACGTGCAGGCGATGCCGGTGGTACGTACCTTTGATAGTGGAACCGCCACTTTTGGGCGGTATCAGCGAGCCTTAGAGGTGTACCGCGATGTGGTCACACGTTGGTACAAAAGAGCAGGTACCTCTTCTAGACTATCGCAGATTATTCTTAGCCCACTGCCTACCTTGGCGGTGTTGTTGTGGCTAGGAGCATGGTTAGTTAGCAAAGAACAGCTGGATGCAGCGACATGGATAGCCGTCCTGTTGGTCGGTACTGGCATGGCGGAATCTTTACTGCCACTGATGTCACTGAAGCATTTGGTGGCGAAAACGCAGATCAGCATTCAGCGTATCCAAGACATATTGGCGGAACCGGCGTTGCCCGTCGTGAGTGATGTAGACAGTGCCTTCCCTGCTGAAGCCAGTCTACGCTTTGAGAACGTGAGCTTTAGCTACGGGAAAAACGAGGCTGTGGTGCTAGACCAGGTGAGCTTTGAGGCACTACCAGGTAGTGTGACCGCCCTAGTAGGGGCCAGTGGCGCGGGGAAAACAACCGCCGCCCGCTTAATACTACGTTTTTGGGATGTGACATCGGGCAGCATTCAGATTGGTGGCGTGGATGTGCGAGACATGTCGCCACAGACCTTAATGCAGCAGGTGGCCTTTGTGTTTCAGGACACGTTTTTGTTTGCGGGCAGCATTGCCGAGAACATTGCGTTAGGTATGCCCGAGGCCAGCATGGACGACATTGTTGCAGCGGCCAAAGCGGCGCAGGCGCATGAATTTATTATGAGTTTAGCGCAAGGGTATGACACACCCACTGGCGAGCGCGGCACCTTCTTATCCGGTGGTCAGCGCCAGCGTATTACCATTGCGCGCGCTATTTTGCAGAACCGCCCCATTTTGGTGTTAGACGAAGCGACGGCGTTTGCAGATCCTGAAAATGAGGCGGCCTTGATTGCTGCCCTAGCTAACCTGATGTGTGGCAAAACGGTGGTCATGGTGGCGCATCGCTTAACTACCATTCGTCATGCCGACCAGATACTGGTATTTGAGCAGGGGCGTTTAGTAGAGCGTGGCTCGCATGAGTCATTGTTAGTAAAACAGGGTGCGTATGCCAACTTGTGGCAGCACTACGAGCAAGCGCAACACTGGGCATTCACAGGAGGTGCGCGATGAGCCACTCTACATCACGTACCGCAACGGTGACGTCTTTACGCGAAACGTGGCAACAACTCATGCGTAGCGCCCGCAGTAGAGCGCCGCGTTTGCGTGCCAGTTTATGGGGGCTGGCAGCATCGGCTGCCGTGCAGGGTGTGGCGCTGGCTTGTGTATTGCCGCTTTTCCAAGCGTTGCTACCTAGTCCAAGCTGGGCATCAGCGTGGCCGTGGTTGGTGGCGTTAACGCTGTTGATGTTGCTCAGCATGGCACTACGATGGTGGGCAATGGGGTTCGATTACCGTGGTGACATGGTGCAAAACACGCATGAACTGCGAACCGCTTTAGGTGAGCAATTGCGCCGTATCCCTCTAGAAAAGTTGCAAGACAAACGGGCAGGAGAGATTAATGCCACCTTATTAGGCGGGGTGGATGAAAACTTGAGTTATTTGCTGACGGTTGCCAACATCATGGCGAATGCCTTGATCACGCCTCTGGTGGTGGCGGTGGTGGTGTTGGGTGTGCAGTGGCAGATAGGGCTGGTGTTGCTCTGTGTATTTCCGTTGTTGATTCCTTTGTATCGCTGGCGACGTCCCGCTTATGGCAGGGGCATGCGACTCTTGGCCGAGGCGAATGAGCGCGTGAGTGCCGATATTTTGGAATACACCCAAGGCTTAGCTGTACTGCGTGCAGCATGTTGCACGGGCGAAAAGCACCAGCAGTTGCAGGACAGTTTTAGCTACGTAGAGGCGGTTCAAACCATAGGCCAGAAGAAAGGGGCGAAACCCAACTTAATGTTGTCCGCCATAATGGAAGTTGCCATTGTAATGGTGGTATTCATCGGTGCATGGTTGGTGACGCAAGGCCAAGTAGACAGTGCTACCTTTGCTGCATTAATGGTGTTGGTGGTGCGTTTTGGCGAGCCCTTGGGCGTATTTATCTTAAGCACCAAAATGCTGGATATGGTGGAGGCATCGCTGAATAAAATTACGGCGTTGATGCAAACACAACCGTTGGCACAGCAACAGCCACTGGCAGAGCCTCACCTCTACGACGTGCAGTTTACGGATGTGGAATTTGGGTACGCTGGTAGCACTACGCCCGCTGTAAAAGGGGTCTCAGCACGTTTTGGGGCACGTAGCGTAACGGCGTTGGTAGGCCCATCCGGTGGCGGAAAAAGCACCTTGACGCGCTTACTTATGCGCCATGCGGACCCACAGGTAGGGCAGGTGACTATAGGGGGTGTAGACCTACGTTCTATAGACACAGAGACATTAAATGCGTTGATTTCTGTTGTCTTTCAGGATGTGTATCTGTTTGACGATACGGTATTGGCGAATATACGTATGGCCAAACCCGAGGCCTCCGATGCCGAGGTAGAACAAGCGGCACGCGCCGCGCATTGTCATGACTTCATTAGCCGTTTACCGCAAGGTTATAGCACTGTTGTTGGGGATATAGGTAGCCGCCTATCGGGTGGCGAACGCCAGCGTATCAGCATTGCACGTGCCATGCTTAAAAATGCCCCTATTGTGATTTTGGATGAACCTACGGCAGCGCTTGATACCGAGAGCGAAGTGGCGGTGCAAAGAGCCATTGATGCATTGGTGAAAGAGCGCACCGTGATTGTGATCGCGCATAGGCTTTCCACCATAGTAGGGGCAGATCAGATTCTGGTTATTCGTGAGGGGCGCGTGACGGAACAGGGCACGCATGCCGAGTTGTTGAGCCAACAAGGGGAGTATGCCTGTATGTGGCAGGCCTCAGAAAGCGTGAAGCATTGGCATGGTGGGCAGACCACAGCACGATAATTATTCAGTAATCAGGGTATTAATTCATCATGAATCCTAAGATTCCATCCTTTAAGTTGGGCTGCCTAAGCGTGGCATTGCTGTCGGCACACGTGGCCTATGCGGCTGAAAACGATCACACTGACACAGAAGTTCAGTCGCTTTCTGCTATTGTGATTTCGGCCTCAAAGCAAGGCGAAAAACTCGAAAAACTAAATGGCGCCGCCAGCGCCGTAGAGCGCTATGCGTTAGACGATGCACAGGTGAACGATACGGTGGATTTGGGCAGAGTCTTTCCCGATTTGCAGATGTCTTACAGTGGTTCGCCACTCTTTCCGCAAGTGACTATTCGTGGTGTGACCTCGGCACAAGATTTTTATAACCCGGCATTAACCGTGTATGTGGATGGTGTACCGCAATTACCGGTAGCCGCGTTGCAGTCGTTGGTAGATGTAGAGCGTGTAGAGCTGCTAAAAGGCCCGCAAGGCACCTTGTATGGTAAAAGCGCTCAGGGTGGAGTGTTAAACATCGTGACGCGCCAACCGGATAACGACTTTCAGGCACAACTGAAAACGGGGTTGTCTAATCGTCATGGTTATCAGGTACAAGGCAGTGTATCAGGCCCCTTAGTGGAGGATCTGCTGTATGGTTCGGTGTCGTTGTTGAAAGCACAAACGCCGTACTGGCTAGAAAGCGATGTGTTAGGCAATAAACTGGGCCGTACGCAAGCCGAGGCGGGTACCTTTAAGCTTAGGTTGGCGCCTACCGGTAGCCCTTGGGAAATGAGTATTGCGGGTGGTCGTGATTGCGCTAAAGGGGCGCACGATGTGTACACGCCCTACGATAATATTGACGATAGAACCGCCTTTGCCTGGTCGGATCTGCCAGAAGCCTATCGCGAGGTATACCAGCGCCGTTGTGTGAACTCCTTAACAGGGTCGGGCCAATATCAATGGGACGATTGGCAGCTAAATGTCATTCTGAACACGCAGCATTTGCGCTTAGAACGTGAGTATCCCTTTGCCATGCAGTACTCTTGGCAGCCTGAACAGTGGCGTCAAGACGTACAAGAGTTGCGCCTATCAACACGCCCGCAAGAGGCCGGTACCCTGCATAGTCGTAACTGGGATGGGGTATTTGGCTTATACAGACAAAAAGTGAAGCAAGCACGCCAGTACAAAATTGACATGGTAGTGCCTAACTACATGCCGTATCTGGAAAGTAATTCTAGAAATGAAAGTGAGTCCTTAGCGGCCTACGGTAACGTGACATGGCATGTGACACCTAAGCTAGATTTGACGGGTGGTTTACGCTTGTCGCGTGACTCGGCTAAAACGGACTTTGGTGGCCACATGGGCGGTGTGCCTGTGCGCGGGGATAAATCCATCCACGAAAACACATGGCTGACGAATGTGGCGGCAGGGTATCAATTTACCGATGCGTGGCGTGGTTATGTGAACGTGGCGCAAGGCTATAAACCAGCCGGCTATAACTTGGCACCTACCAGCATGGCAGATACTGAGGGCTTTGGTAGGGAGCGTTCTACGAGCTACGAAATCGGCACTCGTTATACCACTGACGATGTACGTTTCAGTGTGGCGGCGTACCGTGTGAACAGCAAAGATACACAGTTGTATGGTGATAGCCAGATGGGGTACCAAACACTGAAAAACGTCGGTAAAACACGTTCTACCGGTTTGGAGTTTAATGCTGAGTGGGATGTGTCACAGTCCTTAACGTTGGCAGCCTCAGGCTTTATTAACGATGCCAAGTTTGTGAAGTACGTGGCGAACACCTGCACGGGCTGCGAGAACAATCGCGTACCTTTCACGCCTAGCCACGGGCTGACGATTGCGGCGAAAGGCAACGTGCGCGTGGGCAATACTAGCTTGCGCCCACAAGTGGCGGTGCGTCGTACGGGTTCAATGTATTTTGATAGTGCCAATACGCTGAAACAAGAAGGCTATACCTTGATTGACACGTCGGTAGCATGGAACGTGAGCGATAACGTAGAACTAGCCGCGTATATTCATAACCTGACTGATAGAAAATACCGCACTTACGGTTTTTCTTATGGCGCATTAGGGAACTTTGCTCAGGTAGCGCCTGGTCGAGTGTTTGGTTTGACGGCGACATGGATGTACTAATGAGCATGTAGAGTTAGGTAGTGGTTGTTGCCTAGCTGTTTATCATTACTCACGAAAAAGGCCGCACTGTGTCATACAGTAAGGCCTTTTCACTGTGAAAGTGCTTAGAAACGAATGCGTACTACGCTTTCTTTAGCGCCTTCAGGTGTGTCTGCCTCGTTTTTGATGGTGACATACAGGTCGCCCGTGGCAGGGTTGAGTGCCAAGCTATTGGGGTGAGCAGGCAGGGCGATGGTTTGCAGCAGTGTATTGTCAGTGCTGTTATATACGGTTAGGGTTCCCTCGCCGCGGTTGGTGACATATAAGCGTTGGCGCTGTTCATCAACCAACAGATCCAAAGGCTCTTTGCCGGTAGCGATGCTTTGTTCTACGTTACCGGTTTCAGGGTTAATGACCACAACGCGATTTCCAGCACCTCTGGGTGTGTAGTCCACTAATTTACCGGCATTTTTACGCATACCATCAGTGCGTTCGTCGCCTACATCGGTGGCAAGTAGTCGCTTGCTTTGTGCGTTAAAAGCTAGGTTAATAAGTTGATCTGCTTGCACTTCAGCCGTTTTCGTAACGTTAAGCGTTGCGGTGTCTACAGTGATCACTTGGCCCTGGAAGTTGGATACATGTAGCTTGTTGCTGTTTTCATCCAGCGCAGCTCCCCTTGCTACAAAGCCAAAACCAGGAATAGTTTTTTCTACAGTTAGCGTGTTGAGGTTAACTACATACAGCACACTGTCTTGGAACCATAAGCCAGGAGCGAAAATACGCTGATTTTTTTTGTCCAGCACTAGCTCTCGGGGGTAATGCGTATAGAACTCTCGCTCGGTGCCATCAGGCGCTTTGCGCATAATTTTCTCAGCTAACTGCACAGTTGTGAGCACTTTGTTGTTGGCGGTCTCTATGACGGTAATGGAGCTGTCTACGGCATTACCTACATAAAGGCGATTGGCTTCATCGTCTAAGGTGAGTGAGAAACCTTTGCGCTCTAGTAGGATTTCCCCCTTAACAGCTAACGTGGCGGGGTCTAACAGAAAGATGGTGCTGGGTGCAGAGCCTTCCTCAAAACTGCCTGCAGATGCGACGTAGAGTGTGTTGTGACGTGGGCTGTAAGCCAACTGATACAGGCCCTGTGCTAGTTCTACGCGTTGAACATCAGGGGTGGCACGCTGAGCTGAGGGGGCAGTAACGGCTGTAGACGCTGAGGAGGTGTTCTGACTGCTTTCTAATGTGTTGCAGGCACTTAGAATAAGTACGGCGCATAACACAGTGTTGAGTTTGAAGAAGGTACGTTTCACAGGAGACTCCTTGATAAATATCGAAAAATTCAACGAAGAACTAGCGAGAATTTTGAATACGGCCCAATACGACTAGGCTCAGAAAAATAAGACCCGCCGCAAAGCTGGTATGGCCACTGTAGGCAACAAAGCCAAAACCTAGCCCCATGGTGCTGATGGCTACCGCTAGGCTTACGAGCAATAACAACCACCCCAGTACACGTAAGGTAAGCAGGGTGGGGGATGAAAACTCTTTGTCAAAGACATCCATTTGATGCCTATAGAGCGAAAAGGCGAGGCAGGCAAAGCCCAACAGTGCAGGTAGAAAAATCAGGCAGTGTGCAAGCACATCATTACTGGCGGGGCTCATGAGGGTTCTCCTTGCGGCAAATGAGCGGTGGGTGTGCTGGTCTCTACTGATGTGGTTGCTGTGCTGGGGCGGGGAGTAGGTTTTTTGGGTGGTGGCACCGCTTTATGCTTGCTGCGGTGATGCGTGACACGCCATGCTAAATAGCCGTGCAACACAGCCAATAGCCAGAGGCTGATGTCAAACCAGAAGAACAACCAATCTCCTGTTGTGATGCTGTGTAACAAGTGCTTATCGGTAATAAAGAAGTTGAGCACTGGCAGCAAGACTAGCAGTAGGGTTGCGGTGTACAGCAGTTCTACCCATGCGCGTTTAGCAGGTCGTATGCAAGCCCATACCAGTGTGAGTAGCCACGTGATAAAAAAGCCATGTACTTCCCAGCTAGCCCGTTGCGCCATGTCTAGAGGCAATAAGCGGTTAAGCCACAGAAATGCTGTCATGGCGATGGATAGCCCAGCAATACTAGCAATGTTGAGCCGCTCTACCAGTGCAAAACCAAAATAGGGGCGAGTAGGATTAGGAAGTTTGGTACGACGTTTAACCGTCCAGAGCACTAAGCCAGTGCCTACCATAGCGGTGCCTGCTAGACTGACCAAGAAGTAAAACCAACGCGTCACAATGTCGGCAAAACGTCCTAGGTGTAAGCCATAGAGCACCCCTTGGGTGGTGGCTGCCACGCCGGAGGACTCTTTGGCGAATAACAGCTCTCCATTCGTACCATCAAATAACAAGTATTGAGGGGTGATGGAAATTCGTTGAGATTGCTGTCTTGCAACGGCTACGCGAGCATTACTGTCATTGACAAGGTTGACTTGTACTGCACCCACAGTATTGGGCCCCCAGCGTTCTTCGGCTTGCTGCACCAGTTGACTAATAGGCACTAAGGTGGCGGGTGTACCTGAGGCTTCGCCCATAGGTAGGAAGAAACGCATTTCACTGTTGATCGCTGCGCGGTCAGACATTGAAGGGAGTTGTTGCATACCCCAAGGCATGTAGAGCAGCATTAAGGTGATGAGCCCACTCCACGTAATCATGAAGTGAAACGGTAGTCCTATTACCGATAAAGCGTTATGGGTATCTAGCCACGAACGCTGCCCCTTGCCCCATCTGAAGGTAAAGAAGTCTATAAAAATTTTCTTATGTGTAATGACGCCGCTGATGATGGCCACCAGCATGAACATGGCACAGATACCTGCTATCCAGCGTCCCCATAAGGGTGACATGTAATGCAGATTAAAGTGAAAACCAAAAAAGAAATCTCCACCCTCGGTATCACGAATAGCAAGTCGTTGGCCGGTTTCAGGGTCAAAAATGACACGTCCAAAGGCAGGAGAGCCGGGGGCTGCAGTAGGTGGATTACGCCAGAAAGCACTGGCAAGTGGGTTGCGGTCGGTGGGCAGTGTTAGCAAGGCTAACGGTGCATTGGGTGCTTCCTCAAAAATAGTATCAACTATACGTTGACTGATTATGGGGGCAGGAATCGCAGAGTCAATCTGCAACTCTGGACGCATATAGGCCGAGATTTCATCCCTGAAATACGAGACTGTTCCGGTGAGGAAAATAGCGTAGAGAATCCAGCCGGCCAGCAAACCTGTCCAAATGTGCACATTGGACATGATTTGACGTACACCTTGCGGTTTATTGGCAGGGGCGCGTTTAGCAGTTTTTACGGTGGTGGTCATATGGCACTACCATTTAAGTAGTGCCATAAAATGGCGCTTAAACATAACAGACTACTGAGCACTAAGAAAACCCACGCACGCGTAGCGGTGCGTGCGAGAAAAACGCCAAGCACAGCAATCCCCCAAACGAGAAAGCTGAGTTGTGCGCCCCACAGCACCGCCTCGGACGGAGCAATGGGCAGCGCCAACGTGGCGGCGGAGAAGAGGGCTGCCAATATATAGCAGCCCACTGTGGCGGCAAGAATCCTAGAGAGCAACGGTAGTTGCTCTCGTAGTGATGTCCAGCGTCGCACAAAGAAAGAGGTGTGCTTCATGGCTAGTGATTAGAAGTCTATTTGCATAGATAGCCTGAAGCTTCTAGGTGCACCAATAGAGGCAGAACCATTCCAGACGCTAGACCAATAGCGTTTGTCAGTAGCGTTAATCACGTTGGCCCTGAACGTAACTTTGTTGCTGGCAATTTTGGTGACGTATCGCAAGCCCAAGTCTAGGCGTGTCCAACTGGGGATTTTTTGCGTGTTTTGTACGTCTACCCACTGAGAGCCTGAGTACAGTGCTGAGGCAGACAGCGTCAGGTTATTGACCCATGGTGTATCCCATTCCAGGCCTAGGGTAGAGTTCCAACGAGGTACACCTATGGCTTTCTTACCGTTTAGTAAGCCGCCATTGGATTTGGTGGCAACCGCATCGGTGTAGACCACACCGCCTAAAATACGCAGTCTAGGGTGGAGTTCACCCGCAATCGCCCATTCAATACCACGGTTGCGTTGTTCGCCATCAGGGTTGTAGCTGTTGGTGGCAGCATTTTTAATCAGGCTAGGCTTAGCAATCTGAAAAAAGCTTAACGTGTTGAGTAGAGTGTCGGTATCCCACTTCAAGCCTACTTCGTATTGTTTGGTTTTGTAGGGGGCAAACATCTCCCCATAGTTGGCGGCCGACGCATCGGACACTGTACCGCCTTGAGACAAGCCCTCTATGTAGTTAGCGTAGAGGGAAATAGGGGCTTCCCATGGTTTTACGACCACTGCTATAGCTGGGGTTAAGGCATTTTCGTCGTAGCGATCTGTTACTTGCCCAGAGGCATTAAAGCCTTTTTGCTGAACGCGTTGTAAACGCATACCTAAGGTCAACAGCACACGATCATCTAAGGCAGAAAGCGTATCTGCTAGAGCCACGCTGCTTAAGGTGGTCTCCCCCGTTTTGTAGATGTCTGGTTCGGGCACATCTAAAGGCGTTGCAGGGTTGTATAAATTAGATTGCCAGGCTTTAGAGGCAGCTACCGCACCCGATTTTTGCGCGATGGCATTGGCACTCAGCACCACATTGTGTTGAATTGAGCCTGTAGAGAAATTACCCCGTATCCCGAGATCTACAGCATTCACATCAAAATAGTTATTGATCGCCATGCCCAGTGCGGTGAAATCCCCATTGGGTTGGGCGCGTTGACCAAAGGCGTTATTTAAGTACCCAGAGCCTTTTTGACGTTTGGTGCCGCCCATAATAAAAGCAGTCCATTGATCATTGGGATCATACTCAACAGAGCCAATGATCGCTTTGCTGGATGAGTTACTGTAGGCATTGGATAGCTGGTTAAGCGTGGGGTCAGGTGGGCGTGGGATGTCGGAAGAGGCGAAGCTGGTGAGCAAAGGGGCGCCACCACGTTGTTTTTCGCGTATGTCATATAAATCTAGTGAGGCACGCAGTCGCTCACCTTGGTAGTCCAGTGCAACGGAACCCAGTGTGCGGTCTTCCTTTTGACCATCTATATCTAAGTCGCCATGTGCTTTAACGGCATTGATGCGTATACCAAAACTTTGATCTTCACCAAAGCGTCGGCCTAGGTCTATGTGTCCACCTACATTGCTGTCGGATTTTAAGGTGGCTGTAAAGCGTGTAATAGGGTCATCGGTGGCACGTTTAGGGACGAGGTTAATGACGCCACCTACAGAGCCACTAATAGACATGCCGGTTAATAGGGCACCTGGACCTTTAATGATTTCTACCCTGTCTAGCAGTTCTGTTGACGTGCGGTTATGCGGTACTAAACCAAACAAGCCATTCCATGCCAGTTCATGGCTTTGCGTCCAGAAGCCTCGTACATAGGTGTGCTCGCCTACGCCGCCTTGTGGAAAGACGCTACGTACAGCAGGATCATTACGCAATACTTCAGCGACAGATGTGGCTTGTTGGTTTTCAATGTATTCAGAGGTAAAGCTGGTGGTGCTAAAAGGAGTGTCCATCACGTCCTTATTGCCCAGTAAGCCTAGGCGACTTCCTGAGGCAATTTGACCGCCAGCATAGGCTGCTGGCATCGCATGCTTAGTACCTGTGACTGTTACTACCCCCAATGTGGTGGCCGCACTCTCAGCGTCAGAGCTGTTGCCACGTAGGGTGTAAATGTTATTGCCAGAAGGCACGATCTGAATATTGGAGCCAGCCAGTATTTTTTCTAACGCGGTATAGGCTGTATATGTCCCTGTGACAGCAGTAGATTGTTTACCCTCCACAATGCTGTCCGGAAACAGTAATTGGCTGCCTGATTGCTGTGAGAATGCTTGCAGCGCACTGGACAATGTTTGGGCCGGAATGGCAAAGGCATGTTGGCTTTCTTGTGCGAAGGCAGGCTGCATAGCAGCTATGGCATACAGCGCACTGGCTACCAGGGTAGTGGTGAAGGTCTGTCTATTGCCTAGCAACGCTTGGGCAGGAGCCGTGGCTGTGCTGACGGCGGCACGCCACAAATGAAATGACTTCATGTGATCTCTACTATCAAAATGAACGACATAGGAACGCCGCGTAGGGCGAAGCTTCTTATTTTTTGTATGGCGCTAGCCAAGACAGGCAGGCGTTTACGCAACGAGTAAACGCACAAATGCGTCTGTATGAACTAGCGCTACATACAGGAAGAGATAGTGGAGATGACAGCCATTTATATATTCTCTATAGGTAGTGAGCAGTGTTAATGGCGTGATGTAGACGCCATCGGCACTGATGACCAAAAAAGTAGGTCATATATATAAAGAGTGGTTCTAGCGAAAACAGGCTACAGTGATACGCTATTTATTTGTAACTATATGTTATTTTGGTGTGACCATATAGGCGTTTTGTTCGGTTTCTAGAACGTTCACAGGTAGGAGTTGAGTGAGCGCATTCAGAAAGCCGATGGGGTTATTGGTGTTAGCAAAACCTGAAACCTTGTAGTGACCTAATTGTGGGTTCGCCAGTGTTATAGGCTTATCGGTATAGGGTTGTAGCGCCTCAATCACTTCATACAGAGCCGTGTTCTTGAAACTGAGTTGACCTGATTTCCACGAGCCTGCCAGTTCTGGAGGGAGGGTGGAGGGGTATTGCTGACCAGTTTGAAGATTGATGGTTAACGAATGGCCGGCCCGCAGCGTCGTGGTGTGATCAAGGCTGCTGACTTGCACAACCCCTTCGTTGACGGCGATGTACGTGTTAGAAGGTGCGGCACGTACATTAAAGGCGGTACCGACTACGCGTATTTCAGTATTTGCTGCTTTCACAATAAAGCTGTGGTCTCCCTGGGGGGCCACTGCAAAGTAGGCTTCACCTTGCAGTAAGTGCACTTCACGTTTTTGCGGGTAAAACTGCACACGTAAGCTACTGTCAGTGTTCACCGTTACGACCGTGCCATCAGGTAGGGTGACTTCACGTTGTTCTGCACGAGCGGTTTGTATGGACTCACTAAACTCTGGCACACAGCAGTACCAATAGTAGCCTGCCACACCAAGTATGATCGTTAGCGAGAGGGCTGCACCTGCTGTAGTCCGTACGGGCAGTAGCAGGTTTGCACACCACTGACGCAGGCGTTGTCCAAAACCTGTGTTTTGGCGTTGATAGACAAATGTGTGAGGTTGTTGAGGCTTGGCTTGTTGAGTATCCGGTGTTGTCAGTGGTTCTGGGCGCGGCACATACTCAAACAGTTGCCACGTTTGAGTAATTTCTTCGTACGCTTGTTGATGACGTGAGTCAGCATGTAGCCATTGTTCAAAGGACTGCTGATCGTGATCAGACCATTGCTCTTTATCTTGTTGGCGAGCGAACCACTCTGAAGCGGCATCGTAGAACTCTGCTACGGAAGAATCATGCGTCATTGTCTGTGCCTTTGGTGGGAAGCATGGACATGGCTTGCTCAGGGGAGTGCTCGATCCGTAATCGGCAATAGGCCACTGTTCTTGATATATATCGGCTGACTAATGCACGGGATATGTTCAATTTTATTGCGATTTGTTCGTAGGTTAGGTGATCGAATCGGTGTAGAGAAAATGCTTCGCGCTGACGAGCGGGCAGCTCTTGTAGCGCCTGTTCTATTCGACTAAGCAATTGAGTGTTTTCCGCATGCATTTGTGGGCATGAGTTACTGGGCGCAGTAGCATACTGCTCTTCAGATGCTTCATCTGAAAGAGAGAGTAGCACAGGAGCTTGCGCACGTTTCAGCCCGGTTTCTCGCACGATGTTGACAGCAATTTTTGTGACGTAGGCTTTTGCGTTATCTGGCAGGGTTTCAGTTTTAGAGGCCGACCAGCGAGCAAAAGACTCTTGAGTGACATCTTCCGCATCGGCTTCATTACCTAATCTACGTTTTAAAAACCGGAACAGCGGTAGACGTAGCTTCAAATAGGCTTGCTCTATAAAGTCGTCACGCATACTTAAGGCTGTGCAAGAAACGCAAATATAGCATTTCTGCGTAGACAAAGTGAGTGGGTTAAGCGGCTTAGGTCAGAGACACTAGGAGTTGAGGGCATGGTGGAAGTGTGATCACGGAAGAGAATAATTGTTATTTTTAATAATAACAATTATTCTCATTTATATATAGTAAGCGCGTATACGAATGCTGCTTGGTTGTGAACGCTATAAATAACCTACCGCAGGAGACAGTTGTTTCTCTGCTTATCCTGTGCCTAGAGGGCGTTCATGGTTGTCTTAATGGGGTACCAGCTGTACGAGGAGGGGTTATTTATAAGTTGGACCCTATCACTCTAGATGTAAAAGGCACCATTTATACCGACGAAAGTAACTTTGGTTTAGTCGTGAATGCTGCGGGTGATCATTTATATGTGACCAATAGTTTGGCGGCAGCAGTCTCTAAGGTGGAGCTTAACGACAAAGGTGGCATACAGCGCCTGCTCCAAGGCATCGAGCACGAAGTCGGTATGCATGGAACTGCTGACGCGCTAGCCGACAATCCGGCGGGCAAATACGTCGATGACGAAGGCCACATACAGCCAACCTTGCCTGGTCGATACATAGGTAAAATCCGACACCCACAGCTGATTGGGCCGCTCGGCCTTGAATTGGCGATTGACATGGTCCTGCGGGCACGGAGCCGCAGTGTCGGAGATAGTGGTGCGCACCGTCTTCCCGCGTCGGGCGCCATGGATACCAAGACGTCGCATTAATCGCTCGACCGTGCAGCGTGCTACCGCTTGTCGCTCGCGGTGAAGCTGACGCCAGACCTTGTCAGCACCATAAACCTTCATGTTTTGCTCCCAAACCCGGTGAATCTCGGGCATCAGAAAGGCATCACGCCTGGAGCGGTTGCAGAGCAGTTCTGGATTGCGCTGTTGTGCGGCATAACGTCGATAGCCTGAAGGGGCAATCAGATGTTGAAGCCTCTACAAATCCCGGGGAGCTTCAAGGTGGCTCAAACGTATAGCGTTCTGACTACTCTGCCAATTGAAAACTGAAATTGTTTTTTTCTAGTAGCTTGATGAGTTCAGTAGAGAAAAACGCCATGAACTCCTGTGTGATCATAGAGGCTGGTCTAGCTGTTGAGGTGAGTAACCAAATGTCAAAGTAAAAGCGTGGACTAATAGGACGCGTAACAATGTTCTCGGATCTAAAACCTAGGGTGCTCAATGGATCCACCAAAGCAATGCCCATCCCGTCAGCCACTAATTGGCAGGCTGACTCCGATAGTTGTGTGTTGATACGTATCTTAGGACTGACGTCTTCTGCAGCAAAGAATTGGTCCACCAAGAGCTGAGACTTATCTTCATTGCTTAAGGCAATAAAGTCATACTGGCTAATTAAGCTAGGAGTAATGACATCAAATTTTTCCAGTGGGTGCCCTTTAGGCATGATACACAGGGCTTCCATGCGTAATAAACGCTTGTTATGGAATGCCGACTCATCCACTTTTAGTACGCTAATGGCGAGATCCACACGATGAGCTGTTAGCCAGTCAACCATAAACATGGAGCTACGTCCTGTGAGCAACACTCTAATTCCAGGGCGGTTCTGACAAAAGCCTGAAACGATGGTGGGTAGGGTGCGAGTGGCGAGAGCCGGAAAGGCTGCTAAACGCAAAGTACCTACACGTTTGTCTTTGATTTCTTGTGCTTTGCGCTGTATATCCTGAGTGCCAATTAAGGCTCTGGAGACTTCTGCGTGTAAGAGTCTTGCTTCTTCGGTAGCACTGAGCTGATTACCATTGCGTACAAATAGCTTAAACCCACAGGCCTCCTCCAGCATCGATATTAGCTTGCTAACTGCAGGCTGGGTGACGTGAAGCCCTTGTGCTGCTCGAGTCATGCTTCCCGTGGTCATTACTGCATGAAACGCTTCCAACTGTCTAAGTTGCCACATGATTTCTCCATAACCTTTTGGAATCCAATCCTTCGATAATATCAATTGTACTCATGAAGTTAGTTGGTAATAATGAAATCACTATAAATTAAAAAATGCGGAGACAACTCATGAAGATACGTAGAACAGTCATGAAAACAGGTTTAGCAGCCGCAGTGATGGTTGGCATGAGCTGGGGGATGGTGGCTCATGCGGATCAGCTTGATGTGGTGACGAAGCGGGGTAAGTTAATTGTTGGCATAAAGAATGATTACAAACCATTTGGCTGGTTAGATAGCGATGGTGAGCTAAAAGGGTTTGAGATCGACTTGGCCAAGGGAATTGCCAAACACATGTTTGGCAGCGAGGAGGCCGTTGAGTTGGTGCCAGTAGTAGCGTCAAACAGAATAGAGTTGCTGAATGCAGGTCGTATAGATTTGATTTTAGCGACGCTAGGGGTTAATGAGGGGCGCGCTAGGGTAATTGACTTTACCGATGAGTTTTACATGATGGCGGGGTTGGTGCTAGTGACGCCACAAAATACGCCTATTAGCGCTTGGGAGGACCTTAAAGGGCGCAAGGTGTGTGGTAGCCAAGGAAATTTATACAACCGTATCCTTGAGCAAACTTATGGCGCAGAGATGCTGCTCTATACCGGTACGCCTGAAATTTATAAGTCTTTTGAAGCTGGGCGCTGTGAGGCTATAGGTTTTGATGGGCCGATTATGCAGCAGAAAGTCACAGAGGATGGCTGGAAAGATAAATACAAGATCGCTTTGCCAACGCTTGAATATATACCCATTGCCGGAGGAGTGCGGAAAAATGAAACGCGCTTTCTTGAACAGGTAAATGCTGGCATCAGGGCGGCAGAGGCTGAGGGGGTATTAGCGGATGCTGAAATTACTTACAACATGGGACAGACGGAGCATGTGCTTAAACGTGCTGGGCGTGAGTAGTTTGGCCTAGTCCATACCGTTACAAGGCATTTTGTTGAGTAAGTAACTTCTAGGCTATTCCAATGAGTTTATCCTTTGGCTGGTTTGCGGATCCTTTGTATCTGCAGTGGTTATGGCGTGGAATTCTAACGACCTTGAGCCTCTCTGCATGGGGAATTTTCTTCATGCTAGTTATTGGTGTAGTGGGGGCATTTATCCTGCGTTATAGGGTGCCCCTTCTTTACAGCATAACCACGATTTTAGTGGAGTTGTTTCGCAATACTCCTCCTTTAGTTCAGCTGTTTATTTTGTATTTCACCTTGCCAGAGCTTGGGTTGACGATTGGAGCAACTAGCACCAGTCCAGGCGTCCCTCTGTTTAATGGTTTTGTGTGTGTGGTGATCTCTTTGGCGCTCTATAACGGGGCCCTAGCGATTGAAATCATACGTTCAGGTCTTGAGGCTGTGCCGCGTACCACTATAGAGGCCGCAGTAAGTCTGGGCTATAAGCGGACGCAGATATTCACTCAAGTAGAGCTACCTATAGGGATGCGGTTATGTGCGCCACACATGACAAACAATATGGTGAGTTTGGTGAAAACATCGTCGCAAGCTTCGCTCGTGGCTGTAGGAGACATTATGTTTTATGCCAATCAAATATCACTGGAAACCTTCATGAACTTTGAGGTCATGGTTGTAGTGCTTGCCTTGTATCTCGGTATTGTTTCATTGACGGTATTCGGCGCCCATTTGCTTGAGAAGCGTTTTCGTATGTATGGGTACGGAAAATGAAGAATAACAGTCAATATATTTGGATTTTCCTAAGTGGGGTCTTAGGAGTGGGGGCGGTGCTGTTTCTTGCTGTTTTTGTTGTTTATGAAGAGCGCACAGTCAGCATCATGAAGGCATTGTTTCACTATAGTCCACGCCTATTACTAGGATCGGCTGCAGATACTGGGGGATTTTTGACGAATATCGCTGTCAGCATTGTGGCTATGTTTATAGCGATTGTTGCTGGTGTTGTGCTTGGGATCGCAATGATTTCTAGCAATGTGATAGTGCGCAGTGTCGCGACTATTGTGATGAACGTTTTCCGTAATTCGCCGTGGCTAGTGTTGCTATACGCGATGCTTTACTTATTGCCGTTTTATATCACGATAGGAAACACCACCTTCACCTTTTCTCCGTTTGTGAAAGCAGTTCTAGGTTTGTCCTTGCCTGTAATGGCCAATATGGCCGAGGTATTACGTGGCTCCATAGAAACCATACATACAGGGCAGTGGGAGTCTGCTAGGGCATTAGGATACAAGCCTCTTCAAGTTTTACGTTACGTAATCATCCCTCAGGCTATTCCACGGATGATTCCGAATGTCATGAACCTCTATGCCATGCTCTTTATAGGTAGCAGCTTAATGGTAGTAACGGGAACCAACGATGTGCTGGCTGTCGTGAAGCTGATTACCGCAGCAGATGGCGATTATCTTGCGACGGCATTGTATTTGTACGTGTTGTTCTGGTTCTTTTTGTATTGTTTTCCAATCGCTACGTTAAGTCGTTGGTGTGAGCATAGGATAAGGGAGTCTCTGGCATGAGTAGTGCATCTTCACGACCAATTATAGACATTAAAAATGTGCACAAACAGTTTGGAAACATCAAGGTTTTAAATGGCGTTTCCATGAGTGTAGGCAAAGGGGAAGTGGCGTGCATTATCGGGCCATCAGGTTCTGGAAAATCAACACTTTTGCGTTGCATGAATGGCTTGGTCCCTGCGGATCAAGGAGAGATCAAAGTAGGCGGGTTTTCAGTGACGGATTTGCAAAGTGAAGCTGAGCTAGTCCAACTACGCCAAAAAGTGGCGATGGTGTTTCAGCAGTACAACCTGTTTCCGCATCGTACTGTGCTTGAGAACATCACGATGGCACCCATACAAGTACTCAAGCAGAACAAAGAAACTGTGACACAGCGGGCCTATCAACTATTAGAAAAAGTGCATATGCAGGGTAAGGGGGATGCCTACCCAGCACAGCTTTCTGGTGGGCAACAGCAACGTATAGCCATTGCGAGAGCCTTAGCTATGCAGCCGGAAATTATCCTTTTTGATGAGGTAACTGCGGCATTGGACCCAGAGATGGTGCGTGAAGTGCTGTCTGTTATTGGTGACTTGGCAGAAGAAGGAATGACCTGCGTCTTGGTTACGCATGAAATGGGGTTTGCGAGAGAAGTGGCGAGCAAAGTGTATTTCACGGATGGCGGAGTCATTGTAGAAGAGGGGGCTCCTGCCGAGTTGTTCTCTAGGCCTAAAGCGGCACGACTTCAGGACTTTCTGGAAAAAGTTCTTTAAGTATTACTTACTGTGGATGAGGTTGAGGATGAAAAAAACTACTGTATTAGTGCCCGATGTGCATTTTGATGACTTAAGCATAGAAAAGGAAACGGCAGGACCAGGGATAGAGTTCAAGGTTTTTCATGAAATTGATAACCAGTTAATTCCCGAGGAAGAATGGAGAAATTGTGAAGCAGTTTTGATTTGGCATCGCATGAAAATTACTGCTGATGTGGTCGAAAAGCTGGATAAGTGCAAGCTCATCGTGAGAGTAGGGGTAGGGTTTGACAACGTAGATGTAGAGGCGTGCGCGAAAAAAGGAATCCCAGTTTCTAATGTGCCGAATTATGGAACTACCGAAGTTGCAGATCACGCGTTGGCACTACTGCTGTCCTTGGTGCGGGGTGTAGGGGGCTATCAGCAGCGTCTGCGTGACAATTTAGTGGAAGGCTTTGTTGCAGAAGGAGCCCCAGTTGTACGACGTATTCGAGGTGCCACGTTTGGCGCGGTAGGCTTAGGGCGTATAGGCACTGCGGTAGCGAGACGGGCGGCAGCATTTGATATGAAGGTGGTTTTCTTTGACCCTTACTTGTCTGAGGGTGTGGATTTAGCACTAGGCTTTGAGCGAGTTAGGACCCTAGAGGAGCTTTTGCAGCGGTCTGACATTGTGAGTTTGCATACCCCACTGAATGCAGAAACTAAAAATATCATGGATAAGAGCGCTTTTGCGGCAATGAAGCAGGGCGCGATCTTACTCAATATTGCACGTGGTGGGCTCATTGATTTTGATGCTTTGTATGACGCTTTGCATAGCAATCATCTGGCTGCTGCGGGTGTGGATGTGATTCCACAAGAACCGCCTGTTGACCCAGACCGTCTGTTACAGGCTTGGGCCAACCAAGAGGCTTGGATCAAAGAGCGATTGATTGTGACTCCGCACGCTGCATTTTATTCAGAGGCTGGTTATCAAGATATGCGTACATTCTCTGCACAGATCTTGAAAGCATGGTTAGAGGACGGGGAACTGCGTAATAACGTTAATCCTCAGTGGTGTAAACAAGGCTAAAGGAGCAGGTTGTGGCATATCAAAAAATTAAAAATGATTTCCGAGTAATAGACGACGAAGAAATGCAGTTATGGCGTACGGTACCTACGACGGTAGCAAGTGATTGCATGAATCGTACTCAGGCGGTTCATGCTGATATTAAGAGTATTAAGTTTGGTAGCCGTATTTGTGGCCAAGCTCGTACTGTGGTGGCGATGGTTGGTGATGGCGGAGTGATTCATGCCGCCTTAGAGGAATCCCGACCAGGGGAAGTATTAGTGGTTTCTGCTGGTGGGGCTAAAAATGTTGCTATCTGGGGGGGGCTGGGGCACGCCGCTGCTGAGTATAAACAGATTGGTGGCTTAGTGATAGATGGTGCAATCCGCGACGTGGCGGACATTCATGCTTCGAGCGTGCCGTGTTTTTGTCGTGCTGTTACGCCAAGGGGGCCACATCTGCAGTTTGGGGGAACCTATGGCGGCACTATAGCGGTAGGGGATGTGCCAGTGAGTCAGGGCGACCTGGTATTGGGTGATGACGATGGCGTGGTTGTGGTGCCTTTAGCGTGGAGTGAATCTGTATTAAAACTGGCCTTGGAGCATTTGAAAAAAGAAGAGCAGTGGTTTAAACAAATTGCGATGGGCAAAGGGATTTGCGAGATGTTTGATATTCCAGAGGCTGGGGTGCTTAACTTTCCGAGTTAATCGCTACCTGTTGTAGCCAGTTTACTTAAGTGTGAGCGATGTAGACCAACGCTTCGTGAAACGAGGCGTTGGTTATAGTTTCAGGGCGCAGTGAACTGCTTAGCCTCTCAGAGCATAAAAAAGGCAGATGGCATAGCAGCGAAAGGTTAACCAAAAAGGTTTGGGTGAATCGGCTAGGGTTTGCTAGGCAGTCCAGTCCTAGAGGGCTGAACTATTAGAAGCAGTACGTTTATACAATTCGTTTAAGTTTTCCAGCCAAAAGGAGCAGCGCTTCTCGTCTTTCATCAAAATAATCATGCCGGTTATAAATCCCCTCTACGCCCTTAAGCTTATGGTTCAGGCATCGCTCAGCCGCATGGCTAGGAACACCTATCGCGGCCAATAAGCTCCTGCAAGTACGCCGTAAGTCGTGCACAGTGAAGTACTCAAGATCTCCCATCTTGTTTTTAGGTTGTACCGCTTTACCAGGCTCTCTACCAAACAGTTTAGCTATTGCCCGGTTTAGGGTGTCTTTGCCCATGTGGGGCACTTTGCTTGGTCTTCTGTTGGGGAACACATAAGGAGATCCAAAGGCACGAACCTTGAGTTCCTGTAGCCACTCAAGGGCTAAGTCCGGTAAGGGGATATCAATAGCGACACCAGACTTACTACGTACGCTAGGCAGGTACCAAATTTTTGCTTCTAGATCGAATTCGCTCCATGGTGCTTCGGTTAACTCGCCTTTGCGTACTCCTAGTAGCACCAAAAGGGCGCAAGCTAAGTAGTTGTCACGTGTGAAGCTGTCTATCTCTTCTCTGAACTTTTTAAACACAAAAGAGAGCTCTTCTAGTGTTAGGGCTCTGTCTCTGCTGTTTTCTACGCCCCCGGCATCCGCTACATCAAATGCACTAGCTGGGTTGTGGGTGATGAGGTCCAACTTGATGGCATGATTAAACAGTTGCTTGCAGTAGAGCAGGGCATCGTTAGCAATCGTGGGTCTATCGCTTGCTGCAATGTTTCGCAGAATTTGCCTAATGTCTCGCCCTGTGACTGTTATCGGTTGCATTTGACCGATCACGGGGGCGATGTCTTTGGTGTACACCCGAAAGGGGGTGTGATGATGTTTAAGGCGTTTTATGTTGCCTTCATGCCAGTCAGAAAAAAGAGCATCTACGGTATCCATTGAGCCGTATACGGCTCTTTTTTTCTCTATAAGGGGATCAAGGCCTTCGCGGTGCTGCTTCATCTTTAGTGCAGCCTCTGTTCGAGCATCAGCAAGAGATAGGTCATCCACTTTGCCTAGCGTCATTTGCTTACGCTTCCCGTTAGAGGTGAAGCGTAGCGCCCAATAGGCGCGCCCTCTGCTAGGTACTACAAGGTAAAGACCATTGCCATCGGCGAAGTGCCCAGGGTTGCCCCTGAGCTTTGCGCTAACTTCCTTGCTTGTAAGTGCTGACATAGAAACCTTACTCCAAATGTACTCACCATTGTACTCACCGTTTATTTATTGATATGGGTAAGTGTCGGTAGAGTTGTATGGAGTAATGTTTTGTTTAAGGTGTTGAATTTATTGAGATAATTGAGCTTGGTTGATGTCTGTTGAGGTCATTCAATATTCTGCGCCTGCTCACGCATCTGCTCAATAAGCAGCTTCAAATCAATAGCCGCTTCCGTCACGCTCAACGCACCGGCTTTAGAGCCCAGTGTATTGGCTTCACGGTTCATTTCTTGGAACAGGAAGTCCAAGCGCTTACCGCTACTGCCTTTACGCTGACGTTTGTTGCCACTGTCTTTGCCTTGCAGAATGTGTTGCAGCTCTTTTAGGTGAGAACGCAGTCTGGTGAGTTCTTCTGCCACATCGGCGCGCAACGAAAACAATGAAGCTTCTTGAGCAATACGGGCCGACAGCTCTTCACCAGAAATATGGCTAAAGCCTTCTGGGTGGGCTGCACTGATGCTTTCTCGTAGGCGCTCGCTGATTTTGTTTTGTTGGTCTTGCAGCATTTGTGGAATGTGCTGTTCTACCTCTTCAACAATACGCTGGATGTCTTCCGAAATGCTCAGCATGTCTTTGGCCAAGCGTTCGCCTTCACGCAAACGCGCTGCCTGGAAGTCTTGCAGGGCTTGCCCCAAGGCCTCTAAACAAGTCGCTTGCCACTGTTCTGCTTTTTCTTGAGTTTGTTCTTGCTGCTGTGACTGCATTAACTCTTGCAGTTTGGGGGCAGGGGTGTCAGGGATGAAGCGGCGAGCCAGTGCCAATTCAGCGGCCAGCTTTTCTAAGTAGGCTGGGTCTAGGCGGCTTTTTTGTATGAGTAGGTTTTTTTGGAAAGACAGGCGTAGCTCAATCTTTCCGCGCTGCAGGGATTCATTTAGGCGCTCACGTACCTGTGATTCCAGAAAGCGTAATTCTTCAGGAATACGAAGATTCAGGTCTAGGTAGCGGTTGTTGACGCTGCGCAGATCAATGGTGATACTGCCTAGTTCCGACTCGGCGCGCGCGCTGCCAAAAGCGGTCATACTGCTGATCATAGAATAAGGTACCGTGTGTGAGCTTGAATTAAGGTATTGTAGCCTGTTCTAATAGCGTCTTCGGGCGAAGTCGCCTAAATCAGTAGGAGAATCACGTTGTCAGGTTTGCAGAATTACGAACGTCATGCCGCGCGGGCGCATGATGCATTGCGCAGCATAGAGTTTGAAGTGAATTTCAGCAAACACGCTGAGGGCTCGGTACTGATTAAAGCCGGCGATACGCATGTGTTGTGTACGGCCAGTTTAGTAGACAAAGTGCCCGGTTTTTTGAAAGGCAAAGAACAGGGTTGGGTAACAGCTGAATATGGCATGCTGCCACGTTCTACCCATACTCGCATGGATAGAGAAGCGGCGCGAGGAAAACAAAGCGGCCGTACGCAAGAAATACAACGTTTAATTGGCCGTAGTTTGCGCGCAGTGGTGGATCTGAAAGCTTTGGGCGAGCGCTCGGTGCATTTGGATTGCGATGTGCTGCAAGCCGATGGCGGCACACGTTGCGCCAGTATTACCGGTGCGTGGGTAGCGTTGGCGATTGCATTAAAACGTGCGGGCTTAGAGCAAGCGCTAACAGGTCAAGTGGCAGCTGTGTCCGTAGGTAAGTTGGGCAGCAGTTTGTTGCTGGACCTAGACTACGAAGAAGACTCTGGCTGTGACGCTGATGTGAACGTGGTTATGACTGATGCGGATCAACTGGTAGAGATTCAAGGCACAGCCGAAGGCAACACGTTTAGTCGTCAAGAATTAAATGCGTTGATAGACAGCGCTCAAGCAGGTATTCAACAGTTACACCGTGCACAACGTGCAGCGGTAGAGCGTGCATAAGCGAGTAGGGTAAACATGGCACTGCATAAAGTGGTTTTGGCATCGAATAATGCCGGCAAATTGCGTGAGTTCTCAGCGATGCTGGAACCTGTTGGCTTGCAGATGATTGCTCAAGGTGAGCTGGGTGTTCCCGAGGCAGATGAGCCTTTTCATACCTTCGTGGAAAATGCGCTGGCTAAGGCTAGGCATGCAAGTAAGCTAACTGGCCTGCCAGCGTTGGCGGATGACTCGGGTTTATCGGTGCGAGCCTTAGACGGTGCTCCGGGTGTGTACTCGGCGCGTTTTGCGAAAATGGCAGGTGGCGAGAAATCTGATGCGGCCAACAATGCTCATCTAGTCTCTATGCTGCAAGGTGTGTCGCAGCGAGATGCTCGTTATGTGGCGTTGCTGGTGTTTGTACGCCATGCGGAAGACCCCTGTCCCATCATTTGTGAAGGTTTCTGGGAGGGCGAGATCGTGGATCTGCCTCAAGGCGAAAATGGCTTTGGATACGACCCACACTTCTTTTTGCCAGATTTAGGCAAGACCGCCGCACAACTCAGCGCAACCGAGAAAAACAGTCTGAGCCACCGTGCCATTGCGCTGAAGCAATTGCTGCAACGCTTACAGCATGAAGGATGGACCAAGTAATGATCTCCATTCAGCCTTTGCAGCGCGTTCAACCACGCAAAGCGGATGAGTTCAGATTTAGCACATTGCCACCGCTTGCGCTGTATGTGCATGTGCCGTGGTGTGTGCGTAAATGTCCCTACTGTGATTTCAACTCACACAAAGCACCACAAACGCTGCCTGAAGAGCAGTATTTATCAGCATTGCGGGCAGATTTAGAGCAGTCCTTGCCCTTAATCTGGGGCCGTCAGCTGATTTCAGTGTTTATCGGTGGTGGAACCCCCAGCTTGCTGTCCGAGCAAACGGTAGAGGCGATGTTGTCTATGATTCGGGCGTATCTGCCGTTATTACCCGATGCGGAAATCACTTTAGAAGCTAACCCGGGCACGGCGGAGGCATCACGCTTCAAGGCTTATGCGCAAAGCGGTGTGAACCGTATCTCGCTAGGTATACAAAGTTTTGATGATGCAGCGTTGAAGGCGTTAGGCCGTATTCACGATGGTCAGCAAGCACGATTAGCCATCGATATGGCGCAGCAAGCGGTAGAGCGTGTGAATTTGGATGTGATGTTTGCTTTACCCGGGCAAACACCAGAGCTAGCCATTAAGGACGTACAGCAAGCCCTCAGTTTCGGTACAGAGCATTTGTCGCTGTACCACCTGACTCTGGAGCCCAATACGGTGTTTGCGAAGTATCCGCCAACGCTGCCAGACGAAGACCAAAGTGCGGTAATGCAAGATGCAATGATACAAACGGTGCAAGAGCACGGTTTTGAACAATACGAAATCTCTGCCTATAGCAAACCCGGTCGTCGTAGCCGACACAATATGAACTATTGGGAGTTCGGTGATTATCTAGGCATAGGCCCTGGGGCACATAGCAAGCTGTCATTCCCAGACAGGATAGTGCGTCGTGCTGTGTTGCGTAATCCGCAGTCGTGGATGGAAGCAGCCGAAAAACGTGATGGTAGCCATTTAGCCGAAGATGTAAGTGTTGCCTTTCATGACGTGCCGTTTGAGTTCATGTTGAATGCGTTACGTTTAAAACAAGGCGTGCCCGTTGGACTCTACGAAGAGCATACTGGATTGCCACTAAGCTCCGTGCTGCCAGCCTTGCGTCGCTGTCGCGATAAGGGCTTGTTGGCAGACGATCCACTGCGTATTCGAGCATCAGAAATGGGCTGGCGTTTCCTAAATGACCTGCAAGCGGAATTTTTACACGAACAGTAGTTGTTTTCCTGTTGTTGTTGCAGGTTTTTTAAACGGCTATCTAGCCCTTGAATTACAATAAAACAGGCCCTTTGCAGCACGGGCGTGCTGTAAGGTGGTCTTTATCTCTGCTTTTTAGCCTTATTCTGGAGTCATAATGTCTACCCCCGAAGAGCTGGTCAAACTCATTGCGGAACGTAATGTTGCCTTCGTCGACTGCCGTTTCACGGATACGCTGGGCCGTGAACACCACCTGACTGTGCCAGCGCACAGCTTTGATGAAGAGCGCATAGAAGGGGGGGTAGCGTTCGATGCATCGTCTTTGCCTGGATGGAAAGGAGTGGAATGCTCCGACATGCTGTTGCTGCCAGACGCAAGTTCTGCCCGCTTAGATCCATTCCGCGAAGAAAGCACGCTGATTATCACGTGTGATGTAGCAGAACCTACCGATTTGAATGGTTACGATCGTGATCCACGTTCGTTGGCCAAACGCGCTGAAATTTACCTGCAAGCCAGTGGCTTGGGTGATACCGCTTACTTTGGTCCTGAACCAGAATTCTTCGTTTTCGACAACATTCGTTGGGACGATCAGATGAATGGCTGCATGGTGGAAATTGGTGCCGAACACGCACCATGGTCTACCTCTGCTGCATTGAATGGTCATAACTTGGGCCACCGTCTGCGCGTAAAAGGCGGCTATGCGCCAGTACCTCCTGTTGATAGCTTCCATGATCTGCGCTCTGAAATGTGCGTATTGATGGAGCAGCAGGGTGTGCCAGTTGAAGTGCACCACCACGAAGTGGGCGGCGGCGGCCAGTTGGAAATTGGTACCCGTTTCTCTACTCTGGTGCAGCGTGCCGACTGGAACCAGATCATGAAGTACACCATCATGAACGTGGCGCATGTGTACGGTAAAACAGCAACCTTTATGCCTAAACCAATTTTGGGCGATAACGGTTCTGGTATGCACGTACACCAATCCATCTGGAAAGATGGCCAAAACTTGTTCGCCGGTAATGGTTACGGTGGTTTGTCTGATATGGCCTTGTTCTATATCGGCGGTATCATCAAGCACGCACGTGCACTGAACGCGATTACTAACCCAACGACTAACTCTTACAAACGCTTAGTACCTCACTACGAAGCGCCTGTGAAGTTGGCCTACTCGGCACGTAACCGTTCAGCATCTATTCGTATTCCTTACGTAAGCAGCCCTAAAGCTCGCCGCGTAGAGGTGCGTTTCCCAGACCCAATGGCTAACCCATACTTGGCATTCTCTGCCATGTTGATGGCTGGTTTAGACGGTATTCAGAACCGCATTCACCCAGGCGATGCCGCTGACAAAAACTTGTACGACTTGCCACCGGAAGAGGATGCAAAAATCCCAACCGTATGTAGCTCGTTGGAACAAGCATTGGAAGCTCTGGACAACGATCGCGAGTTCCTAACTCGTGGTGGCGTGTTCAGCAACGATATGTTGGATGCGTATATTGAACTGAAACAAGCTGAAGTGAATCGCTTGCGCATGACACCTCACCCTGTTGAGTTCGATATGTACTACAGCCTATAAGTTTTATTACGGCTGCATAGCCCCTGTCTGCATGGCAGGGGCTTTTTTCTTTGTAGGTAGGAGACTCTATGTTTAACGGGCTGATTTCCTTTCCCTTAACGCCGTTGCTCAATGACAATGACATTGATGGTCATGCTTTTGAGCGCTTGATTCAACGTCAGGTGCAGGCGCAAGTGAACATGATTGCGGTGTTGGGCTCTACGGGTAGTTATGCTTACCTTAACAGGGAAGAGCGAGCGCAGGTGGTTAAGCATGCGGTGTCGCAGGCCGCCTCTGTGCCAGTGATGGCAGGGATTGGTGCTGTGCGTACCCGTGATGTGTTAAGCCTTGCGGAAGACGCTCAACACGCCGGAGCGAAAGCGGTGTTGTTGGCGCCTGTGTCGTACCAAAAATTGCAGCCCGATGAAGTGTATGGCTTGTTTGAACGGGTAACGCGCGAACTGTCTGTGCCTTTGTGCGTGTACGATAATCCCGGTACAACGCAGTTTCACTTTAGCGATGAGTTATTAGTCGCCTTGTCTGCATTGCCACATGTGGCTTCTATTAAAATCCCTGCGTTAACGGGTACGTTAGAAGAGGCTACTGCACGTGTGGACGCACTTAAAGCCTGTTTGCCAGCAGGATGTAGTCTAGGCGTTAGCGGTGATCATGCGGCGACATTAGGGTTGCAAGCTGGCTGCGATGGTTGGTATTCGGTCTTGGGTGGGTTGCTGCCGCAGTTGTGTAGGCTTTTGCTGGTAGAAAGTCAGCAGCCTAGTGATCAGGCAGCAGTGTTGTTTGCCGCGATGGAACCCTTATGGGCATTGTTTAAGCAGCATGGCAGTGTGCGTGTTGTCGCGGCTGTAGCTGAACTGTTGGGGTTAGCACAAAGTCCGTGTTTGCCGTTGCCCTTGTACAGCTTGCAAGGCGAAGAGCGAGCCAAAGTAGCGGCGTGGCTAGCGTCACTGCCTGAAGGGTGGGCTAGCTGATAGCGGCAGGGGGTTAGTCGTCCGAAGGGCTGCCGCGCAAGAAGGCTTGGGCTCGTTGGTGCAGCAGTGCTTCGCGACGAATAAACTCCGACACAAAGGTATTAGCAGGATTGTGGTGCAGGTTGTAGGCGGTATCCCATTGGGCGATACGGCCTTCGTGCATGACGCCAATACGGTCAGCTATAGCAAAGGCTTCGGCTTGGTTATGCGTCACCAATAACGCCGTTAAGCCAGCGGTTTTCAGAATATCGCGCACCTCAAACGCTAAGCGTTCGCGGGTATCTATATCCAAATTAGAAAACGGCTCATCTAACAGTAGTAAGGAAGGCTCTGGTGCCAAGGCTCTAGCCAATGCCACACGTTGTTGTTGCCCGCCGGATAGTTCGTGCGGGTAGCGTTTGGCGTGAGTGGGCAAATCCACCAGTTGCAGCATCTCTTCCACACGCTGACGTCGGTAGTCTTTTTCTGCTTTGCGTAGACCAAAAGCAATATTCTGCGCCACGGTTAAGTGTGGGAATAGGGCGTAGTCTTGAAACATCATGCCCACATTGCGGTGCTCAGGCAGCACGACTTGTTCCGGTGTAGATAAGCAGATATTGCCCAAGTGTATGCTGCCCGTCTGCAAAGGTTCGAAGCCCGCTATGCTGCGTAATACCGTGGTTTTGCCGCAGCCAGAAGAACCTAACAAACACCCTATATGTCCTTGGTTTAACGACAAACTTAAGTCATCAACTACCGTTTTTCTCCCTTCGGGTGCGGGATAGCTAATGGACAGGTGTTCTAAACGCAGAAAAGCAGTCATGAGGAATTAATGGTTTTTGAATTGAGTGCGAGCAAGCAAAATCACGGGCAACAAACCAGCCACCACAATGGCTAATGCTGCAATCGCACCTTCTTCGTATGTGCCACGGGCCGCTTCGGCATAAAGCCAGGTTGCCAGCGTGTCAAAGTTCATAGGGCGCAATAAAAGAGTGGCGGGTAGCTCTTTCATGGCATCTACAAATACCAGTAGTGCGGCAGCGCCAAGGGCTGGGCGCAGAAGTGGTAAGTGCACGCGTCGCAAGGTGCCACTGGCGCTTTCTCCTAGCAGCCTAGAGGCTTGTTCAAGCGAAGGCGGAATGCGCGATAAACCAGCTTGTAAGCTCCCTGATGATATGGCCAGAAAACGAATGCTATAGGCAATGATAAGCGCTCCCATTGAGCCCATCAAAATTAATTGTTGTGGAGCGCCCCATAGTTGTCCTATGCGGTTTAATAGGCCATCTACAAATACTAAGGGCCCCAGTAAGCCAATGGCGAGTACTGTGCCGGGGATGGCGTAGCCTATAGAAGCCACGCCAGCCAAAATGTTGGGTAACGCACGGTGCCCGTGTTGATGGTGATTACCCCGTGCGGACCACGCTAGAATCAGCCCAGCAACGAGGGTGACGGCGGTAGCTATTAACGCTAGGCTTAAGGTATTCCACGCGCTGTTTAACAGTTGTGCTGATACCGTTCCATTCAGGTTTAGATACTTAATGCTGGCGTTGATTAGGTATAGGGCAGGGGCAACAAAGCCTATGACTATAGGTGCCCACCCCAGCGCACAGGCAATCACCGCAGCTAGTCCTTTAAGGGCTTGTGGGCGAACAGGGTGTGAACGTTGGTTGCTGCTGTAGCGCTGGTTGCGCCTACCCATGCGCTCAATCCAAATCAGGCTAACCACCATGACCAACATGGTCAGTGCTATTTGTGCAGCACCCGCCAGATTAGAGCGGGTCACCCATGTGGAATAAATAGAAACCGTTAGGGTTTGGATACCTAAAAATTCAGAGGCACCAATGTCGTTGAGTGTTTCAAGTAACGTCAGGCTTAAGCCTACAGCAATAGCTGGCCTCGCCATGGGCAATGCCACGCGGAAAAATACCGATCGGCGGCTTTCACCCAAGATACGCGCTGCCTCGATAAGGCTGGCTGCTTGGGTCGCAAACATGGCTCGGGTGCTCAAATACACGTACGGGTAGAGCACAAAGCCTAATAGGAAGATGGCACCAGGTAAGGAGCGCAAATCAGGTAAACGGAACTGCCTAGGGCTGGTGTAGCCCAGTAAATCACGTATAACGCCTTGTATAGGCCCTATGGGGTGAAGTAAATCCAAATAGGCAAACGCAACTATATAAGTGGGTACGGCAAGCGGAAGCAGTAGCGCCCAAGACACCACGCGTCGCCCCGGAAACTCGTAGGCGGTAATTAACCACGCAGCCCCCACACCAAGGCAGCCGGCTAAGACGGCCACGCCAGCCAGTAATAAGACTGTATTCAGAAATGCGCCGGGCAACACATAGTCTATAAGGTGTACCCAGTGGTCTACGGCGCCGAATGATTCCCAGAACAACATGCCTACGGGGGCAATAACGATGGCGGCAATCACGAGTGACACCAGTAACCAACCGTTTTTTTGGAAAAACAGACGCAGCGGGGAGCGCGACGCAACAACAGGCCATTGCTCTGCAGCAATGGCCTGTTGAGTTTGCTTGAGGTTTGTTGTTTTAGTTGTTGAATCCAACTTTATCTACCAGTTCACTTGCCTCTTTACGGTGCTTAGCGATCTCCGTTAATGGCAGTGGATCAATGACCAATTCGCCAAAGCTGGCTACCACTGGATCAAGTTCTACACCTGCTTTAACTGGGTACTCGTAATTTGCTTTTGCGTAAAGGCTTTGTGCAGTATCAGACACCAAGTATTCCAACAATTTCACAGCGTTGTCTTTGTTGGGAGCATGCTTGGCTACTGCTGCGCCAGAGATATTAACATGAGTGCCTTGGCTCTCCGAGTTTGCGAAGGTAGGGCGTATGACTTTAATCGCTTCACCCCATGCGTAATCATCCGTGCCGGGGGCTGCGTTTTTCATGCGACCTACATAGTAGGCGTTGGCAATACCTACATCACAAATACCACCTAAGATGTCGCGCGCTACGTCGCGGTCACCGCCAGCAGCCTTACGAGCCAAGTTGTCTTTGACACCTTGCAACCATGTTTCAGTGGCTTCTAGGCCATCGTGCGCAATTTTGGCGGCGATCAGGGCGGTGTTGTAAGGGTGTTGGCCCGAACGAATACACACTTTGCCTTTGAACTCTGGGTCGGCAAAGTCTTCATAGGTCAACGACGTGATGTTTTCCAAGTCTTTGGCTACATAAGCCACGCGGTCGCGCAATGACAAGGTGAACCATTGGTTGTCTGTGCCACGCAAGTTGGCTGGAATAGCGGCTTGCAAGGTGGAGGACTCTACCGGCTGGGTTACGCCAGCTTCTACCAAGTCAAGCAGATTGCCGATGTCTACCGTCATCAACAAGTCAGCAGGGGATTTATCGCCCTCTGTGCGTACTCGCTCAATCAGACCGTCTTTCACAAATACCGTGTTGACCTTAATGTTGCTGTCATTTGTGAAGGCCTCGAGAATTGGGAGTATCAGTTGTGGCTCACGCGTGGTGTAAAGATTCACTTCTTCGGCAGCGTAGGCATTAACTGCCATTGTGCCAAACACCAGACCAGCCAAAATGGAGAGACGATTACGTGCAAAACTCATAGTGAGGCTCCTACTAGTTAGGAATTTTCATCAGAATGACAATCATTATTGATAGTCGCGAGAGCACCTTAGCAGACTACGAGCTGCCTAACAATAGTGTAGAGACGGAGGCTTACAGAATTGACGAAAACTTGATGAACTGGACATATTTTGAAGGACAAATGTCATCGTCTTGATACAGATCAGTGAGAGATAAGCTTATATAAGAGATGATAAGTAAACCCAGTTTTGCATAAGGATATCAGGATTTACACTATAAAACGCGCTAAACTGGTGCCGTAAATACCCTTTTCCTGTCCTGCTTAGGCTGGCAGATTCCTTACATACACTGAAACTGATACATGGCTGCTTTTAATACTGAAAAAGTCCTAAGCGTGCATCATTGGAATGACACGCTTTTTTCATTCACTACGACGCGCGACCAGGCACTACGCTTTACCAACGGACACTTTGTCATGATTGGTTTGGAAGTAGAAGGTAAGCCACTGATGCGTGCTTACAGTATCGCAAGTGCAAACTATGAGGAAAATCTGGAGTTTCTGAGCATTAAAGTGCCAGATGGTCCATTGACTTCGCGCTTGCAGCATTTGAAAGTGGGTGATTCCGTTCTGGTTAGCCGCAAACCCGTGGGTACGCTGGTGGTTGATGATTTGCGTGATGGCCGCAACTTGTACTTGTTGGGTACAGGTACAGGTCTAGCTCCTTTCATGAGCATTATTAAAGACCCTGAAACTTACGAACGCTTTGAAAAAGTGATTCTGGTGCATGGGGTACGCTTTGTTAGTGAGTTAGCGTACGCTGACTTTATTGAAAAAGAATTGCCCGACAACGAGTTCTTCGGCGAATTGGTGCGCGACAAACTGCTGTACTACCCAACCGTTACACGTGAACCCTACCGCAATGAGGGTCGTATTACCTCGGTTATTGAGTCTGGCAAAATCTTCGCTGATTTGGGTATAGACGCTTTGGATCCAGAGCACGATAGAGTCATGCTGTGTGGCAGCCCTGCTATGCTGGAAGACCTAAGCAACATGCTTAATTCACGTGGTTTCAAAGTATCGCCCGGCGTAGGTCAGCCCGGTGATTACGTGATTGAACGAGCGTTTGTAGAAAAGTAATACATCGTCTTCGTCGCAAAAGGCTTGTGCAGCCTTTTGCGGCACGATTAGAATGGTGCGGTTTTCGGCATTTATATAACGTTCCCATGATTAAAGATATTATCCAGACAAGTGCTGCTCCTGCAGCGGTAGGCCCTTATTCCCAAGCAGTTGCGGTGCAAGGCAGTAAAACTGTTTATCTGTCCGGCCAGATTGGTTTGAGCCCAACAACCGGTGAGTTGGTGTCAGACAATTTCGAAGCGCAAGCTCGTCAATGTTTTGCCAATATGGAAGCGGTTATTACCGAAGCGGGTGGAACTCTGGAAAATATTGCCAAACTGACTCTGTACCTGACAGATTTAAGCAAGTTTGCAACCGTGAATGCCATTATGGCTGACGTTATTCCTCAGCCTTTCCCTGCGCGCTCTACGTTGGGCGTAGCCAGTCTGCCTAAAGGCGCTCAGGTCGAAGTAGAGGCCATTCTGGTTCTCTAATCGCTATGGCATCTGCATCATCAAAACGGCCCACCAAGGGCCGCGCAGATGCCGCGGCAAACACTCTGGCACGAAAATTCAGCCAATTAGGCCTAGAAACTGATGCCGACTTCGTCGTACATCTACCGTTACGCTACGAAGATGAAACAGCCGTTCATGCTATAGGTGATGCCAGAGCAGGCTTGCCACAGCAATTTGAGGGTGAGGTGGTTGAGCAAATCATCACCCAACGGCCCAGAAAACAATTACAAGTTATCTTGCAAGACCAAAGTGGCAGAATTACGCTGCGATGGTTGCACTTTTATCCCTCGCAGTTAAAACAGTTGGCAGAAGGTCAACGAGTACGCGTGCGTGGTGAGGTGCGGCGTGGTTTTCATGGCTTAGAGTTGGTGCACCCTAAGGTGACAAAGCCAGATCAAGGTTTGTCCGATACGTTAACGCCGGTGTATCCGGCAAGTGATGGTTTGCGCCAGCAACAAATACAGAATCGTATCAACGAAGCGTTAGAGCGTTTGCCTTTGCAAGACACTTTGCCAGAGGTATTACGCGAGCAATTTGAATTACCGAATTTTGCCGAGTCGCTGAAATTACTGCATCATCCTCCACGGAATGTGGATGCAGAAGCATTGATGCAGAAGACGCACCCGGCATGGCAGCGTATTAAATTTGACGAACTATTGGCACAGCAATTGAGCTTAGCTGCGGCCAGAGCTGCTCGTCGCAAACAAAAGTCATGGCCATTAGTGCAGAAGCAGGGCGAGTTAGAGCAACAGTTGCGTAAGCGGTTGGGGTTCAAACTGACCGCAGCACAAGAACGCGTGGTGGCTGAAATTGCAGATGATTTGACCTTGTCGCACCCCATGCACCGATTACTGCAAGGCGATGTGGGCAGTGGTAAAACCGTAGTGGCAGCGATGGCTGCTGCACAAGCTATAGACAGTGGATACCAAGTGGCTTTGATGGCTCCTACCGAGCTCTTAGCCGAGCAGCACTATCAAAAAATGACGCTGTGGTTTGAACCCTTGGGGATTACGGTTGGGTGGTTAAGTGGTAGCCAAACTGCTAAGCAACGTGCGCCGGTATTGGAAGGTGTACATAATGGGAATTGCGCCCTTGTGGTAGGCACACAGGCGCTTATTCAAGATGGGGTAGAGTTTCACAAGCTGGGCTTGGTGATCCTCGATGAACAGCACCGTTTTGGCGTGGGGCAGCGGTTGAGTCTTAGCCGTAAAGGCGAGCAGGGTGAAAAGCAAAAACGCACCATTCCGCACCAGTTAAACATGAGTGCCACCCCTATACCACGTACATTAGCCATGAGCTTCTTAGCCGATTTGGACGTGTCGGTGATTGATGAACTGCCCGCAGGCCGTACACCGGTGATTACCAAACTGTTATCTGAACATAGGCGTGAGGAAGTCATCGCGCATATTTATGCGCAGATACAAGAGGGTAGGCAGGTGTATTGGGTATGCCCCTTGGTAGAAGAAAGCGAGGCATTGCAATTACAAACGGCCGTAGATACGTATCACCACTTGGCTGAGCAGTTGTCGGGTGTAAGGGTGGGGTTATTGCATGGCAAACTACCTACCCAAGAAAAAGCGCAGATTATGGAGGCGTTTAGATCAGGCGAGGTGCAGGTGCTGGTGGCGACTACTGTTATTGAGGTAGGCGTAGATGTGCCTAATGCCAATTTAATGGTGATAGAACATGCTGAACGCTTTGGGTTGGCACAACTGCACCAGTTGCGTGGTCGAGTAGGTCGTGGTGCGCATCAAGCCGTGTGTGTGTTGCTGTATTCGCAACCCTTATCGGCGATTGCGCGCGAACGATTAAAAGCCATGTATGAAACCACGGATGGTTTTGATATTGCTAGGCGTGATCTGGCATTACGCGGCCCGGGAGAATTCTTGGGCGTGCGGCAATCTGGGCAAGCATTGCTGCGTTTTGCCAGTTTAGATAGTGATGAGTATATGATTGAACAAGCACAAGAGTGTGCTGTCCTGCTGCGCGAGCAGTATCCAGAACATGCCCATGCGCATGTACAGCGCTGGCTTAAAGGACGTGAAGAATTTCTGCGTACCTGATATAACAGTATCGTACGCAAACTAAGGGCTGAACATGACACTGACTGAGTTGAAATACATCGTGGCGGTTGCGCGAGAACGCCACTTTGGCCGGGCGGCAGAAGCTTGTTTTGTGAGCCAACCTACCTTGTCGGTAGCGATCAAAAAGTTAGAAGAAGAACTGGGCGTAGTGATCTTCGAGCGTGGTGGTCAAGAAATAGGGATCACACCAATTGGATTACGTATTATCGAACAAGCACAGCGCGTACTGGAAGAGGGTGCCAAAGTACAGGAAATTGCCCGCCAAGGTAATGACCCATTAGCGGGGCCATTACGGGTAGGTATTATTTATACCGTAGCACCGTATTTGCTCCCTAAGTTGGTTCCAGAGCAAATACGCCAAACACCGCAAATGCCTTTGTTGCTGCAAGAAAATTTCACAGTGAAATTAATTGAGTTGCTGAAACAGGGTGAAGTGGATTGCGCGATTGTGGCCTTGCCCATTCCTGACTCGGGTTTTACGGTGCGTGAGCTATACGATGAGCCTTTTGTGGTGGCTGTACCTAGCACCCATGCGTGGGCTGACCGCGATGCCATAGACCCTGAAGCATTAAAAAGTGAAACCATGCTGCTCTTAGGGGCAGGCCATTGCTTTAGAGATCAGGTGTTAGGCGTATGCCCCGAGCTTTCAAGATTCTCGGCCAGTAGCGAAGGCATTCAACGTACGTTTGAGGGTTCTTCGTTGGAAACTATTAGACACATGGTCGCTACCGGCATTGGTGTGACGGTGTTGCCGTCCAGCTCGTTAGCTGCGCCTGGTCAGGAAGGGTCGTTACTGCGTTATATACCGTTTACTAAACCTGCGCCAGATAGACGCGTTGCGTTAATCTGGCGTAAAAGCTTTCCCCGTATTGAGGCGATTAATGCATTAACCAAGGCCATCATGAATTGTGGATTGGAAAATGTTAATTTTTTGTTAGATAACAGCGTTATTTACAGTAATCTTGATGGATTACAGTAAACTATTTAACGTGAAATACTAGGTTCGTAGGTTTTATTTAGTCCAACCTCAAGGAGCGATGTATGGCTAAAGCGGTAAAAGCTGTGAAAAAAGTGGCAAGCAAAAAAGTTGCAACTAAAAAGGCTACCCCAAAAACGGTAGCCCCTAAAACAGTAGCACCAAAAACAGTCAAGGCAACGCCAGGCATTTTGGCGGTAAACATCGGTATTAGTGATGTTGATCGCGCACGTATTGCCCAAGAGCTATCTAAGGTATTGGCTGATTCCTACACGGTGTACCTGATGACGCACAATTTCCATTGGAACGTCACAGGCCCAATGTTTAATACGTTGCATGACATGTTCATGGGGCAATACACCGAAACGTGGCAAGCGCTGGATGCGATTGCTGAGCGTATGCGTGCATTGGGCCATTATGCGCCAGGTACCTATGCGCAGTTTGCCGCACTAAGCTCTATTCAAGAGCCTAAAGGTGTGCCAGATGCACAGCAAATGATTGCTATGTTATTGTCTGCTAACGAGGCATTGTCTCGCACGGCTAGACAAGCATTTGATTGTGCCGATGCGGCAGACGATCAGCCTACCGCTGATCTGCTGACACAGCGTTTGGATGTGCACGAGAAAAATGCGTGGATGCTGCGCAGCCTCTTACAATAAATACTATGAATAAAAGTTCAAGGTATTGAGCTTTTACGTATGTGGATGACTGCCTGTGTCGGGTGGAACAGGCAGTCATGTCATTTATCAGGAGATCACATTTATGAAAATTCGTTTTACCCCTATTGCTGGCGCACTGGCTTTGGCTACTGGCTTGATGATGGCTACTGCTGCACAGGCTGATACCATCAAAATTGCTGTGGCAGGCCCAACTACCGGCCCCGTGACACAGTACGGTGATATGGTTCGTGAAGGGGTGTATACCGCTATCGAACAAATCAATGCAGGCGGTGGTGTATTGGGTAAACAGTTGGAGCTAGTGGTCATTGATGATGGCTGTGAACCTAAACAAGGCCCTGTAGTGGCTAACCGTGTGATCAACGATGGCATTAACTACGTGGTTGGTCACGTATGTTCAGGCGCAACGATCGCTGCAACCGACATCTACAACAGCGAAGGTATTGTGATGGTTAGCCCATCAGCAACAGCACCTGCTGTTACCGATGGCAAAGGTTACGACAGCATCTTCCGTACTATTGGCAGAGATGACCAGCAAGGCCCTGCGGCAGCTGCATTTATCGCTGCTAACATCAAGCCTACTAAAGTGGCTGTGTTGCACGACAAACAATCTTACGGCCAAGGTATTGCTACGGCAGTACGCGATGGTTTGAAAGATGCTGGTTACGAAATTGTGATGTTTGAGGGTATTAATGCTGGTGATACCGATTACTCTGCTGTCATCACTAAACTGAAATCCACAGGTACTGACTTCATTTACTACGGTGGCTACCACCCAGAAATGGGCTTGTTGCTGCGCCAAGGTGCAGAGCAAGGTCTGAACGTGACCATGATGGGTCCAGAAGGTTCGGGTAACCCAGACATTAACGCGATTGCTGGCGATGCTGTAGAAGGTATGTTGCTGACATTGCCAGCTGACTTTACTCAAGATGCTGAAAACGCTGAAATCGTTAAGGCTTTCCAGGCTAAAGGTCGCGATGCAGCGGGTGCTTTCCAAATGACGTCTTACTCTGCTACTAAGGCGATTGCTGATGGTATTGCCGGTGCAGGCGTAGATGATCCCGTAAAAGTAGCTGAATACTTGCACGCTAACGAAGTGAAAACACCTATTGGTATGATCTCTTGGAACGAGCAAGGCGACTTGAACGAGTTTAAATTCGACGTATACGTTTGGCACAAAGACGGTTCCAAAACACTGTACGGCAAGTAATTCCGTATAGCAGTTTACGAAAAGAGGGCGGCTTTTAGCCGCCTTCTTTTATGTGTGCGTAGGCTCTGCTACAGTGTGAAGTGCACGTCTATGAGCGTCGCAATAAAAATAGAAACTCTAGGAGTAGAAATAGATGGTGAACGAGGCTTACCAAATGACGCTGGCATTTATTGGCGGGGGCAATATGGCTTCTGCATTGTCGGCAGGCTTGATCGGTAAACGGTGCGCAGCATCAGACGTATTGGTAGTAGAACCTAATGCAGAACTGCGTGATAAATGGGCTGAGCAAGGGGCATTAACACGCCCACAGGCCGAAGAACAATTACGTCACCATCGTGTGTGGGTTTTTGCTGTAAAACCGCAAGTGATGAAAGAGGTAGTGCAACAGTGCAAACCATTCCTGCAGCCAGACACATTAATTATTAGTGTGGCTGCAGGTATTGCAGCCACAGATATTGCGCGTTGGTTGGGTGATGATACGCCCTATGACCGTGTGATTCGCTGTATGCCTAATACACCCGCCTTTATTGGTTGTGGCGCAACGGGCTTGCTGGCGCTACCTGCAGTGCCTGAGCGCGATAAAAACATCGCTAATCAGCTACTGGGTACCGTGGGTGAAGTGGTATGGGTGGAAAGCGATGATCAGTTAGATGCCGTAACCGCCTTGTCTGGCAGTGGTCCAGCGTATGTGTTCTTGTTCTTGGAAGCCTTAATTGCCGGTGGTACCGAATTAGGTTTAACTCCAGAGCAATCGCGTAAGCTTGCGTTGGCTACGTTGAATGGCGCTACGCAGTTGGCGGCTTTATCGCCTGAAACGCCTGAAACACTGCGTAAGCGTGTGACATCGCAAGGTGGGACTACAGCCGCAGCGTTAGATGTTTTATTTTCTGAAAACTTCGAGAAAACCGTAAAAAGTGCGATGGCGGCAGCAAAACGCCGTGCGGCTGAGTTGTCTGTGGAATTTGCATGAAAGCAGTAGGTGATACGGGCCGTCTTGATGCGGTCCGGCCTATACATTATGTGGTGGCCATCGCGGCGATGATAATCATCGTGGTGGCCTCTAATGTATTGGTGCAGTACCCCATAAACCCGTGGTTAACATGGGGCGCTTTAACATACCCCGTTTCTTTTCTGGTATCGGACCTTCTGAATAGGCGCTTTGGGCCCGTTACAGCACGCAAGGTGGCATTGTGGGGGTTTGTGGCTGCCTTGGTGGTGTCGGCGTGGTTGGCAACGCCTAGGATCGCTGTGGCCTCTGGGTTGGCGTTTCTGATTGCGCAGTTGGCTGATATTTACGTGTTCGATAGGTTGCGACACGGCAAATGGTGGACAGCCCCATTTGTAGGGGGAATAGCAGGTGCCGCGGTAGATACTTTCATTTTCTTCTGCATTGCCTTTGTGGGCACCGATATGCCATGGCAAACCTTAATGCTGGGTGATTTCACCATCAAAATTCTGTTGAACACTTTTATGTTGGCACCCTTTAGAGCATTGATGTGGAATCTAGCTAGACCAAAGGATAAGTAAAAAAACGAAAATTTCAGCTTCCGCTAGGGCTTTTACGTAGTGACAGCACATGGGCACAAATAGACAATACATGAACTTTGTTCACTTTATTTCTACAAACATGTCCGTGGCAATCAAAGGCATTATCTGAAAGCTCGGCTCTTTTTGGGGTGGTAGCAATGAAATTAAAAGTTTTGGGTATTAGTCTGGCTGTGGCGATGGGGTCTGGTTTTGGGGCTGCTTATGCGGCAGAAGAAACCATCAAAATTGGTATTGTTCAACCCATGACAGGGCCTTCCACACAGTACGGCGACCAGATTCAAGCCGGAGCGCTAACCGCTATTGATGCCATCAACGCTAAGGGCGGTGTGAACAATCGTAAGCTAGAGGCGGTGCTGATTGATGATGCTTGCGAACCTAAGCAAGCCGTTGCATCGGCCAACCGAGTGATGACAGCCGGTGCTAACTTTGCTGTGGCCCACGCATGTTCAGGCACTGCAGTACCTGCCGTGAATATTTATGAGCAAGAAGGAATTGTGGCCATTACCCCTGGGGCAACCTCACCAGCGGTAACGGATACCATCAAACCGCATTACTTCTTCCGCACCATAGGTAGGGATGACCAGCAAGGGCCTTTTGCCGCTACCTATATTCTGGAGCAACTAAAACCCGCTAGCATCGCCATTTTGCATGACAAACAAACCTACGGTTCTGGTGTGGCAAACCAAGTGCGTGATGCCTTAACCAAAGGCGGTGCCAATATTGTGTTTTATGAAGGTATCAACGTAGGCGATACCGATTACTCGGCAGTGATCACTAAATTGCGCAGCATCAACCCTGATCTGATTTACTTCGGTGGTTATCACGCCGAATTGGGTTTGTTGTTGCGTCAAGCACGTGAGCAGGGCGTAACGACCCAGTTCATGGGGCCTGAGGGTGTGGCTAACCAAGACTTGGTGGCGATTGGCGGTGATGCAGTAGAGGGCTTACTGGTTACGTTACCGGCTGATTTCACCAAAATGGACAGCAACAAAGGCGTCATGGAAAACTTTAAAACCTATGGCCGCAGCCCCGATGGTGCCTTTACGTTCCCAGCCTATGCAGCGGTTCAAATCATTGCTGATACCTTGGGTGCAGTGGGTGACGATGCCAGCAAAGGCGCAGATCACATGCATGGCAATAGCTTCGACACAGCTATAGGTAATGTGTCTTACGATGATAAGGGCGACCTTAAACATTTCGAGTTTTCGGTCTACAAATGGGACAAAGAGAACGGTTTCTCTGAGGTCAAGTAAGCTTTAATTAGGTCTGGCGTCATTAAATTACTGACGCCAGACAGAATAAGCATCTAGCTACGGGTTACAATCCCTGCCAAAGCTTTATTCGGAATCCCAAATTCAATGTCTGATTTATTACCACAATTAATTCAGCAGCTGTTTAACGGGCTGTCGCTGGGTGCTATTTATGCGTTGATTGCCATTGGCTATACCATGGTTTATGGCATCATCGGAATGATCAACTTTGCTCATGGCGAGATCTATATGATCGGTGCTTATGCAGGGTTGGTAACGTTATCTATTATTGGTATGAACTCCGGGCTACCGGTTTTATTGATCGTGTTAATCATGATCTTGGTGGCTGTAGCCATTACGGCTGCATACGGGTTTGCCGTAGAAAAAGTGGCGTACGCGCCATTACGAGGTAGTCCACGTTTGGTGCCTTTAATTTCTGCAATTGGTATGTCTATCTTCTTGCAGAACTGGGTAGCCTTGGGCCAAGGTGCACGCGATATGGCTGTACCTGCACTGGTAACGGGTGCAGTACAAATCCCTATGGGCGAAGATTTCACCGTTACGGCGGCGTATTCGCGCATATTGATTATTGTCGTGACTGTAGTACTGATGGTGGCGCTAAGCTTCTACATCAAGTATTCCCGTATGGGGCGCGCCTCACGTGCATGTTCACAAGACTTGCGCATGGCAAACCTGCTGGGTATTGATACCAATAAAGTGATTTCATTTACCTTTGTTATCGGTGCAATGTTGGCTGCCGTTGGTGGCGTATTAATTGCATTGGCCATTGGTAAGCTGAACCCATACATTGGCTTTATCGCGGGTATTAAGGCGTTCACTGCAGCGGTACTGGGCGGTATTGGTAGCATTCCTGGCGCGATGCTGGGGGGTGTTCTGCTAGGGCTAGCAGAAACCTTTGCGGCTGCTTATATCTCATCGCAGTACAAGGACATTGTGGCATTCAGCTTGCTTGTGCTGATTCTACTTTTCCGTCCTACAGGCCTGCTTGGTAAACCAGAAGTGGAAAAAGTTTAATGGCAAGTCGAATTAAACCCGCATTATTCGCCGCTTTTATTGCTGGCGTGATTGTTGCCCCTGTCTTTGGTTTTCAGATTTTACGTTCCGGTATGAACACCACTGTTCAACCAGAATGGCCTCTGATTTTTTACGGCATGGCGGCTGTTTTTATCGTGCAGTTATTGCGTCCTGCATTGGCGGGGAAGTTTTCCCAAAAAGGAGTGTCATTTAAGATTCCTCCCATGGGGGATCGCACTCGCCAAGTGTTAATTGGTGCATTAATTCTTTTAGCGCTGATATGGCCTTTTTTCTCCGGTAGGTCACAAATTGATATTGCCACCTTGGTGCTGATTTATGTGATGTTAGCGCTGGGGCTAAATATCGTGGTGGGCTATGCCGGTCTACTCGATTTGGGTTTTGTGGGCTTCTATGCCGTGGGTGCTTACACCTATGCGCTGATGTACCACTGGTTGGGCCTGGGTTTCTGGTGGGCATTGCCGTTTTCGGGCATTATGGCGGGTATTTTTGGCTACTTGCTGGGATTCCCCGTATTACGTCTACGCGGCGACTATTTAGCGATTGTGACCTTAGGGTTCGGGGAAATCATCCGTTTACTGCTGATCAACTTGTATGAATTCACAGGTGGTCCAGACGGTATTTCGGGTATTCCTAAGCCTACAGTGTTTGGTTATCCCATGATGCGCCGTGCACCTGAAGGGGAAACCACCTTTCACGATTTGATGGGGTGGGCGTTTCATAACCAAGACATGACCACGTACTTGTATGTCTTGGCATTGGTGCTTGCCTTGATTACTTTCTTTGTCTCGAACCGTTTGCTACGCATGCCTATAGGTAGGGCATGGGAAGCTCTACGTGAAGATGAAATTGCGTGCCGTTCATTGGGTTTGAACCCTACAGGCATTAAACTTTCGGCCTTTACCATTGGTGCAACTTTCGCAGGTTTTGGCGGTGCGTTCTTTGCTGCTAGACAAGGTATTGTGAACCCAGAATCCTTTACCTTTATTGAATCAGCCCTGATTCTTGCCATCGTAGTATTGGGTGGTATGGGATCGCAGATAGGGGTGATTTTGGCAGCGATATTACTGACTGTATTGCCAGAGTTTGCGCGTCAATTTGCTGAGTACAGGATGTTAGTGTTTGGGTTGGTGATGGTGTTGATGATGATTTGGCGTCCACAAGGATTGTTGCCAGCAAAACGCCCGCATGTGGAGCTTAAACCATGACCCAGACCAAAAAAATACTGGAAGTAGATGGGTTGTGCATGCGTTTTGGCGGGCTACTGGCCGTCGATAACGTAAAGTTCGATCTAGAGCCTAAAGAGGTTTTTGCCATTATTGGCCCGAATGGCGCTGGTAAAACTACGGTGTTCAACTGCATCAGTGGTTTCTACAAGCCCAGTGATGGCAATATCCGCCTAGACGGTGAGTCTATCCAAGGCTTGCCTAGCCATATGGTGGCACGCAAGGGCATTGTGCGTACTTTCCAAAACGTACGGTTATTTAAAAACCTGACCGTGCTAGAAAACTTGATGGTTGCTCAGCACACGCGCATCTACACAGGCTTATTAGGTGGCTTGTTTAAGTTGCCCGTGCACAAACGTTCTGAAGAGAAAGCATTAGAACGTGCGGCCCATTGGCTTGATTACTTAGACTTGCGTGAGTTTGCCAACCGCGAAGCGGGCAACCTAGCCTACGGCTTACAACGCCGTTTAGAAATTGCTAGGTGCATGATTACCGAACCGCGTATTTTGCTGCTGGACGAACCTGCTGCGGGCTTAAACCCCCAAGAAAAGCGTGATCTACAAGTGCTGATTAATGATTTGCGCGATAAATATAATGTCGCTGTCTTGTTAATTGAGCACGATATGAGCTTAGTAATGGGCATTTCTGATCGCGTGATGGTAATGGAATACGGTAGACCTATTGCTTCGGGCCTACCTACCGAAGTACAGAATGATCCGCGTGTAATCAAAGCGTATCTGGGGGAAGAATAGCGTGCTTAAGCTTGAGAATGTCAGTACATATTACGGTGCTATTCAGGCTCTGGATGACGTCACACTAGACGTAAACAAAGGGGAAATCGTCACCTTAATTGGTGCGAACGGTGCAGGTAAAACCACTACGCTAATGACAGTATGTGGTTCTCCACGTGCTAAAAGTGGTCGTATTACCTTTGAAGGCGAAGACATTAGCAATCTTCCTACGCATGAAATCATGCAACGTGGTATTGCTATATCGCCAGAAGGGCGTCGCGTTTTCCCGGACCTAACCGTGTCTGAAAACTTAAAAATGGGTGGTTTCTTTTTAAGTAAATCGCAAATAGCAGAAGGGGAGGAGCATGTGTACGAGCTTTTCCCTCGACTGCGTGAGCGGTCAGTACAGCGTGCAGGGACGATGTCAGGTGGTGAGCAGCAGATGCTGGCGATTGGTCGTGCGCTAATGAGTAAACCTAGGCTATTGCTGCTAGACGAGCCTACGCTAGGTTTAGCACCGCTGATCATTGCGCAAATCTTCGATATTATTCGTACTATTAGAGAGGAGGGTGTTACGGTCTTCCTGGTAGAGCAGAATGCGAATAAGGCCTTGCAGGTGGCTGATAGAGGCTACGTAATCGAAACAGGCAAGGTAGTAATGCAAGATACCGGTGCTAATCTGTTGGCCAACCCTGATGTACGTAAAGCCTATCTAGGTGTGTAAGCAATAAAAGAAACAAAAAGAATGCCGGTGCAACACCGGCTTCTTTAGTTATAATTAATGCAACTAACGGAAGATAAAAATTTTAAGTTAAGCTAAAGTTTCCAACAAAGAGGGTGCAGATGGAACAATCCAAATCATTACGACAGAAAGAGGCCATTATCCTGTTTGAAAAATGGATGGATAGCCAACACCCACCGTTTAGATTGTCCAGCAAACGCATATACCAAGTATTGTGGCGCAGGTTTTTAGAATGGCTACCTACACAGCGACTTAATATCAGTACTGTGAACGAAGTACATATTGCTAAGTTTCTTAGCAGTTTAGAAGATACCAATAGGCAACAACGCGAGCGCTATCAGTTGGTGATATTACGTGCGTATGAAGCATTGCAAGCTCAAATACCCGCACTGATTAATCCCACCGCATCGCAACAATTGCAGGATATGCACGCTACATCCTGGCGTGACTCCAGCAGTAATCAAAGTAAACAGTTTCTATCGCCAGAACAATGCCATGAAATCATAGGAATGTTAGAAGCAGAGCAACAAAGGCTAGCGTTAGAGCATCATAGCCTCACCGCTGCTGCGCTATGGAAAGCACATAGAAATGCCGCCGTAATTGCTTTGTTATTGGGTTGCGGGCTTAAAGCCTTAGAGGTGCTTTCTTTACGTATTGATTCGCTGCATAACAATGAAGATGGTGAATACTGTTTGGATACGGGCTGTTTTATCAGCTTTACCTTGCAAGAACAGCTAGCGCTGAACCGTAGTGATCCCCAGGACTCCACTATTCATGCTTATATTCAAGATTATGGCGGTAAACACCGTGTACTAACCTTGCCTGAATGGGCACTACCTGTAGTGTTGAGTTGGAAGCAGCGACTAGTACACGCCACGGGCCATCAACTACTATTTCCTTCTAACCGAGTCCCTTCTGAATTTCGCTCAAAAGAAACGATGAATCCAGCCACCTTGGCTAGAATCGTTGCCGGCTGGGGTAATGAACACGGCTTCTCAGGCTTAACAGCACAGAAATTACGTAATAGTTATGGTGGTCTGATGATAGAAGAGGGCGCAAGCCTTTCTGATTTGGATAGCCACATGGGCTTTGTGGCGGCGGCCGCCGGAAGTTCCAGACTGGCCGCCGAGTGGCGTTATTTTAAAAGCCACAACTGCTAGCTTAGGCTAGACCTTCACCTTTTAGTGCTGCTTGTACGCCGGCATCTGCTTCCATGTTTTTAAAGAAACGCTGCAAATTAGACAGATCACTAAGGTCAACTTTTTGCAGTGGGGCCCAACGCATGACTACGTACAAGTAAGGATCAGCAATAGAGCGTGTGCCGGTGAGCCAATCTTTACCCTCTAATTGTTTATCTAGCAGCTCAAAATAGCCACGTAGTCGTTTGGCTGTGTTTTCTTTCACTTCTTGCTGTGCTGCTTCGTTTTGCGTATAGCCTTGGATACCAAACATCACGCCAAAGTTTTTATGTACGTCTGAGTTCAAAAATGACAAAGCACGACGGGTTTCAGCACGTTGTTGTGCTGTAGTGCCTAGCAAATTTTTTTCTGGCGCACTTTCAGCCAAATATTCCAAAATAGCGACGCTTTGGGTCAGTAGCATATCGCCATCCATAAATGCAGGAACTGAACCCAATGGGTTAAGTGCTAGGAAAGCAGGCTCTTTAAGCTCTTTGCGGCTAACTGCTTGAGTTTGGAAAGGTTTACCAATCCACTCCAGCACGATATGCGAGACCAAAGCACAAGAACCAGCCATGTAATACAGTTTCATAAGAGCTCCTTCACAAGAAAAACGAAAAATCCTAGACCTTTTATAGCATGCAATAACCCCGTTTTTAATACAGGGAACTGCAGTGTCACACATTACTACGGTAGACTAGATGACTATGATACGCGCAGTCATTCGCGTCATGTGCCATGTTTGATCTTACCTTGAGTGTCATATGTTAAATCAGCCTCTACGCATTGTTTTTCTCGATAGTGAAACACTAGGCCCGCATACGAAATTGCAGGCGTTTTCTTTTCCTCATGAACTGGTTTGCTACGCGAAAAGCACTGAAGCCGAAGCCATAGAGCGCTGTAAAACAGCCGACATCATCATCAGCAACAAAGCAGTGGTTAGCGCTGCTGTAATTGCGGCTGCACCAACACTACGCTTAATTGCGGTCGCGGCTACAGGGTATAACAACGTTGATTTACATGCCTGTAAAACCCGTGGTATTGCCGTCTGTAATGTACGCAATTACGCTGAACACACCGTGCCAGAGCATACGTTGGCACTTATTTTTGCGTTACGACGCAGTATATTTGCCTACCACCAGTCTGTAGCTCGTGGTCGCTGGCAAGAGGCACAGCAATTTTGCTATTTTGATTACCCTATACGCGACTTAGCGGGCAGCACATTAGGTATCGTGGGCGCTGGTGCATTAGGTCAATCTGTAGCCAAGCTCGCTCAAGGTCTAGGGATGAAAGTGCAATTTGCTGCTCGTAAGGGCAGTAGTGAGGCAGGTGAGGGCAAAGTTAGCTTTGAAACCATGCTGCGCAGCTCAGACATTATTAGTTTGCATTGCCCATTAACCCCCGAAACCACCAATTTACTGACGGCTAAAGAGTTTTCCATGATGGATAAACATCCTTTGGTGATTAATACCGCAAGAGGTGGGTTAATTTGCGAAGCAGACTTAGCTGATGCGCTGCGCAGCGGTCAAATTAGTGGTGCAGGTGTAGATGTGACGACTCCCGAGCCACCACGCGACGATAACGTGCTGTTTAGTTTAATGGATCTGCCTAATTTCATCTTTACCCCTCATGTAGCCTGGGCGAGTCAAGAGGCTGTGCAAGCTTTGGCTGATCAAGTCGTCGGCAATGTTGAGGCTTTTGTTGCAGGTAATGCTAGGAATTTGGTCACGGTGTAAGCTGTAATGCAGACTATAGAATCTTTTATCCCGTCTTTTGAGTTGCACGGCAAAACAGCGTTGGTAACTGGCTCAGCACAAGGATTAGGTTGGGCCATTGCAGCCGCCTATGCAGGGCTTGGTGCGCACGTTATTTTAAATGGTAGAACAGCAGGGCCTTTACAGCAGGCGCAGCAACGTTTGCAAGCGGATGGCTATTCAGCTTCTGTGTGGTGCCAAGATATTTCTGACCTTTGTACGCTGGAAGCCGCTTACGCTGAATTACCCGTTCAACCCGATATTTTGGTTAATACAGTAGGTTCGCGTTTGCGTCGCCCGCTTAGCGAGCTAAGCGTGACAGAAATCACCCAGCATATACAAGATAATTTAACGGCTACAGTCGTGTTGTCCAAGCTTGCCGCCATGAGCATGGCCGCCAAAGGTTACGGGCGAATTATCACGCTAAGCTCTATTGCAGGCCGCATAGCCAGAGCAGGTGATGCGGTGTATCCTGTAGCTAAACAGGGCTTGGAAGCCATGGTGCGTTCCTTGGCGGTTGAGTTCGGCGCGCAAGGCGTAACCAGCAATGGCATAGCCCCGGGCACATTCGCGACCGAATCGAATCAAGTTCTGGCAAATGATCCCGTTAAAGGGGTACATGTGATTGGTAGAAACCCACTTGCACGGTGGGCTCAACCTGCTGAAATCACGCCAGCTGCAGTATTTTTAGCATCAACCTCTGCCAGTTATGTGAATGGCCACATCATTGTGGTGGATGGTGGTTTTTCTATTACTTTTTGATCAAGGATGGGCATGGAAACGCCTGTGACACGCATAGCAATCAATGGATACGGTCGCATCGGGCGATGTGTTTTACGTGCTATTTATGAACGTAAGCTGCAACACGTTTTGCAGGTGGTCGCCATCAATGAGCCAGCAGATATGGAAAGCATGGCTTATTTGACGCGGTTTGACTCCACACATGGGCCGTTTCCTGCTGCTAACATCAGTCATGATGAGCAATCATTAATGATTGATGGTAATCGTATTGCCGTCACACATGCTCAAAACCCTGAAGATGTAGAGTGGAAAAGCCTAAACCTAGACTTAGTTATCGAATGTTCAGGCGTATACGGCAAGCGCGAACAGTTGCAACGCTTTATTGATAGCGGTTGCCCCAGAGTCTTAGTCTCACACCCTGCTGATGGGGCGGCTGATGTAGATTACACCGCTGTGTTAGATATTAATGATGATGGCTTAGCGGCAGAGCACCGTATTGTCTCCAATGCGTCGTGTACTACCAATGCGATTATTCCCGTGCTGGCAGTACTGGATAAAGCTTTCGGTATAGAACACTGTTTTCTAACCACCTTGCACTCGGTCATGAATGATCAGCCCATGATTGATGGCTATCATCATAAAGATTTACGCCGTACCCGTTCCGCCATGCAGTCTATCGTGCCGGTAGCCACGGGTTTGGCACAAGGGGTAGAGCGTTTATTGCCACAATTGCAGGGTAAAGTACAAGCTAAAGCCATACGTGTACCTATTTTGAACGTATCCGCTATTGATTTGATGGTTAATTTACGTACCAGTACTAAGCCAGAGGCGATTAACCAGTTGTTTAAAGACGCCGCGACAAAATCCTGTACTACCATTGCATTCACGAATCAGCCGCATGCTTCCGTGGATTTCAACCACGACCCGCATTCCGTCATCGTGGACGGTAGTCAAACACGTACTAATGATGAAGGCTTTGCCAACCTTTTTGTCTGGTTTGACAACGAGTGGGGCTTTGCCAATAGATTGGTAGATATTGCACAAGTTTGGGTGCAACGCTTGGCAGAAGCCAATGCGTTAGCCTGTACTAAATAATTTTTCTCTGTAGGAGCAAAGCATGTCTGATACACGTATAGAACAAGATTCGATGGGCGACATTGCTGTCCCGGCTAAACACTACTGGGGCGCACAAACACAGCGCTCTATTATCAATTTCCCTATTGGGGTAGAGCGTTTCGTCTGGCAAGCACCCATGATTCAGGCATTGGGCTACCTGAAAAAAGCTGCTGCCATGGCCAACAAAGAGCTAGGCGAATTGCCTGCCAACGTAGCTGACCCCATTGTGGCGGCCGCACAGTTGGTAGTAGAAAATAAATTGGATGCGGAGTTCCCACTGGTAGTGTTCCAGACTGGTTCTGGTACACAAAGCAACATGAACGCCAACGAAGTCATTGCCAACAAAGCCATTGAGCTGGTAGGCGGTGTTATTGGTAGCAAAAGCCCCATCCACCCTAATGATCACGTGAATCGTGGGCAGTCGTCTAACGACACCTTCCCTACAGCTATGCATATAGCCGTGGCGTTGCAAGTAAAACATCGCTTGTTGCCTAGCGTTGCACAACTGCGTGACACCTTTAAAACCCTGTCGTCACGCTACGAAACGCTGGTAAAAACAGGCCGTACTCACTTGCAAGATGCAACGCCAGTTACCTTGGGTCAGGAAATTGGTAGCTGGGCGGCACAATTGGACTTCGCCCTAGAACACGTAGAAGCACAACTGCCGGGTATTTATGATTTAGCTATTGGCGGTACCGCGGTAGGTACTGGGCTAAATGCACACCCTAAATTTGGCGACACCGTTGCACGTCATCTAGCAGAGCTCACCGGTTTGCCATTCCGTAGTGCTGAAAATAAATTCTTTGCACTGTCTGCGCACGATGCCTTGGTTAACATGTCGGCCTCGCTGCGTACCTTAGCGGGTGCTTTGATGAAAATTGCTAACGACGTGCGTTGGTTGGCCAGCGGCCCTCGTTGCGGTATTGGCGAGATCCAAATCCCAGAAAACGAGCCAGGCTCTTCCATTATGCCCGGTAAAGTAAACCCCACACAGTGTGAAGCCATGACCATGGTATGTGTGCAGGTGTTTGGTAACGATGCTGCCGTCGCCTTTGCCGGTTCGCAAGGTAATTTCCAGTTAAACGTCTACAAACCCGTCATGGTACATAACGTGATGGAAAGTATTGCCTTGGTCAGCGATGCGTGTTTGTCCTTTGACGAACATTGTGCAGTAGGCATTACACCGCACGAAGAGCGTATTCGTGAAAATCTGGATAAAAACCTGATGTTGGTAACCGCCTTGAACAAGCATATTGGCTACGACAAAGCAGCCACCATTGCTAAAACGGCTCACAAGAAAGGACAAAGCCTGAAAGAAGCAGCGCTTGAATCAGGCTTTGTGACAGAAGCGCAATACGATAGTTGGATTGACCCATTGGCCATGACCAAACCATCGCTATAACGCTATAGCAGCGGGCGAGCAGCGTAAGTTGCTTGCCCGCTATTTTATTTGATCAGCGTTACAGGTACGCTAACTAAGCTTAGTACTTTGGTGGTTACAGACCCCAAGATCAAACCAGGTACAGCCCCCAAACCACGGCTACCCATCATGATGTGATCACAATGATGTAGTTGCACGTACTCTTCAATGGTTTCCGCAACCGAACCTGTGAGCACACTGTGCTGAAATTTAACGCCAGATTGTGTAGCCAGTTCTACTGCCGGTGCTAATGCAGCGTTACCTTCATCCTGATAATATTCGTTCAGTACTTCAGGCGCAAAAAAACGCGATACATTGCGCGACACGATGGGCGCTTGCACAGTCACTATGTGCAGCTCACCATCGGGAATAGATTTCAGGATCGAAATTGCCATTTGCACCGCACGGCTGGACGCGTCGGAACCATCAACTGGTACTAAAATTTTGCGCATAACATATCCTCAGTGTTGGGGGAACATAATGACTATTGTAATGTGAGAGCACCTGCATAATGACACCACGATGCAGCTTTATTGCCATTTGTTTGATCCTTACCCCTGCGCAAGCAGTAATTGCGCAACCCTCTACACAAGACGTGCTAGACACGTTGAAGCAAAACACGTGTTTAGCCTGCCACCGCGTTGATAAAAAACTTTTAGGGCCTTCATTTCAAAGCATTTACGACGCAGCCCCAGCTAGCGCTGAACGTGCCGACCTGCTTAAAACTCATATACGTAGTGGGAGCCAAGGAGTTTGGGGGCCAGTTGCTATGCCCCCCAATAACAAAGTCAGTGATGCTGATATAGAGGCTATTGTGAACTGGATTCTATCTGGCGCCCCTGCAGAGTAAAGCTTATGCTGGCTGCAGTTGCTCCCGTAACTGTGCTCGCAATAACGTATTTGCTGAAAAATCCAGCATGCGCTGCAACCCCCTATGTGCCGCTATACGTATAGCGTCATCCACCTGAATCTCTGACGTGTTTCCACGCAAGCTGTTCAGTAGGGCAGGTAAACTATTTAGGCTCATCCATGGGCAAAAAGCGCAACTTTTGCAGGTAGCGCCTACACCAGCAGTGGGGGCAGGCATAAACCGTTTATGGGGTAATTGTTGCTTAAGTTTATGCTGCAAACGCTGGTCTGTCGCCACAATAAACATGTCGTGCGGGAACCGTGCTGCGGCCGTCAATATTTGCGATGTAGAGCCTATAAAATCAGCGTGCGCCAACACATTGGCAGGCGCTTCAGGGTGTGCTAAGACACAGGCTTCGGGATAACGCTTTTTCATGACCAGTAGCTCGTCAGCTTGAAACTCATCGTGCACCAAACATGAGCCTTGCCACAACACCATATCGGCGCCAGTAGTGTGCTGTATGTAGGCACCTAAATGTCTATCGGGAGCCCACAGAATTTTTTTGCCTTGCTGGTGCAAGTACATCACAATTTCTTGGCCTACGGCAGACGTCACTACCCAGTCAGCTCTGGCTTTAACCGCTGCACTGGTGTTGGCATAGACTACCACTTCACGATCAGGGTATTGATCACAAAATGCCTCAAAAGCAGCTATGTCACAGCCTAAATCTAGAGAGCAGGTAGCCTCCATGTCTGCCATAAGCACACGTTTTTCAGGGCTAAGAATCTTGGCACTTTCCCCCATAAATCGTACCCCTGCGACGAGTAGGGTGGAGCTATCGCAATCCCTGCCAAACCTGGCCATTTCTAAGGAGTCTGCGACACAGCCACCCGTTTCTTCAGCCAAGTCCTGAATAACAGGGTCTACGTAGTAGTGCGCAACCAAGGTGGCATCTTGTTTCTGCAACTGCTCACGTATAGCCGCTTTGTAGGACTCGATTTCACCATCCGCCACCGGTTCAGGCACATTTGCCCACGCGGTGGCTAAATGAATGGTTCCCGAATGCGCATTGGGCTGATCAAAATAGATTGGTTGTAGACTCTCCACCTTCATTTCTCCTTATATGCTCAAATTGAGCTTAATTAATGTAGAGCATAGGCGCTAAAAAAACAAGTGGGTACATACGAATAGGCGCGGTAACTGCTTTTGCCGGTGCTAATGCGACAAAATGATCAGTCAATGGAATGTTGCCTACTAGGCAGTAGGTGCGATTACAATGTTTCTTTGTGAATTTATCGTATAGAGCCTGTTATACCGGAGTCACTCATGAAGTCATTAGGTACACCGCTTAGTCCTGCTGCAACTCGCGTCATGCTATTAGGCGCAGGGGAGCTGGGTAAGGAAGTGATTATTGCCTTGCAGCGTCTTGGCGTAGAAACCATTGCGGTTGATCGCTATGAAAATGCTCCTGGCCATCAGGTTGCACACCATGCTTTTGTTACCGACATGCGCGATGCCAACGCCTTGACAGCGTTAATAGCACAAGTCAAACCGCACATTATCGTGCCAGAAATTGAAGCAATTGCTACCGATGCTTTAGCCGCTGTTGAGGCAGCAGGTACAGCACGCGTCGTGCCCATGGCTCGCGCCACACAATTGACGATGGACCGCGAAGGTATTCGTCGTTTAGCAGCGGAAACCCTAGGGTTAGCGACTAGCCCCTATAAATTCTGCAACACCTTAGATGAGCTCAAAGCCGCAATCCAAGACCATATTGGCTACCCCTGCGTGATCAAACCGTTGATGAGCAGCTCAGGTAAAGGCCAAAGCAAAATCAGTGGCCCTGACGACATAGAAAAAGCCTGGCATTACGCCATGGAAGGTGGCCGTGTTAGCCAACAGCGCGTGATTGTAGAAGGCTTTATCGATTTTGATTACGAAATCACCTTATTGACTGTCCGCAGTCTAGACGCACGGGGCCAGGTACAAACCAGTTTCTGTGCACCCATTGGTCATAAACAAGTAGATGGCGATTACGTAGAAAGCTGGCAGCCACATCCCATGAGCCAAGCAGCGCTGGAATCGGCACAACACATTGCAAAATCTATTACCCAAGATTTAGGCGGTCAAGGCATTTTTGGTGTTGAGCTGTTTGTGAAAGGCGATCAAGTGTGGTTTAGCGAAGTAAGCCCACGCCCACACGATACCGGTATGGTCACCATGGTGACACAGCGTCAAAATGAATTCGAACTGCATGCTCGTGCTATTTTAGGGTTGCCTGTTTCCACGGCGTTGCTGGCACCCGGTGCTAGCGCTGTAATCTATGGTGGTGTAGATAGCAAAAACGTGACCTTTGATGGCGTGGCAGAAGCATTAAGCATTCCTCAATCCGATCTGCGTTTATTTGGTAAACCAGAAAGCTTTACTAAGCGCCGCATGGGTGTAGCACTTGCCTACGATGAAACCGTTGACGCTGCACGTGAGCGTGCTAAGAAAATTGCGGCAACCGTACGTGTAAGCGCTGCTGAGTAAGCTAGATAAAAAAAGGCTGCCTAGGGGAGGGCAGCCTTAAATCTGGCTTGAAGGGAGATTAATTTCTTATAAATTAGTAACGTGCGTCCTTAGGCTTTTTGCCATTAGGCCAATCGTTTACTTTGCCGGCAAAGTCAGGTCTAGGCATATGAGTGAAGTACTCAGCAATGTCTACCGCATCCTGATCATCCAACACACCACCTTGGCCCCATGCGCCATGGTCCTCAACGCTCATAGGCATGTTGTACTTAATAAAAGCAGCGGCTTTATAAGTACGTGCTAGACCCGCACCAATATTGAAGGATTCATCGCCCCATAGTGGTGGGAACACAATATTGCCACGTTCATCTTTTAGGCCTTCGCCATTCGCACCATGACAGGTTGCGCATTGCGCTGCGTATAAGTCACGGCCACGTTCAGTGTTAGGTACTAAGCTTTCGTCCAAAGGACCAGCAATAGGCACCTGTGCTTTTTGCCCTGGCTCCATACCTTGTGACAACCATTTCATGTAGTCCAGCATACCTACCATTTCTGCGGAATCTACTGGTAATGGCTTGCCGTTCATTGAGCGCATAAAACACCCGTTAATACGGCCAGCCAAATCAACCATCTTGCCGGAGCGCGGCATGACTTTAGGGTAGCTCACAAAACTGTTGATGTAGTGTGCGCCCAAAGGAGCTTTACCTTCAGCGATGTGGCAGCTGCTACAGTTCATCATTGCGCCCACATTGTCTGGCAATAAACGACGTGTTTCATTCAACAAGCGTTTACCGTACAAAATGGATTCTGCATTAGGTTCGTTTGCAATCAGCAGATCGGACGGTATTTGGTACTGACCTACCACCTGCTTGGTTTCTACATCAATAATAGGGTAGCTTTTCTCGGTTGGGCCTGTAAGGGTAGGGCTAGCTAAGCTATACCACGATGCACCAGCGATACCAGCAATGGCCAAGGCTACGACTGAAAGAATTTTGGCTTTACTCATGGCTGGCTCCTTCAGGAAGGATGTTAGGCGATTTTTTGGCGACGAACTGACGAATATGCGCTACGTCTTCAGCTTGAATCGTAGGGGCTTCGTTGGTCCAGCTAGTACGGATGAAGTTCACCACATCAGCCACTTCTTGATCACCTAAGTGACGGAATGCGGGCATAGTAAAGGTCATTTCATCTACATGGTTTTCAGGCATACGACCACCTTCTAAGGTCACCTGAATGACTGATTGCGCATTGTTGGCAAACACAGCCGAGTTACCCGCCAATGCAGGGAATATACGCGGCACACCTTTACCATCAGCACGGTGACACGTTACACAATGCTCAGCGTATAACCAGGCACCAGGAGTAGTGTATTGGCCATCTAACTGCGCTTGTGTCGTGGTATCCGTTTGATGTGGAATCTCGGGGTTGCGGCCTTTTACTGGAGGCAATGCCTTCAGGTATTGCGCCATAGCACGTTGATCTTCGGGTGTCATGTATTGCGTGCTGTGTTCCACCACATCAGCCATGGCACCAAAGGCGGCTACTTTGTCGGTTCTGCCGGTAGCAAAGAAATCAACCAGCTCGTCCTCAGTCCAGCTTGCTAAACCACGCCCTTCGCCACGTAAGCTTTTTGCTCGCCAGCCATCAATGACCGCACCAGACAAAAAGTCGTCGCCTTCATTTAGGCTCATGGCTAACTCTTGGTAGGCCAAGCCGCGAGGGGTATGACAGGCGCCACAGTGACCCGGACCTTGAACCAGGTAAGCACCACGGTTTTTAATGCTGTCTACAGCATCATCAGCAACAAACTGCTGGTCTTTAGGTGCAAACAACCATTGCCACCACGCTACCGTCCAACGCATTTGGAATAGCTTAGGTAGGGTGGGCTCAGCGTTTTCTTGTTTTACCGCTGGCACGCCACGCATGAAGTACGCGTATAGCGCGTTCATATCGTCATCATTCATGATGGCGTAAGAAGGGTAAGGCATAGCAGGGTATAACGCCGCACCGTCTTTACGTACACCGTGCTGCACTGCTGTTTTGAATTCGTCTAATGTGTAGCTACCAATACCAGTGTCTACGTCAGGCGTAATGTTCGTGGAGTAAATCGCCCCCAATGGTGTTTGCATGGCCAAGCCGCCAGCATACTCTTTACCACCAGGTACGGTATGACAGGCTACACAGTCGCCAGTGCGGGACACATAGGCTCCTTGCTTGATGAGTGTTTCATCATCCAAGTTCAAGTTGCTGGCAGAGGAGGAGGTTATGCTACGTTGCGAAAGAATAAGCTGTGATCCGCCATAACCGACCCCCAGCGCAACCAGTGCAACGATCAGGGTTTTAGACAAGGCTTTCATAAACGCTACCCATAATTAATAAAGAAATGCGGCAATAACGGTAATGTCACATTCAATACTCATGGTATAGAGAGCCTATATGGGTAGAAACCCTTATCGGATTCATGTTTGATCTAGCGCAAGACCTATATAGATAAGAATATAACGGTGCCAAAATCGTACGCTTAGGGCAACAAATACACTAAATCATCTATTGATTTAGCACTTTACTAGACTAAATCATGTAACGAAAAATTTAAGCCAAATACGATCGTAAGCCATTGATTATAAATACAATAAATTACTTTAAGCTTAGATTATTTCTTATGGATGTATGAAAATGCACGCCATAAAATGGCTGCCAAGTACCGTGATTTCAAATCAAAAAGGTAATAAATTGCTGCAGGAAGGCAATGAGGCATACTTACCACTGAATTTTATGATGCTGCTCGGTTTCAGTATGTCTGGCATCGTCAGCGGAGTGCAGGTAAATATTCGTGGTGCTTAATGACTCGTGACCTAAGTTATCGCGTACATGGCGTAAGTCCACCTGTTTATTCGCCATATGTGAACCTGCCGTGTGTCGCAGCCAATGCGCAGATGCTTGTTCTAACTGCTGTGCTTGCCATTCTTTTTCTGCGTCCGTTGCCCGTAGTCGGTTTGCCGTAGCTGTAAACACCGATTTAACGATCGTGTGAACACCCGCACGCGTCAAACTACGCTGCTGATGACCTATAGGTAGCAACAAAGGCGTAATTTCAGTAGAAGTAGGGTAGGGAGACAACCCTTTTTCTTTTCTATAACGCTGCAGTTCTGCCATTAGCTCGGTAGTCGCCGGCACAATTCGGGTTTTATTTCCCTTGCCCGTAATTTCTAACCACCAACGCTCGGTACCATCATTGCCGCGTCGGCAAAAGAAACCTGCCATCGTATTGTCTATAACCTCAGAAATACGTAGCCCGCACACATATAACAATGAAAACAACCAACGTAGCCTAGCGTAGTGCTCTCGTTCACGGTCTGACTCTTGAGGTAATTCAGTAATGGTACGTTTTACTTCCAGCCAGATCTCGTCGTCTAAGTAGCGGCTCACCCTAGGTGCAGCCTGACGCGCACGCTGTTTAGACAACGATAACGGGTTACCAGCCAAATACCCCGCCGACACCAACCACGAAAATAGTGAGTTCAGAATAATTAACGCCTGGCGTTGACTCGCTTGGGAGAGTGGGCCAGCAAAGGGACACCAATGCGGGTGAGACCTAGCGACTTTACGACCAGCGGGCATTACCCACTGAGCTGCTGGTTGCGGATCATTTAAAAAATACTGATACAACAACAAATCTTCGTGCGTCAGGGACGACACCGGCTTACGCATAGCGATAGTGGCCCATAACAGCAGCCGTTCGGCTTCTTTGCGGTAATTGGCAAAGGTGTTAGGTGAATCAATGAAACGCGCCAACCACGCTTGTATAGCAGCGATGTCTGTAGTGGCGGAAATCTGTGCACGGCCGCCTATTACCCGGTTTGTGCCATTGCTACCGTCCAAATGCGCAGAATGCAGCATGTGTTCTAGGGGAGGGAAGTGTACAAGCGCCGTGGAATCGCTTTCCGACATAACTGATTCACTAAAGTAGTAGTAATTTGACATTATAAGAGTAATGTCAAATTTTAATCAACAATGATTGTATTCTTAACGTATTACGTTGTATTATTAATTAACGACAGAGGGGTAACAATGAATACAGCCAATATCAACGAAATAAGCCTAAATGCCGAGGTTGAGGCGCTTAAAGAGCGGTTCTCAAATACCCAAGAGCTTTATAGGGAAGTCTGTGCATTGTTATTCTTTAGATATGGCACTACACCCACTGCTAATAAGCTGTATCAACTAGTACGTAAAGGCAGCATGAGTGCGCCATCACAAGCGTTGGTCACATTCTGGGAAGAACTGCGCGAAAAAAGCCGTACACGTATCGAGCATCCTGATTTGCCCGAAACACTTACCTCAGCAGCAGGTGAGCTTATCGCTACGCTTTGGCGTCACGCCCAAGAAGCGGCTCATGAATCATTACGCAGTGTTGAAGCAGAAGCTCAAGCCATTGCGGCGAAGGCCAGAGCAGATGCCGCTGCTTTTGAGCTAGAGCGTGATCAGGCACTACAACGGGAGCAGGGCACCCAACACTCCTTATCCGTAGCCCAACAAGAGATCATTAGCTACAGAGAAACGCTGGCTGCTGCTAAGGAAACGAAAAACGCCTTAAACACTCAGTTGGTGCAAGCACAAGACGACATACTGTCGCTACAACAGCAACTTCATGACAGCCGCAAAGAATTCAGCGTAGAGCTAGAAAAACTGCACCTTTCTGCTCAATTAGCCGAGTCACGTTCACGTGACATGGAAAAACGCTTAATGGTGGATTTAGACAGAGAACGACTGGCTGCCGCTAAAGCCCAAAAAGAAGTAGACACCCTACGCACTGCCGCGCAAACGGAAGCCCAACAGCAGCAAGTTGCTGCACAGCAATTACAGCAACAGCTGCAAGAAGCGCAGCATGAAAACAGCAAGCTAGAAGGTGCACTCACTACGCTTAACCTAAACCTAGAGAGGGCTGATAGCGAGCTTAGAACCCTGTACCAACAGTTGGCACAAACTAGCGCTGAAATGGCACTGCTTAAAGAACAGCACTACTCGGGTAATGCGCTAAAACCCGCTAAAGCAGCTAAACGCAAAAGTATGAAAGTGCTAGAGGGCAGGGTGCGCCGTGTAACCCCCTCTGAGTCATAAAATAGCGTTACCTCCCAATTTCATTCACGCCATCAACGTCCCCGCCTTTTATGTTTACCGCTGACACACTACGCACATTATTAGAACCTTTTGGGCAGTTACGCTCTCAGCCTCCCTCTGAATGGACAGGTCAACAGGCGTTACCAACACCACTACAAGAGTTCTACCTGCAGGTTGGCCCATTGGGTAACACGTATCACGAAAAAGTGGGGCCAGTAGGCTGCACATTGACTGTAGGCGGTAACCCCGTGTGCATTCCTCCCCTCAGTAAACTGGAATCGCTACAAGCAGGTTATGCGTGGTCAACCAACCCCGACGACAGGCTTTACGGCTGGAACCCCAATTGGTTGGTGATTGCCGAGCAAGGCGGTGACCCTTTTATCTATGACCACGCTACTGGGCATGTACTCTTTGCTTTCCATGGTGCAGGTCTTTGGAAGCCTGTCTTATTTGCCAATGATCTTTACACCGCCATTGGTGCTATTGCCTGTGTAGCCACCAGCTATTGCGAATTGGATGAAGATCAGTTTGATGATGAGGCCTTAACTGAAACAGGCTACCAAACCATACGCGCACACTTAGCTGCAGCATTGGGTAGCCTAGATACAGCACAACAGATGCTAGACGCGTGGGAATATAACCAATAACGAAGCACCCAAATCATGGTGTTGTTGGCTAGATGTAGAAATGGCTACTGTATAAAGCAGTAGCCATTTATTTATGTGGGTGTATCTATGTCATCCCAGTCTGTATCCGTGTCGTTCTGGAAATTCGTTAACCAGTTCAGTGCGTAGTGCCTTTCCATCACCACACCAGGGATTAAGCCCTCAACAGGCTCATCACTTTGCGCCGCTTGCCGAATTGCCCAGTGTTGACGCCATGTTAAATCAAGCAGATCCAAAATCTCGGCCGTTGGGCGTAATGTAAAAGCATGCCCGCTGTTGTTAAGCTCAATTAACTTCATGGTTTTATCAAACACTACTTGAGAATCTACTACATCGGAAGCAGGGGACAGTGGCTCTGGATTTTTAGATAGCGCCCACAACAGCACATTCAACGCTTCATGTCGCCAGCTCATCTGTATTGCTGCGTGCTCATCTGGCTCTTCGGCCGCAATAAAGGCTTTCTCTTGCTCGCTTAGCATCGCTAACCCAACAGGATTACGCTCGGCCATAAACGGTAAGCAGCTGTCTTCCTTATCTAAAATAACAATCCCTTCGGACGCTACACAAAACAAACTTAACGCACGATGCACAATATCAGCTACTGATCGCAAATGCACCTCTGCCTCGGCCAGCACAGGCGGCATTGACACTGGTGGGTTAGGAGAGAGATCGGCCAATAAAGCCAGACTCTGTTCACGTCTGGCCAGAGCATCTGGCAAATACGGCAACCCCTCATGCTCAGAAAATACGCCTTCTGTTGTCATCAGCGTTGCAAGCTCTGGGGTACAGACTGAACCATCGGGCAGAAAAACTACGGCATTGGCACTGGCAGCCCAAGCGCTCATGGCAGATAAGTCCTGCTGTTTAACGCGAAGACTGATATGGTTTTGTACCCGCTGAATATGTCGCCACAGATGATAACGCATAGCATTCATTTGACCATCGCCACGGCTCATGACATAACCGATGAATCCATCTAGGTGTTCGGCTAGCTCTGGGTCAGAGTGATCGCGTTGAGACAGTAAGTCATGCGGAAAATCTAATTCTGGCGTCACAGCAACCGTTGCATAGGCGTTGACCAGTACCGGCTGTTCGTCATCACCCGCTGTACTGATTTCTGTAGCAGTTGTTTGTCGTGTACCCAGAATTCGTTTTAATAAGCTCACGTACTTCTCCCAAAGTGATGCAAAACTATACTACAGAGCGTGTATATCAATAGGGATCTAGCTTTGTTTATCGTAAACAATTGTCATGCGATAAACACAACGATGTGCGTAGGGTAGCGGGCTGCTAAGAACCTTGATCACACCCAAAAAAGCCGCCTAATAGTGGCGGCTTTTTTGCTTAGGCATTAAGCGTATAACGCAGTATTTCCACGACTTGATCGGGCGTCGTTGCCCAGGCTTGGGCCGTAGCATCTACCTCCTTAAGCGGATGAATAATATCTTCCGCGTGCAGAGTAATGTAGGGCTTGCCTAAGGCCGCACAGAAACCTGCATCAAATGCCGCGTTCCATTGCTTGTATTTATCACCAAAGCGTACCACCACCAAATCTGCTTTCTCGATCAGCGTACGCGTACGAATTGCATTAACTTTGGAGGATTTGTGATCACGCCAGAAAGAGTCACTTTCTGGACCCAAATGGTCGCCAGCAGCATCGCTAGCATCGTGATCGGTTACGGGTGCGGTAAAAAGAATGTCCAAGCCAGCTGCTCGTGCACCATTAGCGATTTGCTCACGCCAATCCGTGTGAATTTCGCCAGACAAATAGACGGTAAAGCTCATGTAAGTCTCCATAATAAAAGTCGGGCTAACTCTATACAGAGCCGCCCGACTTACTCAAGCAGACTACACCATAGCATGCTGTGCTAATTCAGGTGTTTAAGCCCCCCCGCATATGACTTACGTCCAAAACCCATGGTGCGGTTTAGAAGCCTCCTCTTCAATCAACAGGCCTATTACGGTGACTTTACGCTGCCCACGAGCAAAAACTTCTCTGCACGGAAGTGAGAAAGTAGGGTTCTCTGGATGATCCCCCGTTAGTTCCAAGAGTTTCTCTTCAGCAAGCGCATACACCACACGACCAATACCACACCAGTAAATAGCACCAGAACACATGCAACACGGCTCTGCACTGGTGTAAAGCGTGCACAACGCCAGCTCTTCAGGCGTTAACAACTTGGCCGCTTCGGCGGCTGCGCGTAATTCTGCATGTTGCGTAGGATCGCCCTCTGGCGAATTAGTGGAGCTACCACTACAAGCCTACCCACATACCGATTGGGTGGTGGGCGTGGATCTGCTTTGGTCGCAACACGCGCAATTCGGTAAGGCTTCTGCATGGCTGCGCCAGTACCTTCAAGCGTTCAAAGTGTTTGAGCTGGATAGAAATGGCAATAGAACAATTCTGTGAGTGTTCTTCTTGTTCTACGTGTCACCACGGATAAAAAAGAGCCCCTATATGGGGCTCTTTTGTCTATCGCCAGTAACAAATAGGCGCTTTATCTGTCTTCCAAAAAACGCATGCGGAAGCGTCTACCTTTAATATTGCTGTTGGCAATTTTATCGAAGTAGCGACGAGCGACACTACGATCTAAGGCGACGTAGCTGTTGAACTCGGTAATCGCAATTTTACCTACTTGATCACCCGTTAAGCCCACATCACGAGTCAAAGCGCCTAACAAATCGCCTGGGCGTAGTTTATCTTTTTTACCGCCTTGAATTTGCAAGGTCATCATTGGCGCTAGCAAAGGCTCTTGGGATTTAGCGCGTAAGCCTTTTAAATGCCCCCATTTCACAGGGCTGCCTTGGTATTCTTCGATGAGTTTCACCCAACGCATTTCACTACCCGACACCAAGTTCAAGGCCAAACCTTTTTGGTCGCCTCGACCGCTACGGCCTATACGGTGTACGTGTACTTCGGCATCTTTGGTGACATCTACGTTGATCACTACTTCTAGATTTTGAATATCCAGACCGCGTGAGGCCACATCAGTAGCCACTAATACTGCGCAGCTTTTGTTCGCAAACTGAATCAGAATTTCGTCTCTATCGCGCTGTTCTAAGTCGCCTGTTAAGGATTCTGCACTAATACCTTCAGAGCGCAGTTCTTCTACCACTTCTTGGCAACGTATTTTGGTATTACAGAAAATCAGAGTGGAAGTAGGGCGGTAGTGTTTCAACAAGGAAACCACGGCCCCTAAACGTTGCTCAAAGCTGACTTCGTAGAAAATTTGTTCTATCTGTTTGGCGTTATGCAGTGCCTCAACCTTGACCTCAACGGGGTTCTTTAAGAAGCGAGCACTGATCTTGCGAATATTCTCTGGGTAAGTAGCTGAAAACAGCAGCGTTTGGCGACGGGTAGGGCAGTGCGACGCAATAGCGATCATGTCATCTTTAAAGCCCATGTCTACCATGCGGTCAGCTTCGTCCATCACCAACGTTTTTAACGCCGATAAATCCAGATTGCCTCTATCTAGGTGGTCCTGAATACGGCCAGGCGTGCCCACTACTACGTGTGCACCGTTACGCAGTGCCTCTGTTTGCGGGCGTGAAGGCACGCCGCCACATAACGTCAGCATACGTACGTTAGGAATTTGGCGCGCTAAACGACGCAACTCGGTGGTTACTTGATCCGCTAATTCACGAGTAGGGCACACCACCAAGGCTTGTGGCTCCAGCTTGTTGGGGTCTAGTGTTTGCAGCAGCCCCAAACCAAAGGCGGCGGTTTTCCCGCTACCGGTTTTAGCTTGGGCGATTAAGTCCTTACCGTCCAGAATCAAAGGCAGACTTTGCTCCTGAATAGCAGTCATGTTTTCAAAACCCAAACCTTGCAGGGTTTCAAGCAAAACAGGCAACAAAGGGAGCGTATTAAAAGAGGTAGTGGACATAAAAGCCGGATCAAAAGAACTGCAAAATAAAAAGATATCTACAGTTTACCTTTAGCTGACTGATCGCAGGGAATTAGCGTAGGTAATCGCACGTTATTGACACTACATCAACAACACAAGACACAGGCTAAGGCCAACAAACTTCCGCACATAAACTCGAATTCTTGAGTGCAGAAGATGCCTACAGACAGCAGAAATTAGCCTTTTAACTACTTGATTTCCCTAGTATTGCGCATGCTTGAAAGCTTTTGTGCGCTAGCTGAAAAGCCCACGCTTGTAGGGCATTCCATGGTCTCTCTAGAATGAGGGAAATTTATAAGTACAACCGTTGCAGAGACAAAAACATCCCCCTAAGAAGCGCCTATAAGCCTCTGTCTATCCCTCGCCCTCACAGCCTGCAGAAAATCAGTACCCGTCCGTTAGCAGCATGGAAGTTCTTGCATTACGCATCGCCCATTCAGGGCCTACTGTGTTTACAAAAAGACCAAGGAGACAATGATGACGCAACAAACTGGATCGAATTCACCGTCCATGGCAGAAATGCTCGTCCCCGAGAGCGCTCGATTATCAAGAAACAACTTAATGATGGCGTGGTGGGGCGTCTGTAGTGCCATGTTTTATTTAGTGGTTGCCGCAAGCCTAGCGTTAAGCTTTGGTGCCATCAACGCCATTATTGGTATGGCGATGTCGGTTGTGGTGTATGGCTTGATTAATGCTGTCATTGCTCGTTACGCCATTAAAACTGGCTTATCGGTAGCCTTATTTTCACAGATACTGCTGGGTAGAACTGGGTCTGTGATCGCCACCTTGATCTTTTTTGCCACGGCAATGTATTACGCTATTTTCGAAGGCTCAGTCATTGCAGTAGGCATTAATACAGTCTTTCCCAGTATTAGTTACCCCTTAGCCGCCTTCATTGTCGTCTTACTCAGTGTGCCATTGATGTTCGGCAATGCCATGCGTTGGCTAGATAGGCTAAACGCCATCTTATTACCCATCTACATTATTGGTTTAGTCGCTGCTATTGTCTTGGCCATCAGCTTGTATGGTTATAACGAGCAGTGGTTAACCTTAGGCCCTAAAGAACCCAACCCCTATGGATGGTGGCACACCTTTGTCTATTACATGGGTATTTGGGTGTTGATGATGTATACCTTTGACTATGCGCGTTATGGCAGAAAAGAAGACAGTCGCTTCCATGCCCGTGTGAACTTTGGTATGCCGTTTTACTTCGTTGCTTTTTTCTTGAGCGGCTTAGCAGGTATCTTTTTAGTAGCCAGTGTGCCTATGGATGGCGCACTAAGCGAAGTATCGGTTTTGCTGGCACTACTAAAAATGATGGGCGTGTTTGGACTGTTCTTTGTATGGGCCACCCAAACACGTATTAATACCGCTAATTTCTATTTAGCCGCTACCAATATGCAGGCATGCATGACTCAGCTCATTGGCGTACGAGGGCATTATCTGTTGTGGGCTGTAGTAGTGGCTGCAGTAGTGTATGTATTAATGCTCGCTGATGTATTTAGCTACCTGCTACAAGCTTTGGCTTATCAGGGCATCTTTGTGGTCGCGTGGGTAGCCTTGGCGTTGACACACATTGCGTTAACGCGCAAGAACACCTCACCAGCCTACATACAACAGCAACTGGAACAGGTGACCTTTCTACGAGTAGGGGCTGTGATGGCGTGGTTAATTGCCGCCTTAGCCGGGATTACGATTATGCACCTAGGGGGTTCCTACAGCAGCTTTTCTGCGCCAGTTACCATCGTGATGGCTTCAATGGTTTACGCCATTTTCGCGCGTGCTCCCATTGCTGCACCGGCCGTCACAGCCTGACCGCGTTACTATGGTGAGTCTCCAGAATAATCACTAAGGAACTCACATGAAACTGCTTCGCGGCTTAGTAATGCTGGCTTTACCCGCTAGCGCCTTGGCTAATGACTGTACAAACACGCAGGCTACATTGGCCGTTTGTCAGGCAGAAGCCGAGGCAGGACACGCTATAGCCCAAGTCGTGCTTGCTACAAAATACATGTATGGCGAGGAAGTTCAGCGCAACGAAGAACACGCTTTTACGTGGTATTTACAAGCAGCAGAGCAGGGGACCGCTCCAGGATCAGTGGCCTATATGTACGCCACCGGCACAGGCGTTCAGCAAAATGATAATGAGGCCGCCAAATGGTACACAGAAGGAGCTAAACAAGGCGATGCCGTGTCTCAAGTGAATCTAGGTAGATATTACGAGCACGGCACTGGCGTTGCGCAAGACATAGAAAAAGCAAAAGCGTTGTATAAAGCGGCGTGCGAGGGCGGTAACTACGCGGGCTGCGACGAATATAAAAGGCTGCCATAGTGTTTCATTGCGATTGCACACCGAAACACATAGTTAGCACCGTTCGTCTTTGCTTTAACTATAATTTCGGCGGTTAGAGCACTTCAGCCTACGTAATGCCATTTACCTACTAAGGAACACCCATGTTCAAAAAGCTTTTCGGTAAGAAAAAAGCCAAAGCTACTCACTTTGTCACTGTCACCTTAAATGCACGTCTACAGCCACAGCACCGCGGTGATCTTGAGGATGCACTTAGCAAAGTCTTAAAACGCTGCGATATAGGCGTAGTCAGCGGTGGCGGCTCGCTTCTTACCGATGGGGGCGAGATTTCCGAATGCGATATAGAAATCGACGCTACCGACATCAGCGATGAAGCCATCAACAATATTCTGGGGTTTCTAAGCAAAACGCTGGCGCCAAAAGGGTCTCGCTTACGCGTTGAAGAGCGTGTGATTCCTTTTGGGCATCAAGAAGGCTTGGCGCTATACCTAAACGGTACAGACTTGCCTGATGAGGTTTATCAAAACAGCGACGTGAATGTGGTGTGGAGCGAAGTAGATAAAGCTCTGGGCGACGAAGGCTCCATCCATAGCCACTATCAAGGCATGACAGAAACAGCGTTCTATATGTACGGCAATAGTTACGAGAAAATGCGCGAATGCATACAGCCATTCCTAGATGAATATCCATTGTGCCAACGTTGCAGAATCGTTCAGATTGCCTAATCAATGAGCCTGGTGGCGATTATTATAAACATCGCATAATGTATATTATGTAAAGTCGATGAATAACCTAAACATGTAAATACCCCTTTCCCTGACTGCTGCCAGTACACTGACGTGCAAAGCAGCACTTTGGGATTCTTATAGGTATGATTTCTTACGTTACAACCGGCAGTATCTACAGCATCCAACAATTAGGCATTACCGCAGCCGCTGGCGGTATTTTCCTCGCCTATTACATGATGATGCTCTTGGCCATCATACTGGGTGGAGGCCTTCTAATCTGGTGGTTGTGGCGCTATATCTGCGCTAAACAAGGTAAGCCTCGCAAACCTTTAGCAACTTGGGCACGTGTAGTTACTGCACTGATCTCTATCTATCCCATTTGGTTTGGCGTAGGAACTCTGTCCATATGGTACTCAGGCTACCAAACCGATAAAGCACGTGTCGCTGAAAATGTGCGTCGTTATGGGCCGTTAGAGCAAACGACGCAATTTGGCGAAATGCAGTTGGTGGCAGGCACGCTGATTAATAGAGGCGATCCCTGGCGCTTTAAAGATCGTCCACAGCAAGATCCTTTGCTAGATTTAGAAGCTGTACGCTTTATTGAACCTACACCTGTAGCAGGCGTACTCGCCTATGCCATGTCTGTAGAAGGTTCTAGCCTTACTCTTGAACTGGCACAAGAATATCAATTGGACACCGCAGAGCTGTCTAGGCATTGTCCCGTTGGGTACATCTTGATGTACCCATTTCCTGATCGCAGGATACTAGAGAAAAAACGTCTGGAACCGCCATATGTGTGGTTTACCCCCAGTCAATGGCAACCCACCAGCTGTTTTGACTCCACCACTGGCGTCATGGTGATGGACATGAACCAACACGGTATTTATTTTCCTAAAAAAGGGTTGCCTTATACGCCTAAAAAATAAGCACCCGCGCCAACTATGATTAACAGAAAGAATAAGTCCTGCTCTATATGCCCTCTTCTTTCTGCTAACTTTTCTTTTTGGTATTCCGTAACACTTCCGTTAGTTGCATTATTTGGAACTGCAAAATCCACGAGTAACTGTCTGGGTACATTGGAAACCTATAACAGAAGGCGAAAAGAAAACGCTGCCTCTGGGTGGCCACTACTACGTAGATGACCGAAGCGCTCTCCTCTTCTGCTACGGCAGAACCCTGCTCTTGGTCGTTGGTGCTGCAATCAACCAGAACGACAACAGTTCAGATGGCTCACGGCCAGGTAATCGTTCTGTAGCCGCCCCGCTCCACCCTATTTCTTTACAGTACGCTTTTACGCTGAAAAGCGGCAGGCAGATTCTCAATCAGATATTCCAGCAAAATACGTACACGCAACGGAATATAGTGATTAGTAGGTAATACAGCGTAAATACCTAAGTTGCTTTGGCAGTAGTCATCTAAGACGGGAAGCAGCGTGCCATTTTCTAAGTATTCCCAAGCGATGAAATCGGGCAACATGGTTAAACCCAAGCCATGAACAGCCGCTTGCGCCAAAGCATCACCATTATTTGCCTGCACACGCCCCGAGGTATTAATACTGATGGTCTTACCATCTACCTCAAATAGCCATCTGCTATTTTGCCGGTACTGCAAACAGATGTGCTCACTTAATTCTGCTGGATGTTTGGGGATGCCATACTGTTTTAGATAGTTGGCTGAGCCCACCATCATTAATCTACATTCACCTAGGCGTCTTACGATGTCATTAGGTGCGGGCTCTTGTGTAACGCGAATGGCAAGATCCAAGCCTTGCTCGCTGGTATTCACCAAATTATCGTCATACTCTAAATGCAAGTTCACCTCGGGGTATTGCGCGACAAAACGCGCCAGTACCGGTGCTAAATGCCTGACCCCAAAGCTCAGCGGCAAACTAATGCGTATCATCCCTTTGGGTAGTAGGCGCTCTTCTTGTATTTCACTTTCGGCGCTTTCCACCAAATCCACGATGGCTTTTGCGCGCTCTAAATACAGTCTACCGGCCGAGGTCAACGCTTGTTTACGCGTGCTGCGAATAATTAATTGCACCCCTAATTGCTTTTCTAACGCCGCAATCTGGCGCGTTACCACTGAACGGTCTACCCCTAGCTGCTCTGCCACTGCAGCAAAACTGCCTTGTTCAGCGACCTGTATAAAGAGAGTAATAAAGTCCAGTCGGCTCATTGTTGTAATAAATGCAATTGATAATTGTGGAACTAAACTGTTTTACATCAATCAAACAGGCTAAAGTAGATGTTTCACTAAATTTTACGAGGTTTACATGGTTCAACGCTATGCGTGGTCGTTGCGACTATTGCATTGGCTCATGGCTGTACTGCTGATAGGCATGCTGGCACTGGGCTTGTACATGAAGGCATTACCGTTTTCCCCGGCCAAGCTGCAACTGTACTCCTGGCACAAGTGGATCGGTATCACATTAATGGTACTGGTAGTGCTTCGCTTAAGCGTACGCTTTCTTTCAGCAAAACCTCGTTACCCCTCCCACATGGGGCCTACCTCTAAAATGATGGCTCATCTGGGGCACTGGCTATTGTATGTGCTGATGCTCTGCATCCCGCTGTCAGGCTGGTTAATGAGTTCAGCCAAAGGCTTTCAAACCGTTTGGTTTGGTGTGTTGCCTTTGCCAGATCTGATTCAAAAAGACCTCCCACTTGGCGAGCAGCTTGTCGTTGTACATGGTTGGCTGAACTGGTTGTTTATCGCTGTGCTAGCTGGGCATATTCTAGCCGCGCTTAAACACCAATTTATGGATCGTGATGCGATCTTTCATAGAATTTCTCTTACTCCCACTAAAAAGGACTAAAGCCATGAATAAAAAAATGCTTGGTGCCTGCTTGTTGGCTCTGACCCCATTATGGGCCCACGCTGCCACCTTCGATAAATTCGTACCAGCAGACAGCAAAATCGGCTTCACCTACGAACAAATGGGTGTCAGTTTGGACGGTGAATTTACAAAATTTGATGGCACTTTGTCGTTTGACCCTGCTAATGCCGAAGCCGCTAAAGTCACATTGTCTGTACCGCTAGCCGATATAGATACGGGTAGTGCAGAAGGTAATGACGAAGTTGCTAATGCTGAATGGTTCAACACTAGCGCGCACCCTGCAGCCAGTTTTGAAAGTACCGCCATTCGTGTAGACGGTGACGGCTATCAGGTTGATGGCACGCTTACGATTAAAGGCGTAAGCAAACCCATTAGTTTCCCTGCCACCTTTGTAGAAAAAGGTGCTACAGGTACGTTTGAAGGTAATTTTGTCGTACAGCGTGGCGACTTTACTGTAGGCGAAGGCGCCTGGTCTACCTTTGATATCGTTGCAAACGATGTCAACGTTAACTTTTCTATTGTGGCAGCACAGTAATCTCTTTAGGAGCTCATTTCATGTTGAAAAAAACACTGCGTACTACCGCCCTAACCACTCTGGCTGCACTGCTAAGCAGCGCAGCAATGGCTGCTCCTGTCACATTTGGCATTGATGATTCCCATACTTTTTCTCGTATTTCCTACGACCACATGGGCTTCAGCACACAGCTAAACCGTTTTGATAAAACCAGCGGTACCGTTGTACTGGATCAAGAAGCTAAAGATGGCCAAGTAGATATAGAAATCGACACCCGTAGCATCAGCACTGGTCACGATGGCTTTAACCAGCACATCCAAGGCGCTGATTTCTTGGATACAGCGAACTTTCCTACTGCTACATTCAAATCCACCAAAATCAACTTTGACGGTGACAAACCCGTATCTGTTGACGGTGATTTGACCATCAAAGGTGTCACCAAACCTGTCACACTGAATATCACGCGTTTCGTGCGCAAAGAGCACCCAATGATGAAAAAAGACACCATTGGTGCTGACGCTGAAGTCGTGATCAAACGCTCTGACTTTAACGCTGGTAAATTTGCACCCGGCGTGGGCGACGAAGTCACCATCGGTATTGCTTTGGAAGCTCTGGCTAAGTAAGCCTACGCACTCCACATAAAAAATGGGCCCTGTGAGGCCCATTTTTTATAGCTAGGAAGCATGCTTTATAAAATTTCTTCTACTACCTCTTTAGGGCGGCACAGTCGTGTCCCTTTTTCCGTGATCACAAAAGGTCTGTTCATCAAAATAGGATGGGCCGCCATTGCATCCAGCAGCTGTTCGTCGCTCGCTGACTCAAGCCCCAACTCTGTAAACAGGCTTTCCTTACTGCGCACAGCCTCTTTTATCGATAAATTAGCATCCGCAATCAGCTTACGTAACCCTTCTTTATCCAAAGGGTTTTTTAAGTATTCGATGACCTCGACCGTATGCCCGGCTTCCTCTAGTCTAGCCAGCGTGTTACGCGACGTACCGCAACGCGGGTTATGGTAAATTGTGCTCATGTTCTGGTTATGTGTAGTGGTCTATGGATTACCCATTGTAGCCAAATCCCCCACCCCTGACCCCTGCATCTTTTTTTGAAGGTACATAATGATTGATCTGTATTATTGGACTACCCCCAATGGCCATAAAATCACCCTTTTCTTAGAAGAGTGCGGCCTAGAGTATCAAATCAAGCCCATCAATATAGGTAAAGGCGATCAATTCGAACCTGACTTCCTAAAAATCGCTCCAAACAACCGTATTCCTGCCATCGTGGATCAGCATCCTAGCGATGGTGGCGAGGCCATTTCAGTGTTTGAGTCCGGTGCTATTTTGCAGTATTTAGCAGAAAAAACAGGCCAATTCATGCTTAGCGATTTGCGCAAACGTACCCAAGTGATGGAATGGTTATTTTGGCAAATGGGTGGCCTAGGCCCGATGGCTGGCCAAAATCACCACTTCAACGTCTACGCCCCCGTTAAGTTGGAATACGCGATGGACCGATACGTGCGTGAAACAGCTCGACTCTACAATGTGCTAAACACCCGCCTTGAAGGCCGTGAGTTTATTGTAGATGAGTACTCTATTGCTGATATGGCTTGTTACCCTTGGGTGATCTATCACGCTCAACAACAACAAGACCTAAATGATTTCCCTCATCTTAAGGCATGGTTCGAGCGTATAAGCCAACGTCCCGCAACAAAACGAGCCTTAGCGATTGCGGATCGCGTTAATCCCAGCAAACCTGCCTAATTCTGCGTAGCCATCACTGCACGCCCCCATACCTAACGGATACCCTGCATGAGACTTTCCTCTACATCCCTGTTCAGCGTTCTGCTACTTAGCGCCGCCCTCGCGGGTTGTGCCAGCACCGACCAGCAAAGCCGTATACCGTCATTTACGGATGAGGTCACCAGCGCTGACGGCGTATTTAGTCAACCCGTTAAATGGTCCAAAAAACAACCTGACTGCAAAGGCCAATGCGCTACCTTAAGCGTAGACAGCCTAGTATTCCCAGGTAACCGCGCCCTAACAGAACTTGTAGACACCGCTTTGGCAACCATGACAGGTATGGGAGACGGCCCTGTACACGCCTCTATTGAAGACTTTACCGACTACTACTGGAAAACTGCTGGCCCACGCGATGAAGTTTTATTAGCGGCTAAGACACGCTACCGTAACAAAGACATCACAACACTTGAACTAGGTTCTTGGCAGTACTTCACAGGGGCAGCACATGGCATGTCTGCAACCCAATTTATTAATTGGGACAACCAGCGCAAAGCCACCATCACGTTAGATCAAATGCTACAACGCGGGGCAAAAGATGCTTTTATTAGCGCCTTAAAGCAAGCTCACGCACAATGGCTCACTACCCAAGAAGATGCGATTGAAAACCCAGAACGCTACCGACGCTTATGGCCTTTTCAACCTAGTGACAATGCTGGTATTACCGATAAAGGTATAGTCGTGAAGTACGACGCTTACGCCATTGCTCCCTACTCATCTGGCCAACCCGAACTACTAATCCCCTACTCTGCTTTACGCGGTATTCTTCAACCCGCCTACTTACCCGAGTAAGCGCTCATTACCAACACCACATATAGCCACTACAGCCACTAACCACATTGATACAGACATAGTGGCTATATGCTCTGGTAAATTCCCTACAAATTAAGCCGCTTCGTTGCGTAAGATCAATATTTCACTAAGAAACACCATACCTCTAAACGTAACCAAATTAGAATAGATCTCTATAATGTCCTACGTGGCCAATAGAAATTACTCGTAGACGGTGCCATACCAGTACGCTCCCATAAAAAATGTAAAAAGAGCCTACTGCCTTTCCTCTTCTTTATACCCTATGGTTGCCTCCATTCTTGTTGCCATGCTCTGTGCGCACCTGTTGTGCTTCTCAGTCATGTTCCTGCTAATTAGTAGACGCCTACCTGGCAACAGAATGGGTATGGATTACTTCGCCGTAGGTAATCTCTTGCTGGCATCGGCTTATATTTTGCAGCTAGTAGAAGGTGGTCCCGCATGGAGCGTGATGAGTGTCATCAACCACAACCTTACCCTTGCCGCACCTCTTGCTTACTGGCTAGGCGCAATGCGCTTTTTTGGGCAACAAGTTAGCTTGTGGCGTCCGCTGTTAATCTTTTGCCTCGCTTACGGACTACTGCAAGCTCTGGTGCAATGGTATATGGGTGCCACGGCCCGTTATGCGATGTTGGCGGCCATGGCTGCCCTACTTTTTTTCATCATGGCCCTCACGGTAGTCTATGGTGTGCGCACTTTTGCCAAAGACCTCTATGGTGAAATGATCTTTTTCGCGATATTGATCACAGGAATCTGTGTACTCAATGCGCTGAAGTTTCTAAAAATTATTGATGGCGGCCTGGATGCGCTGCACATGGATAGCAACTTCCAGATGGTGTTCTATATTTATATGTCCACCTTAGCGACTATTGTGCCGCCCTCTATTGTCTGGCTGGTATTACGACGGCTAACCGATGACTTGCGCAATATGGCCGCACGTGACCCCATGACAAGCTTATTAAATCGTAGGGGCTTGCTAGAAGCCGTGCAGCGTTATTTCTCAACCAGAAACGCCAGTCCTACCTACGTATTGTTGATGGACATAGACCACTTTAAGCTTATCAATGATACGTATGGCCATCATGCAGGTGACGACGTCATACGGCATGTGGCAGAGGTATTACGCACTACCATGCGGCAGCACGATCTCACTGGGCGTATAGGAGGGGAAGAGTTTGTAGCCATCTGCACTGATGCGAATGCCAGTGGCGTGATGCAACTGGCTGAACGTTTACGCTCTACCATAGCTAGCCAAAGCATTGCTGTTACCAACATGGATCAACCACTGCGTTGCACCGTCACCATCGGTGTGTCATTAGCTTTCTATAGCGCGCACGAATTAGAAGATGCGCTACGTTATGCGGATGCTGCCCTCTATACCGGTAAAGCGGATGGGCGTAATCAGGTTGTACTTTCCGGCCAGTCTTTTACTGCGCCACACAGCCCCCTACCCACTATTGTCGAGCATGTAGAAGCCTAATTAGGCATCCACCACGCTCATTATTACCGCAGACGCCATTTTTTCATGGAAGACAGCGTTAACCCTGCTAAGTACCGCACGCTTTCATCTTCGTCGCTCTTTGCCATTCGCGTCAACGTATCTCGAATAGGCTCTACAACTGATAGGCCTATGGCTTCACCTACTGCTCTATTATCTAGCACACAGACGGCATGACGACGCACCACCGCGTGAGCAGAAGCCAGCCCTCTTACCGCCTCGGGTACATCTGCCTCACCAATATGGCAATAGCTAGAACCTGGCTTTAGGGTTTCTTCTGCTTCGCTGCGACAATGGGGGTAGGCTGCCAGCAAACGTTCTACTGGCGCATAATCTAATTTCACGGGCTTCGCACCACGGTTTCTAAATGCCCGCAAAGCAGCGCAACAACCATCTACCGCATACTCGGTAAATTTAGGCGATTCAGCTAACACCAACAGCCACTCCACATCGCCTAAATACCCTAACGCCGATGCACTCCAACTGACTGCACTGACGTCTTTGGCGCTCATTAGCACATGACGTAATGCCGCGATGACCTTGGGCTCAGGCTCACCAATTAACCCCAGAATCATGGCAGCTTTCCAGGTCATCTGCCGCTGCTCTAACGCCCCCAGCAGCGCAGGTATAGCCGGTGCACCGCATGCAATCAGCCATCGTTCAGCCTCTTCGCAACTGATACCCTCGTAATAATTAAGACGCTGCGTATAGCAAAGCGCCTGTTCTGCTAGAGGTAATGTGGCAATACGCCTGCGCTCTTGCTCGGTAGCATCTAGCTCAGGAAAAAGCTGCAGGAATAAGCGTTTAGGTATGCTTTTACTGGCCAGCTCATCGCCACCGTACTCATCATGGAAAAACACCACGAAATCTTTAGCAACGCGGGGGTCTTTTGCAAAATGCTTACGTAGGTCGGCTGCCGCCTGTGCTACTACCGTCATAAAACGTTTTTCAGCACTGTCCCACATCGCTACGCTGCCACGATTGGCGTAGCCTTCTACTTCTGTTTCATAGGCCGCTAGCTGCTCACCACCGTACTCATCTACATCCCATGTCCAGTGCCAGTCTACTGGGTTCCATTTCACACCATAGAAACACTCATCACTGGCGTTACGTTTGGGGTGATCTTCATCTAAGGCCGCCAGACTGTTCACTGCGAATGATGGCATACCAATGACGCTTTCTTGTTCACGGTAGCTCGCAAAAAAAGCCGCCGCATACAACGGTGTAACCCCAGACGACAACACAGCCTCTAACTGTGCTTTAGCCGCATCAAACAAACACGCTTTAAGTGCGTTCCAATCCATGTATCACCTGACGATCAATCACCCTAACGCGGCACTACACCACTCCACGCTAGACCATCTACTGCTTAACCCAAAAACCAAAGCCGCTTGAGGGCCCCAAGCGGCTTCATATCTGCCTACGTATGCTGGTAGCGCTTATGCTCTATACAGCACCATCTAGCATTACTCGTCAAACCGCCCTAAGTCGAAGTACTGGCTATTACTGCTGCCACCACTGCTACTTTGCGCGGCAGACGATGCCGGTGCTGTTGTAGTGGCACTGCTAGCCCCAGCCGCTTGACCTGCTTGACCTGCTGTACTCGCTGCAGCGGCATTAGCACCCTGCTCTAAATAACTGGCTAAAGCAGCATGGCCATTTTCACGTGCCCAATCAGCCGCACTCAATTGCTGCAAATTAACCGCTTTGGGATCAGCACCAGCCTCTATCAACACATTCACCATATCTCGGTTGCCAGAGCGTGCCGCCATCATCAAGGGACTGGTACCGTCAGACGAAGGCGCGTTAGGCATTGCGCCTGCTGCCAACAGCATTCTGGCCGTATCCATTTGCCCGGTAGAGGCGGCATAATGCAGTGGTGTCCACCCAAGTCGGTTCACCTTCGCACCGCGTTTAATAAGGTCTTCAGCGCGTTTAGTCTCGCCTAATAGCGCCAAGTACATCAAAGGCGTTTCATCGTACGCATTCGTAATGTTCACATCAATCGCACGGTGAGCACTTAGCACGTCATACACATTCCAAGACTTATTCTGGATGGCCAGCATAATCGTAGGTTGGCCTTGCTCTGTTTTTTGGTTTGGATCCGCCCCCGTAGCCAGCTCTTGCAACACATCGCTATTACGGTTGTTAACCACATCATTCCACCAACCTTCACCTGCCCACACAGGTGAGACGAGAGCGGAGCTTAATGCCATACCAGCCAGCAATGTGGACCACAACGATTTCTTCATCCTTAGTTCCTTTTATTTAGGCCTGCACCCTAGGCGCTTTCTTAAACAAAGCATAAAAATTTTCACGCGTTGCTTCTGCTATCTCTGCACTACTGCACTGACGCAACTCGGCCAGTTTTTCGGCTACATGCACCACCAGCGACGGATCATTCTGCTTCCCACGGTATGGCACAGGGGCCAAATAAGGGGAGTCTGTTTCGATCAGCAGTCTATCCAACGGTACTTTAGCCGCTACCTCTTGAATATCTTTAGCGCTCTTGAAGGTCACAATACCGGAAATGGAAATATAAAAGCCCATTTCCATGGCGGCTTGCGCCATTTCCCATGACTCGGTAAAGCAATGCATTACACCACCCACTTGATCAGCACCCTCTTCCTGCATGATACGAATGGTGTCTGCTGACGCATTACGAGTATGAATAATCAGTGGCAAACCGCTTTCACGTGCTGCACGAATATGAATACGGAAGCGCTCACGCTGCCAATCCAACGGTTCAGACTGGTAGTAATAATCCAGCCCTGTTTCACCAATCGCGATCACTTTAGGATGCGCGGCTCGCTCACACAGATCAGCGACAGAAGGCTGCACAATATTATCGTAGCCTGGGTGTACGCCTACTGACGCTTGCAAGTGCGGATATTGTTCCACCAATGCCATGAGTCGGGGCCAATCGTCTAACGTTACGCTGACCACCAAGGCTTGACCAACCTGATTTTGCTTCATGCGCGCCAAAATGCTCTCTAGGTTGACAGAGAGATCAGGAAAATCCAAGTGGCAATGTGAATCTATAAACATGGTAATGACATCAATTAAAACAGTGTGTGAGACGGTCTAGCAGGTGCTGCACAAACAACTTTGCATTCAAGGGATGCTGGGCCCAGCGCGACTGCTCGTTTAGCCATTTTAACAACTGTGCCAGCACCAAGGGCTGCGCTCTAACGGCCAGTTGCTCGTACACGGCTTGTAAACCCGGATAGTAGCAAACGGGTTGCGCATGTTGCACCAGCTGTATATCTAAACAACTACGTTGCAGCATGGGTATCCAATGGGCTGCTCCTAGCTTTTCTAAATCATCCATCACGGCCAAACTCGCTTCAGCATTGCGAGCAGACACCGACTGCCATAGCGTACCCAACCAGTCGGGGTATGGCGCACGCTGTTGCTGCGACAACGCTAACGCGGCCACAGGGCCACCACCGGCAGCAGCTAACCACTCTTGCGCATCACCCACTACTTGGCTGCCCAGCCAGTCTAGCGCTACCTGCTTATCGGGCTTAGGCAACACCAAGCGCCTGCATCGCGACACAATCGTAGGCAACAACCTATCTGGCGCATCAGCCACCAGAATAAAAATGGTGGATGCGGGGGGCTCTTCTAAGACCTTCAGTAACGCATTCGCCGAGATTTGGTTCAGACTTTCTGCCGGGTACAACACCGCCACGCGGTAACCGCCACGGTGAGTGGCTGTATTGAACCATGAATGCAATTGACGTAATTGCTCCACCCGTATTTCTTTAGACGGTGTTTGCTTACTTTCAGAAGCCGTGCCATCTTCTTGCTGCGCAACCACTTCAGGGCGTATCAACCGTAAATCGGGGTGATTACCATGCTGGCACCATAAACACGCATCACAGGCACCACAAGCGCGCGATTGTATGGGTTGGGTGCACAGCAGCGATGCGGCCGCTGCTCTAGCAAATTGCGTTTTCCCTATGCCTGGCACGCCATGCAATAGCCACGCATGTGCAAAGCGCTCACGTTGACTTAACCATTCGCTAGCACGCTCTTCCTGCCATGGGTAAAAAGCCGTTATGGGCAAACTCATACCGTTTCCCTAAATGCCTGATGCAGTCGTAGAAGGTCGGCCTCAAGCTCTAGACGAATTTGCGCAATGGTTTGGCTACTATCAATCACACAAAAACGTTGTGGGTCCGCCTTGGCTCGGTGTAGGTAGGCCGCGCGGGTACGCTCAAAGAAGTCCCCCTGCTCTTGCTCAAACCTATCTAAATCGCGAGTACGTTCTAAGCGCTCTCGAGCAACTTCTAGCGGCAAATCAAACAACCAGGTTCTGGTAGGTTGCACAGTGGGGTGTACCCAGCTTTCTAGCTGCTCTATGGCGGCTCCACCCAATTGGCGGCCACCACCTTGGTAAGCATAAGAAGCATCGCTAAATCTATCGCACAATACCCACTTACCGGCTGACAACGCGGGCAGAATCACTTGTTCTAAATGCTCATTACGCGCAGCAAACATGAGCAGAGCTTCGGTTTTCAGGTGCATAGGCTCATGCAACAGCAATTCACGCAATCGCTCCCCCAATACCGTACCTCCGGGTTCACGCGTAATCACCACCTCGTGGCCCAATTGTTCTATTGCTTTTTGCAACCACTCAATGTGACTGCTTTTACCAGCACCATCTACACCTTCTACCGTTAAAAACAGACCTTTTTGCATGTTAGTTCCTGCGCAATATGTATTTTGATACGGCTCGGTTGTGTTCAGCCAAGTTGCGGGAGAACTCACTGGTTCCATCCCCACGCGATACAAAATAGTAAAAATTATGTTGTTCTGGGTGTAGTACTGCCTCTAGTGACGCTTTCCCTGCATTCGCAATAGGGGTTGGGGGCAGGCCACTACGTGTATAGGTGTTCCAAGGTGTGTCGGTTTGCAGATCTCGCTTACGGATCTTGCCGTCGTACTTGTCACCCATGCCATAAATAACCGTAGGGTCGGTCTGCAACAACATACCTACTTTTAACCTATTAATAAACACCCCTGCCACTCTAAAACGGTCAGCACCATGGCCTGTTTCTTTTTCTACTATAGAGGCCAAGATCAATGCTTCATACGGGGTTTTTAACGGTAAATTAGGGTCGCGGTTATCCCACATTTCTTGCAACAAACTTTGCTGTGCTTGGTAAGCACGTCGCAAAATATCAATATCGCTAGTTCCACGTGTAAACACATAGGTATCAGGATAAAACAGCCCTTCGGGATGCGTGCTGTCGCTACCTAATAAGGTTAGCAACTCGGCATCGCTTATCTCACCCAAGGTTTGTTTGACGTTGGGATCGGCGCGTAGCGTGTCGCGTAAACGTTTGTATGCCCAGCCTTCCACAAAGGTAAGACGCGTTTGTGTCATGTCGCCATTTGCCATGCGCTGTATCATGCGCCACAAGGTATCGCCTTCATGCACCTCATACGCCCCCGCTTGCAGCAACTTATCTTGCTTACTAAAACGGCTAACTGCCACAAAAATATCGGGGTTGATGTCTATCCCTGCCTCTCGCATGGTCAAAGCGATCTGTCTAGGACCATTACCCTGCTCAATAATGTAGTCCACCGTAGGTGCACTTAACACCACAGGGCGTTTCATCACCCACCACCACGCACCGGCTGCAGCCGCACCACCCACGATTATGAGCAGCACCAATAACCAAATAAGAAGAGAAAAGGCTTTTTTCATAGAGTCAGAGTGTAAACCGGAAGCTGTACTCACTGCTACGATTAGGATGAGCAGTGCGCGATTGGTCAAGGCTCGTTATCATAGTGTCATTCACTCTTATTTTGCAGAAATTCGTTGTTTTATTAAGTGCTATGAGTCTTCCTCCGTTTTGCAGCCTAGTTACGCTTCCCCTCTATGTAGTGCTGGACGCCACCGGCCCTGATGCCCTGTCTTTCTTACAAGGGCAATTCAGCAATGACCTACCCGCTTTGGGAACTACTCACGCTAGCTTTGGTGTGTACTGTGCCGCTAATGGCCGTATGTTAGCCTCGGCCCTACTGTGGCAACACGATGCACAAACCGTTAGCCTGTTAGTACATCATAGTGTGGCTGAGTTCCTGCTTAAGCGCCTGCGTATGTTTGTATTACGCGCTAAAGTAACACTTAGTCAACGCAACGCAACGGTGTACGGCGCCTACTTGGAGGCGGAAAAAACCACCTCCAACCGTTATGATGTGCTGCACCCTGATGAGCAAGTAGAACTTATACAAGCCCCTTCCGCCGGTAACCCTGAGCGCTGGTGGATGATTAGTGCCACTGCCCCATCGCTAACCCCAGACGACAACCTCGATGCCGCAGAGCGTTGGGACGCCGAAACGCTACAACAAGGTATTGCCCATATAGAGCAAGCCACGCAAGATGTTTTTATTCCGCAAACGCTGAATATGGAACTGATTGATGCTATCAGCTTTAATAAAGGCTGCTTTCCCGGCCAAGAAGTCGTAGCACGTAGCCATTACCGTGGCACCATACGTCGTCGTAGCGCGCTATTTAGTATTGCCACAGACAATCTTGATGCTGGCTTACTTGCTCCTGGTAGCGACCTCTATGGTAGCGATGACGAAAATCAACCTATAGGCCGTATCGTCAATAGCGCCACCGCGAACGGTCGCTGCTATGTGCTGGCAGAAGTCTTGCTGGATGAATGGAGCGCTGCACAACCCTACCACCTACAGCACAGTAATGGCCCCCAACTTCAGCGCGAACCATTACCCTATGACATTACCCAGCAGCGGGACAACAAGCGCCCTAAGCTATAACTAAAGCAAATAATCAAAAAAATAGGCTGCCATAATAAAGCAGCCTATTTTTAACCCTATTACCTAACTAGTCTGGTAAACAGAGTGCCAACGCCGGAGACTCCCACGCTGGCTGCCAATACTGGCGCACGTCTTGCTCTAAAGGCTGCCACTGCGGATTTTTATCTTTATCAATCAGTAGCGCACGCACCCCTTCTTTAAAGTCACCATGCGCACAACACTGTATGGCCACCCACAAATCACGCCCTAAGGTTTGGGCGATATTCTTACTGCGGTTTTGCTGTACCAGCGCCAAGCTAATAGTGCGTGACAGCATAGAACCTTTGCTACCCAGTACTAAACCCTGTTCAAACCACGCTGACTTTTGCTGTGAGACCAACGCTTCAGCCTGCTGAAAGAAACTGTCTACCGACACAGGATTGGCTAATTTACGCAGTACATCGTAGTTTTGCCATACGACAGACTCTTCAAATTGATACGGCGTGCTCAAACTACGCAATGCCGCATTCAAAGCCAAGGTAGGATTACCCAAATCAGCAGGTAGTAAGCTGGGTAATAGCTCTACCACTTTTTTGGCATCCAAATCCTGTATATACCAATCCGCTAGGCCTAAGAACCCGCAATCTTGCGCGTTGATACTGCTGCCCGTCAAGGTTAAGAACTCGCCCACACCACCAGCCAAGCGTCCTAACAAGTAGGTACCTGCTACATCGGGGAATAAGCCTATACCCACTTCAGGCATGGCATAACGCGTAGTAGGAAACACCACCCGGTGGCTTGCCCCCATAAACAGCCCTACACCTCCGCCCATCACCACACCCTGCCCTAAGGCAACTACCGGCTTGGTGTAATAATGCAGCAAATGATTCACGCTGTATTCCGCACGGAAGAACTGGTAGGCGTAGTGATCGCCATTTTGCGATACATCTGGTTGTTCGGTTAACGAGCGATAAATAGAAACGATATCGCCACCCGCGCAAAACGCTCGCTCACCTTCACCACGCATCACCACAAAAGCAATACGTTCATCGTGCTGCCAAGCTAATAACTGCTTGCTTAACAACTCGGCCATTTCTAGGTTGGTACTGTTTAAGGCCTGCGGTCTGTTTAAAACCAACTCGCCAAAAGCATGCTTGCCATCGCCCAAGTCATGCGTAAACGTTAATAACGGCATATCAATTCTTTTTGGAAGCATGCAGCAGCATGCTCGCTGCAGCACTCAATGATTTTTTACCTTGTTTCTCGGCCAAGCTACGCGCTTTATGTTCTGCGCGGCGGCGGCGAGAATCCGTAGGATCAAAGCTAAGCTCTCGGTAGAACTCTACCCTATCCCCATCCTGCAACACTTGCGAGCTCGTCACCAACTCACCAAAGATGCCATACGGCAGGCCGTCTAACTGAGGGCATTCTTGCTGCCACGGCAGACTAGCCAATACGTCAGCAACCGTAGCACCTTGTGCCACTTGCACTGTTTTTTGCCATCGATGTTCGGGTTCTAAATACAGCAGCTCAACTGTCATCAACGCAGAAGTATTTGCATTAGTCATACAATTCATGCGCCCTGCGGGTAAAAGAATCTATAAAACTATTCGCGACACGACTAAAAATTGGGCCTACAACCATTTCCAGCGTACGGCTGGAAAATGCGTAGTCCATCACGAAATTCACTTTACAGCCTTCATCACCCAAAGCAATAAATTCCCACACGCCGGTCAGATCGGAAAACGGTCCGTCTACCAAACTTAATTGAATACGCTGCGGATAATCGTGCCTGTTACGTGTGCTGAACGTATGTTTTAGCCCTGCAATGCTGATAGTGACAGAGGCCTCCATTCCTTGCTCATCTTGGTGTTTAACCGTTGAACCACCACACCAGGGCATGAACTCTGGGTAGCGTGCTACATCGGCCACCAAATCAAACATTTGCGAACAAGTGAAGGGAACCAAGACAGAACGTTTTACTGTATGCATCGAACAAGGGATAATAAGAGAATAATACTGATTAAATCATTCAAGGTTGGACCATAACTACATGAGCATCGTCGACAATCGTAAAGCAAGACACGATTACTTCATCGAAGAAACCTATGAAGCCGGACTCGTACTGCAGGGCTGGGAAGTCAAAGCCATTCGCGCCGGCCATATTCAGCTTGCAGAAAGCTACATTATCATCCGCAATGCAGAACTTTGGGTAATCGGCATGCATATTAGCCCCTTACCTACAGTGTCGACCCATATTGTCCCTGACGCTACCCGTACACGCAAACTTTTATTAAAAGCGGAAGAAATCAGCAAGCTCATTGGACGCGTAGAACAACGTGGCTATGCCCTTATTCCGCTGAACTTACACTTTTCGCGTGGGCGCATCAAAATGGATTTGGGCCTGGGTAAAGGTAAAAAGCACCACGATAAACGTGATACTTCGCGTGACAGAGACTGGGCACGAGAACAAGAGCGCTTAATGAAACACGACACCCGTCGTGGTAAGCGCTCTGAGGACTGATAGCATCAGTCCTGCCTGCTTGAGTGACTTTAGTGCAGTTTGACGCGCGGCGCAGAGCGTTTTAACAACAAACGTCCTAACGCCATAGACGCCGTGCGTAGCACACCCAAAATTGCCATGTGATGCATTAAGTGCAAGCTCATATACATAGTTCGTGCGACCAAGCCTTCTACGAACCAACTGCGGCCTTGCAACACGCCCATCAAGCTACCTACTCCCTTGCTGTGTCCTACCGACACCAGTGAGCCGTAATCCTTGTACTCGAAAGCCTCGGTGTGCGCTGGTAGCCCTTTTAATTGTTTCGCCAATATTTTGATCAGGTAGTTCGCTTGTTGATGCGCCACCTGTGCCCTAGCAGGTAAATATTGACCGGACTCACTTCCCCATGGTGCTTGCGCGCAATCACCCAGCGCGTAAATATGTGGGTCTGCGGTTTGTAAGTGATCGTTCACCACCAATTGGTTAATACGATTTACCTCTAGCCCTAATTCGGTTAAGAAAGCCGGTGCTTTAATACCCGCTGCCCATACGCACAAATCAGCGGGGTACTGCGCACCACTGGTGTCTTTCAACACCCCTTTGCTTACTTCGCTTACCCTAACACCGGCATGCACCGTTACACCACGCTTTTGCAGCAGCTGTGTGGCTCGCAACGACACCTTAGAGGGCAAGGCCGCCAAAATACGGTCTGCGCCTTCTATCAGCGTAATATGCAGTGATCTGGCCTGATCCAACGTGTGGGTGCCGTAGGCTTGCAAACTCGCATTCGCTTCCATAAGTTCGGCCGCCAACTCCACACCGGTTGCCCCACCACCCACGATAGCGATTTCTAAAGGGCCTACATCACCCTCGGCACTTTTTACGCGTGACGAACGCGTTAACTCGTACAACAAACGCATACGGAAGCGTTCCGCTTGGTGGGTGGAGTCCAACGCAATTGCGTGCTCTTCTGCACCGGGCGTATTAAAAAAGTTCGACTTGCTACCTACTGCCATCACTAAAACGCCGTACTCTAAGGTGCGCGCAGGTAGTACCTCTTCACCCTCTGCATTGCGTACAGCTTCCAATGACAAGGTTTTATTTTCTTTATCTACCGCGTGCATACGGCCCGGCACAAACGTAAAACCGTTATCACGCGCCAGCATGAAATACGATAAGCCCTCTCGGTGAATGTCTAGCGTACCCGCAGCAACCTCGTGCAATGAAGGTTTCCAAATATGACCATCCATCTTATCGATTAAGTACACTTTTTCTGGACCAAAGCGACGGCCTAGCTTTGCTGCCAATTCCAGCCCACCTGCTCCACCACCTACAACCACTACTGGCGCGACCTTATTCATCGTTCACCCTTTAAAAGTACACTACATCTATCGTATTTCACTGCCCAAACACTAGCATAATCTATCTCGCCTACCCAGCGATGACACGTCAACACAATATCACTCATATGCTTTCTTCTTATTGCTATGTGCGACGTTTTACCACTTCCCCTGTACGACTTATTTGCTCCACGACTCCCAAACATTCTTTGTTTCCACCACACAGGTATAAAAAAAGAGCCTCGTAATGAGGCTCTTTTTAATGGGATCTACATCCCGGCAACCGTAGTGCTAATTACTTAGCCAAACGCTGCCATGTATCGATCACTGTGTCAGGGTTCAGAGACAAGGATTGGATACCTTCGTCACGCAACCACTCAGCCAAATCAGGATGATCGCTAGGACCTTGACCGCAAATACCTACGTATTTACCTGCTTTGTTACACGCTTGAATCGCGCGGCTCAGCATGAATTTCACGGCAGCATCACGCTCATCAAAGTCAGCAGCCAACAATTCCATACCAGAGTCACGATCCAGACCCAGAGTCAACTGAGTCATGTCGTTAGAACCGATAGAGAAACCGTCGAAGTACTCTAGGAACTCGTCAGCCAAAATAGCGTTGGAAGGCACTTCACACATCATAATGACGCGCAAACCATTCTTACCACGCTCCAGACCGTTAGCGGCCAACAGCTCGATAACACGTGCCGCCTGATTCAGCGTACGCACGAATGGCACCATGATCTCAACGTTAGTTAGACCCATTTCATCACGTACTTTCTTCAGCGCTTCGCACTCCATGCGGAAACACTCTTCGAAGTCTTCAGAGATGTAACGTGCTGCACCACGGAAGCCCAACATTGGGTTCTCTTCCTCGGGCTCGTAACGTGAACCACCCACCAACTTACGGTACTCGTTGGATTTAAAGTCGGACAAACGTACGATCACTGGTTTTGGATAGAATGCCGCACCCAGAGTAGCCACGCCTTCAGCCAGTTTTTCCACGAAGAAAGCACGTGGGCTAGCGTAACCGCGCGCTGCAGACTCAACGGCTTTTTTCAGTTCGCTGTCTACGTTCGGGTAATCCAATACCGCTTTAGGGTGAATCGCAATGTTGTTATTGATGATGAACTCTAAACGAGCCAGACCAATACCAGCATTAGGGATCTGAGCGAAGTCAAATGCCAACTGTGGGTTACCCACGTTCATCATGACTTTCAGGCCCACTTCAGGCATTTCGCCCCAGCGTACTTCTTCTATATGTGTTTCCAGCAAACCGTCGTAAATACGGCCTTCGTCGCCTTCGGCACACGATACAGTCACTTCTTGACCAGCTTTCAGCACGTCAGTCGCGTTACCACAACCCACTACCGCAGGAATACCTAATTCACGCGCAATAATCGCTGCGTGACATGTACGACCACCACGGTTAGTCACGATAGCAGAGGCCAATTTCATCACAGGTTCCCAGTTAGGGTCTGTCATGTCAGTAACCAAGATATCGCCGGCTTTAACTTGGTCCATTTCGCTGGCATCGCCAACCAAACGCACAGTACCAGAACCGATTTTCTGACCAATAGCACGGCCAGTGACCAGTACATCGCCAGTAGCTTTCAAGCTGTAACGCTCTTGTACGTCGTTCGCGCTTTGTTGGGACTTAACTGTTTCAGGACGAGCTTGCAGAATGTAGATTTTGCCGTCTATACCATCACGACCCCACTCAACGTCCATAGGGCGCTGGTAGTGTTTTTCAATAATGGTGGCGTATTTTGCCAGCTCAATGACTTCGTCGTCGCTCAGGGAGTAACGGTTACGCTCGTTGACGGGCACATCTACAGTACGTACGGACTCACCGCTTTCACGCAGCGCATCGAATTCCATTTTCAGCAGTTTGGAACCAATACGACGGCTAATGATAGGGTAGTGACCAGCAGCCAAAGAAGGTTTGAACACGTAGAACTCGTCAGGGTTCACAGCACCCTGTACTACAGTTTCACCCAAGCCGTAGGAGGATGTAATGAACACTACATCTGGGAAGCCAGACTCAGTGTCAATCGTAAACATCACACCTGCGCTACCTTTATCAGAGCGCACCATGCGTTGAATACCTGCAGACAAAGCAACTTCAGCGTGAGCAAAGCCTTTGTGTACTCGGTACGAAATAGCACGGTCGTTGTACAAGGAAGCAAATACCAAGTGGATTTTTTCCAGTACATCGTCCATACCTACAACGTTCAGGTAGCTTTCTTGCTGACCAGCAAACGATGCATCCGGCAAGTCTTCAGCCGTGGCTGAAGAACGCACAGCGAAAGAACCTTTACCGTCTGCATCCAATTTAGCGAATGCTTCGCGGATTTGTTGTTCCAGTTCTGCTGGGAAAGGAGTTTCGATGATCCATTTACGGATTTCAGCACCAGCCACTGCCAATTCACGTACGTCATCTGCATCCAATGTGCTTAGACGATCAGCAATACGCTGATCCAAGCCGTCGGCTTTCAGGAACACACGGAAGGCTTCCGCTGTGGTCGCAAAACCACCAGGCACGCGCACACCGGCACCTGCCAACTGGCTAATCATTTCCCCTAGGGAGGCGTTTTTGCCCCCTACGGTGTCCACGTCCGTCATGCGGAGCGTTTCAAATGGCAAAACATAAGACATAAAAGTCACCTTAATAGTAAAAAAGCGTGTTTGCTTAATGTGCTGCAGCGCAGCGCGCACTAAGCAAACTTGCCTTGCTCGGATTTCGGGTCACTGTTAATCTCTGGAATTGTACCTTTTAATAGGCTTTTGTGTGCCCTTTTAGTTATGACTTCCACACTGATTAAACGTACCGTTTTTATAGTTTCAGATAGCACTGGAATTACTGCCGAAACCTTCGGACATTCCGTCCTCTCACAGTTCGACCAGTTCAACTTCGAGGCGGTGCGCATGCCTTTCATTGACACCATCGAAAAAGCGCAGGATGTCGCTGAACGCATTAATCGCTGTGCCGAAGAGAAGAACGCAAAGCCCTTGGTGTTCAGCACCTTGGTAGACCCTAAAATGGCCAAAATCATTGGGTCATCCAACTGCACCTTCTTGGATTTATTCGGCTCATTTTTGCGCCATATAGAACGTGCTCTAGGAGTGAAATCCAGCCGTTCAGTAGGCCGCTCACACAGCAACGGACTGTCTAAACAATACAACAACCGCATCGAAGCCATCAATTTCACCTTAGCTCACGACGATGGCCAATACGTGCAAGGTTTAGAGCAAGCGGATGTGATTTTAGTGGGTGTATCGCGTTGCGGTAAGACACCGACTAGCCTGTATTTGGCTATGCAATATGCAGTGAAAGCCGCCAACTACCCGTTGATTCCAGAAGATTTCGAACGCGGCACACTGCCTGCCACCTTAGCGCCTTACCGACACAAGTTATTTGGCCTATCTATTCAACCAGAACGTCTTTCAGAAGTACGTAACGAGCGTAGGCCTGACAGCAAATACGCCTCGCTACAACAATGTATTAATGAAGTGGCTGATGCAGAACGCATGATGCGTATGGAAACCATTCCTTGGCTTTCTACCACCAGTCGTTCTATTGAAGAAATTTCCAGCAAAATTCTGGAAGAAATAGGTTTAAATCGCCGACTGCTGTACTAAGAGTTAGACGATAAGTGCTGGCGGCGTTGTTCAAACAAACAAATTGCCGCCGCCACTGCCACGTTCAACGACTCTACTGCCGCCTCTTGTGGAATAAACACTTGGTGGCGTGACTGTTCTAATAAGTCTGGATGCACGCCACGCCCTTCATTGCCAAATAACCACGCCCCTTCTTTGGCAATTTCCAAGGCAAATAACGACTGCGCCCTATCGCTTAACGTGGTGGTATACACCGGTACTTGCGCCTGCTGTAACAATGCTTGCAAGTCTTGGTTTTCATGTATGGCCAAGGCGAAATGTGCCCCTTGCCCGCTACGCAAACTTTTTTGAGACCACGCATCCGCACAGCCTACGGACAAAAATACATCGCCTATACCCGCCGCTGCCGCTGTACGTAGTAACGTACCTAAATTACCGGGGTCTTGCACTCTGTCCAATAGCAATGCAGCCTTTTTCAAAACCGGCTGCGCTGGCACCACAGGCCGCTGTACCACGAAAGCCACGCCCTGCCCTTGTTCTACGCTAGACAAGGTTTTCATCAAGCCGCTACCCAACATAAGCTGTTGACGCGACGGCACGGTACCTAATAACTGCTGCACGGCATCAGTCCATGGCTCGCGGTCCGCATCGACCACAACGAGCTCAGGCGCACCGTAATGTTGTAGCCAGCTCTGGCACAGGTTTGGGCCTTCCAACCACAACGCAGGCTGATCTCCCTCTATAGGGCGTTTGCCTTCTACGATGCGTAGCAATCGTTTGTAAGTGGGGTTTTGGCGTGAAGCAATAATCATCGTGAGGCTTTATCGTTCAAAGCGCGCTGTACAGGGGCAAAGCTACGTCGATGTTCAGGGCATGGCCCAAACTCTTGTAATCGTTCGCTATGCAGCGCTGTTCCATAACCTTTATGCTGATCAAATGCATACTCAGGGTATAACTCATGCATCTGTAAACATGCCGCATCACGCGCGGTTTTAGCCAAAATAGATGCTGCCGAAATTGCTTGAACTTGGCTATCACCCTTCACCACTGCACGTGCAGGGGCTGACAAGCCCTCTGGCACTCGGTTGCCATCAATGAGTATCAGCTCAGGCTTGGCCGGAAGCGCCTCGCAAGCACGGCGCATTGCCAGCATGGTTGCTTGCAGAATATTGATGTCATCAATTTCTTCGCGGCTGGCGCTACTAATACTCCACGCCAACGCTTGTTCTCGAATCAGCTCTGCTAATTGATCACGTTTTTTAGGCGTTAATTTTTTAGAATCTGTTAAGCCTTCAATGGGGCGATTAGGATCTAGGATAACTGCTGCGGCAAATACGGGGCCCGCTAAAGGCCCCCTTCCCGCTTCGTCCACACCTGCCACCAAACCACTAGACTGCAACAGTTGTGATAAATCAGCGTTCACGTGCCACCTGCATAATTACTTCTGCCGCCAACTTGGGCGTATCCACACGCAATACTTCGTGCAACTGCTGAAAGCGTTGTACTACACCTTCACGCCATGAGCTGTCATGTAAGGCTTGCTCACATGCTTTAGCCAATTTCTTGGGCTCGGCATCGTCTTGCAACAGCTCAGGCACCACAAAGTCTTGACTAAGAATATTGGGTAAACCTATCCAATCCAGCAATGGTTTTTCTTGGCCAGACTGCCATGCCATGAGTTTTTTCATCATAGGGGTCAGCACATAAGAAATCACCATGGGCTTCTTGTATAACGCTGCCTCTAAAGTAGCAGTGCCGCTGGCTACCAGTAACGCATCACTTGCTTCCATCACATCCCACGCTACTGGCTTTTTACCGCCATCCTCTAAGAACACAGGCGCCTGTGTGTCATTGGTGATGATACGTAAGTTTTCTACCGGGTTGTCGCGTAAGATTTCTAAGAATTGCTGATGCCGCGCTTCGTTAACCACGGGCACCACCACGTGCAAAGTAGGATCATCTTTTTGCAATCGCTGCACCGTTTTCAGAAAACGAGGCGCCAACTGCATAATTTCTGATTTTCTACTTCCAGGCAACACACCCAGGATTTTCACATCCTCAGGAATATTAAGGCGTTGGCGAGCTGCTTTTTGGTCAGGTACCAACGGAATATTCTGCGCTAAGGGATGGCCCACATACGTAACCGGTATGCCTTCTTTTTGGTAGATTTCCACTTCAAATGGAAATAACACCAACATATGAGATACCGCTTTACGAATAGTATGAATACGTTCGTAGCGCCACGCCCAAATAGATGGGCTCACAAATTGCACTGTAGCAATACCTGACTTACGTAAGTCGGCTTCCATTCGCAGATTAAAATCTGGCGCATCAATGCCTACGAACACATCTGGGTGCTGCTTCAACCAGCGTCGTCGCACACCATAATAGGTGTTTAACAAACGGGGAAGACTTTTCAATGCATCCACATAGCCAAACACAGACAAAGCATCCATGGGATACCATGCATTAAAGCCAGCGGACGTCATTTCTGGACCGCCAATGCCGTTGAACACTGCATTGGGGTCTTGTAGTTGTAGCCCTCGTTGAATACGCGAGGCCAGCAGGTCGCCCGAAGGCTCACCTGCCACCATACCTATATTCAAGCCACTCATGGGCGAACAATACCTCGATGTGACTGCTCCAGAAACTCAACCATAATGGCTTTTTCTGGTGTATCAGGCAGTGCTTTCATTTGCTCCAACGCTTCTTCTACTTTCAGCTCGCGACGATAGAGCAGTTTATAGAGATTTTTGACGTTAGAAACCGCTTCAGAATCGAAACCACGGCGGCTCAACCCTTCGGAGTTCACACCCACCGGGCGGAATGGATCACCTGCACCAATCACAAAAGGAGGTACATCCTGACGAATGGAGCTGGTACCACCAATCATGCAGTGTGCGCCAATACGCACAAACTGATGCATCGCAGTTAATCCACCAATAATCGCCCAATCACCCACATGGATATGACCTGCAAACTGCACACCATTAGCGATCACCGTGTGGCTGCCCACTTGGCAATCGTGTGCAATATGCACATAGGCCATAATCCAGTTATCGTCCCCAACACGCGTTACGCCTACGTCTTGTGTGGTACCGGTATTGATCGTCACGTACTCACGTACAGTATTACCATCACCGATTTCCAGACGCGTAGGTTCACCCGCATATTTTTTGTCTTGGGGCATCCCACCAATAGAGCAAAAACGGTAAAAATTATTCTTTTTACCTATAGTGGTATGACCGTCGATAACGCAGTGCGAGCCAACAACTGTGCCAGCACCAATTTCTACGTGTTCACCAATAATGCTATATGCACCTACTTGCACGTCATCAGCTAGACGAGCTCCGGGTGCAATGATTGCGGTAGGATGTAATAGACTCATTGATCGTCGCTTTCCAAAACACGGATGGCACACATCAACTTAGCTTCAGCCACAACTTGGCCTTCCACTAAGGTTCTTGCAGTGTATTTACACATGGTACGGCTGATGCGGTCAGCAGTCACTTCCAAGCGCAACTGATCGCCAGGCACTACAGGTTTGCGGAAACGTGCACCATCCACACCCACCAAGTAGTACGCAATTTTCTGACTGGCTGGGTTAATTTCAGGGTGTCCCTCAAACGAGAACAACGCCGCTGCTTGTGCCATTGCTTCGATAATCAACACGCCAGGCATCACTGGATGATGGGGAAAATGACCAGTAAAGAAAGGCTCGTTCAGTGTGACGTTTTTGATCGCCACGATGCTCTTGCCTGGCACCATTTCCAAGACACGGTCTACCAGCAACATCGGGTAACGATGCGGTAGACGTTCCATAATTTGTTTAATATCCAGTTCCATGACTTATCCTATTATTTGCTATTCGTTATTGTTTTCACGTTCCAACGCACGTAAGCGGCGGCGTAAAGTCGCAAGTTGCGTCAATACAGCAGCGTTGCGTTGCCAGTGTTGGTGGTCCGCAAATGGGAACACACCCGTGTAATGACCTGGCTCTTTGATATCAGCAGTAATAGCTGTACCACCTGAAACCTGTACTTCGTCGGTAATATGTAGGTGGCCAGAGAACATGGCTGCGCCACCAATAATGCAGCGCTCACCTATATGCGTAGAACCGGCGATCCCTGTACACGCAGCGATGGCCGTATGTTCGCCAATGTGCACGTTATGACCCACCATAATTTGGTTGTCTAACTTCACACCATTGGCAATGACGGTGTTATCCAACGCACCACGATCTATCGTCGTGTTGGCACCAATCTCTACATCATTACCCAGTTGCACCGCACCTATTTGCGAGATTTTCGCCCACGCACCTGCCTGTCTAGGATCAGGAGCAAAGCCAAAACCATCAGCACCTAACACGGCACCAGAATGAAGTATGCAACGGTCGCCCATGCTGACTTGGTGATACAACACCACACGCGCATGCAATAAGCAGTTCTCGCCAATAACGCTGTCAGCTCCAATGCTGCAACCAGTGCCAATACGCGACCCTTTACCTATTTTCACACCAGCTTCAATAACGGTGTACGCACCAATGGTGACCTGCTCGCCTATGATCGCTGAGGGGTCAACGATGGCGGTTGGATGAGTGCCTTTGGGCAGATTACTTAATCTATGTTCATCAAACCACTGCGCTAACAGCGCATACATTGCATAAGGTTGCTCACAGAGCACCACTGCAAATGATGGTTCAAAATCTAAAGCTTGGTAATCGGCTTCGCTCAAAATCACCGCAGCAGCTTCAGTGCTAGTCAGTTGTGCTTTCAGCTTCTGGTTAGACAAGAAGCTTAATTCGCTAGACCCTGCATGAAGCAAAGAGCCCAGTCCCTGTATACGTGGAGCGGGCTCTTTGCTGGGAGCCAAACTACAAGGTAGTCCGGCTTTTTGTACGATGCCCAGTAGCTGATCCAATGAAGGCGCCCTATCGGGCGCTAACAATACTGGCATTATGTATTAGTTACCCAATGCGTTCAGCACTTCTTCAGTGATGTCTACACGTGGGTTCACTGTCACGGCGTCCTGAATGATCAGATCGTAGCCTTGAGTTTCAGCAATACGTTGGATAGCAGCATCTGCTTTTTCAACGATAGAAGAGAACTCTTCGTTACGACGACGATTGAAATCTTCTTGGAATTCACGACGTTTGCGCTGCAGATCAGCATCCATGTCGGTCAGCTGACGCTCACGACGGATACGGTCTGTTTCGGACATAACAGGTGCATCTTTGTCGAACTTCACCGCGTCATCACGCAGTTGGTTCGCCAAGCGTTGCAACTCATCGTCGCGACGTTTGAATTCAGATTCAATTTTCTGTTGGGCAGCCAAGGCTGGCTTGGAGTCACGCAGAATACGCTCAGTGCTCACAAAACCAATTTTGGTTTGCGCTTGCACTACAGGTGTAGCTACTACAGCTGACACGCCCAATACAGCAGCCATAAGCGCAGTACGATTGCGGCGAACCAACTGGCTGCCAACTGCTGAAAGTTTAAACGCGAATTTAGACGACATGTAAATCTACCTTGCTAATAACGCTGCTAAAAAGTTAATTGTGCCATTAATTACAGGAATTTAAAACGCGGTACCGATCTGGAACTGGAATGACTGTTTGTCGTCACCAGGCTTGGCGTTCAGTGCTCTACCATAGGACAGTTGCAATGGGCCCATTGGGGATTGCCACGACAAACCTATACCAGCTGAGTATTTCCAACCGCATGGATCTTCTGCCTCGTAGCCTTCCTTACCACGCATGCACGAGCCATCAGAATTATCTACCCTACCCATGTCACCAAACACGAACCAGCGCAATGTACGATCACGTGATGCACCAGGGAATGGCAGATACAACTGCACGTTACCTACGATTCGACGTGAACCACCTAGGTAGTCATTGGTCAGGCTATCGCGCGGGCCCAAAGATGCCCCTTCGTAACCACGCACCGACCCGATACCACCACCATACATGGATTTAATGATTGGGAAGGCTTTACTGCCATAGGATCTACCGTAGTCCACAATACCATTAAAGGCCAGTGTAGTAGAACGGCTCAAAGGCAGATAGTACTGCTGCTGTGCACTTAACAAATAATAACGCAAGTCCAACGTGGAGAAGTCAGCCGACAAGCGGGTATAACTACCACGTGTTGGTGCCAAAGCGCTATCACGTGTATCTTTAGACCAGCCTAAGTTCAAGATCAGTGCGTTAGTGCCTTTGCCATACTCTTTTACAAAGTCTTGGTAGGCCTGTGGCATATGCTCTGGATCATACCTACCAATTTTGTTGTGCTCAAAGTTCGCACCTACAAAAATACGATCATATTCAGAAATAGGTACACCGAAGTTCATACCCAAACCATAGGCCGTCACTTGGTAATCACCATCACTGTAACCACGCGTGTCATACGGTGTAGTACGACGGTAGTACAGCGACGTGGTTTTACTAACGCCGTCTTGTGTCCAGTAAGGATCTGTGTGCGAAATAATCGCTGAGCGGTTAGTTTTGCTGGTGTTCATCTGCAAAGACAAACTGTTACCGCTACCAAAAATATTATCTTGGCTAATACCCGCAGATAACATCACTTTATCGGTAGAGCCGTAACCCACACCCAGGTTAATCATCCCTGTTGGTTTTTCTTTAACGTTAACGTTAACGTCTACCTGGTCGGGGGAACCCGGTACCGGCGTAGTCGTCACATCTACTTCGTTAAAGTAGCCTAAACGGTCGATACGGTCACGTGATGCGCTGATGCTATCAGAGTCATACCACGCTGCTTCACTTTGACGCATTTCACGTCGAATGACTTGGTCACGCGTACGCACGTTACCGCCCACCTGAATACGACGCACATACACGCGACGACCCGGATCCACGTAGAAGGTTAAATCGGTAGTGTGATTCTCGCGATCCAACACAGGGTGTGGATTCACGTTAGCAAAGGCGTAACCCAACGTACCCAGATAGTCGCTGATGGCCTTCGCCGTTTCATTTGTTTTTTCAGCTGAAAAGCGTTCGTTCGCTTTCACAGCAACCAGTTTCTGGATGTCCTCATCCATACCCAGCAAATCACCCGCCAACCTCACATCGTTGACGGTGTAGGGCTCGCCCTCGCTCACTGTCAAGGTAACAAAAATACCTTCGCGATCGGGTGAAATAGAAACTTGTGGTGGCTCAGACGTAAATTCTAAGTAACCTTCGTCCAAGTAGTAGGAGCGGATACGCTCCATATCGCCTTCCAGTTTTTCTCTGGAGTATTTATCACTACCGGTGTACCACGTCATCATTCCAGGCGTAGTCAGATCCATCAGGTCTAACAGCGTACCCGTGCTAACGGCTTTATTACCAACAATGTTGATTTCTTGGATTTTGGCTAAATCGCCTTCAAACACGTCAAAGCTTACGCCTACACGGTTTCGTGGCAATGGGGTAATGATGGGCGTAATTTCTACGCTGTATTTACCTTTACTGAGGTATTGCTGCTTCAGTTCGAACTCAGCACGTTCCAACATAGACTTGTCGAACACACGGCCTTCACCGAAACCCACTTGCGCTAAAGACTGAGTAATACCCTTAGCATCGAATTCACGCATGCCGTTAAACGTTACCGACGCAATCGTAGGACGTTCTGCAACCGTAATCACCAGCACGTCGCCAGACGTATCTAGCTTCACATCGCTAAAAAAACCAGACGCATACAAACGCTGAATCGCTTCGCTCGCTTTGGTCTCATCAAACTCTTCGCCCACTTTGACCGGCAGATAGCCAAACACCGCACCGGGGTCCACCCGTTGAATACCTTCCACCTGAATGTCACGCACGACAAACGGAGTAAAAGCATTTGCCAAAGCGGGAGCCAGCAGCGAGGCCACCAAAAAAGGCAAAGTACGCAAGGTAAATTTTGGTTTACGGCGTAACGACATCCTGTGAATCCTTGGTTGATCTACTAATGGGGTTGAATTTTAAGCTATGGATGGCTAACTGAAAAGGCGCGTAAAGTCATTTGTGAACGCCAATACCATAAAGAACGCAAGTATACCCAATCCAATGGCTCTTCCGCGAGCTTGCCATGCTTCTGACAAGGGTCGCCCTCGCACAGCTTCGATCGCATAATACAGCAAATGCCCACCATCCAGCATGGGTATGGGTAAAAGATTTAACAATCCTATACTAATACTGATTAAAGCGAGGAAATTCAGGTAAGCAATTACGCCAATACTGGCACTTTGCCCTGCATAATCTGCAATAGAGACTGGACCGCTGAGGTTCTTCACCGAAACCTCACCTATTACCATGCGGCCCATCATCTTAAGCGACATCCACAAGGTGTCTATAGTACGCGTAAATCCCTGCTGAATGCTATCTAGCACTCCGTAGCGCACCGTTACCATCGGCAACGCATTGCCAACCTTTACACCCACACGGCCAATCTCTTTACCGGCGCTTTCAGCAGCCGCCACTAAGACAGGTATGGTAAGCCTTACACCCTCTCGTTCTATCCCTAATACGGCGGTTTGGTTTGCTAACGGCAAAATAGCTTGCACAAACTGATCTGCGGTGTGCATAGGCTGATCATTCACGCTCAGCAACAAGTCATTTACTTGCACGCCAGCCTGCCCTGCTACGCTGCCTTCCACCAACTCTTTAACCACTGGCGTACCCGGCATCAATACAAAGCCTGCCTCGGCCAATACGTCGGGCTTGTCTGGATCTATCTGCGCTTTGGGTAATGACATATCGTACTGAACAGCCACACCCGATGGGTCTGTAGTAGCCAGTGTTATGTCACGCCCCGATGCTAAGGCATCCATCATTTGCCAGCGAAACTGATTCCACGAAGCCACGCCACGGCCATCTACCGCATTAATTACGCTGCCAGCAGGAATGTGTGCAGAAGCCGCCACGCTGTTTTCGGGCGCCACCCCCATGATTGGGGCAGGCTCTTGCGTACCCACGGCCCCTATGACCGCGTACAACAGCACAGCCAGCACTAAGTTCGCGACAGGTCCAGCTACCGTAATCGCCGAGCGTTGCCAAACTGTTTTTGCGTTATACGCAGATGCAATGTCAGCAGCCGTCGCATGTTCGGGTGGCTCATTACGCATCATGACGTAACCACCTAACGGCAGTGCCGAAAATGCCCACTCACAACCGTGTTTATCGGTACGTTTGAATAGCACTTTACCGAAGCCAAACGAAAAACGTTCCACATGCACGCCACACCAGCGCGCCACCCAATAGTGACCCAACTCATGGATGGTCACTAATAGGCCAAGGGCAACGATAAATGCAATAACAGTTAACACTCAGTACTACTCTCGTACGTAAACCTGCTTAAACTGCCACGGCGCATAAACTACGCGCCTGCTCACGTGCTCGTTGATCTAGATCTAAAACAGCCTCTAGAGAGTTCAACACCACACTGGGTAACGCTGTGATTCTTTCTATACTTTCAGCAATCACTTTCACAATATCGGTATACGCGATTTTGCGATTAAGGAAATGCTCTACTGCTACTTCGTTTGCCGCATTCAAGGTAATGCAAGCCGCTTGAGAGCTACGTAGTGCATCAAACGCTAGTTTCAAACAGGGAAAACGTTGAAAGTCTGGCTCTTCAAAGTCCAAGCGCCCTAAGGTAGAGAGCTCTAGCAAGCCCACACCACTCTGTATACGCTCTGCACACCCTAAACCATAGGCAATGGGCGTACGCATGTCCGGCTGCCCCAATTGGGCGAGAATAGAGCCATCCACATACTCCACCATAGAGTGGATCATACTTTGTGGGTGCACTAACACTTGTATTTGATCCGCCGGCATACCAAAAAGCCAATGCGCTTCGATGACTTCCAGCCCTTTGTTAACCATCGTGGCAGAGTCCACCGAGATTTTTTTACCCATACTCCAATTAGGATGTGCGCACGCCTGCTCAGGTGTCACAGAAGACAACAAGTCTGGCGCCCAGGTTCTAAATGGGCCACCCGAGGCTGTAATCAATAATCGTCGTATTGTGCTGTCAGCCGGTGACGGTACATCACGGCGAATACGCTCTGGCAAGCACTGGTAAATAGCACTGTGTTCGCTATCTATAGGAATCAGTTCAGCATTACCGGCTTTCACAGCATCAATAAACAGTTGGCCTGCCGTAATTAACGCTTCTTTATTAGCCAATAAAATGCGCTTGCCTGCCGATGCTGCCGCTAAGGCTGGCTCTAAACATGCCGCCCCTACAATAGCCGCCATAACAGTGGTCACTTCAGCATCAGCCGCCGTTTGTGCCAGCGCTTGGCTACCCACACGAACTTCTGGCTTAGCAACGCCCTGCCCTAGATGCTGCAAAAACTCGGTAGCAGCGTGCTCCGTTGGCACTACCACTACCACTGGTTGATGCACACGCACCTGCTCAGCCAATTGCAGCATACTGCGATGCGCAGTTAGCGCATACACATTCATTTTCTCGGGATGTCTAGCAATAACATCCAGTGTGCTACATCCTATAGAACCTGTAGAACCCAGCACACAAACACGTTGAAATTCCATAATTAATGCACCAACTTCGCCACTTCCAAGAATGGTCCGCCTAGCAACAATGCTACCGGCGCCACTGGAATCAACGCATCAATACGATCAAATACACCACCATGGCCGGGCAATAGATTACTGGAGTCTTTTACGCCTGCACGTCGTTTTAGAAGCGATTCAAACAAATCGCCCATCACCGACAACGCCGCCAACCCTGCAGCAATGATCACCACCAAAGGCCAAGACCAACGCACCGTCAGCGCATGCGCATAGCTGCCCTCAAATTGAGCGGTCAACACGATGTAGAGCACCACACCCATAACGCCACCCACAAAACCTGCCCAGGTTTTTCCGGGACTGATACGCGCAGCCAATTTTGCTTTACCAAATGCGCGACCACAAAAGTACGCCGCAATATCCGCCACCCACACAATAGCCATCATGGATAACAAATACCATGCGCTACGGTACTGCAGCATTTCGTTCAATGACGCCCACGCCACCAACACTGCCACCACGCCAAACACACTTAGTGCAGGCTTAGCTGACGGGTGATCCACTTGCGCGAAGCCCAACATCAAACTCACCCCTAGCACCCAATAGAGCACCACCAAAGGCAACAAAATCATGAAAAACTGTGCGCGTATAGCATCTGCCCACGGTTGCAGCTCGGTAGGCTGCCAGCCAACCAAAAGCGCTAACATCGCAAGAAAAGACAGAAAACCCACGCCTGGCGCCAACCAACCAGCATGTTCAGGCCAAGATAAGCGCAACCATTCCCACACCGCCGCCGCAGCGATAATGGTCAACAGCAAGGCTAATGGCCATTTGGAAGGTAAGATCATGGCCACCAACAGTACAGCAATCAGCACGACAGCTGTTATCACCCGCTGCTTCAACATAATCTCAACACCTTTTAAAGATTAACGCCCCGCCAGCTGGGCACTAGTGCGACCGAAACGACGTTCTCTACCGGCATACCATTCGAAGGCATGGGTTAACGCTTCGGCATCAAAATCTGGCCAATAACTATCTGTAAAGTACAGCTCGGTATAAGCCAACTGCCAGATTAGAAAATTTGAAATACGCTGTTCACCACCTGTGCGGACAAACAAATCCGGCTCGGGAGAAAACGCCATAGATAGATAGGGAGTCAGCATTTCTTCATCCAGTTGTTCTGGCGCGGATGCCAGCTCTGGACGCTCTGCCAAAAGACGGCGAGTTGCTTGAAGAATATCCCAACGGCCACCATAGTTGGCAGCGATAGTAAGATGCAAAGCAGTATTGTGCTGTGTGCTTTCTTCGGCTTGACGTATAAGCTCTTGCAAACGTGGTTCGAAAGCCGATAAGTCACCAATCACACGTAAACGCACACCCTGACGACTCAGCTTGCCTACCTCTTTTTCTAGCGTTTGCACAAAAAGACGCATCAATAGTGACACCTCTTCCTGCGGCCTACGCCAGTTTTCCGAGCTAAAAGCAAATAGTGTTAGGTACTGCACACCCGCTTTGCCACAGGCTTCGACCGCACGGCGCACGGCTTGCATACCGCGTATATGCCCTGCAGTGCGGGGAAGCATGCGACGGGTGGCCCATCTACCGTTGCCGTCCATAATAATCGCCAAGTGGCGCGGAACAGCACTGTAGTCCGGTATGGATTGCGTAGAACTCTTAGACATGGGCCACACCTGTATAACGGCGTTAAACCGTCATGACTTCTTGTTCTTTTGCTGCAATCAGTTTGTCGATTTCAGCAATGAACTTATCCGTCAATTTTTGAATTTCGTCTTGGAAACGACGATCATCATCTTCAGAAATTTCTTTATCTTTCAGAAGTCGTTTAGCTGTATCGTTAGCCTCACGACGCAAGTTACGCACGGCAACTTTGGCGTCTTCACCATCGGCACGTACTACTTTTGTCAGGTCACGACGACGCTCTTCAGTCAGTGCTGGCAGTGGCACACGAATGGTTTCGCCCAACAAAATCGGATTCAAACCCAAATCGGATTCACGTATGGCTTTATCCACGGCGGGCGCCATGTGTTTTTCCCATACTTGCAGATTCAACGTACGTGCGTCAGCAACGCTAACGTTAGCAACCTGACCTACGGGCACATCCGAACCGTAGTACTCAACCATCACATGATCCAACAAACCGGCATGCGCACGACCTGTACGGATTTTACCCAAACTAACTTGCAGCGCTTCCAAAGAGCGCTTCATGCGGCTCTCGGCTGAACTACGAATTTCAGACAAACTCATTGTTGAATTCCTGTATCAAACGTGTACCAAAGTACCCTCGTCTTCACCACATACTGCGCGAGTCAGCGCGCCAAGTTTGTTGATGGAGAACACTTTGATAGGAAGTTTTCGATCACGGCACAACGCAAAAGCTGTAGCATCCATGACTTCAAGACGACGCACAATAGCTTCATCAAAGCTAATGCGGGCATAACGTGTAGCACCAGGGTCTTTGTTCGGGTCAGCGCTGTAAATACCATCTACTTTGGTAGCTTTCAGCACGATCTCCGCACCCACTTCTGCACCACGCAACGCTGCGGCAGTATCCGTTGTAAAAAACGGGTTACCGGTACCAGCAGCAAACACCACTACCTTGCCCTCTTCGAGGTAACGCAAGGCTTTGGGACGGATGTAAGGCTCTACTACCTGCTCGATATTCAAAGCAGATTGTACGCGCGCATCCAGGCCTCGGTTTTTCAATGCATCTTGCAGTGCAAGTGCATTCATCACGGTGGCCATCATTCCCATGTAATCGGCAGTGGCACGGTCCATACCTTGCGCACCTGCAGCAATACCTCGGAAGATATTACCGCCACCAATTACGATACCAACCTGAACACCCATCGCAACGACTTCGGAGATTTCCTCTGTCATGCGCATGATAGTGGCGCGGTTAATGCCAAAGGCATCTTCCCCCATTAGCGCTTCACCAGATAATTTAAGCAGAATACGTTTATAGAGAGGGGTATTCATGGCAGGGCTTCCAGACATAGGTACTGACGAAATTTAATGCAGTAAAACACAATGGCAGACGCCAGTCTATGGCGCCTGCCGAAAAAAACGAAACAGAATCAAACTCTGTCACTGTTTCGTATTAGTTGCCAGCTTGAGCAGCAGCAACTTCAGCAGCGAAGTCTTCATTGCGACGTTCGATACCTTCACCTACTACAAACAAAGCGTAGCCGTTGATTTGAGCGCCCTGCTCTTTCAACATTTGCTCAACTGTCAGCTTGTCGTTTTTAACGAAAGGCTGGGACAGCAGCGTTACTTCTTTCAAGAATTTGGCGACAGAACCTTCAACCATTTTCTTAACGATTTCTTCTGGCTTGCCGGATTCAGCAGCTTTCTGAGTCGCAACAGAGCGTTCTGTTTCGATATCAGCAGCGTCAACACCGGATGCATCCAATGCTTTAGGGCGTGTAGCAGCAATGTGCATAGCCAAGTCTTTACCAACTTCGTCGTCACCAGCGAACTCAACCAACGTAGCGATACGACCACCGTGTACGTATTGAGCCAGTTTGTTGGCTGTCTCGAAACGGTTGAAGCGACGGATAGTCATGTTTTCGCCAATACGGCCGATCAGCTCAGCGCGCACGCTTTCAACTGTACCGCCATTCAAAGGCAATGCAGCCAAAGCTTCTACGTCTGCTGGGTTGTTTTCTGCAACCAGCTTAGCTACTTCGTTCACGAAGTTGATGAAATCATCGTTTTTGGCAACAAAGTCGGTTTCGCAGTTCACTTCAACTACGGCACCTTTTTTAGCGTCTTCAGCAATGAATACGGTTACCAAGCCTTCGGCTGTTACACGCGATGCGGCTTTGCTTGCTTTGCTGCCCAGTTTTACACGTAGCAGCTCTTCAGCTTTGGCCATATCGCCATCAGTTTCAACCAGCGCTTTTTTGCACTCCATCATTGGCGCGTCAGTTTTTTCGCGCAGTTCTTTAACCATCGATGCTGAGATTTGAGCCACGATATTCTCCAATTCTGTAAACACGGGCCCTGGCGAACCAGGGCCGAGAAATTCTAAGCGGCGACTATTCAGGGATCATGACACGAACAGTCGCCACCTGCACAAGGCAGGGTTTAGGTGAAGAGATTACTCTTCGCTGCCGGTTTCTTCGACAACTTCAACTTCTTCCACTTCAACGAATTCTTCGTTTTCGCGGATACCTTCAACCAAACCGCTCAGAGCTTGGTTACGGCCTTCCAGAACGGCATCAGCCATGCCACGTGCGTACAACGCAATAGCTTTAGCCGAGTCATCGTTACCTGGAATAACTTTAGTCAAACCATCTGGGGAGTGGTTGGTATCAACAACTGCTACTACTGGGATGCCCAATGTACGAGCTTCAGCAACAGCAATTTTGTGGTAACCAACGTCGATCACGAACAGCGCGTCTGGCAGCTTGTTCATGTCTTTGATACCACCGATGGATTTGTGCAGTTTTTCCAGCTCACGCTCAAACAACAGACCTTCTTTCTTAGTCATGCGCTCCAGTGCACCTTCGGTCACTTGAGCTTCCATGTCTTTCAGACGTTTGATAGAAGTTTTAACTGTTTTGAAGTTGGTCATCATACCGCCCAGCCAACGGCTGTCTACGTATGGCATACCGCAACGTTCAGCTTCAGAAGCTACCAATTCACGCGCAGCGCGTTTAGTACCTACGAACAAAACGTTACCACCACGAGCTACTAGCTGAGTGATGAACTTTTGAGAGTCGATGAAGTTGACAACCGTTTTTTCCAGGTTGATGATGTGGATACGGTTACGTTGACCAAAAATGTACTGAGCCATTTTTGGGTTCCAGAAACGGGTTTGGTGGCCGAAGTGTACGCCGGCTTCCAACATTTCACGCATTAAAGACATGCTGTTCTCACAAGGGTTAGGTCTTGTACCCATTCAGTATCCGGTAGGGATCTTGCGCTAAAACTTAGGCAATCTTCCAGACACCCCGAGACAAATGGGCACGCGATTTACATAAATAAAAGTCTTACCCATTGCCGCCGCAAGACTCTCTCAAAAGCTATACAATGGAGTAAGACTAGTGGCGAAATACGGGTAAGTCCGTAATTTTACTATTTTTAAACGCTTTAATTCAAGTCATCATGAGTATTATTGTTTCCGATCCCGCTGATTTAGATAAAATGCGCGCCGCCTGCCAGGCTGCTGCAGCCACCCTGGACTTTCTAGGTACGCATGTACGTGCTGGCATTACTACGGCTGAATTGGACGCGCTCTGCAAAGACTTCATCACCAACAC
>JBQELO010000008.1:0-156579 GCA_052103955.1 Paenalcaligenes sp. | reverse complement strand
CAACCTCAAAGTGCTCACGCAGTTTGTAGCGATAATCAGAACGACCGTAACCGTCTGTACCCAGTACGCGGTAAGTACGACCAGCCGGTACAAAGGCACGAATCTGGTCAGCAAACGCTTTGATGTAATCGGTAGACGCTACGATCGGACCATCGGTTTCTGCCAATTTCTGTGTTACGTATGGCACCGGTGCATTCTTGTCGGCTGGGTTCAACAAGCTATGACGCTCGCAATCCAAACCTTCGCGACGCAACTCAGTAAAGCTGGTGACGCTCCATACATCGGAACCTATACCCCAGTCTTTTTCCAGCAGTGCTTGTGCAGCGATCACTTCGCGCAAAATCGTACCGGAACCCATCAGTTGAACTTTCAACTTACCTGCATCAACCGATTTGAACTTGTACATACCACGCAAAATACCTGCTTCGTCGCCGTCTTTCAGGCCAGGCTGCGCGTAGTTTTCGTTCATCAGCGTGACGTAGTAGTACACGTCTTCTTGCTCTTGCACCATGCGACGCAAACCGTCACGCATGATCACAGCAACTTCGTGAGCAAACGCTGGGTCATAGGACACGCAGTTAGGGATCACGGAAGCTTGAATATGGCTTTGACCATCTTCGTGCTGCAAACCTTCACCGTTCAGTGTTGTACGACCTGCCGTACCGCCCAAGATGAAACCACGAGCTTGCATATCACCAGCTGCCCACGCCAAGTCACCAAAACGTTGGAAACCAAACATGGAGTAGTAGATGAAGAACGGGATCATGATCTTGTTGTTGCTGGAGTACGAAGTAGCCGCAGCCACCCAGGAGCTAAATGCGCCCAGTTCGTTAATCCCTTCTTGCAACAACTGACCTTTTTTGTCTTCGCGGTAGTACATCACCTGGTCTTTATCAACTGGTGTGTATTTTTGGCCTACTGCAGAGTAAATACCGATTTGACGGAACAAACCTTCCATACCAAACGTACGGGATTCGTCAGCCAAGATAGGCACTACGCGTGGGCCCAACTCTTTATCACGCAACAACTGGTTCAGTACACGTACAAACGCTTGTGTAGTAGAGATCTCACGGCCTTCGGCAGTAGGCTCTAGTACCGCTTTGAATACTTCCAGCTCAGGCGCTTTCAACTGTTCGCTAGCTTTGGCACGACGCTTAGGCAAGTAACCACCCAGCGCTTTACGACGCGCTTGCATGTACTGCATTTCTGGAGAGTCGTCTGCAGGCTTGAAGTACGGCAGCTCTTCCAGTTTGTCGTCTGAAATTGGGATATTGAATCTATCGCGGAATTCACGGATGGAATCTATATCCAAGCTCTTTTGCTGGTGAGTCGGGTTTTTAGCCTGACCAATATGACCCATGCCGTAACCTTTAATGGTTTTAGCCAAGATCACAGTAGGCTGACCTTCGTGTTTTACAGCAGCGTCGAATGCAGCAAAAACTTTGTTTGGATCATGACCACCACGGTTCAAGCGCCAGATATCTTGGTCGCTCATGCGGCTAACCATTTCCAGCAAACGTGGGTCTTTACCAAAGAAGTTCTCACGCACGTAAGCACCGTCGTTGGCTTTGTACGCTTGGTACTCGCCGTCGATTGTGTCTTCCATGACTTGACGCAACACACCTTCTTTGTCGCGGGCCAACAATGGATCCCAGTAACCGCCCCAAATCAGTTTGATGACGTTCCAACCAGCACCACGGAATGTACCTTCCAATTCTTGGATGATTTTACCGTTACCACGTACTGGGCCATCCAGACGCTGCAAGTTGCAGTTCACAACGAAAATCAGGTTATCCAGACCTTCACGTGCTGCTACACCAATTGCACCCAAGGATTCTGGCTCGTCCATCTCGCCATCACCCAAAAACACCCACACTTTACGGCCGCTAGTATCTTGAATGCCGCGCGCATGTAGGTATTTCAGGAAACGAGCCTGATAAATACCCATCAGCGGGCCAAGACCCATAGAAACCGTTGGGAACTGCCAGAACTCTGGCATCAATTTAGGGTGAGGATAGGATGACAAGCCTTTGCCATCTACTTCTTGACGGAAGTTATCCATTTGCTCTTCAGACAAAGAGCCTTCTAAGAACGCACGAGCGTACATACCAGGAGAGGTATGGCCTTGGAAGTACACCAAGTCACCGCCGTGGTTTTCGTTTTCTGCATGCCAGAAATGGTTCTGACCACACTCAATCATGGTCGCCAAGGATGCAAACGATGCAATGTGACCACCCAAGCTGCCGCCATCTGCGGGAGTTTCTTGGTTGGCTTTTACCACCATTGCCATCGCGTTCCAGCGAATATAGGAGCGAATACGTTCCTCAATCGCCAAATCACCAGGGTTATTTGGCTCCAACCCTACAGGGATGGTATTTAAGTAAGCAGTGTGTGGGGAGTAAGGGATGTTAGAACCTGAGCGTCGCGCCAAGTCAGTTAAACGTTCCAACAGGTAGTGGGCACGTTGCGGGCCCTCACGATCAAGCACTGCCTCTAAAGCTTCTAGCCATTCTTGTGTCTCAAGAGCTGCGTCGGGATTGGCGCTGGCTGGATTACTGGTTTGGTCAAGAGAGGACATAAAGCGTCTCCAGTTTTATTGATAGAAGTCCGTGCTGCGATGTTCATCTGCGTTGTAATGTTTGCTTTTCAGACCATAACAGATTGACCGGACCCGTACAGTATTTAGGCAGATCATGCCTATTTATCAAGTCTATTCTAGGAAAGAAAAAAGGTAATCTCAAGCAAAATTTCATTTTATGGTAATAGTTTTTATAATGTGAAAAATATCAACGAGCGTTAAGGTTTACAATGCTCCCAGCTTTTTACGATTACTGTTATGGCAAACTCCGTAAAGAAATCACTTATTCCTAATACCTTTTACGATCACGCACGCCGAGACAGACGAGGTCTGTACTGGCTTACGCCGGTGATCGTGCTGATTCTGTACTTATGCGTGATGGGCGTATTTATCTGGTTGCAACGCCTGCAACACGATAGCGTCATGGTCGTTCCCATAGACCAAGAAACACGTCAGCAGCGCCTCACCATGGTGATTGCGGCCTTATCACTGGTGATCGTATTTAGTTTGCTCGCGTTATGGCGCTACACACGTTTTCGTACTCGCGCCGAAGCTGCGCTTATTGCCGAAACCGGGTTTAGGCGGGCCATGGAGAACTCCATGTCTACCGGCATGCGCGTCTTTGACATGAGCGGTCGCATTGCTTACGTGAACCCTGCGTTTTGCCGGATGATAGGCTGGAATGAAGCCGATCTTATAGGGCGCACAGCCCCCTTCCCCTATTGGGTGCCGGGGCGCCATTCGCACCACCAAGAAGTACTGGATCTTATCTTGTCAGGCCGTACACCCAACAGTGGCCTAGAGATAGAAGCCCAGCGCCGCGACGGCTCGCGCTTTACTGCACGTATGTATGTCTCACCTTTGCGCGACCCTAATGGGGAACAAATAGGCTGGATGACCTCCATGACCGACATTACCGAACCTAAACGCATTCGTGAAGCCATGACAGCGGCTCACGAACGCTTTATGACGGTGTTAGAAGGGTTGGACGATGCAATTTCGGTCACAGCCGACACGCCTGAAGGCCTGGAGCTGCTGTTTGCGAACCGTACGTACAGACGCTTCTTTGGCGCGCAAGGCCACGGCCACGAAGAACTGCTGGGCGGTAGATTGGGACGCTTTACGGATGAAACCGTAGAAACCTATTCATCCCAAGCCCAACGCTGGTTTGAGGTGCATCACCGTATGCTGGCATGGACCGATGGTCGACGTGTACGTTTGCAAGTCGCACGCGATATTACCGAACGCCGCAAACACGAAGAAGCCTCGCGTGTGCAGCAAGATAAAATTCAGCTGACTAGCCGTTTAACCACTATGGGTGAAATGGCATCGTCCTTGGCACACGAGCTAAACCAACCATTAACTGCTATTAATAACTACAGCATGGGTGCCGTAGCGATGCTGCGCAGCGGCAAGGCTAAGCCTGAGCAATTGTTAGAAGCACTAGAAAAAGCAGCGGCACAAGCTGAACGTGCTGGCAAAATTATTAGCCGTATACGCGAGTTTGTTAAACGCAGCGAACCACGTCGCCAAGCGGTACCAATTACGCAAATAATTGATAATGCTGTAAGCTTTGCAGACATAGATGCGCGCAAACGTCGTATAGAAATAGCCGTTGAGCTCCCCGAACACCTACCTATGGTGTTAGCTGATCCCATTCTTATTGAGCAAGTTCTGCTTAATTTGCTAAAAAATGGCGTGGAAGCGATGGAAGGAAGCGATTATCATATCCTTCATGTGAACATTTCACTTTATGATCAAATGTTAGAAGTCGCCGTCATCGACAGGGGTTATGGACTCAAAAACCCCGAGCGCCTTTTCGAGCCGTTCTACAGCACCAAATCAGAAGGGCTGGGGATGGGCTTAAACATCTGTAGAACCATTATAGAATCACACCATGGTCGTTTGTGGGCAATGGAGAATCCAGAGGGTGGAACGATATTCCGATTCTCTTTGCCCTGTGCGCAAGCCGAAATGCAACCAACCACTGATAGTCCCAAGGAGATACAAGCATGAGTAGTACCCCGATTCCCTGCACGATTTTTATTGTGGATGATGATGAAGCCGTTCGTGACTCCTTGCGATGGCTGCTTGAGGCTAATGGTTACCGAGTGCAGTGTTTTGCGTCTGCGGAAGAGTTTCTTAGCTCCTACGACACCACACAACTCAGTGTATTAATTGCCGACGTGCGTATGCCCGGCATGAGCGGTCTTGAGCTACAAGAAGCCCTAATCGCCCGTAACTCACCTATTCCTATCGTATTCATCACTGGTCACGGTGATGTGCCGATGGCAGTTAGCACCATGAAAAAAGGTGCCGTAGACTTCCTAGAAAAACCATTTAATGAAGCTGATCTACGTGCCGTTGTTGTACGCATGATGGAGCAAGCCAGCCTAATGGCCGATCAGGCTCACTCTAAACGCGCACACGCTGAAGTGCTGTCTCGCTTAACCGCGCGTGAGCAACAAGTGCTAGAACGCATTGTGGCAGGCCGCCTGAACAAACAAATCGCCGGTGACTTAAACATCAGTATCAAAACTGTAGAGGCACACCGGGCCAATATTATGGAAAAACTTGAAGTAACCACTGTGGCCGATCTCATGAAGATTGCCTTGGTACAAAGCGGAGAAAACTAGCATGAGCAGTACACCAGCCAGGATCATTTCGGGCACAGCCTTAGCACAAAGCGTTCGCGAGCAAGTCGCTGAAAACGTGAAAGCACTGCAAGCTAAAGGCATACATCCTGGTCTGACCGTCGTATTGATTGGTGAAGACCCAGCTTCTCAGGTATATGTACGCAATAAAGCCTTAGCCTGCGAAAAAGCGGGTATCAATTCGGATGTTATCCGTTTGCCTGCCAGCACGACGCAAGACGAATTGCTGGCCTTGATTGAGAAACTCAACCAAGACGACGGTGTAGACGGCATCTTGGTGCAATTGCCACTGCCCTCCCATTTGGATGAGCATCTGGTGATTGAAAGCATTTCACCGGCTAAAGACGTAGACGGTTTCCACATTAGTAACGCTGGTCTGCTCATGACTGGCCAACCGCTATTTCGTCCCTGCACCCCTTACGGTGTGATGAAAATGCTGGAGTCCGAACATGTAACCCTACGTGGCGCTGAAGCCGTCATTGTGGGCGCAAGCAATATCGTAGGCAAACCTATGGCCATGATGCTGCTAGCCGCTGGCGCTACGGTCACCCTCTGTAATTCCAAGACTCGCGACTTGGCGGCACAGACTCGCCGAGCCGATGTACTTGTAGTTGCGGTAGGTAGACCCAATATGATTAAGGGTGACATGATCAAACCTGGCGCCGTAGTTATCGATGTGGGCATTAACCGCCTAGACGACGGGAAACTGGCTGGCGACGTAGAATTCGCTAGTGCCAGCCAAGTTGCTTCTGCTATCACCCCCGTTCCTGGTGGTGTGGGCCCGATGACCATTGCTATGTTGCTGGTCAATACGTTGGAAGCTGCTGAGCGCCGCGCAAACAAAGAGAGTTAAATGACGAATCCCCTGCTTGGGCCAGTTAACCAACTGGTTGACTACTCGGCCATTCTGCCCGAACACGTTGCACCTGCTATTGATCAATTGCTAGATAGCGCCAAAAGTGCTGTACAAGCTGTAGAGCACGTCAGCGACACCTCGTGGGATAACGTAGTTACCCCCTTAGAAAATGCGGTAGAGCCGTTATGGCGCGCCTGGACTATCGTAGGCCACCTAAATTCTGTGGTGAACACACCCGAGCTACGTGAAGCCTATAACCAGTGCTTGCCTAAAGTAACGGAGTTTTCTACGTGGTTGGGTTTGAACGAGCAACTGTTCAACCAGTACAAAACGCTTGCTGACAGCGCTGAATTCGCATCCTTAAACCCTGCTCGCCAACGTGTCATTGAATTGGCACTGCGCAATTTCCGCCTCAGCGGCGTGGAACTGCAAGGCGAACAGCGTGAGCGTTATGCTGAAATCTCAGAGCAACAAGCGGCTGCATCACAGCGCTTCTCTGAACATGTGATGGATAGCATTGATCACTGGAGCTTGCTGGTTGAAAACGAAAGCGAACTGGAAGGCATCCCTGCCGATGTGCTCACAGCCGCCAAAGACGCCGCTACCCAAGCAGGTAAAACCGGATGGTTATTGAACCTTAAAATGCCATGCTATCTTCCGGTGATGCAGTACGCTAAAAGCTCAGAACTGCGTGCAACGATGTACAAAGGCTATGCCACCATCGCATCAGAGCAAAGCAGTAAGCCTGAGTGGGACAACTCTGAAACCATCGAACAGTTACTAAGCTTGCGCGCTGAAGAAGCACGCTTGCTAGGCTACGACAGTTTCGCGCACATGCGTTTAGAAACTCGCATGGCTGACACCCCAGAACAAGTGCTGGAATTTCTACGCACCTTGGCGGGTAAATCTATTGCTTTTGCGCGTACCGACCTAGAGCAGTTGCAAGAATTTGCTCGCACCACGCTGCACATGGAGACACTGCAACCTTGGGATATGGCTTATGCCGCCGAGCGTTTGCGTGAGAACCGCTACGCTTACTCGGAAGACGAAGTACGCCAGTACTTTACTGAACCCCAAGTTATGCAAGGGCTGTTTGATGTGGTGCACACGCTGTACGGCGTACAGTTTGTACCCACACAAGAACCGGGCTGGCATCCTGATGTACAAGCCTATGCTGTGCAAGATAAAGCCGCTAATACGCTGGGTTACTTGTATGTAGACCTGTATGCACGCGCCGGTAAACAAGGCGGTGCTTGGGTTAATGGTGAACGTGACCGCAAACTGCTGGGTGCTTCCACACAAGTGCCTGTAGTGTATTTGGTCTGCAACTTTGCTCAACCACAAGAAGGCCGCCCATCGCTGCTCACGCACGACGAAGTGATCACCCTCTTCCACGAAAGCGGTCACGCGCTACACGCCCTGCTGTCTCGTGTAGACGAGCCCGCTGTATCTGCGTTTTCTGCCGTGGAGTGGGATGCCATCGAATTGCCTTCGCAATTTATGGAAAACTTCTGCTGGGAATGGCCAGTTGTGCAAAAACTGTCACGCCACGTGACCACAGGCGAATCTCTGCCTCGTGCGCTGTACGACAAACTGCTTGCCGCCAAGAACTTTCAAAGCGGTATGCAGATGGTGCGACAAATCGAATTCTCGCTGTTTGACATGCTGGTTCACCAACAAGAGCAAGGTCTGTCCATTAACGACGTGCTGGGTACGCTGGATCAAGTTAGAAAAGAAGTGGCAGTGATCTTCCCACCCGAGTGGCATCGCTTCCCACACGCATTCTCTCACTTGTTTGCAGGTGGCTACGGTGCGGGTTACTACAGCTACAAATGGGCCGAAGTGTTGTCCTCAGACGCCTACAGCGCATTTGAAGAAACTGCGCTACAAAACGGTGATAGCCGTAACACGCTAAACCCTGAAACAGGCCGCAAGTTCTTGGACGAAATTTTGGCTGTGGGTGGCGAACGCCCTGCTGCAGATTCATTTAAAGCCTTCCGTGGACGCGATCCGTCTATAGACGCTTTACTGCGCCACAGTGGTATGTTGGCACAATCCTAAACCCTTTATCCCCCACCTTCTGGTGGGGGTGTTTGTATATAGGCTTATGACAAAGTTCACTCTTCGCTCTCTGTGCAAGCGCGTCGCCGCCAGTGTAGTGTTAGGTAGCAGCGTACTTTTTGCAGGTCCTTTATTGGCCGCAGAATCGCAAATACATCCTGTGACCGGCTTTCTGCCCGATCTAAAGTTTGACCTGCAATCGGTAGACAACCAACACGTTACCCAAGATGACCTCAAAGGGAAAATCGTGTTGATGTTCTTTGGCTATGCCAATTGCCCCGATATCTGTCCTACCACCATGGCACAACTTTCTGCCGTGGTAGAGAATTTGGGGGATGCCGGTGAAAATGTACAGGTGGTGTTCGTCAGCGTAGACCCACACCGCGACACCCCTGAAATACTGAAAGCCTACGTGGATGCTTTTGATACCAACGCTATAGGCTTAACTGGCAACGAGAAAACCATTGCCGATCTCGCACGCCGTTACCGCGTGGCCTTCCAAATCGAAAAGCCCACCGAAGCCAATTCAGACTACTACGAAGTGGCCCATAGCCGTGGGGTATATATTTTCGATGAGCGCGGCAAAGCACGCGTGCTGGCGTCAGACTCCGAATCAGTAGAAGACCTGACCGAAGCCGTACGCAAGCTACTGTGACTCACGAGGAATGCGTATTGCGCAATGCCGTACGCAAGCCCTCTTCCACCACCGGGTGGTAAAAGGGCATTCCCAACATTTCTTTGATGGTGAGTTGCTGTTGCGCAGACCATGCCAGCAAGTGCGCCAAATGCTCGGCCGATGGCCCCACCATTTCTGCACCCAAAAACACATCCGTGTTTTTATCCGCGTACACACGTAGCATGCCTTTATTTTCCAGCATCACGCGTGATCGCCCTTGGTTAGCAAAACTCACCTCGCCAATACGCACATCGGCGGGCAAGTCAGCAAAGGCCAGCCCTACAGCCATCACCTGAGGGTTACTGAACACTACCTTCATAGGGCTGCGTCTAGCGGGTGCCTGAGGCGCTGTTGGCCAGTTCACAGCGTTATCTGCGGCAATACGTCCATCGTCAGCGGCTTCGTGCAAAATGGGGTGTAAACCATTCACATCACCCGCTACGAAAATGGGTTTATTTTCCACCTGCAAGGTGTGCTCATTGAAGCTAAGCTTAGCTTTTGCATCGACGGTGACTCCGGCTGCGGCAAGATTCAGCTTTTCTATATTTGGCTGTCTGCCTGCTGCGTTTAACACGCACTCAACCGTTAATAGACTTTCAGCCCCCTGCTCATCTTGTAAGCTAAGCTGCACGTCATTGCCATGGCGTTCTGCTCGCAGAATTTGCGTGTCAAAGCGTATATCCATTTCTTCAGAAAACACGCTACGTGCATTTTCGGCGACTTTAGGGTCTTGTATACCGGCAATACGTTGGCTACGGTTGATGATAGTGACCTTCACTCCCAAGCGGTGCAACGCCTGCCCTATTTCCATCCCGATCACACCCGTGCCCAAGATGGCAATGCTTTTGGGCAGATCGTCCCAATAGAAGATCTCGTCCGTGGTCAGCAGCTTATCACCCAGCGCTTTTAATGCTGCTGGCGTGCGTGGGCTCGTACCACTGGCAATTACAAAGGCTTTGGCGTGTACTTGCGTATGATCGCCCACCTCTAGCGTGTTTTCTCCGGTAAAACGTGCCGTTCCCCACAATTTGGTATCAGCAGCAAAACCCTCTACGTCACTGACCACAAAGGACACGAAGCGGTCGCGCTCGCGTTTCACTCGGTCCATCACTGCGACGCCATCCACTTTCACAGTAGTAGTATCGACATTAATGCCGAACTTAGGGGCTTCATCTATAGCATGGCGATGATCAGCAGCGGAAATAAGCAACTTGGAAGGCATACAGCCTACCCGTGCGCACGTTGTACCGTAATGCGAGTCCTCAATAAGCACAGCCGTTTTGCCCCGCCGTATTACCTGACGGTACGCCGTCATGCCTGCGGTTCCTGCACCAATGATTGCCACATCAACATTCAGTGTTTTCATGCTTTTCCTCTGCTGTTATATCGCCATCCTAGGGTACTGCTACAACCATACAGCGCTATCGCTTAGGCTGCTACTGGTGTGTAACCCTCTTCTTTTACTACTGCTGCAACGGCAGCATTATCTGCCTCTACCTCGACGCTTAGGTGATGCGTAGCCGTATCGGCCACCACCACCGCTGCGGGCCATGCGTTCTGAATCGCAGTTGTAATGGTTTTCACACAGTGACCACATGTCATGTCTGCAACGGTAAATTCATGTTTCATACGGACTCCTAAATAGATAAATAAAAGCAGTTCTACACTGGGTAGAGTACTGTAAAACGTACACCGCTACAGTCTGAATGCTCGCTTTGATGACATTTCGCAGCACTATCGCTTTAGGGTTTGACCTTAACATTATGGTAAGGTTCATACTCGTACTCAGGGTTCAGCTTTGTCGTTTATTGAGGAGTGCACACATGAGTCAAGCCGTCACCATCGGTGTTGCCGCCGAACGCAGCCAACTAAGCAGCAAAATGATTCGCTACTACGAAAGCGAGGGGTTGTTGCAACCCACTGCTCGCTCAGAAGGCGGTTACAGGCTGTACACAGAACGCGATTTGCACGGCTTACGTTTTATACAACGTGCGAGAAGTTTGGGCTTTTCATTGGCACAAATCAAAGAGTTACTGACGCTATGGCACAACCAAGATCGCAGCAGTGCAGAAGTTAAACTTTTGGCCCAGCAGCACATTGACGAGCTAGAGCGTAAAGCCTCTGAGCTGCAAGACATGGCCAACACACTAAAACACCTTACCCAATGCTGCCACGGCGATGAACGCCCTGAATGCCCTATTTTGGATAACCTCGGCGCCGTTGCCGCCAGCTAAGCCTGTACTAGCACCTGACCATACGTAGTAGTCTGCATAAAAAAACAGCCCCTGCATGATACAGGGGCTGTTTTAGTTCATGCCTTAGCAAGAAGGGAAATGCTTAATTGCCTTTCCACTCGCCTACATAATCGCTGAAGTTAGGACGATCTTTTACAGGCACGGCATCAGGTAAAGAACCTACCACCACAAAGCCCATAAATGTGTAGTCTAACGAGTCAAAACCCAAGGCTTCAGGCACTTTATGCGTATAGGTACCTAGACCTGTACTCCAGTAAGCACCCAAGCCCAATGCATGAGCCGCATTCAGCATATTCATCACCGCAGCACCTGTGGCTAACAGGCGTTCGTGCTCAGGAATACGTTCGTTGCTGTGATCCAAGTGGCAAGCCACCGCAATCAACAATGGTACGTCTTTCAACCATGTACGAATGGACGCTTCTTTAGTAGGCGCTACCGCCATACCTTCTTCGGCCATTGCTTGTACGGCTAAATCGCCTAGCTTTACTACCGCCTCACCACGAATCAGTTTAAAGCGCCAAGGACGCAACTTACCGTGATCAGGTGCAACCATTGCCGTTTGCAAAATCTGTTCCAACTGCTCTGCGCTAGGACCTGGACCTTGCACCATTTTTACCGAATTACGGCTTAACAGTGTTGAGATGACAGACACATCAACTCCTTACAAAACTATCTATCCAGCACCCATTAAGGGCGTTGCTGGGCGGTGGTGACAATCAAAGCTTTCATGTCACGTACAGCTTTTTCCCAGCCATCGAACACAGCTTGAGCCACAATGGCGTGACCAATGTTTAGCTCAGCAATACCTGGAATAGCTGCCACTTCTTGTACGTTACCGTAATGCAAGCCGTGACCAGCATTCACACGCAGCCCTAACGCCACACCTTGCGCAGCACCTTCGCGGATGCGTTGCAACTGTATAGCTTGCTCTTCTGGGCCTGTAGCATCGGCAAATGCCCCAGTATGCAATTCAATGACGGTAGCGCCTGCTTTTTGAGCAGCAGCAATTTGTGCAGTGTCAGCATCGATAAACAACGACACACGAATGCCGGCGTCTTGCAATTGCTTAACGGCGGCACTTACTTGCTCGAAGTGCCCCACTACATCTAACCCACCTTCGGTAGTTAGTTCGTGGCGTTTTTCAGGTACTAGACACACATCATCCGGTTTAACCTTGCAAGCAATTTCCAGCATTTCCGTGGTGATTGCGCATTCCAGATTCATTCTGGTACGCAACAACGGACGCATGGCAAATACGTCTGCATCTTGAATATGGCGTCTATCTTCACGCAGGTGCAATGTAATTAAATCTGCACCTGCTTCTTCAGCACGTTGTGCCGCCAGTAAGGGATCGGGGTATGTGGTCAAACGCTGCTGACGCAGCGTTGCCACATGATCAATGTTTACACCCAACTCAATCATTGGTTTCTATAGCCTTTTCATCCAGTTGCCACCCGCCACCTAACGCTTTGTATAGCGAGATGCGGTTAATCAGCGAAGCCAGACTAATCTGTATACCCGCTTGTTGCGCACTGTACAGGTTTACCTCTGCAGTTTGCACCTGCAAGAAACTATCTACCCCTGTTTTGTAGCGCAAGTTTGCCAGTTCCAGCGTACGGTCTGCAGATGAGATCATACGATTTGTAGCGTCTAATTGCGAACTATAGGTAGCCTCGCCTGCCAACGCATCCGCTACTTCGCGGAAAGCGTTCTGAATACTTTGCTCGTATTGGGCTACCGAGATGATTTTTCTCGCTTCTGCTACATCCAATCCAGCCTGAATACTACCGCCCGCAAAAATCGGTAAAGAAATTTGTGGTGAGTATTGCCAGAAACGGTGCGATGAACCCACTAAATTACCCAACGATGGGCTCGCAAAACCTAGCAAACCCGTGATGGAAATTGAGGGGAAGAACGCTGCACGTGCCGCACCAATATTAGCGTTAGAAGCACGCAATACGTGTTCAGCAGCAATAATGTCGGGGCGACGTTGTAGCAAATCAGAAGGCAAGCCCACAGGGATAGTGCTGACCAACTGATCATGGCCAAATGCTTGCTCTTTAGGCAAGTCAGCCGGCAGCTCAGCACCCACCAATAATGTCAGCGCATTCAGCGCTTGCATTTCATTGCGCTTAGCGGCTTCTAGGTCTGCGCGTACGGTTTCTAGCTGTAGCGTCGCTTGATTCAGCTCTAGCTCGGAAGTAGAACCCGCCTCAAACGACACTTTGGTTAAGCGCACACTTTCCAAACGGCTTTTCTCGGTGCTTAGCATCACGCTTTGCAACTCTTGAGCAGCACGCAAACGGAAGTAGGCTTCAGCTACTTGAGCAACAACGTTAATACGAACTGCACGTTGCGCTTCTTCTGTCGCCAAGTATTGCTCAAAAGCCGCTTCGCTCAGGTTGCGTAACTTACCAAAGAAGTCCAAATCAAAGGACGTAACAGCGGCACCGGTTTGGAAGGTTTTGCTCACCGACGATGCGCCAGGCAAACGCATATCTTCAGGATTGCGTGTGACCTGACCATTTGCCGCGGCACCAATAGAAGGGAATTGAGCCCCTCTGGCGATACCATACTGCGCACGCGCTTCCTCCACACGTGCTACCGCAATACGCATATCGCGGTTGTTTTCTAGGGATAGAGCAATCAGTGCTTGTAAACGTGGGTCGTTAAAGAACTCTTTCCAACCCAAGGTTTCCACACTACCCTCAGCGCTTGCCTCGGCGGCACCCTGCACATAAGCAGGGTACTCCGCAGAAACAGGCATCTCGGGTTGCTCGTATTTAGGAGCGAATGAGCACCCTGCTAGCAGCAATGCTGCGCTAAGTGTACTGAGCTTAGCTTTTATCATTTTTGCTCCCCGGTACTAGCCTGAGCATGCGCGGCTTTCTCTGCCGCTGCAGCCGCAGCTGCGGCACCAAATAACTTGGGCTGCGTTTTAAACAATTTCAATACCACGACAAAGAAGGTAGGCACAAACAATACGGCCAATGGTGTGGCGGCCAACATACCACCCAACACACCAATACCTACCGCGTTCTGGCTGGCAGCACCTGCACCACTAGCAATAGCCAGAGGCACCACACCCAGAATAAAGGCGAATGAGGTCATCAGAATGGGGCGGAAACGTAGACGTGCTGCTTCGACTGTTGCCTCGATTAGATCGTCGCCTCTGGCAACCGCATCTTTCGCAAACTCCACAATCAGAATCGCGTTCTTCGCCGCCAAACCAATGATGGTCACAATACCCACCTGGAAGTACACGTCGTTCGCCATGCCCATAGCACTGGTTAACAATACCGAACCCAGCACCCCTAGTGGCACAGACAACATCACCGACAGCGGGATAGCCCAGCTTTCATACAATGCCGCCAACACCATGAACACCACCAGTACCGACAAGCCCATCAAGATCATACTTTGACCCGAAGCTTGAATTTCCTGATAAGACAAACCTGTCCACTCGTACCCGAAGCCACGTGGCAATTCAGAAATCAAACGCTCGATTTCGGCCATCGCGTCACCACTGGTGTAGCCTTCTTGAGCACCACCACTGATACGTGTTGCAGGGTAACTGTTATAGCGAACAATCTGTACTGGGCCTTTGATAGGCTCAGCAGTGACTACAGTACGCAATGGCACCATTTCACCTTGATTGTTTTTCGCTTGCAGGCTCATCACGTTTTCGATGTTCATACGGAAACGTTCATCTGCCTGTACCCAGACGTTCTGCACCCAACCTTCGCTGGTGTATTTACCCAGATAGGAAGAACCCAAAGCCGTACTTAGCAAGTTAGCAACTTCGGTGAAATCTACGCCTTGAATGGCCGCTTTCTCACGGTCAATCGTCACTTGCCACTGTTGGCCCGGAGCCAAACCAGTTAAACGCACGTCTTTCAGAATTGGGCTTTTGCCGGCTTTGTCTAGCAACTCTTGCGTTGCACTCAACAATGCACTCGTACCTAGCTCTGCACGGTCCTCTAGACGCACATCAAAACCGCTGGAGTTACCCAACGACATAATGGCGGGAGGAACGATAGAGAACACGATAGAGTCTGGTAACCCCATCAGCAACGCACCGGTTGCACGACCTGCAACAGCTTGCGCTGAGTTTTCTGGACCTTTACGTTCTTTAAAGTCTTTCAGTGTCACGAACGCCAAGGCGGCATTCAGACCGTTACCGTTAAAACTGAAACCACGCACAGTCACCAGGTTTTCTACTTGTGGCTGTTTGAAGAAGTAGTCTTCTACGTCTTCGATGGTATCCATCGTACGGTTAGCGGTAGAACCTGCTGGCAATTCAATGTTTGCAAACGCAAAACCTTGATCTTCTTCTGGCAAGAAGGCGGTAGGCATACGCATGTACATAAACACTACCGCTACTACCAACGCCAGATACACCAGCATCATGCGGCCTGTACGTTTCAAGGAGCCTTTAATAAAACCTTCGTAGCCATCCGTCAGCTTGTTAAAGCTACGGTTGAACAACCCAAAGAAACCACGACGGTTATCGCCGTGCTCACCCTTAGGTACAGGTTTCAAAATGGTCGCACATAGCGCCGGTGTAAAGCTCAACGCCAAGAAGGCCGAGAACGCAATAGACACCGCCATCGCTACCGAGAACTGTCGGTAAATCACCCCTACCGAACCGGACATAAAGGCCAGCGGCAAGAACACCACGGTCAGTACCAGCGTAATACCTACAATCGCGCCCGTAATCTGTGGCATGGCTTTTTCGGTTGCCTCTTTAGGAGACAAGCCTTCTTCGGCCATGATACGTTCGACGTTTTCTACCACTACGATCGCGTCATCCACCAAAATACCAATTACCAGCACCATCGCGAACATGGTTAACACGTTCACCGAGAAGCCCATGGCATTCATCACACCCAGTGAGCCCAGAATAGCTACAGGCACCACCAAAGCAGGAATGACGGTATAGCGAATGTTCTGCAAGAACACATACATCACCACAAACACCAACAACATCGCTTCCAGCAGTGTTTCAACCACCTGCTGAATAGAGGTTTGGATGTAGGGGGATGTATCGTAGGGAATAGCGTAGCTAACTTGGTCAGGGAAGAACTCAGACAGTTCTTTCATCTGAGACTTAATGCCTTCGGCTGTTTCCAGCGCGTTCGCATCCGGTGTCAACGACACCGCAAACGCAGCCGTAGACTTACCGTTCAAGCGGGCACCAAACTGGTAGTTATCAGAGCCCACTTCCACGCGTGCAATGTCAGACATTTTCACGCTAGAACCATCTAAGTTGGCACGCAGAATGATGTTCTCGAACTCTTCTGGCTTGCTTAGCTGACCATTAACGATAATAGGCGATGCCACCCGTTGACTGTCTGGGTTTGGTGGAGCACCTAAAATACCACCTGAAATCAGGTTGTTTTGTGCAGCCACCGCAGCATTCACTTCGGACATGCTTAGGTTATAGCTAACCAATTTTTCGGGATCTACCCAAATACGCATCGCTTTACCGGACGCAAACAACTGGAACTTACCTACACCCGGCACACGTGAAATGGTGTTTTGCACGTTACGTTTGATGTAGTCAGCCAGTTCTGTTTGGCCCATGCTGCCGTCTTCTGACGAAAGCGTAACCACCAGCAAGAAGCTGTCATTACCCTGCTCTACTTTCAAACCTTGCTGAACCACCGCCGTCGGCAAAGCTGCCTGCACGTTGGAAATACGGTTCTGTACGTCAACCTGAGCCATGTCAGGGTCAGTACCGGGTTTAAAGGTAGCGGTAATTTGTGTTTGACCAAAGGAGTCACTTACCGACTCGTAGTACAACAGACCTTTGGCACCGTTTAGTTCGTTTTCAATAACGTTAGCAACGTTACTGGCCACGTCTTCTGCCGTTGCACCTGGGTAGGTAGCACTAATCGTGACGGAAGGTGGCGCGACATCCGGGTACTGCGCTACCGGCATAAGCGGCAGCGACAGTAGCCCGAGCAGAGTGATCCCTAGCGCGACCACCCATGCAAAAATGGGGCGTTCAATAAAAAACTGTGGCATAAAGTTTACTCGCTTGCTTTAGCTGCTTCCTGACCCTGAGCTTGCTCTGCATCGCTATTTTGTGCAGGTGCAGCTTCGGCAGATTCTTCTGCATTTTCAGTGCTTGTAGGGCCAGATTTCCAAGGAGTGGGCTGAACAGGCACGCCCGGACCAATTTTCTGGAAGCCGGCGACAATCAGTTCGTCACCTGCGGCCAACCCTGTGTTCACCAAGATTTTGTCGCCGTATGTAGTACCTACTTTTACAGGCACTGCAGCAACTACACCTTCTTTAACCACGAACACGGAAGTTGCACCACCGTTAGAGTACTGAATCGCTTGTGTTGGTACCAAAATGGCTTTCTCGTCTACCCCATTTTGCAAACGCACACGCACGAACATGCCTGGCAGCAAAATGTTGTCTGGGTTAGAGAACTCAGCACGTAGATTGATTTGACCTGTAGATGGATCTACCGATACGCCAGAGAACAACAACTCACCCGCTTGATCGTATTGGCTGTTGTCATCAAACAAGGCCGTAACCTTGGCACCTTCAGCGTCTTGAGTGAGCTCACCAGCAGCCATGGCATTACGCAGAGACATCAATTCGCTAGCAGGACGACGAATATCTACGTATACGCGATCCAACTGTTGAACCGTCGCCAATTGCGTACCTTCGTTCGCATTGACCAACGCGCCTTCAGTCACAATGGCTTTACCAATGCGGCCGTTAATAGGCGAAGTCACTTTGGTGTAGCCCAGATTAATTTCAGCCGTTTTCAAGTTGGCTTGTGCCGCAGCAATAGCCGCTTGTGCTTGGGCGTTGCGTGCCATCGCGTTGTCGTAATCTTGACGACTTACCGCATTTTCTTTAATCAGGATCTGATAGCGCTGTGCCAATGAAGCAGCTGCTTTTGCATCGGCTTGCGCATTTTGCAATTGTGCAGCGGCTTGGTCACGCAACGCTTGATAGGTATCGGGATCGATACTGAACAAATGCTGGCCCTCGGTAACATCAGTACCCTGCTTGAAGTTAATTTCTTCAAGAATACCGGTTACTCGAGCACGGATCTGTGCTTCTTTGATGGCTTCCACACGGCCTGGCAAGTCCTGATACAGCGCCGTCGGTGCTGTGCTCACCGTAACGACGCTGACTGGAACCTTCATGCCTCCACCGGCTTGCTGTTTGGGATCTTTATCACCGCATGCTGCAAGCAGAACCACACTAGTTAAGAACAATACTCGTAGCGGACGCCACGCCTTAGGGCGGGATTTCAGCATGAAAAACTCCTGAATCTCAATAGACTATAGACACACCGCGCCAGTAGACGTGGATAGTGAGACGTAAAGTATATATGGATTATTTGTTTTTCACAAAAACGACCACACAGTCGTATAGGGTCTTTTGCAACAAAAAATTAGCTCATTACCCTAGAAGCAAAGCATCATCAGCGATTTTCTCTCCACGCACTTTCTCAAACATGTGGAGCAAATCGGTAACGTCCATACCTTTACGCTCTTCACCACTCACGTCTAACACCACATTTCCTTGGTGCAGCATCACCGTTCTTTCACCCACATCTAAGGCCTGACGCATACTATGCGTGACCATCATCGTGGTGAGTTTTCCTTCTGTCACAATACGCTCGGTTAATTGCAACACAAAGTCAGCCGTACGTGGATCTAAGGCTGCAGTGTGCTCATCTAACAGCAAGATACGAGACGGACGCAATGCTGCCATCAACAAGCTCACGGCTTGTCGCTGACCGCCAGACAACAGACCTATACGATCAGTCAGACGGTTTTCCAAACCTAAACCCAGCGTTTCCAGTTTGCTTTTAAACTCATCACGCATGTTTAACTGCACAGCGCGAGATAAGCCACGGCCCATTCCGCGACGAGACGCCAAGGCCATGTTTTCTTCAATGGTTAAGTCTTCGCATGTACCCGCCATAGGGTCTTGGAACACGCGCGCCACCATATCGGCACGTTGCCATACTGGCAAACGGGTGACGTCTTTACCGTCAATCAGAATTTGGCCGTCATCCACACTTTGATCACCGGATACGGCGTTTAAAAAGGTGGACTTCCCTGCCCCGTTAGAACCGATTACGGTAACGAACTGACCGCTAGGAATGGTCAGTGATGCGCCGCGCAGTGCTCGAGTTTCAATCGGCGTACCAGGGTTAAAAGTTAATTGCAGGTTTTTTGCTTCTAGCATGACTCTTCCCCTTAGTACTACGACTTACGGACTGCTTTTCTACGTTTCTTCAATAGCGGAATAACCAACGCTATTGTTACCAAGACGGCGGTGACCAAGTTTAGGTCTTGCGCTTTGAGGCCAATAAAGTCCGCATTCAACGCCAACGCGATGAAGAAACGGTACAAAATAGCTCCCAAAATCACGGCCAATGTGGCCCACACCAAACGGCGTGATGGCAAAATGCTTTCGCCCACAATTACCGCGGCCAACCCAATCACAATAGTCCCAATACCCATAGAGATATCGGCACCACCTTGTGACTGCGCAAACAGAGCACCAGCCAATGCAACCAAGGCATTAGAAATCGCCATACCCAGCAAAATCATGCCACCTGTAGCTACGCCTTGCGCCCGCGCCATGCGAGGGTTAGAACCCGTGGCACGCATACCCAAACCCTTTTGGGTAGAGAAGAACCAGTCCAACAGCAGCTTAGCAATAATGACAATCAGCACCAGCAGCAAGGGACGAAAGATATAGTCATCCGACCAGCCTGCCGGCTGCAAAATCGTGAATACGGTGTCGTCGTTAATCAGCGGTACGTTAGGTCGGCCCATTACGCGCAAGTTAATGGAGTACAGCGCTGTCATCATCAAAATGCTGGCCAGCAAGTCCATGATCTTCAGTCGTACATTTAGCCAACCGGTAATCATTCCTGCAAACGCACCCGCGCACATCGCCGCAAAAGTAGACACAAACGGATCTACCCCTTGGCTGATTAATACAGCAGCACAGGCGCCCCCTAATGGGAAACTGCCATCAACGGTTAAATCGGGAAAACGAAGAATACGAAATGAGATCAGCACTCCCAGTGCAACCAGACCAAAAATTAGGCCGATTTCTAGGGCGCCCCAAAGAGAATATATGGACATGCGTAGTCAGACAATAATAAAGCGGTGCCTGTTTATGGCACCGCTTGCGTGATTAAAGATTACTCAACAATGGTGGTAGCTGACTTGATGAATGCATCATCTAAGGTCAAACCCTGTTTAGCCGCAGCACCTGGGTTCACAAACAGCTCCAGGTTCTCGCTGGTAGAAGAAGCAATATCGCCCGGCTTCTCACCTTTAAGAATGCGCACTACTTTGTCACCCGTTTGTTTGCCCAGATTGAAGTAGTTCACGCCCAGCGCCGCAATAGCACCGCGCTCTACACTGCCTGTATCCGAAGCAATCAATGGAATTTTAGCGTCATTAGCCACTTTCACCAGTGCCTCATACGCTGACACCACGTTGTTGTCAGTGTTGGTGTAGAACACATCTACTTTGCCAATCAGGCTGCTACCTGCTGCACGTACGTCTACTGTACGAGCTGCCGTGGCTTCCACCAAGTTCATACCTTGAGCAGACAACAGCTCACGCATACGCTCTACCACCACCACCGAGTTTGCCTCGCCAGGGTTGTACACCATACCTACGTTTTTGGCATCTGGAACAATACGTTTAATCAGATCAACTTGTTTTTCCAGTGCCAACGCGTCCGACATACCGGTTACGTTTGTACCGCTCGCATCAAAGGAAGGCACCAATTGTGCTGCGACAGGGTCTGTCACAGCGGAATACACGATAGGAATAGATTTCGTTGCCGCTACAGCAGCTTGCGCAGAAGGCGTAGAGATAGCAACGATCACATCCGAATTGTCACCTACAAATTTCTTAGCAATTTGCGAGGCAATAGCGGTATTACCTTGTGCGGTTTGAAACTGCCATTTCAAACCATTTGCTTCGGTATAACCCGCTTCTTCCAGAGCTTGTTTCACACCATCACGTATAGAATCTAACGCGGGATGTTCAACGATTGAGGACACAGAAACCGTTTGCGCCCCGGCCACACCTGCACTCATCATGCTAATGCCAGCCAGAATGCTGGCGAGAAGTGCCGTTGTATTTCTTAACTTCATGCGAAGCTCCTGGAAAAAATAATCAATAAGCCAGCCTACACGTAGTCTGAACTACAGGGCTGGAAAAAACCCTAGTGAATTTCCCTGCTAAGTTTCACTAATTGTAAACGCAGTATCCACTGGACGCGTAGCCAACAGGGCTTTAGCCCAGCGTCTGGCTTCCAACTTATACTGGCTTTGTACTGTTTCAGCCCTATCCATCAACTGCTGCGTGGTGGTTTCCAAACCGCGCCCCTTAAAGGCCAACACAATAGTATTACCTTCATCAATTTCAGGTAAGACCAACACTTTGTTATCAAACACCTGACGAATATTGCGCACATTCAATTCAAAACTGGGGTGCGAACCAAACAAGTTCACCACCATAATGCCGTCTTTGTCTAAGCACTGCTTACAGTTTTCATAAAACTCTACTGACGAACACACGGGCCCTTGAGCAGCGGCATCATACAAATCCACCATCATCACAACATGCTGATTATGGTTTGCTGCATTTGCCACCCACTCAGCAGCGTCGTCATGCACGATTTCAGAGCGCACATGGTCAGGCAGCCTGAAAAAAGCACGACACATTGCCGTTACCTGTGGGTTGATCTCCACCGTCACACACTCTGCTGGCGTTTGCGTTAAGCAATACCGCAATAACGATCCTGCACCTAAACCCAGCAAAGCAAGGCGGTCTGATTCATGCGGCTCATGGAACAACAGCCATGTCATCATTTGCTGCGTGTATGCCAACACCAAGTCGTTCGGTTTAGACATGCGCATCGCCCCTTGAATCCACTCTGTTCCAAAGTGCAAATAGCGAATGCCATCGCTTTCCGACATCGTTACATCATCTTCTTCGTACAGACTATCGTCTTCCCACTCTTGATCCATGGCCCTCTTTTCCCAGCTTGATCTATCACGTCCGTAGACGCCCGCCTTGAATCATAAGCGCTTTTGGCAAAGCCTGCCCGGTTTGCCCGCCACGCTGCTACGCAGCGGTTTGCGCTCGTTAGGCTGTGCCAAATGCAGTTAGCCAGCGTCGCACATCAGATTGCTAAAGTCGTGTGCCAATAACTTATCTTGCTCTATAAACACCATCAGTTTGGCACCATCTTGCCAACACCAATTAAAGTCGTCATAGGACTCTATGGTAAGTAACGACACCCACTCTGGCCCCGGTGTGGGGTTATAGCCAAGGCTATGATACGAGGGGTAGCCCAACAAGTAATCCGTTGCCAACATGTCTACCGTTGCCGAAGGGCCGGGCAACTCGCCCTCTACATCAAGTAAGTCCTCAAGAATCTCCGACTCAAAAGGGCAACCTTCCAGCATATCGACATGACGAGGCATATCCAGATCACCCACCAACGTAATACGCTTGCCTTTCACATCCTTGCCATGCGGCGCTTTCATGGATACTAAACTATCCAAATCTTCAAAATACCACGCCTTCAGATAGCCCTCATCACCCCAAAACACTTCGGCGTCACTGTCTGAATCAGGGTTGTAATCAGCATTAAATAGTGACAACACGCCCGAAGCTGGCAACGAGTCTGGTCTGTTTTCTATCTCGGCAAAGTTAATTTGGCCTAAAAAATAATACAAACCTACGTCGTGTTCAGGCCATTCAAAATCAGCAGGCACCATAGCCGGCCCACCAAATTTACTTTGCACTCCGGTAGCACCTTCTTTGCTAACGGCGATACGCACACTAGGTCGCACCAAACCACGAACAAAGTCAGCATGCTCTGTTAGCACAGGGTGGCTAGCGATAAGCTTTTCTAGATCTTGGGTATTCATGCGTGAGGCCTTTACTCAAATGTCCTACGGCAACAAACCTTGTATTATGCCCAGCTTTTTACGATTCACGCTTGAGTTTTGGCTACACCACTGCTCGGGGTACACTAGCCATACAGATTCGTGCTTGGGTAGTTAGGTGGGTAGCCTCGGGCACAACGAACCATACCCACCCCTTGTAAGCTGCATAGATAAAGGGAATGCTTCAAAAATGAAAATTGCCACGTGGAATGTGAACTCTCTACGCGTACGTTTGCCGCAAGTGCTGGACTGGCTAGAGCAAAACCCTATAGATGTGTTGTGTCTGCAAGAGCTAAAACTCGCCCAAGATAAATTCCCTATTGAAGAACTGCGCGAAGCGGGTTGGGATGCCCAATGGGCTGGCCAACCTACGTACAACGGCGTGGCTCTGATCACCAAGCATGAAGGCAAGGATCTTCAGCGCAATCTGCCTACCTACGAAGACCCACAACAACGCGCCATTGCCGCCACCTTTGACACCCCTGCTGGCCCACTGCGCGTCATCAACTTGTACTGCCCTAACGGCCAAGCAGTAGGTAGCGATAAGTTCGCCTACAAACTGGAATGGTATCAAGGGCTAACCACATGGCTAAAAACCGAACTAGAACGCTACCCTAATCTGGTGGTTGTGGGCGACTACAACATTGCCCCGGCTGACGAAGACGTACACGACCCAGCACGCTGGGAAGGTGAAGTACATGTTTCAGAACCCGAGCGTGCTGCTTTCCAAGCCTTATTAGCACTAGGCCTGCACGACTCTTTCCGCTTGTTCCCACAAGAAGAGAAAAGCTATAGCTGGTGGGATTACCGCCGCATGGCCTACCGTCGCAATGCCGGTTTGCGTATTGACCACATTCTGGTGTCAGACGCCTTAAAACCCGCTACCGTGGCATGCACTATAGATAAGCAGCCGCGCGGCAACGAACAACCTTCTGACCACACTCCCGTAATTGTGGAACTGGATTTCAGCAAAATAGCGTAATTGGTCCGCAATATTTTGCCTAGCCAAGCTGCTTTTTGTTATGCTTTCAACCCGCCGATTTGCTATTAGATCATCATGAGCACACAACACCCCGGCAATGTTTTCATTGTCGCCGCACCTAGCGGTGCTGGTAAATCCAGCCTGATCAACGCTCTGCTTAAGCAAGAGCCAGATATTCAGCTTTCCATTTCATGTACTACCCGCGCCCCGCGTCCGGGCGAAGTAGATGGCGAACACTATCGCTTTGTGTCGGTAGATGATTTCCAATCGCTGCGTACTGATGATCAATTGCTGGAGTGGGCCGAAGTACATGGTAATTTCTACGGTACTCCCGTGCAGCCTATTCATGAAGCGCTGGATGCTGGTCGTGATGTACTACTAGAAATAGACTGGCAAGGTGCACGCCAAGTACGTCGTTTCTTCCCAGAAGCGATTGGGGTGTTTATTCTCCCCCCTTCTATTGAGGCTCTGGAAAGCCGCCTAAACCAACGCGGACAAGATTCTGCGCAGGTCATTTCACGTAGGCTGCTGGCTGCTGGCAGCGAAATGTCGCATATTTCCGAGTTTCAATATGTTATTATTAATCAAGAATTTAACTTTGCGCTTGCTGAGCTTGCCGCTGTAGTCAAAGCAAGCCGCTTAAGCTTGCCAAAACAAGCGCACAAACATGCCGAGTTATTTAGCCAACTTGGCATTCAAATCGAATTCAATTCCTAAATTTTAGTCATACAGGTTCTATTTATGGCACGTATTACTGTTGAAGATTGTCTGGATAAAATCCCCAATCGCTTTAACCTGACTCTGGCTGCTGCATACCGCGCACGCGAACTGGCTCAAGGCCACGAAGCTCGCGTAGACAGCCGTAACAAGCCTACCGTTACTGCGCTGCGTGAAGTTGCTGCCGGTACAACTGGCCTTGAAATGTTGCGTAAAGTACCCACCTGATAAGCAATGATCTAGCGAGGAAGTTTTATGGCATTTACAGGTTTACGTGGCGCTTCATCCGGCCTGTTGGCCGTGTTAAAGAAAGGCTCCCGTCTTGGGCGCAGGAATAAAGATGTCGTAACTGTTCCTACCCTAAAACCTGCAAAAGCACCCATAGCTTCTCTCGCTCCGCTGAATAAAATAATCAGCACCTACCTTGATCCCAAGGATGTAGAACGCGTACGCGAAGCCTACAAACTGGCTGACAACGCTCACTTGGGTCAATTTCGCACTAGCGGCGAACCGTACATTACCCACCCCATTGCTGTTACTGAAATCTGCGCTGGCTGGAAGCTAGACGCCGATTCACTAATGGCTGCTTTGCTGCACGACGTTATTGAAGATCAAGACGTCACTAAGCAAGAATTGGCAGAAAAATTCGGCACCGATGTGGCTGAAATTGTGGATGGTGTCTCGAAGCTAGAGCGTTTGCAGTTCCAAACCAAAAGCCAGCAACAAGCCGAAAGCTTCAGAAAGATGCTTTTAGCCATGTCTAAGGATGTACGCGTCATCCTGATTAAGCTGGCCGACCGTTTGCATAACATGCGTACACTAGACGCTGTTAGCCCAGAAAAAAGCCGTCGCGTAGCCCAAGAAACATTAGAGATTTATGCCCCTATTGCCCATCGCTTAGGCTTAAATGCACTGTTTCGCGAGCTTCAAGACCGCTGCTTTAAGGCCATACACCCTAACCGCTATAAAGTGCTGCATAAAGCCTTGATGGCGGCGCGCGGCAACCGCCGTGAAGTGTTAGGTAAAATTACCGAAGCCGTTACCGTCGCGTTGCCTGCTGCCGGCATTGAAGCCGAAGTCAGTGGCCGTGAAAAATCCTTATACAGCATTTTCTGCAAGATGCAGGAACAGAAAAAATCATTTTCTGATGTGCTGGATATTTACGGCTTCCGTGTTGTGGTGAACACCTTACCCGAGTGCTATTTAGCGCTGGGTACGCTGCACCAAATGTACCGCCCTATTCCTGGTAAGTTCAAAGACTACATTGCCATTCCAAAAATCAATGGCTACCAATCTTTGCACACTACCTTAATTGGGCCTTACGGTACCCCTATTGAATTCCAATTCCGCACGCATGAAATGGATCATGTGGCGGAAGAAGGCGTAGCGTCGCACTGGCTATACAAAGACGACAACGTTACGCTTAACGACCTACAAAAACGTACCCATCACTGGTTGCAGTCACTGCTGGACATTCAAAGCCAAACTGGCGATTCCAGCGAGTTTCTGGATCACGTTAAGGTGGATCTGTTTCCGGATGCTGTGTACGTGTACACGCCACGTGGCAAGATTATTTCGCTGCCTCGCGGTGCAACCCCTATTGATTTCGCCTACAGCATCCATACCGATATCGGTAACCAAGCGGTAGCGGCCAAAATCAATGGCGAGTTCGTTGCGCTGCGTACTGAAATGAAAAGCGGTGACTCGGTTGAGATTGTTACCTCTCCAGCCGCCAGACCTAGCATTCAGTGGCTGAACTACGTGCGCACAGGCCGTGCACGTTCTGAAATTCGTCACTATCTGCGTACGGTTAAATACGAAGAATCCGTTGCTTTCGGTAAGCGTCTGCTTAAGCAAGCCTTTGAAAGCATCAATATCCCATATCCAGACGACAACCACCCGGAATGGGACAAACTAGCCAAAAGCTCCGGTGCTGCATCGCGTGAAGAGATTCTGGCTGACATAGGTTTAGGTAAACGTTTAGCTGCCGTCGTCGCACGCCGTTTTGCCCCCGAACTGGCTATCTTAGCCACAACCGCTGCACAAGTGGATGATTACACCTCTAGTGGTGCAGCACCTATTGTGATTCACGGTAACGAGGGTCAAGCGGTGCAGTTAGCCCCTTGCTGTGGCCCACTACCAGGCGACGCTATTATTGGTGGCATTCGTATGGGGCATGGTTTGGTCGTGCACATGGCCGAATGCCAAGTGGCACAACGCCAGCAAGTAAAAGAACCCGAACGCTGGATTCCAGTCGTATGGGATACCAATACTGCACGTCACTTGAACACTAAGCTAGACGTGACCGTTCTAAATGAACGCGGTGTATTGGGTAGGCTAGCAGCCACCATTAACGATGCAGACTCCAACATCTTGCACCTCACTATGCCCGATGAAGGCGCAGCCACTAACCTACTGCACCTGACTATTCAGGTAGATAGCCGTACACACTTAGCTAGAGTGATTCGTTCTATTCGCCAAATTCCTCAAGTACAGAAAATTGTACGTGTGAAAGGCGCGAACTCGTAACACGCTCTACCCACTGCCTTGTCTCTGTATTACATAGCACAAGGCAGTGTGACTCCACTACCCCAGCATAGCTGTACAGGCAGCGTACGCCAGCACACCCACAATGGTGCCTGCAGCAATACTGTTATTAAACAGCTTTCTGCCTAGCCATACACCCACTAAGCCAAAAGCTCCCGGCAGCACGCTAAGAATAGGCGACTGCGGCGACACCTCGGCAATAAGCGACACCGTCAGTAACGACACAATAGCCGCTGGGCCAATTGCCGCCAGCATTTGATGCAGCTTGCGCCTACCTTGGCCCTGTCGTTGTCGCCCATGCAGACGTAATGGCACATAGCGTATCAATAAGGTACCCAAGCAACCCAAGAGAGCGATCAGTATCAAATCAATATTACTCATGCTTGGCTCCTAGCAAAATAGCCAAACAACCGGCGAACATCCCCACGATGATGGCCATGTACACGGGCATGATTAGTAAGCTTAAACCCGACCCCAAGGCAGCGGCCAGTAATACCTGACGTGGCACTGCTTCGGCGATTTCTAACAACAGGGTAAAAAACAGCGCAGGCAACACAAAACCTAAGCTTTTATCCAGCACTTCCCAGCGACCTAACCAATCTGCACCAAATAGCGCCCCTATAGCCGTTCCGCCCACCCACGACAAATACGCCCCTAGCTGTAGACCTAGATACCAACCTTCTTTCTCGCTTTCTGGCTGCTTAGAAAAACGTCCTACTGCGGTAGCAAACACCTCATCCGTTAGCCCCGCTCCCCAAAACAACATGGGGCGCTTTGGCGTACAAGGCTGCGAGGCATTGAGTAGCGCAGGCCCATAAAACAGATGCCGCAAATTCATCAACCACACTACTGCCACTACCGTTAAAAACCAGGCTTGCTGTGAAATAAGGCTGACCAGCACAAACTGGCTGGCCCCTGCATACACAAACACAGAAAACAAAATGGCCGCCCAAGCGGGTACATCCACCGCCACTGCCGCCAATCCAAACGAGATGGCGACCGGCACGTACCCAACGGCAATAGACAAGCTGTCTTTTAAGCCCCTACAAAACGCCTTGCTCATGGCTTAGCGATGAAAATCTGAGGGTCTACACGTGCGTTATTTAAGCTGACGTTCCAATGCAAATGGGGGCCTGTGGCTCTACCTGTAGCCCCTACTTTTGCAAACGATGCGCCACGCGCTACCTCATCACCGGGCTGCACCAGTATTTCAGACAAATGGCAGTACATGGTGATTAAACCTTGACCATGATCTAAGAACACGGTTTTACCGTTAAAGAAGTAATCCCCCACCAAAATGACTTGGCCATTGGCAGGCGCGCGCACTAAGGTGCCACTACCGGCTGCAATATCTAAACCTGAGTGTGGGTTACGCTCTTCACCGTTAAAGAACCTACGTAAGCCAAAAGGACTGCTAAAGCGGCCTTGCACAGGCAAATCAAACAGCACGTTGCTAGGATAACGATCATTAAACTGCTGATACGCTTCTATTTGTTCGTTATATTCGCGCTCATAGCGTGCCAACTGCTCGGCGCTAGGGTTCACATGCGAATTATTTTTAAGCTTGATGTGCTGCTCTCTGTACTGTTTGTGGCCCACGTTAAAGCCTAGCGTCTGCCCCTGATCAGTAACGATCTGGTGTTCACCCTGCGTGGTTTTCAGATCCAAGCCCACCACCGCAATCCACTGCCCATTGCTATCGCGCACCACCAGCACAGGCTTACCCTCGAAAGTGGCCTTTGGTGCCTGCTCTTGATCACCTAAAGCCAATACAGCCACACCACCTGGCACAGCGCTGTTGAGCTGTCGTTGTATGTAGCCGGTTTCTTGTGCTGCTGCTGTCCCCACCCAAAAAGCACAGCCCAGCATGATCAGTTTTACGTATTTTTTTATCATCGCATCACACATTAAAAAGCCCCACCTAACTGCTCAGATGGGGCTATTTACATCACAGAGTAAGATTACAGCTCTTCTTCTGAATCACTGCTTTGCAATACTTCTTGCACCGCAGCTTGCTCAGTCACTTTCAGTTCTACACGTAATGCCGTCATCGCAGCTTGCTCTTCAGCATTTGCCAACAGTTGACGCATTTGCTGCTGCAAGAAATCTTTCAGTGCGGGATCAAGGTCAGCAACACTTTCGCCCGTGACTTTAATCACACTATAACCACTATCAGTTTCTACACCAACGTAGCTAGGCAATGTGTCCACATCGGCAGACATCGCAGCATTTACCACGGCTTCTGGCAAGTCAGCGTTGTTTAAGCGATTCACAGAGCGCTCCCAACCAAACTTGGCATCAACAGCAGGCAATTGACCGCCAGCAGCTAAGCTAGCCAGTGCTTTTTTACCTTCTTCTTGTACTTGTTTTTGCGCTTTCTCTACAGCCAAGCGTTCAACAATCGCTGCTTTTACTTGGTCTAAAGCAGGTACAGAAGGGGCATAAATATCTTCAGCACGTACCGCAACAATGTTGTCTGCGGCAACTTCAATCACACCAGCGTTTTGGCGTTGATTCAATGACTGAGAGCCAAATAAAGCACGACGTACACGCGGGTCATTCAGCAACTCAGCATCAGCAGAGCTTTGTGCTGCGGCCTCACCGATAATGGCAGCATCCAACAAACCATCACGGGTTACACCCTTAGCGTGACGAATAGGCAATCCCAATGCATCGGCAGTGGATTGCAAGGACTCTGGGCTTTCGTACACCAAGCTAGTCAGTTGGGTAGCCATATCAGCAAAACGCTGAGCAGCCACTTGCTGACGAATTTCCTGCTCTAACTGAGCCGCCAACTCTTCCAGCGGTTGGACGGATTCTGCTTCGTATGCATTGGCTTTAAAGACATGGAAGCCATCTACGCTTTGCACCGCAGGCGACACATCACCCGTACGCAACTCGAAAATAGCGGCATCCATGTCTGGCAATGCACCACGGCTAATCCAACTTAAGTTACCGCCGTTACGTGCGGTACCTTTATCATCAGAGTTTTGCTGGGCCAAGGCGGCAAAATCTGCACCGTCTTGTTTAGCCTCTGCCACCAGTTGATCGGCACGCTCGCGAGCGGCTTTACGCTCTTCTTCCGAAGCATCTGCTTTAACAGCCACCAAAATATGGCTTAGGTTAATACGCTCAGCACGACCAAAACGGGATTTGTTCTGATCGTAATAGGCTTTTAACTCTTCAGCCGTAGGCGCGGGTACGCTTTGACGTGCAGCGGCTTCATCTAACACCACATACGACACATCCACGTACTGAGGCAGACGCAATACATCTTGGTTCTCGTCGTACCATGCTTGCACTTCAGCATCGGTGATGCTTTCAGGCTTCAGGTAGTTCGCTGTGTCAAAATTTAGCAGCTCTACCTTTCTGGTGGTAGTCAGGGCTTTATCTACCAAGTTCGCTACTTCGGTAGGCAACTCGGCTGTTTGCGCTACTGGCCCCAACACACGACCCAATGTTAGGTCTGCACGTTGAGATTCTTCAAAAGCACGAATGGAAATACCCGACGAGCTAAGCAAAGTGTTGTAGCGCTCTGGTGAGAACACACCCTCTACTTGGAAATCAGGAATAGCAGCAATTGCTTGGCGCAAAACGCCATCCGACACGCTCAAACCTTCTTTGGTGGCGACTTCTATCAAGACATTACGATTCACCATCGCATCCAGCAATTTGCGGCGTGCTTCAGGGGAATCCACCACAGCCAAATCAAAGGCGCTGCCTTGCTCTTGCTGCATGTTTTGTAGCTGTACACGACGTGCTTGATCAAACTCTTCAGCAGTAAGTGCTGTACCACCAATGGTGACCAGCTCAGTCTCGTTGGAGGTGTAGCTGCTGTAACCACTTACCCCGATCAGCACAAATGAAGGCAAAACCAGGATCAGTAAAACCACCTGCATCAAACGTTGATGCGTTCGGAAAAAAGTGAACATTAAACACCTATTCTTGCGTGTTTAGAACAGCACAGCTGCCTAATCAGTTGAAAACCAACGACCCGACGACTGGCCAGAGAATAAAATAATCCCCTATTCTACTGAACTTTTGCTCGGCTTTCATTGTTGAATCGCCTCAGCATCGTATAAACCTTTAAAATCGTAGGCTTGGCTAGCTGTCATTACCGTCAAATACAGACTAAAATTCTTATTTCACAAGCACTTAGCCCAATGAAAGGCTAAACTTCGTTTCAGCCTGTAATTTCATTCATTAACCGCTTTACTCCTATCGGATCGTACTTTGTTCAGCTATAGACACGCTTTTCATGCCGCCAACCATGCTGATGTTCTCAAACATGTCATTTACACGGGCATTTTGGATCATTACTTGCAAAAAGAAACGGGCTTCACCGTCGTAGACACACACGCCGGAGCCGGTCTTTATGACCTTGAACACGACTGGTCCCAACAAAGTGGCGAATGTATAGATGGGCTAGACCGTTTACTGGAAGCAGACAATGCGCCCAACTTAGTAGAAGCCTACTTGGATGCCGTTGCCGAACTAAACCCTGATGGCCTAGCTCGCTATTACCCTGGCTCGCCGTGGCTTGCCGTGAGCAAACTGCGCAAACAAGACAGCTTCCATGGCTTTGAACTACACCCTAACGAATACCCTTTACTGCAACACAACCTGCAATTAATACGCACTCCAGCAAAACGCCGTGTGCACGTACATGCAGAAGATGGCTTTAAAGAGGTCATACGCTTAATGCCACCCCACACACGTCGTGGCATTGTGATCATCGACCCCTCGTATGAAGCAAAAACCGATTACAAAAAGGTATTTGATACCCTTTCAGAAATCCTGAAACGCTTTGCCCAGTGCTGTATTGTTATTTGGTACCCCGTGGTGCAGCGTGAAGAAGTGCGCAGCCTACAGCGCCGCTTAGAACAGCTACCTGTGGAATGGCTGCACGCGTCGCTGAACGTGAAAGCACCGCAAAAAGACGGCTTTGGTTTACATGGCAGTGGTATGTTTGTGATCAACCCACCTTGGGGGCTAACCAAAGAATTACCCCAAACCATGAAATGGTTAACCAAAGTTTTGGCTCAAGACAACAAAGCCTCATTTAGCTGTCGCCACCAAAAGGCCAAACCCGTGCGACGCGCAAAAACCAACGAAGACGAATAACCGTAGCTACTGGTCTGTGCAGAGCATCACAGATGCTCTGCCGCCAACATGGCTCTGAACTGGGCTATGTTGGCCTCAGACAACCCTGCTCGCTCAAAGACAGCACACGTAAAACTGACAGGCGATGAACCCATCGCGGTAATAACACCCGCCTCTGCAACCACTGCAGTGGTGCTTTGCTTATAGAACAGGTCGCCCTTATACGTAGTAGCGTTTGCGCGCAAAAACTCAATACTATTAGACGTATGGGGCACTGTATCTAACAGCCCTGCTCGTGCCAGTGCTAACGTTCCTCCGCAGATTCCCGCCACTGTTGCTCCATTTTTTTGGCTAGCCTGTAAGAAAGCCGTCAAGTCAGGCGCTTGCTCACTTTCCCAGATCATCCCACCTATCACTACCACCACGTCTGGCTGCCATTCCACACACTGTTGAAGGTCGGCACCTACCGTTACGGCTAAGCCTCCTTGCGAACGAAACATCCCAGGCATAGGACTAAAAAAATCCACTTCTAGCCCATAAAATGGGGCTCCAGTGCCTGCAATAAATGCATATTCCCAATCTGCAAAACCTGGGGTCAGTATTATGCCTACGCGAGCCATTATGTAGAGTATTCCGTAGTTAAAAAAACAAATTATTGTGTACTACACGCTAGAAACAAACTCAGGGTGTAATAACACCCTGAGCAATACTACTGTGCGATACGTGCAGCACGCTGCACGCTATAGAAATCTTATTCGTAGAATTTCTCGCCGGGACGCAGGTAGCGCCATTTCCCAGGGGGCAAATCACCCAATACAACGCGGCCCATACGTACACGTTTCAAACCTACGACTTTCAAGCCCACCATTTCACACATACGGCGAATCTGACGTTTTTTACCCTCACGTAGTACAAAATGCAGCTGGTCATCGTTTTGCCAACGTACTTCTGCGGGCAGTAACTGCTGACCATCCATGCTTAAGCCGTGACGCAACATACTTAATCCGCGCTCATCTAACTTGCCACTTACCCGCACAAGGTACTCTTTGTCTATAGGCGAATCTTCGCCAATCAGCTGTCTGGCAATACGACCGTCTTGCGTCAGTACCAACATACCTTGCGAATCAATATCCAATCTACCGGCAGGTGCTAGACCACGCAGGTGTGAAGGATTGAATTTGGGCTGACCCGAGATGCCGGGCTTGTACTGTGTACTGGCCTGAATCAACGAGACGGCGTTCCTATACCCTTTTTCTGCCTGACCCGAAACAATGCCTACCGGTTTATGCAAAATAATCGTCACACGCTCGGTTTGACGTTGTTGAGCAGTTTTATCCAGTACAATTTTGTCGTTTGGAAATGCTTTTTGTCCCAATACCGCAACGCGGCCATTAACCTTTACCCAGCCACGCTCTATAAAAGCATCGGCTTCCCGGCGCGAACAAAGGCCGCGCTCTGCCATGAGTTTTGAAATTCTGATCTGTTCCATAGTTTTGCTATTTTAAGCGTTGTTTACGTAATTCCCTATGAAATTCTGTCCGCCCGCTAAGAACTCTTGGACATCTCAACTTCCTGCTGAGTTTGCCGCCTTACCCGCCTTCTGGCTAGACAAGCCCGGCGCACTCACAGCATCACTGCGTAATTTAGGCCAATTGACGTTAGCCGTACAGGCCGAACGAGCTACCACCCTACACGCAGAAGAAAGCTGGATGCTAGATGAACCCCAAGCGTGGGTACGAGAAATCGTGATGAGTTTGGACCAACACCCTATGGTGTGCGCGCGCAGTTTTTGCACGGTTGCCGCTGCTGATGACCAATGGGCCAGCATTAAAAACTTAGGTACCAAGCCTTTAGCCGATATTTTGTACAACGACCCCGAGGTTAGCCGCTCTAGCTTTTGTTATCGCTTTAATAGCGAAGAAGACAGCGCACTTGCACCTTTGGCGCAACAGACTTTTCATACTCAAGCACTCACACCGTTGTATGCCCGCTGCTCACGTTTCATGCGCCACAATCAGGCCTTGATTGTGATTGAGTGTTTTCACCCCCAGTTTTGGGTGCGTTACCCCAACAGTCAGCTTCTAGCTTAAAACGCTAAATTACGTTAAGTTCTTTGTATATTCCTCGTAACAATTAATTTTACTAACAAAGCACTTAACGCATGAATTCCTCTCTTACCGGCAGTGGGCGCCGTAATGCCTTAGTTCTGTCCGGACTGCAAGCTCTAGGAGGCGCCAACCCTGCGGTTGTCGTGGCGCTTGGCGGTTTGGTGGGATCACAACTGGCTCCGTCCACTGAAATGGCCACCCTGCCCGTCAGCCTGTTTAATATCGGGCTGGCCTTAGGCGTATTACCCGCTGCATTTATCATGCGCCAAAAAGGTCGTCGCTTTGGCTACGTTCTGGGTAGTTTATTGGGTGCTACCGGCGGTATGACCGCTTTCTACGGCATTGCCAGTGGGTCGTTTTTGTTGTTTTGTCTGGGCACCATCCTAGCTGGTTTATATGCCTCGTATGTACAAAGCTATAGGTTTGCTGCTGCCGACTCGGTAGAAGGTCCACTTAAACCTAAAGCCATTTCATGGGTAATGATTGGGGGGTTAGTGGCTGCTGTGCTGGCAACCCAAGTCATCCTGCATACCACCGAGATTATTCCTAGCCTACCCTTTGGCGGCACCTTCATCGCTCAAGCTATTCTGGCACTGTGCGCTCTTCCGTTAATTGCATTTCTGCGTAACGATCCTGCCGTGCACAGCACACCCGCAGCGCAGGCCAACACATCGCATGGCCGACCTCTGCTAGAAATCATTAAGCAACCCAAGTTTATTGTGGCTGTGATTGCGGGTACCAGTTCATACAGTTTAATGAGCTTTATGATGACCGCCTCGCCGCTTGCGATGATAGGTTGCGGCCACACCATGCGTGACTCTACCCTAGGCATTCAATGGCACATTCTAGCCATGTTTGGTCCCAGCTTCTTTACGGGCACCCTGATCCGCAGGTTTGGCAAAATTGCCGTTACCCTAAGCGGACTGGTATTAATTGCCTTCTCCAGCGCCGTGGCGTTAAACGGCTTATCCGTTGAGCACTTCTGGATTAGCTTAATTCTGTTGGGCTTGGGTTGGAACTTTGGTTTTATTGGCGCCACCGCCATGGTGACAGACTGCTATCGCAACGAAGAACGTAATCGCGTACAAGCCTTTAATGATTTTCTGGTGTTTGGCTCAGTAGCGATTTCGTCTTTTTCGTCAGGCCAATTGCTGGTTACGCATGGCTGGGACGGCATCAACACATGGACCTTCCCTATAGTAGGCATAGTCGTGGTGTCATTGATGTGGCTGTGGTTTCATGAACGCAGCCAAGCAGGCATCGCGGCAGAATAAAGCTCTACCGCTGCAGCCTTTAGATCATGGGTAAATAACCCGGATGAGGTTGCAGCGGAAACGCTGCCGCTATACGCGCAATATCGTCTTGGCTAAGGTGCAAGTCTAGAGCACCAGCATTATCCAATACATGGCGCATCGTAGACGCTTTAGGAATAGCCAGTACATCGGTGCTACGGCATAAAAATGCTAACGCCACCTGACGTACACTCGCGTCATACTGCTGGCCTATTTGCGCCAACAACTGGCCTTCCGCACTGCTTTCCAACGGAAACTGGTCATGCCCAAACGGGCTGTACGCTACCACCTTAATGGCATGCGCCGCACACCAACCTATAAGCTCGTGTTCAATGGTGCGCTCTTCAAGATGGTAGAGCACCTGATTACAGGAAATTTTTCCATCACCCGCAATTGCATGCAGTGCTATTAAATCATCCACGTCGAAATTACTAACACCCCAACTGCGGATTTTCCCGGACTGCTGTAACGTCTCCATGGCCGCGACGGTTTCCTCTAGCGGAACCTGTCCACGCCAATGCAATAAGTAGCTGTCTAGGTAATCGGTTTGCAAACGCCGTAAGCTTTGCTCGCAAGCCGCAATGGTATGATCGTAGCCGGCATTAGAGGGCAACACTTTAGAGACCAAAAAAGCCTCGTCTCGGCGGCCCAGCAACGCTTCGCCTAACAAGGCTTCAGCCATGCCGTCGCCATACATTTCAGCCGTATCTATATGCGTCAGCCCAGCATCCAGACCTGTTTGCACAGCGCGAATCGCTTGCGCTCGGTCGGCAGCGCTATCTAAATACCACGAGCCTTGCCCTATACGGGACAACGCTGCGCTAGCTGCCGAAAAATACGACTGAACCATCGCTACACCTTTAAATTGCCGCTACACCTGCTTCACCAGTACGAATACGTACCACTTGCTCCACATTGGTGACGAAGATTTTGCCGTCACCAATTTTCCCGGTGCGTGCCGCTTTAATAATGGCTTCAATCACGGAATCACAGCGCTCGGCAGGAACCACGATATCGATGCGAATCTTGGGCAGAAAATCCACCACATATTCTGAACCACGGTATAGCTCGGTGTGCCCTTTTTGGCGACCAAAGCCTTTCACCTCGGTAACGGTGAGCCCGTTAACATCCAACTCACCCAAGGCCTCACGGACCTCATCCAACTTAAAAGGCTTAATAATTGCGGTAATTTGTTTCATCTATATAACCAAAGCAATAACTCTGAAAGTTGCCACCCGCTACATCTTAACTGTCCGACGCGCTACCTGCACGTTTTTCAGTGGAAGGACTCTCTGCCTGCAACACCTCGTTCATGGTTACGCTCTGCGAGAAAGCTTCGCGCATGTCCATACCCGATGGCGATTGATACAAACGTAAACCCATTTCAGGCAAGATAGACAAGAAATGGTCAAACACATCGCCTTGTATACGCTCGTAATTCACCCATGCGGTATCGTCAGTAAAACAATACACCTCTATAGGCACACCTTCACTAGTAGGCTCCATCATTCGCACCATCAACAGCATCTGGTGGTGAATGCCCTTTTTATGCTTTAAATACTGCATGGCATAGGCACGGAAGGTACCAATGTTCGTCAAACGACGACGGTTGATCTCATCGCCACCGCTTTCTATAAGCTGCCTATTGCTCTCTTCTAGCTCTTGCTGCTTGTCTACTAAGTATTCATCCAACAAGGAAAACTTGCGCAAGCGCGTAATTTCCTCGTCGGTCAGAAAGTGAATGGTAGACGCATCAATGCTAAGCGTACGTTTAATACGACGACCACCTGACTCAAACATCTGACGCCAGTTTTTATAGCTCTCAGAAAACAGTTTGTACGTGGGTACGCTGGTCACGGTTTTATCGAAGTTTTCCACCTTCACCGTATGCAAGGAAATATCAATCACCGTACCATCAGCGTTTGCTTGCGGCATGCTGATCCAGTCGCCGATACGCAACAAGTCATTGCTGCTGATTTGCGCACTCGCCACCATAGACAGCAAGGTATCTTTAAACACCAACAACAGCACGGCCGAGATAGCACCCAGACCAGAGAGCATCAAAATGGGGGATTTATCCAACAAAATGGATACTGCCACCACCGCACCCAGCGCCCACATCATGCTGCGAGCGACTTCTATATAGCCTTTAATAGAGGCGCGTCCTGAGCGGGTGCTTTCCTCATAAATATCTTGAGTCGCCGATAATACGGCACTTAAACAGCGCAACGCATAGAAAGCAGACAGCGTCAGCACAATGCGCTGCAAGACTTCAGTGACAGCCTCGCTCATGGGCATTAGCTGCAGGTTCAGCGCTAAAAATAGCAATGCCACCATATGGCTTAAATTGGCTGCTACATGGCGTTTATGCAATGGTTCCTGCCACGAGCCTTTACCTACAGCTTGTAAGGCCCTGCCAACCACTACAGCCATCCCAGCGCGCACGCCCCAGCTTATAATGCTGTACAGCACGATCAATAACAGTAACCCTGCCAAAACCCGCATCCAGGTTTCTGGTAAGTACTGCATTAATAACCCTTGATCTACCCATTCGTCTAACATAGTCATCTATACCTTATTTCTACTCACTTGTAGGTCGTAGCACAGCAGTTATCATCAAACTTGCCATGACGTCCTAAATAACCGTTTAATATAGCCTATGGACCTGGCTGCACGTAAGCCTGGCTGACCTACAAAAGCAATCAATTATGTCTGATAACACCTCTTCTTCCATGCAAAACCAATTCGCGAACAAAGCCCAAGCCTGGTCGGCTCGCTTTACTGAACCCGTCTCTGACCTCGTTAAGCGCTACACCGCCTCTGTGAATTTTGACAAGCGTTTGGCCGCCTTTGACATTCAAGGCTCGTTGGCTCACGCCACTATGCTGGCCACAGTCGGTGTTATCAGCAAAGACGACCTACAAGCGATTGAGCGCGGTATGGCGCAAATCTTGGGCGAAATCGAACAGCAACAGTTTGAGTGGTCCATCGATTTAGAAGACGTGCACCTGAATATTGAAAAGCGTTTGGTTGAAATCATTGGTGACGCAGGCAAACGTTTGCACACAGGCCGTTCACGTAATGACCAAGTCGCTACCGATATTCGTTTATGGTTGCGCGCGGAAATCGACACTGCCATTACGCTGCTACAACAATTGCGTAAAGCGCTGGCCACATTGGCTCTTAAACACTCCGACACCATTCTACCCGGCTTCACCCACCTGCAAGTGGCTCAGCCCGTGACCTTTGGTCACCACTTGTTGGCGTACGCCGAAATGTTTGGCCGCGATGCCGAGCGTTTGGCCGACTGCCGCAAGCGTGTCAACCGCTTACCATTGGGCGCTGCTGCCTTGGCTGGTACTAGCTACCCCATCGACCGCGAACAAGTAGCTAGCCTGCTAGAGTTTGACGGTGTATGCCGCAACTCGCTGGATGCTGTATCTGACCGCGACTTTGCCATCGAATTCTGCGCCGCTGCTGCACTGGTCATGACCCACATTTCGCGCTTCTCGGAAGAGTTAGTGCTATGGGTAAGCCCACGCGTAGGCTTTATCGACATCGCTGACCGCTTCTGCACAGGTAGTTCCATCATGCCTCAGAAGAAAAACCCCGACGTGCCAGAATTGGCTCGTGGTAAAACGGGTCGTGTAACAGGCCACTTGATGGCGTTGTTGACGTTGATGAAAGGCCAACCGTTGGCTTACAACAAAGACAACCAAGAAGACAAAGAAGGCTTGTTTGATTCCGCTGATACTATCCGCGACACCCTGACTATTTTCGTAGACATGGTAGACGGTATTCGTGTGCACCCTGAAGCCATGCGTGCTGCTGCCCTACAAGGCTTTGCTACCGCGACTGACTTAGCTGACTACTTGGTTAAAAAAGGTCTGCCTTTCCGTGACGCGCACGAAACCGTCGCCTTGGCAGTACGTAAGTGCGAAGAAAAAGGTTGCGATTTGGCTGACCTGAGCTTGGATGAGCTTAAAGCCTTCCACCCTAGCATTGAAGAAGACATCTACGGCGTACTGACACTGGAAGGTTCTGTTGCCTCACGTAATCACATCGGTGGCACTGCCCCTGAGCGTGTACGTTTTGAAGCTGAGCGTATTCTAGGCGAATAAGCGTCTTAGACGGCTTGACGAAAAGGGGTAGAACAGCGATTGTTCTACCCCTTTTTTATGGATAAAAAAAGGCCACGCACCCACGCATGGCCAAATCGCTACGATGACTCTTTGCTATTACGAATATCGACTACGTAATACGGGGGTAGGCATTTTTTCTTTCTGCTGCTGGGATTTTTTGATAGACCAAGCACTGTACGCTGACACCAACCCAGCAAATACCACATAGCTTGCCACGTACCACGGCTGCCCATCATTCGCATGCAACAAGGCGGTGGCAATCATTGGTGTGATGCCCGACGCAAAGATACCCGAGAACTGATACACAAACGAAATACCGGTATAACGCACGTCTGTATCAAACAGCTCGCAGAACAAAGCGGCCTCTGGTCCGTACACAGACGCGTACAAAATACCAAAAGGGATGATGATAGATAGCCAAACTATTAAGGTGCTGTCTGAGTGTGCCGTCATGAAATACAGGGCAGGAACAGCTGAAAAGCCCGTAATGATTGAACCCCAGAAATAAGTTTTGGTTCGCCCTACTTTGTCTGAAAGCGCTCCAAATAACGGGATGCTAAAACACATGATAAATGAGGCAATCAACACACCCGTTAGCGCCGTTGTTCTATCCATGTTCAGATCATTACTCAGGTAACTGATGCTAAACACCCCAAAGATATTGAACAACACCCCGTCAATATAACGTGCCCCCATGCCCCGAATAATATTGCCAGGGTACTGCTTAAGCATGCTGATAAAGGGCTGTTTATTTTCGGCATTACTGGCTTTTAGTTTCTCAAACTCTGGGCTTTCTTTAATCGCCACGCGAATATATAAACCTAAAAACACCAGCAAGGCCGATAACAAGAAGGCAACACGCCACCCCCATACGTAGAAATCCTCGGGGCTGAGCCACGCCGTCAGCAACGCTACCACCCCTGATGCCAAACACAGCCCTAAGGCCAACCCCACCTGAGGCCATGAAGCATACAAACCTCGCTTTTCTTTAGGTGCATACTCGTAGGCCATTAACACAGCCCCGCCCCACTCACCTCCTAAACCTATACCTTGCAAGATACGGCACAGTAGCAAAAGAATGGGCGCCCACACGCCTATGCTGTCATAAGAAGGAATCAAGCCTATGGCAACCGTTGAGCTTCCCATCAGCACCAGTGTGGCGATCAGTGCCCCCTTGCGACTGACTCTATCGCCTATGTGCCCAAAGATCACTCCACCAAGGGGTCTAGCCACAAAACCGATGGCAAAGGTGGTGTATGCCAACATCGTGCCAATAAAGGCATCTTCACTGGGAAAATACAGCTTATTAAATACCAGACCAGCAATCACACCATATAAGAAAAAGTCATACCACTCGATGGTGGCTCCAATGACTGAGGCTCGTATAACTCTAGATACCTCTTTTTTATGCGTTGTACTCATTCTCTTGTCTCCTCATTTCTGAGTTAGGTAATAGCACTACACTCTTTGGCTTTGTTTTCTTGGTATTGCAGGATCATGTCTGCCGCTTTTTCAGCAATCATGACCACAGGCACATTGGTATTGCCTGACACCAACGTGGGCATAATGGAAGCATCTACGACACGCAACCCCTCAACGCCGTACACTCGTAGCTGCTCATCCACTACGGCCATCTCATCGGTTTCTGGCCCCATTTTTGCGGTGCCTGCCGGATGAAAAATCGTGGCACCGTAGTTGCGGCAAAACTCTAAAATCTCCGCATCACTTTGCTGCTCTATACCCGGCCTATACTCCTTCACCAACAGATCAGACAGCGGGCCAGTATTCGCAATGCGCCGTACCAACCGTACAGCCGCTATCGCTGTGCGTTGGTCCAACTCGGCACTTAAGTAATTAGGCTGTATGGCCACTGGCTGGGCTGGGTCTTTGCTTTGTAGGCGTAGATACCCACGTGACTCTGGGCGCAACTGACACACTGAAATGGTGCAGCCCGAAAACGGGTGAACCTGCCCACCCGCCTGATCAGCAGATAAGGTTCCAAAGTGAAATTGCACATCAGGGGTTTTGGCTTCATTTGGCAACGCATAGCAAAATGCACCGCCTTGATTAATCCCAATGGCTAAGGGACCTGAACGCGTAAATAGCCACTGCAACCCTATTTTGCTTTTGCTCCACACCGTTCTTAGCTGATCGTTGTTGGTAATAGGTTTGGCTACTTCATAAATCAAACGCAGTTGTAAGTGGTCTTGCAGGTTTTCCCCCACCCCAGGAGCATGATGCTGCACAGGTATGCCCAGTGCTTGTAGTGCTGGGGCTGGCCCTATCCCCGACAGCATTAATACCTGCGGACTTTGGATCGCCCCCGCACACAGAATGACCTCTTGCTTTGCTCGTAACACAAAAGGCACACCCCCCTTATAAGAAAGCTCTATTCCCATTGCTTTCTTATCCTCAAACAGCACACGATGCACTAAATGCTCTGTTTTAATCTTGAGATTCATGCGCTGTCTGGCAGGGTTTAAATAGGCAACCGCTGTAGACTGTCGTAACCCATTTTTGGTGGTGAGCTGGTAGTACCCTACCCCGTGCTGATTGCCTGTATTAAAGTCTTTAATATGCGGAATTTTTTCTCGCTGTGCTGACTGTATAAAGGCATCAACTAACTCATGCTTGGCAGGAATAGAGGTGGCACTTAGTGGACCATTTTTCCCTCGCGTATCGGATTCGGGCAAATCGTTCGTTTCCAGCTTCCTGAAATACGGCAGGCAATCTTCCCAGCTCCAACCTTTGTTACCTAACTCTGCCCACTGGTCGTAATCCTCTTTTTGACCACGTATGAAAATCAACCCATTAATGGAACTACTGCCCCCTAAGGTTTTGCCGCGCGGCCAGTAAAACTGACGTTGATTCATGTGTGGATCAGCTTGCGTTTCAAAGCCCCAGTTCAATTTTTTGTTGAACATGGTTTTTCCATAACCGATAGGAATATGAATCCAGATATTTTTATCGGTAGGTCCAGCTTCAATTAAACACACAGAATATTTACCGCTCTCAGAGAGCCTATTCGCCAGCACACACCCCGCTGACCCTGCCCCCACGATGATGAAGTCATAAGTTTCCTGCACATCCAACTCCTTGCTGTTTTTGTTCTAAATAATGTAGGGAGTTGTAGTCAAATCCGGCATAGGGTTTTCGATTGAAAAACCATTTTCGGAACCTACAGTACCAAAAACGGTTTTGTTTTTATGCTAAGTTAGCGACATAATGACGCCAGAAACGGATGCACACGCCACATTGCTGCATCGCACACAATAATAATGAGCGCCTAAAACTAATAACCAAAGGAGACTGAATACATGGACTGCACACCTAGTGCTTTGCGGGCGTTATCCATCATTGAAACCCTAACCAGCTCTACAGAGCCGCTCACACTTACTGAGCTTCTACGGCTCTCTAACATTCCCAAAACCAGCCTATTACGGAACATTTCCACGCTGGTTCAAGCTGGCTATATCATTAGACTGCCGGGGCAGTTGGGCTACACCTTAGGCTCGCGCAGCTTGCGGTTAAGCATGGGCGCACTACGCTCGTCGTGGTTTCTCAATGCCGCACGAAAAACCCTTAAAAACTTGGTGCTCAGCACCAGTGAAGCCTGCAACCTCACCATGCTTGCCGAAGACTCCGTACAGTATTTAGTGCGTGAGGACAGCAATGCCCCATGGAGCTTACGGTTACACGTACAACCTAATGCCCCTGTGCCCTTGCACTGCACCGCGAGTGGCAAGCTGTTTCTTGCCTATTTGCCGTATGTTGAGCAGAAAAAATACTTAAGCAGACTGACCTTGTCCGCATATGGAGACAAGTCCATTTCTGATATTGCTGGCTTAAAAACCGAGTTAGAAAATACCCGGCGACAAGGGTTTGGTGTTGATAATGAAGAGTTTGTGACGGGCATGATTGCCATCGCCGTCCCCATATTCGCGTCCACACAAAGCTCGCAGGTCACGGCAGCCATAGCGTGCCATGCGGTTACTGCCAGAACAGACTTAAAAAAACTGCTGTCATATCGTTCATTAATGTCACAAGCCGCGGCTGAAATTGCCAACTTACTGGCAACGAATTATCACTAGCCACGTACAGTATCCTATTGGCTTTACGCATAAAAAATGCAGCCGTCGCACAGGGCAACGGCTGCATTTACAAGCGACTGTGATGGCATGTTCTTCACATGCCATACGCGCACTTAGATCAAATCACGACCAGCCAAATTACGCATTAAGTGCGAGATACCAAACTCCCACGGCTTACACTGTGTAGAAAGGCGAACCGTATTTTTCAAGCTACCCAATTCGGGGTTGGAAATCACTACCACATCACCCAGTTTGTGCGTAAAGCCTTGGCCTGCTACATCGCGGTCTTCAATAGGCGCAAACAATGTGCCCATGAACAGCATAAAACCGTCTGGATACTGGTGATGCTCACCTATAGTTTGCTGCACCAATTCCAAAGGATCGCGGCTGATTTCTTTCATCGAGCTTTTACCATTCATCACAAAGCCGTCTTCGCCTTCCACACACAGATCCACCTGAGCGTTGCGTACGTCATCCAGCGAGTAGCTGTCGTCAAAAATACGAATAAATGGACCAATGGAACACGATGCGTTGTTGTCTTTAGCTTTACCCAATAACAAGGCAGAGCGACCTTCCACATCCCGTAGGTTCACGTCGTTACCCAAGGTAGCGCCTTTGACCCTACCTTTACTGTCTACGGCCAACACCACTTCAGGTTCGGGGTTATTCCACGTTGAACACGGGTGTAAACCAATGTCGTCTAGGTGGCCTACTGACGATAACGTTTGTGATTTTGTAAACACTTCCGCGTCTGGGCCAATACCCACCTCTAAGTACTGCGACCACAAGCCTTCTTCGATGAAAAACTCTTTTAGCTTCATGGCTTCGGGCGAACCGGGTTTGATGCTTTTTACTTCGTCTTGAATGTGCTGAGCGATTTTCTTTCTAATCTCGTTGGCCGCAGACAAGTCGCCGCCTGCGCGCTCTTCAATCACGCGCTCAATCATGGATTGCGCAAAGGTTACCCCGCACGCCTTGATGGCTTGCAAATCGCATGGCGCTAAGATTTTGAGACCCGTAATCTTGCCTTGCAAAAAGTCTTCTGCACTGCCCAAATGAGTACCTGCTTGATCGCGCAACCACTGTGCTGGGGCATCTTGTTCTAACAAGTCACGCACCGTAGGAACGGCTTTGGATGTGACATCAAACACCCCTGCTGCAGTCACTTTGATCACAATAGGGCCATTGGCATCAGCAGACCACGCACGCCCTACAAAACTTCCTGTCTCTACGTAATTCATTGCTACTCACCACTCTATTAATAATTATGTGCTTCGTTCTGAATAGAACAGACGAAGCAATGCGCTGTACAACCTTTAGCCAGTATTTCGCTGATGGGCTGCACTGCTACAGCAGTGTCATAGTCAAGCTTGCACCATCATGGCTGATACTGGCCATCGTAGAATAACGCTTTTTGCATTCAATATACATACCTATTTGTGGCTACCCATAAAAACACACACCAGCTCTGTGGTAGGCCCACGAAAAAGGGCTGCACATACCGTGCAGCCCTTTGTTATTGCTGTGTTAACGACGGAATTTACTGCGCCGTCATAGGTTCAAATACCGCAATAGATTCCACGTGTGCGGTGTGGGGGAACATGTTCAACACTCCCGCATTCAACATGCGGTAACCACCCTCTTTTAGCAATATGCCTGCGTCACGCGCCAAGGTGGCGGGGTTACAGGACACATACACAATACGCTTGGGTTTTTCGTGAGGTTGTAATTCGCTTAATGCTTGCGCTACAGCCTGTGCGCCATCGCGTGGCGGGTCAATCAGAATGCGATCAAAATAGCCTAATTTTCGCAGCCACTCTACGTCTACTTCAAACAGGTTCAAAGTCGTAAAGCTGGCCTTGTCTTGTAAGCCATGCTGTTCTGCTGCTTCGCCCGCACGTTTGGTCAAGGTAGAGCTACCTTCAATACCCACCACTTCAGACGCCATACGCGCCAATGGCAAGCTGAAGTTACCCAAGCCACAGAACAAGTCAGCCACTCGTTCGCCTTCTTTGATCTGCAATAGGTTCAAGGCCAAACGAATCAAGCTACGGTTAATGCTAGGGTTCACCTGCGTGAAGTCTGCCGGCTTAAAGGGCATACGCAAGTCGTAATCGGGCAAGTCGTAGTACAGGCTGTCTTCGTCTTCGCGTTCCAAGGGGTGCATGGTTTCTGGCCCTTTGGGTTGCAACCACCAGCTCACGTTATAGCGTTTAGCAAAGTCGCGTAGCAACTGTATGTCGTTGTCTTGCAAAGGCTCTATATGGCGCAATGCTAAGGACAAACAATCTTCGCCGACTGACACTTCAATCTGCGGAATACGGTGTGGGATAGACATCGCGCTAATCAACTCGCGCAGTGGCAGCAGCAAGGCAGACACGTGCGGCGGCAAAATACGGCATTCAGTCATATCTACAACGTAATGACTGCCTTTTTCCCTAAAGCCCACCAAGGCGGTACCTTTTTTCATCACGTTGCGCACCGATAAGCGTGCACGATGACGGTACTGCCAATAGGGACCATGCATAGGTGCCAGATAGCTTTCTGCCTTCACACCACCAATATGCCCTAACGCATCTTCTAACACCCGCTGTTTCACTGCTACTTGCGCTGAAGGTTGCAGGTGCTGCATGGCACAACCGCCACACACACCAAAGCTAGGACAGGGAGGTGTTTGACGCTGTGGTGACTGTGTCAACAACTGCACGACACGGGCTTTGTCATAGGATGACTTGCTGCGTACGTTTTCCACTAACGCGCGTTCACCTGGCAATACACCATCTACAAATACCACTTTCCCCTCGTAGTGGCCTACACCACGTCCCTCAATATCTAGGGACTCTATTTCCAACTCGTATGCTGTTGTCATGAAGATGTCTAAATTAAAAATGCGCTACCTGTACAAAACAAGCAGCGCATTCGTTGTACGTTATGCCAGTAGGCTGAAAATCATATCAGCGTGCGGGCAGATATGCCAGAGGATTGACTGGTGTCCCTCGACGGCGAATCTCGAAGTGCAAACGTGGTGAGGTCGTATCGCTCTCGCCCAAGGATGCAATAGTTTGGCCTTTTTTCACTTCATCGCCAGTTTTCACTGACAGTTTTTCGTTGTGCGCATAGGCCGTAATGAAGCCGTTGCTATGGCCCAGCAAAATCAGGTTACCCAAGCCACGTACGCCATTACCGGCATACATCACTTTACCGTCAGCGGCTGCTCGAATAGGGTCGCCGATACTGCCGGACAGATCTATACCCTTAGTAGCGGTAGTAAAGGACTGAATGACCGGACCATTTGCAGGCCAGGCCCATGATACCAAATTGGCATCACTGGCTTTTTGTACGGTACCGGTAGCAGCAGGAGTAGTCGTTGTGCCACTGGTAGGCGGTACTTGTGTAGCAGGTGTAGGCTGTGTAGTGCCTACCGGCGCAGGCGTAACAGGCGTAGTCACCGCGACTTGTGTGCTTGCCCCTTCACCCAACTGCAATACCTGCCCTACACGCAATTGTGAGGGGTCGGTAATATTGTTGATGCGTGTCAGGTTTGCCAAACTCATACCATGAGCTTGTGCAATTTTATACAAGGTATCACCTGCTTTAACTTCGTAGGTTCCACCTGCATAGCGAGTGGCCGGCGTGTTGCTTACAGGACCACCTGCAGAGCCATCCACTATAGGTGCTCTATCCATTCTGGATGCACAACCCGCCAACACGACTGACAATAAGACAACACTTACTACACTACGGCTTGCTGACTTGCTCAAGCCATTTTCAGCAACGGCCATTAACCCACCGCCTGAATGCTGCATAATACTCTCCTGAGTTTTTTTAAAGCTGAGTACCCGCACGTAACGGAACAAAACGCACGGACTCAAGTTCCTTGCGTTGCCACGTCGTCATACTGGTACGCTCAATCAATACTAATCGTTGTGTGGCAGAACCTTCAGGAGCGATCAGACGCCCACCTACTGTTAACTGCTCCAATAGCGTCTGCGGTATTTTTAACCCGGCAGCTGCCACAATAATTCCATCAAACGGCGCGGCATGAGGAACCCCCAACATACCGTCCGCAAAGCTTAACCTTACACGGCTGGTTAAGCTTAAATCACGCATTTTAATACGAGCTAAGTCGTATAGTCCTTGAATTCGCTCTATGGCATACACTTCGTTGGCTAATTGGGCGAGCACAGCGGTTTGATAACCGCACCCTGCCCCCACTTCTAGCACTTTTGTAGGAACGCGTATTTCGCACAAGGTAGCAATCATACGTGCTACCACCCAAGGTTGCGAAATAGTTTGTGCATAGCCTATAGGCAGCGCATCGTCTTCATAGGCACGGCTTGCCAAGCCTTCATCAACGAACAAATGGCGTGGTACAGCCATCATGGCTTGCAGCACGCGTTCGTCTTTAATTCCTTGCCTACGCAAACGCTCGATCATCATGCCACGCGAACGCTCTGAGTTCAAACCCAGATTTACATTCCTTGCCACTGTTTCTATAGGTGTGCTGAGTGGCGCACGCAACTGACCCGGCTGAATGACTTTAGCGTTGCTGTTTGAGGTGGTTAAGCCCTTCCCTAGTCGAGAACGACCAAACCTATTGGTTGTACCATCGGCCCACGAGAAACGGTTGTTATTGGGATTTTTGCTCATGGTTCACCCAACGTTGCATCGTTTCTATACTGTCGTAACTGGTCAGGTCGAAACGTAATGGCGTCAAGGACACGGCCAAATCCGCTACCGCTCCAAAATCGGTATCGCTGGCAGAGTCGCGAATTTTACCCACTGGCCCAATCCAATACACAGGCTCACCATAGGGGGTAGCACTTTTAATGACGGGCTCAGAAGGATGACGTTTACCCAAACGCGTTACCCGTGTGCCTTTTAGGGCCTCGTACGGTACGTTGGGGATGTTCACGTTCAATAAGGTGCCTGCCGCTAACGGCTCGCGGGCGACTTTTTCAACCAAATCACGTGCGACCCGGGCAGCACTGTCTAGATGGCTCCAGCCTTTTTCTATCAACGAAAAAGCAATAGACGGAATACCGAACAAATGCCCTTCCATTGCCGCGGCAACCGTACCTGAATACAACGTATCATCGCCCATATTGGCACCATTATTGATGCCGGACACGATTAAGTCAGGTTTGAAATCCAGCAGACCAGTTAAGGCAATATGCACGCTATCTGACGGTGTACCGTTCACATAATAAAAGCCATTAGAGGCTTGGCGTACAAACAGTGGTCTATTTAGCGTTAACGCATTCGAAGACGCGCTACAGTTGGTTTCTGGTGCCACCACCACCAGTTCTCCCAAGTTTTTCAAGGCCGCATGCAAGGCTTCAATACCTGCTGCGTTATACCCATCATCATTGGAAATTAGTATTTTCATCTTTCAACCCGAAAAACAGAGTGAGGCACAGCTCACATTGTACCTGCTGCTTTGGTTTTTTATCATCAAGCCAGTAGAATCACCATTTTAGTATTTTCTTCTTCAACCATTTCCCAAAACAACCATGTTACCCAGTGTTATTCTGACCGCTCTTATTGCTTATCTTCTGGGCTCCCTGCCTTTTGCTGTCATTGTTAGCAAGTGTATGGGCTTAGCAGATCCGCGCAGCTTTGGCTCTGGCAACCCAGGCGCTACCAATGTTTTACGTACAGGAAACAAGAAAGCCGCGGTCTATACCTTATTGGGCGACATGCTTAAGGGTGTGGTTGCGGTACTTCTAGCGCAGTATGCCGTGCGCCACTGGGGCCTGTCTACCGGCTTACCGGGCGTGGCTGCATTAGCCGCTTTTCTGGGTCATATTTTCCCTTGCACCTTGAAATTCAAAGGCGGCAAAGGCGTAGCAACGGCTCTAGGCGTACTGTTAGCACTGAACATTTGGCTAGGCTTACTCACCGCTGCCACCTGGCTAATCGTCTTCTACGCGAGCCGTTATTCATCCCTCTCTGCGCTGACAGCCGCTGTGCTTAGCCCTATGTACTACTTCCTAGGCGCAGGCACCTTATGGCCACTAAACGGAGTGATCGCCTTATGCTTAATTTTAATTTGCGCATTGTTGCTCTGGCGTCACAGTGCCAACATCCGTAGGCTCATTCAAGGCACCGAACCTAAAGTAGGTCAGAAGAAAGGCTAAGTGTCTTTAGATATAGAGACCGATTGCTTGTGAGAAAAGGCTGTACAACCCACAACGGCTAAACACATCGGGGGGGCGGAGTGAAAATTTTTTTGATTTGGTGTCTCAAATCACAAAAAATTCTTCCGCAGTCACCCCAGCATCAGCGATGAATGCTGCGTTACACCTTAATACAGTGCCCCCGCCTCACTTAACTCCCACCGCGGGCGTACCGTAAAACTAGGATTCTTCAAGTTCTCAGGCAATAAGCCCGCATTCGCCCGCATGGCTGCCGCAAAAGCGATCATGGCGCCATTGTCAGTACACAACGCAACAGGCGGGAAAAACACCTCTGCTTTGAGCTTCGCGGCCTGTGTCAGCAAGCGGTTACGCAGCGGCAAGTTCGCCCCCACACCACCCGCCACCACTAAACGCTTCAAACCCGTTTCTTTTAGAGCGCGTATTGCCTTCGCTGCCAGCACATCCACAATAGCGGCCTCGGTCCCTGCTGCGAGATTAGCCAGTTGTTCTTCAGGCACCTCGTTGTCGTACTTAACTTTTAGCTCTTTCATCTTCAGCAACACAGCCGTTTTCAAACCGCTGAAACTGAAGTCTAGGTCTTTGCTATGCAGCATAGGACGAGGTAACACCACGGCTTCTGCATTGCCTTTTTGTGCCATGTTGGACAACGCGGGACCACCTGGGTAACCCAACCCCATCAACTTCGCACTTTTATCAAAGGCTTCGCCAGCCGCATCGTCTAGGGTTTCGCCCAACAGTTCGTATTGGCCTACGCCATCTACGCGCATCAATTGGGTATGACCACCCGATACCAGCAGGGCGACAAACGGAAAATCGGGCCTAGGCTCTGCCAACAACGGCGACAACAAATGGCCTTCCAGGTGATGTACAGGAATAGCCGGTAAGTCTAAGGCCCACGCTAGGGATCGGGCCACGCTAGCACCCACCAACAACGCCCCCGCCAAACCCGGCCCTGCTGTATAAGCAACCGCATCTATATCGGACAGACTCAAGCCGGTTTGCTCCAACACCTCACGCGTCAGCGGTAACGCGCGTCGAATGTGGTCTCTGGAGGCGAGTTCGGGCACCACGCCACCGTAATGTTGGTGCATGGCGATTTGACTGTGCAGAGCATGGCCTAACAGGCCTTTTTCTGTACAAACTATTGCAACGCCCGTTTCATCGCACGAGCTTTCATAACCGAGTATTTTCATAGCTAATAATTGTACTGCGAAAGCAGCCCATCCCGCTAAGCTTCTACGTTGAGAGACATAAGCCTTATCAGCAAGCCCGCATGATGATATACCCTGCATTCCCCACCACAATGCGTGCAAAAGGTCTAAAATCTGCCTCGCAGCAAATAGCTCAGAGCGCAACACACACTATTTATTTCACAGGGGAAGCCTTATGTTTGAACAGCTATTCAAACTAAGAGAGCATGGAACCAACATCAAAACAGAAATCTTGGCAGGGGTAACCACCTTCCTGACCATGTCGTACATTATTTTTGTGAACCCAGAGATTCTGTCGTCTACCGGCATGGATCGCAACGCTATCTTTGTTGCGACCTGCGTGGCCGCTATCATTGGTTCGTTGATTATGGCCTTCGTGGCTAACTGGCCTATTGGTATGGCGCCTGGCATGGGGTTAAACGCCTTTTTTGCCTTCACCATCGTAGGTACGTTGGGCTTTACATGGCAACAAGCACTGGGTGCGGTCTTTATTTCAGGGATTATCTTCCTGATTCTTACCGTCTCAGGCATACGTAGCTGGATCGTTGATGGCATACCCCGTTCATTACGATCAGCCATCGTTGCCGGTATTGGTTTATTCCTTGGCTTGATTGCCCTATCCAATGCACAAATCGTGGTACCTAACCCTGCCACGAAAGTAGGCTTGGGTAGCCTGACTGAACCTGCCGCGCTCTATGCTGTGTTAGGTTTCTTCATCATTGCCGCACTGGATGCACTGAAAGTTCGTGGCGCAATTTTGATTGGTATTTTGGTCATTACCCTGCTGTCCATTCAACTGGGCCACAGTGAATACCACGGCTTAATGTCTATGCCACCCAGCATTGCACCTACTTTCTTGCAATTGGACATCATGGGCGCACTGTCCATGGGTGTAGTGCACGTTATTCTGGTGTTGGTATTGGTAGAGATCTTTGATGCTACCGGCACTATGATTGGTGTAGCCAAACGCGCCAACCTGCTTCCTGAAGGTAAACCCAACCGCTTGAACCGTGCACTGTTGGCTGACAGTACAGCCATTGTGGCGGGTTCTATGATTGGTACTAGCAGTACTACTGCCTACGTAGAAAGCGCCTCTGGCGTACAAGCTGGTGGTCGCACAGGGATGACGGCATTGGTCATCGCAGCCATGTTCTTGCTGGCTTTGTTCTTCTCGCCTCTTGCCGGTGTAGTACCCCCATACGCTACCGCACCAGCATTGCTGTATGTAGCGTGCTTGATGCTGCGTGAGCTGGGTGACATTGACTGGAATGATGTTACCGAGGCGGCCCCTGCTGCCCTGACAGCCCTAGCGATGCCATTTACATACTCCATTGCAAACGGCTTGGCATTTGGCTTTATCAGCTATGTTGTGATCAAGACCATTACAGGCAAATTCCGTGACATGCACCCTGCTACCATCATTGTGGCGGTGCTATTTATTGCGAAGTACACCTTCGAATAAGTCTCGTATTTCGTAGTCACTAACGGCGACAGAAGCTTATATTCTGTTGCCGTTTTTGTAACTGCAGAGCGTTGCAATAGCACCTAAACGCGCTACACTGGCAGTTCACTCACTGTCCCAGCGACTGTTTGCTCTCTTTTTAGAAGGTCCGGCTCATGAGCACTGTAGAACTCACGCAAAATACTTTTCAAGACAGCATCGAAGGCGAAAAGCCTCTGATTATCGATTTCTGGGCGCCATGGTGTGGCCCTTGCCGCCAATTTGGCCCAACCTTTGAAAAGGTTTCCGAAAAACACGACGATATTGTTTTCGCCAAAGTAAATACGGAAGAAGAGCAGGAATTAGCCGCTGCACTGCGTATCCGCTCTATCCCTACCATCATGGTATTTCGCGAACGCGTACTGCTGTTTTCCCACTCTGGTGCTCTGTCTGAGTCTCAGTTGGAAGAATTAGTTTCTCAAGTAAAAGCCGTAGACATGCAGCAAGTGCATGCCGAAATTGCGGACCAGCAAAAACAGGCTCCTGACGCCTAAGTATGCTTGAAAACCGCTTGGATGATTTCAAGCGGTTCAGTCTTTCCCCTTACTCCCCTATTTCCCTCTTATCGCGCAGAAGTGTGGCTATAGTTGTGTGTGGACGCTTTTTTTTAGTGCTCTGCAAAAGCCCGCTTACTAACGACTGGGCTGCATGAGCCTAAGGCTGCGAAAGTATTTTTTTATTTGAGACACCAAATAAAAAAATACTTCCATCCGCCTTTCCTCCATCGCTTGCAACGGTCTTTGCTTTGGAGGTTGCTGACGTCATTGATCCTTCTGGAATCACTAAAGGGAATGTTTACTAAAACCTCTAGTGATTAAGAGTTCATCGCAGGCAGAAACTGGCATTCCGAATGCCTAATCACTGTCACATAAGAAAGGGCTGCAAACCTATCAATTGCGATAGTTCAGAGGAGACGGAGGAAAACTTTTTTGATTTGGTATCTCAAATCACAAAAAGTTGTTCCGCAGTCCCTCAGCGCGTGCGATGAATGCCATCAGCCTCCAGCGTATGCAATGAATACAGCCGTTACTGCATCAATCCTCACTACGCGTCTCTGCAATCAAACTACGCAGCGTATCTTTCAGCATATCAATATCCAGTGGCTGCAAACGTCGAATCACCTCTGACTCATGATGCTTAGCCTCTTGGATCAAACCCGAAATTAGCACCTGCCCCTCTTCGGTAATCTCTACTAAGGTCACGCGCCTGTCGCCCGAATGCGGAACGCGGCATATATACCCTGCGCCCACCATTTTATCGACCACACGCGTAACCGTAGGCTGCTTACTCGTTGCAATACGCGCCAAATGCCCCACGCTGACCACGCCAGCCCCAGACAACGTAGACAGTACACGCCACTCGGTAATAGACAGGCCCTTCTTTAATACCACTTGGTGGAATTCGGTAGAGATAATCAGGCTAGCCTGAGCCAACAAAGCGGGTAAATAATCATCAACGAATACAAATTTATCTGCTGTAGGGGCGGTCATTACGTGGCCAATAGAGTCAAAAAGTTTGCCTAATATACCAAACTTTGCGCACTCGCCCGATTTACCCCTTACACCCTATCAGGGAAAACCATCACAAATAATATATTGAGAACTAAACATATTCATATGAAAATAATAATATTCCAATATACGACAAGCAGTACCACAAGGAGGACACGATGGCAGAGCGTTCATTTGTCAAAGAGGTAGAGCTATTACGTCTAGGCGCAGGCGAAGTGTTTAGTGGTGAAGGCATTCTGGCCGTTACCAAAGCACTGTTAGAGTCTGGCGTTTCGTACGTGGCCGGTTATCAAGGCGCCCCCATTTCACACTTAATGGATGTATTGGCAGATGCCCAAGACATCTTGACTGAAAACGGGATTCGTTTCGAGAACAGTGCCAGCGAAGCTACTGCCGCCGCGTCCTTGGCTGCTTCGGTTAACTATCCACTGCGCGGTGCGGTAACCTTTAAAGCAACGGTAGGCACTAACGTAGCCTCAGACGCCTTGGCTAACTTAGCCTCGGGCGGTGTAAAAGGTGGCGCACTGATTATTGTGGGTGAAGACTACGGCGAAGGCTCTTCTATTATGCAAGAGCGTAGCCATGCTTTTGCCATGAAATCGCAGATGTGGATGCTGGACCCACGTCCTAATCTGCCCTGTATTGTGCAAGCAGTGAAAGATGGCTTTGATCTGTCTGAAGCCAGTAACACGCCCGTCATGCTGCAATTGCGCATACGTGCCTGTCACGTACACGGCCAATTTGTCGCTTCCGACAACCGACGTGCCAAGTTCTCGCTAAAAGAAGCCATGGAAAACCCACAACGCGACTTGGATCGCATTGTGTTGCCGCCCGCCAGCTTCTTGCACGAAAAAGAAAAAATCGAACAGCGTTGGCCTGCAGCCGTGGAGTTCATCGAATCGCGCCAACTCAACGAGTTCTTTGGTGATAATCACGACGACATAGGTTTAATTGTTCAAGGCGGTGGCTACAACAACGTCATTCGCGCCTTAGAGCATTTGGATCTGGCGGATGTATTTGGTGAATCCAAAATTCCCATGTACGTAATGAACGTGGCATACCCCTTAATAGAATCCGAAATTCTGCGCTTTTGTGAAGGTAAACGTGCTGTATTAGTGCTAGAAGAAGGCCAACCTAACTTTGTAGAGCAAAATATCTCGGCTATTTTGCGCAAAGCCAAAAGCACGACTGAGCTGCACGGCAAAGACTTCCTACCTATGGCTGGCGAGTACAACACGCAAACCATGCTAAAAGGGTTGCGCGCCTACTTAGAACACTATGGCCGTATTGAGCCACTACCCGCACGTAAACCACGTGTGATCCCGCTCAAAGAAGAAACAGTACAGAGCCAAACCGCCCCTGCTACCGCTGTAGCGGCTGAGGTATTGCCTGCCGGCTCTTTAAACCAGAACGTGCATGGTCGCCCACCAGGTTTTTGTACTGGCTGCCCGGAACGCCCTATTTTCACCGCCATGAAATTAGTAGAGCGTGAACTGGGCCCACACCACGTGAGCGCCGACATTGGCTGTCACTTGTTCTCTATTTTGCCACCCTTCCATTTGGGTAATACCACAATGGGCTATGGCTTAGGTGGTGCGGGTGCTTCCGCGCTGAACACCAGCGCTAGCAACAAGCGTGCCATTTCCGTGATGGGGGATGGTGGTTTCTGGCACAACGGCTTAACAAGCGGTGTGGCCAATGCGGTGTTCAACAAAAGCGATAACCTCACCATCATTATCGACAACAACTACACCTCAGCCACAGGCGGCCAGGACATTTTGTCGTCACGTGCTCAAAACGTGACTCGCAGCACAAACCACCCTATTGAGAAAGCCGTGAAAGGGGTTGGCGTAGAGTGGATGCGTACCATTCGTCGCACCTACGACCTTAAGGCCATGACTGAAACCTTACGGGATGCACTGACGACGGAAGAAAAAGGCCCCAAAGTTCTGATCGCCCAAAGCGAGTGCATGCTAAATAGACAGCGCCGCGAACGTGGCCAAGTGCGTAAAGCCTTAACGGACGGTAAACGCGTGGTACGCGAACGCTTCGGTGTGGATTCTGACACCTGCACGGGTGATCACTCATGCATACGGTTATCGGGCTGTCCGTCCTTATCAATTCGTCCCAACCCTGACGCTCTGCGTACTGATCCCGTTGCTACGGTGATGAATAGCTGTGTGGGTTGCGGTCTGTGCGGTGAAGTGTCACACGCTGCAGTTTTGTGCCCCTCGTTTTACCGTGCACAAATCATTAATAACCCTACTGGCTGGGATCGTTGGCGCGAAAAACTTCGCCGCAACGTAATCGGTTGGTTCCAGCGTCGTAGCGCCGCCAAGCGCGAGCGTTACGCATTCTAAGCAGCAGGGAGTTAGAAATCATGCAAGTTAAACCCATAAAAATTGCTATTTTGGCGATGGGCGGTGAAGGTGGTGGCGTATTGGCCGACTGGGTAGTAAGCTTAGGCGAACACAATGGTTATTTTGCCCAAACCACCTCGGTGCCTGGCGTAGCCCAACGTACCGGTGCCACCATTTATTATGTAGAGCTATTTCCTATTAGCGCGGCCCCTCAGGACAAAAAGCCCGTCCTGTCACTAATGCCCATGCCGGGCGACGTGGATATTGTGTTGGCCTCTGAGTTGATGGAAGCAGGCCGTGCGGTACAACGCGGTATTGTGACCAATGACCGCACTACGCTCATCGCTTCTACGCACCGTGTGTATTCCATTGCCGAAAAAACCGCCATGGGTGACGGCCGCGTAGATAGCGATGCGTTGATCCAGCACTCCAAACAAGCGGCCAAACGCTTTATCCATTTCAATATGGCCAAAGCCGCAGAAGACTCAGGCAGTGTGATCAGCGCCGTGATGTTTGGCGCCTTATCAGCAGCCGGCGTCCTGCCCTTTAGCCGCGAGCAGTTTGAGCAAACCATTGAACGTGGTGGCGTAGGTGTGAAGCCTAGCTTACGTGCCTTTGATTCGGCATACAGTCGCGTTAACGCTGCAGAAGACGAGCATGCCGATGACGAGAGGCCTGCCCTGCCTGACCCTGCTAATGTAAAGCCCAAACACCCACGTGTAGCGGCACTAGTAGAGCGTGTACGTCAAAGCTTCCCTATTGAGACACAGCCTATAGTGCTGGAAGGTACCCGCCGTTTAATCGACTTTCAAGATATAGCCTATGGCGAGCTGTATATAGATCGATTAAGCGCATTGCACCAAAAAATGCGCGCCGACGACCATCTTCTGCTTAGCGAAGCTGCTCGTTATTTGGCCCTCTGGATGTCATTTGAAGATGCCATTCGCGTAGCCGAACTCAAAACCCGTGCCACCCGTTTTGAACGTGTGAGCCAAGAGGTGCAATTGGAGTCTGGCCAAATTCTGGCTATTAACGAATACATGCACCCTAGGGTAGAAGAGATTAGCGAGATCTTGCCTTGTCAGCGTCTAGCACGATGGCTGTTGAACCCTAAGTCGTGGGGGCATCGAGTGCTGCGTAGCATGACGGGCAAAGGTCGCGTGATCCAAACCAGCTCACTACGTGGGTTTATGCTGCTGCATACGTTAAGTGGTATGAAACGCTGGCGTCGTAGCACCTTGCGCTTCCAAGCTGAACAACAACGTATTGAAGAATGGCTGCAGCGCATTGCTAACCATGCCACCAGCCACCCTGCTCTGGCGTTAGAAATTACGCGTGCTCAACGCTTGGTTAAAGGCTACGGTGATACCCACCAACGTGGTTTGCGTAATTTCGCCACCTTGATGAGTGTGTTGGATCAATACCCTGATCGCATTTCGCCCGACATGCTACACGCCTTGCGTGATGCCGCGTTGGCCGATGAACACGGAAAGAAATTAGACGAAACAAGACAGGCGTACGCCTTAGTTTAAGCGCTTTATGTCAGCAATTACTGTAGACAGCCGTCAGATACTTTACTACTAAACAATATAGTGTAGAATGCAATTTGACTACGTGCGTATGTGACGGCTTGGTCTTTATTGTTAACGTACTGCGTCCTCCTTGAAGGGTGCTCTTGGAATCAGAAAATGCAACCAACCACAGACTTGGATTTGTCTACTGAACTCGTGCAAGACAGCGGCTATGAAGGGCGTATTAGCCCTAAAGACCCAGCCACTGTGCGGCTATGGCTTAGGCTCATGACATGCACCAAGCAAATCGAGGATGAAATACGTAAACGCCTACGTACTAATTTTGATATTTCACTGGCCCGTTTCGACTACATGGCGCAGCTGTATCGCTACCCTCAAGGTCTGAAAATGGGTGAATTATCCCGCTATTTAATGGTGACCAGTGGGAACATCACTGGTTTAACCGATGAACTTTCACGCGAAGGCTTGGTATCGCGAGTCAGCAGTCCCACCGATAGACGTACCTGGTTGCTGCACCTTACCCCTAAAGGTAAGAGCGCTTTTGAACAAATGGCTAGCCAACACAACCAATGGCTAAGCGAATTGTTCGATGGCATGGACCACGACGCCATCGTAGAAGTATTGCAGCAGCTGGGGCAATTGCGTGTGCATTTGCAAAAGAACCTTGGCTAATTACTGATAAATCCCACCGGCCAGGCTCACCATAACAAGCAGGTAGCCTGGTTTTAAATAGACCTAGCGCTTTATGGCGTCACTATAAATAAAAAGGAAAACGCATGGAATCAAAGCCATACACGCAAAAACACCGAATTCGTTTTTCGGAATGCGACCCTGCAGGCATTGTGTTCTATCCGCAGTACTTTGTCATGTTCAACGATCTGCTTGAAAAGTGGATTGACGACATCGCCCCCACCATTGGTTTTCACGGCGTTATCGCCGATCGTAAAGTCGGTCTACCCACCGTGCATCTGGATGCTGATTTCAGAGCCATCAGCAAAATGGGTGATGACGTCATTCTTAGTCTAAGCATTGAACGCCTAGGCGGACGCTCCATTCAACTGCACCTGCAATGCACCGATTTAGAAGGTCAGCTGCGTATGGAGATTAACCAAGTCATTGTGACCACCTCGCTGGTGACCCACAAAGCTATTGATATTCCAGAGTTTTTACGTACCCCCATGCAGGCTTACGTACAGAAAGAAGCCGCTGTAATGGATAGCGCAAAATAAATCGCGTTTTTTCCTGTACCTAAATACTTTATTTGTATATTATTTATTAATAAACATACTACTCTGCATCTAATTCAGCGTGGTAATACCTATAAAAGGGAGCAAACATGAAGATCGTATGCATAGGAGGAGGCCCCGCTGGCCTGTATTTCGGTCTACTAATGAAGCTGCAAGACCCTAGCAACGAGATCATCGTGGTGGAGCGCAACCGCCCCTACGATACCTTTGGCTGGGGCGTGGTCTTCTCAGATGCCACCATGGAAAACCTGCGCGAGGCAGACCCTGTTTCTGCGCAAACCATTGGTGATGCCTTTAATCACTGGGATGACATCGAAACGCACTTCAAAGGCAGCGCACAGCGTAGTCGCGGACACGGGTTCGTTGGCATCGGCCGCAAGAAACTGCTGAACATTCTGCAAGCGCGCTGTGAAGAAATCGGTGTGAAACTGGTATTTGAAACTTTCGTCGAAGACGAAACCGACATTGCCCGTAAATACCAAGCTGATCTGGTTATTGCTTCCGACGGTATTAACAGCCGTATCCGCACCAAATACGCACAAAGCTACCAACCCGACATTGACGAACGCCAATGCCGTTTTGTGTGGTTAGGTACAGAGAAAAAATTCGACGCTTTCAACTTTATCTTTGTTGAAAACGAGCACGGCTGGTTCCAAGCCCACGCTTACCGTTTTGAAAATGGCCTATCTACCTTCATCGTGGAAACACCGCATGAAGTCTGGGAGAAAGCCGGCATCGAAAACATGAGCCAAGAAGAAGGCATCGCCTACTGCGAAAAACTGTTTGCGCCCCACTTAGACGGTCACAAACTGATCAGCAATGCGTCGCACTTACGTGGCTCGGCGATTTGGATTCGCTTCCCCCGTGTGATCTGCCGTAAATGGGTGCATTGGGAAAATGTAGACGGCAAACAAATCCCCTTTGTATTGATGGGTGACGCCGCCCATACCGCTCACTTCTCTATTGGTTCAGGCACGAAGTTAGCGCTGGAAGACTCTATCTCATTGGCTCAACATCTGAACGATGACGTCAATTTGGAAACCGCTCTAAAAGAATATGAAGCCGCACGTGGTATTGATGTGCTGCGCATTCAAAACGCTGCCCGTAACTCTACCGAGTGGTTCGAAAACGTAGCGCGTTACGCCAATATGGCACCAGAGCAATTCACCTACTCCATGCTCACTCGTTCGCAACGCATCTCGCACGAAAACCTGCGCTTGCGTGACCCTGAAGGTATTGCCGACTTTGAGCGCTGGTTCGCCACGGATGCTGGCCTAAAACTGGAAAAAGGCGAGCAAGCCCCGCCTCCTATGTTTACGCCCTTCACCCTGCGCGGCATGACCCTAAAAAACCGCGTGGTCTTTGCCCCTACGTTGATGTACTCGGCTAAAGACGGCATGGTGAACGATTTCCATCACACCCACTATGGCGCCAGAGCCTTGGGGGGTGCCGCTCTGTTGATGGCTGAAATGACTGCTGTCACCCCAGAAGGCCGCGTGACCCCTGGGTGTGCGGGCTTATGGAATGACGAACAAACCGCTGCTTGGAAAAAAATCGTAGATCACGTGCATAGTTTGGATGCCCGCATTGGTATTCAATTAGGTCACGCTGGCCGTCGCGGCTCTACGCAAGTAGGTTGGGAACGTGCCAACAAACCTTTGCCTTCTGGCAACTGGGATTTGGTGTCTGCCTCGGCTATTGCTTATGACGACTACAGCGCCACCCCTAGTGCGCTGACCGCAGCACAAATGGCAGACATTCGCGATGCGTTCGTCGCCGCCACTAAACGTGCCGATGCAGCCGGTTTTGACTGCGTAGAACTGCAAGCAGGCCACGGCTACTTGTTGTCCAGTTTTATCTCCCCGCTTACTAACCAACGCACTGATGAGTTCGGTGGCAGCTTAGAGCAACGTCTGCGCTACCCCGTAGAAGTGCTTAAAGCCATGCGTGCTGCACTGTCATCCAACAAACCCTTGTTGGTACGTATTTCGGCACACGATTGGGCTGAAGGCGGTATTACCCCAGACGATGCCGTGGAAATTGCGAAGCACTTTAAAGCCGTCGGCGCTGATCTGGTAGATGTATCCAGTGGTGAAGTGGTTGCGCATCAAAAACCGGTGTATGGCCGTATGTTCCAAACACCGTTTGCTGACCGCATTCGTAATGAAGCATCCATTCCAACGATGGCTGTGGGTGCGATTCTTGAAGCAGACCATGCTAATAGCATCATTGCCGCAGGCCGTGCCGATTTATGTGCGCTTTCCCGTGGCTTCCTGGCTAACCCTGCTTGGCCTCTACATGAGGCTGCCAAGCTAGGCTATCAGGACATCACATGGCCTGCCCCCTATCTGTGGGGTAAGGACTGGCTCTCACGCTAGCCCCCCTCACGTGCTACATGGCTGAAGATCAAAGGAGACAACAATGACACAAGAACGCTATGACACCTACAAAGAAGATGTGATTGGACGTGCCAACGTTACTGACACGCCCGAACTCATTGCGTACTACCGCGAACTGGAAAAGTTTGAAACGGGTGCGCTGTGGAACGTCGCCAATAAAATTGAACCGTGGGAACCTAAGTCGGACTCTGTCCCAGTCGTATGGCGCTTCAAAGATTTGCGCGACTACGTGCTGCGTTCGGTAGATTTGGTCACCCCAGAACAAGCCGGTCGCCGTGTTATTTACTTAAACAACCCTGGCCGTCGTGATTTCGCGGCTGCCGTGGGTTGGTTGTACTCGGGCTTGCAGGTGATGCACCCCGGTGAAGCAGCGTCGGCACACGCACACTCGTCGTCTGCCTTGCGTTTCATTATGGAAGGCGCAGGCGCTTACACCGTTGTAGACGGCCACAAAATGACTTTGGGCGCCAATGACTTTGTGCTCACGCCTAATGGCTCGTGGCACGAACACGGCGTAAGTTCCGACGGCACGACTTGCATCTGGCAAGACGGTTTGGATATTCCTCTGGTCAATGCACTGGAAGCAGGCTTTTACGCTGTGCACCCAGATTTGCAGCAAGCCGTGACCTACCCGGTGAATGACGCCACCAACATTTGGGGCGGCGCAGGCCTGAAACCTACCTTGCACGACTGGCAAAAACCGTACTCACCCTTGCTGAAGTACGAGTGGGAGCCTACTTACGAAGCGTTGCAACGTTATGCCAAAGTGTCCGAAGGCAGCCCCTTTGATGGCCTGATCATGGACTACTTGAACCCGCTGACAGGCGGCCCTGTGATGGCCACCATGGGTGCCAGCATGCAAATGCTGCTGCCAGGCCAGCACACTAAAGCCCACCGTCACACCGGCAGCATTATTTACCACGTAGCCAAAGGCCACGGGCATTCCATTATTAATGGCAAACGCTATGACTGGAACGAGCACGATATTTTCTGCGTGCCCTCATGGATGTTCCACGAACACGTCAACGGTTCTAACAGTGAAGACGCTTGCTTGTTCTCGTTCCATGATCTGCCCACCATGCGTGCACTGAATCTTTATCGTGAAGAAGCCTTAGCCGACAACGGCGGGCATCAAATCATTACTAACTAAAACACCTTTGCATCCTTACATGCCTAGCAAGGCATGTTTCGTAACTCTGGAGAAGAAAATGCGTCTCGTAACTTACCGCAGTGAACCCGCAGCAGCAGGCCGTTTAGGCGCTATCGTTAACGACTTGGTTGTTGACCTGCACGATTTTGGCGTTGTGACTGGCACCCCTCTGCCAGACAACATGCTGGACTTCATCGATATGGGTCCTGCTACAGTCACAGCCGTTTCCCGCTTGCTGAACGAATACAGCGACGATATGCCTGTAGGCATCGCCGTACCGCTGGCTAACGTTAAGCTGCTGGCCCCTATTCCTCGCCCACGCAAAAACATCTTTGGTATTGGCCTGAACTACGTAGAGCACGTAGCCGAATCCAGCCGTACTTTGGACACCTCCAAAGAACTGCCTAAAGAGCCAGTGATCTTCTCTAAACCACCAACCACCGTTGTTGGCCCTGGCGATGCAATCGAGCACAACAAAAACATCACCCAACAAATGGACTGGGAAGTTGAGTTGGCCGTCATCATGGGTACACGTGCAAAACGTGTAAACAAAGAAGATGCACTGAACTACGTGTTTGGCTACAGCGCCATGATCGACGTGAGCGCACGCGATTGCCGCCGTGCTGGTCAGTGGATCTACTCCAAAGGTCAAGACACCTACGCCCCATTTGGCCCCGTCATCATTACGGCTGACGAACTGCCAGACCCACACAACATCAACCTCAGCCTGACCCTGAATGGCGTGACCAAACAAAGCTCCAACACACGTCACATGCTGTTCAACGTGAACCACCTGATCGCTGACATCAGCGCTGGTATCACGCTGGAACCAGGCGACATCATCGCTACTGGTACACCAGAAGGCGTAGGCGCAGGCCGTAGCCCACAAGAGTGGATGTGGCCAGGCGATGTAGTAGAAGCCTACGTAGAACACATCGGCACACTGCGTCACCCTATTGTTGACGTTACGCCCAACAAATAAGGAATAGTCACATGCTAGATCTTCCAGTGTTTAAGGCTGCTGCTGTACAAACAGCGCCTGTATTCCTGAATACGGATGCCACCGTTGAAAAAGCATGCAAGCTGATACATGAAGCTGCCGACAACGGTGCCCGACTGGTTGCATTTCCTGAAGTGTTTATTTCGGCCTACCCCTACTGGAGCTGGATTCTGAATCCTGTAGACGGTAGCCCGTGGTTTGAAAAACTGGTGAAGTCCGCCATTGAAGTGCCGGGCCCAGAAATTCAGAAAATCGCCGAAGTAGCGCGTCAGCGCAAGGTAAACGTGGTAATTGGGGTGAACGAACGTAACCCCAATAGCATCGCTACCATTTACAACACGGTAGTCACCATTAGCGACGAAGGCCGCATTTTGGGCCGTCATCGCAAACTGGTACCTACGTGGGCTGAAAAGCTGACCTGGGCGCCGGGCGATGCATCGTCCTTACGCGTACACAAAACCAGCGTAGGCCCACTGGGCTCATTGGCGTGCGGTGAAAACACCAACACCTTGGCACGTTTTAGCTTGCTGTCACAAGGCGAACTGGTGCACGTGGCTAACTACATTGGTTTGCCTGTAGCGCCTAAAGACTACGACATGGCAGAAGCCATTCGTCTGCGTGCAGCGGCGCACTGCTTTGAAGGTAAGGTATTTACGGTGATCGCTTGTTCTACGATTTCTGAAGAAATCATTGAACAAATGAGCACATCACACCCTGATGCTCGTGCTTTGCTAGAACGCAAAAACAGCGCGTTCTCGGGTGTGATTGGCCCAGATGGCCGCACCATTGGTACGCCACTGATTGACGATGAAGGTATTGCTTACGGTGAAATCGATTTGTCGCGCTGCATTCAGCCACGACAAATGCATGACATTACCGGTCATTACAACCGTTTTGATATCTTCAATCTGCAAGTCAATCGACGCTCTTTGAGTGCTGCAACCTTTGTGAACGACGACTTCTGCGCTGCCGAGCTAAACCCTGCAGCACCAGGTCTGGATGAACAACCCGAAAACTAAAGAATGATATGTGCCTACCCACCGTTATGTCTGCCATAACGGTGGGTCAGAGCACAACGAGGAGACAGCGGGATGAGTACACAAAACAGCATCAGCCAGCTGGTGCAGGCATTAAACAGCCAACAAGTGCAGGTTATAGACCTGACGCACACACTAAGCGAACGCTTCCCTGCCCTGCAACTGCCACCACAATTTGGCCAAACTGCGGGCTTTAGCAAACAAACCATCAGCCAATACAATGACGAAGGCCCCGCTTGGTATTGGAACAACTTCACCTGTGGTGAACATACGGGTACGCACTTTGATGCGCCTGTGCATTGGGTGTCTGGCAAAGACCAGCCACAAAACACCGTAGACACTATTCCTGCGCACAACTTCATCCGCCCAGCCGTTGTAATTGACGCCTCGGCAGAAGTTGCCGCCAATGAAGACTGGGTACTGACCAGCGATTTCCTAAAAGCATGGGAAGCCAAGCATGGTCGTATTCCCGAAAACTGCTGGGTATTCTTACGTACTGACTGGTACAAGCGCTTAGAGCAAGACCCAGCGAGCTACGTCAACATGAAAGAAGATGGCCCCCACACACCGGGCCCTAGCCAAGAAGCCGTGGAGTGGATGATTAACGAGCGTAATGTGCTAGGTTTTGGTGTAGAGACTATCAACACCGACGCCGGACAATCATATTCCTGGCCCATGCCCTACCCCTGCCACACTTTGATGCACGGCGCTAACCGCTACGGTCTGCAATGTATGCAAAACCTTGATCAGTTGCCACCTACCGGTGCGCTGATTATTTCTGCTCCATTGAAAATTGAAGCCGGTTCAGGCAGCCCATTACGTGTGCTGGCATTGGTATCCAACTAAGTAGTTTCTGACGGCCCACGAGGGTCAAACTACTGATTAGCCCTTCGTCATCACGAGGGGCTTTTTCATGGCACGATTGGGCTGCATTAGCCTAAAGCTGCAAAACCCGCTTATCAACCACCGGCTGCCATAGCCTAAGGCTGCGAAAGTATTTTTTGATTTGGTGTCTCAAATCACAAAAAATTCTTCCGCAGCTACCCAGCGTGAGCAATGAATACAGCCCTCCTCTTTCATCGCAAAAACTCACTCCCCCACCACGTACTCTTCACTAATGGTTTTCCTTTATATTCTTTGGAATATGTTTACTACTAAACTATTAAGCAATAAGAAAATCATTGACCTGACTTTAGGCCAAACTGGAAGAGATAAACGATGCCTACATTTGATCTGGTGGTACGCGACGTACGTCCGGCTTCTGAGCTGATACGTGAAATCATGTTGGAATCTGCAACCAACACTCCCCTGCCGCATTTCGACGCCGGCGCACATTTGCAGGTACACATCCCAGGCCTTAACGATCACCGCTGCTACTCGCTGATCGTCACCACGCCCGACTACGACTGGCAATGCGCCCCCTCCTGTTATCGCTTAGGGGTACGCCTAGAGGATCAAAGTCGAGGCGGCTCGGCCTTTATGCATCAACTGCAAGTGGGTGATGTGATTCAGGTTAACGGCCCAGTCAACGATTTCCCCGTACACAACGCTGACAACACCGAACCCGAATACGTGCTGATTGCTGGCGGCATAGGCATCACCCCCATCGCCAGTATGGCTTGCACCTTGCAGCAACAAAACCGTCCTTTCCGCTTGCACTACAGCGCACGCAGCCAAGCTCAGCTGGCTTTTTCCGATAGCTTGCAACAGGCTTTGGGCGACAAGCTGATGTGCTACCACAATGAAGGCCAAGCGCTGGATTTAGCCAGCCTGTTCGATACGCTGACTCCCGAACAGCATATTTATGTCTGTGGCCCTCAATCCATGATTGATGCGGTGATCGAAATTTCTAAAGAGCGCCATTGGCCACGCAGCCATGTGCACTTTGAGTTGTTTACTACCGCTACGGCGCAAGCTGGCGATCAGCCTTTTGAGCTTGAGCTGCGCCAGTCTGGTATGACGCTGACGGTTCCCGCCGATAAAACCATCGTAGACGTGCTGGAAGAAGCCGGCCTAGACCCTATGTTCGACTGTAAACGTGGCGAATGTGGCGTCTGTACCGCCGATGTACTGGAAGGTGTGCCCGACCATCGCGATTACTTTCTTAGCGATAACGAAAAAGCCAGCAACAAGGTCATACAGACCTGCATTTCACGCTGCAAAACACCCAAACTTGTTCTTGATCTGTAATTAGCAGGTGCCACCATGACTACCTACCGCAACAACCCTGAAGCCATTCGCCAACTGGTGCGTGATACCGAGGTACACAAAGACCTGTATATCAGCCCTGAGCTATTCCAACTGGAAATGGAACAGTTATTTGCCAACACGTGGGTTTACGTTGGCCATGCTAGCCAAGTGCCCAACAAAGGCGATTACATCACCACCACTGTAGGCAATGAAGAAGTGGTGATGGTGCGTCATAACGATGACAGTATCAAAGTGCTGTACAACCGTTGCCCACACAAAGGCGTGAAAGTAGCCGGTGAAAGCTGTGGCAATACAGGTAAATTCTTCCGCTGCCCGTACCACGCTTGGACCTTCCGTACCGATGGCAAACTGTTAGCCATCCCCCTGAAAAAAGGCTACGAGAATACCGGTTTTGAATGCAGCGAAGCCAGCCAAGGTATGGCACCAGTTGAAAACGTAGAGGTCTACCGTGACTTCGTGTTCTGTAGATTAAGCCCTGAAGGCGAAAGCTTTGCCGACTTCTTTGGCGAGTCGCTCAGCACTATAGACAACATGGTGGACCGATCCCCAGAAGGTAAGTTGGAAGTGGCTGGTGGTGTGATGCGCTACATGCACAACTGCAACTGGAAAATGCTGGTCGATAACCAAACCGACACCTGTCACCCCATGGTGGCACATGAGTCGTCTGCGGGTACGGCTGTAAAAGTATGGCAGGAAGCCCCTGAAGGTACACCTAAACCTATGGCGGTAGAACTGTTTGCGCCTTTTATGTCGCCTTACGAGTTCTATGAAAACATGGGCATACGTGTTTGGAAAAATGGTCATGGGCATACAGGCGTAAGTGACTCCATCCATGCCGACTATGCTGACATTGGCGGATATTGGGATCAAATGGTAGCCGCTTACGGCGAAGATAAAGCCAAGGCCATTTTGGGCGAAACACGCCATAACACCATTTACTTCCCCAACATTATGGTGAAAGGCCCCATCCAAACGTTGCGGGTCTTTAAACCTATTGCAGCAGACAAAACCTTGGTGGAGTCGTGGACCTTCCGCTTAGTCGGCGCACCCGACAAGCTGTTAGAACGCACGCTCATGTACAACCGTCTGATCAACGCCCCCACATCGGTAGTGGGCCACGATGATCTGGAAATGTACGAGCGCGCCCAAACCGCCTTACAAAGCCGCGGCCGCGACTGGATGAACGTGGGCAGGCTGTATGAAGACGGTGAAGAATCCCGCACCAATGTAGTGATTAATGGCACCAGTGAGTTGCAAATGCGTGCGCAGTTCCGCGCTTGGCTGAAATACATGGGTCAGTAACCCTGGATTTCCTGGTTCTTCATTAAAGGATAACGACATGACCCACCTTACCCCCCAGCACCTGATTGATTTTGTTTACCAAGAAGCCGACCTGTTAGACCAACAACACTATGACGACTGGCTCAAACTTTTTACCGAAGACGGCTACTACTGGATGCCGCTGGCGCATGGCCAAACCGACCCAGTGCTGCATGCGTCGCTGATGTACGAAGATACGCTGCTCTTGCGCATACGCATTGAACGCTTAGCCGGACAACGTACCTTTTCTCAGCAACCTAAAAGCCGTTGCCATCATTTACTGCAACGCCCGCAAGTGGTGGATTTCGATGCACAGGCGACTGAACACCGCGTACGCACCGCCTTTCATTACACCGAAACACGCGGTGATGACTTGCAGATTTACGTAGGCTGGGCCACGCATCACGTGGTCGTAGATTCAGAAGGCCAATTACGCATACGCCTAAAACGCGTAGACCTGCTGAACTGTGACGCACCCTTCGGCAATATACAGCTGTTCATGTAAGCCCCCTCGGAGCCCAATTACTCATGTCGCACACGATTTATTCTGTTTTCCAAAACACAGCCAAACAATGGCCCACTAACGATTTCATCACCGTTTTACCTGAAACGGCTGAGATCTATGGGATTGAGGCTGGCAGTCTTAGCTACACCGAGGCCTTACAACGTATTGACCAGTTAGCGGCACAGTACCAGCAAGCGGGTTACGGCCAAGGCCACCGCATTGGTTTATTGCTAGAAAACCGCCCGGTGTTTCTGTTGCACTGGTTGGCACTAAACAAGCTGGGTGCCTCCATTGTGCCCATTAACCCTGATCTACGTATTGCCGAATTAAGCTACCTCATTCAGCACTCGGACATGGTGTTGGCCATTAGCTTGGCGTCGCGCATCAACGACCTAGAAGAAGCTGCCGCACAGAACAGCATTGCCCTGCCTGTGATCACACCCGAGCAAGCCCTACCGGCTGCTTCTACCGCCGCACACGCGGGCGGTGCTTTGGGTTTAGACACGGAATGCGCCCTGCTCTACACCTCGGGTACGACTGGTTTACCCAAAGGGTGCGTACTGAACAACGAATACTTTGATTACGCAGGCGACTGGTATGCAACGGTAGGTGGCTTAGCCCATCTGGAGCCCGGTAAAGAGCGTATGTTGACGCCGCTCCCCCTGTTCCACATGAATGCCTTGGCTACCTCTACCATGGCCATCATCAAAACTGGTGGCTGCATCATCGTACTAGATCGTTTTCACCCCCGTAGTTGGTGGGATTCCGTCAAACAGTCTAAAGCTACTGTCGTTCATTATTTGGGGGTGATGCCCGCCATTCTGATGAAGCTACCTGCTGGCAGCGCCGATACTGACCACTGCGTACGCTTTGGCTTTGGCGCTGGGGTAGAGAAAACCCTGCACCATCCGTTTGAAACCCGCTTTGGCTTCCCACTACTGGAAGCGTGGGCCATGACCGAAACGGGTGCGGCCGCCTGCGTGATTGCGAATGAAGAGCCCCGTTTTATCGGCACTAGCTGCTTTGGTAAAGAAAGCGACAACGTAGACATCCTACTCGTAGACGATAATGGCCAACCCGTACCCAATGGCGTAAATGGCGAGCTATTAGTGCGCCGTGCCGGCCCTAACCCACGCTTTGGTTTCTTTGCCGAATACTGGAAAGATCCCGCCGCTACCGAAGCAGCATGGGCCGATGGCTGGTTTCATACTGGCGACATCGTCATGCGCGACGAACATGGCTATTTGCACTTTATTGACCGCAAACGCAATGTGATTCGCCGTAGTGGCGAAAACATTGCCGCTGTAGAAGTAGAAAACGCGTTACAACAGCACCCCGCCATTCGTTCTATTGCCGTAGCCGCTGTCCCCGATGACATTCGTGGTGACGAAGTAATGGCACTGATTATTCCCCACGAAACACCAGAAAACCCTACCGCTTTGGCTGAAGAGATTGTGCAATGGGCACTTACTCAATTGGCCTACTTTAAGGTGCCTGGCTATGTAGTGTTTGTGGATGCCGTGCCGCTTACCTCCACCAACAAAATCCAACGTGGTGAACTGAAAACCAAAGCCTTGGCGCTAGTACAAAGCCCCGATTGCATTGATACCAATCACCTTAAAAAACGTCAGGAGCGCTGATGAGCCACCCTCGCCTGCCTTACGATGACGTCGTACTGGCCTGCCCCGTCACCATTGCCTACGAGCGTTTCTCAGAACAGAGCGCGCACTACTGGCTGGGTTCTGCGCTACGCCGCTTACTGGACGACAGTGGCTTACAAAAAACTCAGGTTGATGGTGTGTGCGTATCCAGCTTCACCTTGGGGAATGACACGGCTGTAGGCCTGATGCAGCATTTTCAAATGAGCCCACGCTGGTTGGATCACATTCCCATGGGGGGTGCCAGCGGCGTGGTGGCCCTGCGTCGCGCTGCCCGTGCCGTGCAGTGCGGTGATGCCTCTATCGTTGCCTGCATTGCGGGTGACACCAACCACAAAGAGTCATTCAAGCACACGGTTAGCGCGTTTTCACGTTTCTCGCAGGATGCCGTCTACCCGTATGGTGCAGCCGGGCCAAATGGCAGTTTTGCCTTATTGACCAACTATTACATGCATCATTACGGTGCGACACGTGCCGACTTTGGCAAGCTGTGTGTGGCCCAGCGCGACAACGCGTTACGCAATCCGCATGCGTTGATGAAAAAACCGCTAAGCCTAGACGACTACCTAAACGCCAGAGTCATTGCCGACCCCATACATCTGTTTGACTGTGTCATGCCTTGCGCCGGTGCCGAAGGTTACTTAGTGATGCGCCGCGAACAAGCTGAAGCCTTAGGTCTGCCTTATGTGCGTATTTTGGGCAGCATTGAACGCCACAACGCCTTTAACCAAGACCCCGTTCAATATCGTGGGGGTTGGGCAATGGATATAGACGAACTCTATAGCATGGCTGGTGTGACACCCAACAACATAGATTTCTTAGAAACCTACGACGATTACCCTGTCATCAACGTTTTGCAATTTGAAGACTTAGGGTTTTGCGAAAAAGGCCAAGGCCCGCAGTTCATTAGAGATCACAGCTTCACCATAGACGGCAGCTTCCCCTTTAATACATCGGGTGGACAGCTATCGGTAGGCCAAGCCGGTGCGGCAGGTGGCTACTTAGGTTTGGTGCAAGCCTTACGCCAACTCACAAACACGGCTGGTAACACCCAAGTGGGCAATGCCCACATCGGCATGGTATCTGGCTTTGGCATGATTAACTATGACCGTGGTATTTGCACGGCTGCCACCATTTTGCAGCGAGGATAATCATGACTCAACCTCTTCCTCCCCATGCTCGCAGCAGCACTGCCTTACACCTGAATCATATTGCCGAATCTGGCAGTTTTAGCTTGCAAGTATGCCAAGAGTGCCAAACCGTGCAGTATCCACCACGCGACGTGTGCAGCCACTGCCTAGGCCCACAACTTCAGTGGCAAGCAGTAGAGAGCACGGCTACCTTAGTAGCCCAAAGCACGTTGCACCACAGTAACGAGCCCTACTTTCAAGCCAAGCTGCCGTGGCACATCGGTACCGCCAAGTTGGATTGCGGCCCTGTTGCCATCGTGAACTTGCCCAGCACCCTGCCTCTAGGACAACGCCTACAGCTAACGCTGACGCTTGATGCCTCGCACAGTGCAGTGCTCACAGCAAACCCCATTGATTAGCCCCTTATCGTCACGGAACACTCATGATGCCCCACTCTCATACCGTTATCGTTACCGGCGGTAGTGCTGGTATAGGTGCCGACCTATGCCGCCATTACGTAGCGCTAGGCTACACCGTCATTTCTATGGCACGTAAAGCTCCAGACTGGAGCCATGAACGCTTGGTGCCTGTGCTGGTGGATTTGCTAGACAGCAAAGCCACACAAGCGGCAATTGATGACATTACAGCCAAGTACGACGTTAGCCACTTTGTGCACAATGCTGGGGTGATTTGGCCTAATTTGCTAGAAAACGTCAGCTTAGAAGAGCTGCAAGGGCTAACACAAATTCATCTAGGCTCGGCCATCCAAATCATGCAAGCCATCCTGCCGTCCATGCGAGCCAAAAAATTTGGTCGCGTCGTGCTGATGTCATCGCGTGGTGCCTTGGGTTTACAAACCCGCACCGCCTACGCTGCCACCAAAGCAGGCATGTTGGGCATGGCCAGAACCTGGGCGCTGGAATTAGCCGATCAAGGTATTACGGTCAACGTGGTTGCCCCCGGCCCTATCCAAACCCCTATGTTCTATGACGTAGTGCCCGCTGGCAGTGAGCGCGAACAAAATATAGCTGCTGGCATTCCCGTTAAACGCCTAGGTCGCGTCGACGATATTACCCGTGCCGTACAGTTTTTCTCTGATCCAGAAAACAGTTTTGTCACCGGCCAAACCCTGTATGTATGCGGTGGCGCTAGCATTGGCACCCTCACCATCTAGGGTTATTTCCTATTCACATGAATTTATTTACCTATAAACTATCCTCTTATAAATAGTATATAAGGGGGTAAAAAACCCCTATGCTTGCCAACCCAGTCCGCAACGGAGACAACATGGACAAAGAATTAGAGGGTACGCAACAAACACACACAACCATAGGCCCACTGCGTTTTGCTGAACGCCTGCTAAATGGTGTGTGCGTCACAATCCTGACGGTAATGGTGATGGTGACCACTATTGATGTGGTTGGACGCTATGTTTTTCATGCGCCTATACACGGGGCCTATGAAAGTAACGAGTTTCTATTGGCCATATTGATCTTCTCGGCCCTACCTCAAGTCACCTTGCACAATCAGCACTTGACGGTCAGTTTGCTGGATGGCGTATTAAGCAAACGTGCCAAACATCTGCAACACATGATCATTTCCCTGATCTCAGGTGGCGGGCTGGCTATTTTGAGCTACTACCTGTGGCTGCACGCCCTTCAACTGTCCGACTACGGCGACAGAAGTAACGCCTTAGATATTCCTATCGCGCCCATCGCTTACATCATTTCTGTGCTGACAGGCTTCGCTGCAGTAGCCGCCTTGTCGCAACTGTTCGCTCACCACCGCCAACCCTGACGCACCGGACACCATTATGCTTATTTCCTTGCTTGGACTGATCATCCTGCTGATCAGCCTATTCGTTGGCTTACCCATCGCTTGGGGGATGCTGCTGGTAGGTACGTTGGGCTTTAGCTTCTACACCGACTTTGAAGCCGCCTACACCATGGCTGCCCAAACCGCCTTTGATACCGGCTTAAGCTACAGCTTTACCGTTTTACCCTTGTTTGTATTAATGGGTAATTTGGTGAACGCGTCAGGTTTATCTAAAGACATGTACACGGCGGCCAATGCCTTCATCGGACACATGCGTGGTGGTTTGGCGATGGCGACTATCTTGGCCTGTGGTGCCTTCAGTACGTTGTGTGGTTCCAGTATGGCGACCACTGCCGCCATGAGCCGCGTTGCCATGCCTAACATGCGCAAATTCAACTATGACGACCGCTTAGCGGCTGGCAGTATTGCCGCAGGCGGCACCTTGGGTGTGCTGATCCCCCCCAGTGTGATCATGGTGGTTTACGGCATTCTGACTGAAACCGACATTGGCAAGCTGTTTGCTGCGGGCATTATCCCCGGTGCATTAGCCATTTTGATGTACTTGCTGACTGTGCTGGTGCTAACCATCATCAACCCTAAACTGGGCATGCCGGGTGCTCGCAGCACATGGAAAGAACGCCTGCATTCTATTAAAGGCATCTTCACCATTACCATCCTGTTTTTGGTAATTATGGGCGGTATTTACGGTGGTATTTTCACGCCTACAGAAGCAGCGGGTATTGGTGCCTTCTGTACCTTCTTAATTACCTTAAAACGTCGTGGCTGGCAGCCTAAGCTGTACCTAACCGTGCTGCTAGAGGCCTCACACACCACCGCCATCATGTTTGCTTTGGTAATCGGCGCGCTGGTATTTAACAACTTCTTAACCGTCGCAGGCCTGCCTAACCACCTGTTGGCCTTTATTAATGGTTTAGATGTATCGCCGCTGACGATCATCTTCATCATTTGCCTGATTTACCTCGTCCTGGGCTGCTTCTTAGAAACCATGTCCATGGTCATGCTGACTGTGCCTATTTTCTACCCCATTGTGAGCTCGCTTGGCTTTGACCTGATTTGGTTCGGCATCATCGTGGTGGTTGCAGCAGAAATTAGTCTGATTGCGCCTCCGCTAGGGCTGAACATCTTCATGATCAAAAACGTTATGCCTGAAATTCCACTACGCACTATTTTCTACGGCACTGCTCCCTTTGTGCTGACTGACATTCTGCGCATGGTGCTGTTGATCTTGTTGCCAGGCATGGTGCTTTTAATCCCCAACAGTATGTAGCACCGTCTTTCTCCCAAGGAGAACACTATGAAACTGCTGCAAAAATTAGGACTCACTATGGGCTTTGGCTTGAGTACGTTGGCGGCAACCGCCAGCGTTCAGGCCGAAACACAGGTACTGCGTTTTTCAAACTGGCAAGCACCTACGCATTTCATCACAACTGACATGCTGATTCCGTGGGGGCAAGAAGTAGAAGAAGCCACTAACGGGAGGGTGAAAATTGAATTCATCAACCCTTTGGGCAAACCACAAGCACACGTGGATTTAGTGCGTAACGGTATTGCGGATTTGGGCATGTCGGTACACAGCTACACCGCCAGCCGCTTTCCCATGGTGGAGTTTGCTGAACTCCCCTTCACCACTGAAGACAGCGGCATTAATTCCGTTGCTTACTGGGACACTTACCAGCGCTTCATGTTGGATCAGGACGAGCACCGTGGTTTGAAACTTCTGGGCGCATGGACCAGCCCTGCCTCGGTCATTTTGCTTACCAAAGAGAACGTCACAAGCTTGGATGATCTCAAAGGCGTGAAACTACGTTCGCCCAGTCCCTTGTTCGACTCCATCACCAAAGAACTAGGTGCCACCCCCATCACTGCCCCCGCCTCTGAAGCCTATGAAATGCTCTCCAGAGGGGTAATAGATGGCATGTACTTCCAACACGATCAGATTGATAACTTCAAGCTCGATCGCTTAGTGAAATCTGTAGTGGTAGCACCCGGCGGCTTTGGTAAAACCAGTCAATTCCTCTTCATGAATCCACGCAAATGGGACAGCCTTAGCACGGAAGATCAGCAAGCCATTTTGTCTGTGTCTGAACGACACATGGCTAAAGCTTTTGGTGAAAAGTGGAATAAATCCGAACAAGACGCCATACAAAAACATGCAGCACAAGGCTTAGCCACTTATAGAGTAGAAGGCGAAACTCTGGATGCCTTACAGCAAAGACTCGCTTTTATTGAATCCAACTGGATAGAAACCGCCAATAAAAAAGGCATTGATGGCCAAGCCGTATTGGACTTCTACCGCGCTCAAATAGCAGCACTCACCCCCCAACCCTAATCCGGAAGTACATATGAAACTATTACAAAAACTAGGGCTCTGTATGGGCCTAGGCTTAAGCACTATGGGCCTTGCCAGCAATGTTCAAGCCGAAACACAGGTACTGCGTTTTTCAAACTGGTTACCACCAGCGCACTACATCGTTAAAGAAATGCTGGAACCGTGGGCAGAAAAAGTTTCGGAAGTGACTGAAGGCCGCGTCAAAATCGAATTCATTAACCCATTAGGCAAACCCCAAGCTCACTTGGACTTGGTGCGTAATGGTATTGCAGACATGGGGATGTCCGTACACAGCTACACCGCTAGCCGTTTCCCTATGATCGAATTTGCAGAAATGCCCTTCACAACTGACAACGGTGAAATTAACTCGGTAGCCTACTGGAACACCTACAGCCAGTTCATGATGGGTGCTGATGAGCACCGTGGTGTCAAACTGATGGGCTTATGGACCAGCCCTGCCACCGTGATCTTCACTACCAAACCAGAAGTCAACAATATTTCTGATCTGTCCGGTTTGAAACTGCGCTCCCCTAGCCCACTGTTTGATGCCATCGGTAAAGCCATGGGCATTGTGACGCTAAACGCACCGGCTTCCGAGAGCTACGAAATGCTGTCACGCGGTGTGATTGATGGCTTGTTCTTCCAATACGATCAGATCGAGAACTTCAAACTAGACAAGCTAATCAAAACTGCCGTGGCCGCACCGGGTGGTTTAGGTAAAAGCAGCCAATTTATGTTCATGAACGAACGTAAATGGCAGTCATTAAGCGAAGCCGACCGTGCTGCGATTGAGCAGATTTCTGGCGAATATATTGCGCGTGACTTTGGTGGTAAATGGCAAGCATCTGAAGATGCTGCGATCAAAACACTGACCGATGCTGGCTTGAAAACCTACACCGTAGAAGGCGAACAATTGGCCCAGTTGCGTAATGACTTGGCCTTTATCGAAACAGACTGGATTGCGGCTGCCGATAAGAAAGGCATCGATGGCAAAGCAGTACTGGAGTTCTACCGCGCTCAAATCGAAACCCTGAGCAACCAATAAGCTTTTATAGTTCCTGCGTTAGCCGACAACCGTTTTGGTTGTCGGTTTTTTTTCGTTTGTAATGGTGAGTTCTGGGTGTGTTTTAAGGTTGAGACCATGTGGCGAGGCTGTATTCATCGCACACGCTGGGGGACTGCGGAAATACTTTTTGTGATTTGAGACACCAAATCAAAAAAGTTTTCCTCCGCCTCCCCCGATGGTTCTAGCTCGTGAAGGGGTTTACAGCTCTTTCTTATTTGACGCTTGCTGTTCCCAAACAAAGAAGGGCGTCAGATAAAAGAGCAATGCCTGTTTACGACCCAAACCGCTCAGTGAAAGATTGCCTCGAAAAAAAGATCAAAATCTAACGCCTGAATTAAGCCGTGCCGCGAAGCGGCGTCGGCTTGAATGAATTGTTAGCTGGCTACTCCGTGTCGGTGTAGCGATCATCTGAGTTCTTAAGGCGGTATCCCTGCGTGCACGCCTCACCAATGCCCGTGAGATGATCCTTTGAAGGTCCTGCGAGCGCTGATATTGAAGTGTGGGTATTAGTAATGTATCTCTGGGTGCATGTGGGTTGCCACATCAACATCAGATGTTGAAATATATCGATCACACCGGCGCTCAATCATGTGCTTTAGCGCATAGGTCTTGGAGGCAGGCCCTTTGATCTTCTTCTGAATATCAAGCCATTCATAAACCATCCGAATGTAGTCATTGTGTTCATGGAAAATATCATCACCGATGACTGTTCCGTGTGGTTTTCTTTGCTTGTCAGTCAACATTCGGACACTCCATCGCCAGCTAACGCCAAAATCAGCCGTCGCCATCGGCGGTCGGCTGCATTTTCTTGTTATGTGATTCTGACAAGGTGCTCGACGTTCTATCAATTGATTCTTGTAACGATAGAACAGCCGACTCAATACGCTCAATCACAGCATTCCTCGAATTATCGATCTCATTCATTCGCTGCAATTGGGTCTCTATTGCAGCCAACGCAGGTCGACTATTTACAATCTCCATATTCTTTACTTCGACAGAAGAGGTTGTAAAAGTTGGAATTATTATGGATGCAGTAAGACCAAGAACTGTAACCCCAAGAGCCCAGCGGGTGAGTTTGAGCTGCTTGCCCATTGAGGTGATTTCAGCTTCATGCCTAAGCTCTTCGTCTGTTTTAAAACCATTGGCTTCCAGTAATCGAAGGGTTTCTGAAACAAATATTTTTTTCCTAGAATACTTGAAAATCAAAGGTTTTAGGTCGTCGTCTAGAAACTCACATCTCGTATATTCAGTATCAGCCCATTTCCTCCCTAGGCTTTTGATGCCAGGATCACCTACAAAATACGCAAGCTTCTCATCTTCTAGGTATTGAAAAAGAGCCACAACCATCAGCAGTTTTTTTGAAATATCATTATCAATGCCACGTATCCAATCATAGTCACTTTGTTCTAAGGCTTGATTTTTAACTTGGATGGATACATCGCTTTCGCTTTTCAATTCAATATACAAGTATTCGGGTAAATGTGTATGCCCGTCTAAGGAACCTATAATATTTCCCAAAACATTAAGGGAGTCTGATTCATTATCAAGCTCGATAATCCTGCGAACTAACCTCTTCTCAAGATTGCTGAAGGCTCTCATTGTTGCTCCTTTCTCATGTAAACATAACCACATATAGACTACAAGCTGCTGGAGACGATTGACCGCCTAAACAGATTGAATTGAAACGAATTCATTGGCACAAAACCTTCTGCTGTTTTTTAGACTAATGTAAAAACCACGGATGGAAGGACTGACCGCTTCTGAGCGATTGTAGCCAAAACAAGAAGAGCAGGTCTCGACCCCCTTCTACCATTCGGAGTCTTAAACGACTGCTATTAGCCTTGTTGTTAGGGCCTACGGGGTAATTCTCTGATTGATGCCAATCATTTCATCATATTGCTTTAGAGCTTCCTCCTACCCTCCTCTGAAAGTACACATGCTGCGCCTCCAAGGAAATGATCCTCAGGACTGATACCATCCCATCGGGTTCTAGACATGTATCCCAATAGTTGAAAGATATTTTCCTCTGCGAGGCCTGAAGGCGTTCGTCTTGAGGACGAGAGATACATATGGTCGGCCGGGATGTACTTGCAGTCTACGTATGCATCGATTATGAACTCTGAACAGAATGACCTCTTGGAAGGAGTCATGTTGGTTTGTTCATCCCTGCGTGATTGCCACCTGAGAGTACCGAGTTTTTTTAAGTCGAACAGTTCCTTTATGGGAGAAAGCACTGCACCAATGGGTTGTAGCCTTTAACACCACCGTCTATAGACCTACGCGCGAATTGAAATAATTTTTTTCTTCGTGAACAAGACTCTGTGTTTCCGGGGCAGCGAGTTACTGCGATGTATGAGTACTGTGAAAGAAATTTATTAAGAGGCATTTCTCTTGTTCCAGAGCTAACGACATCCACAACTATCCCGTCTCCTATGTACAACGCACAGTGTACATAACAGCCGGCTGATGCGGCTCGAATTAGGCGCGACTGTTTGCCATTACTATCATCACCACAGAATAAGACATCGCCACAGATGAGGTCTTGCTCGGACAGTAACTTCGGAGGAGAGTCTATCCAAAGCCCTCGATGTTTACGGTCTTGCCTCCATTTCCATTTATCGAGAGCAGACCCGATGGCGCGAGCAAGTAAAGGGAGCATCTGGACGTAAGCTTTAACTTAGAGTTCAACGGAGAAGGTTCTGCCATTGATATGTTGCAATGGCAATTCGTTATAAATTGCATTATTGATCATCTACTCCTGACCGATTGCAGCCATTATAAGGTCTACCTAGACATAGAGTAGCCCATAAAAAAGTCCCCCTCTAGACGGCTTTTAATTGCATGGTAGAGGAGTTGGTCAGGCTGATTCACTTTGAATCGACTGAGTATGTCTATTTACGACCCTCTCTCTGCCGAAGGTCGCCTTTTTGGAGAGCTGACGTTCAACAGTTAAACTCAGGTATGTAGGGCAGGTAGAGTATCCAAGAATGTTGGGCTTCACGCGAAATGGTTTGCATACAACGTGAGAATGATGCGCTCTGTTGCCTTGGTCGCAAACAGGCAGAACTTGCCGACTTCCTGATCGTTAAAGGAAAAGCGGTATTCCGTGACTCGCTCTACTTGGGTTCCAGGCTGAACCTCGAACGAGGACCAGCCTTGCTGCTCTTTGATAGAGATGGTCATTAAAAATGATGGATTCTCCACAAGAAATTCAGCACCGGCCTCAGGTACAACTGCCAGTAGCTTGTCATGTTTCTTTTCGTTCACCATGTCCCGTACGTCAGCGAGCATCTGATAATTGAATAACGTGTCTGGGATAGATGCTTGAGACGCAATTTTGCTCGTGAAGTCAAGTAGGTCTTGGTACAAGGCTGGTGTGTGTGTCTTAAGCTCAAAAAAGGTTGAGTCCGGTTTTGATAGTTGCCTTTGAAAATAAGGAAAGTAGGCTTTTAGAGTACCATCCGCGTGTGCTTTTTTGATCTGTACACTCGTCGTATTGGGAACAACATATCCATCAACAATATCTTGAGCGAGGTAGTCAAAGCACTCGCGCGCAGTTGAGATGATGTCAGCACACGTGTGAGCTAGGAACTCTGGATCGCTAGATGCCTTCTTCGCGGAGAACAACACGTTCCTCAGCTCCTGACATCGATGTACCGCGTACGCCAGCTTAGCTCCGACGTCAGTTTTTCTAGCCGCAATTGGTTTGGTCATGTGACAATTTCGTATGATCTAGTAAAAGGTAACCTTATCTGACTGACATCGGTGATTCAACCGTAATCCAATGCCATATAGAATGCCGCGCTTGGGTTTCCGCTTTAAGGCATATCCACGGACGGCTGTTTCTGGCCGGGCAGCGACCAACTCGGCTACTGTCCTGTGCGATTATAAGTAAATATCACACCTCTGTCCGCTCTGCCATTTCCAGCTCGTCATCAACTTCGATCCCAAGGTATCGCACCGTACTTTCGAGCTTGGTATGTCCAAGAAGCAACTGAACTGCTCTCAGGTTCTTTTACGTTGATAAATCAATGATGCCTTTGTTCTTCGCATTGTGTGTGTTCCGTATGCTGTCGGATCTAACCCAATGGCAATCACCCTGGCGTCGACTATTCGCGCATTTTCCCAGTAATTTCAAATAGCACAGGGCGTTGGGTTTTGCTGCATAACAATCTCACGAGGTGCCACCTGCTCCCCGTGTGCGATATCTCGGACTCGTAGTTTCACTAAGTCGCAGGCCCGTAGCTTACTGTCAATCGCGAGATTGAAAAGAGCAAGATTACGGATAGCCCAGATGCCCTTAAGCTTTAATGGTGCTTTTTGCCCAATGTGTTTGCCTTTCCCAATGCTCGTGCTTCAAGGCAGTAGTGTATATTCGGTTTCATGACGAACTCCTTTTTATAGGGAAAGGAGTTTTAGTGTGCTGCCAATGGATCAAGTCCCATAGGCTGTTGAGTGTAAATATGACCAGACGCTATCGACCCATTGCGGTCGTTCAATATAAATGGGCTGCACTGCTGCTAAAGGATCGTACCCGAGACAGCCAAATCACAGAGTTTTTCTTTCACTGATTTAACGAGCTCGTCAGTGTCAGTTAGTCCTAGAATTTCATCTTTTGTAAAGACTATTAAGCGCCGGCGCTCTCTCAATGCCGCCGCAACCGTAAAGTGAGCCGCAGAAACCTGCCCGGCATCTCCCGAAACACCATTTGCAGCAACCAAAATGCCGAAATCAAGCCCACGATTCCGAAGCTTCGAATCAAACCAGTTGACCTCTATGCTTCCTACCACCGCAGACCAATTTTTGCATTCGATTAAGATGATGTTGGGGAGAAAGGAGAAACCGTCCGCATGAGCTTCATTCCAAAGAGCCACGTCGATTTCTTCTGTTTCAAAAGCATTCATCTCATTACGACGCGTTATTGACACCCCAGGCACCAGCGAGAAAAGATAGCAAATCAAATCTTCAAGTGCACGACCCTTCGCTGTGGTAGTTGCTCCGTTATCACCAGCGTCAAAGAAGGTGCGTACAGTGGACTGATCGATTCTCACCATTAGACACTCGAGCCATGAGCACGACTATTACGAAGATCGCGCACTAACTCGGGAAAGTTCCGCAAACGCAATCCCTCAAGAAAACTCTTAATTGGCAGAACCAGAACGTTTGGCGATGCTTGGGCCCACCAATTACTGTCTGGTTCAGGACCCTCACCATAAAGAAGTAGCGCCCACTGCGAGCCTGATGCGCTCACATACTCGGCAATTTTATTTGTTATCCACACCGCGTCTTCTGGGCGCCGAATTCTAGACCTCACCTCTACGAGAAATGGATTCCCAACGAGTGTTTCAAGTAAGTCAGACCACACAGCAAAATCAGCACCCTTGTCCCGTGTTGGCGAAGTAACAACTATATCTGTGCCTGAATACTTGAGCGCCTCCGATACGACTCTTTCTATACCCATCCAATCATTAGCGGCCAAAGAATGCTCGAATCTCCCCCAAAGTTCGTCCGTCTTTTCACCAAGGCCGAGAGCTGGTTTCCTTCGTGATGACTTGTCCTCAGTCTTCCGGTCTGGAGCAGAGAGGATTTGGTCAAGTGCGAAGCCAATTGCCTCCTCGTTGTCCGGAGCGACCCGAAGAACAAGCATATGGTGCGGCGAAAGAGGAATCGGCTCTGCATCTGGAGGCGTTATTAACAAAATACGCCGACCGAGAGCAGCAGCAAGGCCGAGCTCGAAAAGAACCCACTGAGATGAGTCCTTTCCGGAAAGCACGCCAATAACGAGACTGACCTGAGCAATTTGGGCCTGAGCTTCATCCACCCAATCTCTTCCCTCCGTCAAGCCTTGGGGCATAAGAATATCAACATTTCGTACTTGTAAGACCCGTCGTAGTGCAGTCAGATCCAGCCCCACTGGAGCAGAAATAAAACACGTCCTGCGAAGGTTATTGCTTGTCGTTGAAATCATCTCTCGGGTGCCGATTACTATTATCGTTATATTGTACCCATGTCCCACGCTTTGACGTGTGTCTTTGGCGTTCAAAGTTTCTGAGGATGAGAGTCCGACCTCTCATGCGAAGCAGACGTATGAAAATCTTCAAACGACTAAATTCGGCCTCAGCTCCTGACCGGAACTTTCTGGCTGTGATAGGCAGAAGTCGGCCCATTGCAAACATTGGCTAGCGAGCAAGCCAATTCATTCGCTTAACTGACTTATTAGATCTGATTGTTCGCAACCTTCCTAATGAATTTATGAGTTAGATGTTTATCATTAACATCAGCAAACAATTGTTTTATTGTCTCACCATCATTCTCGGAAGGTTTCATAAATCTCTTTCCGTAAACACCATGCTGGCATTTTTTTTGCTCTTCTTCAAGATTTCGAAGTATTAAACGTACCCTCTCGGATTCCTCAATATATTTAGCTGCAATACCAGGAAGATCGCGGGTCTTTATGTCAGATATAATATATCTATGTATCACGCGATTTCTTAGCTGATAAAGGGATTTTAGCTTTTTGTGATGATCATCATTAATGACATTATACTTAAGGGCGTCATCATATATATTACGCTCCATAAACCCCCGTTCATTATCAGCCTGAAAAATGTATCTTAGTGGAACCTCGTCCGATTGGTTCTTAAGTTGGATCGCAATTACTATACTTAGCCTGAGAAAAGCATCAATCTGATTAGCAGCAATGGCAATTATTTCGATGAAAGAATCGGATTCTATTGCACTATCCAAGAGGTCATATGATGCAGCTAAAGCTGCTTGGAATCTGTCGAACCTTCCCATATCAGAAGCGAGCTTTCGAGCACTCTCAGGAACAATCACCAAGGATTTTAGGACTCTATCGACTAGACCGAGCTGTTCTATTATTTGCTCATCGTTCTCGAGATCTGCATCATAAATATACTTACCAATCAAAGCCTGATCTGCTAATGTCCCAAAAAACATGTGGACACAGAGCCCTGAGTCGTCCTTCCTATAAGGTCGCCATGTGAGGTGTGGTACACCATTGGGATACCTCTCTGCAATATGAGGGGCTAACTCCTCAAGTGGGTAACAGCTAATCTGAAAACATCCTTTAGAGTTTTCATAAGGCTGAAAGCTGTATGGGGACTCCTCCTTTTCTTCTTTTACAACAGGATTTAGGTATTGCCATACCATCGGAATTTTAATCAGAAATATTCCATTTGGCTCTGTCCAATGCTTCATCCAGCTTTCCTGAGAAAATATATAAATAGCTTTAAAAAACAAGCACAAGGCACCTTCAGCTCACCTAATACTATATGAGCTTGCAATTCCATGGGTAAGAAATCTATTGCAGCTTTAGAGAAGCCTAAAAAATCTTGATCTCTGCTTTTTAGGTGTAAAAGATCAATGACCGAGTTACAACTCCTGGCCGTAAACTGCCTACCATCAGCAATCAAAATCCAACTCATTTTGTTAGTGTCATGTAAGAAGGCTGTATTCATCGCACTGACAGCAGATACTTCAATCCCTGCGTAAAGCCTCGGGGTGCGACGGTCAAATGATCTTCGTCGTTCAAGATCGCTGACTCTAGTTTCAGGCTCGGATACCCTCTGCTTAGCAGTGCGGCTTCCAATGCTTGGTTGTCGGCAACCATGTCCACCGTCTGGTTGTAGCGTCGATCACCCTTGCGCAAAGCCTCATAGGCACCAACATAAAGGTAGACATTCGCGTTCAAGTCCTGATTCTGCTCAGCGTAGCTCGCCTCTAGCTTAAGAGCATATCGCTTGTCGTACCAGAGAGAAGGACTACCGAGGATATAGTCGCTGAACAAGCTGGGATCGGTGAAAAGCACCTGTACCCCTAGCAATGCACCGTAAGAGTGGCCCAGAAAGATTGCTTTGGCAGGGTCTGCACGATACTGAGCTGCGATGAAGGGCTTTACCTGATCGCGCAGATATTGCTGATAGGCACGCGCCTGACCATGTATAGAATTGGGTGCCGCTGTACTTGGGCCGTTTGGTGTTGGTGTGTAATCACGCTGGCGGCTGACAACGCCGTCCTCACCCTTTCCATAAGATAAGCCAACGAGAATAAATTCCTCGATCTTCGGGCCTTCAACATTCAGGCGGCGCCCTAGTTGCCGAATGATCGGAAAGGCGTAGTCAGCGTCCGTCACATATACCACTGGATAATGTCGCTGCGGCTGCGTAGCGTAGGACGGAGGCAAGGCAACGAAGACTTGGTAACCGCGGTTAGAAACCGGGTCAGGAACGTCCCAGACCTCGCTATCGGGAATCTCGTAGGGGTGGCCGTCGCCAGACTGCACCTTTGGCGTCGATGGAGACTGGGCGTGCGCTGGAGCGATAAAAGCACCGAGGCCAGTCAATAGAGCGATCAATACGGCAGGTAGAATACGGTGATGCATGTGGGTTCTTCGTCGATGAGCAATGCTCTTGGTGCACGGGAATGATTTGAGTCTATGAGGACTGACGCAATTGCGCAGCAGGATAGAACATACTACAGAACGGTGGGCATGTAGGTAGGATAAATCTACCTCCAACGCCCCTTACGCCAAGCCTCTTGCGCCGCAGGATTCAAAAATGTCCACGCCACAAAGCGACTTTTCTTTTGGCCTTGCGTCATTTCCACGGTTTTTACCTTAAACGCATTCGCCTTTCTTAAGGCATGAAATATACCGGGCAAATTAGACTCCTTGGACACCAAGGTACTAAACCAAAACACCTGCCTGCTAACAGCCCTACTCTCTTCTATCATGAGCCGTATAAAGGCTGCTTCGCCGCCCTCGCACCACAGCTCCGTACCCTGCCCACCAAAATTCAGCACAGTATTATTGCTTTGCTTGGGTGCTGCTTTGCCTAAACCTCGCCATTTACGGCTAGAGCCACTTAGCGCCTCTGTTCGTGACGCATGAAAGGGAGGGTTGCACAGCGTCAGGTCAAAGTAGTCATTTGTGCTGATAACGCCTTTAAAAATATGCTTCTGCGATTTTTGCTGACGCAATGTGATCGCTGTAGATAAGCTCTTATTAGCGTTAATAGTGGCTCGTGCAGCTGTCAGCGCATTTGCATCAATGTCTGAGCCTACAAACTGCCAGCCATATTCAGCATGGCCTATTAAGGGGTAAATCGTATTTGCGCCCACACCAACATCTAGCGCTCGCACCGCATCGCCTTGGGGAATGACTCCTCTATTGCTGCTTGCCAACAAATCGGCCAGATAATGCACGTAGTCCGCACGACCAGGGATAGGCGGACAGAGGTAATTAGCCGGAATATCCCACTGTTCTATGCCGTAAAAGGACTTCAACAAAGCACTGTTCAAGGTCTTCACTGCAGTAGGATTGGCGAAATCTATGCTTTTATCGCCATGCGGATTCAAGGCTACAAAAGGTGCTAGTTCAGGCGTGTCGTTGATTAGAGCGTCAAAGTCGTAGCGACCTTGATGACGGTTGCGCGGATGCAGTAAAGCCGCCGTTTTGCTTGGTGTTGAAGGTGTAGAAATGGGATTACCTGATTTTGAGGATGGCATTGTGTTTCAACAGGAACCCTTATCGGTTTTCAGGGTTCGTTATGGTAAGTAGGTGCATATGGTGGACATTATAGAATTCATTTATGTTTTAGTTGCTGTTGGCTCATTACTGATAAACAGAGTGGCAGAACTGTTGAAGTTAGTCTGATTAACGTTTAGCTTGTTGTGCGTCTCTGCCGTTAGCCCAATGTGGTTTATCACTTTTCTTCGTGGTAACGTTCTACTCCACACATATCAAAGTTCCACCATGTTGATTATCTTCAGCGGACTACCGGGCTCCGGAAAAAGTACGATTGCACAGCTTTTAGCACAAAAGCGACTCGCAGCGTATTTGCGCATTGATGCAATTGAGCACGCCATCCTCCAGTCAGGAGAGCATACAAATATTGGCCCAACAGGGTATATGGTGGCCTATGAACTCGCCGCATCAAATTTGGCGCTAGGCATACCAGTAGTGGCTGATAGCGTGAACCCATTGGAAGTCACTCGACGCGCTTGGCGTGAAGTGGCAACCAAAATGACTTCACCTTTTATCGAGGTAGAGGTTGTGTGCTCGGACAGGACAGAGCATGAACGGAGGGTAACAAGCAGGACATCCGACATCTCAGGATTCAAGCTACCGACATGGGATAACGTTGTCTCGCATGACTACGAACCATGGCAATCGACGCGTCTGGAAATAGATACTGCGTTAATCACCGCTAATGAAGCTGCGGAGCTAATTTTAGAGCGATGGAAAGCACTATCCGCCCCTGATTGATCGCCGGTCTTATCAGTTTACCTATCGACCCAAAGCAGATGTTTACGCCTCATCCACAAGATGGACTTGCGGCACGTCATCCTGATTCCAAGAAAACAAAACCAGATGCCACAGACCCGGTGCCGTTCTTGAAGGATCAATCAAGCCGTTTGCCCCACAAGCCACGAGACGATCACGAACTGTCCACGAAGGTGGTGTTGCTCCTCTAGATACCAGCTCTTGCCATGGAGCAATGGCATCGTTAATGCTTACGCCCACCTCGGACAACGCCGACGAATTGCGCAGATCGATAATCTTCTTGGCCACGACATGAACACTGACCACCTCTAACTCACTACTGCGATTCCCCTTGTGAGATTGCATCGCAGCTTCTACCCCTTCGCGGGATGAGCTCAGATAGAGCGTAGGTTGCGTGCTCCTAGAATAGCGCCCTGCACTTCTAGAACCAGACAACGAATAAGCGCGGTACGCAGGATCGATGGCGCGATAGAAAATGCCTTCAATATCAGTAAACACTATTCATTCTCAAACAATCGAAGAAATACGGCAGAAACAAACCAGCACACTCTCTTGCTCTGTAACGGTACGCTACCGCCAAGGTACGGATGCGGTTTTTCAGTACAATGCTGCATCCAAAACAGCAACAACATTCAGTACGCGCAGATAAGGTAATTTATATGAGCGATTTCCTCTATGAACACTTCCTCGTGGACCCACGGGTATACCGTGTGGCACGAGCGTTCTGGTTTAAGAAAATAGCACAACTATTCCCTGAACGGAGTGAGCCTCTTAGCCCTTATCTGTCCGATCGGTTCGGAAATGGTGCTCTCTTTTATGATGGAAACCCAATCGTCAATGTGATTAACCGTCAAACTGGGAAAGCAGCTCGCGTGATACAGGAGTCACCAGAGGAGTTCGGGAAGTTCTATTCTTCGTGGGAACAGACCATATCCTTACAACCCGATGCAGAGAGCCCCACCGTTGAAATTCAAGAAAAGGTCATCACCCTCACACTGACACACGACTCGCTAGAGCAGGCAATAGCCGAACTGCAGGAATGGCTTAAAGACTAACTCACACGGGTTCAAGGTCACGAACGCAGCCAGTTCAGGTATGCCTGTGATCAGAGCATCAAAGTCGTAGCGGCATAGTACGCGTTGTCTAGGTAAGGTTTAAGCCACCGTCTGAGAGTAGGATTTCACCTGTTAGATAGTCTGATGCCACTAGCATGGCCACAGCCTGTGCAATGTCTTCTGGACTAGCTGCTCTACGCATAGGTGCCTGTTCTTTCCAAACAGTCTGCGCCTGCGTCCAATCTGCTGTCATGGGCGTGTCTACCAAACCTGGAGCAACAGCATTCACTCGAATATGTGGGGCAAGCGATAGAGCCAGTAAGCGGGTGACATGATTTAGCGCTGCCTTAGTCGTTGCATAAGGAATAGACGCCCCCTTTGGTCGTACGCCTGCATGGGAGCTCACATTAATGACGCAAGCAGGCTTGCCATGTTTAGCCGCCTCCCGAAGCGCTGACTCTGCATGGGCTACCAATCTAAATGGCGCGACCACATTAACCTCATGCAGCTCCTGCCACACATCTGGCGTCGCAGCCAAAAGGTCTGCATGTGGGATCACTCGGCTAATGCCTGCGTTATTCACTAACACATCTAGCCGCCCCCAGAGAGCAATTGCTTCTCGAACTAACCTTTCTCTATCCGCCTCAATCGCTAGATCAGCTTGTATATAAGCGGCTACGGTTAATTCTTTAGCCAATGCATGCCCTACATCAGCAGAACTACGTGAATGCAAAATAACGGCATATCCCTCGCTTGATAAACGCCTAGCAATGGCGGCACCAATACCGGATGTTGAGCCAGTGACGAGCGCAACAGGACGTGAGGAGTTCATAGATGTATTGATCTCAAAGTAAGGGGCTATTTATCGTCAGTGTGGGATGTGTTCGACAGCATAGATTGGTAGAAGTTTGAGGTCAATCTTAAGTCCACGGCAAAAAAAAGGAAATTTTTTCAAACTTAATTACCGTGTCAAAACAATTCTCTCAATCACCCAAAAACCTTTAGCTATTGATCTGCTTACTGTCTTTTCTTATTTAAAATTAGCGTCTCTACCAATCAATGTTGATTTTTGTTACATTAAGTAGATATGTATTTTAGCATTGTCATTGCACACCCTCAGCAGGCTATATTTTTCGCTACTCTAACTATAGATACGACTATTAAGCCATGATGATTTACTCTCCACATAGCTAGGCCATATCAAACATTCTAATTTGACCATACATTTCTGAATGTCATATTTTTTATATCACTGAAAAATCAGCAGTACTTAAAACGCACCTCTTTAAAAAAACTGACTATTGCCAACATGATTAAGAAATTTTTTCTTGCACATAATGCCTGTTTAAATGCTGGTTACGATCTGAATGTACTCAGCGCAGGGATCATATCTGCCGGTGGAGTAATTGTTGACCGTCCTGAAGATGCTGATGAAATTGTATTTTCAGGATGCTCCGTACGCGAACACTGGGTCAATGATGCTATAGGGCAAGTTAACGAAGCTGTCACACGGGCCCCCCATGCTCGAGTCGTTGTCACAGGTTGTATTGCCAATACAAGTTCAGAGAAGGTGCGAAACAATCTGGTGCATAATCAACTTGCAATTCTACCCATAACTGAAGTTCTGCAAGAAAGCACTAACACCCCTTTTGCAGAGGTTGATCGACAATACTCACAGGGTTCCGGTCATAGTTTTGAATCGACCACATCCACAGGGCTTCACAACTTGCGTAACAGGGTTGGACCAGCTAAGTCTAAAGTAGTGGCCGAACTGGAAGAAGAAGATAGACGACACGGCACCAAATTAGTCCGTGCTTACCAACAAACAACGAAAGGTTTCGTGTTCTATGATGAGCACGATCCCTGCGAAATGATTACCGTCACGCGTAGTTGTCTTTATCAATGCAGCTTCTGCAATATTCCACAAGGGCGTGGTGAATACACATCCGTACCACTCACAGATGTACTGACCAAAGCTAAAGCCGCAGTAGACCGAGGCATTACCCACCTAGTCCTAATTGGTGATGAAGTTGGAAACTACGGTGTGGGATCTGACGGTCCCCGCTTTGCTGACATGGTAAGAGCCTTGCTAAACATTGCACCTGAGGTAAAACTTTCCATCCGATACATCGAGCCAAAACCCTTTCTTAAGAACTTTGAGGACATTTTATCCTGGGGGCAAGCTGGCCGCCTGCAACTACTATACATCTCCCTGCAAAGTGGATCTCCACGAATACTGAAGGCCATGAGTCGTGGCTACAACATCCAGAAAGTTGCTCAGGCACTCCAACAGTTCCGTGACAGTACTCCTTCTGTACTCTATGGAAACTGGCTTGTAGGATTCCCTGATGAGTCCGAGGATGATTTTAAGCAAACTCTAGATCTAGTTCGAAAACTGGATTTTCACATTAATGTCGCCATCCCATTCTCCGCCAGACCAGAGACATCTGCCTACACTATGGATCATCAAGTAAGTCCTACAATCATAACATCCCGTATGAAGCGTTTGACTGATATTGCCGCAGAGCTGAAGGCTAAAATGATGTGGCCTCTGATGAAAGGTCTAGATCAGACTCGTCGTGATGAACTGCTGGACTTGATACGTCATGCCGAACATGACCAATACTCTCCCCCCATGCTCAGAAATCAACGCTTTATTCCTCTTACTGTACAAACAACATGAACAATCTAAACTGGAGCCTGTGCCCCTACGTAGTAGTCGATGTTGAAGGCAATGGTCAGGAACCCCATGACATGATCGAGATTGCGACAATTCAGATCACTGATCGACAGGTTCAACAAGCTAAGTCCTGGGGCCTTCGTCCTCCACGTCCAATTACAGATAGGGCTGTAAGTATCCACGGCATCACCAACCAGAGGGCAGAAACCTTTCAGCCTTGGCGTGTACATGCGACTGAAATCCTAGCAGAAATGGAAAATCGCATTGTGATTGGTCATAACGTTGGCGTAGATGCCCGCGTCATCACCCATACTGAGCCAAGCTGGCGGCCTTTGGCTCTTATTGATACCAAAGCGCTGGCCAAGCATGTTCTGCCTGGCAGAAGTGAGTACTCCCTAAGAGCGCTTGTAAGTGATCTTTTTCCTGACAATGCTGAATGGACCCCGCACAGGGCTGCTAGTGATGCACTTGTTACAGCCCATCTATTCATCCTTCTTTCTTCGATGCTTGAGAAGCAAGTCAATCTCACTTTTCTAACCCTTATGCAGATAGCACGATCCAACAAAGACACCTACATTGCATCCCAGCAAGGAAATCTGTTCTGATGACAAAATTCATCGCGGTTACTGGTACCCATTCGACAGGCAAGTCAACTTTCGTCAAGGACCTCACTACAATTGCAAAAAAGCGTGGACTTCGTGTTGGCACAGTACAAAACAATGCCTCGGAATGCGCGAAGTCGGGCTTCCCCATTCTCAAGGACCACACCTTCAGCAGCACTTTGTGGATTATGGCTACTGTGATCCGTGCTGAGCAACATGAGGGATTAAATGCTGATCTGGTAATTGTGGATCGACCCGTTTCAGATGCCATCGGTTATCTAGAAGCGGCCCTTACAATAACTGGCCGAAACATGTCTGCTACGGATAGGAGTTATCTGTATGCTTTAGCTAAACTTCACTCCTCACGATACGATCTACTATTCAAAACAGTCCTGGATGAAAGCGTACCACTAGGCCCAGGTCGAGACCCCGATTTAAATTACCGAAAAGCTGTGGACTCCCGAATAGATGCTGCTCTTTTCCAGCTTGGGCTGCAACCCTTAAATCCTCTTAACGACGGTGATAGGTCACAAGCACTGGAACTGATTGATTTGATTGCCAATGAAATCAATCACCCCCACTAATACGTCGTTAGCTAAAAGACGAGCCCTCGTCTAAACAGGCTTGATGACTATGCTTAATAAAACCCGATAAACTAAATTCACTATATTCCCAAAGAATGTAGTTTCATCCTTCTGGCAGCTACAACCGCTGGGGTTTTCCCTTGAAATCTAAAGTAATTTCGCTAAGTGGATAGTGCCTGCGGAAAGCGGCTAGACCACGCTTTCGCCCCCACCCTACCATCTGTCTCACCCACAATCACAATAACAGTGGAGACAGATCCTCATGTTAAAAAACACCCTCGTGCGTCTTTCCTGTGGCGCAGCGGTACTGATCAGCCATAGCGCTGTAGCCATTGAAGGTAATGGCTTGCCCATCTACCCCGATGGGCTTGAAAACTATATGTCGGGCGCTTTGCCCGGCCCCGGTGTTCATCTGCTGATGTACGCCGGTTCTCTTAGCTACAACTCGGTACGCGATAAACACGGCGATAAGCTACCTATTCAAGATTTCAGTGTGGACGTCAATATGGTGGCGCCTCGTGTGATCTGGGTAACTGGGGCCCAGGTCGCGGGCGGTCAATTGGCCTTTCATGCGCTGTTCCCTCTGCTCACGGTTAAAGAAGAGGCGTTCGGCCAGCGTAAGCGCCGCACAGGTCTGGGCGATATCGCCTTTGGCCCCGCCTTGGGCTACCACTTTAGTGAAAACGCCCATGCCGTGGTGGGGGTGGATTTTGTAGCCCCTACTGGTTATTACCGCCAAGACGCGATGGCCAACTTGGGTCGCAATTATTGGACTATTCAGCCAGCCGCCGCTTTTACCTATATGCAGCCTAGCGGCATCAATGCCGACTTGAAGGTGATGGTGGATTTTAACTTCCGCAATAACGACACCCGCACGCGTACCGGCAATGCTATTCACGCTGATTACGCGCTGGGCTATGGCTTTGGGAATGGTTTTGTAGCGGGTGTGGGGGGTTACGCCTATCAACAAATTGCCAGCGATTCTGGCCCACGTTCGGGCGATGGCAGAGCCCGTGCGTTCGCTATTGGCCCATCACTGCGTTACGCCAATGCCAATGGCTGGTTGTTTACTGCCAAGTGGCAACAGGACTTCGGAGTACGCAGCCGCCCTAAAGGGCATCAGTTAATGCTTAAAGCGGCCATCCCCTTCTAACGCCTATTTCACGACGAGACAATTATGAAAGGTTTACAAGACAAGGTTTTTATCATCACCGGTGGCGCTACCTTAATTGGTACGGGCGTGGTGGATGTGCTAACAGGCTACGGCGCTCGTGTCGCTATTTTTGATATTGATGAAGCCGGTGGCGAGATTGCGGCGGGCAATGATCCCAAACGCTGCAAATTCTGGAGTACTGATATCACCGATGATGCGGCGATTAGCCGCACTATCGCGGCAGTGAATGCGCACTTTGGCCGCATTGATGGGCTGGTGAATTTGGCCTGCTCGTACTTAGACGAGGGCATGAATTCGTCTAGACAAGATTGGCTGCAAGCGCTGGACATTAATGTGGTCAGCACTGTTGCCATGAGCAAAGCTGTACGCCCCTACCTGATTGAGCAACAAGGCGGTGCGATTGTGAATTTCACTTCTATCTCTTCTTCTGTTGCACAAACGGGGCGCTGGCTGTACCCCGTGTCTAAGGCCGCTCTGGTGCAGTTGACTAAAAGCTTGGCGATGGACTTTGCTCCCGAGCATATACGGGTGAACTCGGTGTCGCCAGGCTGGACGTGGTCCAAGGTGATGCATTCACTCACTAATGGTAATCGCTACAAAACCGATAAGGTGGCCGCCCCCTTCCATCTGTTGGGTCGCGTAGGTAACCCCGAGGAAGTGGGCGAAGTGGTGGCCTTCTTGCTATCTGACGCCGCTAGCTTTGTGACGGGAGCGGACTATGCCGTGGACGGCGGGTATTCCGCCATGGGCCCAGAACAAAACGTTCCCGCCATTCCCAAACTTGCTCAGTAACGATATTTCATCAAAAGAATTAGGAGACTCTTATGCGTAAAGTTGCCATTATTGGTGGTGGTCAGGCGGGTATGCCCGTTGCCTTCGGTCTACTGGACAAAGGCTACGATGTAGCGCTGTACACCAACCGCACCCCCGATCAAATTCGCCAAGGGCGGGTCATGTCCAGCCAGTGTATGTTTCCCCATGCGCTGGATGTAGAACGACGCCTAGGCATCAACCATTGGGATGAGGAATGCCCACCCGTTGAAGGTATTGGCTTTGCCCTACCCAACCCCGATAAACCGGATACCAAACTGTTGGACTGGGCTAGCCGTATTGAACGCCCTGCCCAAGCCACCGACCAACGGTTAAAAATGCCCGTGTGGCTGGAAGAGTTTGAGCAGCGTGGTGGCCGTTTGGTTTTTGAAGACGTAGGCGTAGCCGAACTAGAACGTATTGCCGAGGAATACGAGCTAACTATTCTGGCCGCGGGTAAAGGCGAAGTGGTGCGTTTGTTTGAGCGTGATGCAGAACGTTCCCCTTTCGATAAACCACAACGTGCGTTGGCGCTGACCTACGTACACGGTTTGGAACCCATGCCAGAGTTCTCGCGGGTGTCGTTTAACTTCATCCCCGGTGTGGGCGAATACTTTGTGTTCCCCTCCCTCACCTTGTCCGGCCCCTGCGACATCATGGTGTTTGAAGGCATTCCTGGCGGCCCATTAGATCGCTTCCGCGACACCACCTCGCCACAAGACCACCTAGAACGCAGCGTATCTTTCTTGCAAGAGTTCTTGCCATGGGAAGGCGACCGTTGCCGCAATGTAGAACTGACTGACGACCAAGGTTATTTAGCAGGCAGCTTCCCGCCTTCCGTTCGTAAACCAGTGCTAACACTGCCATCAGGGCGCATCGTCTTAGGCATGGGCGACGCTGTAGTAGTGAACGACCCTATTACCGGTCAAGGCTCTAATAATGCCGCCCGTTCTGCCCAAGTGTATTTGGACAGCATTTTAGCGCGTGGCGAACAAGCCTTTGATAGACAGTGGATGCAACACACCTTTGATACCTACTGGAACTACGCTGGCAAAGTGGTGGCATGGACAAACTCTATGTTGCTGCCCCCAACAGACTCCGCACTGTCTTTATTAGGTAATGCCGCCAGCTCACCACGTATGGCTAGCTTTTTAGCCAATGCCTTCAATAACCCTACCACCCTGTTCCCAGCTTGGACTGATGTACCAGCCGCGCAAGCGCTGATTGCCAAACTGGCTGAAGAACAGACTACGGCTGCTTGATCACACAGGAGAGATTGCCATGTCCACACAGGCTGAACTGGTTAAGGAAACGGTCACTTTTGATAGCCGCACCTTCAGGCAAGCGCTGGGGCACTTTCCTACGGGAGTTGCCATTGTTACCACGCGTAGCCCCGAAGGACGGCCTGTAGGTCTGACCATCAACTCCTTTGCCTCGCTGTCCTTAGACCCTCCTCTGGTGCTATGGAGCTTGGTGAAACACTCACCTAGCCTCGCTTTTTTCCAAGACTGTAAACACTTTGCTATTCATGTGATCAGTCAGCACCAAGTGGAGGCCGCGTTAGGCTTTGCCAATTCACGCACTGAAGACAAGTTTTCACTGGTGAGCCACGCTAGTAGTGATGAGGGGATTCCCGTGATTGATGACTGTATTGCCACCTTTATCTGTGAAAATCACAACCAACACGATGGGGGTGACCACACACTATTTATAGGCAAAGTCATACGTCACGATACCAAGCCAACCTTAGCGCCTGCGGTGTTTCACCGTGGTGGTTTTACCCATCTACAACAACAATCAGGAGACTAATTCATGCCGCAACATCAGGATGTGGTCGTTGTGGGCAGCGGTATCAACGCATTATGTTGTGCCGCATTGCTTGCCTGTAGAGGGTTAACCGTAACCGTACTAGAGCGCAATGCTGTAGCGGGTGGCTGCATTCGCACCGAGGAGCTTTTCCCCGGCTTTACTCACGATGTGTTTTCCAGTTGGTACCCCCTGTTTGTAGGGAGTGCTGCTTATGCTGAACTGGCACAACCCTTAGCCGATGCTGGGCTACGTTTTGTGTCAGGCAACTACAGTACCGGTCTAGCCACCCCGCACGGTACTGGTATTGCGCTACGCCAAGATATTGCCGATACCGTACAACGCTTAAACGCTATTGCCCCCGGTGATGGCGATGCTATAGGGCAAGCTGCGAATCAAATTTTCGGCCCTGATGCTGGCTTAGTGTTTGGGCTCATGGGCAACGACCCTTATAGCTGGAAAACCAGCAAATTGCTGTTTTCATCATGGCGACAACGTGGCCTAGACGGCATGATGCACTTTGCATCTGAGTCCTTAGAGAACTTCAGGCGCTGGTCTGAATACGCCTTGCACCATGATCTTAGCCGCGCCCTCATTGCTCCCTGGGTATTGCATAGTGGCTTAGGCCCAGACGAAGCCGCGTCCTCCCTCATCGGCAAACTTACCTTCTCGGCTGTGGTGGCAGGCGGTATGCCGGTTGTAGAAGGTGGTAGCTATAAGTTAGTAGAGGCCTTCATCCGTGTTATTGAGTCGCATGGCGGCCAACTGCTTACTGGGCAAGATGTGGAAGAGGTCTTAGTAGAAAACGGCAAAGCCATAGGCGTACGCACCACCACGCAGCAACGCTACCTTGCAAGCAAAGCTGTGGTCTGCAATGTCACGCCCAATCAACTGTACGAAAAACTGCTGCCCAACGCCGACACCACCTACAAAAAAATGGCGCGGCGCTACCGCTATGGGCGCGGCGGCATGCAAATACACTTCGCCTTAAAAGAGCGCCCCCAATGGCTCAACCCTGAACTACTGAACGTGCCTATGGTGCACGTTACCGAAAGCATGGAACAAGTGTGTGCCTCGGTGGTAGAGGCCAATAATGGCTGGTTGCCTGCCAAGCCTACTCTGGCCGTTGGCCAGCCCGTTGCAGTAGACCCTAGTCGCGCGCCTGATGGTAGTTGGATACTGTGGGTACAAATGCAAGATATGCCTTCTTCTGTGAAAGCAGATGTGGCTAACGAACTACCTATCCCAGAAGATGGCCGCTGGAACGACACCTTACGCGACGGCATGACAGAACGGGTACGACAACGCTTGGAAACCGTGATGCCCGGCTTTAGCGAACATATTGTTGGCTGCAAAGCCTACAGCCCAGCAGATTTAGAAGCATGGAATAGTAACTTGGTGGGTGGCGACCCCTACTCTGGTGTGTGTTCGCCTGACCAGTTTTTCTTTATGCGCCCATTTGCCGGCGATAACAAAACGCGTACGGGGCGTACGCCTATTTCTAATCTGTTCCAAATAGGCGCATCGGTGCACCCAGGGCCTGGTTTAGGTGGTCAATCGGGGTATTTGGCGGCTCAGCGCATTCGCAAAGCCTAAGATAAGGCTATAGCGGACTTTGACGCACGCGCTGCAAACTTTGGCTGGGCGTTTCACCAAAACGGTCACGGTAAGCAGCGCTAAAACGTCCTAAATGCGCAAAGCCCCAGCGCAGCGCAATATCGGCAACCGAGCACTCGGCAGAGTCGCCATGTGTCAGTAAGTCAGCACGTACGCGATCTAAACGCAGTTGGCGCAAATACTGCATAGGGCTGACGCCACAATGTTCTTTAAACGCTACCTGCAAGGTACGTACGCTGACTTGTGCTTGCGCCGCCAGTACGTCTAGATTGATGGGCTGATCTATATGTTCATGCAGGTAGTTTTCTACCTGCTTAATGTGGCGCGGCAAGATAGTGCTGCGTACACGGCTAAACCCCGATTGTTGTACCGGTGGGTGCTCGCCCAATAAGGTGGTGACCACCAATTGCTCTAGTTGTCGTATTAACAGCGGCGAACGCTGCATAGTTAACGAGTTTCGCGCGCAATCTACCAAATAGCGCAGCATCAGTTGCCAGCTTACCGACTTGTGGCATTCAAATTTCGCCGGAAAGTGCACGCCATTGGCTAAGGTATCTACTCCTAGCCCCTGCGCCGTTTGCTCTAGCAGCAGCCTATCAATTTTGATCATGATTTGTTCGTTGCTAGCCTGCCAACTCATGTCTATCTCTGCGTTGGGGCTTAACACCGAGGCCACACCTGGCATAGAGTCTACTTCTTCTCCCCCACAGCGCACGGTCGCTTGACCATATTGAGGAATTTGAATGAGGTAATAATCTACAAGGTCATCTGGCTGAATACGTACATGGGCACCGTAGCCTAGACGTATCACATCCACCTGACCAAAGTTGGCATGACGTATACACGACTGCAAACCCCGTGCCTTCAACACGCTTAGCTTGTGAGGGGTCAACATATTGCTGATCAACGTTTGCACCTGATCAGCACTGGAAGACATTACGTTTTCCCAAGAAACAGAATCAGTACTCATGACAGATACTCGGAAAACTCATTAACCCAGACTTTAGACCATGATGGCTAAAGGCCTCTTCTGCATTGCAGTAGAGATAGTTTAGTTATAAAGTATATAGATCCCTATACGTATATTCCCCAACAGCTGTAACGCTGTTAGTTCACAGGAGACACCTTTCACCATGCAGCACGATTACCATACTTATGAACCCAGCCAAGGGCACGGTCTACGTTATGACCCCATCAGCGCTATTGTGGGCCCACGCGTTATAGGCTGGATTGGCACACAAAATGCAGCAGGTGAAACCAACTTAGCACCGTACAGCTTCTGTAATATTTTCAATTACCGCCCACCTATCATTGCGTTTTCTAGCGTGGGCTACAAAGACAGCGTACGTAACGCCATTGAAACCGGGGTATTCACATGGAATCTGGCAACGCGTCCTTTGGCCGAGCCCATGAACCTAACTAGCGTTGAGCGCCCAGTTAACGAGTTTGAGCTTAGCCAACTCACCCCTGTTGCCAGTCAGCATATTGCCGCGCCACGCGTGGGTGAAAGCCCTGTATCGCTAGAGTGCCGTGTCACCCAACATTTCCCACTACAAAAACTAGACGGGCAAAGCGACACATGGATGGTGTTAGGCGAAGTCGTGGCCGTACATATTTCCCCTACGCTGATTAAAGACGGTGTGTACCATACCGCCGCCGCACGCCCTATTTTGCGTGGTGGTGGCCCTGGCGACTTTTTTGAAGTATCAGACCAAACCCTTTTTGACATGCGTAGACCCAGCTAATTTCTCCGCACCCTCCTTCACTCTACAGGCACTAGCGCAAACCCCTAGGTGCCTTTTTTTTATTTCATCATTAATATATTTAGTATTAAAAATATGAAAACAAATACATTAATAACATAGCCCTTGAGGAACGGAGACAACCACTATGATCAAACGCACACTATTGGGTGCTGCCCTGCTGTCGTGTAGCTTTTTTAGCGTTCATGCCGAAGAGGTCACACTAAAGGCCGTCAGTGCCTTTAACACAGACACCTTCTTTACCGACCGCTTCAAAGTTTTTGTCGATAAAGTGAACGAAGACGGCAAGGGCTTAGTGCAAATCCAGTTTCTGGGCGGCCCTGAAGCCATTCCCACCTTTGAGGTAGGCAATGCCGTGCGTGCTGGTGTGGTGGATCTGGCCAATAGCTCTGCCGTGTTTCATGCCAACTTGGTACCTGAAGCCTTAGCCATGACGCTCACTGATCGCTCTATTCAAGAGCTACGTGCCAATGGTGGTCATGCCTTAATGGACAAGCTGCACCAAGATAAAGCCAACATGCTGTGGTTGGCCCGCGTGACCGATGGCTTGCAATACCATATCTACACCAACAAGCCGGTTAGCCAAGCCAGTGACTTGAAGAAAATGAAGCTGCGTAGTGTCCCTACGTACTTGGCTTTTTTCCAAGCGCTAGGGGCTTCTGCTCTGCAAGTTCCTCCAGGCGAGGTCTACACCGCGCTTGAACGTGGTGTGGTTGACGGTTATGGCTGGCCATCTGTAGGGGTTCTGGATTTGGGCTGGCAAGAAAAAACCAAATACCGCATTGATCCCGGCTTCTACAACGTGGAAGTGAGCTTGTTCATGAATAAAAACAGCTGGAACAAGCTAGATGACGCCCAAAAAGCCTTCCTACAAGAAAAAATCGAATGGGTAGAATCCCTCAACCAAGAGGATCTACAACGTGCTGAACAAGAAAAAGCACGCCAAGCCGAGGCCGGTGTAGAAACCATCACCTTGTCTGACGAAGCTGGCCAAGAACTCAACGCCATTGCTTACCAAGCAGGTTGGGACGGCATTGCCAAATCCAGCCCAGCCCATGTTGCTGAGCTGAAAGAATTGTTCGGCGACGAAGCACCGTAATTCGTCTTTCTGCCAGATCGGCATAGTGTCGGTCTGGCCCTCTACTTAGCTATGCCACTATGAAAACTGCCTCTACTTCTGATATGGGCGTGCTTCAGCACGGCTATACATTGATCATGGCTACCTGTGGGGCCATCGCCGCCATCATTTTTGGGCTAATGAGCCTACTCATAGGTTTTGATGTGATCCTGCGTAACTTGGGCTACGACTGGATTCCATCCAGCGTAGAGCTGTCTGAGTACATGCTCATGATTGCCACTTTTGCCGGTGCGCCGTGGCTCTTGCATCACAACGGCCACATACGTGTTGATGTGATCGTTAACAAACTACCTGCTGCCTTTGCCCGCCTGCTTGACGTGCTGTGCAACCTTATAGGTATTGTGATTTGCGCCACCTTAACTTGGCAGTCTTACACTATCGCCGCCGACAACGCGACAAACGGCACCTTGGTCTTTAAAGAGCTGGTGTTTCCAGAATGGTGGTTAAACCTGCCATTGCTGATGGCTAGTGCGCTACTAACTATAGAGTTCTGTCGCCGCCTGCGCCAGTCTATCCACCAACTACGTCACCAAGGAGACTAATCATGGACTGGCCACTCGCGTTGGGGCTGATGCTAGGCTCCCTGTTTTTCTTCATGGCAATAGGCATGCCCGTAGTATTTGCCTTTTTAGCCGTTAACTTGATTGGTGCATGGGTATTTTTGGGCGGCGAAATGGGCTTAGGCCAGTGGGTACGTAATACCAACTCGTCACTGATTAGTTTTTCCTTAACCCCCATCCCCTTATTTGTACTGATGGGCGAGGTACTGTTTCACACCGGCCTTGCCTTTAGAGCGATTGATGCCATCGAAAAAGCCATTTCCCGTGTGCCGGGCAAATTGTCTATTGTGAGCATTTTGGGGGGCACTACCTTTGCCACCTTATCAGGTTCGTCTATTGCCAATACCGCCATGATGGGTGGCATGATGATGCCGGAAATGCTTCGACGCGGCTACCACCCTACGATGTCCATGGGCCCAATCATGGCTGTAGGCGGTATTGCGATGCTGATCCCGCCTTCCGCTCTGGCGGTCATGATGGGTAGCTTGGCTGGAATTTCCATTGAGCGTCTGCTGATCGGCGGTATTTTGCCCGGTGTACTGATGGCCATAGGCTTTTTAGGTTATGTAGTCATTCGCAGTATTCTGCGTCCGCAAGATGCCCCCGTTAGCGAACAAGACGACTCTGGCCTAAAAGGCTGGCAAAAATGGGGGCCATTCTGTAAAAACGTGCTACCCCTACTAGGCATTTTTATTGCTGTTGTAGGCTCCATGCTCATAGGCTGGGCCTCACCCACGGAATCTGCCGCTATAGGCGTATTGGCTTCAGTGCTCGCTACCTTTGTGTACCGTGTATTCACGCTTAACGCACTTTGGAAAAGCCTCATTGAAACCGCCAAAGTGTCGGTAGTGATTCTGTTCATTCTAGCTGCCTCTACCACCTTCGCCCAACTGCTTAGTTTCTCGGGTGCCAGCACTGGCTTTTTGAACCTGATACGTGGTTTAGACCTATCCCCGACCATGCTGATACTGTGCATGCTGCTGATCTTGTTGGTTATGGGTATGGTGCTGGATCAAATCAGCATGATGATGATCACCTTGCCGTTTTTCATGCCGTTAGCACTAGCCGCCAATATAGACACGGTATGGCTGGGTGTGATGATGCTCATAGCCTTGGAAATCGGTTTGCTGACGCCACCGTTTGGCTTGCTACTGATTGTCATGCAAAGCGTGGTTCCCCCCGCCATACGCCTACCGCAGATCTACAGAGCAGCTGTGCCCTTTATTACGATAGAACTGGTGGTACTAGCGGCTGTGTTTTTCATCCCCGTCATTGCGGTTGGCCTGCCTAATTTGATTAAGTGACCCCTATGAAAATTGCCATTATCGGTGCGGGTGCAATGGGTAGTCTGTTTGGCAGCCTGCTTAGCAAGGTTAGCCAGCCCGTTTTGTACGACCTGAACACCCCTCATGTGGATGTCATTAACCGACGCGGTCTACTGGTGTCCTACCCCGACCGTACCGACACCATTCACATTCGCGCGGTATCTAACGCCAACGACCTAGAAGCGATGGATGCGGTCATTTTGTTTGTGAAGCATCCCTACACGCAACATGCGTTGCTAGATGGCCTGAAAAAGGCCATCACCCCCAACACGCTAGTGGTCAGCCTGCAAAATGGCTTAGGCAATACCGAGTTAATGCAGCAAGTATTAGACCCTGCACAAATCGTATATGGCTTCAGCACACTCACCAGTGACTTGGTAGAACCCGGCCACATACACGTCACCTGTGATTTAAGCCTGAACACCGCCATGTGGCCGTTAAACCATCAACCTAGCCCTGCCTTAGAACGTTTGTGCGAGTTGATGAACCAAGCTGGCCTGAACACCACGATTTCCGCCAACGTAGAACACGATATTTGGATGAAACTGCTGGTCAATGCGTCACTTAACAGCTTGTGCGGCATCTTGCAGCAAAACGTAGGCCAAGTAGTAGACCTCCCCGATTCTCGGCACCTGCTGGAGCAAATTGTCTATGAAACGGCAGATGTCGCACAGGCCAAGGGATTAGCGATTTCTAGGGACAACGCCTTACAGCATGTGCTGCATGTAGCAGAACGTACTCGTGACCATATCCCCTCTATGGCGATTGATATACGTAACCGTAAACCTACTGAAATCGAAGCCATTAACGGTGCCATTGTCAGGCATGGCAAAGCTCTGCAGGTAGCCACCCCTTTTACCGAATGCACCGCTAATTTGGTGCGCAGCCTGCAACAGCATTACCCTACTGCGTAGCCTGTAGCAAAACCTTTTACTACTACGCAAAACGGCCCATGAAAAATCATGGGCCGTTTTTTTTGCGCTTACTGCCGTATTAGGACACGGTTTCTGCTTCGGTATGCAGTCTAAAGCGTTGCAACTTACCCGTAGACGTACGTGGCAAGGTTTCTACAAACACCACCTGACGTGGGTATTTATAGGGCACGGCATTTTGCTTAGCAAAGTCTTGCAGTGCTTTCACCATGGCATCACCAGCCTCGTTACCGGTACGTAGCACTACAAAGGCTTTTACCACTTGACCACGCAATTCGTCGGCCACCCCCACTACGGCACACTCAGCTACTGCTGGGTGCATCAATAGCACTTCCTCTACCTCGATGGCCGCAATATTGTAGCCAGCCGAAATAATCAAATCGTCTGTGCGAGACTGGTAGTAGAAATAACCATCTTTATCCATGACGTAAGCATCGCCGGTCACGTTCCAACCATTTTGTACGTACACTTTTTGACGGTCATCCGCCAAGTAACGGCAACCCACAGGGCCTTTAACAGCCAAACGACCTACGGTACCCGGCGGCACTTCATTACCGTTATCGTCCAATACCGCAGCTTTATAGCCCGGTACCGGCTTACCCGTTGCACCGGGGCGTACATTGCTTTCATCGTGCGAGATAAAAATATGCAGCATCTCGGTGGCACCAATACCGTCTATAAGCTCTATGCCCGTGGCGTCACGCCAGGCAGTGCGCGTAGCCACAGGCAAAGATTCACCTGCCGATACGCACTTACGCAATGTGCCGTTGCGTAGCACATCACCATGCCCCGCTAGCACGCGGTAAGCCGTAGGCGCCGTGAACAAAATCGTGGCACCAAACTCTTGTACTGCCGCCAGCAACGGTTCGGGAGTGCTCTTTTCCAGCAGCACCGTGCTCGCCCCCACACTCATAGGAAACAGCACCAAACCACCCAAGCCAAACGTAAAAGCCAACGGCGGGCTACCAATAAACACATCATCGGCCACAGGCTTCAAAATGTGCTTGGCCCAGCCATTGCAAATCGCCATCACATCACGATGGAAATGCATGGTGGCTTTAGGAATGCCGGTGGTGCCTGAGGTAAAGCCAAACAAGCAATTGTCTTCCGCTGCAGTGTCTACGTTTTCAAACTGTGGTGACACCTGCGCCATTAAGGCTTCCAAGCCATCTGCAGCATCGGTGTTGTAGAACAAAATATGTTCCAGTACGGGTTCTTGCTCTTGTGCTTCAACCAACGCTTCCGCCAACACGGCATCACACAATGCATAGGTAGATTGCGATACCGACACAACTGGCGTGAGCTCTTTCACACGCAGCAGCGGCATGGTGGTAACGGCAATACCGCCCGCCTTCATCACCGCAAACCAACACGCTACCAACATGGGGTTATTGGCGGAACGCAGCAGCACACGATTACCGGGCACCAAACCCATTTTTTGCACCAACACGTTAGCAATGCGGTTGGCTTTCTCTTGTAAATCAGCGTATGTCCACGTCAAACCTTCGGCGCGTATACATACTCTGTCGCCTCTGCCTTCAGCTACATGTTTATCCAATAATTCTGTGGCACAGTTCAGTTTTTCTGGAAATTGATACTCAGGCAAATCAAACAGTAACTCTGGCCACCATTCTCGTGGTGGTAGGTTATCGCGGGCAAAAGTATCTTGGTGTGCACTGTACATAGGTCTCCTCCTGCTTATTTTTGTCATCTTACCATCGCACTGCCCTGCAAACGTCCCGGCTTATACTCCCAGGTACGTTTTCCAAAGACTGCGATCGCTATCTAGTTCTGCCGACGAGCCCTGCCACGCCACGTGCCCTTTTTCTAGGATCACATGTCGGTCCGCCAGCCTAATCAATCGCTGTACATATTTATCCACGACCAGAATGGTCTGGCCTGCTTCGCGCAACATATCCAAACAACGCCAAATTTCTTCGCGCACTAAGGGCGCCAAGCCTTCGGTAGCTTCATCCAAAATCAGCAGTTTGGGGTTGGTAGACAAGGCTCTACCAATGGCCAGCAATTGCTGTTCGCCACCCGATAATTGGCTACCCAAGTTACGGTAACGTTCTTTAAGCCTAGGAAAAATCGAGTAGATACGGTCTAAGGTCCAACGGTCTTGCTGGCCGCTGCGGTTATCAGCAAAGGCAATTAAGTGTTCTTCTACCGTAAGGTTAGGAAAGCACATGCGCCCTTCTGGCACGATGGCAATACCTCGACGCGCAATAGAGTCGGCTTTAAGGCCATTGAGTTTTTCACCCGCAAAGTGGATCTCCCCACCCTTGGGTTTTAAGGCACCAATAATGGTTTTAATGGTGGTGCTTTTGCCCATGCCATTACGCCCTAACAGGGTCACCACCTCGCCTTCACGTATGTCCAGCCCTACGCCAAACAAGACTTGGCTTGCGCCATAACCCGCTTCTACATTTTTGCAGGACAGTAAGGTCCCAGTAGTTGTGCCACTCATACCATTGCCTCCACTGCGTCGTCTTCTGTACCCAAATACACTTCTTGTACCTGCGGGTGATTACGTATTTCTTCAGCAGTACCAGAGGTCAATATGCGGCCATACACCAGTACGGAAATACGGTCGGCCAACTGAAATACGGCATCCATATCGTGCTCAATTAACAAGATGGTGGTTTCTTTACGCAGTTCGCGAATAATGCCCACCATTTGCAAGGAGTCTTCTGGCCCCATACCTGCCATGGGTTCATCCAACAGCAACAATTTAGGGCGTGACGCCAAGGCTAACGCCACGTCCAACTTACGTTGCACACCATGCGGCAAGGTGCCTGCAATGCGGTGCAAATGCTGGCTAAGGTCTAACTTCGCGGCCAATTGCTCGGCATGCTCTTGCAGCAGTAACTCGTTAGAGCGACGTGACAAAAACCTAAAGCTAGTACCGGCATGTGCCTGTACGGCCAGCATCAGGTTGTTCAGCACCGTGTCTTGCCTAAAGATATTGGTCACCTGAAAGCAACGTGCCATCCCAGCGCGTACGCGTAGATGCGAAGGCATGCCAGTAATGTCTTTGCCATCTAGCACAGTGCGGCCCTGATCGGCAGGAATCAAGCCAGAGATCAGGTTAACCAAGGTGGATTTACCCGCACCGTTAGGCCCAATCAACGCGTGAATTTCGCCTTTTTCAACGGTTAACGACACATTGTCTGTAGCCAGCAAACCGCCAAAGCGTTTTACTACCCCTTCGGTTTTGAACAAACTCATGCTGTTTTCCCCTTTGTTTCAAACCATGCAGCAATACCTTTAGGCGCCACAAAGACCACAAACAACAGCAATAAGCCCATAGGCCAGTGCCAGTAATCGGTGTACATGCGCAGCACTTCTTCCAGCACCAACCACACGCCAGCGCCAATCACACCGCCCCAGCGGTTGCCTACGCCACCAATTACCACCATCACAATCAACACAGCAGAGTGTGTCCATAGCATCAGCGAAGGGCTAACAAAACCGTCGTTGCTAGCCAGCAAACCACCACACAAACCAGCTACGGCACCCGCCCCCGCAAAGGCCACCAAACGCAGTCTAAATACAGGGAAACCTAGCGCGCCCATACGGGTTTCGTTATCACGGGTGCCTTTTAAGGCATAGCCATACTTAGAGACTTCTAAACGACTATTTAGCGCAAACACCAAGGCAGCAATTACCAATACCACGCCATAAAAGCCGTACGACATATCGTCTAACCAGCCCCCCATGGAGAGCGGTGTGTAGATGCTGTAGCCATCATCTCCGCCAAAAATGCGCAGCGACATCGCGAGGTAATGCAGCATTTCAGCAAAAGCCAGCGTAATCATGATGAAGTACACGCCACGGGTACGCAGCGCCACTAAGCCAATCAGTAACGCAGCCACACCCGACACAGCCAGTGCCATCAGCCAGGCGGCCCATGCCGAGCTGTAACCAGCCTCTACGCAGGCGACGACGGTGTAAGCCCCTACGCCAATGAAACCCGCATGCCCCAAGGCCACCAAACCACCGTAGCCCAAAATAAAGTTCAAGCTAGTCACCGCCATCATCATGATGAGCAAGCGGTTCACAAAGCCAATGTAATAGTCCAGCTCTAGCGCCTGTAGCAACCACGGTAGCGCTGCTAAGATCGCAAACACCAACCATGGAAATACTTTCCCGGCAGTGCTGGAGCGCTGAGCGGGTTGAGCCTGTTCTGAAGTCATGGCAATAGTCATGTTGTAGTCTCCCTCAGGCACGCGCAGGGAACAGCCCTGCGGGTTTAAATGTCAGCACAATGGCCATCAGCAAGTACATCGCGATACCAGCCAAAGCGGGTGCCAAGTCCGCTGCCAATGCGGGAGAAAGAATTTCGCGCAAAATAGGGGGTAAGAAAGCACGGCCTGATGTATCGACCAAGCCCACAATCATCGAGGCCACAAAGGCACCGCGCACCGAACCTATGCCGCCAATCACAATAATGACCAACGCAGGGATCAAGATGGATTCACCCATCCCGACTTGTACGGCACTAATAGGGCCCATTAAGGCACCGGCCAACGCCGCTAATGCCGCTCCCACCAGAAATACGAACGAGAAAATGTGCCCGACTCGCACGCCCATAAACTCGGCCATAGAACGGTTAGACGCGCCCGCACGTACCAGCATCCCTATACGGGTGTGATTCACCAATACATACAGTGCCACCGCCACTAACAGCCCCGCTGCCAACAGCATTAATCGGTAGGCTGGGTAGGGCAAACCAGGAATGAGTTCTATAGGCATGGACAACGCTTCTGGCATGGGCGCCATAATGGGCGCCGCACCCCAGATAGCTTTTACCGCATCATCGGCCAGCAAAATAATGCCGAATGTAGCCAGCACCTGCGCGAGGTGATCGCGCCGGTACAAATGCCGCATGATCAGGAACTCCAGCACCCAAGCAACCACTACCGTGGCGGCAATGGCGACGGCTAAGGCCAACCACATAGACCCACTGGCCACATGCACACGTGCCGCCACATAGGCACCCACCATGAACAACGAGCCGTGGGCTAGGTTCATGGTATCCATAATGCCAAAGACTAAGGTCAGGCCTGCTGCAATCAAAAACAGCATCAGGCCAAACCCCACCCCATTTAGCAATTGCTCAGTAATGAAGATCCCGTTCATGCTTACCGCCTTTCCTTACATCTTGCATTGAGCAACGTAAGCATCTTGGTGCTGTTCTAGCACCGTACCTACCAACTTGTTCGTCAAGTTACCGTCGCTATCTTTTTCTACTACACGTACGTAGTAGTTCTGGATGGGGTAATGGTTAGCGCCGTAGGTGAAGTCACCACGTACTGATGCATAACTTGGGTTTTCCAAGGCTTTGACCAAGGCATCTTTGTCTTGCGCGCCACCCGCATCACGTACTGCAGCGTCCATGGCCATGATGGTGTCGTACGCCATCGCCGCATATACCGATGGATAACGGCCGTCGTACTTCTCGCGGAAGGCGGCGACGAACTCGGTATTGGCTGGTAATGGCAGATCATGCGCCCAGTGCGCTGTGTTCTGTACGCCCAGCATGGCATCGCCCACCGCTGGAATAATGTCTTGGTCAGCCGAGAAGCCTGGAGCAATCATTGGAATGTCTTGCAAACCACCTGCCACATACTGCTTCACAAAGTTGATGCCCATGGTGCCGGGCAAGAAGAAGAACACGGCATCTGGTTTTTGGCTACGAATCTGCGCGATTTCGGCGGCGTAATCGATTTGGCCTACTTTGGTGTAGATTTCATCGCGAACTTCACCTTCGTACAAACGCTTAAAGCCGTTCAAATGGTCTTTACCCGCTGGGTAGTTAGGCGCAATGATGACCACATTGCTGTAGCCTTTTTCGTTCGCTAACTTACCACCGGCTTCATCGTAGGTATCGTTCTGGTACTGACCAAAGAAGTAAGGACTGCAACGCTCGCCTGCAAACTGGCTTGGGCCTGGGTTACTAGACAAAAACGGTACTTTGGCACGGAATAACGCAGGGGCTACCGCCAACGCCGCATTAGATGGGATAGGCCCCGTAAACATGTCGATTTTTTCACGCTGTAAATAGCGGTTCACCAACTGTGTAGCCTGCTCGGGGCTACCGGCATAGTCTGTTTTGATGAACTCTGCGGGCTTGCCACCTAAAGTGCTGCCCAGCTTTTCAATCGCCAAATCAAAACCATCGCGTGCTTCAGCACCTGAAGCTGCAAAAGGGCCGGAAATATCCAGCGCAATCCCCACTTTAACGGGATCATCTGCCCATGCTGACATACTGACACCAGCCGCCAACAGCGCTACTGTTAAACGGCGCGGAGCAAAGCCCAACCAAACTGATGTATTCATTGATGTCTCCTTATTCTGATTTTTCCACCACTGGCCAGTCAATGTGGGAATCAATAATTGATGCGATGATGAGAAATCCTGCTTGCCCTGTTACTCTTACAAAGAGCCAAGCCTAACGTGTCACTCTGGCAATGTTTACTTGTGTATTATTCATTTCTAAACTAAATATGCGTAATTGGTGAAAGCCCTAATACTTTATTTGCAGACAAAAAAAATGCAGTATCAATAACCATTTCTGATTACTAATACTGCGAAAAAAACGGCAACGCCTGCGTGACAACAACAGCAACTCGCAGACGTTACAGTTTCTGGAATACGCTTAGACCACCGTAGATAGCAAGGGGCTAAACTTGCCCTGCCAATTAAGGACGTATGCCTCGTGCACGCAGCAGGGGCAATACCTCATCGCGGAAATACGGAAACTCTTTGGCATAATCAAAGAACGATAATGTGGTGCCTCTAAAACCAGCATCATGCAAAGCACAGATCAAATCTGCCACACGCTCGGGCGTTCCCACTAAGGGGAAACCACCATGCCCTACTGTCATGCGTTCACGTATTTGTGCCAGCAGTTCGTGTGGGAAAGAATGGGCATGGGCAAACTGCAAATTCACCAAGTTTTCTACCGCCCCTTCATCGGCGTTATCTAACATACGCTGCCATTGCGCATCAGCCTCGGCTTGCGTGGGCCTACAAATTACGTGCGAAAAGGTCATTACCCCTACGTTACGGCCTTTTTCTTCGGCTTTTTGTTTAAGCTCAGCCACTTCTTTGCGTGAACGCTCTAGCTCCATGGCTGGCGTAAACAAGAAGTCGGCATTTTGACTCGCAAAATCACGGCCTTGCCCAGAACCTGCGGCATTAAAAATAGGTGGGTGGCAATCGGGGCGCGGGTCACCGTGCACTTGGTGCAAGTTGAAGTAATTGCCTTCCCAATCAAAACGGCCGTCGTGATCCCACAGTTTACGCACCACATCAAACCACTCTTGCGCGTAACCGTAGCGAGTTTCGTGATCATTAGGCAGGTCCAAGCCCAGCGCATCGTATTCAGGCTTATTCCAACCTGCGACGATATTTAGTCCCACACGGTTACCGCTCATTTGTGCCATGGTAGCAATTTGTTTTGCCACCACTACGGGGTGATTCGCTACCGTGTGCACAGTCGCGAAAATGTTGATGTTTTTTGTATGCGCCAGCAACGCTGTGGCCCAGGTGACAGTTTCTAATACATAACCATGAAAATCGGTTTCCCCACGGTAGCCCACCCAACGCGCGATAGGCAGCATAAAGTCTATGCCCGCATCGTCTAGCAACTTAGCGAGTTTAAGGTTGTTTTCCCACGTGGCTTGCCAACGGTCGGGCAGTGTAGATACGGTCATCCCGCCACCGCAATTACTGGCAAAGGTGCCGAGTAGAAAGTGCTTACTTTCCAGCAAACTATTCTGATTCATGGTTGTCTCCTATGAGCGATTTGCTTTATGACTGAATGAAATTCTAGGAATCTCGCCCACCAACCGCTATCAAGAAACTTCAGCACTATCTAAAAAACACAGAAAACTACGCTAGGGAAAACCAGCGGTGCAGCGCTTCCCCGCATCACTACGTGAATACACCAATAGGTTATATATAAACTATTTACTACTATAGTAAATTCGTGGATTACGGGTGGTGCCCATTATGCAAAGCACGCTGCAACGCCATAAGCAGTTACGCTCTACAGACCCAGAGCAAGTGCGATCGCATATTGCACAAGTACTGTGCGCCCATCAACTGCACCTTCGTAACCCTAAACAAGCCCTAAATACCGAACTGTATTATCGTGCGGGTACGCATTTAGGCTTTGGGCGACTGCGTTACGGCACCACCGTACACATTGCCCCAGAACCCCTGCAAGACTTCTACCTGCTACAGCTACCCGTGCACGGCAAAGAGCAATTGCACCTGCATAACCAACGTCTGGATTACGGCCTGACTGTTGCTGCCATCATCAACCCTGAACAAGAGTTCGATATGCAGCACACCGACACCACCAACAAGCTCTTTGTACGCATTAATAGACGCCGTCTAGAACACTTCTTTCAGCAACATTACCAACGCCCCTTGCAAGGAAATCTGCATTTCTCGCCCCTGCTCTCACTGCAACACGACGCAGGACATAGTCTATGGCATATGCTGCAATGGCAATTTTCCGAAGCCTCAGAAGGAATACTCTTTGACCGCCCCGACGCGCTACAACGCTTAGAAGAAACCTTCTTAGCCACCTTGTTAGAGCTATGGCCACACAACCAGCCTTTGCAAATGGCGGGCTCTATCACCCCACACGCCATTAAAAAAGCCAAAGACCATATCGCACAACACCTAGAACAAACGCTTACCATTAGCCAAATTGCCACGGCAGCTGACATTAGTAGCAGCAGTCTATACAACGGCTTTAAAAGCTTTGTGGGAGTAAGCCCCATGCAATACGTAAAACAGCAGCGGCTACAACACATACACCAACTATTGCTGGATGCCGACCCCACATCCACCACCGTTACTGAGCTGGCACTGCAAACAGGTTTTTGCCATTTAGGGCAATTTTCTGCTGATTATCAACGGCAGTTTGGGATACGGCCCTCAGTAACCTTGCAACAAAAATGCAGCGCTATACAGTCATAAAAAAGGGCAGCGAATAATCGCCGCCCTCATATCGTTTGCATGATGATCTTACGTAGCAACAGGCATTAATAACGCTAAGCACCACACTAACGATCTACTGCTACAGGTAATTGCTAGCGTCACAGTTTCTCGTCTGCTGCTACGCCCTTCTGATAGACCTCGTACACAATCACGGGAACACTCAACTCACCTAGATACTGCTGCACTAGTGGCTTCACGTCGTTCCACTCTAAGCCACCCACACCCGTAGCAAGGCGCGGTAATGCAACACTAGTAATGCCCTCTGCTTGCACGTACTTCGCCAAGTTTTGCAATACATGACGTACATTTTCCACGCTAGCTTTACCCGCACGAGCTGCTTTGCCATCACCCAAATTGTTCTGGGTCACCAGATTCAAAATGCGACGCACACTACCATCTTCATCCACACCAGCCCATGGCCATACCTCACCTGGACTAATAGAATTGGCACGTACAGCATGACGATAATCACGCACCAAAGAAGGCCAACGCTCTCGTAGTGCCAAAGCTAAACCACTATCAAATGGATCTTGTGGTGCAATGCCGTGTGCGATTAATTGGGCGTGGGTCAACAGGATGTCCCCTTCAACTTCACGAATCATAAATGCTCCTTTGTACAAGGGTGAATAATTTATGCTTTCATTATTACTATGCCTGTAGCTGAAGTTTGAAGTGTTGATACGGCTCAAGTGCATGCCTAAGCATTGCGCATTACCACACAGACTGCGATACCATTGCCCAAAACGATACCGTACATGGAACCCTTTTATGCTCCCCCGCCTGCTCACCCTGCTTGTCACTACGCTTACAGCATCGCTACTATCAACAGCCGCTCTCGCCCAAGAAAAACACAACGAATGTGGTGACCGTGCCGAGCAAATTTTGCGTGCGCTGTACCCTCAGGCCCAGAAAACATCCGAGACAGACTTTGCTATTGACGATGCCACGGCCAGAATCTCTACTGATAGCTACCTAGGGCTGTCACCTTATGCCATGGTGTGTAGACAATGGCCTGCACAACCCGAGCACCTTTTAGTCGCACTACCTCTGCTAACGGACGAAGGCGACCACCTTGCTACCGGCGATCTAGTCGTCGCCGTTCTACGCCATGACAACCTAAGCCCTGTTGCCCAGTACCGCATCGAAGGACTTATTGACGACGATGCCATTAGCCTAAGCATGCTAGACATAGACACGGCAGTATATAGATTGGTAGAAGGCCGTTTGGCCTTTGGTGTACGCTTATCGCGCCGAGGTGCATCGCGTGTGAACCCGTTTTATCAAACAGGGTTGTTCTTATTCAATCTCAAAGACACGACACTGCGCCCCATATTGCTTAATCTGGAGGTAGAACGCCATACGGGTGAGTGGGATGGTATGTGCAATGGTACGTTTTCTAGCCTGACACGTACCTTAGCCATTGGAAAAGCCAACCAGCACAGAGGTGCCGATATTCTGATCACCACCAAAAGTAATGTGTCAGAAGCCAAAGCAGACGAAGAAGGCGATTGCGATGAGGAAGTAGTAGAAAACACCAGCAATCGCAGCCGCTTGCAATACAACGGGCAGCGCTACAGTGTGCCGCAAGATATGCGCATGTGGTAAGTAAGGCTAAATACAACAAGGGGGCTTTCGCCCCCTTTGTTTTTTACTGCTGAGTTTTTTGCTCTCTCACTGTGGCCACCGCACACAGCGAAATCACCGCTGTCAGTACGATGTACACCGCAACCGGTGTCCACGAGTTATCGTATTTATCCATCAACCATGTGGCGATCAGAGGTGCTGTACCACCGGCCAAGGCTGCACCAATCTGGTAACCCAAGGTAATACCGGTGTAGCGAACACGTGTTGAGAAAATTTCCGAGAACATGGTACCCAATACTGCCGTAATAGGTGCCCAGATAATACCCAAACCTACTACTGTCGCGATCAACAGCATGGTTGTGCTGCCGCTATCCAGCATCATGAAGTACGGGAAGGCGTACAGACCCATTGCCACGGCACCCAGCATAAACAAGCGTTTACGACCCACGTAGTCAGAGCACAGCCCCATCAACGGAATGCAGATAGTGGTCACCAAGGTAGCAATCGTTACCGCGTTCAGTACGTCAAAGCGGTTGAAATCCAATGCGCCTGTGGCGTAGCTCACTACATAGGTAGAAAAGATGTAGAACGGAGCGGTTTCAACAATTTTGGCACCAATAGCGATCAACACTTCACGACGGTGCGTGGTCAGTGTTTCCATAATAGGCATGCGTGAAATATCGCCGCTTTCTTTGGCTTTTTTGAAGGCCGGTGTTTCATCAATGCCGTTACGAATCCACAAACCCAAGAACACCAAACCAGCACTGGCGATAAATGGAACACGCCAGCCCCATTTCAAGAAGTCTTCATCAGGCAGCAAGCTCATCAACGTCATGGCCAACGTAGCCAGCAACATACCGATGGTCACACCCATTTGCGGCACACTGCCGTACAAACCTTTACGGTTTTTAGGCGCGTATTCGTAAGCCAACAACAGCGCACCGCCCCACTCACCACCAATACCCAAGCCCTGAATCAAACGCAGCACGATCAACAAGATCGGTGCCAACACACCTATGTCGTCATAGCCAGGCAACAAACCAATTAGTACGGTTGCACCTCCCATCAATGACAGCGTAATAACCAGCGTACGCTTACGGCCAATACGGTCACCAATGTGCGCAAAAATGAAACCACCCAAGGGGCGAATAAAAAATGTGAGCGCAAAAGACAGGTATGCCAGCATCAACCCAACGACTGGGTCAACGGTAGGAAAAAACACTTTATTAAATACCAACCCTGCGGTGGTGGCATATAAAAAGTAGTCAAACCACTCAATGGAACTACCCGTTAAACTTGCTATAAGTACGCGTTTATGCGAAACCTTTGACGCTACTGCGGCCTCGTTTTGTTGACTCACTATGTCTCCTTGATCTGAATAAGCTTGCGTTTACGGAAGCTGCCCACTTCTCTACAAGCCAAGCCCTATGTTGTCGCTGCATAACCATCAGCAACAAAAACAACCGAGAGTATAATGAGGTTGCACCTTTTCGATCATAGGGGTTTACCCGTTATCCCTACGAGACGTCATTCTTATTGTTCTTCAGGCGCTTTTACTTTTTCGAACAGGCCTTGCCCACGCGTCATATTGGTGAAGGCATTCTCGAATTCAGGTACATTTTCTACGGGAATAGCTAAGCGCCACAACACGCCTTCAGCATCAAAATCTTCAGAGACGACTTGCACACCGTGCTGCTCAAAGCGTGAGCGCACCAACGCCATGTCGCTAAAACTGCAGGTACAGTCTACGTCAGCCAACGCGATAATTTCGCGCTTCTCGGCCAGTCGCAAGCATTGCGCCGCGACACCACCATAAGCCCTAACCAAACCACCTGTGCCCAGTTTTACGCCACCAAACCAGCGTATTACCAACACCACCACCTCGTCGCACTGCTGCCCTTCTATGGCTTGCAGTATGGGTTTGCCGGCCGTTCCACCGGGTTCGCCGTCGTCGTTAAAACGGTAGTTATTACCTATTTTGTAGGCCCAGCAGTTGTGTGTAGCATCTGGCACGCTATGCGCCTCTAAAAAGCGCATAGCGTCTTCTACTGTGCTAACAGGGGCAGCTAAAGCCAAAAAGCGGCTACGTTTGATGTCTTCCTCAAACTGATGTACCCCCGTCAAACTGCACAGCATACTCACTCCGTTAGGAATCTAAACCACGGTAGGTCAAGTAATCGTCGTAGTTACCTACAAAGTCTTCGATCTTACCGTTAGGCATCACTTCCAAAATACGTTGGGCCACACCACCTACGAACTCACGGTCATGGGATACCACGATCAACGTGCCGGGGTATTTCTCCAATGCCATTTGCAAGGACTCGATGGATTCCATATCCAAGTGGTTGGTAGGCTCATCCATCAACAATACGTTGTGTCTGCCCAGCATCAAGCGACCAAAGCTTAAGCGGTTTTTCTCGCCACCAGACAACACATTGACCGATTTATTGATTTCATCTGCCGAGAACAACAAACGCCCCAACACAGAACGCATGGCTTGATCGTCATCCCCAGCTTTACGGAACTCGCCCAACCAATCAAACAAATTGACGTCAGTAGCGAACTGATCCGATACGTCCTGCGCCATGTAGCCAATGTCGGCGTTTTCAGACCACGTCAAGGTGCCCGAATCAGCCGCCAAATCTTGTGCCAGCATACGCAGCAAGGTGGTTTTACCCACACCGTTTGCACCCACAATAGCAATACGCTCACCGGCTTCTACTGCCAAGTTCAAACGACTCACAATGGGTCTATCGTAATCTTTGCTAACCAGCTCGGTTTTCACTGCCAAACGGTGCAGCGGTTTGGTTTGCTCAAAGCGAATGTAAGGGTTCTGACGTGAAGAGGGTTTCACCTCTACGGTGTCAGACTTAATTTTGTCGATTTGCTTAATACGTGCAGTGGCCTGTCTGGCTTTGGATTTGTTGGCCGAGAAACGGCGCACAAAGTCTTGCAAGTCAGTAATGCGCTCTTTAGCTTTGGCGTTTGCATTCAGTTGACGCTCACGGGCCTGTGTGGAGGCCAGCATGTAGTCATCGTAGTTACCCGGGTACACACGCAGTTCGCCGTAATCCAAGTCAGCCATGTGCGTACACACCTGATTCAAGAAGTGACGGTCGTGACTGATGATAATCATGGTGCTTTGGTAGCTGTTCAGCACGTCTTCCAACCAACGGATAGTATGAATATCCAAGTTGTTGGTAGGTTCGTCTAGCAGCAGCACATCAGGGTTAGAGAACAATGCCTGAGCCAACAATACACGCAGCTTCCAGCCGGGTGCGATTTGCGACATCTGCATAGTGTGCTGCTCAACCGGAATTTCCAAGCCCAGCAACAATTCACCCGCACGCGATTCAGCCGTGTAGCCATCGAACTCAGCGAATTGAATTTCCAGATCGGCCGCTTTTAAGTAGTCTTCTTCAGTGGCTTCAGGATCGGCATAAATGGCATCACGCTCACTCATGACACGCCACATTTCTGTGTGCCCCATCAAGACCACATCCAGCACGCGTTGGTCTTCAAACGCAAACTGATCCTGACGCAGTTTACCCATACGCAGGCCCGGATCCAGCGTCACGTTACCGGAAGAGGCTTCTAAGTCGCCGCCGATAATTTTCATGAACGTAGATTTGCCCGAACCGTTGGCACCAATCAAGCCGTAACGGTTACCGCCGCCGAACTTGACGTTCACATTTTCAAAAAGAGGTTTGGCACCAAATTGGATGGTGAGATTTGCAGTGGAGATCACGCTATTTATAATTCGCTAAAAACTAAAACCTTCAAGTGTAGCAAGGGCTGTGACAAAGCACAGCCCATACACTCCCCTAACAAGCACGCCTTTAGTCGTGGTGGTGCTCGTCTATCAATAAATACGCCATATCATCTTCCCAAGCCACGCCCACCTGCTTACCTACTGGCAAGGTGGCTTTGACTTCGGTATGCCCATAAGGCAAACCACGAATAATTGGCGTTTTTGTGTGGGCTCGTAACCACTGAATGGCGGCATCCAAGTCAAAACCTTGGTCGTCGTCACTAAGTCTGTAGCTACTAAAATCACCCAACACAATGGCATGCTGGTTATCCAGCACACCGGAATACAGTAATTGGCTAAACATACGTTCGATGCGGTATGGGTGCTCGCCCACATCCTCCAAGAACAAAATGCCTTTTTCTATGTTGGGAAAATACGGCGTGCCCATTAGTGAGCACAACATGGCCATATTTCCGCCCCACAACACACCGCGCTCATCGACGGGATCTGAGCCAAAGGACTCAAAACTTAGCACTTCTAACTCGTGACGCATGGTTTCGGCAAACAAGTCTGCCGTTAAGTCGTCTACCTCTGGCGCACCAAAGTCAAAGGCTGCGCAAGGGCCGGCGTAGCTAATGGCGCCGGTTTGTGCCAATAACGCTAAGTTAAAGGCGGTGAAATCACTGTGCCCCACATAGCGCTTACCGCTATCGGCTATGGCTTTCCAGTTAATCTGAGGCAACAATCTAGACATACCGTAACCACCACGGCTGGCTAACACAATGTTTTGTTCTACATGGATAGAACGCTCAATAGCGGCCAAACGTTGTTCGTCTGTGCCAGCAAAACGTTGATGTCGCGCCAATACGTCTTGATCCAGTACCGTTTCAAAACCCAGCGTTTTCAAGCTTTGTGTCGCCCTTTCCAGCTGGGCAGCTTCCTTGACAGCACTGGACGGCGAAATCACATAAATCGCATCATGGTCATGATGATGGGCACTGCATGTACAAGAATGTGGATGATGCTGACTCATGGTTTCGCTGGCTCACTTAATTAAACAAAAAACAAGAGAATGTGCCCTACAGCCAACGCTGACAAGGCAGATCTACAAGTGAATTACGCTTTTTCGCTATCGTTTTGGCTTTCGCCATCGCACGCCTTACGTTGCGCTTTATGCTGAGCACGCCGTTCTTTGAAGAAACGTCGTAATAAATCGGCCGCCTCGGTTTCGCGCAGGCCTTGCTCAACAGTGGTTTGATGATTTAACTGGGACTGCTGCTGCAAGCATAAAACACTGCCACAAGCCCCTGTTTTAGGATCCGTAGCAGCATAGACTATTCTGCCCACACGCGCATGCAACATGGCTCCCATGCACATTACACAGGGTTCTAGCGTGACATACACACTGGCGCCTGGCAGCCGGTAATTTGCTACATTCACTGCAGCGGCTCGTAAGGCCACTATTTCGGCATGTGCAGTAGGATCTGGCGTGGTAATTGTACGATTATACCCCTCGCCGATGATTTTCCCTTGTGTGTCTACTACCACAGCACCCACAGGCACTTCCCCACACGCCCATGCCTGCATCGCTAGCTCTAGCGCGCGATCCATATAAGCTTGCTCAGCCTCGGCACTGAAGATTTGCAGATCCACCCTTTACCATCCTACCTTTTAGCCAAACCCCCAGTCACGACTTTGCTACTAGCGCTCATCCGTAGCGAGGCACGTATACTAGAGGATATTCCTATTTTTGATGTCCGCATTCATGCCAAACTCCATGAACACATCCGACTCTACTGTTATACAGATTGACGGATTATCTAAGCGCTATGCCAATGGCTTCCAAGCACTGGATAATGTCAGCCTGAATATTAAACGCGGTGAGATTTTTGCCTTGTTAGGCCCAAACGGTGCCGGCAAAACCACGCTCATTAGCATTATATGCGGACTGGTAAACGCCAGCCACGGTTCTGTGACGGTTGATGGCTTTGATTACAAACGCCAATACAGGCAAGCCCGGTCGCGCATAGGCTTGGTACCTCAAGAGATTGGCGCTGAAAGCTTTGAAAATGTGCTGAACAGCGTAAGCTTTAGCCGTGGCTTATTTGGCAAAGCCCCCAACCCCGAACTTATAGAAAAAATCCTTAAAAGCCTAAGCTTGTGGGATAAGCGCTCTAGCCCACAAATCGCCTTATCGGGTGGCATGAAGCGCCGTGTACTGATTGCCAAAGCCCTCTCCCACGAGCCTGCCATCCTATTCTTGGATGAGCCTACCGCGGGTGTGGATGTGAGCCTGCGCCAAGATATGTGGGCACTGGTACGCCAATTGCGCGATCAAGGTGTCACGATTATTTTGACCACCCACTACATCGAAGAAGCCGAAGACCTAGCTGACCGCGTAGGCATTATTCAAGGCGGTAAATTGCTGCTGGTAGAAAACAAGCAACAACTGATGCAAAAATTTGGTGAAAAAACCATGCGTTTGCAATTACAGAACCCCATTACCGCCCTACCCGATGACCTCGCCGATTTAGGCTTAGTCCTCGCTGAAGACGGTATGGCCTTGCTCTACCACTACAAAACCGATGATGCCCAGCTAAGCATTGCCAACATTCTTAAAGCCATTGAGCTGCACCATATCCCCGTACAAGATATAGATACGCACCGCAGCTCATTGGAAGAAATCTTTGTCAGCCTCATGGAGAAACCGGCATGAACCTACGTGCTTTATTCGCTATTTATAAGTTTGAAATGGCACGTACCCGACGCACCTTGCTGCAAAGTATTATTGCACCCGTCATTTCTACTGCTCTGTATTTTGTGGTGTTTGGCGCAGCCATAGGCCCGCGTATTCACGAAGTACAAGGGGTAAGTTACGGCTCGTTTATTGTGCCAGGTTTGGTCATGTTATCGGTGCTCACACACAGTGTGTCTAATGCCTCGTTTGGTATTTATTTCCCACGGTTTTCACGCACTATTTACGAAATTTTATCGGCGCCCGTGTCCTATACCGAAATCACCTTAGGTTTTGTGGGTGCGGCCGCGACCAAGTCTATTATTTTGGCCACCATCATTTTGATTACCGCCAAAATTTTCGTGCCTTTTCATGTAGAACACCCATTTTGGATGGTCGCCTTTTTGCTACTGACGGCACTGACCTTCAGTTTGCTAGGTTTTATTGTGGGCTTATGGGCAGATAACTTCGAAAAACTGCAGTTAGTGCCCATGTTGATCATTACCCCGCTGACCTTCTTAGGGGGTAGCTTTTACACCGTGGACATGCTGCCCAGTTTTTGGCAAAACGTCAGCCTGTTGAACCCCGTACTGTATTTAGTAAGCGGATTCAGATGGAGCTTTTACGGCGTGGCCGACGTGAATGTGGCATTAAGTCTGGGCATGACCTGCTTATTTATGCTGCTGTGTGTAGCAGTCATCGCCCAGATTTTCCGTACTGGCTACCGACTACGCCCCTAAAGGCGTAAGCCACTTAATCGCGGAAGTTTTCAAACTGCAACGGCAACTCTACATCGCTTTGTTTTAGCAAAGCGATGGCCTGTTGCAAGTCGTCGCGTTTTTTTCCGGTAACACGCAGCTTTTCACCCTGAATCTGAGCCTCAACTTTGATTTTCGCGGCTTTAAGCGCGGCAATCAATTTCTTGGAGGTAGGCTGATCAATACCTTGTTTGACGGTAATCGCTTGACGAGCTTCAGCTACGTTTTCCAGCGAATCAGCCGTTTCCAAACAACGTACGTCGATATTTCGCGCTGCAATACGCGCACGCAAAATAGGCGTCATTTGTGTCAATTGAAAAGTGCTAGGTGCGTATTGTGTCACCACATATTCATCTAACTCAAAGCGTGCGTTGGTGCCTTTAAAGTCAAAGCGGTTCACCAATTCACGGTTGGCTTGGTCCACGGCATTTTTCAGCTCTTGTTTGTCTACCTCTGAGACAACGTCAAAAGAAGGCATAGTGCAATCCAATAGAAGAAGTATTTATCATCCTTAAGTGTAACGCATTAGCTCGCTTGCTAAATGATGCTACAGTACTAAGTACCATGAATAAAAACCACAAGCATTCACATGTTATCGAGACTACGCCTTCTATTTGACAACTTCACCCTCATCCTAATTGCCGTCGTTGTACTCGCCAGCGTCTTCCCCGCACACGGGCAAGGCGCTGTGTTTTTTGACTGGCTGACTAATGCGGCAATTGCCCTGCTATTTTTTATGCATGGTGCCAAGCTATCCCGCGAAGCCATTATTGCGGGTGCTACGCACTGGCGTTTGCACGCCGTGGTATTTAGCTGCACGTTTTTACTGTTTCCGCTGATAGGCTGGGCCACACAACCTGTTTTAGTACCTATATTAGGTTTACAGCTTGCTGCGGGCATACTGTATTTGTGTGTGTTGCCAGGTACAGTGCAATCCGCTATTGCTTTTACCTCTATCGCTAAAGGTAACGTGCCAGCCGCTATTTGCAGCTCATCGGCATCTAGCATTTTTGCCATTGTGTTAACACCACTACTGTTAAAACTGCTGCTAGAAACTGAGGTTGAAATTGACATGACCGACACGGTAGTCAAAATCAGTCTGCAAATTCTGCTGCCTTTTGTAGTGGGTCACTTAATGCGCCCCTTTATTGGCCATTGGGTCACACGCAACCAGAACTGGCTAAAAAATATCGATCAGGGTTCTATTTTGCTGGTGGTGTACACCGCATTTAGTGCTTCAGTGGTAGGTGGTTTGTGGGCAGAAGTACACCCCTTGTCGCTGCTGGCTCTGACCATTGTGTGCTTGCTGCTATTGTTTGTGATTTTGTTTGGCACCCGCTGGATTGCACGTCGCTTAAATTTCGACTTACCCGATGAAATCACTATTGTGTTTTGTGCTTCTAAGAAAAGTATGGCCACAGGCGTACCCATGGCTCAAGTACTTTTCCCAGCCAGCATCATTGGCCCTATGTTGTTGCCGTTGTTGATTTTCCATCAGGTACAGCTTATGGCTTGCGCGGTGATGGCCAACCACTACGCGTTAAAACACAAACAACAAGCTGAACACACTGCTTAACGCAACTGCTCTATATATTGCGTTAAGGTCGCACGGGAGACTTCCCCCATACGGATGGCTTGCACACTGCCATCACTGTTTACGAACAACGTTGTGGGAAGCCCCCTGCTGCGAGCAAACCTAGCCAGCTCGGCATCGCTATCCAACAGCACGTGCTGTAAATTCAATTGCTGCTCTGATAAGAACGCATCTACCGTTTCAGCCCTTTCTTGCTGATTGGCATAAATAAAGTTCAAGTTCGGATATGCATTTTGAGCCGCTTCAAACACCGGCATTTCGCGCCTACACGGCGGGCACCATGAGGCCCACAAATTAATCACCATGGGCTGGCCGCTAAAATTTTCCAGTGTGACCACTTGTTGATCTGCCGCTGTAGCCCACGGGTTATGCAATTGAGTTTGCAGTGGCAAAAGCAGCGCTTCTTTCTTATAGACACCTAACCACAAAAAGGTGCTGCCCCCTATGACTACGGCAGTCATCACCGTCAAGATAAAGGTCATGCGCTGCTGCCCTACGCTTTTAACCCCTAGGTATAGCGCCATCAACAGCGATGCAAACAAACCGGCATAGACGGAAAATCCTCCATCCCGTATGTCTAGCACGACTAGTAAATGATCTTGATACTGCTCCCAATACTGGCCTACAAACACCACGCGCGCCACAATCAGTCCGGCTACAGCAGTCTGCCAGACTGATTTTTCTATTTTGACCTGATATTTTTTTTCAAGCAGCCACGCCAACGACACTGAGCACAGCAGCGTTAGTAAGATAATAAAAAGAGGCGTGCTTAATGCAAAAGGACCAATTGTTATAGAGTTCATTTCCTGCTCACGTAAACCTTAAGTGCAACAGGATCAGACCCCCATTAACAGTAAAGGTTGCATTGCTGCATAAAGGCTTGCATGCGCAAACTGGATTTCTCGCCAGGCGCTTGTTCAATGCCACTGCTGACATCTACCGCAAAAGGACGCACGTCTTGGATGGCCGCGCCTACATTCAACGCATCCAAACCGCCTGCTAAGATCACAGGGCGTGCTGTAGGCTGTTTATGTACTTCGTTTAGCAATGCAGTATCAAAGCGTACACCTGTGCCGCCATAGGCAGGGCTATAGCTATCAAACAACCAGCCACTGGCGCTTTGGTAGTCTTTGCACTGCTCCCACACGGCACGCGCACTGCTGCTGTGTGGCCCCCCTACCCTAAACGCTTTAAGGTAGGGGTGCGAAAATGACTCGCAAAAGGCCACGCTTTCATCGCCGTGGAATTGCAATAAGTTGGGCTGCACCACCTTCAACACGTCTTTAACGTAGCGAGGTTCGGGATTCACGAACAAAGCCACTACCGAGACAAAAGCAGGTACTTGACGACGCAACGCCGCCGCCTGCTCTAGGCTCACAAAACGTTTACTTGATGCGTAGAACACGAAGCCAACTGCATCGGCCCCATGTTCTACGGCAGCGGTGATATCCTCTGAACGGGTGAAACCGCACATTTTCACCCGTATTTTGCCCATACTCATGTGTTAACCACTATTTACTGAAACGCATTACCTGCATCGGAACCAAACGGATCACCATAGGAATCCGAACCGTATACATCGTCCACACCGAACTCCACCGTGGACTCATCCATCATGACTTCATTACCTTTGTAATGGGTCACAATGCCTGGGAATACCAGTACCACCACAATCATCAGTACTTGGATAAAGATGAATGGTACAGAACCCCAATAAATATCGCCCGTGGTGACTTTAGCGATACGTTGACCTGTTACTACGTCGGTGTAGTCCTCTTTAGGGGCTACAGAACGCAAGAAGAACAACGCAAAACCAAAGGGTGGGTGCATGAAGGAGGTTTGCATATTCACCGCCAACAACACACCAAACCAGATCAGGTCAATCCCCATCTTGTCAGCCACTGGGCCCAAGAGCGGCACAATAATGAACGCCAGCTCAAAGAAGTCCAGGAAGAATGCCAACAAGAAGGTGAATACACTGACGAAGATCAGGAAGCCCCACTCACCACCCGGCAGATCGATCAGCAGGCTTTCCACCCACAAATCGCCATTAATGCCACGGAAGCTCAATGTGAAGATAGTGGAACCCACCAAGATGAACACCACGAAGCACGATAGCTGAGTCGTTGCTGTCATGGCTTGCTTCAATTGCGTCCACGACAAGCGTCTACGCGAAGCCGCCATCAACACCGCCCCCACCGCGCCCATCGCTCCGCCTTCAGTTGGTGTGGCTACACCAATAAAGATGGTCCCCAATACCAAGAAGATCAGGAACAGCGGTGGAATCATCACGAAGGTGACGCGCTCGGCGATTTGCGACAGCATGTTGAGCTTCAACACACGATTTAACATGGCGATAATCCATGCGGTAGCCCCCCACAGCATCATGATGATGACTACGTGCTCATCAATAGGAATGCTTGGATGGGTACTGAAATAATGCATGGAGCCAAAGTGCGCTGCCAACGCTGCCACAACGGTTAATACCAGCAGTGATTTCAAACCACGAGAACCATTAGGTTCAATATATACACGTGCTTCTTCAGGCAATGCAGGGACTTTATTGGGGCGTACGATGGCCACAATCACTACATACACAATGTAGGACAGTGCCAATAACAAACCTGGCAACATCGCGCCACGGTACATATCGCCAATTGATCGGCCCAACTGGTCAGCCAGAATGATCAACACGATAGACGGTGGAATAATCTGCGACAACGTACCCGACGCGGCAATTACCCCTGTTGCTAACCGACGGTCATAACCGTAGCGCAACATAATAGGCAAGGAAATCAGGCCCATGGAAATCACCGAGGCCGAGATCACGCCAGTGGTAGCTGCCAACATCGCCCCTACCAGTACCACCGCAATGGCTAAACCACCGCGCAACGGGCCAAATAATTGGCCTATGGTATCGAGCAAGTCTTCCGCCATGCCTGAACGTTCTAGTATCAGGCCCATGAGCGTAAAGAACGGCACGGCTAACAGAGTGTCGTTCGCCACAATCCCGAATATACGCTGCGGTAAGGCCTGAAACAGCGCAGGCTGCATCAAGTTCAGTTCAATCGCAAATAAACCGTACAGCACACCCGTTGCCGCCAAGGTGAAGGCAACCGGAAAACCCAACAGCAAAAAGATAATCAAATTGACAAACATGATGGGTGCAATGTTTGCCACGACAAATTCCATCATGATCAATTCCTATTCTGTTTTTGTTGTAGTCGCTCAAGCTGGCGTCTGTCGTTTTCTTCTGCCACTTTGCGAATATCTTCAGCAATTTCCAGTTCTGCCTCACCTGGTGTAGGTGGTGCCAATGGATCCTCGCATTTGCCAGCCAAAAAGCCAAACAAGCGTATTAGTCTGGATACACCAGACAAAATCAGCAGTGCGAAGCCTATAGGAATTAACAGTTTTACGGGCCAACGAATCAATCCCCCTGTGTTAGAGGAAAGCTCCATAGTTTCGTAAGACTGCCAGAAGTAAGGAATCGCTAACCAGAACACCAAGATACATGCCGGCAACAAGAAAAACAGAATACCGAAAATTTCTATATACACTTGGGTTTTGCGAGAGAAGCGCTGAGCCAGCACATCCACACGCACATGTTCATTGAGCAAATAGGTATAGCCTGCCGCCAGCAAAAAGATAGCGCCAAACAAATACCATTGCAGCTCCAACCACGCATTGGAACTGACGCCAAACACTTTACGCACAATGGCGTTGCCCGCACTGACCAGTACTACTAGCAGTGTGAGCCAAGCAACCGATTTCCCCACCACGGTATTCAGGCGGTCGATCAGTTGCGATAGACGTAATAACAATGTCATAAAAATAATGATGATGAATGAGCCAGAGTGGATCTCAAGCGGCTACACCCACCTCGTAATAATGATGAAAGTCCCTACCATTCACCACGATTAATCATGCGACACCTGGGTCTTCAGGCTCAGGTCGCGCTGGGATTATCCATGGCCCCAAATGCTGCTGGAACAACGTCAATGGATCCTGCATTGGCAGTTGTACCGCCTCTTCGTACTTTACGCCAGCTAGGTATAGCCCGTCTGGTGCAAAAGTAGGAGGAGCATACTGCCGATCACGCCGCTCGATCAGAGTCGGTATATCGGAAGCATCGAGGCGGCCATAGCCCACGTAGAGCAATGTTCCCATCAGGTTACGCACCATATGATGGAGAAACGCGTTGGCCACAAAACGGAATACATAGAAACTACCCGACTGTTGTATGTCTATGGTGTAGATTTCTCTTACCGGGCTTTTGGCCTGGCAATCCGTTGATCTAAAACTACTAAAATCGTGTGTGCCCACAAAAAGTTCTGCGGCACGGCGCATGCGCGCTAAGTCCAACGGGCGGAATACCCAGCCTACTTTCCCATCTAATAAGGGAGAGCGTACATTGGCTTCGCGCAGCACATAAAAATACGTACGTTGTCTGGCAGAAAAGCGAGCATGGAAGTTTTCATCCACCTCTTGCGCCCACTGCACAGAAATAGAGCTAGGCAAAAAAGCATTTAAGCCACTGACCCATGCTTGCGTAGAACGTGTTACAGGCGGGTCTAAATGCACCACTTGATTTAGTGCGTGCACCCCTCGGTCTGTTCTGCCCGCGCAGCATACCGCTACTGGCTGCCCTACAAATTTCAATAATGCCTTTTCTAACTCTGACTGTACCGATGGAAGCACGGGTTGCCGTTGCCATCCATACCATGCACTACCGTCATAGCATATGCCCAGTGCTACACGACTCATGAAGGCTTGCGCTCCGAAGGCGTTGGCTCATCAGAAGGCGGTACATCTAGATCTAGATTAATTTTTTCTAGTTTCTCGCGCACCATTTCCGGCGTCACCGGAGCGGGAGAATCAATTTCAGCGCGGCTATTGTTAGCGCGACGCAAAACCCAAACAGTAATAATGACAATCAAGGCCAGCAAGGCTGACATCACAATGAGCAAATGCTCTTGAATCCAAGACAAAGTACTACCCGTATCAGTAATTGATGATGTGTTTTTTTCGGCTGGCTCTGCCATTGAGGCACTGGCCTTAGCGTCGTTTTTGTCTACCTCGCCCGTACCCGAGGGCGTAGTTGCAGTATCAGTAGTCGTGGACTCACTGCTCTGTGCTGCAGCACTCGTAGTCGCTGTCGTTGCTGCGACATCATTGTTAGCGGGATCAGAAGCACGTGCTTCGTTCTCGCTGACTGCCGACGCAAGCTGGCGTACGTTTTCTTCTAATTGTTCTATGTTTTCGGCGGTGTTACTAAGGGCTTGCACCGTAGCTACCGCCTGATCCTGCTTCACACTATCCGCCCAGCTTTCCGTACTTAGTGTTAGCGAATCACCTTTGGCTGATAACTTGGCCGGTGCGGCGGACTCAACAGGACGCGTTACCCCTGTGGTAGCCTCTGCTACTGCCAATGCTGGCGACTTATTCTCAGCCAACTGCCGTTTGTACTGAGCAAACCACTGCGCTTGATCGCCAAACATCTTTCTGGCTTCTGCATCGCTATAGGCTTGCAGTTGCTCAGTTGTAGGCTCTTGCAACGTGCTGCCTGCCCTAAGCAGGTTCATATTGCCATGCTGAAATGCATGAGGGTTCGCGGCCAGTAAGGCAGCCATGTATTGGTATGTGCTTACACCTGCCGGTGTACGCTGCGCAGCAATTGCCCCTAAGGTGTCACCATTGCGCACCTGATAACTACCCGTATTGGGTGTCACTGTGCTGGTTGCGGCACTGGGGGTGCTGTAGTCACGCGTACCTGTTGGTGAGGCACTGGGTAATTGCAAGGACTCTGCCACTTTAGCGGCATTCACCACACTGACTTGGTGGCGCTGTAACCCTGAAGACGATTGAATGTCTAGCAAGACATCAATCACCTTGGCATCCACTGCCTGCGGGCTACGCACGATAATTTGTGAACGCTGAGGTTGCAGTTCAATCTGCCAGCCCTCTAACGCAACGGGCGGGGTTAACCCCGCCTGCTGCCATTGTTCCTTTTCAGGGAACTGGATGCTAAGTGTTTCATCGGGCTTCCAATCCCGCAATGCCACACTTAACACCAGTGGCTGCGCCGGTGGCGACAAGAGGCGGGCCCTGCCCACCTCTACTGCATGCGACGCCGTCGCAGCCAAAGCCGTCATTGATGCCAATGCAAGTGAACTTACAGTACGCAACGATACACGGCTAGGCCTCATTTACAGCTCTCCCAGGGTAATCATCAGCATGCGGCGCAGCGGTTCTGCAGCACCCCACAACAATTGATCACCTACGGTAAAGGCGCTGATGTACTCAGGACCCATGCCCAACTTGCGCACACGGCCCACTGGAATATCCATCGTACCGGTCACGGCGATAGGAGTCAGTTGCTCCATCGTGGCCTGTTTCTCGTTTGGAATCAGTTTGGACCAGTCGCTAGTGTTAGCGATGATGTCGTTGATTTCATCCAGCGGTACATCTTTACGCAGTTTGATGGTCAGTGCTTGGCTATGGCAACGCAATGCACCAATACGCACACATAAACCATCCACCACAACGTGATCTTGGCCTTGGCGACCCAAAATTTTGTTGGTTTCAACGCCGCCTTTCCACTCTTCGCGGGACATGCCATCACCCAGATCGGAGTCGATCCAAGGAATCAAGCTACCACCCAGTGGTACGCCAAACTGCACGCTGCTTAGGCTAGGATCTTTCTGCTTGTGCAAAATACCACGATCGATGTCCAAAATAGCCGATGCGGGATCATCCAATTGTGCTTTTACAGCAGCGTTCAAATCGCCAAACTGTGTCAGCAATTCGCGCATGTGCTGAGCACCACCGCCCGATGCGGCTTGGTATGTCATGGAGGTCATCCATTCAACCAAGTTGTGCTTAAACAAACCGCCCAAGCCCATTAACATACAGCTAACGGTACAGTTACCACCGATAAACTGTTTAACGCCTTTAGCCAAACCAGCGTCGATGACGTCGCGGTTCACAGGGTCCAGCACAATGATGGAGCTGTCGTCCATACGCAATGTGCTGGCTGCGTCGATCCAAACACCAGTCCAACCGGCTGCGCGCAACTTACCATACACCTCTTTGGTGTAATCCCCGCCTTGAGCCGTCACAATAATTGGCAGCTTTTTCAAGCTTTCAATATCGTAGGCATTTTGCAAGGCGCCTGCGCCTTCTGCCCATTCCGGTGCTGCTCCACCAGCATTACTGGTAGAGAAAAATACCGGCTCAAATCGTGAGAAATCGTTTTCTTCGCGCATGCGTTGCATGAGGACTGAGCCCACCATGCCACGCCAACCGACTAGGCCTACCGCTTGTTTCATGAATAATCACCTAAAAACCAAATTAATCCAATGCCTTAAGCACTGCATCCCCCATTTCGCGGGTACCCACTAACTGTGTACCTGCTTCGTAGATGTCTGCTGTACGTAGCCCTTGCTCTAACACCTTGCGTACTGCGTTTTCTACTCGTACTGCCTGAGCGTTTTCATTCAGTGAGTAGCGCAGCAACATCGCTGCCGACAAGATCGTTGCCAAGGGGTTGGCTTTGTTCTGACCAGCGATATCTGGGGCGGAACCATGGCTAGGCTCGTACAGACCTTGTTGCGAAGCATTCAAGGACGCAGAAGGCAACATGCCGATGGATCCCGTCAACATTGCTGCCTCGTCTGATAGTATGTCACCAAAAAGATTACCCGTCACGATTACGTCGAATTCTTTTGGTGCACGAACCAGTTGCATGGCCGCATTGTCTACATACATGTGGCTCAATGCAACATCAGGGTACTCTTTCGCTACATCGATCATGATGTCGCGCCAGAATTGCGAGGTTTCCAACACGTTGGCTTTATCAACGCTGCACAATTTGCCTTGGCGTTTTTGAGCAGCTTGGAAAGCCACGTGCGCAATACGACGCACTTCGCTTTCGGCGTAATGCATGGTGTCAAAACCCTGACGCTCACCGGCAAAGTTACCTTCGCTCACGGTACGCACGCCACGCGGCTGGCCAAAGTAAATATCGCCCGTCAATTCACGGATGATCAAAATATCCAGACCCGAAACGATTTCTGGTTTCAACGACGACGCATTGGCCAATTGTGGGTACAAAATGGCGGGACGGAAGTTGGCAAACAAGCCCATGGCTTTACGCAAACCCAAAATCGCTTGTTCTGGGCGCAGTTCACGAGCCAAGGAGTCGTATTTCCAGTCGCCTACCGCACCGAACAACACCGCTGCCGAGGACTTCGCCAATTCCAGCGTAGCCGGTGGCAAAGGGTGTCCATGCAAGTCATAGGCAGCACCACCAACGGGTGCGTGTTGCAAGTCAAGATCCAACCCCAAAGCGGTTAGAACGCGCGCGGCTTGTTCCGTAATCTCGGTACCAATGCCATCACCGGGTAATACTGCGATTTTTGTAGACATACGTTTTCCTGTGGTGTTGTAACGAACCGTGCGCTGTTCACACTGTGTTCTGCTGCCCACTTCCTACGAAGCAAGCGACACGGCTGGCTAGCAGCCGTGCGGGGTTGTTTATGCGGATGGATTACCTACCAACCAAGGGTGTTGCGCCAAACGTTGTGCTTCAAACGCCTTGATGGTGTCTGCTTTTTGCAAGGTTTGGCCTATTTCGTCCAAGCCCTTCAACAGACTTTGTTTACGGAAGGCATCAATCTCAAAACCGTACTCTTGACCGTCTTCAGCAATCACTTTCTGACGTTCCAGATCGATATTCAACTCGTAGCCTTCTTTAGCCTGTACCGCATCAAACAATTTTGCGACTACGTCTTCAGGCAAAATAATGGGCAACAAACCATTCTTGAAACTGTTGTTGAAGAAAATATCCGCAAACGATGGTGCAACAATGGCTCTAAAACCGTACTGCAACAATGCCCATGGCGCGTGCTCACGGCTAGAACCACAACCAAAGTTTTTACGCGCCAACAAGATGGACGCACCCTGGTAACGAGGCTGGTTCAACACGAACTCGGGGTTCAACGGACGCTTACTGTTGTCCATACCCGGTTCGCCATGATCCAGATAACGCAATTCGTCAAACAAGTTTGGACCAAAGCCGGTACGTTTGATGGACTTCAAAAACTGTTTAGGGATGATCAAGTCGGTGTCCACGTTCTCGCGGTCCAACGGTGCAACCATTCCTTTGTGAGTGGTAAACGCTTGCATGATTAGTGCTCCTGACTCAATTCACGTACATCGGCAAAACTGCCCACGACTGCCGCAGCAGCAGCCATCGCTGGACTGACCAAGTGGGTGCGACCGCCCTGACCTTGCCTACCTTCAAAGTTACGGTTGGAGGTAGAGGCACAGCGCTCACCGGGTTCCAAACGGTCGGCGTTCATCGCCAAACACATAGAACAACCAGGCTCACGCCACTCGAAACCCGCTTCAACAAAGATTTTGTCTAAGCCTTCTTGTTCAGCCTGCAATTTCACCAAACCAGAACCGGGCACGACAATGGCTTGTTTCACGTTTTTCGCAACTTTGCGACCACGGGCCACTTCTGCGGCGGCACGCAAGTCTTCGATACGTGCATTAGTACAGGAACCAATAAACACTTTATCAATCGCAATGCTGGTCAATGGCTGGTTAGCCTCTAAGCCCATGTACTGCAACGCGCGAATAATACCTTCACGACGTACAGGATCCTGCTCATTTTTAGGATCAGGAACGTTAGCGTCTACTGGCAACACCATTTCTGGCGACGTACCCCATGTCAATTGAGGCTTGATGTCAGCCGCATCGATGCGTACCACCGCATCAAACTGAGCACCCTCATCGCTGGTTAACGTCTTCCAGTACTCAGCCGCGTGATCCCATTGCTCACCTTTAGGTGAATAAGGGCGACCACGGAAGTACTCAACCGTTTTATCGTCTACGGCAACCATACCTGAACGTGCACCGGCTTCGATTGCCATGTTGCACACGGTCATGCGGCCTTCCATGCTTAACGCTTTCACAGCCGAACCGCCAAATTCGATGGCGTAGCCTGTACCACCTGCCGTACCGATCACACCGATTACGTGCAAGATCAAGTCTTTAGCAGTACAGCCTGCTGGCAAATCACCGTTGACCTCTACCAACATGCTCTTGCTTTTCTTCATCAGCAAGGTTTGGGTAGCCAATACGTGCTCAACTTCGGATGTACCGATACCAAAGGCCAATGCCCCCATTGCACCGTGTGTACTGGTGTGCGAGTCGCCACACACAATGGTCATGCCGGGCAATGTCGCACCTTGCTCAGGGCCAATGATGTGCACGATACCTTGGCGCTGGTCGTCCATGTCAAACAAGGTCACGCCGAATTTCTGGCAGTTGTCTTCCAGCGTATCTACCTGCAATTTAGAGATAGGATCAGCGATCCCTTCTGCACGCGAGGTAGTTGGCACGTTGTGGTCTGCTACGGCTAGGTTGGCACTGATACGCCAAGGCTTGCGGCCAGCCAGTTCCAACCCTTCAAAGGCTTGGGGACTAGTTACTTCATGCAGCAACTGGCGGTCGATATAGAGCAAACAGGTGCCGTCTTCTTCACGGTGCACCACGTGGCTGTCAAACAGCTTGTCGTATAAAGTTTTTGCCATAACAGACTCTCAATCAATCAGAACAAGCGAAACGCTGTTATTTCGCGATGAATTCATTATGCCCGTCTGTAAAACCAGCACAAGGCCATTAGTTATACTAGTATTGGTAGTACCAGCCTAAGCACTAAAAACACAAAGCGGGTTTTGAGATCAACCCAAAACCCGCTGTAATTGGTGAGCCATCACCCTACTGCTTTTTTGCTTCCAAATACAAAGGCATGACCAGTTCCGCTGCGACGCGCAACTCATCTATACGGCTTTGTGGTGATGGATGCGTAGACAACAGGTCAGACTCGTTACCATTCACACCCGACATACTGATCATTTTCTCCCAGAAGCTAATGGCCGCTCTGGGGTCATACCCAGCACGCGCGGCAAGCTCCACACCGATTAAGTCGGCTTCAGCCTCGTGCGTACGGCTATTAGGCAAATGGAACATCACATCTGTTAACGAACCACCCAACTCACCCACGGCTTGCGACCCTACGACCGCTGACAAAATCGCTAAACCAATACTGGTGCCCATTTTGTGCGACATCTGCTCGCGAGAGTGCTCACGCAATGCATGGGCAATTTCATGCCCCATCACCGCAGCAAGTTCATCGTCCGTTGCTTTAAGATGGTCTATTAAGCCGGTGTACACCGCCATTTTTCCGCCGGGCATACACCACGCATTGAGCTCGTCGGACTTTAAAACGTTAACTTGCCAATCCCACTGCAACGCATCAGGCCTGAATATAGGCACTTGGTTAATGAGCTTTGCCGAAATGTTTCGCACTCTACGAACCTGAGCCGCATCAGGCGACAACGCGCCTTGCGCTTTAGCCTGTGCCAGCGTTTCGTTGTAGTTCTGGGCAGCAGCTAAAGTGAGTTCCTGCTCGGGCACAAAGCTGGACATGTATTGCTTACGTTGTATACCGACAACGCCACTGGATGTGGTGTCAATCGCTGCACAACCAGTAAGAATCACGGTGGCGCTTGCCGCCGCAATCACACATGCTTTACGCAATAGCTTGAGCAGGTTCATACGCAGTACCCCTTTACCACTGCCCACATTGAGCGCGTTGGCGCAGAGCCTGATCCATGAGCACAATGGCTAACAGTGCTTCCGCAATAGGCGTTGCTCTAATACCCACGCAAGGATCATGACGACCCAAGGTTTGTACTTCTATCGCCTCGCCCTGCTGGTTAATAGAGGGACGCTTAATGCGAATGCTAGAGGTAGGCTTAATCGCCAAGGACACACGAATGTCTTGGCCTGACGAAATACCGCCCAAAATACCACCGGCGTGGTTAGTGGCAAAACCGTCTGGCAAAATGGCGTCACCATGCTCCGAGCCACGCTGCGACACGCTTTCAAAGCCAGCGCCAATCTCTACGCCTTTAACGGCATTCAGCCCCATCATGGCATACGCAATATCCGCATCCAAACGGCCATAAATAGGCTCGCCCAGACCGGCAGGTACACCTTCAGCAACCACTTCGATGCGCGCACCGATGGAATCGCCATCTTTACGCAAGGCGTCCATAAAGGCTTCTAGTTCAGGCACTACCGATTCATCGGCTGCATAAAACGGGTTGTTAGGCACATCGTCCCAGCTTTTGAATGGAATCACGATAGGGCCTAGCTGGCTCATGTAACCACGAATTACGGTTTTGAATTCCGCTGCCAGCCATTTCTTCGCAATCGCACCTGCCGCTACCGTAGGGGCTGTTAAACGAGCTGAAGAACGACCACCACCGCGTGGATCGCGATGCTGGTACTTACGCCAGTAGGTGTAATCGGCATGGCCAGGTCTGAAGGTATCTAGCAGGTTGCCGTAGTCTTTGCTGCGCTGATCCGTATTACGAATCAACAACGCAATAGGCGCACCCGTCGTTTTGCCTTCATATACGCCCGACAAAATTTCCACCTGATCGGCTTCTTGACGCTGCGTTACATGGCGCGACGTACCTGGTCTACGTCTGTCTAGTTCTAGCTGAATATCTTCAACACTCAGTTCTAATCCGGGCGGACAGCCATCTACCACAGCACCAATGGCTGGGCCGTGAGACTCCCCAAAATTCGTTACACGAAATAAGCTACCTAAAGTATTTGCAGACATAAACAGTACGGTTTATAGACCAATCGAAAGCAGAATTATGGCATTAAAGCCCGGAGCATGCACCGTGCACAAGCTAGGAAGAGCAACTCAAGGCGACAGACTGCGCCTCGGGTGGCGGGACTTCAGCGTAGCGTTCGTACCCAGAACGCTCTTCAAACGGGTTACTTAACACCGTAAATAAGTCAGACAATACCGAGGCATCACCTTTTTCAGCCGCCGCAATGGCTTGCTGCGCCAAGTAGTTACGCAACACATACAGCGGGTTCGCTGCACTCATCGCGAGTTGTCGTTGGACTGTGGTTTGTTGATCGGCCTCTAGTCGCACACGGTATTTATCTACCCAAGCACGCGCCTGATCTTGATCGTGAAAACATTGCAAGAAAGCCTCAGGGTGTTTTTCTGCCCACGCTAAAGCGCGGAAGCTCAAACTGAAATCGGCTTGGTCACGATGCAGCAAACGCCACCACTCATCAACAAGCTCTGTATCGCCTTCCAACCATGCTTGCCACCCCATTTTGCGACACAGGTTCTCGCGGTAACGTTCTAAAAACCAGCCCTCGTATTGCTGCAACACCGGATTAAGTGTCTCAGGTGTTGCGCCTAAGGTGGTCATGGCACTGGCTAATCGGTATAAGTTCCAATGCCCTACAGAAGGCTGCTGATTCCAAGCATAGCGTCCTTGCTGGTCGGTGGTATTACAAATATGGTTGGCTTGGAATGCATCCATAAAGCCAAAGGGACCAAAATCCAGCGTCAAACCCAAAATAGACATGTTGTCAGTGTTCATCACACCATGACAAAAGCCCACTGTTAACCAATCAGCCATCAAGTAAGCGGTGCGCTTGGTCACTTCAGTAAGCAGCAAACGCGCCAACTCGGCGTGATCTTCACTTTGTTTGTACAAAGCGGGATAAAAATTCTGTACTACGTAATGCAGTAAGCTCTGCATTTCCTCTGGATGGCCTAGCCAATGTTCAAAGGAACCAAAACGCACAAAACTGGGGGCAACACGCGTCACAATCGCCGCACGCTCTACGGTTTCGCGGTACACCGGCACAGGCGAGGTCACAATCGCTAGCGCTTCCGTCGTAGGAATACCCAAGCCTTTCATGGCGATGCTGGCTAAATACTCGCGCACCGACGAACGTATTACCGCCCTGCCATCACCCATACGTGAATACGGGGTTAGTCCTGAACCTTTTAGCTGCAGTTCTTGAGCCCCCTCTGGCCCATCAATAGCGCCCAACAAATGCGCGCGCCCGTCGCCTAACTGCCCTGCCCACACACCAAACTGGTGACCACTGTATACCGCCGCTAAGCTTTGTCCGCCCGGCAACGGCGCATTACCTGACAACACCTCTACGAACGCTGGTGAATGCAGTAAAGCATGACTAATCCCTAAGCGCTGCGCGAGCGCTTCGTTGGCATGCAGTAACTGTGCTTCACGCAAACCCGAAGCGGGTAACAACGTATAAAAGGACGATGACAACGACGTAGCAAACCCATTACTGACCTGCAACTCGTCTAGCGTGGACGCCACTGTATTCATGATTACACTTCCTTGGCAGCCGCAGCGGCTTCAGCTTGTTTGGCGCGTGCTTTGGCGGCTTTCTTAGCGGGCCGCAAATAGAAAATCGCACAGAAATAAAACACCGTGGACAACACGATTTCCACAATAGCGCAATACACAGACACCGGATTAGGGTCTGACCACGCACGTACACAACCTTCCATGAAATACAGCAAGATCAACATGGAAGACCACTGCAGCGTGTAGATCTTGCCTCGCAAGATACCGGGCAGCGGCAAAATTAACGGCAATACTTTAAGCGCCAAGTATGACCCACCGGGTCGCAACGGAGCCAGCCACATTTCCCAAACCAAAGATAAGATGATTAGTCCTATTAAGGATGCAGCGGCAACACGATGTAAAACGGGATTTAATTGAGCATTCATACTGGTATTATCGCCTAAGGCGGGTTAAAACCCTACACATTGCTTGAAGTCTGCCGGATGATTTTTACCATGACCAACCAACCGTCCCCTTCTGTTGATGCTATGGCGAAGAAGGCTAAAACGACGCCCCCTTCTGGCCAACCTCAGCGCAAAAAGCGTGAGTTAGCGAGCGTTATGCTGCAATGCATGGCACAAAGGCGTCTGACTCAAGTGGCATCCAGCTTAACGTACACCACTATTCTGGCGGCTGTACCCCTACTTGCTGTCGTGCTGTCACTGTTCACGGCTTTCCCTCTTTTCTCTGATTTTCGTGAAGCCTTAGAAAACTTCTTCACTACAAATCTTATGCCCGAGGCCGTGTCTGACACTATCATGTCTTACCTAAACCAGTTTGCAGCCAAGGCCTCTAGCCTTACTGCCATTGGTAGCTTGTTTTTGATCATTACGTCCATCATGTTGATTTCCACCATTGATGGCACCTTGAATGATATTTGGCAGGTCAATACGCAGCGCCCCCTTGCTCAACGCTTATTGGTGTACTGGGCACTACTGTCTTTGGGGCCGATTTTGGGCGGTGCTAGCCTTTGGGCAACCACCATGCTGGCTAGAGAGTCCATGGGCTATATCAGCAGTTTCGGGATTGTGTTTTCCCTGCTGTTATCGGCGTTGCCCTTCTTGCTAACCGTCTTAAGCTTTACCGCCCTGTTTACTTTCGTCCCCAATTGCCATGTACGTTGGCGTGATGCCTTGGCTGGCGGTGTACTGGTGGCGTTCTGCTTAGAACTGCTGAAAGCAGGCTTTGCCTTCTACCTCACCAAATTCCCTACCTACACCTTAATTTATGGTGCGTTTGCGACCATTCCTATTTTCTTGCTGTGGGTGTATTTATCGTGGTTGGTCGTGCTATTGGGTGCTTCGTTTGCTGCCATTTTGCCGGATATACGTAGACACCGTAACCCTACTGAAAAACACTATCTGGGTGAGTCTTTCCTACACGCACTCAGCATGCTGCACTGCCTGTGGCAGCAGCGTGGCAGCACACCAGTAGGCATACCAGTGGAGCAATTAAGCGACACTTTGGGTCACGACGCCCACGAGCTCACTCGTACTCTGCTTACGCTTAAAAAGCTGGGATATGTTGCTAACACCCAAGAAAAGAACCGAGAACGCTGGGTTTTGGCCTGCGATCCAGCGCAAACCGACCTAGCAGCACTGGTTGACACTTTCCTATTAAATAGGGCACAGCCCAGCACTGAGGTGGGCAATGGTGTAGCCTTAATATTGAATGCTACGCTAGCCAGCCCCACTTTGCGTTTACAGCAGGTGTTTGAACAGCCAGGGTTGCTAGAAGAGCTTTCAGTCTCTATACAAAAACAATTACACACATCACTTAATGCAGCACAGGAGCCCTCGTATGCTTAAAGTTAGTGAAATTTTACGAGTCAAAGGGGATATTCTCTATACCGCGACTCCTGACATGGCCATCGACACCGCAATCCAGATTATGAGCGAGCAAGACGTAGGCTCTCTGGTGATTATGGAACATGGCCAATTGGCGGGAATGCTGACGTTTAGGGAAATCATTCGCCACTTGCACAATGTGCAAAAAGGCAATAAAGCAACGACCGTACGCGCCATTATGGACGACGCACCAGTTAGCGTGACACCGAACACCAGCGCCGACGAAGTTCAGCGCTTAATGCTAGATAACCACGCCCGCTACATCCCTGTTATGGATGGCCCTACCTTGTTGGGCGTGATCTCGTTCTACGATATGTCTAAAGCCATCGTGAAGGCCCAGCAGTTTGAAAATAACATGCTGAAAGCCTACATTCGCGACTGGCCGTCTGACCAAGGCAACCCTACTGCCTAAATGTACTACGCTGCGGGCTCGTTTTGACGAGCTTGCAGCGCTTCCCATGCGGCTAACAGCACTTCAGGTTCATTTTTATTCATAACAGCAGCATCCGATAAGGTTCTGCGCCACTGACGTGCACCGGCCAAACCATGTGGCCACCCCAACATGGCACGTGCTGCCATACGCACATTCAAACCCTCTGCCACTAAATGCTGCGCGTATTCATACATACGCTGCACAATACTTGTGCCGTCCATGTAGTGATCATCAGGCCATAAATGCTGGCTAATTTCACGCAATACAGCAGGCGTATGCCATGCAGCACGGCCCAACATCACCCCAGCAAAAGACGGTAGTTCTGCCAGTGATTCCGCTGTAGTAGCCAAGCCACCATTCAACACAAAGGTGGCATCAGGAAAGTCTTTCACTAACTGACGTGCATAGTCGTAACGCAACGGTGGGATTTCGCGGTTCTCTTTGGGTGACAAACCTTTAAGCACGGCATTGCGCGCATGCACCACGAACACACGTACGCCTGCCTCGTACAAGATGCCCACAAAATTCTGAGCAAAGCCGTAGTCTTGTTCGTAATCCAGCCCTAGGCGATGCTTCACCGTAACCGGTACGCTGACCACATCTTGCATGGCTTTCACGCAATCGGCGACTAGGTTAGGCTCGGCCATCAAGCACGCACCAAAGGCCCCTTTTTGTACGCGCTCAGACGGGCAACCACAGTTCAGGTTAATTTCATCGTAGCCCCACTGCTCACCCAGTTTGGCACTGTGTGCTAAAGCTGCTGGTTCACTGCCCCCTAGCTGCAGCGCCACAGGGTGCTCGCTTTGATCGTAGTCCAGCAAACGTGGCACATCGCCGTACTGCAGTGCGCCCGTGGTAATCATCTCGGTATACAGCCGTGCGCGCGGGGCCAACATCCTATGGAATAAACGACAATGCTTATCCGTTACATCAATCATGGGGGCTACGCAAAGCGTCCAATCAGCTTTGGCTGTAGACGCCGTATTGTCTATAACGTTTGGAAGTCCTGACACACACTCACCTGCTTAAAATGGGGCAAAAACAGTATTTTACGCCAGATAGCGACCGCTTTTTCCACCTCACCGCTAGATACCCACGACTAAACACCAATAAAAGCCGCTAACCCGCCTTTCAGCTATTCCCGGGATGCCCTCAAACAGGTTAAAGTAAAGGGTTAAGTCTGGCGTCATACTTAGGCGCTTTCTCATCTATTTTGCACTCTTCATACTATGGCTGTTTTTACCACTGTTTCCGACAATGACGCCCAGCAATTGCTTAGCACCTACGACTTAGGCGAATTGGTCAATTTGCGTGGCATTTCGGCAGGCATTGAAAACACCAACTATTTTCTGACCACCACGCATGGTGAGTACGTGCTCACACTGTTTGAGGTGTTAACTGCAGAACAGTTACCCTTTTACATTGAGTTGATGCACTACTTGGCAGAACGCTCTATTCCTGTACCTAAGCCGCAAGCACTCAAAAATGGCAAGCTGATTACCAGCCTGCATGGCAAACCTACTGCCATTGTTAGCCTGTTACCGGGTAGCTACGAACCTGATCCTAGCCCAGCCCATTGCGCGCTGGCTGGCGACACCTTGGCTAAAGCCCACTTGGCCGCCAAAGACTTCAGCATTCATCAGCCCAACTTGCGCGGCTTAGCTTGGTGGCAACAAACCGTGCCATCCATTCTGGAGTTTTTAGATGATAGCCAACGCGAATTGCTGCTCACCGTGCTAGACGAACAAACCGCGTTTGCACAAACAGATACCTACAAGAGCTTGCCTTTTGGCCCCGCTCACTGCGATCTGTTCCGTGACAACGTGCTGTTTAGTGGCACACCTGATGCCCCACAAATGGGTGGCTTCATCGACTTTTACTTTGCGGGCTGCGATACGTGGCTGTTTGATGTGGCCGTCAGTGTTAACGACTGGTGTATTAACCGCGACGATGGCAGCTTTGACCCCGCTAAATTGCAAGCATGGTTAAAGGCCTACCACGCTGTTCGCCCGTTTACTGAAGCCGAGCACAACGCATGGCCTTACCTACTACAAGCCGCTGCGTTACGTTTCTGGATTTCTAGACTGTACGACTTCTTCCGTCCACGCGAAGCTGAAACCCTGAAACCACACGATCCGCGTCATTTTGAACGTGTGCTACGCAACCGCCGTAGTGCGGACACACCTCAACTTATAGACTAAGAGACTCCGTATGCAAGCTGTTTCCCTGCCCTTTTTCTATGGTTGGCTTTGGGTGCGTGAAGGCTACCGCTTATTCATGCGCCAACCCATGGCCATGCTATTTTGGAGCTTGGTCACCAACTTGCTGATTCACCTTAGCTATTTGCTACCGCTGTTGGGGCAAATAGCCTTGTTGGTGGCATCACCGGCACTCACCTTCATTGTGCTCAATGCCAGTCACAACATTGCCAAAGGCCAGCAAATGCAGTTGGGGATGTGGACAGCACCCTTACGGCCAGCCAACGTACGCAACCCGTTGATTAAGCTAGGGGCGTTGTATATGTTGGCCTGCTTAGCCGCAGGTTTACTGGCCACAATTCCATTTGTAGACAGCATCATGAGTGTGATGCCAGAACCTGGCACACCCGTTGATGAAGCAGCCTTCATGCGTGCTTTACGCGCCCCCATGTTTGCATTAATGGCCATCTATGTCTTGGTATCGGCCATTTTCTGGCATGCCCCAGCACTTATAGGCTGGCACCACATCGCTATTAAACAAGCGCTGTTTTACTCTATGGTGGCCTGCTGGCGTAACAAACTGCCGTTCATTCTGTACGGCCTATGCTGGTTAGCGTTGTACTTTTTTATGCAGCAGTTAGATATGGTATTACTGGCTTCTGGCCTTGCGCCTAGCTTGCAGCAACTGATACTGACACCATTAAGTCTGGTGATACTGGCCGTGCTGTATGGTAGCTTCTACCCCATTTACCTAACGGTATTTGGCCCTAGCGCCATGGCATTAAAAGCAGCAGCGCAACACGAAGACGCAGACCAATAAGCCGTAGTAGTCTCAACCCCTGTTTGAGACTACCGCCTCTGTGCACCGCTACACCAATTTTCCAGTTCTTGTTCTAGAACCGATTGGCGTAGCGTTAAGACTTCAACTGGTAGCTCTACCACCTCCCTAGCCCCTACACAGCCATAAATACGATTGGGCTTCATTGGTTGCGGGCCTTTAAGAATTCTTCCATTCAGATCCAGAAACAGCACAGCATGCGGGCTATACAGCCCTAGCGTATGCACCCAACTGCAACGCGTAAAGAACAAGACGCTGCACTGCCTATACGCTTTAGCAATACCGTGCATACCTACTAAACGTGCCATAAAACTTTGCATGTACCAGACCTGATATCTTTGCATAAGCCCCTCCACTGATCACCCCCGTGTGAGTTACTCGAACAAGCTTTGTGTAATCTGCATCACCAACGGAAAAGCAATCACCAAGAATGTACAGGGCAAAATGCAGCTCACCACGGGGAAGAGCATTTTCACCGGTGCTTCTAACGCTTGCTTCTCGGCTCGTAAGAAACGCTCTTGCCTATACTGATCGGCTTGTGCCCGCAAAACACTACTTAACGACAACCCCATTTTGACGGCGTTATCCAAATTGGCAGATAACGCGGCAATTTCAACTAAACCACTGTCGTGCACCAAACGCTCAAAACTTTGCTCTCTGCTCATGCCGGATCGCATTCTAAAGAGAGCCTGCTGCAGTAGTCGCTGCAAGTCACCTTCAGGAAGGCTTTCTGACGCTGTTTGCAATGCCAGCATCACCCCCGCCCCAGACTCTACAGATAACGCCAACACATCTAGAAAAAACGGGTACTGACAACGTTGCGCATGCACACGCCGCTGCCTTTCCTGATAACGCATCCACCATGGCAATATCAAGGTAATTGCACCAGCGATAAGCACAGCGTAGCCATTCACCCCTTGCTCGCTATACCACGCACTCAGTACAGCAACCGCTAGCATTACTCCTATGGTTTGCCCCAGCACGCGCCCCAACAACAGGAAAATAGACGACTGCTGCTCTATACCCAGCCAAAGCGCTAACTTATGCCGCCACTGCCATGGCAATAATGCCCATACCTGTTGCCCCAATATCTGACACAACCACACTACCCACTCATGCCCTTTTCTTTCCTTGAGCTGAGCAGGCACTTGCCGCCACCCGCGTGCTAATCCATAGCCTATACCGACCAAGCTAAGCATCACAGTAATAGCCACCCACACTACGCTCGCATACTCCCAAAACCCTTGCATCGCTATACCTTAATCTGTGCAATTTTCCGCATCATGTGTAAACCAGCTACTTCTAACACAACAATAAAAGTGACCACTCCCCACCCAGTAGGTTCAGCCCAGAAACTCTGCATGAGTTCTGGTTGCATCCAACTTAGCGCTGCCGCAATTAACAGCGGCATAGCCGCCATTACCCACGCCTGCAATGACGCCTGAGCCGTAAGCGTTTTCACCTTTTCCTCTAAGTAAAGACGCGTGCGTAAACTGTGCGCCAAACGCTCTAATACATCACTGATACGCCCACCACAACGCTGCGACACCTCTAAACTAGCGGCTAAGAGCTGCGTTCCTTCGTGGGGGATACGATATGAGAAATTAGCGACGGCTTGCTCCAAACCTATGCCTAGGCGCAATTCACGCAAACACAGCTCAAGCTCGGCTCGTAAAGGTGATTGGCTTTGCTGCGCTAACTGTTGAAACGCCACTTGTAAGCCCAAGCCAGCACGAGACGCCGCGGCTAATGACTGTATAAACTCGGGCAACTGACTACACACCTTAAGATGACGCTTTCTTTGTAGACGGCGTAAATAGGGCGGTATAACAATCAGCAATAGCACTGGTGCTAACCAGGCCATCATGATGCTGCCACTTAACCACCACAAAAACACCGCACTACTGCCCAGTACAATACTCAGTAGCAAGGCCAACGCCCGTGCATCTACAAACCAATATGCTGACTCCAGCATGGCTTGTGACTGGGCATCTACCTGTTTCTTTTTTTGCTCAAACACAGCCCATACTTTTGGCGCCATCCCCATCGTAAAGGCTGCCGCAGCCACCACCACGCCCAACAATGCAGCTATCCACCACATGCCACCCTCCTTACTTATGCTCATGCCACATTGCTAAACCAGCTCTGGTCCACCCATTCCATTTGGTCGCTAAAAATACTGGGCATTAAGCCCTGACCTTTGAATGTCACCTGACCAGAAGTAGAAACCTCGGCAGCAAACAACTCTTGCAACTGAATACGCCCAGCCTCTAGCCCGCAGATTTCTGTAATGGAATGGATAATACGTCTGCCATCTGGCAAACGTTTTTGCAGCACCAACACTTCTAGACTGCTCGCTATATGTTCACGAGCAACCGTTACAGGTAAATCCATACCAGCTAGTAGCACCAAGGTTTCTAACCGATTTAGTGCTTCGCGTGGTGTATTGGCATGCACGGTAGTCAGCGACCCTTCATGGCCCGTATTCATCGCCGCTAACATATCAAAGGCCTCTCCGCCTCGGCACTCGCCCACCACGATACGATCCGGCCGCATACGTAATGCATTACGTACTAAATCCCTAATAGTCACCACACCCTCGCCCTCTACGTTGGCAGGACGCGACTCTAATGACACAAGATTGGCGAGGTTTAACTGCAGCTCTGCAGCATCTTCGATGGTGACTACCCGTTCATGCACTGCGATGTAATTGGTCAACACATTGAGTAATGTTGTTTTTCCCGAGCCGGTACCCCCTGCCACCACCACGTTTTTCCTAGCCTGTACACAACAGCGCAAAAACTCTGCCATGCATGGGCTTAACGCTCCGTAACTCAGCAAATCATCCATCACCAAACGCCGGGAAGGAAACTTTCTAATGGTTAACGTAGGACCTTTTAGCGCAATGGGTGGCAGCACAGCGTTCACACGTGAACCATCTTTTAGCCTTGCATCCACCATAGGAGAGGCATCATCTAAGCGCCTACCTAATGGCGACACTATACGTTCCATAATAGAAACCAATGCAGCCTCACTGCTAAATACAGCGGCACTTTCTCTGCATTGCCCCTGAATTTCCACAAACACTTCAGTAGGTGAATTCACCATAATTTCACTCACGTTGTGATCGCGTAATAGCGCCTCTAGCGGCCCTAACCCCAACGCTTCGTCTAGCACAGCTTGCACCAATTGCTGTGTATTGATCGAGGGTGGTAAATCTGTAATTTTTACCATTAACTGCTGTAAACACCGCTCTGCCTCAACGCGCAACACGGCCTCATTCATATCGCTGTATTGTTTTCTACGTAGTTCCAACGCATCCACCAAACGGCTGTGTAAGGTTGCGACATGCTCGGACAACAGCAAGGCTTGCGCCCGTTGCTCTGCTAAGGACGCATCGTAATACCCACTCCCTACTGCGCTAGGCTCAGACAATGGCAATACGGCGTTTTCACGCTTGGGCTCAGCCATACTTTTTACCGTTAGCTGACATGACCCTATCACCACACTATCGTTGTCTACTAAGGGGCCATACTGCGTAATACGCTGTCCATTAACATAGGTGCCCGCTAAACTGCCGCAGTCTTCTACAAAGTACTGCTGCGCATGTTGCGTAATACGTGCATGCTGTTTCGCAATGCGCCAGCCTTTAAGCACCAGTTCAGAAGAGTTGTCCCTACCGATGATGCAAGGTACCTGCAACGGCCACTCAAAACGCTCTCCATTTTGATACTCGCCACACAACGTAAAGCTTTTCTCAGTCATGGTTAGCCTCTTGCAACAACGCACTTAGGGGTTGCACGGGCAACGCCCACTCTGGACGCTGCGTCTTGTCATTGCCGCTGTGTTCTATGACCGTATTTAACCTAGGTGCATCAGGGAATTGTTCTGCCACCATGGCTTGTGCTCTATGTACACGTTGCTGCATCACAGGATGATCGGCCTCCACGATATGAGGTGTCACAAAGATGGCAAGCTCTGTTTCTTGTCTATGAAAACGTTCAGCACTAAAGGCCGCTCCCAACCCAGGAAATGTGCCCAAGCCTGGTACCCTATCTTGATTGCGAGCGACTTCTCTGGAGATGAAACCCGCCAGAATCAGGGTTTGCCCAGACTGCACATTGAACTCGGTGGCTGTACGTCTGGTTTTAAGAGAGGGGCCGCTAGGCACCGATAAACTAGGATCAATAGAACTGACCTCTACCTCTATGCGTGAACGTACAGCGCCAGAGCTTTGTATCAACGGAGTAATCCGTAATGACACACCATATGATTTGAACTGCGTGGAGTTATTCCCATTATTGTCGGTCACGGTATAAGGCACCTCACCGCCGGCCAAAAACTCTGCCGTACTCCCACTTCTGGCTAATAACTGCGGCTGCGCCAAGATGGTAGCGGCCCCCACTTCACTCAACGCTTGTATACGTGCAGACAACAAAGCATTAATACCAAAATATCCTTTTACTGCCGAGCTACCCATATCTGTGGCCACTACCGTTTCCCCTGGTCGGGCGCCTATACTGCCTGCTGATCGCTCCCATGCGACACCAGCGGTGAACCCGCCTTCCGTGGTGTCGCTCCAGCGCGTACCTAAATTGCGTAATGCATTTCTAGGTACTTCAACCACCTGCACATCCAGCAGCACCATGGCATCCCACCCTTGGCTATCGCTTAAGTCCAAAAGTTGAGGGTAACGCTTCGCCAACACTGCCAAATGCTCTTGCTGACGATCGCTAAGGTGTGTTGCCTCTACCACCAACTTATCGCCCACTTCACTGATTTCCACGCCAGGAATTTTGGCCAGTAACTGTTTAAGCTCATTTTTGCTTTGGCGGACTCCGGCAGACAACACATCCACCTGATAGGCCTGACTATTGCCATTGCGCTGCCACAACTGCACCGTGCTGCTACCCTCATTACGTGCAAAAACAATCACCTCTTGTTCCTCGGTGGTTACCGCACTCAACACATGGCCATCCCCTACCGCTACTCGCGCTAAATCAGGCACGTTTAACACACGCATATCTCCTACCTGCATTTGCCAGCTTTCAGCCTGCGCTATTGCCATCCCCCAGCACACCGCCAAACACAAGGCAACCACGCGTGCTAAGTAAGCGCTGTTGTACTTACTCATGTGCCTCTCCTTGCAGCATAGATAAGCCGCTATCTGTATTGCCCCAATCATGACCTGCCGCGTTCTGTGGTTCCGATACACCCTCTATCCCATAAGCCTGCGCAGGCAGTGAAAACAAAGCACGCGCCGCCGAAATAGCCGTTGCACCAGGGGCTAAGGCTTGCAGCTTTCTATTTTGTTGATTGCCATACACCACAGGTGCTGATTTTGCGGCTTTGGATGGCGCCGACACCGCAATACCTAACAGCGCAGCCAAGTCACCCCGGATGGCTCTGTCAGACAACCCTGTATCTCCAACCGGGCGCAACATTGCCGTTAACGTTCCTGCTTGCCTAGCCGCTAATAACGTCACTCCCTCTTCCGGACTGACGTCTAAGGTTAAAGTGCTGGCTTCATAGCTATTATCGGAAAGGTATTCCGTATTACGGTTAATCGCTAGTACCCGCACGCGTTGCAACAAAGGGGATGAAATACGCCGCCGCTGATAGTCAAAAGACACATACACATCAATCAAGTCACCGGCTTGAAGTAAGCCCGCCACTGAACTTAGTACATCGGCTGGAATCGTTAGTGCCCGTCGCCCCGATTGCAACGTAGAGGAAAACCTATCCGGCTCAGACTCTTTAACGTGAGCCGGCAAAATCAAATCTCCTGCTGCAAGTGGGTATTCCAACGTCAGATTTTCAATGGAAAGGAAATAGTCCGGCGACAAACTATCACTGCTAATTAAATGCTCTGGAAAGTCACGTATGGCCACATCGGCACTCTCTAACAAGGCTCCTACCGGTAACGCTCGTGCGGCTACTAAGCGTTGCACCATAGGCACCACTGCACGGGCCTCTAGTTCTTGTTTTTTGTCGTCCAAATAACGCACACTAGACCACACCGCTAATGCCGCCCCCATCAGTGAAAGCAGTAACCAAATAACGGTAGCCTTGTACTCCCACAGCAACTGTCGCCATCCTTTTTGCATTCTCTCCCCCTAGAAACTGTCACACTACTGCCAGCGCAAAACGTACACCCCCATGAGCTCGCCTAGCTGTACCCATGTCAGTAACCATTGCTCTGCACCGCGTTGAAAACTCAACGCATGTTGATCTGAGTGAATACTCATCGCCGGAAACTTTTGACTCAACAACGTCTGTAATACAGACTGAGGTTCTACCCCTTTTTGTACGCTGTACCATTGATGCTCAACCACACTATCTGCCAGCTTTTCTTTCCACGCCCAAAGCAGTTGCAAGGCAGGATGGCTCAACAAAGGCTGATGTACTGGTTGCTGTGATCGCATACAACTCAGCGACAAAAAAGCCTGAGTCGTCGCGATTTTTTGCAGCCGCAATGCACACGGATTTACTGAGGCAGACGACTCCCAAACCACCTCGTGCATCTGCACAAAAATCCGATCTAATTCTGCGTACTGCTCTTGTAAACGCTGCATCAAAATAGGGATATCTACTCCCTCTACTTGCCACGCGTGGTACCACAATGCCTCTGACTTCACAGCAATTAATGCTTCAGTTTTATAAAGGCCCAGCACTTTCTCTATGTGCTGCAGTGGCGTACGCCACTGTGCCTGCGCCGGCATGACCCACATACATGCCACGACTGCACCGCACACTGCATAACGCCATTTCAGGTAAACCTTGCGCACCATCGCTTACTCCTGCTGCTCATAACGCATGGGGATACTGTGCTCCCAACGCTGCAGCCAGTTACGCTCAGGCCCTTCACGCTTCCAAGCGCTATCTACATCTGAAACCAAGCTCGCCATACGTTGCACATGCGTCTGGCTACGCTGTGCAGCGGTGGCCCACCACTGTGGTGCTTTTTCTAGTCGTTGCCGTACCGCTGTTGCATCCGTGGCATCCCCACTACCCACCAGCACCACATGCTGTTGTTGTAATGACAAGGAAGGAAACAAAGCATGATCCAACGTTTTCTGAATACGGCTTTGATGCAACCCAGAATCCTCAAGATGCACTTCTGCGGCTAACACCCATGTCTCATTGCGTAGTCCCATTTCCCAGTCATACGACTCACTGGAGTACTGCATACCTTTGGCTTCCGCTCGTTGCAGCGCATTACGTTGCTGGGGAGTAAGGGCGAGGTCAGCCGACCACAGTTTGGTACGCAAAAAAGCACCATGGGCGGCAGCTAACTGCAGACGACTTTTCTCATGCTGCGCATACAACAACCAATGTGCCATCACTAGCACTGCTACCAACACTGGAAATAGCACTATGCCCTCTACCATTGCCTGCCCTCGCTGTGTCATGGAACCCCCTCACTGGTCGTATCCCACGGCACCAAAGCAGGCTGCCAGTACGGCATAAACAAATTGGGCCTATGCCGCGTTTTGGCTGGTGCCACATACGACACGGCTACCGCACTAGAGGTGCGCAGGATAGGATCCATAGCTAGCTGTTCAACCTGCAGAGTTAACTGCACCCTAGACACTGCGGACTCCAGCACTACAGCAGGCTGCAACAGGGCACTTCGTAACGGTTGAGCCAACTTATACCCGTACGAACTAGCAAGTGGATTGGCATCTTCGCCTAGCAAGTTCCACCCAGCCACCTCGTTGACCCAACGCCAGAAATCCTGTTTGGAAAAATTCTCAGGAGGATCTTCTACAAACACCCCTTGGGGAAGTTGGCCCGGCTTGCCCGGAACCCAGGCATAGCCCATGGCGTACTCGCGGTAGTTGTAAGACGTGTTGTTCTTAGCACGTCACATATGAACATAAGCAGTTGTTTTAATTATAAAAACACATTACTTCGTATTCTTTGAAGTACATACAAGTACGTAGAAGTTCGTGCAAAATTGCACCCTAAACTGTACCCCTCACAGCAACATTTTTTAGACTTATCAAAAGGGGTACAAATGGCAGCAAATATTCTTACAGATCGTGGAGTTAGGTCTGCTAAGCCAAAAGAGAAAGAATACTTTTTAGCTGACGGTTCCGGCCTATATCTGAGGGTGCGGCCTTCGGGGGCAAAACTCTGGATACTAAGATACACGAACCTTATAGGAAAACAGTCCAAGAAGTCACTGGGCAGTTACCCAGACGTCTCGTTAGCCCACGCACGAGAATTAGGACTGGCAGCAAAAGAATCGCTAGTGCGCGGTACTGACCCCCAATCCATGCAAATCGAGGCACCAACTACGGTACAAGAGTTGTTTGAAACGTGGATTGAACAAGATATAAAACTACGACGGAGAGCCAGAGGCGTTTACCGACTCAGGTTACGCACCGAAAAGCACGTACTTCCGTACATCGGCAAGGATTCTATTCATGCCGTTACTAGAGCTCGGGTACTGTCACTGCTCCGCAAACAAGTGGCACAGGGTCTCAAGGCACAAGCAAACATAGTTTTCCGCGATCTGCGCCAGATGTTTAATTACGCTGTTGCTCACGAGTGGCTACCGGTGAACCGTATTGCCACCATCAACATTCTAGAAGTTGGTGGTCGGGACGTAGTGGGTAGTCGGTATCTTTCACAAGAAGAGATTACAGAGCTATGGCAACGAAGCAATGGGCCTTGCGGAATCACTGCTCAATGTTTCGCTTCTATCTGGATTGGACTTTCTACGCTAGCTCGCATAGAAGAAATGAGCACGGTCGAAGATCACGAGATTGATCTGGACGCCAGCACTTGGTTCATCCCTGCGCATAAAAACAAATCCAACCGCGACCACACTATTCACCTCTCCGGCTTTGCTAAGAAACAGTTCGAGATGCTGTTGGCATTCCCTCGCGATGGAAGTTCGTTTCTTTTTAAAAGTCACCGTTCGGATAGCAGCGTCAAACCCAAGGCTTTGAATTTCCAGATATCCCAACGTCAAGATGGTGAAAGCGAACTAGATAGAAGTAGCAGGCTAAGGGATGAAGTGCGTAGCTCATTACGCTTACCCGGTGGTCGTTGGTCACATCATGACCTGCGACGCAGTGGTGCCACTCTTATGGCGTTGTTGGGTGTGCCAGAAAGCACTATTAGCTATTGTTTAAATCACGCATCCAACAGCGGCACGCTTATTCATGTTTACCAAAAGCAGCGGTATTTGCGAGAGCAAAAGGAAGCATTTGATTTGCTTGGTGCTGAGTTGGAATGCCTGACGACAGTAAACTTATAAAACACATCAACCAAACGACGGAAGCACCCAAACACAGTGGTTGTTTGCGTGTGGTAGTCTCGGTATATTGCAGCACTGGCTGCTGATTTGGTATTAAAAAACCACGAGCCTAAGAGGTTCTTTAACGTTTTAAATTTTTCAATATTCAAACGTCAATAATTTTGCTTTTCAATAGCAAGGCTTTAATTCAAATGACACTTATAATTGCAGGATACAAAAACAATCGATTTTGGGGTGAGGATCAATATGACGAAATTTTCATTATTGGGGACACACTCATTTCGACACTTAATGCAGCAACAGGAGAGAGAGATCGGCTGATAGATATCTACAAAAAAATAAGACAAACCACAGTATCTGTGTGGTCTCCTTCTATTCGCGATGGCTATTTCGAGGGTTACCATAGCGTTGCTGCCAACAGCGCTTGCGCAATAGCATTTGCAGGAAGTACTTTAACTTTTGAGCATATTCTCAACGGAATAGTCGATCACCTAACCCAGCTTCGGTATACCTTTTCCGAAGAATCATACAAGATAGTAAAGCACTGTTCTCACGAAGCATTAAAGCAAACATGTACTCAGGTATTTTCAGACGGTATTTCGTTTCGATGGCATGACTTACCTAAACTGACAGCCGACTTCCAAATGGAGGTTATCTCTCATGTTATGAGAAAAGCACTAAAGGATGTCTCAAAACATCGCCTGAAAGATCAACAATCTTTTGAAGCCATACGCTGTGAGCTCGCAGTGGCCTTATATTGTCATGAAAACGACAAACCCGTACTATTTCATGCAGAAGTAGTTTTGTCAGAAGAAATACCCAGGTACGCCTCTTTTAAATATAGAAAAATAGAACCAAACGAAGTTCTAGTTCTTGGAATGCAAATACAAGAAGCAGCACATTCCGCAATGCAAGAGTTTCGACATAGACAATCCCAAAATCCGGATGAACACGACAACGAAATGTGCGTAGCAGAAACACTTGTACGCCAATATATTCAAAAAGATGAAGCGGATAATGCCAACCAGATTGGAGGCAGGATCGACTGCTTGAAATTTAAAGGACGTACTTTCTCTGAACGCTGGTATGCAAAACCCAACTAGGTCAGTTTTCTGTTGACCTTTATCCTACTTGTGTTAACTACGCAATAGCTTGGAGATATGTAAAACCATTTCTGAATTTAAGTATGGCCCTTAAAGTGTTGTGCGAGCACTTCATATTTAACAGAGCAAGCTACATACTGATACACCAAATCAATATAAGCCTTGCTCAACTCGTCCCATGAGTCGGTATTTAGCTCAGGGATCGATGTGCCATCCGCATGCATCAATATTGGCTGGTCTGCTGGGATAACACCTACAGCCGACTTATGCTCTCGCTGCTTAAAAAGGAAGCAAGAAACGACTACCTCTATTGCAAAACACCTTCTTTCTGATGGATACTAAATGTATAGTGAAAGTTTGCACGAAGACCAAATAGACTGCGGGGATGAGGATGACTGAAGACACATTAGAAGATACGTATTTTGATCCCGATGAGGGTAGTACTCCTGAGCGCTCCACTCCAGTGCCTGGGCCAGAAAATCTCACTGAAGAAGAGCGCATCACCTCACTTAAAAATCTGCTATCCGATAACAACTTGCACGACACTTCGAATGGCATTATCCGTCAAATCCTAGACGATAAGAGCCCCCCTCTAACAGATAAGCAGTCTCAAGTATTCAGCAAGCATATCCAACCCGCAATGACGGAAAAATGCGCAGTGCCTCGCTGCAAAAACGAAACATTAGCTAGCGAAGATTACTGCGGAACCTGCAATATTGAGTACGGTAACCAGCGTTGACCTTACCTGCCCCCTCGTGTTTCGTCATAAGATAATTCACACGCTAAACCGCTGACTCTCCGTCTGTCAGCTTCTGCCGCGTAGATTTCCGCCAATCCATCAAGCTCTCCAAGCAGCTCGGTAAACATTCTGATGGCGGTGTCTGCTGCCTCGCGCTCTGTGGCAGCGGTGGCAAGCGCAACGTCTCGCCGGTAGCGGGTAGCGTATTTCTCTGCTGCGTCCCGCACGCGCTGATCAGCAGCAAGCCGCTCAGTAATAGTAATTTGCTCAAGCTGCTCTTGTGTTTCACGATCCCTAACCTCCATTGCCTCTGTGAGCTCATGCTCAATCTGACGTGCCAAGGCCTCCGCATGGGCGACATCTGTCATGCGTTCTGCTAGCTCTAACGAGTACTGCGCCTTTAATTCGGCAAGCTGCGCCTCATAACGCCACCCCTGCACCCACCACCCTGACAAAAAAATAGCCGCTGCAATAGCGGCCCCTGTCATTGTGCGTCCAAGCATTTTTGATGCCTCTCTAGTTGTCGATCCCATACCCCCTTACACCCTCTTGGACCCCAGTTCTGCGGTAAACGGCAGTCTCGACCGCCCTGCTTAAACCACAGCAAAAGCGATTCACATGCGCGCCCATAATCTTCGTTTAGCAAATGCCTACGCATTGATGACTTGCGCCAGTTGCCAATTCCAAAGTTACCCACAAAATCCAGATACAGGTCGTACTCCTCCTGGTGCAGCTTTACACCAGGCAAGCTCGCCTGAAACATCCGCTCATCACCACTCATGAGATTACGCGCCAACTGCTCTGCACGTTCGCGTGTAATCGGCGGGTCTGTCATCTTTACGGGCGTGCCATCTTCATAGCGCGTGGAGCCATGGCCAATGGTGGGAACATCGCCTTTTGTTGGAATGTGCGGAGCCAGTAAAGTCTGGCCATCTGTTGTGCGTATGGGCGTACTCTCACCTTCATTTGCCACCCAGCCCGCAAAGCCTGCTGCGCTCACAGTTAGCAGCGCCACAGCTATTCTTTGTCTTACTGCGCTCATAGCTCGCACCCTCCCTTTATCGCTGCTAGTTGCGCCGCATGCAGCTCACGCTCCCTTTCCTCCCTCGCCTGCTCCCTCTGCTCTTTAGCTAACTTCAGCTCTCGGTCTAAATCATGCTCAGCTTTTACCAGGCGGAATCGCTTACGCTGGTAATAGCCATTCACGATAAAGCCAAGGATGGTGACTGCAATACCTATAAGCACCGCCGCACCATTACTGGATAGCCAGCCAAAAACTGATGTCATAAGGCCGCCACCCATCCCGTACTTTGTGGCGGCCGAGGCAACGGCTGCGTCTGTGATGTGTTCTTGTACGCCCACTGCTCTGTTCTCCCTACGGGTCATATCAACCCCCTAATAAAAAACCGCCATCAAGCGGGCATAAAAAAAGCCGACCCCATAGTGATCGGCAGATGCATCGCATCGTTGTGCATTCTGATCCTTTGGGGCTGCATAGTGGCCTCCAATAAAAAAACCCACCACAAAAGTGATGGGCGTAAAAAAACCCTCGCATCTACTGCAGGGGCATCAGGATCTGACTATTTGTACAGTGCTGCTATTATTTTCAAAAATGTAACAATCAAAGATCTATTCTCTTTCCGTTACTACCAATGAACTTTTTTACTAAGCGCGGAATGCAGCCGCGCAGAAAGCCCTTCCCCACCCTCTCAGAAGCGCTTGATAGATACACAGCAGAAGTCTCACGCTACAAAAAAAGTGCTGTGCATGAGGCATCAATAATCAAATGTTGGAAAAGCACCTTCTTAGCAACCCGCACCCTAAACAACATCAGACACACAGACCTCAAACGGCTACGTGACGAATGGCTAGAAAACAGAAAGCCAGCCACCGTTGTCCGGCGACTGGCCTTGCTTTCTCATGTATTTACTATTGCTAGAAAGGAATGGGACTTCACCTCCCTAGCTAACCCTGCTCAACTCGTAAGCCGCCCTTCTGTTGACGATGCTCGTGATAGACGACTATTTGAACGCATCAAACTACGTGGCATTTCACAAGATGATTGCCCTCCACACGAAATTGACTGGATTATTAAAGCGACTAGATCAGTAGAGTTACCAACGATTCTCATACTTGCTGTTGAAACGAGTATGCGCAGATCTGAAATCGTTAACATCCAGCGTCAAGATGTGGACTTGATGCACGGAGTTGTTCATCTGCGAGACACAAAGAATGGACAATCCCGCGACATCCCACTGTCTCCTATTGCCCGCGAAGCCCTCAAACAATGGCAATCTGGTAAGCCGTTGCGCGGCCCTATATTTACAATGCAGCCTGGTTCCGTAACTCGCGCATTCATACGCGCCCGTGATCGAGCACAACGACAATACGCAGCACTATGCAAAGAACATAATCGCCAGCCCAAGCAGCACTACTTCACTGATCTACGCTTTCACGATCTGCGGCACGAAGGCACTTCACGCTTAGCCACTGTCTTTTCTGCTCATGAGTTGGCGAAGATCACAGGACATCTAAGCACCAAGATGCTACTCCGGTACTACCACCCTCGCGGCTGGGAGTTAGCAAGGAAACTCTCACGCTCTCCCCTCGGTCGCAAGCAGCAAATAAAACTAAGAGCTGGCTACTGCCCCACCCAAGCAGGTACCACAGGGCGATTAGCAGCATCAGGAAAACCTGCAGCAGTAGGCCAATCTCTGAGAGCTTGAATATAAGCCAGCAACTCTTCGTACTGCTCTGTGCTTAAGGTAGTTTCAATGCCTTGCTCTACTTCGTCCCTGTGACGATTACGCAGCCACTCAACTGACTGCACTTGCGCATCGCGCCAAGCACGCTCAGAAGTAGCTTTAGCTTCAT
>JBQELO010000007.1:0-162054 GCA_052103955.1 Paenalcaligenes sp. | reverse complement strand
CCGCCATCAGGTCCACCTTTAGGGATGAACTTTTCGCGGCGAAAGCTTGCAGCGCCATTGCCGCCGCGACCGCCTATAACCTCAATGGTTGCTTCGTCTACGAATTTCATAAAATGATTTGACCTGATGTGTAAAGTGGTAATGCAAAAGAGATAGTGTAAAGCAAAAAGCCCTGCCTATTAGGGGCAGGGCTTTGATACTGTCAGTAATGATGCTTATTCAGCAGCGATTACGGAAACAGTACGTTTGTTCAGAGCACCAGAGATGCTGAACTTGACATGACCATTCACCAAGGAATACAGGGTGTGGTCTTTGCCAATACCCACGTTCACACCGGGGTGGAACTGTGTGCCGCGTTGGCGAACAATGATGGAACCAGCGTTGATAGCTTGACCACCGTAGATTTTAACGCCCAGACGTTTCGATTGTGAGTCGCGTCCATTTCGCGTAGAGCCGCCGCCTTTCTTCTGTGCCATGTTTTAAACTCCAGTTTAGCCGGAAGTTCCAAAAACTGTACGCTAATTAAGCGTTAACAGCTTCGATACGAACTTCGGTGTAATTTTGACGGTGACCTTGTGTTTTGCGATAGCCCTTGCGACGGCGCATTTTGAAGATCTTGATTTTTGGGTGACGGCCTTGTGCAAGAACAGTAGCTTTAACCACGGCACCATCAACAAAAGGAGTACCCACTTTCAGGGACTCACCTTCACCAACGGACAAAACCTGGTCTAGCGAGATTTCTTGCCCAATGTCTGCCGGTATCTGTTCTATTTTCAATTTTTGGCCAGTGGTAACACGATACTGTTTACCGCCGGTTTTTATAACCGCGTACATAGGGAAAATCCTAAAAATCTGGCGAAAATCGCCAAAATCATAAAAATAAAGTTATTAGCTTTTTAGGCTAAGCCTTTTATTGTAGGGGAAAAACTTAAAATCCGCAATAAAACAAGCACCTGTAAGGCAGCCTAGCAGGCTGCCTTAGGGATTAAGAGCGGTAATCGGCGTTGATCGAGACGTAGTCGTGCGAAAAATCGCAGGTGTAGACAGTCTCATTGTGTGTGCCACGGTTTAGCGCGATACGCATCACAATTTCGGCTTCTTGCATCACGCGTTGGCCATCTTCCTCTTGGTAGCTCGCAGCACGACCACCTTTTTCAGCCACCAATACATCACCCAACCACAGGTTTAGGTTGCTGACGTCTAGGTCTTTGATGCCGGCGTAACCAATGGCACACAAGATACGGCCCAAGTTAGGGTCAGAGGCGTAAAACGCTGTTTTAACCAGTGGTGACTGTGCAACAGCGTAGGCCACTTTCAGGGCTTCAGCTTCGTTAGCTGCGCCTTCCACCTGAATGGTCATGAACTTGGTTGCGCCTTCGGCGTCACGCACAATTTTTTGTGCCAATTCGGCAGCGGCGGCTGTCAGCGCTTGGTACAGCACAGCGTAGTGTGGGCTAGCGACGGAATCTACCACTACACCATTTTGGCCTGTAGCCATAATGATGAAGGAGTCGTTGGTAGAGGTATCGCCATCAATCGTAATACGGTTGAAAGAGCGGTTCGCAATAGAGCGAGTCATCTCTTTTAGCAATTCGGGGGCAATGCCAGCATCGGTAGCCAAGAAACCCAGCATGGTCGCCATGTTTGGCTTGATCATACCGGCGCCTTTGCTGATACCAGTGATGGTAGTCAGGGTTTCGCCCAGTTTGATCTGGCTGGAATGAATTTTGGGTTGTGTATCGGTGGTCATGATGCTGTGTGCAGCATCAAACCAGCGGTTAGTACCGAAACTGCCTACGGCGGCAGGCAACGCCGCTACCAGTTTCTCAACAGGCAGGGGTTCCAAGATCACGCCGGTAGAAAAGGGTAATACTTGAGAAGGACGCAGGTCTAGCAACTCAGCCAACTCTTCACAGGAGCGGCGGGCGTTTTGTAAACCGCTTTCACCTGTGGCGGCGTTAGCGTTACCTGTGTTAATTACCAAAGCACGGGTGTCGGCATCGGAGTGCAAATGCGCTTCACTGACTTGTACGGGAGCCGCGCGAAAACGGTTGGTCGTGAAGACGCCTGCCACTGAACTGTTAGGTGCAAGACGAAATACGGTAAGGTCCGGACGACCTGATTTATGAATACCAGCAGCGGTAATCCCGATTTCAACGCCAGCAACAGCGTGAATCTCGGATTCAGCAGGGATTTGCAGATTGACAGCCATAACACACCTGTAGGTGAGAGAGATCAAAAATAGGCTTTAATCATACCCGTTTTGGCTATAGTGGTGCAGCTACTGATAGGGGCTTTGTGCGTGTTACGAGTACGTCGTCCGAACAAAATGTGTACTTTAGTTAGCCATCTCGGGAATATGGCTAAAAAGACGTGCCATAGTTTTCAGTTCACCCAGTTGTTCGTAGAGTTTCTGGTGGCTGTTTTTAGACAGCGACGCAAACAGAGTACGAACCCATGATTCGTGAGCTTGGGAGATTTTTTGATAGAGCTTACGGCCTTTGGGCGTGAGCCTAATCAACGAACTGCGGCGATCAGTATCCAGCTTGGTACGTTCTACTAGACCGTCTTTTTCAAGCTGATCAGCAATGCCGGTAATGTTGCCGTTGGTGACCATCATACGGCGAGAAAGATCGCTCATTTTCATACCGTTACTTTCGTGCTGCAACTGGGCCATCAAGTCAAAGCGCGGCAGTGTGGTTTGAAACTCGTTGCGCAGACGGCTACGGATTTCGTTTTCGATGAATGTGGTGCAGCTGAGCAAGCGTAGCCAAAGACGTATGTCCTGATGGTCGCTGGAAACCACACGGCTTTCCAGGTCAGGTGCATCAGCTAAGGTCGCAGTAAAGGGGACATCATGCATATTCATGGCGGGATTCCAGAAAGAAGCGCTATATGAATTCAAACCCAATTAAGGGCTCAGACAATGCCTACAATTCTATTGGTGGGGGGTATCTTTGCCTTGCGAATAATCAAGCTTTTAACATTCCACCAGCCACGAAAAAGCCACTGCCGCATTACACGGCAGTGGCTGTAAGCTTTTAAAACACGCCTTTTGCAGCGTTTTTACTTAAGCTTTAAAGCTGTTTGAATACCTGCTCAGCTGCTTTGAGGGTTTGGGCAACGATAGCGTCATCGTGAGTCAATGACACAAAGCTGGCTTCGTACGCAGATGGCGCCAAGTACACGCCTGCATCCAGCATACCGTGGAAAAAGCGGTTGAATTTTTGTGTATCGCTTTTGGATACTTCTGCAAACGAGGTGGGTACGCTGTCGGTAAAGTACAGGCCCAACATACCGCCTACGTAATCGCTAGAAAACGCATGACCCGCAGCACGAGCACGTTCAGCCAAGCCTTCAGCCAGTACGCGAGTTTGTTTTTCCAGTTTTTCGTACACACCGGGTTCTTGCAGCAGTTTCAGTGTGACCAAGCCAGCAGCTACCGCAACAGGGTTACCTGACAAGGTACCCGCTTGATATACCGAGCCCAATGGTGCGATGCAGTCCATGATTTCGGCTTTACCACCAAAAGCACCTACAGGCATACCACCGCCAATCACTTTAGCCAGTGTGGTCATGTCAGGGCGAATGCCGCTAATGCCTTGTACGCCTTTAGCACCAGCACGGAAACCGGTCATCACTTCGTCGAAAATCAGCACGGAGCCATGTTCGGTACATTGCTCGCGCAGGGTTTCCAAGAAACCTGGCACAGGTTTGATCAGGTTCATGTTGCCCGCAATAGGCTCTACGATCACGCATGCAATGTCATCCGCGTGCTGAGCGAAAGCGGCTTTCACGCCTTCAATGTCGTTGAAGTTCAATACCAGCGTGTGCTGAATAAACTCGGCAGGCACACCTGCGGATGTAGGGTTGCCAAAGGTGAGCAAGCCAGAGCCCGCTTTTACCAGCAAGCTGTCAGCATGGCCGTGGTAGCAGCCTTCAAACTTGATGATTTTGTTGCGACCGGTGTAGCCACGTGCCAAACGGATGGCGCTCATGGTGGCTTCGGTGCCGGAACTAACCAAACGTACTTTTTCAATGGAAGGCAGCAGTTGGCAAATCAGGTCGGCTAGTTCTACTTCGCCTGCTGTAGGCGCGCCAAAGGACAAGCCACGTGTTGCACTTTCTTGTACGGCTTTAATCACTTCAGGGTGCGCATGACCCAAGATGGCTGGGCCCCATGAGCCGACGTAATCAATGTACTGGGTGCCTTCTGCATCCCATACCCAAGGGCCTTCTGCACGCTGAATGAAGCGTGGTGTACCACCTACCGAGCCAAATGCTCGTACTGGGGAGTTAACACCGCCAGGAATGTGGCGGCAGGCACGTTCGAACAAATCTGCATTGCTAGTCATGTGAAGGTATCCGGTAAAGAGGGCGAGTTAAGCGTGTTCGGTAAAAAGGTCCGTAAAAGCTTGTGCTCGTTGGTAAACGTTTGGCGCCTCAAACAGGCTGCTAATAACGGCTATTGTATCGGCTCCAGCCTGAATGACGCTGGCAGCGTTTTCTACAGTAATACCGCCAATCGCAACGACGGCGGGTCTGCCAGCGGCAGTTGCATAAGCCTGACAGTGAGCAAGTCCTTGCTGTATGTGTTCAGGCAAAGCGCGCGGTGCATTGGGTTTAACGGTGGATGTAAACATGGCACCAAAGGCAATGTAGTCCACCCCCATTTGCAGCGCCTGCAAGGCGATGTCGGGAGAATTGTAGCAGGAGGCGCCAATGAGCTTAGGCGTAGGCAGGGCGGCTCTAGCCATGGCCAGAGAACCATCGTCTTTGCCCAGATGGGCGCCATCAGTTTGATAGTGACAGGCCGACTCCCAGTCATCGTTGATGAGCAAAGGCAACTGTAGTTGCTTACAACGTTCCAGCAAGGCCTCTAGCTGTGTCGTGGCCAACTCTGGGCTGGCTAACTTGCGTCGCCATTGCAGCACAGTCATGCCACCACGGTGTGCGTCTGAGACGGCATCCAATAACTTGGCGGTATCGTCCCATTCAGGCGTGATGCCATAAAGGCCGCGCGGAAAACGTAATGTCTGGGTCATAGTGTTTGATTCAGTATGAGTTTGCCCATGCCTGCTTGGAAGTGCCGTTCTGCACTGCTTTCAGTGAAACTGATGGCGTCAGAAATAGCATGGTTTAGCGGCTTGCCATGAGCCAGACCAGCAGCAATGGCAACGCTTAGCGTGGAGTCGGTGTCATGCAGACGGTGCGGTGTGGCTTGCAGTGGCCAATGTTGACGTGTGCCATCTTGGCCTAGCAGTACATAGCGAGCCGGCTCTGAGCCTTGAGCAGGGGTGGCGCTTAAAAGCTGGTTAGCCCCAAGGTCTAAAACGGCTTGATACACATCGTCTTGCTCGGGCAAATGGCCTGAGTTCTGCAATTGTTCCAATAAGGTACTATCAGCCACAACCAAATCGGTTTGTGGCAGTACCAGTTGAAAAATCGCATCCATGACATCATCTGTATCTATGTCATGATCAGCCAGCATGTGGTCTTGCAGCGATTGCAATTGCAGCACGAGCGGAATGGCAGTGTAGTCTGCGGCCACTTGGGCGAGCACGCTGGCGGCTTCGGCGCTATAAAGCGGGCCGGCCTTGATGGCGCTAATTGGCATGTCCTCTAGCAAGCAGCGCATTTGATCGTACAAGTGTTCTGGCGGCACCAGTTGGAGTTGTTCGCAGGATATTGTGTCTTGCACGTGCAAGCTGGTTACTACGCTTACGGCGTGACAGCCCAAACGAGCACAACTGATGCTATCCGCCATAAGGTGGGCAGCGCCAGTGGGATCTAGAGGGCCAAACAACAACACCAAAGGTGGTGAGGAAGGCGGTAAATCAGTAGCCATGATGTGAAAAATCAATGAAACTTGAGCAAAGTACGCCAGATTGGCGCAGGGTTTAGTATTATGAAGCCCATTTTAATGGATTGCCTGCTTGCGGGGGGTCCAGAGTTTTTGATAAGAGAATTTGAGTTATGCGTACCTGGATGTGTTTGATTTGTGGCTGGATCTATGATGAAGAAGCAGGCTTGCCTGAAGAAGGTATTGCGCCTGGTACTCTATGGGAGGATGTGCCGCCAAACTGGGTTTGTCCAGAGTGTGGTGCACGTAAAGAAGATTTTGAGCTGATTGAAGTCTAATTTCAGTCGTGACGCTACGACATTTAGTATTGGAGGGTTCAACATGAGTGCCGTGGAGCAACAGGTGGAAACGCCTGAGCGTATTGATCTCTCCAAACAATTGCTGGTGGCGATGCCTGGAATGGTCACTGGCAGCCTAGCCGGGACGGTGATTTATGTGTGCGAGCATAACGAAAACGGTGCGCTAGGGGTAGTGATCAATAGGCCTACCGATATGACTATTGGTGATCTGCTGCAACGTATAGAGTTAGAACTCACGTTAGATCTAGAAGAACAGCAGCGTGCTGTGTTTTTCGGTGGTCCTGTACAAACAGACCGTGGTTTTGTGTTGCACGCACCAGCAGGTAGCTATAGTTCTAGCATTGCTTTGGGCGAGATGGCATTAACTACGTCGCGTGATGTGTTGCAAGACGTGGCGGGTGGTAAAGGGCCAGAGCAGGTGTTGATTGCTTTGGGCTATGCCGGATGGGGTGCCGGGCAACTTGAGGACGAAATGTCTCAAAATGCGTGGTTAAACGTAGAAGCAGATGCAAAAATATTGTTTGAGCTACCTGCGGCAGAACGTTACCATGCGGCACTTGCACAGTTGGGCATTGACCCCGCCATGTTGAGTATGGCTGCTGGTCATGCCTGAGTTAACTGTACTGGCTTTTGATTACGGCCTAAAAAAAATTGGCGTGGCGCTGGGCAATACCTTGACCTGGCATGCCCGCCCGTTAACAATTTTACGGCCAGTGACTAAGATTCAACGTTTTGCTGCCATTGAAGCATTGCTTAAAGAATGGCAGCCAGACCAGTTGGTAGTGGGGCTACCACTCACGATGACGGGCGAAGAACAATATGCTTCGTTGCGTTGTCGACGTTTTGCTAACCAGTTGCAAGGGCGATACGGGCTACCGGTGGTATTGGTAGATGAACGAGGGTCCAGCATGGAGGCTCAGCAGATACTGGGCAATCATGACGATGATGATGCGGTGGCCGCAGCTGTGATTTTGCAGCGCTGGTTGGATGCTGCCCAAGCGGGGCAGTCTGTTTCTACACAAGCAGGAATTGAATCTTGAGTGTATTGCGATTTGCTTGGCGATCTGCTGGGCTACTGTTGTGGTTGTTAGGTGGGCTGCTGTCCACGTTGTTACTTTTCCCCTTTCTTGGTTTTTCAGGCCGCTTGTGGATGATCCAGAACTGGTCTAAAGGGCTGCTGGCCATCTGTGGGGTTAAGGTGGTAGTGCAGGGAAAACCTGTGTTGGATGGGTCGGTATTGTGGGTGTCCAATCATTGTTCTTGGTTGGATATTTTCGTACTGGATAAAGTACGCGCTACCTGTTTTGTGGCTAAAAGCGAAATTCGCAAATGGCCAATAATAGGATGGTTGGTGTCGGGTGCTGGCACCGTGTATATAGATCGCACACACAGACACGCCATTAAAGGCGTAAGCGAACAGATGAATCAACGCTTTGCTCGTGCTGAGGCGGTGGGTTTGTTCCCTGAGGGCACGACTTCTGCTGGGGACGAGGTAAAACCTTTTCACGCAAGTCTATTTGAAGCAGCGATACGCGTTAAGGTAGACATACAGCCAGTGGCGTTACGCTATTACCAGCACGGTGAACGTAGCGCTCGCTTTGCCTTTATTGGTGACCAAAGCTTGATGGCAAACATTTGGATTTTGCTGGGTTCGCGTGGTGCTATGGTGGAGTGCGAGTTTTTGAATGTGCTGCCAGCTGAGTATTGTGCCGAAGTAGGTAGGGCGGTAGTGGCCACAGAAACCTGGCAGCAAGTACATACTGCCGTGGTAGAAAAAGCCTAACTTAAAACGCCAGCGGGTTTAGCGCCTGAGTTTCTTGGTGTGCTACCTGTACTACTTTTCTATCTGGTAGGCGTATGGCGGTTAAAGACTGACCCCATACGCAGCCGGTATCTAAGCATACGGCATCAGGCCGTTGCATCAAGCCCAGCGTAGACCAGTGCCCGAAAATCACAGGTACTTCAAGCGCTCTATTGGGTAAATCAAACCACGCGGTATGGCCTTCCTGTAGATCTGGCGGGCCTTTGTGTTTGGTGTTTAATCTACCGTCTGGGTAGCAGGTACGCATACGGGTCAAAATGTTGATGATCAACCGTAGACGATCTTGCCCTTGTAGAGAGTCACTCCACACATCGGGGTGATTACCAAATAGCCCCTCGAGCAGGTGTTTCCAATTTGGTGCTTGTAGGCATTGTTCTACCTCGTGAGCATGGGCCAAGGTTTGTGCCAAGGTCCAGCTAGGCGCAACGCCAGCGTGCACGATGAGGTGGCCATGCACTTGTAGAGCTAAGGGGCAATGACGTAACCAATCTACCAGTTGTGTGGCATCGGGGGCGGCTAGAATCTCTTGGGCAGTGTCCGACTTGCCTACTTTGCGTATGCCCGCTGCAACGCCTAATAAGTGAATATCGTGATTACCCAGTAACGTGATGGCGTTGTCCCCCATGGATTGGGCAAGCCGCACACACTCTAGCGACTGCGGGCCACGATTGATCAGGTCGCCTGCAAAACAAAACAGAGCATCGTGGTCAGCCTGAATGGTGGGGTGAGCAAGCAGGGCTTCTAGGCTTTGGTAGCAGCCTTGCACATCGCCAATGACCCATACAGGTTTAGAGGTTTCAATAATCATGTCAGTCAGCCGTTGCTAGCAACGTACGGCGACGCGTGAAACGGTTACGGTTTTCCATCACCAGTAAAGCGATCAGCGCAATCGCAAGCGCAATGATGTTTGGCCCCAAAGCCGTTACCCACGGTGCCCACTTACTGAGGGTACCGATGTTTAAGGCCATTTGGTTGGCCATGAAAAAGCCCACACCAATCAAAATACCAGCAAAAACTTTAGTACCTACCCCGCCACGTCGGGTTTGCATGAAACTGACGGGGGCAGCAATAGTCATCATCACCAATAGGGTGAAGGGGTAGGCAATTTTTCGCCACAAGGCCACCATTTGCCTATCGGTTTGCAGCTCATTGGCTTTTAGGTAAGCGATGTATTCGATGAGGTCGCTTGCCGACATCATTTCTGGCGTCAGAATGCGAGCAATCAACCTGTCGGCAGTGAGAGCAGTACGAACCTCTAAGGTGGGTTCGGTGGTCATGGTGCTTAACGGTTTTTCAGGCGCTGTCTCGGCGTGTAAAGCTTGGGATGCGGTTGGGTCTATAGTGATGATGGTCGCGTTATTTAAACGCAAACCATTGCTGTGGAATTGGCCGGACGGTGCTTGGGTTAAGGTATCCAAAGCTTGTTCGGGCAACATTTCCAAAACAGTGATGTCGCTTACTTGGCCGCTGGCTTGAATCTGGCGGATATTAATAATGCGAGAGCCGCCGTCTGCGGTGTTCTCTTTAAACCAGTAACCGCTACTTAAACGACCACCACCTGATCGCCCCAGCAGTTGCAGCTGGGCTTCACTGGCTTTAATTTGCACAGTAGGGGTAATGTACTCAGACAGCAGAAAGGCACCCGCCATGAGGGGAATAGTCACCACCCACAACATACCCAGCATGCCCAAGCCGCTTACACCGGATACCCGCAAAATGACCAACTCGTTACGTTGTGCCAAACTGGCCAATGCCAGCACAGCTCCAATGAGCAGCCCTATGGGTAGCAGTTCATATAAACGGGTAGGGAGTTGTAAGCTTTCCAGATAAAACAGATTCAGCAAGGTGAAGTTTTTATTCACCTTGTCTAGTTCGTCTATCAGAGCAAAAAAGGTGAAGAGTCCCAGTAGGGCAAGAAGCACTACAGCACAGGATCGGTAGATTTCAGAGGCCAAATAGCGGCGGGCAGTGCGCATTGCGGGGACTTACTAAAGGTCAAAATGCTAAAGGATAAAGCTTAACAAAATTGCTGCTGAGCTGCTTAAGGAATCTGCACCAAACGCATGCGTTGCTGAATGGTGTTGGTGCGGCTATTGAGATAGCGGGTATTACGATGAGTATCGTAATACGTAGGGTTAGGTAGCATGGCTGCCAAATTGGCGGCTTGTCTAGCCGTAAGCTGATTAGCACCTACACGGAAATAGTGCCTAGAGGCCGCTTCGGCACCAAATGTAGTGGTGCCCCATTGTGCGATATTCAGATAGATTTCTAAGATCCGTTCTTTGCTCATGACAGTTTCTATCATGTAGCTGAGCACTAGCTCTTGGCCTTTACGCCAATAACTACGCGAATTCGATAAAAAGAGATTTTTAGCGACTTGCTGCGTAATGGTTGAGCCGCCTCGGCGTAAGCCAGACCCCTTTTCTGCTTGGGCGCGGTTGTATTCTAGTGCGCGCCGTATCGCTGCCCATTCTATACCTTCGTGATTGGTGAAGTTCGAGTCTTCAGAAGCAATCACAGCGCGTTTAAGGTTGTTGCTGATGTCAGCATAGGCCACCCATTGGTGAGTAATGCTGGCAGTTGGGTCGTCACTACGTAATTCGTGAATAGTTTGTGTCATCACGGCACTGGCCGTGGGGTTTTGCACGCTATACCAGCACACCATCAGGAATAAGTACACCTGATACAGCAATAGCAACGCTAAAGGCAGCAGAACAATAAGGCTAATGACCTTAAGTTTGCTAATGCTGCGCTTAGCGGGCGGTAAAAGGGTGTCGTCTAGCATGACAAGAGAAGGCTTATAACGCGTGGCGTAGTTGGTTTAGTACGTCTTCAGTACGCGGTAGCATACCATGCCAAATTTCAAAGCTAACAGCGGCTTGCCCCACTAACATTCCTAAGCCATCGGCTTGCACAGAAGCACCTTGTTGTGCCGCTTCTTGCATAAAGGCAGTGGGCTGTTTGCCATACATCATGTCGTAGGCCAGAGACTGCTTAGCAAAGCGCAAGGTGGGTAGGGCGATGCGTTCCGCACCTAAACTGGCTGAGGTGGCATTGATCACAATATCCCAGTCACCCTCGGCACTGTCCAAGGCGCCGGCACTAAGTTGTGTACGGTATTCTGGGCAGTGTTCTAGAAACTCGGCTGCTAAGCCTTCTGCGCGGCTGGCGGTGCGATTCACACTATGCAGACTGTGGCAACCAGCTTGCAGTAGGGGTAGCAAACAACCGCGTGCAGCCCCCCCCGCACCTACCATCAGTACGCGTTTGCCTTTAGGGTCAAAACCCAAGCGAATAATGTCGTTTAACAACCCTAGGCCATCGCTGTTGCAGCCGTGTAAACCATCCTCTTCCATCCATAAGGTGTTGACGGCACCGGCTATGCGTGCGCGTAGCGATAATCTGGACTCGCACAGCGCGAAGGCTTCTTCTTTAAAGGGAACAGTGACGTTCAAGCCTTTACCATCAGCAGAAAAAAACTCAGAAATGGTAGCGGTAAAGCCATCTTTTGGCGCTAGCAGGCGCTCATAAACCAGCGCAATGCCACATTGCTCGGCAAAGGCGTGATGAATAAAAGGGGAGCGGCTGTGAGCAATAGGGTTGCCTACAACTGCATAGCGGGCAGTGATGGTCATGGTTGAGTAGTCAGTAAATGCTGCGAAAAATGCCACGTACGGGTAATAGCCAGGCCATCGGTTTCGTCGCTAAGTTCAGGCGGGAATGGCGGGAAAGGGGCGGCTAAGCGCACAATACGTTGAGCAGCCAGAGTAAACAAAGGGTTAGGGTCTGGTCGGTTGATGGTGATGCGTTCCACGCTACCATCTTTACGTACGAATACAGTGAGCTGTACCGAGCCTGATAAACGTCCGCGCGCTTCGTCGGGGTAGTGTTCTGCCCCTAAGGTTTCGATGGTTTGACGCCAGTTTTCTAAGTAAGCCGCTTGGGCGGATTGACGCGCAGAAGGGGCATCGTATTGATAACGAGGTTTGCTGTTATAGCGTTCTACTTCTGCGCGTAATACCTGTAGCTGAGCCGAGAGAGCTTGCAACTGCTGGTCTTGGTCTGCTGTATCAAAACGGGCACCTTCACCCGTAAAGTCTTGTGCTTGCCTTGCTTGTGCCACCTGCCACTCAGCCTCTAGTGCGCTGAGCAGTTGGTGCTGTTCTTGCTCTAGTTGTTGTTGGCGGCGTTTAAACGCCTGTAGCACCAGCTCATTGGGGGTAGGCATGGCTTGCGACTCAGAGGGGGCTGAAGCCTGCACATCATTATCGCTTTGACCACCGCCTTCAGCTTGCCATTGTGCTAAAAGTTGCGCGGTGAGAGGGGCTGATTCAGTGCTGAAGTTCACCAGCGCTACATCCAGTTCAGAAGGCAATGCCGGGGTGGGGGCTGGTGTACGCTGCCACCACCAAATTAGCCCTACATGTAAGAGCACCGAAGCCAGAACCGCCCACCATAAAAAATCTCGGTAGGGCTGTGCCGCAGTAGCGAGTGGCAGGCGGTTCATGGTAGTTAGGCAGCAGCTGGGGGATCCAGCACTTCCAACAGGCGGCAGGATACGTCTAGCTGTAGTTCATCAATTTGGCAGATTTCTAGGCGTAGCTGTTGACCACGCTCTACGGTGCCCAAGCCACCAACGCGTGTAGTCAGCGGGCAGTTGTTAAAGCGTACCAAGTCTTCTTTAATGAAGGTGGCTTCTACCTGATGAATGTCTTGTTGCTGTAACCAACGCAATACCCAGTAGCGCTCAATGGTGTACTGGAAATCGCTCCACGCAGTGTACTGCGAGTCAAAAGCCCCAATAATGGCGTACAGATCAGCATCTTTGGGTTTGAAAGGGGCGACCAAACGAGCAGACACGCCGTGCTGGGCTGCCGCCAGAATTTGCCATTGATTCACTAAGTCTACATAGCGGCGCAGGGGCGAGGTGGACCAAATATATTGCGGTACACCTATGCTTTCATGTGGCGCAGCATGGGTAGACATACGAGTACGCATGGCTTGTTGCGAACGGTAAATGCCGGGTAGTCCCAGTTGTACGAGCAGGCCACCCCACAAACTATTAGCCATGATCATGTATTCGGCGGTAAGCAAACCCAAGGGGGCGTTGCGCACACGCGGGATCAGGTTAATGGGGCTATCTGGATCGTCAGGGGGGCCTTGTAAATCAAAGGTGTACTCAACGCGGTTATTGTTTTCGGGTTTGCCACGTACTTCGTCACGTTTGGCCGACAACCGACGGGAAAACTGCCACAAGGGGCGTAGCCATTCGGCGTAGGGCAAATCTACAGCGTCGTTTTCTAGGGCGTCCAGTGTGACGTGAGGATCTAAATCGCTTTGCACCAAGTTTTCTTGTACAACGATTTTTTCCAGTTTGGTTTCAGTGCTGAAAATTTCGCCTGTGCTAAGGCTGCCTTCCACATACAGAGACAACGTAGGGCGTTCAGCACCCGCTTGCAGCGAGAAATGCTCTACAAACTCATGCGGTAGCATGGGGATTTTTTGGCCCGGCATGTACACCGTAGACATACGTTTACGAGCGATTTGGTCAAACTCGTTATCACGCAAAATAGCCAAGCCTGGTGTGGCAATGTGCACCCCTATACGCACACGGTCGTCATCCAGCTTAGTGACAGACAGGGCATCGTCAATTTCGATGGTGCCTGCATCGTCTACTGAGTAAGCTTTGGCATCAGTGAGGGGTAAGCCGTCTAAGAAGTCACCCAGTTCAACCGGTGGTAGCTCAATGCCACGTGGGAAGTGCTGAGAGAAAAATCTATAGCGGTGCAGTGCTAAGGCACTGGGCCATGCATCCAGTTTCAGCAATAGTTTTTCAGCACTTAACCCCGATTGTGTTACCGCCGCATCAAAGGCTTTCCATTCTTGGGTGTTTTTGTCTGGACTGATCAGTAATGAGCCGGCTACGGCTGCAATCTCTGGGGGTAATTCGCCATTTAGCATGGCGTCGGTCCATGCTTTTTGTTGAATTTCTTGCAGGCGTTTACGTTCTATGGCGGCTAATGCAGCTTCTAGAATCTCTGGCGGGGCTGGGCGATATAAGCCACGGCCTTTACGGTGAAAATACGCAGGGGCACTATGTAGCGCGAAAATCAGTGCAGTTTTTTCAATTGCGTTAGGAGTGTGGCCAAAGTAGTCAGCGGCAAACTCGGTGGCTTGAAACTCTTCTTGGGGAGCACATTCCCACAAAAACGCAATATCCAACGATTGAGACAGCGTTTCTGCCTGCTCAAGCAGTGTAGTGGGGTCAGGTTGCTCAAATTCGAAAAACACAGTGTTTTTCTTGATTTTGCTGCGTTTCCCGCTGGCAGACTCTACTTGCAGGGTGCTGTCTGCGTCGGAGAAAATTTTTTCAGCTTTGAACTTACCGCTGTCTTCAAAAAGGACGTACATAAATCGGGTGTAACTTGGAAACTAGGAATGGGTAGTAGTGCGGAGATTCTCAAGAATAAAAGAGAGCACATCGTCTTCGTATTCAGAGAAGTCAGAAATTCCGTGATCACTACCTTGTATGATTTTGCCTTGGCTACCCGTGTAGTGTTCGGCCATTTCCTGCCAGTTCAACACTTCGTCACCGGTGCACGCCAATAAATAATAGCGTTGCGGGTTGTGTGGTGGGGCTTCGGCCAATGCTTCCAATTCAGAAACGTATTGCTCTACGAAATGGAAAGGCTCGTCACTATGAAATAAGGTGTGCGATCCCACGTGTTTGCGTAGGTCGCGGGCAGCATGTACAACCGGGTTTAGTAGTACAGCCGGTGCGTGATAGTGTTCAGCCAAGTGAGCAGCATAGTACCCACCTAATGATGAACCTATTATTACTAGCGGTTGCTCGGGCGCCATAGGTTGGTGTTGAGCAATCAACTGGTGGCACAGGACAATGGTGTCTGCTGGGCTGGCGGGTAATTGTGGGCACACCCACGACTGTTCCAGCCCTAGGTTTCGTAGCCGTTCTGCCAAACGTTGTGCTTTAAACGAGGCAGGTGAAGAACGAAAGCCGTGCAGATAGAGAATCATGATGTGTACTTTAGGCTGTAGCGGACAGAGCATCCAGCAATTTTTGGTGTATGCCACCAAAGCCGCCGTTACTCATGACCACAATGTGGTCGCCGGGCTGTGCTTGATCAGTAATAGCGCCAATCATGCTGTGTAAATCATGCCATACCGACGCTTTTTCACCCAGTGGGGACAGTACGGACGCGGCATCCCAACCCAGCATGTGTTTACCTTGTGCTTCGCCGTAGCAGAAGCTAAGGTCAGCCTCTTGCAGAGCAGTAGGTAATCTAGCCGCCATGGCACCCAGTTTCATGGTGTTGGAGCGTGGTTCCAGTACCGCCAGAATACGGGCATTGCCCACTTTGGCACGTACGCCTTCTAAGGTAAGGGCGATGGCTGTTGGGTGGTGAGCAAAGTCGTCATAGACCTTGATGCCGTTTACTTCGCCACGCAGCTCCATACGACGCTTTACGCCCTTGAAGTTTGACAGGGCTTCGCAGGCAGCCGCAGCCGATACGCCGGCGCTTTGCGCTGCTGCGATGGCAGCCAAGGCATTTTGTACGTTGTAAGAACCCGTTAGTTCCCACTGAATACGGCCACATAGCTCGTGTTGCTGGTACACCAGTAGTTCATCACCTTCTTGTACCGCATGCCATTCACCGCCATCACCAAAGCGGGTAACAGGTGTCCAGCATCCACGCTGCAGCACATGATCTATATTAGAGTCTTGCGCAGGGACGACAATTTGCCCTTCAGCGGGGATAGTGCGTACTAAGTGGTGGAATTGGGTTTCTATCGCTGCTAGATCAGGGAAGATGTCAGCGTGGTCGTATTCCAGATTATTCAAAATGGCAGTGCGTGGACGGTAGTGCACAAACTTGGAACGCTTATCAAAGAAGGCTGTGTCGTACTCATCGGCTTCAATGACAAAGTAGCGTTGTTCTGGTTGATAGCGTGCAGATAGGCCCAGGTCAGGAGCTACACCACCAATCAAAAAGTTAGGTTGCAGACCAGCATGCTCAAGAATCCACGCCAACATAGAGCTGGTTGTGGTTTTGCCATGTGTACCGGCTACCGCCAGTACGTGCTGGTTACGCAGTATGTGTTCACCTAGCCATTGGGGGCCTGATATATAAGGCAGCCCTTGGTTGAGGATGGCCTCCATCAGCGGATTGCCGCGTGACACTACGTTACCAACTATATAGAGATCAGGGTTAAGTTGTGTCTGGCTAGCATCAAAACCTTCAATCAGGTTGATGCCTTGCTCTTCCAGCTGGGTACTCATGGGGGGGTAAACGCCTGCATCACAACCCGTAACGGTCATGCCAGCAGAACGCGCGATTAGGGCCAAACCGCCCATGAATGTGCCGCAAATGCCTAAAATATGTACGTGCATGGGAAACCTCCGGCGTTCATTGTAGTCAGTTATGTATTGGCTTGGGTAGAGTGTGTACAGTAGTATTTAGACAGTTCAAATTGAGCAGAAATATGGATAGACGCAATTTTATGAAAGGCTGCGCTGCAGCAGGGCTGTTTGGGTCGGCTATGCCCTCAGCATGGGCTACTGATGCGACAGGCAGTGATTTCTACCAGCAGTCTTTTGCTACGTTAGAAGGCGACAGCCGTGGCATGCAAGTCTACTTAGGTAAACCGTTGTTGGTGAACTTCTGGGCTACATGGTGCCCGCCTTGCGTCAAAGAGATGCCAGACCTTGATGCGCTTAGCCAAGAATTTCCTGATGTGCGTTTTCTGGGAGTAGCCGTCGATACCGAGGCAAATGTGAACAAGTTCTTGCTAAAAACCCCAGTCAGCTATGACATTGTGGTGGCAGGTCATCGTGGCATACAAATCATGCGCGATTTAGGTAACCGACAAGGTGGTTTACCGTACACGATGCTGTTTGATGGCGAAGGTAGCGAGCAACATCGTGTATTAGGGCAAATTAGTAAGGCCTCATTAGCTCTGGAATTGGCAAGCCTAGCTGAGTAGGCGTAGAATTGTGTGGATGCTATGATGCGGTATTTATAGACATTTAGCGCATTTTGGCGTAAAAAGTCGAACTGTCTCCACGAAAAGATAAAGCATGGCGCAAAACATTCTGGTTCTGCATGGGCCCAATTTGAATCTGCTCGGTATGCGTGAGCCCGATATTTATGGGCGGCAAACACTAGCGGATATCAATACACATCTGATGGATGTGGCCACTGGTATGGGCGCTCAATGTCATGTCTTTCAAAGCAATCACGAAGGTGCTCTGGTAGACCGCATTCAAGCGGCTGCTGGAGAACACATTGATTACATCATCATTAATGCTGGCGCCTACACTCACACCAGTGTGGCGATTCGTGATGCGTTGGCTGCTGTATCTATTCCTTTCGTGGAGGTTCATCTTTCAAACGTATATCAGCGGGAAGCTTTTCGCCATCATTCGTATCTGTCTGCGATGGCTAAAGGTGTTATTGTGGGGTTGGGTGCATATGGCTACGAAGCAGCATTGCGCTTTGCCTTGGCACAGTAATTTTCGCTAATGGATATGTCCGATTTGACCAATTTTTTCCGCACCGTATCAGCTTTTGCCTGAGGCGGTGTAGCAGGATGCACGCATGGATCTTAGAAAACTCAAAACCCTGATTGACCTAGTAGCAGAATCTGATATTTCTGAACTGGAAGTAACTGAAGGTGATGGCAAAGTCCGCATCGTAAAAGCATCTGCCGCTGCTGCACAGCAAGTGGTATATGCCGCTCCCCAAGCCGCTATGCCAGTTGCTCCAGCTGCTGCACCTGCTGCGCCCGTCGCTGACGCTGCGCCTGCTGTACCAGCTGGCCACGTTGTGCCTGCTCCAATGGTTGGTACTTTCTACCGTGCGCCTAACCCAGGTGCAGCACCCTTTGTAGAAGTAGGTCAGTCCGTGAAAGAAGGTGATGCTCTGTGTATCATCGAAGCGATGAAACTGCTGAACGAAATTGAAGCAGACAAGAGCGGTGTGATTAAAGAAATCCTGATTGAAAACGGCGAACCCGTTGAATTTGGTCAACCTTTGTTCGTGATCGGCTAAGTCCATGTTTGACAAGATCCTCATTGCCAACCGGGGCGAAATCGCCCTACGTATCCAGCGCGCATGTCGTGAAATGGGCATCAAAACGGTGGTGGTGCACTCGGATGTTGACCGTGAAGCCAAGTATGTACGATTGGCTGACGAGTCCGTGTGTATTGGTCCAGCGCAGGCTCGAGACAGCTACTTGAGCATGCCCGCCATTATTTCTGCTGCCGAAGTAACAGACGCCGAAGCCATTCACCCTGGCTACGGTTTCTTGGCTGAAAATGCCGACTTTGCCGAGCGTGTGGAAAAATCCGGGTTTGTCTTCATTGGTCCACGTCCTGAAACCATTCGCCTGATGGGCGATAAGGTGACTGCCAAGAAAACCATGATTGAAGCTGGTGTACCTGTGGTACCTGGCTCTCCTGGTGCATTGCCGGATGACCCTCAAGAAATCATTCGTATTGCTCGTGATATCGGGTATCCAGTGATTGTTAAAGCCTCTGGTGGTGGCGGTGGCCGCGGTATGCGCGTGGTCTTCACCGAAGGCTCACTGCTAACAGCCGTCGCGACAACGCGTACTGAAGCTGCAGCAGCCTTTAACAATCCCGAGGTATACATGGAAAAATACCTCGAGAACCCACGTCACATTGAAATTCAAGTGATGGCTGACGGTGGCCGTAATGCAGTCTGGCTGGGCGAGCGTGATTGCTCCATGCAGCGTAGGCACCAAAAAGTCATTGAAGAAGCACCTGCACCAGGTATTCCACGCAAACTGATCGAACGTATTGGCGATCGTTGTGTGGATGCATGTAAAAAACTGGGCTACCGCGGTGCTGGTACATTTGAGTTCTTGTACGAAAACGGTGAGTTCTACTTTATCGAGATGAACACCCGTATTCAGGTTGAGCACACAGTGACTGAAATGGTCACAGGCTTAGACTTGATTCAAGAGCAAATTCGAATTGCCGCCGGCGAGAAATTCACCTTGCGTCAACGTGATATCGTGTTTGAAGGCCACTCTATCGAGTGCCGTATCAACGCAGAAGACCCATTCAAGTTCATTCCTAGCCCAGGGAAAATCACCAACTGGCACACACCAGGTGGTCCCGGCGTACGTATGGACTCACACGTGTACTCAGGTTACACAGTTCCGCCCAATTATGACTCCATGATTGCGAAGCTGATTACCTACGGTGCAACACGTGAACAAGCGATTGCACGTATGTCTATCGCTTTGTCCGAAATGGTGGTGGAAGGTATTAAAACCAACATTCCACTGCATCGTGAACTGATGCAAGATGGGGCATTCCGTGAAGGCGGTGCCAGCATCCACTATTTAGAACAAAAACTTGCCCAACGCCCATAAGGCAAACGGTAAAATAAGAACAGGGGTTTAGTACCCCTGTTTTCTTTTGGTGGGAATTGATTATGCGAGAACTGATACTGCATTGCAGCGAGCAACAAGCGGAAAGCTTGTCCGATGCCTTGCTGGAACTGGGCGTGCTGTCGGTGTCGGTTGAAGATGCTGATGAACACACCGAGCAAGAAAAACCGTTGTTTGGCGAGCCAGGCATGGAGCCAGAAGTATTGGCGTGGCAACGTAACCGTGTGGTTGCGTTATTGCCAGAAGATGTAGAGCCCGAAGACATCGTGGCTCAACTACAAGAACATTCTGACATGGTTGTACCGGCTACAGCATGGTCAGTGCGCGATGTTCCCGATAGCGATTGGGTACGTATTACACAAGCGCAATTTGGTCCCATACGTGTGGGCGAAAAAGTATTGATCGTGCCTAGTTGGCACCGTGACGATCCTGACCTTGTTATGCCAGAGCAAGGCGATGAAGGTGGGATACGTATAGAATTAGATCCAGGTTTAGCCTTTGGTACGGGTAGCCATCCAACTACCCACTTGTGTTTGCATTGGTTGGCAGAGGCTGCCTTAGCCGATCAGACCGTGCTAGATTATGGTTGTGGCTCGGGTATTTTGGCAATTGCGGCCAAAAAACTGGGCGCAAGCAACGTAGATGCTGTGGACATTGATGCGCAAGCCGTAAGTTCCAGCATTTATAACGCCGAAGTGAATCAGGTAGCGGTAAACGCCAGCTTGCCGGATGCGCTGGGCGATGGGCAATATGATGTAGTGGTTGCCAATATCTTATCTGGCCCACTTAAAGTGATGGCCTCTATGTTATGCGGTCGAGTACGCCCGGGCGGTTACTTGGCGTTGTCCGGTATTTTGGATTGGCAGGCAGAAGAGTTGATTGAAGCCTATGCGCCATGGATTCCTATGCAGGTATGGCAAGAGCGTGAAGGCTGGATATGTTTGGCAGGTCGCCGACCCGCTTAAGTAGGTAGTGATGGCTATGGAACTGGTAACGCTTTGTCCTCATTGTCAGACCCGTTTTACGATAAACGTTGAACAGTTGCAGCGCCGCAAAGGCTACATACGCTGCCCACAGTGCTCGGCTATTTTTGATGGTTTCGAGCAAGTGGTTCCAGAAGGCCCTCAGCCGCAAGCGCCACACTCTGTGACGCAGGCTGATGGTCTGCAGCGCTGGCAGCCTGAGGCAGCAGCAGTTCCGGTCAATCCCACTCCTGCGCCAGCAGAGCACGAACCACCAGTAGCGCCTTCAGTTTTGTATGTGCCAGAGCCGGCAGATGAAGCCGACGAGTACTCGGACTACGACGATGATGAAGAAAATGACGAGGTAGGCTACACCTCAACGCCAGACGAGACATCGACCGTTGATACGGTGCAGTGGATATCTGCCCGTTATGAGCCGCCCGTTGATGATGTTCATCAGCCCATTTACGAAGACCCAGATGAGCACGCTGATAACCTGCATAACGCGGAGCACGAAGATCGATTCTTTGTTCCCCCGCGTAGTGGCGTATCGGCGCGTGAGCGTGAACCGGCATGGCGCATAGGTGCGGCAGAGGAAGACGATACGTCGCCCGTATTTATTGCCAGTGGCAGAAGAGGGCGTGACGACGATAGGTCGCACCATCGTTATGATGAGCCACATGATTTACCTCGCAGCTTGCGACTGGTACGTTTTTTCTGGATGGTGGTAGCCTTAATTTTGCTGGGGGTACTCGCTGTACAGGCCTTGTATGTGTTTCGATTGCAGATCGCAAATGCGGTGCCGATGACACGTCCTGTTTTGGAAGCACTGTGTGAAAAGTTAGGTTGCACGGTACCTTATGTGCGCAATATAGCGGACATTAAAGTGGTGTCTTCGGCATTGCAGGTTCAGCAAGCAGGCTCTGGTAGCACCATGAAGCAGTATCAACTGCGAGTGCGGCTGCGTAACGCCGATGATCAAGCACAAGAATGGCCCACATTGGTGGTAACGTTTACCGATGTGGCTGCTGCAGTGGTGTCGCGTGTAGAGGTACAGCCTAAACAGTACTTAAGTGCTCAACAGTTAGCGCAACCATTTGCGGCGCAGTCAGAAATTGAGTTTGTGTTGCCTGTGCAGTCGGCAACACGTATCAATGGTTATAAAATCGATAAATATTTTAGGTAGGCTTATGTCTGAGCGAATTCTGGTATGTGGGTCGTTGGCTTTTGATACCATCACGGTGTTTGAGGGTCATTTTAAAGATCACATCTTGCCTGATAGTGTGAAATCACTAAGCGTGTCGTTCTTGGTTCCTAACATGCGCAAAGAGTATGGCGGTTGTGCGGGAAATATCTCCTACAACTTGAATTTGCTAGGCGCGCAAGCAGTACCGGTAGGCACTATTGGTGTGGATGCACAAGATTACCTGCAATACATGCGTAATCTGGGTATTGATACCAGCATGATTCAAATGCGCCCTGATACCTTCTCGGCACAGTGTCATATCACTACCGATTTAGATGGTAACCAAATTGCGGCATTTCACCCCGGTGCGATGCAGTACTCCAGTGAAAATGACTTGTCAGGCCAAGAGGCGGCATGGGCGATTGTGGCTCCCGACTCTAAAGAAGGTATGTTTGCCAATGCAGAACGTTTGCATAAACAAGGTACGCCTTTTATTTTCGATTTGGGCCAAGCGATGCCATTATTTGATGGTGACGACTTGCAACGCATGATTCAGCTGTCCAGTATTTTGACGGCGAATGATTACGAGGCTGAAGTGATAGAGCAGCGCACGAAGCGCTCTATTCAGGATATTGCTGGTGGGTTACAAGCTGTCATCATTACACGTGGAAGCGAAGGCGCGACCCTGTATACTGACGGGCAGGAAACTGCTATTGCACCCATGGTTGTGAAAGACGTAGCAGACCCTACTGGATGTGGCGATGCACATCGTGCTGGTTTGTTGTATGGCTTGGCTAAAGGTTGGAGTCTTTACGATTCTTGTTGCTTGGGTAATGTGATGGGTGGGATTAAAATTACCTCCCAAGGTCCCCAGAACCATCAACCTTCCAGTGCAGAAATCAGCGCATTGTTGAAGCAGAATTACGATCTGGATGTGAAGTTTTAAGGCATAGTGCCTTGAGCGAATATTGTCCGTATTTACATGGAGTACATATGATTAGTCTAGCAACAAAACAAGGCGCAGCACGACGTTTTGCTGCGGTTGCCTTGGCCGTATCTCCTTTGGTGTTCATCGCTGGTTGTGCCAATAAGTCTGCCTCCAGCAATGTGTATACCTATGGGCAAGCCCAACGCGAACAAATCGTGCGTATGGGTACTGTAATTTCTAGCCGTCCAATCGTGATTCAAGATGATCAAAGCTCTGGCGTAGGTATGGGTGCTGGTGCAGCGATTGGTGGTGTTGCGGCAAGCACTATTGGCGGTGGTCGTGGCCAGACATTGGCAACTATTGGTGGTGCTTTGCTAGGTGGTCTACTGGGTAATGCCATCGAAAACCGTGTAGGTAAAACCGATGGTTTGGAAATTACCGTACGTTTGGATAACGGCGAAACACGTGTGATTGCTCAAGAAGCAGACATTCAGTTTGTGCCTGGGCAGCGTGTACAGTTGCTAAGCGGTACAGGCCCAACTCGTGTAGTACCCGCACCTGCGCAGTACTAAACGGCTAGTCGCTAAATAAAAACGGGACACGTTGCAGTGTCCCGTTTTTTTATTCTCGGCTGGAAATAGCGCGTCCAGCTTCAATCAGTAATGCCGCAATACGTAGTTCTTCCTCTGGCCCTTTCCAGCGAGAGAGCGACACGGCGATATTGATGGCTCCCACAGGGCGGTTGTCAGAGTTCACAATCGCCACAGCCGTAGAAATATCCCCAAGATACAGCTCGTTCTCGGCATGAGCATAGCCCTTTAAGCGTATCGCTTCCAAGCGTTTCAAAATCGCCGTTTTATCGTAGATAGTGTGCTGGGTATAGGGCACCAACTCCGATGCATCCAAAATGGCTTCAGCTTCGGCCGTGGGGAGTGCGGCCAGCATAGCAAGCCCCGAGGACGTACAGTAGGCGGGCAAACGCGTGCCTACGATAACCTCAGGCGTCAGCACATGGCGGCTCACAATGCGCTGCAAATACACTATTTCGTTGTTATCTAACGTAGAAAAGTTGACCGTTTCTTCTGTTTCTATGGCCAGCTGTTGCAAAAACGGCGTTGCGCGACTAACCGAGTCGTTGGACGAAATGTACTGATGTGACAGGTCTAGCATGCGCGGCGATAGCTCGTAGAGCTTGGACTCTTCATCTTTCATCAAAAAACCCAAGTGCTGCAAGGTGAAGGTAAAGCGCTGCGTAGCACTAAGGTCTAGCGTAGAGAGCTGAGCAATTTGCGATAACGAGAGCCTTCGGTGCTTGTGGTTAAAGACAGAAAGAACGCGAAACGCTTTTTCTACCGAATTTACAAACAGTGAGGATTCTGTGGGGGCCTTAGCCGCACGACGTTTTTTTGGGGACTGAGTAGCAGTTTGGGAAGAGTTCACAGTCATGAGTATTGGTTTGTAAAAGTTTATCGCATAACAATAACATGCGTTTTTTTGGTTTTCAATGCAAATGGATGGGTGTGTGCTTATCTTATTGTTATGCAAGTGATTTTATTAATAGTTAAGAGTTTCTACGCGTGGTGAAAGATAAAACTCTAGGGGTTCTTAATGGATATCCCTAGTTTTTTTACTTTTGCTAAGAAAATATCATTGTTTTCACTAACAATTAATCGCTATGCAATAAAAGGTTATTTTATGAGCAATAAGTTTATCGAGACAGAAAAATTAGGCAATGTTGCAGTGGTCCGTTTGAACCGCCCAGAGAAGCTCAATGCGTGGCACGGTGCAATGCGTGAGGAAATCATGCAAGCGTTGAAGAGCTTTGATCACGATGACAGCGTGCGCGCATTGATTATGACCGGAGCAGGGAACCGAGCTTTTAGCGCTGGGCAAGATTTAGAAGAAGCGCAGAATTTTGACGTGAGCGATTCGGCTGTGTGGATACAGTCGTGGGAGCGTTTTTACGATGTACTGCGTAACCTGCAAAAACCATTGGTGATGGCTCTTAATGGCACCGCAGCCGGTTCGGCGTTTCAGGTCACGTTGTTAGGTGATATTCGAGTGGCCCACGCTGGTGTGAAGATGGGGCAGCCTGAAATCAACTCGGGTATTGCGAGTGTGACTGGGCCATGGATCATGAACTTGATGTTGGGCATGTCTAGAACCATTGAACTCACGTTGACTGGCCGCATGATGGAAGCCGAAGAAAGCCATCGCATAGGCCTGATCCACCATCTGGTAGCCGAAGAGCAGGTGTTTGCTAAAGCCTTAGAAATCGCACAAGAGCTGGGTGCTAAGCCTCCCGTTGCCATGCGTTTGAACAAACAACGTTTTAAAGAGATGTCGGCAGCCAGTTTTGCAGACACCTTAGAAGCCGCCACTCGTTTACATGCAGAATCGTATGCCAGTGGTGAACCTGTACGCATGATGGAAGAGTTCTTCAAAGTGCGTAGAGAACGTAAAGTCGCACACTAAAAAGCGGCATCACAGTTTGTTGAAGATGTGTAGAACACACAAAACGAGTGCACTGGAGAGAGACATGGATACACCTAAAAGTATGATGCGCCGCCGATTATTACAAGCCACAGGCGGATTGGCATTGGCAGGGACTAGCCTAGGAGCATGGGCGAATAAAGATAAAAAAATTATCGTTGCTGACCCAGGTGGTCCGTACTCTGCAGCGTACCGTAAAGCGTTCTACGATCCATTTGAGAAAGAAACGGGCATACGGGTAGTCAACGTTGCCCGTGAGGCGCAGCCCGTTGCTCAAATTAACGCTATTGTGCAGACCAAGAACTATATTTGGGATGTCACCACCTTAACCTTATCGGCAGATATTCCGTATTTGGAGTCTCAGAACCTGCTGGAACCACTAGGTATTACGTTGGCGGAAGTGCCGGGGTTAATTCCAGAGGCATTAACGTCTACGTGGCTAGGGGTGGATATTTACTCCACTGTATTGGCCTACCGTACCGACAAATACAGTGAAGGCCCCCAGAACTGGGCAGACTTCTGGAATGTAGAAAAATTCCCAGGTCGTCGTTCGTTGCGACGCAATCCACTGGATACCTTAGAGCAAGCCTTGATGGCAGATGGCGTGCCGTTGGATCAGTTGTATCCCTTAGATGTAGATAGGGCTTTTCGTAGCCTAGATAAAATCAAACCGCATATCGCGATTTGGTGGACCTCAGGTGCTCAGGCGATGCAGGCCATACAAAATGGTGATGTAGACATGATTTCTACGTGGAACGGTAGAGCACAGGCAGCCATCGATAATGAAGCGCCAGTGAAAATTGTGTGGGATGAAGGTTTGTACTCCATCGAAGGGTGGGGGATTCCTCGTGGCACACCACGTGCCGACATGGCTAAACAATTTGTACGTTTTTGTGCCGACAAACAGCGCCAAGCCTTGTTTACGGACGAGCTGGCATACGGGCCAACCAACCAAGACGCATTTGAGTTTATCTCCCCAGAGCGGGCAGAAATTCTTCCTAGCGCACCGCAGAACTTTAAGAATATGGCACTTCCCAGTCCAGAGTGGTGGGCGGCGAACCGTCAGGCAGTGACAGAGCGCTTTAACAACTGGATTATTTCTTAAGAGTCATGGGTATGTACAAGTTGGAAACTAAAGGTCTGGCCAAACGATATGGCGAGACGGATGCTCTGTTGCCCACTGATTTGCAAGTAAAAGCGGGTGAGTTCTTAACCTTGCTTGGGCCATCAGGCTCAGGCAAGACCACGTTGTTGATGATGATTGCCGGTTTGGTGGATCCTAGCGGTGGTCAGTTGTTGATTGATGGAAAGGATGCCACGTACGCCGCAGCCGGGCAGCGTGGCATAGGTATGGTCTTCCAAAGTTACGCCTTATTCCCGCACATGAATGTGTGGGACAACGTGGCTTACGGCTTGCGTATGCGACAGGTGAAAGGGGCGGCCCTGAACGCAGCCGTAGAAGACGCATTGGCCATGGTCAAGATGACGGACTATGCCAAACGTTTACCCAAAGAGTTATCTGGCGGGCAGCAGCAACGGGTGGCATTGGCTAGATGCTTTGCCTACCGTCCATCGGTAGTGCTATTGGATGAGCCGTTAGGCGCATTGGATAAAAAGCTGCGTGAGCACATGCAGTTGGAAATCCGCCGTCTGCACGATGATTTGGGGGCCACCTTTATCTATGTGACCCACGATCAAGACGAGGCTTTAACCATGAGTGATCGTGTGTGCTTGATGAACCAAGCGCGTATAGAGCAGTTGGGTACACCGCAAGAGCTGTATGACCGCCCTTGCTCCCGCTTTGCAGCTGACTTTATTGGACAGTCTAATTTGCTGGGTGGACGTATGACAGCCACGCAGGCTTTTGAGGCGGGCTCATACACCTTACCGATAGAAACGGCGTATGTGCCGCCTACTCAACACCGTGATGCGTCTACCTTGCTAATACGTCCAGAGATGGCCGAACTGGTCTCGCCTACAGATGGCTTTGTGCAGGGCACGGTCGCAGAAATGGTGTTCTTAGGTTCAGAGATACGTGTACAGGTGAAGCTAGATGGTGTGGCGGAGTCGGATAACCTCTTTAGCGTGCGCTGCCCTAGACGCCATGCTGCTGGGTTAGGCGACAAAGTGGGTATTCGCTGGGATGTGGCCTCTACCAGTGTGCTGATGCAGTAGGAGTAAGTCATGACGAATAGGGCAGCAGTGCTGCAACCCTCTTTACAGGGCACCAGCAGCACTAAGCAGTGGAAGTGGTTACGGGCATGGTTACCCGCTTTGCCAGCTATCGTATTTTTGGGTGTGTTTTTTCTTTTGCCGGTACTGCAAATTTTGCAGGGCGGCTTTATGTCGGCCGATGACGAATTTAGCGTGAAGCAGTTCGCGCGATTGTTCGAGACACCGGTGTACGTCAAAGTGCTGTGGACCACCTTTGGCATTTCCGTGTTAACGGCTGTGTTTTCCGTGGTGTTTGGTTACCCCATCGCGTTATTGCTCAGCAGTTTTAACGAGCGCCGTCGCAACCGCTGGTTGCTGTGGATCATGCTGCCGTTTTGGACCAGTTATTTAGTGAAAACCTATGCGTGGATGCTATTGCTATCGCGCAGTGGTGTGTTGACCAGTGTGGCAGAAGGCTTAGGGTTAATTGATGGTAATGCCTCGTTAATGCCTTCGTTGTCTGGGGTGCTGGTAGGTATGGTGCATGCCATGCTGCCATTAGCGGTGTTGACTATGCTGCCTATTATGCAAGGCATTAGCCGGCAGTTGGGTCAAGCAGCGGAAACGCTGGGTGCGGGTAGAGCCACAGGCTTTCTGACTGTCTTTTTGCCATTGTCCATGCCCGGTGTAGCAGCGGCAGGCCTATTGGTGTTCATTACCAGCTTGGGTTTCTTTATTGTGCCTGCTTTGTTGGGCACGCCGCGCGAAACCATGATTGCACAGTTGGTGATTTCATCTGTGCTAGAACTGTTTGATCTGAAGTTTGCTGGAGCGTTATCCACCGTATTATTGCTGTGTTCTATCGTGGTGTTTTACGTGTATGACCGCATGGTGGGGTTAACGTCGTTGGCGGGTGCCGAAGCTAAGCGACGCGCTAAAGGGTCAGGTATCACACTCAAAGTATTGCTGTACATAGGCCTGCGTTTAGACAGGTTTTTACCCCTGCAGACATCCGCCTCTGCGTCGTCGCATAAGGTGTTGAATGGCTATACCTGGCTGATACTGCTGTTCTTGGTACTGCCTGTGATTATCGTGGTGCCCATTGCCTTTACGAAAAATGCGGTAGTGGCTTTCCCGCCTGAACTGTTTAGTTTGCGTTGGTTTAAAGAATTCTTTAACTCATCGGTGTGGCAGGCGGCAGTAATCCGTTCTTTTGGTATTGGTCTGACGACGGCATGTTTGGCGGTAGTGCTGGGTTTTGGTGCCACCTTTGCGTTGACTAAATTACCTTCCAAATGGACTAAGCTGCTTTTCGGTATTTTTGTTGCTCCCTTAATCGTGCCACGTATCGTGATTGCGATTGGCTTGTTGTACTTGTTTGCGAGCACGGGTTTAGTGGGGACTGACCTAGGTATGGTCATCGGTCATACCGTGTTGGCTTTACCGTACGCTGTCGTCACGCTATCTGCTGGTTTGCGCCTGTTTGACTGGCGGTTGGATGATGCTGCGCGCATCTTAGGGGCATCGATTACTGCACGTTTACGTACCGTGATTTTGCCTCTTTTAGCGGGTAGTTTAGCGTCAGCTTTCCTGTTTGCTTTCATCGTATCGTTTGACGATCTCACTATCGCGATTTTCGTGAGTGGCGGTATCAACACCACCTTGCCTAAACAAATGTGGGACGACATTCAATTAGCCGTAACGCCTACGTTGGCAGCGGTATCAACGGTATTACTAATAGTTGTGACCGTAGTGATTTCAATTTCTTCCTATTTCAAAAACAGGCGTAGTGGACTATGAACGGCTTTGAGCAGTATTTCGAAAAACGCATAGAAAATGATCAGTGGGATGTAGCACCGCTTTTGTACCGAGGGCTCAGCCAAACCGCAGAGCAGGATGTTATAGAGTTTGAGTCGGTGCCACTGTCTAGAAAAGTGCTGGGGCAACAGGTTGCAGGGTTTCAACAGTGGTTAGCTGAGCGCGGCATTACTAAAGGAGATAGCGTTGCGGTCATGCTGAGCAACACGGCAGAGCATATAGCGTTGCTGTATGCATTAATGCTATCTGGTGTGGTTTGGGTTCCGGTCAACACCAAAGTAAAGGGGCCGGGTGTGCGTTATATCGTCGAGCACGCCACACCGTCATTGGTGATTGCCGAGCCAGAGTTTGCGGACGTGTTAGCCGATGCAGGTGTTGCGGCAGGGCAGTGGGTGGAATTGCAGAGTATGGTGTTAGCGAGCGATGCTGTATTGCGCAATCCCAAGATTACGCCGTCAGACACCTTATGTATTATCTACACCTCGGGGACTACGGGAGCACCTAAAGGCGTGGTGTTCACGCACCGCATGATGCGTGTGGCAAGTGAAGCCGCAATTCAGGTGGCGGGTGTTAAGGTGGGGGCACGGCTGTTTTTATGGGAACCCTTATGCCATATAGGGGGCGCGCAAATGTTGCTGGTGCCATTCTTGGAGCGTGTGTGCTTAGTGATAGTGAAGCGCTTTTCAGCCAGCCGGTTTTGGTCGCAATGGCAAGCAGCCAGAGCCACGCACCTGCACTATTTGGGCGGAATCTTAGATATTTTGGTGAGCTTGCCTCAAGACGAAGTGCCCCAAGGTGCTAGCATTCAAACGGCTTGGGGGGCTGGGGTCTCTAAAAATGCGTGGCTAGCCACTCAAGAGCAGTTGGGGTGCGAGTTGCGTGAGTGCTATGGCATGACAGAGTGCTCTAGCTTCGCCACTTTTAATGCATCAGGTAAACCGGGTTCTATAGGCAAAGCCTTACCGTGGATTCAGGTTGAGCTTTTGAATGATGAGGGGCAAGCCGTTGCCACGGGCGAAATAGGGCAAATGGTGTTATCTAGCCCTCTAGAAGGGGTGTTTTTACCCGAATATTTGCACAATACCGAAGCCACACAGAAAACGTTGCAGCACGGCAAGCTATATACCGGCGATGCGGCATGGCAAGACAAGGATGGTGATCTGTTTTTTGTAGGTAGAAAAACAGACAGCATGCGTGTTCGCGGAGAAAACGTTTCAGCGTGGGAAATAGAACGTATTTTTGCTGAGCATGATGCGGTAGAGGCATCCGCCGCAGTAGGGGTTGCCAGCGACATTGGTGAACAAGACATTATGCTGTTTGTTAAGTTTAGGCCTAGTTGCGAGGTAGAGTGGCCAGAGCTCATTCAGTGGGCGTCACTAAAGCTGGCATCGTATCAAGTGCCGCGCTTTTATCGTGCAGTAGAGCGTTTTGAGTTAACGCCTAGTGAGCGTATTAAAAAGCATTGTTTAGATAAAAGTAGTGCCTTGGCATGGGACCGTTTGGCTGCCGTGGTCTGACGACGTCCCAGAATAAAAAAGCCCGCATAAGCGGGCTTTTTTATGCGTAAGCGCTAATCTAGAATGCGCCTGCAAATACGCCTAGCTTTAAGCGCCCCAGAATGAAGATAGCAATCTGAGCAAGTACCAACAACGCCAGTGGTGAAAAATCAAAGGCACCGGTACGTGGCAGCAGACGACGGATGGGGTTTAGCAAAGGGGTTGTTAGGGTATTCAGAATAGGCATTACAGGTGCCATAGGGTTCACCCATGACAAGATTGCCTGAATCAGCGTTACCCACAACACCATGTTGGCTGCCCAGCCTGCAACCGTAAATACGGCAGACAGCAATGCACGTAGCCAAAAGTCACCCGGTACGAACAGACCTGCATCGGTGAGCAACAACAACGTAAGTGCCACATGCACATAGGCCACGATATAGGCGGCGGCAATGCTGGGCCAGTCTACATGCTGTTGGTTAGGCAGTAAGCGATGTAAAGGTTGTACCGCCCAGTCTGTGACTTTAAAAATAGCCTGAGAATAGGGGTTAAAGGGGTGTAAGCGTATGGCATATAACCATGCGCGTAGCACAAATGCTATGCCCAGTAGGCTTAGGGCAATATTCGCAATAAAGTACAAAATATCAGTGAACATAGCGCTTAAGGACGGTTACCAGTAGGGAACGGCCAAGAACCAGCAGGGTTTACATCGCGTTTTGCGGCGGGGGCTTTCTCGGCAGATTTAGCGGGTTTTTTGGTTGCTGCTGTTTTGCTTGCCGTGGTGCTGCTGGCTTTTTTTGCTGTGGCCATCGTGTGACTCCTTGCGTGTAAGATCTAGGCAATCGCTGTGTGACGTAAGCGTCTACTGCACTGCCTATGTAGTATTCAATCACGCCTATTTTACAGGCATGTGGTGGCTTTATATTGGGCTATTTTAGCCCTCTCTGAGTCTAATGTTGGGGGCGAGTACAGAGAATTACTAGAGGACTATTTAGGGTAACAAAAAGTAGGTACCTACAGAGTGCAGAGAAATTCCTCTAGAAGGCAGGCAAAGCGTAGTAGCTGAGGTAGAATATTTTTCTACGATGCAGAGCGGGTGCTCTGTTTTACACAGCTATTCGCAAAGGTGACTTATGCGTGCGGGCGCACAGATGAAGCGAAAAGGGATGAATTACCTAGCTGGCATGGCCGTATTGGCTTTAGCCGGTTGCGTGACTATGCCTACTGAACCACAAACTACTAACCAGCCCAGTGTGGCGGTAGATACGCGCCCTGTGGCGTGTACGCCAGCCAATGCTGAAGACCCCGTGATTGGGAACTGGTTAAGTAAGCGCAATGAAAAAGGTATTCAAGGCGAATTACGTACGTTGGTAACCCTGCAGGCCAATGGGCAAATGCTGTACACCGAACAGGTGAAACGCCCGCGTCAACCCTCCCAGGGTTTATCTGAGGCGGGTTGCTGGACTCGCGATGGACAAAGCATTGTGCTGCAAACCTTGGAGTCTAATGGCATGCCTGTAGAAGCCGATGATCCATTGTTCACCAACCGTTTTGTGATTGAACGCCAACAAGGTAAACGACTGGTGGTACGTGCCGAAACTGGGGCACGCTACACACTGGAACAAGTCTCGCCCGGATACCGCTTGCCGTTCTAATCTGACGAGTTTTGTATGACTAAACCCCTGTTGGCGTGAGCTAGCAGGGGTTTTTCTTGGTCATTACACAACACTTTAGTTGTAGATATGCGCAGTTATGGGGAGGATGGTCTTATCGAGACGTAAAAGGCTTTATCAGGTAGAGAAAATCGTTAATTATTTTAATAGCCTAATCAATATAGGTAGAGCTCACCGCATAAGGACGGATAACGATGAGAATAGGGATACCCAGAGAGACAATACCCGGTGAAACGCGTGTAGCTGCTACACCCAAAAGTGTAGAGCAACTACAGAAGTTGGGTTTTGATGTGGTGATAGAGACTGGCGCAGGAAAAGCCTCCAGTTTTGACGATGCGCTGTACAGCGCCATTGGTGCCACGGTAAGTGATGCAAGCAGCGTATGGGGCTGTGATGTTATTTACAAGGTGAATGCACCTACCCCCCACGAAGTGGAGCTACTGCAACCTGGCACCATGCTGGTGTGCTTTATTTGGCCAGCACAACACCCCGAACTACTACAGACCTTAACGGAGAAACAGGTCACTGTATTGGCGATGGATATGGTGCCGCGTATTTCGCGTGCGCAAGCCATGGATGCCTTGTCATCCATGGCCAATATCAGTGGTTACCGAGCCGTAGTCGAAGCTGCCAGCGCATTTGGTCGCTTCTTTACTGGGCAAATTACAGCAGCTGGGAAAATGCCTCCAGCAGAAGTTTTGGTGATTGGTGCAGGGGTAGCCGGTTTAGCTGCTATTGGTGCCGCACGCCAGTTAGGGGCAATTGTTAAAGCCTTTGATACGCGCCTTGAAGTGGCCGAACAAATTACCTCTATGGGTGGCCAGTTTTTAAAACTGGATATTCCTGTAGAAAACACGGGCAGTGGTGATGGCTATGCCAAAACCATGAGCGATGAATTTATCGCTGCCGAGATGAAGCTGTTTGCAGAGCAGGCTAAGCAGGTAGACATCATTATCACAACCGCCGCTATCCCCGGTAAGCCAGCACCTAAGCTGATTACTCGCGAGATGGTAGATAGCATGAAAGCGGGTTCGGTGATTGTGGACTTGGCAGCGCTTACCGGTGGTAACTGTGAGTACACCGTGCCAGGTGAAGCCATCACGACAGAAAACGGCGTTACGGTGATTGGCTATACCGACTTGGCAAACCGTTTAGCAGGCCAAGCCTCGCAGCTGTACTCCACCAACCTTGTGAATTTAGCCAAGCTGTTGGCACCTGCTAAAGATGGTGTGGCGGTGCTGAACCAAGAAGACGTGGTGCTGCGTAACATGCTGGTTTGCCATCAGGGTGAACTGCTGTATCCCCCACCACCCATTCAGGTTTCTGCTGCTCCAGCCAAGACCAGTGTAGCCAAACCTATTGATGTGGCACCTGCCGCACCTATGGCATTGTGGAAAAAGCTGTTGGCCTTAGGGGTAGGGGGCTTGTGTTTCTTATGGCTGGGTGCCAATGCACCAGCGGCATTTTTGAATCACCTTATTGTGTTTGTCTTGTCGTGCGTGGTGGGCTATTACGTGGTCTGGAACGTCACGCACTCGTTGCATACGCCACTGATGTCGGTGACCAATGCGATCTCCGGCATTATTGTGGTGGGAGCGTTATTGCAGATAGGTCAGGGTAATGGCTGGGTGTCGTTTCTAGCCTTTATCGCTATCTTGATTGCCAGCATCAACATCTTTGGTGGGTTCTTTGTGACACACCGCATGTTGAAGATGTTCCGTAAAGACAAATAAAAGGAAAATAAATAATGTCTCAAGGTCTTGTAACGGCAGCCTACATTATTGCCGCCGTGCTCTTTATCCTTAGCTTGGCACGTTTATCCAAGCAAGAAACGGCACGCAGCGGCAACTACTTTGGTATTGCTGGGATGGCGCTGGCCCTAATTGCTACGATTTTTAGCGATCAGGCGTCAGGTTTTGGCTGGGCGATCCTTGCCATGTTGATTGGTGCGGGTATTGGTCTATATAGAGCGCAGCGCGTAGAAATGACGCAGATGCCTGAACTGATTGCGTTACTGCACAGCTTTGTGGGCTTGGCGGCTGTTTTGGTGGGCTATAACAGCTACGCTAATGCAGACAGCGTTTCCCTAGATATGCACACTATTCACTTGGTGGAAGTGTTTATAGGCGTGTTTATTGGTGCGGTAACGTTTACAGGTTCGCTAGTGGCCTTTGGGAAGTTAAATGGCCGTATTTCTAGCAAACCGTTGGTGCTACCTAATAAACATAAGCTGAATCTGGCGGCATTGGTCGTTGCCTTCTTGTTGCTGATCATCTTTGTTAAGGCCGATGGCTCTACCATTGCCTTGCTGTTGATGACACTGATTGCATTGGCGTTTGGCTGGCACTTAGTAGCCTCTATTGGCGGTGCCGATATGCCGGTAGTGGTGTCTATGCTGAACTCGTACTCGGGTTGGGCAGCGGCAGCGGCAGGCTTTATGTTGGGTAATGACTTGTTGATTGTGACTGGCGCGCTGGTGGGGTCGTCAGGGGCCATTTTGTCGTACATCATGTGTACCGCCATGAACCGTTCATTTTTGTCGGTGATTGCAGGTGGTTTTGGTACGGAAGGCGGTGTCTCTGACAGTGCAGAAGAAACGGGCGAACACCGTGAAATTCAGCCTGCCGATGTAGCCGACATGCTGAAAAATGCCAGTTCAGTCATTATCACCCCCGGCTATGGTATGGCTGTGGCACACGCACAAAATGCGGTCTCTGAAATTACCGAGTTTTTGCGAAATAAAGGGGTCAATGTGCGTTTTGGTATACACCCTGTGGCAGGACGTTTACCCGGCCACATGAACGTGTTGTTAGCCGAAGCGCGTGTGCCCTATGACATCGTGCTAGAAATGGATGAAATCAACGATGACTTCTCTAGCACGGATGTGGTGTTGGTGATTGGTGCGAATGACACCGTGAACCCAGCGGCCGCTACAGACCCGCATAGTCCTATTGCTGGTATGCCTGTGCTGCATGTATGGGAAGCGCAAAATGTGATCGTATTTAAACGATCCATGAACTCTGGCTATGCTGGGGTAGCCAATCCGCTGTTCTATAACGAGAACTCGTATATGTGTTTTGGCGATGCCAAAGCGACGGTGGAGCAGATTCTGAAAGCCTTGTAGTAGTATCAACTTTGGGCTGTGAGTGGTTGAAATCAGGCGGCTGTATTCATCGCACACGCTGGGGGACTGCGGAACAACTTTTTGTGATTTGAGACACCAAATCAAAAAAGTTTTCCTCCGCCTCCCCCTGTGTTTTCCGCTGTTGGAAGGTTTACAGCCTTAGGCTACGGCAGACAGTGGTGGATCAGCGGTTTTTTCAGCAACAGGCCTTTGTACCTTGTGGACTCGCATCGGCGTAATGGATGTACACACAATGGCCGTTGGCATCGTGTTGTATATGTAGGGTCCAGCCCAATTTCTCACACAGCAAAGTCACGATATACAGACCCAAACCGCTGCTGCCTTTTTGTGGTGGTGCAGTAGTGAGTTTGTTGACGGGCAGCCCAGAGCCTTGATCGCAGATAGCAATGTGGGTGTGTTCTAAGCTAACAGTAATGGGGCCGTTAGTATGCTGTAGTGCATTGTGAATGACGTTGCGCAGCAAAATGCGCACGAGAACTGGGTTGCTTACCAAATACACATCAGAATCCGGTTTCTTCACGGTGACACGTTGGGTGGTGTCATAGAAGTGTGAGGTATCTTGAATGATGGTCTGCACGGTATCCGGTAGATTGATAGGTTCAATAGGCAGGTCTTGGGTGTCTTGCCGTGATAGCTTTAACAGAGCATCAACGTTATCGGCCATTTCTACTGACGCACGTCGAATGCGTAATAGGGTTTGGCAGTCATTGGCTTGTTGTTGATTACGTTGTTCAATCACATCCAACGCGCCCGAGATTACGGCAATAGGGGTACGCAACTCATGGCTAGCCAAGCTTAGCAATTGCTGCTCACGCTCAATGAAGGCCTCCATTTCAGCCAAGAACAGGTTCATGGTGACAGCAATGTGATGCAGCTCGCGGTCTTGGTACTGTGACTCTAGGGGGTGGATTTTTTTACCTGGGGCTAAGGCCGCAACTTGTTCGCTTAATGACGTAAGTGGTGCGACCAGTTTGCGGCTACTGTAGTAGGCCAAGAGCAAACTTAATAGCACCATACCAATCATGATCAACGTTACCGAGATCAGTAAAGTGGTTTCGCGCTCTTCAAAAGCCGTGATGTTGCGAGCCCAATACAAGGTACCTTGAGCGGTTTGTTCTACGTTGACCAAATAGGTTTGGTCAACCAGTGTTATTTCAAATTTGGTATGGGTGGTAGAAGGTGAAAATGGCGCAGGGAGTTCGGCAGGGATGGGCTGGCCGGTAGGAATAAAGGCAATCTTGTTGAGTTGACCATCCCAGATAAAGAGTTCTTTTTGGTACTGGGAATTTAACAGTTCGGGTGGAATATGGTCAGCCTGTGAACCCAACAACACATCTTCTAAGTTCTCGTTGGTGAGCAGCACGGTGGTGACAGTGACCAGCATACTGACTACCGACAGGGCAAACAGCGCTTTGTAAATTCTGGAGGTTATGCTTTTCATGATGCGCTACTCGGCCATATGCAGGATATAACCGCGTCCATGTAAGGTCTTCACCAGTGGCTGTTGCGTATATTCAGTCAGTTGCTTACGTAGCGCGTAGACGTGGGTACGCACAGTATGATGCTCGGTTGCGCGCCCATCCCATACTTGCTCTACTAATTGCTCATGACTAACGGGGCGGGGGTAAGCACGCAATAGAATGTCGAAAATTTTGGCGCTGTAACCGGTCAGTGTGCCTACCGCTTGCTGCTGTACAAACACGGTGTAGGTGTCTGGATCAAAACTAATTTCTTTGAAATGCAACAAGGGATCGGTGGAAACAGCGCTGCGGCGGGCCAGTGCTTGCACACGTAAGCTAAGCTCTTTGAGATCAAAAGGCTTCACCAGATAGTCGTCTACACCCGCATTAAAACCCTGCGTTTTATCATCTATATGATCTTTGGCGGTAATCAAAATAATGGGGGTGTTACAGCGCAAATCGCGTCGCACCCGTTGGCTAATTTCAAAACCATTAATGCCAGGCAACATGACATCCAGCACAATGACATCGTAATGATTCGTGGCCAGCAGATGCAACGCCGTTAATCCGTCTGAAGCAAAATCAGGTAAGTATTGCGCTTCATTGAAGAACTCATACAGGTTCTCGGCCAAGGAAACATTGTCTTCAACAATCAACAAACGAATTTTGCCAAAATTTTGAGTCATATTTAGTGTGGCGAACGCATAAACAGTTGATAACGCTTGGAATGGGCAATCGCAGTGTAATGCGCATCCGTGATGGTTTTTACTGTTTGTGTATCGTAGTTTGCAATAGCGATAAACCGAGGGGCGGTAGACTCGTTGTCGGCATCAAACGTCGCAGCATCGAACGGGGCAGTACGCTCCTGACTATAAAACCGTGCGGAAAACGTAGGTTTATCGATGAAGTATAAGGTATCACTAGGGGTGGCACGTGCTAAAAATGCCTCTACCAATGGCCTATCTGTCTTGGTAATGGTGACATCGTGTAAGCTCAAGCCCATCATCACTAGCCCAGCTACAGGTAGGATTGAAGCACCTAAGGCTACCGTACGCTGTAATGCGCGACTAAAGGGCGGGCAGTAATACGCCGTGAGCATAGCCAGTGGTGCTAGGCCTGGCAGTAAGTAGGTCCAAAGTATGTTACCGGCGGCTGTAAAAAATAAGGCAGGAAACAACGCGGTGATAACTACATAAATACTGCTGCTAGGTAGTGTAAGGAAAGCGCGCAGCCCGTGTTTACGCCATGCATTGATTAACAAAAAGGCACTGAGCAATCCCCACGGGAAGGTGGCTGGTAATAGCGATAGCCAAATACTACCGGGTGCGGCTTTGTGCGCTGTGCCATACAAGTCACCTTGCCAGCCGGGTACCAAAAAGCGGCTGAAGTGCTCGCCTATGATGAAATAATCTAGAAATCCGGGTGTTTTCAGTTCGGCCAATACGTACCAAGGTAGCGATAGCAGGCAAAACAGCACAATACCGCTGAACCAGGGTAAACGTCCTAGCAGCTGTAATACAAAAGCACGTCTGAAAAAAGCGAGTATTACTAATGGAGCAAAGCAGAACACCAGAGCCAAGGGCCCCTTGGCGAGCATACCTAGACTTAGCCCTACAAAAAATGCCCAGCCCCATCGTTTAGAGGGTTGGTAGGCCAGATGTAATAAGGACACCAAGCTTAGGGTTAGGCCTACATTTAGATAGGGATCAGTCAGTACCGCACCCGCGTTGCTAAAGCTTAAACACATGGTGTTATAGAGCAGTGCAGCCAGTAACGGTGTGAGTGTGGGTTCTTGATTAGGGCGCGGTTGCAGTCGCATCAGGCACTTGGTGCCGTGCATAACCAATGCCGTGATGACGAGGTTGACTAGCCATGACGGTAGCCTACCTGTGAACTCATTGATACCAAACAGTTTGAATGAAAGCGCTTGTGCCCAGAAGGATAGCGGTGGTTTTCCCCAGAATGGCACTCCGGGTGAAAACCATGGCGTAATCCAATCGTTACTTTGCGCCATGATTTGGGCAATAGCCGCATAACGGGGTTCAGAGCTGTCCGCATAAGGCAGTACCCACATCACGAGCAATTGGGTACCTAGTGTGAACAGCAACAGTCCCCATAAGAGTCGCGATGTGCTGTTAGATGTGTGAGGCATGTTTGTAGTCGTGTTGGTAAGTAGGCAGCAATGGTGTGTCGGCACCAATTACGCTTTTAATCAGAAACACAGGACGCTGTTTGGTTTCTAAATACGCCTTACCTACGTAGTCGCCCACCAAGCCCAAGGCGCTTAATTGCAACCCACTGAACAACCCCAACAGCAATATGCCTAACGTGAGGGTGGAAACGGGGGTACCCATATACAGATGTTCTGCCAGTAACCATGCGCCGCTGAGCAAACTGCCTAAACAAATAAGAAGGCCACAGAGCAAGATCATGCGTAGCGGGGCTGATGAGAACGACGTAATACCATCTAGCGCCAGATTGCACAGATGCAGATAATTCCATTTGCTTTGACCAGCAGGGCGGGGGGCGCGATCGTACTCAATCACATGAGTATTGAAACCCACCCACGCAAACAACCCTTTGTTATAGCGGTTGCGCTCGGGCAATTGCAAAATGGCATCAATGACTTGTCTGGACATCAACCGGAAATCGCCAGTGTCTGCAGGAATGGTGATACTGCTGACACGGTTTAACAGGCGGTAATACAGGTGAGCTGTACTGCGTTTTAGCCATGAATCCCCTTGGCGGGTACGACGTTTCATGGTGACGACATCGGCGCCGGCAGCCCAGGCTAAAACCATTTCTGGGATCAGCTCTGGTGGGTCTTGCAGGTCGGCATCCATGACGATAACGGCATCACCACGGCAGTGTTCTAAGCCAGCACTCACGGCGGCTTCTTTACCAAAATTGCGGCTCAGGACCACGATGCGCAAGGGTTGTCCTAGGGCTACAGCTTGTTGCAGTAGGATAAGGCTATCGTCTTGACTGCCATCGTCCACAAAGACGATTTCGTGGCGTAAGCCCGTAGTTTGCAAAATGGCGAGCAAGCGAGGAATCAACAAAGGTAATACCGCAGCTTCGTTATAAAGAGGGATCACTACACTCAGCAACTTTGCTGATGAGGTGTGTAGGGCTCTCCAAGGTTCAGCAGGAGCGTTCATGAAAGATGATCCTCTGATAAGCAAATAAATTAAGAGTGGCAAGGCTGGCGCTTGTTAACGCTTGTAGTAATAACGGTTGTAGCGTGGGTAGCAGTACCGATAGCCCCTGAAAAATAAGTGAGTTCAATGCAATATTGGTGCTAATCAGCAGCAGGTATCGCAGTACAGCTGAGCGATGCGTGCGGGTGCTGCGGTAGACCAAATGGTATTGGCACATATAGTTCAGTACGGCACCGCTTAACGCTCCTATAAATGTGGCCGTTTGGGCGGGGACAGCATGCTGCAATAAGCCGTAGAACACGCATATATGCAGTAGCGTCGCCGCCGCACTACTCAGCAGCGACGCTGAAAGAGTGGGAATAAGAGTTCTGAGCATCTTGGCTTTGAGGTACGGTGTAGCTGCGTGTGTCATACATGTAGGTGGGCCATAGTGCGTAAGCCTTGGCGATATCCAGTGCTTGTTGGCGCGTGTCTACTGTTTGATAGTCGGCAGGTGCAGAATAGGTGAACTGGCGATGTTTTTTGCCGGGTTCCAATACCGTGAGTAAATCGTTATGCAGGTAACCAAAGTTCTCGCCGTATTGCATCATGGCGCGCGATACCGTTTGGCGTTTGGTTAAATCTTGACCAATCATGGGGTGCACAATAGAGGCATCGGCCAACGACAGCAGGGTGACAGGCAAATCAATCTGGCTAATAATGCGGTCGTCTTGGCGTGCGGCAATAGAGCCACCCAAAATCAGAGCGGGAATATGGAAGTGACGCAGTGGGATGGCATCGGCACCACCTACGCGGGCGTCGTGATCCGCGGCGACAAGGAACACGGTGTTTTCCCAGTAGTCTTGCTGTTTAGCACGTTCAAAAAACTGCCCTATGGCCCAATCAGCATAACGCACGGTATTTTGTACGCTAGCGGCTTCGCCTTCTGGTGTAATGCGCCCTGTAGGGTATTCCCACGGTGAGTGGTTGCTGACCGAAAAGGCTAAGCACAGTGTAGGTGTGTCGTTGGCTTGGCTAAGCACGTCATGCACTTTATTGAACATGTCTTCGTCGCTCGCGCCCCATGTGCCTACAAAGGCAGGGTCTTTGAACTGCGCACGTTCGTGCAGCTCGTCAAAACCATTGCCCATGAAAAAGCCTTTCATGTTGTCGAAGTGCGCTTCACCACCGTAAATAAAGTGCGAACGGTAGTTTAAGGATTTCAAACCTTGAGCCAGCGTAAAGAAGTTTTGTTGCGCACCAGATAGGCGCAACACCGCATCGGATGCAGAAGGGGGGAAGCCACATACCAAAGCTTCTAAGCCGCGTACAGAGCGGGTGCCAGTGGCATACGCACGGCGGAAGTTCCAACCTTCTTGCGACAATTTATCTAAATTCGGGGTGAGGTCCTGACCGCCTAAGTTACCCACAAATTGTGCACCCAAGCTTTCTTCCACAATGATGACGATGTTCAGCGGTCTGGTGTGGGAGTGGTTGGCGATTTGTTGGTGCAGGCTAGGGAGCTCGGGGCTATGCAAAGGAATGCCTGCTTGCTCTAACACCAAACGCTGCATGTCGGTTTCGGGCATGTCGCCATACAAGTCAGCGGCTGAACGTTCGTTTTTCAGGCTGTATAAGGCGTAGGCTACGTTGTAAATGGAGTTCAGTGCCAAACTGTTCAGTAGGCAATCACCACAATAGGCAACGGTAGACGGGTTTAGAGGGCGGTGACGCAGTGTGCCGCGAATCGCCAGGAATGCGAGGGCAGCACCTACTAGGCTTAAACCAATGGCAGCTAACCAACTAAAAGACTGGGCACCAACTATCGTGCGACCAAAAATAGAAACACCCACATAACACAGCACGGCTAGCAGCACTAAGGCAGCAATCACGGGTAGTTTATAGCCCTGCCACAACATGCCGGCTACTTCTTTGGGGTGCTTGAGGTAATCGGTGTACAGCCTGTTAGGGCGCACATCGTATTCCATAATGAATTGCACGCTGGAAAGCTCGGGCAAGAGTATGAGTAACCACATGACGCTCAAGTACACAGCGTTAATTTGTTGGGCGAGCAGCACGTCGTTAAACCATGGTGCAAGCAGCAAAGGCACAGCAATGGCAAAGCCCACGGTGGTGGTATCCACACGCAGACCGCCTAGCATGATGGGAAGCAGGCCACCCGCTTTGCGAACGCGCTTGTATTGCCAAGCACTGAGCAGCAGTCTAGATAGGCTTAAGCAGACATAGGTGCTAATGCTGAAAAGTAAAATTTGCCAATACATAGTGTGTGGTGTCTCGTCTTGTAGGCTGGGTTAGCAGTGTGATCAGTAGAATGTAGGCAAATTGTAGAAAGCAGCTTGATCAGGATTTATCAAGCAAACATCAAGATTTCATCAAGTTGACCGTTTTATAGGGTTTGACTAGTTAGTAGATGTTTCAAACAATAGAAACGCCGTACGTAGCAATGGTTCTGTACGGTGCGGAAATAGGGGGCCTGTGTGGCATACCACAACAAAAAAACACAGTGCCCAACCAGAATGTGAATAGTGGCTTAAAATAACGTTTCAGCAGGCGGTAGAACGTCTGCTTTTATTTGGTAATTACGTTGAAATCGCTATGACCACCTCTACTGTTAGAACACGTTTTGCTCCTTCTCCAACTGGTTTCTTGCACTTGGGCGGGGCTAGAACAGCCTTGTTTTCTTGGGCATTCGCACGCCACCACAAAGGTACCTTTGTGCTGCGTATTGAAGATACGGACTTAGAGCGTTCTACACCCGAGGCGGTGCAAGCCATTATTGATGGTATGAGCTGGTTGGGCATGCACGCTGATGAAGGCCCGTTCTACCAAATGCAGCGCATAGAGCGTTACCAAGAAATCATTGCGCAAATGCTGGAAAACGGTACGGCATACCACTGCTACAGCACACCAGAAGAAGTAGAAGCCATGCGTGAAAAAGCGCGTGCGCTGGGTATGAAACCCCGTTACGACGGTACATGGCGTCCCGAAGCGGGTAAAACCCTGCCCGCTATCCCTGCTGATCGTAAACCGGTAGTGCGTTTCAAATGCCCACAGGAAGGTGCAACATCGTGGGACGATATGGTGAAAGGTCGTATTAGTTTCAGCAACTCTGAGCTAGATGACCTGATCATTGCGCGTCCAGACGGCACGCCTACGTACAACTTCTGCGTGGTAGTAGACGACTGGGATATGAACATCACCCACGTTATTCGTGGCGATGACCACGTGAACAACACACCACGCCAGATCACTATTTTGCAGGCTCTGGGTGCTACGGTTCCTGAGTACGGCCACGTGCCTATGATTTTGGGCCCAGACGGTGAGAAACTGTCTAAACGCCATGGTGCGGTCAACATCATGGATTACGACACCCAAGGTTACTTGCCCGATGCTATGGTGAACTACTTAGCTCGTTTGGGTTGGAGCCACGGTGACAACGAACTGTTCACTCGCGAGCAGTTGATTGAGTGGTTTGATACCCGCAGCCTTAGCCGTTCTGCATCGCAGTGGGATCCTAAAAAACTAAACTGGGTGAATGCACACTACATCAAGCAAATGGATAACGATGCCTTGGCAGCAGTTGTAGCACCTCGTGTGCTGAAGCTGGATCCAGCGGCGGATGTTAGCCAGTTGCCAGAAGTGCTAGCCTTGATGAAAGACCGCGCTGAAACCTTGAACGACTTGGCGGAAGGCGCCTTGCTGTTTTGTAGCGCTTTTGAAGCAGCTCCTGCTGAACTGCAAGCTGAAGTGTTGACTGAAGAATCCCGTGCTGTATTGGCGACTTTTGCTGAAAAAGTAGCCGCATTGCCAGAGTGGAATACAGAAGCATTGGCGCAAGTGATTAAAGACACCTTGGAAGCCTGCGGTATCAAAATGCCAAAACTGGGCATTCCGTTGCGTGTCGCGGTGACAGGCCGTAAACAAACACCGGCTATCGATGCTGTCTTGGCATTGTTAGGCCGCGAGCAAGTGCTGGCACGTTTGGCCCAAGTCGCCTAGAACGTCGCTTTTTTGCCGTAGCGGGCAACGCATTAAAACCCCATCTTTATTGCTAAAGATGGGGTTTTTGTTTGGCTACTCAGACTAGATGGAAATAAGGGAATAAACCACCGATTGCAATGCTTGACTTGGTGGTAGCATAGCGCGTCCCCAATTACGTACCTGTTATCACCTAGGAGCTTGTGCAATGCAGGTTGATTCTTTCCATAGCTTTACGCTGACTATTTTGCTGCTGTTTATTGGTAAGGGATTAGTAGCGCGCATCAATTTTTTACGTGCTTACAGCATTCCTGAATCCTTAGTGGGTGGATTGCTGTGTGCGGTGGCCACCTGCCTCATTTTTTATGGCATGGGGCTAACCATTAATTTTGATTTGCAGCTGCGTGATGTGCTGTTGCTGTATTTCTTTGCAGGTATAGGCCTAAATACCGACATTCGCTCGTTGGCCAGTGGTGGGCGTCCGTTGGTGGTACTAACAGCAGTATCGGTATGCTTTATGGTGCTGCAAAACATGACCGGCATGGGGTTAGCGCAAGTGTTTGGGTTAGACCCGCGCGCCGGGCTAATGTTGGGCTCTATCTCGCTGACTGGTGGTGTGGGGACGACCTTATCGTGGACTGAGTTTTTCACTGACACCTTGGGTATTGCGAATGCTAAAGAACTGGGTTTGGCGGCAAATACTATAGGTTTGATTTCGGCGTGTGTGATTGGTGGCCCCATTGCGGCGGCATTGATAGGCAAATATAAGCTAACCCCCTCTGACAACATTGAGTTGGAAGTGGGGAGCATGCACAAAGAAGAAAAAGTAGCGCGTATTGATTACTACGGTGTCTTGATGGCGCTGTTTTGGTTGAATATGGCCTTAATTCTAGGCAGTTTCATTAACGAAGGTTTGGCCAAAAGCCCTGTGGTGTTGCCCGAGTTTGTGGGCTGTTTGGTAGCGGGTATTGTGATTCGTGCTCTAGGTACAGTAAGCACCTTACAACGCCAAGGCAGGATGTGGCGGTGGCCCATTATGCAGCCCGGTTTAGCGTTGATTTCAGACATCTGTCTAGGTGGCTTTATTACCATGGCATTAATGGGATTGCAGTTGTGGACACTGCAGCCCGTGTTGGGTTTTATGCTGGTATGTATGTTGATACAAGTAGCCCTAGTAGTGGTGTTTATCTTCGTAGTGGTCTTTAGGGTGATGGGTAAAGACTACGAGTCTGCCGTGATGTGTGCAGGCTTTGGGGGGATTACCTTAGGTTCTACTGCTACGGCTATTGCCAACATGACGGCGGTAACACAGCAATACGGTGCAGCCCATAGAGCATTTATCGTGGTGCCTTTGGTGTGTGGTTTCTTTATAGATTTGGCGAATGCCTTGGTGATTGGGGTGATGGTGAACTTCACTCCTTAATTGATAATGAGAACTGTTGTGTTTACCCGCCATATGGGGTGATGTAGGACGTTATACGCTTACAAATTCCGTAATAAGAATTACTATCATTAACAATTGTGTTGATGTGCAGTGATTTTTACCCTAGGAATTATCGTGACGTTCAAACCAACTTACCCCTTAAGCGGCGTAGCAGCTGCGTTATCGTGCTTGACTCTGGCTGCCCCAGTATGGTCGCAGCCAGTGCAGCAGCTAGAAAGTATTAAGGTGATCAGTACGGCCGAAGAAGAATTAAAAGAATCTTTAGGCGTATCTATCATCACATCAGACGATATAGAAAAGAATCCATCCGTCACGGATCTTACTGATATCTTGCGTAAAGAGCCGGGGGTAAACCTTACCGGCAGCGCGAATTCGGGTATGCGCGGCAACCGCAGACAAATTGATATTCGAGGTATGGGCCCAGACAATACCATGGTGTTGATTGATGGTAAGCCCGCTACTTCGCGTAATGCCTCACGCCAAGGGTGGACAGGTGAGCGTGATACCGATGGGGATACGGGTTGGGTTCCTCCTGAAGCCATTGAGCGAGTAGAGGTATTGCGTGGGCCAGCAGCAGCACGTTATGGCTCGGGCGCGATGGGCGGGGTGGTCAATATCATTACTAAACGCCCAACCGATTCGTTCCACGGGTCAGTGACAGCATTTAGGCAAATACAAGAAGACGGTAAAGAGGGTGATAACTGGCGCACCAACTTTAATTTGTCAGGCCCCATTAGCGACCGACTAGGGTTTAGGTTGTATGGGGGCTATAGCAAGACTCAACCTGACGCCATAGACATTAATAAAGGACGTGCACCCGAGAAAAACGGTTTCGTGGATGCTTCCGGTAAAACGGGTGTACGTGATAAATACATTAATGGCTTATTGGCGTTGGACCTTACATCCGAGCAGCGCCTAGAGCTGAACTTTGGCAGCAGCAGAAAGAGCGATCTGTATTCAGGCGATACGCAAAACACCATAGGTAGCAGCACCGAAAATGGTGGCAACTTTATCCCTGTTTCCGAGCTTTATAATTCTGAAACGACCATTGTTTACCGTAATACCGTAGGGTTAAGCCACCACGGTGACTGGTCATGGGGTACATCACGACTAGAAGCCAGCTATAGCCAGACGCGTAATAACAGAGGCACCGAAGGGCTGTTTGGCGGCCCAGAGGGTGCATTCTTATCGGGGCAAGGTACGTCAGGGCAAGACTTGCGCTACAACAGCGTACTCAAAGAATCGCGATTAGACGGTGAGGTCAATATTCCATTCATGGCGGGTGGCATGGATCAAATGCTAACGGTGGGTGGTGAGCTTTTGCATGAGTCGCTGAATGACCCCGGTAGCTTGCGTACGCTGATGGTGGGCGGAAATAGCTGGGAGCCATCAAGCATTGCTGGGCGTAATGGTGAAACCAAAACCTCGTACACCAGTGGTGCGCTGTACCTAGAGAACAATATGCGTATCAGCCCTGATTTCACGCTGATTCCCACCATACGTTTTAATCAACACGAAGAGTTTGGCTTTAATGTCAGCCCCGGCTTAACCGCCTCGTATGCGTTGGGTGATTTCTGGTCGGTAAAAGGGGGGATTGCTCGTGCTTACAAAACGCCTAGCATGTACCAGTCTAATCCCAACTATTTGTTGTACAGCCAAGGTATAGGTTGCCGCCCAGGCTACCCCACCGGTGGGTGTTACTTACAGGGTAATGACGATCTGAAAAGCGAAACCAGTATTAACAAAGAAATTGGTATTGCTTACGATGATGGCGAGCTAAGTACCAGCCTGACCTACTTCCGTAATGATTACAAAAACAAGATCATGGCAGGGGTAGAGTCCTATGGCACGGTGACTAATGGCCGAGGCCCAGCCGATATCTTGAAATGGGAAAACACACCTAAAGCCGTGGTGTCGGGCTTAGAGGGTAATCTGTTTATGCCCTTAAGCGATACAGTGGATTGGAACACCAACTTTACGTATATGTTGGAGTCTAAGGATAAAACGTATAACCAGCCGCTAAGCATTATTCCTAAGTACACCGTGAACAGCTATGTACGTTGGATGCCTACTGAGAAACTGACCTTGCAAGCTAACGTCACGTGGTACGGCAAACAAGAGGCGGCTGACTTTGATATTCGTAAAGGCACCGATGTGTCGGGCCCATCGTTGAACCCTTATGCGTTAGTTGGTTTCAGCGCTGGTTACGAGATTAGCAAAAATGTGTACATCAAAGCCGGTGTGAACAATTTCTTTGATAAGAAACTGTACCGTTATGGTTTAAGTAACGGTAACCAAGCCTCAGTGACAAACAGTGCGGGCGCGCGCACCTATAACGAGCATGGACGCTCTTTGTTTGTGGATGTACGTGCGTCGTTCTAACTAAAAACTAGCCCAGAAAGATTAGTCATGCTTTCTGGGCATTTTTTGCTCACACTTGGTGTGAGGCAAAGGGGCAAAGGCGTAGCGCAGAGCATTCACGCGTTGTCCTCAAACTTATGCACAGCCTGCGTGGATAAGCCCTCATCAGAGGCCATGTTCTCATCAGGGCTAAGCACAGCAATCAGCACGCGCGCTAAGGTTTTAATCATGGGGTCGGTATTGGGGCGGTGCAAAATCGCCAATTCAAAGGCATCAATACTAGCTAGCCCCTGCGCTATTCCTAGTTCTATATGCTGATCAGTGACTGCTCGTCGTGGTAACAAGCTAATGCCCATGCCATGGGCCACAGCTCCTTGTATGCCGCTTAAGCTTGAGCTTGTAAAGCTAATACGCCAACGGCGGCCTAGGGATTCAACCGCACTGATAATTTCTTCGCGGTACACGCCTCGATGCGGGAAGGTTACTAACGGAATAGGGTCTAGGTGAAATACAGGATGGGTGGCGCTATCTACCCACGCGGTATGTTCAGGCAGTATGGCCACGGCGGGCCTATTGTGGTGGCGCTGCTTAATTAAAATAAGGTCTAAGTCGCCTTGGTCGTAGTCCAGCAAAAGGTCGCGGCTTAAACCGCTGGTGACTTCTAAGCGCACTTGTGGATAACGTCGGTTAAACGATGCCAAGGCCTGCATGGTACGACCACTGGAAAAATCTTCTGGAACGCCTAAGCGCACCGTAATGGTGATGGGAGCACCAGATAAGGCTTCAGACATTTGGTCGTTTAGCATCAGCATTTGTCGGGCATAACCTAGCAAGGTTTGGCCCATTTCGGTGGTAGCGATGCCTTGGTTATTGCGTTCTAGCAGTCGGTGCCCCGCTTGTTCTTCTAAACGGCGTATTTTTTGGCTGATGGTGGATTGCGTGGAATGCAGGCGTGTAGCGGCACTGGTAAAGCTGCCGCACTCTACAACGGCGAGCAGTGCGCGCAACAAATCTAGGTCGTATAAGAGTCTATTTGTTTTATCACTGCTTATCATCGTTGTATAGGGATTCTGAATTTATAAAGCTATGACGGGTGCGTGTACAAAGAGTGAAAAATCTATAGGGCCCAGCATCTAAGTAAGGCATAAAAAGTAGTTAAATAACAATAAGATGCTGGAATAAACCGCTAGAAATCCCTCTGGTCTGAATGCAGATAATATCCCATTATTATTAATTCATAAAATGAATGTACTAAATTAAAACATTTAATTTGCTAATGAATGAGTCTGCCGTTAAGGTGTACTAGTCCCCGCGCATTGAAGCGACGGCGTGAAAAATGCCACTACGGCAAGCTTTACTCGTCCTACACAACGCGACAGGCGTTTCTATTGAATTTTTATCGGAATCGTTATGTCCAAAGTTAATTACTATGCCCCAGCTGGTGGTCACCCACCTCAGACACAGCTGTTGACTGACCGTGCCATGTTCACGGAAGCCTACGCGATCTTGCCTAAAGGTGTACTGCAAGACATCGTGACCAGCTATTTGCCTTCATGGGAAAAGACCCGTTTGTGGGTACTGGCACGTCCGTTGTCCGGTTTTGCTGAAACTTTCTCACAATACATTGTGGAAGTTAGCCCTGGCGGCGGCAGTAACGATCCTGAGTCCAATCCAGAAGCCGAAGCGGTGGTGTTTGTGGTGGCGGGGCAGCTGGAACTGGAACTGAATGGCGAAAAGCACACCATGGAAGAAGGGGGTTACGCCTTTATTCCTCCAGCAAGCAAATGGAAACTGCACAACCGCACTGATGCCTTGGCAAGCTTCCACTGGATCCGTAAGCGCTACCAAGAAGTGGAAGGCGTGCCGCATCCTAAAGCCTTTGTGACGAACGAAAAAGACGTGGCTCCTATTGTGATGCCTGATACCGAAGGTCGTTGGAGCACCACACGCTTTGCTGATATGTCCGATATGAGTCACGACATGCACGTGAACATCGTGAACTTTGAACCCGGTGGCGTGATTCCTTTTGCAGAAACCCACGTCATGGAACACGGTTTGTACGTGTTGGAAGGCAAAGCGGTATATCGCCTGAACCAAGACTGGGTTGAAGTAGAAGCGGGTGACTTTATGTGGCTACGCGCATTCTGCCCACAAGCATGCTATGCCGGTGGCCCTAGTCGCTTCCGCTACTTGCTGTACAAAGATGTAAACCGTCATGCCAACCTCACTATTGGTGGCACGCGTTAAGGCGCTGTAGTACTGATTCTCCGTGTCAAAAAAGCCTGAGTTCTGTGTAAGCAGACTCAGGCTTTTTTGCTTGTACCTGCGTTAATTCGGGGCAGAGTTTTCAGAGAGTTGAGCGTGGTAAGGCTCAGGTTGCATACCTATGCGTTTCGCCCAATCGTTTAAAGGTAAGGGCGGTGTGTTGCTCCATATACGATTTACGCCAGCTTCAATCAGTGAGAAATCATGCCAACTGCCGAACTTGTAAGGGGGAACTTCACGCCAGTCTTGGTCTGCATTTTGTTCGCCTACTACAAAACGGAAGGAGTAAATGCCGGCGCCAGCACCCATGCGTAAATCGCTTACTACGAGCAAATCGTCTTGCACATCAAAGCGTACCCAATCATTGCTAAACCAACGTAGGCGTTGCAACGATGTAGCATTGGGCAGGTTATCAGCTAAGTGGTGATTATTGGCAGCACATAGGTATTCAGGGTCTGACGTATCCAACAGGCCTATGATGAATTCGCAATCTTGGCCTGAGTCCGTGCGCACAATTGAGCGCCAGAGCAGAGTACTAAACAGTTCAGGTGTAGTGAAACTTGCTGTGGGTGTTAAACCTAACTTCTGAACCTGTGTCCGTGCTTGGGTATCTACATACTGCTGTATGCCTAGCGTAAGCGCCAAATACGCGGTACTTAACCCCAATGCCCAGTGGCAGGTTTTGATCACGCCACTACGCCCGCCCCAGCCGAGCAACAGTATGGTCGCTATTAATAAAGGCAGGGTGTAAACAGGATCGATAATAAAGATGCTAGCCCAAGCCTGCGGTATAGGCTCTAGCGGCCACATTAGCTGCGTACCGTAGCTGGTGAAGGCATCCAGCAATGGGTGAGTGATGAAGGTCAACCACACGGCTAAAAATAGCCGGTTAGCACCATAGCGTGGGTCGGGTCGCCATAATCGCCATAAGTACGTTAGCAGCAGCGATAGCCCTGTGAGTACAAACAGAGAATGAGAGAACCCGCGATGGCTGGTCATCGCCAGAATAGGGTCCTGATAGCGCATCACTACATCCAGATCGGGGAGTGTGGCTAGAACAGCGCCTACAACGGCAGCCTTACGGCCATGGTAACGGCCAAGTAGACTGCCACAAATGCTGGCACCCAGAACGGCTTGGGTAAGAGAATCCATAAACAACGCGGGGTATAATAGACGACAATGAGTGAGTATCCACCTTGGTCTATTGTACGGACCTTTTCTTGCGTTAACGCAAAGAGCCTGCAGTTTTACTGACATTGGCAGGGTGGATAACGTTATGATTCTACTTTTTCCTTCCTGACTAGCACCATGGCCAAATACCTTGTCGCCGCCCTTTACCACTTTGCTGAACTCGACGATTACGTCAGTTTGCGTCAGCCACTTTACGATTTCTGCGCCGAGCGTCAGATTATCGGTACGTTGCTGCTTGCACGTGAAGGCATCAATGGCACGATTGCTGGCCCCGAGCAAGGCATTAAAGAAGTCTTAGCGTACCTGCGCTCTGACCCTCGTTTGGCCAAGTTGGTGCATAAAGAGTCGTGGGCAGACAGCATGCCGTTTTACCGCTTAAAGGTAAAGCTGAAAAAAGAAATTGTGACCTTAGGTGTGCCTGATCTGAAAACGGCCGAAATGGTAGGTCAGTATGTGGCTCCCGAAGATTGGAATGCGCTGATCGAATCCCCCGATGTAGTGCTGATTGACACCCGTAATGACTACGAAGTGGGCATTGGTACCTTTAAACACGCGGTTAACCCCAAAACTGACAGTTTCTCGGAATTTCCTGAATGGGTAGCCGAGCAACGTAAAGAAGGCGGTGTATTGGCTGGCAACCCGCGTGTAGCCATGTTCTGCACCGGTGGTATTCGCTGCGAGAAATCCACAGCCTTCATGCGTTCCCAAGGTTTTGAGGATGTATACCACCTACAAGGCGGTATTTTGAAATACTTAGAAGACATTACCGAAGATAAAAGTTTGTGGGACGGTGAGTGTTTCGTATTTGACGAGCGTGTATCGGTAGGCCACGGTTTGCGTCAAGGCGATTACTCCTTCTGCCGTGCATGTCGTATGCCACTAAACGAAGCCGATCGCCATCACGAGCATTATGAAGAAGGTGTTAGTTGCCGTCATTGTCATGACAAGCTGGATACAGAGAAAGTAGAGCGTCTGCGTGAGCGTCAGAAACAAGCACAATTGGCACAAGAGCGTCGCTCGCGTCACATTGGTGCTCCGTTAAACGAGCTGCGCGAGAGAAAGCATGCGTGGAGACAAGAGCAGGCCGAACGTTCACGTTTGGCACAAGAAAAAGCTGAGGCCGAGCGTAATCAGTAAACCGCGTATACGCCTACAGCTATAGGCGCTTTGTAAGCGCTATGGTAAAACCGGATGAGCATCTTGTATGCCATCCGGTTTTCTTTTGCGGGTAGGTTAGCAAGGCGATGTAGGTCTTTGGTGGGCACGCTATATGCCCCACTAGCTGTTTTTGGAGTAATTGTGAGTTTGCCGATTTTGTATTCTTTCAGACGTTGTCCCTATGCCATGCGAGCACGTTTGGCGTGGGCTGCCAGTGGGTTGCCGTGTGAACTACGCGAAGTAGTATTGCGTGACAAACCGCAGGCGCTACGTGATGCATCACCCAAAGCAACGGTGCCGGTGCTGGTGTTACCTACAGGGCAAATCATCGATGAAAGTATAGATGTGATGTACTGGGCCTTAGGCCAAAGCGATCCAGAAGGCTTATTGCAGCCTGAACATGAAGTCGCTATTCGTGAATTAGTGCGTGCGAATGATGGCCCCTTCAAAAAAGCACTAGATAGATATAAATATCCACAACGCCACGAAGCGGAACACGGTGAGCGTAGCGCGGAAAGTTATGCACAAGCGCAACGCGAACTGGCGATGCAACACATTGCCGATTTAGAGGCACGCTTGCAATCGCATACCTACTTGTTGGGTGAGCGTATCAGCCTAGCTGATTTGGCCTTAGCACCCTTTGTGCGCCAGTTTGCGCATACTAACGACGAGTGGTTTGCCGCTCAGCCTATACCCGCTGTACAGCGCTGGTTAGCGGCGTTTGTGGCGTCACCGCGATTAGAGCGGGTGATGAGTAAGTATGAGCAGTGGCAGGAAGGGCAAGAGCCGGTGATTTTTCCGCCAGTTTAATGAGTGTGGGTAATTGAGAGGTTTATGAAAAGTCCACTTACTCACGACTGTTTGCCGTAGCCTAAGACAGTTTCTCACTGGGTGTAGTGAGCTTTACAGCCCACGTACTAACGACTGGACTGCATTAGCCTAAGGCTGCGAAAGTATTTTTTAATTTGTACACCAAATAAAAAAACACTTCCATCCGCCTTTCCTTCATCGCATGCCACGGTCTTTGCTTTGGTAGTTGCTGGCATCATTGATCTTTCTGGGGTCACCCAAAGGTATGTTTGCTACAGCCTTGAGTGATTAAGCATACATGGCAAGCAGAAAGTGATGTGACGAATGCCTATCACTGCTGCTAAAGAAAGGGCTGTAAGCCTATCAGTGGCAACATCTCAGGGGAGGCGGAGGAAAACTTTTTTGATTTGGTGTCTCAAATCACAAAAAGTTGTTCCGCAGTCCCCCAGCGTGTGCGATGGATACAGCCGCCAGATTTCAACCACTCACAGCCCAAAGTTGATACTGCTAAAAGGCTTTATAGCTTTAGTAAAAAACACCCGCCAAAAACAACAAACCCCCAGTAAAAACCAGGGGTTTGCTAGCCTTCTTACCTAATGCTAAGAAGCTTACTCAACCATACCAGCGGCTACACACGAGAAACCACCATCAACGTGAGTGATCTCGCCAGTAATACCAGCAGCTAGGTCGGACAGCATAAACGCAGCCACGTTACCAACGTCTTCGATAGTCACGTTACGGCGAATAGGCGTTACGCTTTCTACATACTTCAACAGCATGGAGAAATCTTTAATACCACTAGCAGCCAAGGTTTTGATTGGGCCAGCAGAAATACCATTAGCACGAATACCACGTGGGCCCAATGCAGCAGCCAAGTAGCGTACGCTAGCTTCCAAAGAAGCTTTAGCCAAGCCCATGGTGTTGTAGTTAGGTACAGCACGCTCAGCGCCCAAGTAGGTCAGTGTCAGCACAGAGGCTTGACGACCTTCCATCAATGGCAATGCCGCTTTAGCCAATGCAGGGAAACTGTAGGAGGAAATGTCGTGTGCGATTTTGAAGGCTTCACGAGACAAACCTTCCAAGAAGTCACCCGCAATTGCTTCGCGTGGAGCAAAACCAATGGAGTGCACCAGACCATCCAAACTGTCCCAGTGGGTACGCAGAATAGCCATTGCATCGTCAATTTGCTGATCTTCAGCTACATCCAGAGGGATAACGATGTTGCTGCCTAATTCGCTGGCGAATTCTTCCACACGCTCTTTAAAACGCTCGCCTACATAAGTAAGAGCAATTTCTGCACCTTGCTGATGACAGGCTTGGGCGATGCCATAAGCAATGGAGCGATTGGAAATTACGCCGGTGATAAGAATGCGTTTGCCAGTGAGGAAACCCATGCTGAATAGTCCTTTCTTCTCTAAAAAATAACGTGCCAATTTACCAGAACGCGACTCAAGACGGTACGCGTAGCTGACTACCTGGCTGTATATTGTTGTTGCGTAGTTTATTCAGTTTTTTCAGCTCTGAAACAGAAGTGTTGTATTTACGAGCAATGGCGAAGAGTGTATCGCCTTTTCGTACGCGGTAGTTGCGCGCTACAGCACGAGCAGCAGCGGCGCGGGGTTGTTGCGCTTGTGCGGCTAAGGTGGCTTGAGCGGTTACGGGCGCACCTTGAGCTGTCATGGTGATGCGAGCATCTGCCGCATCAATAGGTAGCAATAGCTGTGCGCTAGCAACGGTTTGCTTGGCATTTAAACCGTTCAAGGAACGCAGTTCTGCAACTGAAATACCGTGTTCTTTGGCGATGGACGCAAAAGATTCGCCACGTTTGGGCTGATATACCTTCCAGTTGCTTAGTTTGCCTGTGAACGAGGCTAGGTTGCGTTTGAAGGTTTCTACTTTATTAGTAGGCAGCAGCAATGTGGTGGCGTTGGCCGGGATAACAGGACGGTTATGCGATGGGTTGAGCATACGCAGATCATCCATACTCATTTCAGCCAATTGGGCAACTACTGTCATGTCGATGTCGCTAGTACGCGGCACGGATGTGAAGTAGGGCTCATTACTGATGTCTGGCAGCGTGATGCCGTAACGTTTGGGGTCAGTAATGATGTTTTTCAGTGCCTGCAACTTAGGGAGGTAGTTGCGAGTTTCTTCTGGCATGGTGAGCGATAGATAATCGCCCGGCAGGTTTTGGCTTTCATTGCGAGCAATGGCACGTTTAACAGAGCCCTCACCCCAGTTATACGAAGCCAGTGCTAAATACCAGTCGCCTTGGAATTCATATAAGTAATTCAGGTAATTCAGAGCAGCATCGGTAGAAGCAATAGGATCACGGCGCTCATCCAGCCACCAGTTTTGTTCCAAGTTGTAGTATTTACCTGTGCTTGGAATGAACTGCCACAGCCCCGAAGCGTGTGCTCGTGAGTAGGCGTCTGGGTTATAGGCGCTTTCTACAAAGGGCAGCAGTGCTAATTCGGTAGGTAGGCCTCGAGCTTCAATTTCATCAACGATATGGAACAAGTATTTGCTCGCACGTTGGCTCATGACCAGTAGGGATTGGGGGCGTGATGCGTAGTAGTCCGTCCAGTAGTCCACTAACTCGGTGTCGAGGTTGGGAATGGAGTAGCCTCGGCGTATACGGTCCCACATGTCGCGTGGCGGGTGGGTGAGATCGATGGTACGGGAGGTATCGGCAGCGATCAACGGGCCGGTACTTTTTTGCGTATGCTGCTGTTGTTGGGTTGCGCAACCGGCAAGTACCATCAGCATGCATAAAGTAAATAAACGAATAATTCTCATGGCGGAGTCAGGCTTGATTTTTCCATTCGCGTAAACAGGCGAAAACGTCTACAGGGGTAGCCAATGGGGTTTTTGCGTAAGCGATGGCAGCATGTACAACGTCTGGTTCGCGTAGGCGCAGAAACGGATTGGTGGCCAGTTCGGTTTGCAACGAAGTGGGGACGGTAGGCAAGTGGTCTGCGCGCTGCTGCAGGGCTTGGTCATACCGAGCCAATAAAGCGGGGTTTTCAGGTTCAACAGTTAAGGCCCAGCGGGCGTTAGATAAGGTGTACTCATGGGCACAGCAAATCAACGTGGCAGGCGGTAAAGACGTAAGTTTACCCAGAGATGACACCATTTGGGCAGGGGTTCCCTCAAACAATCGTCCACAACCCATAGAAAAAAGTGTATCGCCACAAAAAAGTAAGGGGGGGCAGCCCTCGGGTATGCTGTAATAACCCACATGGCCAGCCGTGTGCCCGGGTATGTCTAATACCCTACAAGTGAGGTTTAATGCGGCTATGCGCAGGGTTTCATCGTGTTTTACCGCAACGTTGCGCGACGGGATGTTTTCACTCGCAGGGCCGTAAACAACCGCATCGGGTGCATGAAGTAATAATTTGTTAATGCCGCCGGTGTGGTCGCCATGATGGTGGGTAACTAAGATGGCGCTAAGTACCAGATTGCGTTGTTGCAAAGCGTGTATGACAGGCTCAGCTTCACCAGGATCTACAACTAGAGCATGTCCGGCGTATTCAAGTAACCATATATAGTTATCATTGAAGGCAGGAAGTGGCGTGAGCGAATAGCCGGTAGTAGCAAACGAAGCTAGCACATTCATCATAGTCTAGGACGATCAAAACAATGGAACAGGCCCGAACCGAACAACTGATGCAGTGGCAGCATACGGTACCAGGACGTCATGCTCGCGCCTGGATGCATAGGCAAGTCAATGCACTGGTGGGCAATACATTCGGGTATCATGCCATACAAATTGGTTTGCCTCACTGGGACTTACTGCGCGCGAATCGTATCGCTAACAAATTTTGTACGGTGGATACTGAAAACCTGCACATTGTACGCAAAGGTTTAGTGATCTGTGTGCCAGAACAGTTACCCTTTGAGTCAGAAAGCGTAGACCTCATGGTATTGCCGCATGCGTTGGAGTGCTCAGAGCAGCCACACCAAATACTGCGTGAGGTGGAACGAGTCTTACGTCCCGAAGGAAAAGCAATTTTCGCAGGGTTAAACCCATACAGCTTATGGGGCTTACGTGATCGTATCCCCGGTTTAGAATCACATTTGCCGGTTGCTCCGGCGCAGTATGTGTCCCAAGCGCGTCTAGAGGATTGGTTAGAACTGTTGTCGTTCGATGTGACGCAAGCTAACCAAGGCGTGTATATGCCGTATTGCCAAAGCAGACGGTGGTTACATCGTTGGGCGTTTATGGATACGTTGGCGCTGCGTGGTTGGCCATTAAGTGGTGCAGTGTATGTGGTGGAAGCTATTAAGCGAGTGAGTGCGGCCAAAATGGTGGGGCTAGAGTGGAAACGCGTGCCCCCTAAATTTAAATCCCGAGCAGTGGCAGCAGCACGCCGGGATGCCAATATATGAAGTAGTAAGTCATGGAACAAAAAGTGGTCAACATCTGGACAGACGGCGCATGCAAGGGAAACCCCGGGCTAGGAGGCTGGGGGGCATTACTGCGTTATGGCCAACACCGTAAAGAGATTTTCGGTGGCGAGGAAGACACCACGAACAACCGCATGGAACTTCTGGCCGTGATTCGGGCCTTAGAACTGTTGAAACGCCCCTGTAATGTGACCGTACATACTGATTCACAGTATGTACAAAAAGGCATGCTGGAATGGCTGTCAGGATGGAAAGCTCGCGGGTGGCGTACGGCCGACAAGAAACCTGTTAAAAATGCAGACTTGTGGCAGCAATTAGATAGCTTGTCGCAGCAGCATACCTTGCAGTGGCAATGGGTGCGCGGGCACGCCGGTGACGCTGGTAACGAGCGAGCAGACGTGTTGGCAAACAAGGGGGTAGACAGCGTGCGACAGCATAATGAGGCGTAAATGAAAAAAAAGTGGGTAATTTGGGCAATTCTTGCCATCCTGATCGTAGGGGTTGCATTGGTGTATGGCGGTGCCAAACTCTTGGTGAAAGAGAACACAGGCACTAAACAGCCTACAACTGCAAAACTGACCGAAGCTACCGAAATGGTGGCAACCGAGCGGGTGGGAGTGCAGGTGGCTGATGCCCAATTCCACGAATTACAGCGCTCGCTCAGCGCCGTAGGTTCTTTAAAAGCGCGCGACTCCGTTGCCTTACGCTCAGAAATTACGGGCACCATCAAAGAGGTTGCATTTGCAGAAGGGCAACCTATAGAGCGCAATCAAGTGCTGGTACGTTTAGACGACAGCATTGCACAAGCACAATTATTGGAAGCCAAAGCCAAATTAAGTTTGGCAACAAGCCAGCATCAGCGCTCTAGGCGCTTAAGTGAGCAGGGGTTTATTAGCTCGCAAGCGCGTGATGAATCGGCCAGCCAATTACAAGTCGCCCAAGCTGCGGTGGCGTTGGCACAGGCGCAGCTCGATAAAACGGTGATTTTGGCCCCGTTTTCTGGCTTGGCTGGTTTGAAAAATATTTCCGTAGGTGATTACGTGAGCCCCGGCAGCGAGTTGCTATTGCTGGAAGCCGTAGACATGCTGGAAGTGGATTTTCGTATTCCTGAACAGTATTTATCGCGCGTGGTGCCTGGCACATTGGTAACGGCACGCGTCGACGCCTTCCCTAAAGCGGAGTATGACGGCCAAGTAACGGCGATTAATCCAGTGGTCGATGCGGCGGGTAGATCAATATGGTTGCGTGCGCGCTTACCTAACGAATCGTTAGAATTGCGTCCGGGCTTGTTTGCGCGGGTCAGTTTGCAACTGGGAACCGACTCCGTTGTCATGGTGCCGGAAAGTGCTATTCAGCCAGCAGGTGAGGCGCAATATGTGTTTCTAGTGGTAGATGGCATCGCGCAGCGTACCGAAGTCAAAGTCGGGGCGCGTGAAGGGGGTTGGGTAGAGGTGCAAGGTGTAGCGCCCGGCGAGGTCGTGGTGGTGTCTGGTGTGCAGAAGATTGCCAACGGCACTTCTGTTCTGATTCAGAAGCCTTAATGTGACACTTTCAGGAACTCTCTACCATGCTGCTTTCTGATGTTTGTATACGCAGACCTGTATTTGCCACGGTTTTATCGCTGCTGATTGTCCTGATAGGGCTGATTTCCTATAACCGCCTTACGGTGCGTGAGTACCCCGCTATTGATGAACCGGTGGTGTCGGTATCTACTACCTACAAAGGGGCATCGCCCGAGGTGATCGAGTCACAAATCACTAAACCACTGGAAGACCAGTTATCTGGTATTGAAGGTGTGGATGTGATGACGTCGCGCAGTCGCTCGGAACGTAGCCACATCAATATCAAATTTGATTTAAATCGCGACCCCGATGCGGCGGCAGCCGATGTGCGCGACAAGGTGTCACGTGCCCGCCGGTTTCTGCCAGACGAGGCCGACGAACCCATTATTAATAAAGTAGAAGCAGACTCCACACCTATTGTGTATGTGGGGGTGGATATGGGGACCTTATCGCCTATTGAAGCGTCTGACTACATTAACCGCTATATCAAAACCCGGTTGTCCGTATTGCCGGGGGCAGCAGAGGTACGCGTCTTTGGTGAGCGCCTGCCTTCTATGCGTATTTTCGTAGACCGAGCACGCTTGGCGGGTTATGGCCTAACCGTGCAGGATGTAGAAAATGCGTTACGCAGCCAGAACGTGTTGATTCCCGCAGGGCGTATTGAATCTAACGATAGGGAATTCACGGTGGTGTCGTCTACCGACTTGCAAACGGTAGACGAGTTTAAGCAAATTATTGTTGCGCGCGCACAGGGTTTCCCTATCCGATTGGGCGATATGGCCGATGTGCGTATTGCACCAGCAGAAGAACGTGTCTTGGCACGTTTTAATGGCCAAAATAGTTTGACCATTGGGGTGACGAAGCAATCTACGGCTAACCCTTTGGACTTATCGCGCGCGGTGCAGTCTGAGTTAGAGATTATTAATGCCAACTTGCCGGGCGACATGCAACTGCTAGTGTCGTACGACAGTTCTATTTTTATCGAGCGCTCTATTGCCTCGGTGTATAGCACCATTCTGGAGGCGATCGCCTTAGTGGTGCTGGTGATCTTCTTCTTCCTGCGTAACGTACGTGCCAGCTTAATTCCTATTGTGACCATTCCCGTGTCGCTCATTGGAGCGCTAGGGCTGATGTACGCCTTTGGTTTCTCTATTAACACCTTAACGTTACTGGCGATGGTGCTGGCTATCGGTCTGGTGGTGGATGATGCCATTGTGGTGCTGGAAAACGTGTATAGGCACATAGAAGAGGGAAAATCCAGCATAGAAGCCTCGTTTATTGGGATTAAAGAGATTGGTGGCGCGGTGATCGCCATGACCTTAACCTTGGTGGCGGTGTTTGCGCCCTTGGCGTTTGCAACCGGGCGTACCGGTAGGTTGTTTATTGAGTTTGCGTTAACGCTGGCAGGGGCGGTGGGTGTGTCGGGTTTTGTGGCACTAACCTTAACGCCCATGATGTGCTCACGACTGCTCAAAGCGCCTACGGGAAATCCGGGCCGTTTATATCAGTTGATTGAAGATGGGTTAAATGGTTTAACACGTCGTTATCGCAAGTTGCTGCTGAAAGCATTGCGCTATCGCGTGGGTGTGATTGTGATGGGCTTGGTGGTGGCACTGGCCAGTGGCTGGTTGTTTTCTATTATTAAAAGTGAACTGGCTCCCATTGAAGACCGTGGCGTGATTTTTGGTATGGTGACCTCGCCCGATGGCGCGACGCTGGATTACACCTTGCGTAACGTGCTGGAAGTAGAAGGCATGTACCGTGAGTTACCCGAAATGCAGGGTATACAAACCATTATTGGTTTCCCAACAGTGACGGATTCCTTTGCTATTTTGCGCTTGGCCCCTTGGGAAGAGCGCGAACGCAGTCAGCAGCAAATTGCGAACCAGTTGCAACCTAAATTCAGAGCGCTTAGCGGTGCTCGCGCGTTTCCAAGTAACCCTGCCTCGTTAGGGCAACGTGCAACATCCAAACCCGTACAGTTTGTGATCATGGGCCAAGCTCCCTATGTAGAGTTGGATGCGATTGCTAAAGACTTTATGAAGGCACTAGAAGACTATCCGGGCTTGCAGAACGTGGATTTGGATTTGCGCTTGAACACACCTGAGCTGCGAGTAGAACTGGATCGCGATAAGTTGTCCGACAGTGGTGTGAAGGTAGATGTGGTAGGCCGCACCTTAGAAAGCTTGATCGGGGGACGCCAAGTTACGCGTTATGAAACCGATGGTGAACAGTACGACGTGATTGTGCAGGTGGATAAACCAGACCGTACACGGCCCAATGATATTTTGGACATCTACGTGCGTGCAGAAGATGGCAGCATGGCACCATTGGATAGCTTCTTAAGCATACGTGAAAGCGTGTCGCCGCAGTCGCTGAATCACTTTAACCGTTTGCGCGCTGTGATTATCGAGGCGGGTGTGGCCCCTGGTTATGCACTGGGCGAGGTATTGGATCACATGCACAAGGTGGCGGCAGATGTCTTGCCAGACACTGTACAAACTGATTTAGACGGGCAATCACGCGAATTCAGAGACTCGTCTGGCAGTATGTATTTTATTTTTGCCATGGCACTGGTGTTTATTTATTTGGTGATGGCCGCTCAGTTTGAAAGTTGGCGTAATCCGTTTGTGATCATGTTGTCAGTACCGCTTTCTATGACGGGGGCGTTATTGGCGCTGTGGCTAAGTGGCGGAACCTTGTCTATTTATAGTCAAATTGGCCTGATTACCTTAGTGGGATTGATTACCAAACATGGTATTTTGATAGTAGAGTTTGCTACCCAGTTACGGGTGCAAGGTGTGGGTTTGTATTCTGCGGTGGTAAAAGCCTCAGAATTACGCTTGCGCCCCATTTTGATGACCACTGGTGCAATGGTGCTAGGGGTGCTCCCGCTTGCGTTTGCGACTGGGGCTGGGGCAGAAAGTAGGCACCAGATTGGTTGGGTGCTGGTAGGCGGGTTAACATTCGGTACCTTACTGACACTCTTTGTGGTGCCGGTGGCGTATACGTTTGTAGCAAAAAAAATGTTGAAGAATTAAGGCCTAGATCGAATACTAGGTAGTCAGGGCAAAAAAAGGATCATCAGGATAATGCGACAAATAGTTTTTGATACGGAAACCACAGGTTTGGACCCTTCAGACGGGCATAGGCTGGTGGAGCTGGCTGGTGTAGAGGTCATTAACCGTACGTTAACTGGTCGTCATTTGCATCTGTATGTGAACCCAGGTCGGGACAGCGACCCAGAGGCCTTGGCAGTACACGGACTGACCACTGAATTCTTGTCTGATTACCCAGACTTTAAAAACGTTGCATCGCAGGTAGTGGAGTTCATCGAAGGGGCTGAAGTCATTATTCATAATGCGCCCTTTGACTTGAAGTTCATGGATGCTGAATTTGCCCGCTGTGGGTTACAGCCTTTCACTAGCTACTGTGAAAAAGTGACCGACTCGTTAGTGTTTGCGCGTGAGTTACACCCCGGAAAGCGTAATAACCTAGATGCTTTGTGTGAGCGTTACGGTATTTCGAATGCGCATCGTACATTGCACGGCGCGTTGCTGGACTCGGAGCTGTTGGCGGATGTGTGGCTAGCAATGACCCGAGGCCAAGAAAGCCTGATGATGACTAGCTACGATGACGGGACGGGCGATAGCGATAATGCGGCTCGTTTTGGTTCAGTGGACTTTTCAGTATTGCCTATAGTGCGGGCCACGGAACAAGAACTGCAAGAACATCAGCAGTACTTGGATGCGTTGGCAAAGGCGAATGGCGAGCCAGCTTTATGGAATAAGCTTGCCAATTAATAATGGTTTCATGTGTTTGCAGTGATGGTGGCTCTGCTGCTGTTGGGTAACAGGTTGTTCAGATACCGGGCGTTTGCTGTGCGAGTTATGCCCTGTAGCGGTACATGCGTTTATACACACTGAGACATCGTGGAGAAGCACGCTTCAATGTTTAGTCGTCAAGTTCTGAGCCCAAAAAAAACAGTGTATGGGTATACATTGTTGGTGATGGTGGTTTTCTTGGCGCTGTTGTCCTATGCCGTGGTGCAACTGGTCAATCAGCAAAAAGAAATGCGTACCGATATGGCTGGACATATGCTGTGGGCGAGTACGCAGGCACAGCAAGAAGGTTTGCGCTTAATGACGCAAATTGCGTTGGTACGCTCGGGCGATGACGTATCCTATAACAGCCTGTTTAACCAATACGAAATTTTTCTTAGCCGTCTCACGTTGCTGCTGACAGGGCCCCAAAAACGTAATTTAACGCACTCAGGCGAGTTGAATTCGCTCTTGAGTGTGGTGGGGGCTTTTGAAGGTAGTGTGGCGTGGAGCGATGGCCGAAAGTTAACACACGAAGAACTACTGGCCTTAGAAAGTAGCTTGAAGCCGTTGTTGTCCCAACTACAAGTAGCCAGTAACAGGGTGCTGTTATACGAGCGTGAAAATACTAGCCGCTCACGCGAAGTACAAATTAAAGCGATTTGGCAGTTAGTGGTAGGGGTACTGGGGCTGTTGATTAGCGGCGGGTATCTGCTGTTTTGCCAGATGATGGAAGTGCAGCGGGCTCAAAATGCCGAGCGGATGACGGTACGCGCCAAAGAGTTTTCAGAGCTGCTATTGGGGGCTTCGGACGAAGGGGTGCTGGTGCTGGACGAGCGCTTTGTGTGCTTGTCGTGTAATCGTGCGGCACAAACCATGCTAAATCTGAATCCCGAGCGGGTAGTGGGTAAAAGCGTGTTGTCTATACGCTTATTTCCTCAGTTGGAACCTGCTGTTATCGAAGCGCTAAACGGTCACAAAGCAGAATTAAATAATGTAGAGTTGATCGATGCATCGGGCGAAATTCGTTATATGGATTTTGCTGTTTTCCCACTGCATTTAAAAAATGGGCCAGATGGTGTGGTGGTGTTCGTACGTGATAATACAGAACGCTATTCCTCTACCTTGGCGATGGAACGCCAATGGGACGAGAAAGCTACCCGTGCATGGCGACGTAGCCAAGAGTTAGAAACCGTACAACGTCAGTTGGTGCGTGTGTTTGACGCCGCACCTGTAGGGTTGTGCGTGTTTGCTTCAACAGGCGAATGCTTGTATTCCAACTTGACCAGCCAAAAACGCTTGATAGAAGAGCAGGGTGGGCAGCATGTTGCCGTAGGTTTAGAAGGTGCTCTACAGCGTTTGAACTACTTGCTTCAACAACAAGGCCAACTGCGTCCTGAGCAAGGGCCGTGGTTCGAGGCAGGCAAACGCGCAGATGCGGATGTACATATGCCAGATGGCACGTGGCAGCGTGTGAGTTACGACATCTTAGAAGGTGGCGTACATCTGTTCTGTCAGACCGATATCAGTGCGTATAAGCAGACGCTGTGGCTGCAGCAACAGCTTGGTTTGCATACTCAGCATCTCAGCACCTTGAGTGCTAAGTTCTCTGAACAACTGGGCAGCCTGCTTACGGGCAGTGAGTCCATACGTGGCGACGATAAAACCAATGCTATCTTGCAAGCGCAGCGCCAAAGCGTGATGGACATGCAGCGCAATGTGCAGTGGGTGAATTATCAAGTAGATAGTGCGCTGGAAACGCTGCGTTTCATGAGCGATGAGGTGCGTGTGATTCCCGCGCCGTATGCGTTGTTCGATATGCTAGAAAATGTATTGTCACAGTCTAAAAAGTTGGCACCAGATCTATGGATCAATTTGGATAGCGGCAATGTGTATAGCGGCTTAATGATCGAAGGCGATGAGCGTTTGATGCAAAAGGCGTTGCTGGGCTTATTACTGCAATATGCCGATAGTTTGGGTAGACAGCATGTGATGTCATTGCAGGTAGAGGAACATGCCTTCCAGATTGGTATAGTGCTGCGCCCCTTAGTGACTAATGAACAGCGCGATGCCTTACTGGATTTGGGCATGGGCAAGCTACAAGAAAGCAGCCCCGACACCATGGGCATGGGTATTTATTTGGCAAGACAAGTTGCCCGTTTGCATGGTGGGGATGTGTACTGGGGGCACGACGATGAAGGCTCGCTGTGTCGCGTTACCCTAGATAAAACGCTGAAAATAATAACGATTTAACGGTTACAGCGGTAGGTGGTAGCGGCGTTTATGCCGCTCACCCATGGCATACATAGGGCTGTTAGGCGGGACATCAACGGTGTCTACGTAGGTAGCGCCCAGGTTTTCACAGGTGCGACGTGACGGTGTGTTGTCAGGGTTGCAGGTGATCCAGATTTCTTCCAAGCCATTTAATTTCGCCAGTGGCAACAGCAACTGGCAGGCACGGCGCGCGTAGGCACGACCACGATAGCGCGGAAATACTTCATAGCCTATGTGACCCAAGTGATGCAGTAGATCAGCTTGGGTTCCAATGCGTAGATGAATGACGCCGGCGATTTCTTGCCCCGTTTGCATGCTGAATTGATAAAACGGTGCCCAACCTTTAACAGGGTTATGGTGGCAGATGATATCAAGTCGCAGCTGGAGATCGCGGTCTACAAACTTCAGATGTTCAGGATTGGCCAGCAAGGTTAGGAATCAGGCAAAGTTGACGAGAAAGCTGAAGGCATACAAGCCTGTAGCGGAAGGTTCTAATCAAGTATATATCAGCTTGCAGAGAAATTTTTGGTTGCGATCTTGAATATCGCTATATACATGGTAATATAACGCTGCTTGTAGCAATTTTTTTGCTGTACTCCAGTCATGCTCAGCTGTCCCTGTGCAAAACATCTGACGGAGTATTTGCCGCAGTCTGTGTATGCAGAGTGCGGCATTTTTTTGCCTTTTTCTGTTGGTATATGTATGTAAAACTACGTACAGAACATATGAAATGTATCTGCGCGTGGTTTTTTGTCTGCGCGCCATGACCAGACAAAGCTGACGGCGTAAAATACTCTTCCGTATTTTTGTGCACCATTACCTGTTTCAGGCAGGTTTTATTAGGAAGAATTATTTTGGCTACTCGACGGACAGCGCGTTGGAACGGCGAGCTGGAATCGCTTTCCCCAGAGTTTTTGAAAGACGTGATTGAGCGTATGAATTCTTACGGCGATCGCGTACAGATTGAATTTCCCGGGCACGCAAAGCGCCCTAACTACCAAGTTATTAACAGCCGCGGCTTCAAAATGGCGTTCGACAGCAAAAACCTGTTGATGCAATTGAATGAAAATGGCGATGTCAGTGACAACCTATCCGATGTATTCAGCCTAGAACAGGTTAAGCACGCACTGGTGGCCCCTGCGGCACCTGTGCGTCGTGCTAGCAGCCCACGCAGCAGTTCAGGCACTACCCGTGCACGTGTGGCTACCCGAGCAGAACCCGATCCAGTGGAAGTGGAAAAGTACAACTACTTCCGCGTACACCGCGAGTTCTTGCCTGACGGTATTCAACAGTACTCGGCCGAGATCAGTAGCTTAATGCGTACCGGTTTAAGTGCAGAAGATGCGTTCAACCAGATCGTGGATGAACACTTCTAACTAAAAAACAGACATGGCTGTGCGGGCCACAGTCATGTCTGTTACTGATGCTTATCAAATAAACGAGAAGAAACGTCCCGCTATCGGGAAATCCCTCTTGTGCCTGCGAGCTGGAAAAGGCATCGTTATGCGGTTATGGCTTGAATGTAAAACATCTAGCCACGTCATAAACGATGTATTCAGGAGGCGGACATATGCGTTTTATCAAGACGCTGATGGGGACAGCTCTAGTAGCAACCACACTAGTAGGCGGCGCAGCAACGGCACAAAAAGCCCAGTTCATTAATATTTTGACGGGTGGTCAAAGTGGGGTGTATTACCCTATAGGCGTGGCACTTTCGCAAATTTATGCGCAAAGTATTCCCAATGTAAAAGCAACCGCTCAGGTCACCAAGGCCTCGGCAGAAAACATGAACCTCTTGCAAGCTGGGCGCGGCGAGTTGGCCATGGCATTGGCGGACTCCGTGTCTGACGCATGGGAAGGTAATGAAGAAGCTGGTTTTACACGCAAACTGGACAAGCTGCGTGGGCTTTCAGGTACATACAACAACTACATTCAGATTGTGGCAAATGCCGGTTCAGGCATCAACAGCCTAGAAGATCTGCGCGGTAAACGTATTTCTGTAGGGGCAGCACGCTCAGGTACTGAGCTCAATGCACGCGCTATTTTTAAAGCGGCAGGCATGAGCTATGACGATTTCAGCAAAGTGGAATACTTGCCATTTGGCGAATCTGTAGAGTTGATGAAAAACCGCCAGTTAGATGCCACACTGCAGTCAGCAGGGTTGGGCGTGTCGTCTATTCGTGACTTGGCTACATCGGTAGATATCGTGGTGGTACCGGTACCAGTAGAAGTAGTAGAAGCAGTAGGTAGCGAGGCTTACCAACCGACGGTGATTCCTGCGGGTACCTATGCGGGTCAAGAGGTTGATGTGGCTACCGCTGCGATTCCTAACTTTTTGGTGACGCACTCTGGCGTGTCAGACGAACTCGCCTATGAAATGACCAAGCAGCTGTATGAAAACATAGACTCCCTCTATGCAGCACACAATGCTGTGAAAAACATGAAGCTGGAAAACGCAGTGAAAGGCATGCCAGTGCCTATACACCCAGGCGCAGAGCGCTATTACCGTGAAAAAGGTGTGATTCAGTAACTGCTAATCAGCCAAGTAGGCTTATTGGTATGTAGGCAGTGATTCTGACCAATTTCAGGAATCACTGCTTTTTTTTGATGTAAATACTGGGCAATTATGAGCATGGATCACGATCAATCCGTGGCAGCGCTTCCACGGTCTATTTTTTGGGTAGCGGTGCTGTTTTCTGTTTTTCAGATTTACACCGCTGCATTTAGTCCTATCTCCAGCCAAGTCGTGCGTGCCATACACGTGGGCTTTGTGCTGTTGATGATTTTCACCCTGATGCCTACATTTTTTGGCAGAAAGATACCAGCATTGGGCTGGATTTTAGGGCTAATAGGTTTTGTTTTTAGTTTTTACCACTGGGTATTTGAGTCTGATCTAACCGCAAGGGCCGGTGAGATGACGACTGAAGATATGGTGGTAGGTATAGTCATTATTGCGTTGGTGTTTGAAGCCACTCGCCGCATGATGGGAATTGCGTTGCCCATTATTTGTGGCTTGTTCTTGCTGTATGGCTTATATGGCGAGTTCTTACCGGGCAGTTTTGCACACCGAGGCTACGGCTTTGACCAAATCATCAGCACCTTAAGCTTTGGGACAGAAGGCATTTACGGTACGCCTACCTATGTGTCCTCTACCTATATCTTCTTGTTTATCTTATTTGGTTCGTTCTTAGAGCGAGCCGGGATGATCACGCTGTTTAGCGACTTGGCGATGGGTACGGTGGGGCATACTCGCGGCGGTCCAGCGAAAGTATCGGTGGTGAGCTCAGGGTTGATGGGAACCATTAACGGCTCGGGTGTGGCAAACGTGGTGACCACAGGGCAGTTCACCATTCCCTTGATGAAACGCTTTGGCTATTCGTCTGCCTTTGCAGGCGGGGTAGAAGCCACATCAAGTATGGGTGGGCAGATTATGCCGCCAGTGATGGGAGCGGTGGCCTTTATTATGGCCGAGACCATCAACGTGCCGTATGTGGAAATTGTGAAAGCGGCCATTATTCCGGCCATTTTGTATTTCTTTACGGCCTTCTGGACGGTGCACCTAGTGGCTGGGCGTGAAGGGCTATTTGGCTTGCCTAAGGAGGAATGCCCTAACCCGTGGGCGGCGATACGAACCCATTGGTATTTGCTCATCCCGTTGATCGGTTTGGTATCGCTACTGTTTTCTGGCTATACGCCCCTATTCTCGGGAACCGTGGGCTTGGGGCTAACCGTTATTCTGATCTTTGGTGCGGCGGCCATTAGCGGTTGTAGCCGTAATACCTTACGGTATTTGTTCTGGCTATTACTGGGGTTGGCGTGTACCGGCTTTGTGAAGTTTGGGGTCATTACCTTCTTTGCCATCATTGCGTTGCTAGCAGCCTTTTTGCTGATTCAACGTCATAGCAAAAATGTATTGCGCGACTCCATACAATCATTGGCGGATGGTGCGCGTCATGCTCTGCCCGTTGCGATCGCTTGCGCACTGGTAGGGGTAATCATCGGGATTATTAACTTAACCGGTGTGGCAGCAGAGTTTGGTGGCCAAGTGATTGCCATTGGTAAAGACAACCTACTGTTGGCGTTGTTCTTAACCATGATTACGTGCTTGGTGTTGGGGATGGGTATTCCTACTATTCCTAACTACATTATTACCAGCTCATTGGCAGCCCCTATTTTGCTGCAGCTGGGTGTGCCGCTGATTGTGTCGCACATGTTCGTGTTTTACTTCGGGATCATGGCCGATTTGACACCACCTGTGGCATTGGCTGCATTTGCAGCAGCCCCTATAGCGAAAACCACTGGGTTGAAGATTAGTATTCAAGCACTGCGTGTGGCCATTGCTGGGTTTATCGTGCCGTACATGGCCGTATATAGCCCCGCCTTGATGCTGCAAGATTACACCAGCCCTGTAGAGGTGATTTACGTAGTAGTGAAAGCTGTGTTTGCGATTGTGTTGTGGGGTATCGCGACCACGGGCTTCATGCGTACTAAAGTGCAAGTTTGGGAGCGAGTGTATGTGTTTGTGGCGGCAGCAATGCTGGTGTGGGCAGACCCCATCTCTGATCAAATAGGTTGGGCGATGACAGCGCTGTTCTTTGTGTGGCATTACCTGCGTAGCCGTGGCGTAGAGCACAAGGTTGCCTAATGCCCATTAGTGCAGTCGTAGGTATTTGTTTACAGTTGGCTGGGGCACCCGATGCGGTGCCCCACTATGTGCCTGTACCAACGCAACGTTTTACGTTGGCGTGGCAGCACTCTATTGAAAAAGTGCGCTGGGAAGAGGATTACCAACTGGTGCCCACCAGATCACCTACTGAAATAGCCGAAATTGTATTGGTAGAAGCACGCGTCAAAGGCTCGGCAGCCGGTATGGAGCCTCCTGACGACGCATATTTGAAAAATGGCTGGTATCACTACCAGCCACCTATGGCACCTGTTCAAGAACTGCGCTTAACGCGATCAGGCTATACGCCCGACTACGAGCTGTGCGTAGATGAACGGTGTAGCAGCTTGCAGCAGTACGTGGAAACCGATGGTGGTATTACTACCGTGCGTGCTTGCACAGACGCGGCTAGTGTAGACCACGCTCCTTCGCGATAAGCTGGCGTTCTAATCTATTGGTGTAGGTTTGTACTTGGTTTTCAGCTACCCCGTGTAACCCCACAAAGGCAGCGCCTATATGATGTATGGGCGTGCCGCTAGGCAGCAGTAATTCGCGTTCACGGGTAATTTGCAGCGTAACGGTAATGGTGCCTACATCGGGTAAATGCAAGGTGCAATCGTGCAGCAGCATGCCTAACCTAAAGTTCACCTGTCTATTTTTATCCAGCAATGCGACGCCACCCACGCTGATGTCATACAGGTCAAACACTATAGGTGGTTGGCTTAGCATCAACGCACAGGTAGCAGGGTTAGACACGGGTACGGGCACACGGAAAAACTCGCGTCGTTGAATGCGGCGAATAAACTCGGGCAGATCAATGCTAAGTGCCGGCTTGCCTTCAAAAAACGTGGCGGTGATGTGATGGGTAGAAAACTGCACTTTGACCTGGTCAATACTGGTTTCAAAGTCAGCCGTACCAGCTGCTAAAAACTGCTGATTAATGGCATCGTGCGAGGCGCAATCAATGATCAGATGCTCGGCATCCAGATCAATATCCATCAACGTAGTCACGACTGAAATGTGGGGGTGTGGCCCTTGCATCTGAATAAGCAAACCATCATCCAACATACGTCGTAGCAGACGCAACATTTCATAGCGGGAAGAAATACGGTGCGGATCGTGCTCAGTAACAGTGGAAATGGACATACCTGGTTAGTGTTCAGCAGAGAGTAAAGAAGAAAGCTACCGGTGAAGATAGCAGCAGCTTAACACTAACCAGTAGAGGTTAAGGCTTGAATAAGCCTCTACTTATACTGCTTATGCGCTCTTCACGTGTTGGCGTGCACAACGGGCAGCGGCTAGATCCCATGCGGCGCAACCTATGCTCTTATAAAACAAGGGGCTGGTGCGGCTAGGGGGTTGATGCTGAGCTAGCGCAATAGGGTGTACGTGATCCCAGTTGGCATTTGCTTGGATTAAGTCCCCAGCTTCGTGAGGCCCCGAAATCTTATCGTCGATATAGTGCAGGCTGGCTCGCACTGTATCCGCTGAAAACTCAGCCATATCGTGCCGATAAGCACCCATCCCTATGAGCAACCGGTCAGCACGGGCGGGGTGGTGATAAATAGGTGTTTCGCTGCTGGTGGTACCGATGACTACGTCGGCATCCTCAGGTACGTCAGTGACGATAGTGAGTGTGATGTGCGGTAATGCCTCTTGCAGCGTACGGGCTTTGGTGGGGTTGCGGGCCACGATACTGATACGGCATTGTGGGTACAACGCATGCAAGGCTTGAGCGTGGCCTTGTGCTTGCACACCCGCCCCTAAAATCGCGGCATGTTGGCAACGGTTTTGCCATAGTGATCGTATGCCTAACATGGACACTGCGGCGGTACGTCTTTCGGTGACAGTGGGGCCGTCTAGAATAAAAAGGGGTAAGCCGTTTTCGCCGTCGTAAGCGCATACCAAACCTTGAATGGTTGCTAAACCCGCCTGTGGATTTTGCGGCATGATGTTCACCAACTTGTGTATACCTATGTCGTTGGCGGTAGCAGGCATAGATAGCAGCGTTGCTCCAGTGGGGTAGTCCACACTTTGGCGGGTGGGGGCTTGAATGCGGCCATGGTGGTAATCCAAGGCTGCCTGCTCCAGTGCGTCTGTCAGGGCAGGGTACGGTAAAGCAGCAACGGTTGCTTGAGCATCCAAAACGGCAATAGGGTGATGCATAGTCTCCTCCAGAGTTGGGGGTGTGGCTGCCTGATGGCAAGCCTTATAGTTCTGCTTTGGTGCTAATCCACATAACCTCTGCATCGTCTGCGCCGCCGTGGTTAATGACGCGGTGTAGCATGCGGCTGTCTATGTAAAAACAGTCGCCTTGATGCAGGATTACGGGTTGGTAAAACTCGGTGTGTAGTTCAATGCTACCGCTGAGCACGTAGACGAACTCCTCGCCTTCGTGGCGGCTCCAGCCATCTTGTGGGTCTATATCGTGTGCTTTGATGCGCGAAATAAACGGCATGATGTGTTTATTGGCCAATTGCGAACACAGCACACGGTGTTCGTACATAGACGTGTCGTGCCTTTCGCCGTTCCCCGCACGTTCTATGGTGCGCCGGCCAGCACCCATGTGCTCTTGTGGTGGCGCAAATAACTCGGCGATATCAACCTGAAAGCCTCGCGCCAACCGTAGCAGCACATCATAGGTAGGTGAACTTAAGCCATTTTCTATCTTCGATAAACTGGAGGAAGCCACACCGGTAGCTCGGCTCGCTTGCTCTAGCGTCCAGCCGTGCTGTTGGCGCAAGGAACGTATGCGCTCAGCTAATGCCGATACCGAAGATTGGACATCTGTATACGTCACGATAGGATTCCTTATAGGGTGCCAACCAGGCAGAAAACATCAGCGTTTTTTACCGCCTCCCAAGTACGCATCACGCACTTGTGGGTTGGCAAGAAGCTCAGTGCCAGAGCCTGTGAGCGTAATCTGGCCGTTGGTCATGACATAGCCACGGCTAGAAAGCTTTAGGGCGTGGTAAGCATTTTGCTCTACCAGGAAAATGGTTTTGCCCAACGAGGTGATGTCTTTAAGGATACCGAAAATCTGCGCCACAATCAGTGGGGCTAAACCTAAGCTGGGTTCGTCTAGCAGAATCATGTCAGGCCTGCCCATTAAGGACCTTGCCATGGCCAACATTTGTTGTTCGCCACCCGATAAGGTGCCAGCACGCTGGTTGCGACGTTCTTTTAGTCTAGGGAACAAGGCAAACATGTCTGCTTTATCGGTGTCAGCATGTGCCATCCCTATAGGTAGGGTGCCGATCAGTAGGTTTTCCTCTACCGTCATGGCGGGGAAAATACGTCGCCCTTCGGGTACTTGCGACAAGCCTTGTCGGGCGATGTGGTGGGGTGGCAAGTTTGCGAGGTTCGTACCATTAAAAATGATTTCGCCTTTGCGAATGGCTGGTAGCCCAAAAATACTCATCAGTAAGGTGCTTTTACCGGCGCCGTTTGCGCCAATTAAGCACACTATCTCGCCACGGTTTACATGTAGGGATACGTCGTGCAGCACTTGAATGGCGCCATAGCCATTACACACATTTTTAATATCCAATAAGGCTGAACTCATACCTGTTCCTCTGTTGCTGTACCTAGGTAAGCGGCAATCACTTTGGGGTTGTTGCGTATGTCGTCGGGGCAGCCTTGGGCAATGACTTCACCGTGGTCCAGCACCACAATGTGATTGGAAATATCCATCACCAAACCCATGTCGTGTTCAATTAACAGCACGGTTACGCCAAACTCATCGCGTAGTAGGTGAATAAGCGAGGCCAAGTGATCCGTTTCAGAAGGGTTTAAGCCCGCTGCGGGTTCATCCAAGCAAATCAGCAAAGGTTCGGTGCACATGGCTCTGGCAATTTCCAGAATACGTTGTGAACCGTAGGGCAGCTCGCCAGCCAAGCGGTTGGCTTGGTGAGCCATGCCCAAGCGCTCTAGCCATTGCATGGCAGTCTCTACGCCTTGGCGCTCACGGTCTTCAAAGCGGGCCGATGCCCACATGCCGCGCCATAAGTTGCCATCTAAGTGGCGGTGTTGGGCAACCAGTAGGTTTTCCAGTACCGTCATGTCTTGGAAAAGACGAATGTTCTGAAAGGTGCGGGCAATGCCAGCACGGGTAACTTGGTGCGATCCGCCCACCAACGGGCGGGTTAGCAGTTTGGCGACTTGGGAAATACGGCCGTCTTCACGGTGCAAACTAATCACCCCTTCGCTGGCTCGGTAAAAACCGGTGACGCAGTTAAATACCGTGGTTTTGCCTGCGCCATTCGGGCCAATTAAGGCGGTAATAGAATGGCGTTGTACGTCAAAGTTAACGTTGTTGTTGGCAATAATGCCGCCAAAGCGTTGGGTAAGTTGACGTACGGTTAGGATGGGATCGTGCGTATTAGTCATGTTTGCCTCCGGCAAAAGCGGGGCGTTTGGCGCGTATCAGCCCATGTGGACGCCAGATCATCATCAGAATCATCAGTACACCAAACATCAAAATACGGTAGTCAGCCAAATCACGTAATAGCTCGGGTAGTAACGTTAGCGCCAAGGCAGCAATTACCACGCCCAGCATAGACCCCATGCCACCCAGTACCACGATAGACAAGATCAATACCGACTCGAAGAAGTTAAACGAGGTGGGGTTAATAAAGCCTTGGTACGTGGCGAAGAACACGCCGGCAATACCACCTGCAATCGCTCCAATGGTGAAGGCTGATAATTTAATAGTGACGTGGTTAATACCCAGTGAACGGCAGGCGATTTCGTCTTCGCGTAGAGCTTCCCACGATCTGCCCAGTGGCATGTAGCGTAAACGGTTAAAAAAGCGCAGGGTGATGGCGACTACGGTAAACAGCACCAGATAAATAAATAGGAACTTGTAATCACCGTGGTACGACAAGCCAAAAAATTCATGAAAAGGTGGGTTGCCATTGGTGCTACGACGAGCAAACTCCATTCCAAAAAACGTAGGTGATGGGGCGGCAGCACCGTTGGGGCCGCCGGTTACATCAGCCCAGTTGGTTAATACCAGTCTAATGATTTCCCCAAAGCCCAGCGTCACAATTGCCAAGTAGTCGCCGTGCATGCGCAGCACCGGAAACCCCAGCAAAGCCCCGCAGGTACCGGCCACAATAGGCACCAGCAGCAGCGCTGTCCAGAAACCGAAATCAAAGTATTGGGCACCTAATGCCAGTAAGTAAGCCCCTACTGCGTAAAATCCCACAAAGCCCAAGTCCAGCAAACCGGCCATGCCCACGACGATGTTTAGCCCTAACCCCAACAGCACGTAGATCAAGGCTAGCGTGAGGTTACTGATCCATACCTTGGGCAATAACCCTGTTAGGTTCAGCAAAATAGGCAAAGATACGCCGGCTAAGAACAGCAGAGGTACGTAGATTTTCCATGCGTTTTTTTGGCCGCGCGGCTTAGGTAGGCTGACACCAAACACAAACAAAATAAACAGACTGATCAGTACCAGTGCCGAACTGGCACCTATCGCAATGACGCCTTGCCAGCCCAGAAAGCAGGCGAACAGCGCAAACACTAAGCAACTACCAAATACACGCAGGTTTTTGATCGTAGAGGGGGCGGAGGTGGACTCCACCGTGATGTCATCCGAGGCATCTTTTTGCTGCAAACGTTGCAGCAACCGGTTACCCACAGGCAACTGTGCCAAGACAGACACACCAAAGCGTACAACGGCGACTAAGATGGCCAAGCTAATGCCGTTTAGCAAAATAGGCGTACGTTCTGGCAGGAACTTGAAGTCGTACTGATTCAATACCAAGTTGGTAATAGGGCCCAGCAAGATCAAAGTGACCACGCCAGCAATCAAGGCATCTTTAATAGAATGCCCCCAAGAAATGGGAGTATGGGTAGTGCTATGCATGGATTACACCTTTTCCACCGCAGGGCGTCCGAGTAGGCCGCTGGGTTTGAATATCAACACCAGCACCAATACGCTGAATGCAAACACGTCTTTGTAGTCGCTGTTCACGAAGCCAGCGAAAATGGATTCCAATACACCTAGAAGCAGCCCGCCCAGCATGGCACCAGGTAAGGAGCCAATGCCGCCCAGTACCGCTGCACTAAAGGCTTTCAAGCCAATAATGAAGCCTACATAGAAATCAAAAGAACCGTAGCTCAACGTCACCAGCACACCCGCAATCGCGGCCATGACGGAACCGATCACAAACACCATAGAAACAATACGAGCACTATTAATACCCAAAATGGTGGCCATTTTTCGGTCTTGTTGTACTGCACGGCATTGACGACCTAGGCTAGTGCCATGAATTAACCAGGTCAGTATTGCCATCGCCGCAACGCTTACGCCAATAATGATTAAGTTCATGAGGCGTATTTGGATGAAGTTTTCATCATCGCCAATACGGAAACTGCCAGAAACCAGAATAGGCACCCCTTGTACGTTGGGGCCTTGCGCAAGTTGTACGTAATTTTGCAGTACTAGCGACACCCCAATAGCCGTAATCAACGGAGCCAAACGGGTAGTACCTGTCAGTGGTCTATACACAGTGCGCTCAATGGACCAACCGTATAGGCCAGTAATCGCCATGGTCACAATCAGCGTGGTGAGTAGGGCAAAGGGAACGGATTGAATACCAAAGAAGGAAATAACAGCGAGGGTAATGGCGGAAATATAAGCACTCACCATGTAGATGTCACCATGGGCAAAGTTAATCATGCCGATGATGCCGTACACCATGGTGTAGCCGACAGCGATAAGACCATACACCGAGCCTAAGGTTAGGCCGTTGACGATCTGTTGACCAAAGATATAAAAGTCCATGGACACACACTCCAGGTTGGCGGGCAGCGATCGCTACCCGCCGGGATAAGCGAAAACGATTTACTTCAGTTCGGCATATCCACCGTTGTCATCCCACTGGTACATGACATAGTTGGCGACTTTTAAGTCGCCTTTGCTATCCCATTCTTTAGGGCCCAACACGGTTTGCACCTGATTGGCTTTCATCCAGTCAGCCAGTTCTACACCGCTGGTGGAGTTAGTGCCCTCTAGTGCGGCAGCTAAGGCTTGTACGCCTGCGTAGGCATATAGCGTAAAACCATCAGATTTCTTACCCTCGGCGGTCAGTTTGGCAACCACATCTTTACTGGTTTCCATGTTACGAGGGTCTTGAGGGAAGGTCATGTACACGCCGCTGGCATATTGCGGGCCACCCGCTGCTGTTACGAAGGCAGGGTCTACAATGCCATCATCAGACACAAAAGGTTGCTTCATGCCTTGCTCGCGCATTTGGCGTACTAAAGTACCCGCTTCGCCGTGCAAACCGCCAAAGAAAACGGCATCCACATCGGCACTACGCATACGTGTTACCAAGGCGTTGTAGTCGCGTTCGCCACGGTTTACACCGTCAAATACCACTACCTCTACACCTGCACCTTCAACGGCTTTGCGTGTGGCATCTGCCAACCCTCGGCCATAGGTATCTTTGTCATGAATGACGGCAATGCGTTTAGCTTTTAGGTCATTCACAATGAAATCACCAATCACTAAAGCTTGTTGGTCATCCCTACCCACAATACGCGTGACCGTAGGCATGTCGCGTTCGGTAATGATGGGGTTAGTGGCGCCGCATGCCATCGACAATACGTCGGCTTCGTCGTAGATTTCAGTGGCGGGAATATGGCTGGAGGAGCAGAAGTGGCCTACTACACCTGCCACTTTTTCTTGGTCGGCCAATCGGTTGGCAACGGCTACAGCTTGTTTAGGTTCGCAAGCATCATCGCCTTTGACCAGTTCAATCTGTTTACCATTCACACCGCCATTGGCATTGATTTGTTCGGCTGCAGCGACGGCACCAATCCACAACTGGTCGCCAAAGGCTGCATTCGCGCCGGTGAAGGGACCAGCAATAGCAATTTTGACGGTTTCGGCGGCAGATGCTGCAAAGGGAAGCGCCAAGCAAAGCGTGGCGGCCATCACGGAAAAAGCAAACTTCCTTTTCATTTCATTGTCTCCTGATTATTGGAATAGTTGATGCTGCGTTATGCCGGTGGGCAAAAGGAGTGTTAAACGACGTTTTTCTCAATCAAGGGCTGATTTTCCAAAACACGTTGCCAGCCTAAGCGAGTGAGATCCAAAGAGCGGAAGTGGCCATACACCACTAACTCACTTAGCGCTCTACCTACAGCAGGAGCCTGCTGCATACCATGTCCGCTCAAGCCATTGGCAAAGAGCAGGTTTTGCATCTGGGGGTGGGCTCCCAGAATCAGGTTCTGATCCAATAAATTCATGTCGTAGTGACCCGCCCAACTGCGTACTAAGCGTAGGGCCTCAAAGCCAGGTACGCGTTCGGCGAGTAGCGGCCACAACAAGTCATCAAACAATTCGTGCTGCACGTCAAAGTCGGTGCAAGGTGGGTCTTGATCAGCAGACGGTGCAATACCAGCAATAAAGCCTTCGCCTTCAGGGCGGAAATACGCACCAGTAGGGTCAATGACCATGGGGCAGCCCGGTACTGCAGCAGGGGAGGTGAAGTAAAACACACTGCGCTTATGCGATTGCACGGGTAAATCAATGCCAGCAGTTTGTGCCAAACGGGTAGCATCTGTGCCCGCTGCATTGATGACAAATTTGGCATGGATTTGTTCACCGTTTTCAAGCTCTACGCCGTTGACGCTGCCGTTGTGGTGCAGAAGATTTTGCACGCGTGCTGAACGGTAGGTTGCCCCGAGTGAAATGGCTTTGCGGCGCATGCCTTGCATCATGCCGTAAGCGTCTAACCAACCTTCACCGCTTAGCCCTAAGGAGCCAGCCGCTAGATCACTGGTGTTCATCCATGGGTATTTAGCAGCCAGCTCAGTGGCAGAAAATAGGTGTATATCGGCACCTTCGGCTTGCTGTACTTGGAGGTTAGAGTGCAATACGTCTGCGCCCTCGGCGGTCGCTAAAAACAGGTAACCGCCTTCCACAAAAGCGGGGTCAGAGGCATCACCGTTTACATCCATGTTGTGTTTGAACTGGCGCAAAAACTCCGTTCCAAACATGGACATACGGATATTTTCGGGGGTGGAGAACTGATGGCGTATTGATGCGGCAGACAGGGTGGTAGCGCAATGTTGGTAGCTGGGGTCTTGTTCCAGCACCAGCACCTTGCCCTTGAAATCGGGGTTGGAAAGTAGGAAATAGGCGGCCGAGCTACCTGTAGCAGCACCCCCTACGATCACGACATCAAACAGCTGGGTTTCCATGATTAACAATTCTCCGGTATCGGATGCGAGTGGTTGTACGTTGTGATGCTATTATTTTCATAATTGTGAAAATATTTTATTGGTGTTTTCCCTTTGAGTATAAATTTTCCTATACGAAAAATGATATTCTGATTAGAAATACGGTGACCTGCTAGTTGCCGGAACTTTGTCCCCTGTTCATTGGATGGAAATTGCTATGCAAACTGCAGAATTATTAGAAAAGCTGGGTGTGGACGCAGCGAGTATCCGTGGTGGATCGCTGTCGGTTGCTTCGCCTGTGGATGGACAAGAAATTGCTCGTGTCGCGCAGCACAGTGTGGCCGATGTGGCTACGGCGGTAAGCCGTGCTAAGCAGGCTTACACCGCATGGCGTTCGGTACCCGCACCACGCCGCGGTGAACTCGTACGTTTGTTTGGTGAAGTGCTGCGCGAAGAAAAAGAAAACTTGGGTAAGCTGGTGTCCATCGAAGCTGGGAAAATTCTGGCCGAAGGGGCAGGCGAAGTTCAGGAAATGATTGATATCTGCGATTTCGCGGTGGGGTTATCCCGTCAGTTGTACGGTTTGACTATTGCGTCTGAGCGGCCTGGTCACCGCATGATGGAAACCTGGCACCCACTGGGGGTAATAGGTGTTATTTCTGCGTTTAACTTCCCGGTTGCTGTGTGGTCATGGAATACCGCTTTGGCGCTGGTATGCGGTAATGCCGTGATTTGGAAGCCATCGGAGAAAACTCCGCTTACAGCCTTGGCATGCCAAGCGTTGTTTGAACGTGCATTGAAACGTTTTGGCGATGCGCCAGCGGGCTTGAGCCAAGTGCTGATCGGTGAGCGTGATGTGGGCGAAGCACTGGTAGATAACCACGATGTAGCGCTGGTGTCTGCAACAGGTTCTACCCGCATGGGCCGCGAAGTTGGTCCACGAGTGGCAGCGCGTTTTGGTCGCTCATTGCTAGAGTTGGGTGGTAATAACGCCATTATCGTCAGCGAATCCGCCGATTTGAACTTGGCAATGCGCGGTATTTTGTTTGGTGCTATTGGCACGGCAGGTCAGCGTTGCACCACTACACGTCGTGTGATTGCGCATGAAAGCGTGGCAGATGAGTTGTTGAAACGCCTGCGTAAAGCCTACGACAGTGCGGTAATTGGCAGCCCATTGGAAACGGGTACCTTGGTTGGCCCGCTGATCGATAAAGACTCTTTTGATGCCATGCAAACTGCACTGAACAATGCACGTGAGCAGGGTGGCACTGTGCACGGTGGTGAGCGCGTTTTGCAAGACAAATACCCACATGGCTACTATGTGAAACCTGCCATTGTGGAAATGCCTGAACAAAGCAGCGTGGTGAAACACGAAACCTTTGCTCCTATTTTGTATTTCATGCGCTATACCGACTTCCAAACTGCGGTAGATATGCAAAACGATGTACCGCAAGGTTTGTCATCAGCGATTTTCAGTAACGATCTGCGCGAAGCTGAGTTTTTCTTATCGGCTAATGGTTCAGATTGCGGTATTGCTAACGTGAATATCGGTACATCCGGTGCAGAAATTGGTGGTGCATTCGGGGGTGAGAAAGAAACCGGTGGTGGTAGAGAATCTGGTTCAGATGCATGGAAGGTGTATATGCGTCGCGCGACCAACACCATCAATTATTCGCGTGAGTTGCCGTTGGCACAGGGCATTCAGTTTGGTGACTGATGCTGAGTAGTCATCCGAAATAGGGTGCAAAATGCGCTGCTTTGGCAGCGCATTTTGTTTTTATCGCAACGTTATGTGGTAGGCGTAGAAACTAAAGTTCCTTGCGTAGCAGCACCTTAGGTAACACGGCGAAGAGGCGGATATTTTTGTTTGCATTTGTTTTTTCTTCAGCCTGTGAAAGCGCGGCACAATGTATCGTCCTTATACTTAAGACAAGTAAATAACGAGGTATTTACCGTGAGCTTCCTAAACTCTTTAATGTCCGTTGCATCAGCAGCGTTAAACCCAGCACAACAAGAACGTGCCAGTCTCATTCCGGCCTTGGTGTCGTTGGTGAATAAGTTTCCTGGAGGCCTGAATGGTTTGATACAGGCATTCAAACAAGGCGGCTTAGCGAAGGTAGTGACCTCGTGGATGAGCAGTGGCGAAAAACTGCCAGTGAGTATGGGTCAGCTAGAGCAGGTACTGGGTAATAAAGCGGTCGCCACTATGGCGGATGACAGTGGCTTAAGTGAGAACAAAGTGCTGTCTCACCTGACCGAGTTACTGCCAGCGTTGATTAGTGCAGTGTCCAGCTCGGGTAACGGGGAGCAATCTGAAGGAGCTTTAGATGTGCAGTCCGTATTAGGCATGCTGTTGAAAGATCGTTAAGACGATAAGTGGTAGCCTTCAATCCTGCGTAACGGTGGGATTGAAGCGAAGAGGTTTGCTAGGTGGACCATTTGATCATATTGTAACAAAGCATAAGTGTCGCTATTATTTGCCATAACTAGGGCGGTAGGGTAGCGTTTTCAGGTGGCAATTTTTATTGCTCCCACTTATTGGAGGCTTTGTAATGCAGACACCACAACAAGAAACCGCGACATGGCTGAATCAGCGCTTAACCGCGCGTGAGCTACAAGTCATGAAATTGGTCATACAGGGGTTGCCAAGCAAGTCTATTGCAGCAAAACTGGGTATTTCACAGCGCACGGTAGATGCACACCGGGGCAGCATGTACAGCAAATTGAATGTGCGCGGCGCGATGGAACTCTCGCATTTGGTGTTCACGCGAGGCATGCGCAATCGTTATAGTCTGGCTGAACCGGACGCCGAAGCGTGTCGCGGTTCCAGCCAAGATGTTAACGGGCCTGCTACTGCGGACGATTACACTGAGGGGCCGGACGACCATCCAACTCGTTGATGGGGTCTATATCTGCTTGGCGGCTCAGTAGGGTTTCCAGCGTAGGACGTTGTTGGTTAAACGCCTGCACTTTCATCTGGTTATTGTTCACGAAACTGAGTTCGGCCAAGGTAGCGTCATTGCTTAACTGCAAAATAATGCGATTAGGCTGGCTACCAACCTGATACCAACAGCCGCTGGTGGTGTGGGTAGGGGCAGAACGGTCGGCCGCTTCAATACGCATACGCCAAATACCAGAAGGGGCGGTGGTTAGCGTAGTACGTAATGGCACACACAGTGTATCGGTAGGTGAGCAAGAAATCGTACCCAAGAATGTACGTGGCTCAACGAGCTCTCGTACCTGACGACTTTCAATCAATTGTTGGTCAGCTGTACGAGGTTGCTCGGCAACAGCGTCTTTACCAAAACCAAACTGCAACTGCGAAGCCGCATGCGTATGCTGGGCTCGGGCAGAGTTTTGCGCATCATTTTCAGTATCAGAGCGGCTGCTTTGATATGACGGTGGCGTTGATTGGCTAGCGCAACCGGCAAGTAATGCACAAAGTGCTAGGCCTGTTAGCAGGGAACGGCTTGGGAAAGCAGAGGTAGTAAGAGCACGCATGATGCCATCCTGTGCAGGTAAGTGGGCAAATGAAGTAATCATTATAAGCTGTTCGCGAATAAGGATTCCAACAATGCTGTATTTGCTGTGCGCACTGCTGGCAACTTTTTTAATGGCATTCGCCCAAAGTTGGGCTGCGTGCTATGCCTTTATCTTGCAACAGGGTGCTACACCTAACAGCGGAAGTTTATGGCGTGCTGCATGGCAAACGCTACAGCGGCCAGGTTATTGGGCCCGCTTTGGTGTGTGGCCTCACTCGGTATGGCAACGTGGTTGTGCAGTGCTGGGGGTAAGTGTGGGCGTGTTTTTAGCGACTGCACTGCTACATAAGGGGGGGCAGTCCGTTACGCATGGACACGTTTCTATAGTAGTGAGCCTATGGGTAGCAGTGCTAACTGTGGTTCTATTATTTTTAGCATGGTGTGATCTGTATACGCGGTTGCTGCCTGATGCATTAACTATCCCGTTAATGATTGTGCCGTGGTGGGTCAATATAGACGGTAGTATCGCTATGAGTACCCCTGATGTGGCATGGTGGTGGGGTGTGGCCTTGTATATAGCGTATCGCTATGGTTTACCGCTAGCGCATCAGCGGTGGATGGGAGCCGGAGACTTTAAATTGTATTTAGGGCTGTGGGCGGCCAGCCCGCAATCCGGGGCAGGTATAGGCTTGGTGTTGGTTTCAACCTGTGCCTGTTGGGTAGTGCAAGCAGGTTGGCAGCAACGCTGTTTACCTCGCGGAGCGTGTGCTTTTGGGCCATACTTATGCCTAGCGTATAGTGTAATAAATGTATGGGAATCCAGCCTGAGTATGGGCTTTTCACCATACGGGTTTTAAGGATGCAAAGCCTATGCTAAAAATTGGGTTAACAGGTGGAATAGGGTCAGGTAAAAGCCAAGTGGCCACACTGCTGGAAGAGTGGGGCGCGACGGTGGTAGATACTGATTTAGTAGCCCACCAACTGTGTCAGCCTGAAGGTTTGGCGATAGCCGCCATTGCTGAGCAGTTTGGCCCAGAGTTTATTACTGCAGAACACGGCATGGATAGGCAACGTATGCGCGAGCATGTGTTTGCTACGCCATCAGAACGTCAGCGTCTAGAAGCTGTATTACACCCGTTAATTTGGGAAGAGGCTCGTAGGCAAGTTATGACTGCCAGTGGGCTGTATGTGGTAGTGGTAGTGCCATTGCTGATCGAGCGGGGTAGATGGCGTAATCATGTAGATCGCATTTGTGTGGTGGACTGCGATGAAGCTACCCAAAAACAGCGGGTACGTGAGCGTAGTGGGCTGACGGATGAAGTCATTGAGCGTATCATGGGAGCGCAGGCAACCAGAGAGCAACGTTTGGCTGTGGCCGACGATGTGATTGTGAATGATGGCACTACCTCACTCAGTGAGTTGAGCCGTCAAACTGAACAGTTACACCAGCAGTGGTTGCAACGGCGTTAATCTATATCAGTGCATTTTTTTAGCTATTAAAGGGTTTTTTTCACGTGATTCTTTACGAGTATCCCTGTAATGAACGTGTACGTGCCTTCCTGCGGGTCGAATATTTATTTGACCGTCTGTGCTATTTCATGGCGGGTGATGACTCCCATTTGCACCAGATAGCCGTCACTACATTGTTCGAGATACTGGATGTGTGTGAACGTTCAGACTTACGTGGAATGATTCTGCAGGATATAGAGCGCCAGCGTGCGGCGTTGTCGGCATTACGTGAACACCCCGGTGTATCCGCCCAGTTGCTGGATAACATGCTTAACGAACTGCAAGAAGTGTCCAGCCCATTGGCGGCGCAAGGACGCTTAGGACAAAACCTTAAAGAAAACGAATGGCTAGGCAGCTTGCGTGGCCGTTTGACGATTCCTGGCGGTTGTTCGCAAGTGGATATTCCTTCGTATTTTGCGTGGCAATCCAGGCCAGTGGCGCAACGCCACGCTGATCTTAAAGAATGGTCAGACGCTTTTAGGCCTATGCATACCGCATTGATGTTGGTACTGCGTTTATTACGCGATGCGGGGGATGTGCTAGAGCACACGGCGCACGAAGGCAATTATCAGGAAATGCTAGGCGGTAAGTCCTTCCAGTTGCTGCGGGTATGGGTCAATGAAGCGGCTGGCGTGTTTCCTGAAATGAGCGCGAATAAATATGTATTGTGGGTGCGTTTTGCCTTGCAAGACACCACCAACAAACCCGTGCCGTTGACACGAGATATACATTTCAAACTGGCACGCTGCAATATTGGGTAACGTACAGATGCTTTTTGTTATTGAGAATGGAACTTATTCCTTTGCAGAGAGTCCCAATGTGGTTGAGTGCGTCGCTAGAGTAGCTAAATCAGAGTAGCTACTTACGCTGCAAATGACACGGGGCGCATAGCCCTATCTAAAAAAAATAGCTTTGCTTGTTGGAGAGCAGTGAATGACGAATTCTGCATCCCGTTCAAGACCCCGTGCGCGGGTGGTCTGGTGGTGCTTGCTAATCGTGATGGTGATCGTAGCCGTATATTGGTGGCAGTCCAGTCGAACAGCAGGGGGGCAGAGCGCCCCAAAAGGACGCCCCGGCATGATGGGGATGATGGGAGCTAAAGTGCCTGTGCGTGCAGCGCAAGCACGGTTTGGTCAATTGCCCGTGTTGCTTCCTGCCATTGGTACTGTACAAGCGTTTAATGTGGTTACTGTGCGTAGCCGCGTAGAAGGCGAGTTGGTAGATATTGCATTTGAAGATGGACAGTGGACGGAAGAAGGTGCGTTGCTGGCGAAGATTGATCCACGTTCTTATCAAATACGCTTAGATCAAGCCAAAGCACAGTTGGTGCAAAGTGAAGCACAACTGCGGTTAGCGCGTCTGGACCTAGACCGGTACAAACGCTTATCCAAGCAAGACTCCATTTCGTTACAGCAACTGCAAAGCCAAGAGGCCACCACACAGCAGCTACAAGGCGCTGTGCAGGCCGCTAAAGCAGGCGTAGACGAAGCGCAATTGCAATTGGATTACACCCGCATTACGGCGCCATTGAGTGGCCGTTTGGGGTTGCGTACAGTAGATAAAGGCAACCTGATCTCGGCGGGTAGTACGGAAGGGTTGGTGGTGATTACCCAAACTCAACCTATTTCTACGCATTTTTCATTGCCTCAGCAAGATTTGCAGCGCGTGTTAGAAGCCGTACACGAACACGAAATGTTGGCCAGCACAGTGCTGGATAATGGCGAGAAAGTATCCACGCCCATACGTGCCTCTTACCCGGGGATGGTGACGGTAACGGTGAGCAACCGTAATGGTGAACTGTTAGCTACCGGCGAGTTGATGGCAATTGATAACCAAATTGATGTGAACACCGGTACGGTGCGCATCAAGGCGAAATTTGCGAACGAAGACCACAAGCTATTTCCCAACCAGTTTGTGAATGTGAAAGTCTTGCTAGGTCAGCAAGATGGTGTGATTGTGCCCGCACGGGCGATACAAAGCGGCTCTATTGGTGATTATGTGTATGTGATCAACGAGCAAAGCAAGGTGTCGGTGCGTGCCATCCAAACTGGTGTCACCAACGATGTGGATACCGTGGTGTTGAATGGCTTGGAGGCTGGCGAGCAAATCGTGACCGAGGGCATGGATCGCTTGCGTGAAGGGGCTGAAGTGGATGTGATCGCACCTGAGGTCAGCAAACCGTGAACTTCTCACGTCTGTTTATCCTAAGGCCAGTAGCCACAACCTTGGCCATGTTGGCCTTGTTAGGTGCTGGCTTGTTGGGCTACAGGTGGTTGCCGGTTGCTGCGTTACCCCAAGTGGATTACCCCACTATCCAAGTGGTGACCTTATACCCCGGTGCCAGCCCCGATGTGATGACCGCCTTGGTAACGTCGCCATTAGAGCGGCAGTTCGGGCAGATGTCGGGCTTGTCACAGATGACCTCATCCAGCTCGGGTGGGGCGTCGCGTATTACCTTGCAGTTTGACTTGGGCTTATCGTTGGATGTGGCCGAGCAAGAGGTGCAAGCAGCCATTAACGCGGCAGCCAACACGCTGCCTTCTGACCTACCTTCGCCACCTATTTATAACAAGGTGAACCCTGCGGATACACCAGTGCTGAGTTTGGCGATTATGTCACCCACACTGCCGCTGACAGAAGTACGGGATTTGATTGATCTGCGGGTGGCACAAAAACTCTCGCAGGTCACGGGTGTGGGCTTGGTGAGCATTGCCGGCGGGCAACGTCCTGCAGTGCGCATACAGGTGAACCCAGAAGCTTTGGCGGCGCACCAGCTAACCTTAAGTAATGTGCGCCAAACAGTAGTGGCGGCTAACGTTAACCAGCCTAAAGGGACCTTAAATGGCCCAGTACGCTCTACCTCTATTAGCGCCAATGAACAATTACAGTCGGTGGAAGACTACGAAAACCTGATTCTGCGCTACGAAAATGGTTCAGCATTGCGTTTGGGCGATGTGGCAACCGTCGTACATGCGGCAGAAGACGCCCGTCAATCAGCATGGTTTGGTAGCACACCCGCTATTTTGTTAAATGTGCAGCGCCAGCCTGGTGCGAACGTGATCGAGGTTGTGGATAAAATCACCGAGCTACTACCCAGTTTGCAGCAGGCCATGCCTGCCGGAGTAGACGTAGTGGTGGCGGCTGATCGCACCCGTACTATTCGCGACTCGGTCGCGCATGTGCAGCAAGAAATGTTGCTGGCGATTGTGCTTGTGGTGCTGGTGACCTTTGTGTTCTTGCGCACATGGACAGCAACCTTCATTCCCGGTGTGGTGGTGCCGCTGTCGTTAGCGGGTACGTTTGGCATTATGTTCTTGATGGGTTTCAGTGTGAATAACCTGACCTTGATGGCGCTGACCATTGCTACTGGCTTTGTGGTGGACGATGCCATCGTCATGATTGAGAACATTGCCCGCTACATAGAGCAGGGTGAAAAACCGTTAGCAGCCTCGTTAAAAGGGGCCAAGCAAATTGGCTTTACCTTGCTGTCGCTTACCTTCTCGTTGATTGCTGTGCTGATCCCATTGCTGTTTATGAGTGATGTCATTGGCCGCTTATTCCGAGAATTCGCACTCACGTTAGCCGTCGCTATTTTGTTGTCGTTGGTGATTTCGCTCACCTTGACGCCCATGATGTGTGCACGCTTGTTGCGCGCGCATAGCGATGAGCCCGCTAACGAGGCAGAGGCTGCAAAACCGCAGCGATTTTATCAGCGCATTGTGTCGTGGTTAGCGCATAAAACCGATGAGATGATCCAGCGTTATGACGATGGCTTGAAATGGGTGTTGCGCCATCAAGTGCTAACACTATGGGTAGCTGTGGGCACGATGGTTTTAACGGCACTGCTGTATATGGTGGTGCCTAAAGGTTTTTTCCCCGCGCAAGATACTGGCATGTTGCAGGCCATTACCGAGGGGCCGCAACGGGCGTCTTTCCAAGCCATGTCCAGCCTGCAAACGCAGGCGGCAGAAGAGATTTTGCGACATCCCGATGTAGAAAGCGTGACCACCTTTATTGGGGTGGATGGTAATAATGCGACCTTAAATACGGGGCGCATGCAGATTAGCTTATTACCACAATCAGACCGTAACTTGGATGCGATCACCATAGGCAAAGAGTTGGAGCAAGCGGTGGCTACCGTGCCCGGCTTAAAGGTGTACATACAAACTGTGCAAGAGCTGACGGTAGACGACCAAGTCGCCCGTAACCCCTACCAAATGGCCTTATCTGATCCCGATAAACGGGTGTTAGAAAACTGGCTACCCGTGTGGGAAGATGCATTAAGTGCCTTGCCGTCTATTGAGTCTGTTGCAACGGATCAGCAGCCGGGTGGTCAGCAGTTAATGCTGGATGTAGACAGGGATACGGCGGCACGACTAGGCATTACGAAGTCCACCTTGGATGATGTGTTGTACGACGCGTTTGGGCAGCGGCAAATCTCTACTATCTATACACAGTCGGCACAGTATAGGGTGGTGCTGGAAGTAGCAGATGCGTTCAGAGAATACCCTGAAAACGTCGCTAACCTACATATTCCTACCAGTAGTGGAACAACGGTACCGTTAAGCACAGTAGCCAGTTGGCGTATTGCGCCCATGATGCTTAGCATCGAAAGGTTGGATCAATTTCCATCTGCTAACGTGTCCTTTAGTTTGGCACCGGGTGCATCCTTGTCTGAAGCCGTGGCTGAGATCCAAGCAACCCGTTCAGATATAGGTTTGCCTGACTCCGTCGAATTACGTTTCTTGGGTGCCGCACGCGCGTTTGAAGCATCGCTGTCCAGTACGCTGTGGCTGATGTTGGCGGCGGTGGTCACCATGTATATCGTGCTGGGGATTTTGTACGAAAGCTATATACACCCCATCACTATTTTGTCTACCTTGCCCTCGGCCACGATTGGAGCGTTGGCAGCATTGCTGTTAGCTGGACGCGATTTAGACATGATTGGCGTGATAGGCATTATCTTGCTGATCGGTATTGTGAAGAAAAACGCCATCATGATGATCGACTTTGCCTTGGTTGCGCAGCGCGAACAAGGTTTGTCGGCGCAAGACGCTATACATCAAGCGGCGTTACTGCGGTTTAGGCCCATCTTAATGACAACATTGGCGGCGCTATTTGGGGCGTTGCCGCTGATGTTTGCATCGGGTTCTGGGGCCGAGCTGCGCCAGCCACTCGGTTTGGTGATGGTGGGCGGTTTGCTATGCAGCCAAGTGCTGACCCTGTTTACAACGCCAGTGATCTATTTGTTTTTTGATAGATTGGCCACGCGCTGGAAAGCATCACGAGCCACAGGGAGAGAGGTTAGCGCATGAGGTGGCTAACCCTCTTTATTGTGCGCCCCGTTGCCACCACATTAGTGTGTTTGGCGATGGTGGGAGCGGGGGTGCTGTCGCTGTTTATGCTGCCTGTTGCTCCGTTGCCCGAGATGGATTTTCCCATGATCATGGTAGAGGCACGGTTGTCCGGTGCTAGCCCTGAAACCATGTCGTCCAGTGTGGCCATGCCCTTAGAGCAATCCTTGGGATCGATTTCGGGGGTGATGGAAATGACCTCGCGCAGTTCCGAGGGCTCTACACGTATTACGTTGATGTTCGACCTTAGTCAGGACATCAACAATGCGGCACGTGAAGTGCAGGCAGCCATTAACCAGGCGCGGCCTATGTTGCCGTCGGGCATGCGTGACCCACCATCCTATTTTAAAGTTAACCCGTCCTCCATGCCGGTGATGGTGCTGGCCATGACATCGCCTATTGCCACACCCGCCGAGTTGTATGACCTGGCGACCACCATCGTTGCGCAAAAGTTGGCACAGGTAAAAGGCGTGGGTGAGGTGTCGGTGGGTGGTTCTTCATTACCCGCGGTACGTATTAGTTTGAACCCGCGCTTGCTCAGCAGCATGGGCGTATCACTGGATGAAATACGCAGTGCCTTATCGCGGGAAAATGCTATAGGCCCTAACGGCTACTTAGAAAACAGCGATCACCAGTGGTATGTGAACTCGGGTGCTCAGATGAATCGTGCCCAGCAGTTTAGGCCCTTGATCGTGGCATGGCGGGACGGTAACCCTATACGCTTAAGTGATGTGGCGTTAGTAGAAGACAGCACAGAAACCTTATATAACGCGGGCTTCTCTAACGAAAAACCAGCAGTGCTGTTGGTGGTGCGACGACAAGCTGATGCCAATATTATTGAAACGGTAGACGCTATTCGCGACAAACTGCCTGACTTCGAAGCCATGATGCCAGCAGATGTGCACTTGTCTGTAGCACAAGATCGTACACCCAGTATTCGCGCCTCGTTAGAAGAAGCACGTAAAACGCTGATCATTGCCATGGTGCTGGTGGTGTTGGTAGTGCTCGCATTTTTACGAGATTGGCGCGCGGCATTGATACCGGCTATTGCTGTACCCGCGTCGTTATTAAGCGCTTTCTCACTGGTGTATTTCTTTGGTTTTTCCTTAAATACCATTTCGTTGATGGCCTTAATTATTTCCACCGGCTTTGTGGTGGACGATGCCATTGTGGTGTTAGAAAGCGTGATGCGCCATGTGGAGCGTGGGGTTAAACCGTTTAGGGCAGCCATACGTGGGGTGCGCGAAGTAGGCTTTACGGTGTTGGCGATGAGTATTTCGCTGGTAGCCGTGTTTATCCCCTTGTGGTTAGTGGGTGGCTTAGTGGGGCAGCTATTTAAAGAGTTTGCCGTCACCTTATCCGTAGCCATCTTTTTCTCGCTGCTGATTTCGCTGATGCTAACGCCCATGATGGCGGCCAGATTATTGCCTGATACGCCCAAAGCAAAACCTATGTTTCAAGGCGTGAGTCGCGCCTTAGGCTATGTAGGTCATGTGTTTGCGGTGGCGTATCAACGTAGTTTGGCATGGGCCTTGCGACATAGGCGCTTAACATTGCTATCGCTGTTTTTGGCCATCGTACTGAATGGCTATTTGTTTGCCGTGATTCCTAAGGGCTTGTTTCCACAGCAGGACACTGGGCAGCTAATGGGCTTTTTCAGGGTAGATAAAGGCACGTCGTTTCAAGGCATGCTGCCTAAGCTGGATAAGTTTAGAACAGTATTAATGAATGACCCTGCCGTGCAAAGTGTGGCGGTATTTGCGGGTGGTCAAGGTGCCAGCACCAGCTCTACGATCCTGATTGAATTAAAACCTTTAGACGAGCGTGATGCCAGTGCCAGCACGGTAGTAGCGCGGTTGCGCGAACAGTTGCAGTCTGAACCTGGGGCACGCATGTTCCTGACTCCACAGCAAGATATTTTTGTGGGGGGCGCAGGGCGCGCAGGGGCGTATCAGTACAGTTTGTTAGGCAGTGATTTAGTGCTGCTTAAAGAGTGGATGCCTAAAGTGCGGCGAGCGATGGCTGCCTTGCCTGAGCTTACTGATGTGGAGGCAGACTCTGAAGAGCCGGGCTGGCGTGTAGACATGCGCATAGACCGAGAAAAAGCCACCAGCCTAGGTGTAGACATGGCATTAATTGCCGCCACGCTGAATAACTCGTTTAGCCAACGGCAAGTGTCGGTGGTGTATGGTCGCTTGAACCAGTACAACATCGTACTGGGGGTAGAGGAACGCTTTGCCCAAGACGTAGAGTCACTCAAACAAGTAGAAGTAATCAGCAAAGACGGTAGCCGTATTCCGCTGTCTACCTTTACCGATTTTGTGCCGGGTTCTGCACCGCTGAGCGTGAACCACGAAGGGCTGTTTGTATCAGAGAGCATTTCGTTTGCACTGGCCGAAGGCGTGTCGCTAGAGCAAGGTGTTAATGCTATTGAGCGCTCATTAGCGGAAATTAGCTTGCCTACCAACCAAATACAAACAGGTTTTGGTGGTACGGCCAAACTGATGCAGGACTCGCTTGCGCAGCAACCGTGGCTGATTTTGGCGGCATTAGCCACCATGTATATAGTCTTGGGTATGCTGTACGAAAGCTATATACACCCCATTACCATCTTATCTACGTTGCCATCAGCGGGTATTGGTGCACTGTTGGCGCTGATGGTCATGAAAGAGGATTTCTCCGTTATCGCGCTGATAGGGGTGTTCTTGCTGATCGGTATTGTGAAGAAGAACGCCATCATGATGGTGGACTACGCATTAATCGCCGAGCGCCGCGATGGTCTACCCCCAGAAGAGGCCATTTATCAGGCCTGCTTAGTGCGTTTTAGACCCATTATGATGACCACCATTTCTGCTATTTTGGGTGCAGTGCCGCTGATTGTGGCAACCGGTGCTGGGGTGGAAATGCGCCAGCCTTTGGGGCTGACCATCGTGGGTGGTTTGTTATTAAGCCAAGTTTTGACCCTTTATACTACGCCGGTGGTGTATTTGTATTTGGACCGTTTCCGTCAACGTTATCTTGCTAAGCGTCGTGCGCGCTTGTCTAACCATGCTGCCTAATCTTTCTCGTTTTTTGATGTGTTCCGTGGGCTCCATGCGATGGAGTACGCGTGCGTTGGGTGTGGCGTGTAGTGCGTTGATTGCGGGATGCGCCATTGGGCCCGATTACCAGCGCCCCGAGATAGATGTAGGCACTAGCTTTAAAAATGAAGCGGCACCCGTTGCACAGGCTAGTGATAATCCGGGTTGGTTACTGGCGCAACCGGCGGATGCTCAGATCGGTGTAGTGGCGTGGTGGACGGCCTTTAATGACCCCGTGCTGTCAGAGCTAATGGAAAAAATGTTGGCGCATAATGCCAACTTGGAACAGTCTGAAGCGCGTTATAGACAAGCCTTGGCAGCCTTAGGGAGCGCACGCGCTGAGTTTTATCCTACCTTAAACAGTTCAGGTAGCTATACGCGTAGTGGGTCAGGCTCCGCCTCACCCAGTGCAAGCGATAGCTACTCTATGAGCCTGACGGCTGGTTGGGAGCCTGACATTTGGGGCAAGGTGCGTCGTTCTAATGAAGCGGCTGAAGCGTCGCTACAAGCCAGTCAGGCCGATATTGCTGCCACACAATTAAGCTTGGCCTCTACCTTGGCACAAAGCTATTTTCAGGCTAAAAACGTGTGGGTGTCACAGCAATTGCTAGACCAAACCATTGTTGCTTACGAACGCGTTTTACAAATCACCCAGAATCGCTATGAAGCGGGTATGTCATCGCGTAGCGATGTGGCCTCTGCACAAGCTCAACTGGAAAACGCACGCACGCAGCGCTTAGCCTTAAATAGGCAGCAAGGTCAGTTGCATAACGCCATGGCAGTGTTGTTGGGGGTAACGCCAGCAGCCATGCAAACGTTAACCTTAGCGGGTTGGCCGGTGTTACCTGAGATGCCTGCTGCGGTGCCTGTACAGTTACTAGAGCGTCGCCCTGACGTAGCCTCGGCCGAGCGCCAGATGATGGCCGCCAACGCCAAAATTGGGGTAGCACAAGCGGCTTGGTTACCGGATTTAACTTTAAGCGCGCAAGGCGGTTATAGGGCCAGTGAATGGTCGGATTGGTTTACCGCACCGGCTAGGTTTTGGAGCTTAGGCCCTGCCTTAGCCCTACAAATATTTGATGGCGGTGCGCGTTCTGCCCGTGTAGACGATGCCCGTGCAGCCTACGATGCACAAGCGGCTTCGTACCGGCAAACCTTATTGAATGCCATCAAAGAAGTAGAAGATGCGTTGGTAGAGTGGCAGGGGCTATCGTCTGAAATGCAAACGCAGCAGCGTGCGCTAGAAGCAGCGCGTGAATCACTCACCTTGATGCGCAATCAGTATGCAGCGGGCATGGTGGACTTCTTAAGCTTGGCGCAGGTGGAAACCAGCACCTTAGGCACAGAGCGCAGCACCATCGCCTTACAAGCCGATCATTACATTGCTGCGGTGCAGTTGATTGCGGCCTTAGGTGGGGGCTGGGAAGCCACTAGCTTGAACCAACCCCCGGTATTGCAGCAATCACCTATGCAACACTAGTCTGCTTGCATCCATTCCAGTAAATCATCCACCCAGTCGCGAGCAGGTAGGCCCAGTTGGGCTTCCAATATACTGGCGTCTTGATAGAGTTTTTCAAACTCTATTTGGGGGGGATTCTTAAAGGCAATGGCAATCAGGTTGCCATCGTGCGATTCGGGTAGCCATGCAACCGCTGCAAAGGTATTTTGCAGTTGTTGTATATGGCGCGCATGTACCGCTGGGTTACCCAAAATATTCACGGTGGCAATACCGTCATCCGTTAGGCTACGGGCGCAGTTTGCATAGAAATCCTCGCCTTCGCAGGCAGGCTCTTGTGCGTCAGCACTGTATAAGTCTATTTGCAGCACATCGATGCTGTGATCAGCAGCCTGTTGTACGTAGTGCGCCGCATCACCTTCTACCACGTTTAATTCAGTGCTGTTTTCGGGTAAGTCGAACAGTAACCTGCAGGTAGCAATGACTTGCGGGTTCAGTTCAACGGCACTGACAGTGGCTTCAGGGTAGTGTTGGTGGCAAAAGCGGGTAAGGCTAGCGGCACCTAAACCCAACTGCACAATATGCTTGGGCGTAGGTAAAAACAGCGACCAGATCATCATTTGCTGAATGTAGGTCAGCTCTAGATGATCGGGGTTTTCTAAACGCATAGCACCCTGCACCCAAGGGCTACCTAGGTGCAGGTAACGAATGCCGTCGCGTTCAGAAATACTGACTTGATCCGTCATGCCTGTTGCCCTATCTGGCGAATACCAGCAATCCCGTGTGCACCATGCTCAGAGGCTTCAGCCAAGGTTTTTTCTGATTGGCCACCAATGGCGTAGACGGGGCGTCCAGCCTGCCAAGCTAGTTCTTGGAAAGCGGCCCAACCTAGGCCTTCTTCGTCTGGGTGTGATGGGGTGGGAAGCACATGGCCGACGACTACAAAGCTGGCGTTGAGTTTGATGGCCGCTTCTAGATCGTTGTGGTTATGTGCTGATACACCTACCAACGCTGTTTCGGGTAGACCTAAAACAGGGTCAGCGTGGGCCGTATCGGCTTTGAGACCAGCATTAGCCTCTGCCGCCCAATGTTGTGCATCGTGGGCACGTAACTGTACGCCATCGCCTTCCGTCCACCATGCTTTGGGATGCACACTATTGATCAGGCAGCGTGCGCCGTATTTCCAGCATAGTTCGCGGGTCGCTAACCAGGCTTGGTGCAGGGCGCTGCGTTGTTCTGCATCGCTTACTGCCAGCTCTTCCCATTCCGGTTCACGGAATTGCACCAGTTGTACGCCATTTTCTAGCGCACGCTCTAGTTGCTCCAACCAGTTGTCGGTGTTGGATTCAGTGCTTATGTGACTCAGCAGGTAGCGGTTAGGCAGGCTTAGCCAACGCATAGGCGGCTCGGCGGCGGGCAAGACTGGCTCAACGGATAGTGGCCAGGCTGGCGTTAACCAGGTCAGATCTTGGCCTTCTACACCGGTTTCTTCGCCATTCCATGCGTCTACTTTATAAAAGGAAAGGCGCACGATATTTTTTGGGTATTCGTGTACGTACTCAATCCACGGGGTGGAGTGGGTGACATCAATATCCAACTCTTCTTTTAGCTCACGACTCAGTGCTTGTTGCACGGTTTCGCCTGCTTCCACTTTGCCACCGGGCAGTTCCCAGTAGCCGGGCCACGGTTTATCGGCAGGACGTTGACCGAACAGTACTTTACCGTCCTCACGCAGGATGATGCCTACTGCTGCGTGAATACGAGGCTTAGACATAACGCGCTGCCCAATCACGTGCAAATTGACGTGCTACACGGCCAGAACGAGAGCCGCGGTGTAAGGCCCATTGCAAGGCTTCGGTACGGGCTTCTATGACTTGTTCTGGTGTGCAGCCAGCTTGTTGCAACCAGTGGTTCACGATGTCTAGGTACTTATCTTGGCTAAATGGGTAGAACGATAACCACAGGCCGAACCGCTCGGATAGCGAGATTTTTTCTTCCACGGCTTCGCCGGGGTGAATCTCACCGTCAGAGTGCGGTTTGGCTTGCAAGTTTTCGCTGTGGTATTCAGGGATCAGGTGACGACGGTTTGAGGTGGCGTAAATCAATACGTTGTCACCGGGCGAAGCCACGGAACCATCCAAGACGGATTTCAGTACTTTGTAGCCAGGTTCGCCATCTTCAAACGATAAGTCATCGCAGAAAATAATAAAGCGTTCGGGACGGTTGCTAATCAGGTCGATGATGTCGCCTAAATCAGCCATATCGTCGCGGTCTACTTCGATCAGACGCAGACCTTTATCAGCCAAACTACACAGCATGGCTTTCACTAGCGAGCTTTTGCCAGTGCCACGCGCACCCGTCATCAGCACGTTGTTGGCAGGTTTTCCAGCCAGAAAATGCAGGGTGTTGCGCTCAAGTGCTTCTTTTTGGCGCTCGATGTGATGTAGGTTATCGGGTTGGATTGCAGCGATATTGTGTACAGAATCTAACCACCCTCTAGAGCCTTGTTTGCGCCAGCGAAATGCATAGGCATTCCAGTCTGTTTCAGGGGGAGCCGGAGGTAGCCAGGCTTCAAGTTGGGCCAGGACACGTTCGGCACGTTGGATCAGGTTGCTCAAGTCGGGCGTACTCAACAGAGATCTCCAAAAGTGCGTAGTAAAAGATCTATTATCGCTAAAAAAATGACAATGACTAAAAGGTGCTGTTCTTTCCCTACACACACTGTGCAGAGGTAGTGATAGCGTGCGGTAACGAGACATCTGCCTTGGGGGAAAACAGTGATAAGTCAGAAAGATAGCAACTAGACGCTGCGAAATATGGACAAACCCGTATAATTAGGTGTTTTGCGCAAGCTGTTGCGCGATGTGTATCAACTTTTTACCATTCGGAAATTTGTCTTGAGTCTCCCAGATCTGATGAGCCCTATAGCCGATGATATGCGCGAACTGGACGCAGTCATTCGCGGGCGTCTTAATTCGGAAGTTGTCCTTATTCGTACTATAGGGGAATACATCGTCAGTGCTGGTGGCAAGCGTATGCGCCCGGCAATGGTTTTGCTGGTGGCGAAGGCACTGGGCTATGAAGGCAGGTTTCACCACTTGTTGGCTGCTGTGGTCGAGTTCATTCACACGGCAACCTTGCTGCACGATGACGTAGTTGATGAATCCGATATGCGCCGCGGTCGTAGTACAGCGAATGCCGTATTTGGTAATGCGGCAAGTGTGCTAGTAGGCGACTACTTGTATTCTCGTTCGTTTGAAATGATGGTGGAATGCGGCTCTATGCGCGCCATGTCGGTACTGTCTGGTGCCACAACCATTATTGCCGAAGGTGAAGTGCTGCAACTGCTAAACGTGCACGATCCCGATGTGTCGCGCGAGCGTTACCTGCAAGTGGTGCGCTATAAAACGGCCAAGCTGTTTGAAGCTGCCGCGCAAGTAGGTGCAATTCTGGCCGGTGCTAGCGACGAATTAGAAGCGGCTGCTGCGGCTTATGGTCGTCACATTGGTACCGCCTTCCAATTAATTGACGATGTGTTGGATTACAGTGGTGATGTAGAAGCACTGGGCAAAAACGTGGGCGACGATTTGCGCGAAGGTAAGCCTACACTGCCGTTGATCCGTGTCATGGAAGTGGGTACGCCAGACGAGCAGCAACTGATTAAACAAGCGATTGAAAAAGGCGATGGCGACTTTGAAGCCGTGGCACGCGCCATCCATAATACGGATGCGTTGGCGTACACGCGTGATGCAGCCGATGCTGAAGTTCAACTGGCCTTGAATGCAATTGCGGCATTCCCAGAGTCAGACTTCAAGCAAACTTTAATCACTTTTTGTGCGTTTGCGGTTAAGCGCGATCGCTAAACTATGACAGACTTGAACCGGGTCTTTGGCATTATCGGTAGGTCGGGTAGCGGTAAAACTACCTTGGTCGAAGCCATGCTACCTTGGTTCGTGGAGCGAAACATTGAGGTGGCTGTGATCAAACACAGTCACCATCAATTAAGTTTTGAACCTCCTCATAAAGACAGTGCCAGATTTCGTACGGCTGGCGCTCGCGAGGTGATTGTGGCATCACCTTATCAGTACGCGCTGTTTCACTCGTTGCATGGGCAAGACGAGCCATCGTTACAGCAGTTGGTAGACCGTTTGGGACCCGTAGACCTGGTGTTGGTAGAGGGCTACAGGCAAGCCAATATCCCCCGTTTAGAAGTGCATCGTCCGTCTAGGGGAATTGCCCCTGTCTATGCTGAAAATCAAGGTGTGGTTGCCGTGGCAACCGACGTAACAGAGTTGACGCAGTGTCCGCTACCCTTGTTAGACTTAAATCAGCCCGAACATATTGCTGCCTTTATTGCCCGTTCAGTAGGCGTGCTGTAACGCCCATCGCGTCGCGCTACAGCCTATCTATACATACAAAACAAGCACGATTTTCGAGTAGGGAATACCTATGGATGTAACCGCTATTCAGTTGAATATCCCCCAAACAGTAGGCTTGGCTGCTGTGTTTTTGGTGGTGGGTGAACTTATCAAAAGCCGTGTGGCTGTATTAGGTAAATACTTTATCCCTAGCCCCATCATTGGCGGCTTGCTGTTTTCTATCTTGATCTTGATAGGCCACCAGACAGGCACTTTTGAGATCACGCTATCAAAAGAAATACGTGAGTTCTTTATGGTGGCGTTCTTCACCACGATAGGGTTTTCGGCCAGTTTGGAGCTACTGAAAAAAGGTGGTTTAGCGGTATTGATATTCTTGGCCGTCGTGGTTGTGCTGGTGGTGCTGCAGAACATTGTGGGCGTAGGGTTGGCTGGAGCAATGGGCGCTAACCCCTTGCTGGGTTTAGCCGCAGGTTCTATTTCCATGACCGGTGGGCACGGTACGTCCGGTGCGTTTGGCCCTATCTTGGAAGGCTTGGGGGTAACCGGTGCGTTGCCAGCGGCGATGGCCGCCTCTACATGGGGGTTGGTATTTGGGTGTTTAATTGGCGGGCCACTGGGTCGTCGATTGATGCAGCGCTACAACGTTAACGGTCGTGCTCACACTGAGGTGTCAGAGTTTGAAACAGATGACACCAAAGATCTGTCCCCAACTCAGGCTAAGCAGCAAAGTAAACAGCACCTATTGGGCACGATTATGTACACCGTGGTATTGCTGGGTATAGCGATGGGGATTGGTGTCACGATTACGGATTACTTGGCGACCAAAAAGATAGTGTTACCCGGTTATTTGGGAGCGATGCTGATAGCAGCCATCATGCGTAACGTCATTGACCTGCGTAAAACCCGTTGCCCGGTGCATGAGGTAGGCGTAATTGGTGAAGTGTCCTTGGCCTTCTTCCTAAGCATGGCATTGATGGACATGAAGCTCTGGCAGTTGGTAGATGTCGCCGGTCCATTGTTGGTGATTTTGGTGGCGCAAACCATTCTGATGGCTGTGTTTGCGTATTACGTGACCTTCCGTGTGATGGGGCGTGACTACGATGCGGTGACGATTTCGGTAGGCCATTGTGGTTTCGGTATGGGCGCTACGCCCAATGCCGTGGCAAACATGCAAGCCTTTACCAGCAAAAATGGTCCATCCCCTAAAGCGTTTTTCGTGATCCCTTTAGTGGGTTCGTTGTTTGTGGACTTCGTGAACGCGTTGGTGATCACAGGTTTCATCAAGCTGTTTTCCTAAGCATAAGCACATGAAAACTCCCACACCAACAACCGTACAGACGCGCTGTGGCTGGGCCGAAGGTGACACCCTAATGGCGCAGTACCACGATCAAGAGTGGGGTGTCCCCATTCACGATTCGCGTCTGTTGTGGGAGTGCTTAATGTTAGAAGGCTTTCAGGCAGGCTTAGCGTGGATTACCGTACTGCGTAAACGCGAAGCCTTTAGACTAGCCTTCGACAATTTTGATCCTGCCAAAGTGGCAGCTTATACCGAGGCGGACATAGAACGCCTTATGGCTAACCCCGGTATTATTCGTGCCAGAGCCAAAATCATCGCGACTATTAACGGTGCAAAAATTTACGAAGACATGGTCAACAAAGGCGAAAGCTTTAGTGATTTTTGCTGGTCGTTTACCGAGGGTAAAACCATCGTTAATGATGGCCATACGCGCATAGCCAGTAGCCCCTTGTCGGAACACATATCCAAAGCCTTAAAGGCCAAGGGCTTTAAATTCGTAGGCCCTACCATTACCTATGCGTGGATGCAGGCCATAGGTATGGTGAATGATCATGATATTCGCTGCTTTAGGCGTAACAGTCCGCTGATCAACCACTGACTGCCGTAGCTTAAAGCTAGCCTCTTAACGAATGTAATGAGTTTCAAAGCCCACTCACTCACCACTGGGCTGCATTAGCCTAAGGCTGCGAAAGTATTTTTTTATTTGAGACACCAAATAAAAAAACACTTCCATCCGCCTTTTGCTCGTCGCTTGCCACGGTTTTTAGGTAGAGGGAACTGTTACCTGTGTGTACTTCTGTAGCGCAGCACACTGCCGCTAAAGAAAAGGCAGTAAACCTGTCAATTGCGATACTCCGGGGAGGCGGAGGAAAACTTTTTTGATTTGGTATCTCAAATCACAAAAAGTTGTTCCGCAGTCCCCCTAGCATGTGCGATGAATACGGTCGTCAGTTAATCAAGAATGACCGCATAGCAACCTGTTATAGCGTCCACTCATACTGAATCGTCAGCGGCGCATGGTCACTAAAACGCTCTTCTTTATACACCTCAGCATGACGCGCAGTAGCGGCAATACCGGGCGTGGCGATTTGGTAATCAATCCTCCACCCTACGTTATTGGCCCACGCTTGCCCGCGATTGCTCCACCAGGTGTAGCACTCAGCCGTGGTGTCAGGGTGCAGACTGCGGTACACGTCTACCCAGCCCATTTCTGACAGCACCTTAGTCATCCACGCACGCTCTTCAGGTAAGAAGCCAGAATTCTTCTGGTTGCCCTTCCAGTTTTTCAAATCTATCTCTTGGTGCGCAATGTTCCAGTCGCCGCAAATAATGAACTCACGGCCTGTTTCTACACGTTCCTGCATTAGGGCATTCATCCATGCCTCAAACGTCGCTAGGAAGCGGTATTTGGCGTCCTGACGGATGTCTCCGCTAGTACCAGAGGGTAGGTAAGCGCTGATGAGGCTGAAATTGCTGAAATCGGCCCGAATCACTCGGCCTTCAGAGTCAAACTCGTCGCAACCCATACCTTCGCATACGTTATCGGCAGGGGTGTTCAGGTAAAAGCCTACGCCACTGTAGCCTTTGCGCTCTGCCAAGTTGAAGTGACCAGCATAGCCTTCGGGGTGGCGCATGGCTTCAGTCAGGTCTTGATCTTGGATGCGTACTTCTTGCATCGCTACCATGTCGGGAGCATAGCTCTTTAACCAAATGGGTAGCTCTTTCCTAAAGGCAGCACGAATGCCGTTCAGATTCAAACTCGTAACTTTTAACAACGCTCAATTCTCCCTTGCGATCTGCATGTAGCCGCTATTTTATCCCCCACGCTCTGTACTGACCAGAAAGCCCTAAGAGGGTGGGGGATTGTCCTGTTATTTAGGCGCATCAAAGCGGTAGCTGGATACCGTAATGCCACCAAAGGCATCTTGCTGGTAATGGAATCTATGCACACTGTCGTGCTCAGCAGCGCCAACGGCAACAAATAAAGGCACCAAGTGGTCTTCGCGAGCGTGGGCAATACGCGCTGAAGGTGCTTGCTCCCAATTCAACATGGCAGGAATACGTTGCTCGGGCGTGTCATGCAGCAGCACCTTTTCTAGCCATGCATCAAACTGTGCCGAGGGCTCACGGCCACTAGGGCCCAAGTGACGCAGATTATGGTAGCTCAGCCCGCTACAGATAATCAGTACGTTTTCATCGCGTAGGCGCTCTATGGCTTTGCCTAACTGTATGTGCAAGGCAGGGTCATAGTGTTGGTGTATGGACAACTGCACCATGGGTACTGACGCATCGGGATAAATGCAGTAGGCGGGTACGAAAGCACCGTGATCAAAGCCACGCTCCGCATCTATATGTGCATCTAACTGATGCTCAGCAAGCAATGCTGTAACGCGTTCGGCTAACGCCGGGTTACCAGGGGCCGCGTAGCGCACGTCGTAGGTGTGTGCTGGAAAGCCGTAGTAGTCGTACAGCATGCTAGGGTTAGGGTGCCCCTGTACAGAAAAGCCTTGGGTGCTTTCCCAGTGTGCGGACACCATCAAAATAGCGCTGGGCTTTTGATTGCCTAGTTGGCGGGGAATATCTGCTAAGGCGGTACGCAACGGAGCATAAGAGGCCTCGACCTCAGGTATCCAAGGCCAAGGGCCACCACCATGAGAAATGTAATAAACGGGCAGACGCATGAAATACTCACCAAAAACAGAAAAACAATATGTAGGATTCAAGCTGTTTGGACAACCAGATACAGCAAGTTCAACACAGAGTATGAAATAATAGGACTTTTTACGCGCTAAAAGGTTCGTTTTATGGTTGACGCAGTGTCACAAAGGCTAGAATTTGTTCAGTTCGCTCTGGAACAAGGCGTGTTGCGCTTTGGCGAATTCAAAGTGAAGTCAGGCCGTTTGAGCCCTTACTTTTTTAATGCTGGGTTGTTTAATACTGGTGCTTCTGTAGCGAAATTGGCGCAGTTCTATGCACAGGCTTTAGTAGATTCAGGTTTGTCTTTTGACATGCTATTTGGGCCAGCTTACAAAGGCATTCCTTTGGCAACGGCGACCACCTGCGCGTTAGCGGCTCACCCAGGTTTAAATGGTCGTGACATTCCTTTTGCGTTTAACCGCAAAGAAGCTAAAGATCATGGCGAAGGCGGTACCTTGGTAGGTGCGCCACTGCAAGGCAAGGTAGTGATTATCGACGACGTGATCACTGCTGGCACATCGGTACGTGAATCGGTAGACATTATCCGCGCTGCGGGTGCAGAGCCTGCTGCGGTATTGATCGCGCTAGACCGTATGGAGCGTGCAGGTGCGGATGACGCGTTGTCTGCCCATTCGGCGGTGCAAGAAGTAGAACAGCGTTACGGTATTCCTGTGGTTAGCATTGCATCGCTAAGCGACATTATGTCGTTTTTAGAAGGCAATGCAGAATTGGCCGCACACCGCGAATCGGTAGAAGCATACCGCCAACGCTATGGTGTAAGCGCGTAAGGTTCTACGACCGGACTGCATGAGCCTCCTAGCGAGTGCGATGAATACGGTGGTCGTCAGACTCCAATAAAAAATGGCCGGAATAACCGGCCATTTTTTTAGTTCAGAAAGAACAGCATTTAGCCTAATTTGGCTTTAAGAATGCTGGACACCTGACCTGGGTTGGCTTTGCCTTTAGCTACTTTCATAACTTGGCCAATCAACGAGTTGAAGGCTTTGTCCTTACCTGCGCGGAATTGCTCCACGATATCAGGGTTGGCAGCAATCACTTCATCAATCATGGCTTCAATTGCGCCAGAATCATTGATCTGTTTCAGACCTTTGGCATCAATGATGGCATCGGCGTCGCCATTATGATCACCTTCCCACATTGCTTGGAATACATCTCTAGCAATCTTGTTGGAAATGGTGCTGTCAGCAATGCGCAGCAACAGTTTAGACAGTTTTTCTGGGCTAACTTTGGCGTCGTTGATATCCAGCTCTTCGCGGTTCAACGCAGCAGCCAACTCACCACTGATCCAGTTTGCCGCCAACTTAGCATTCGCAGCACCTACTAGTTCAGCCACGGCTTCAAAGTAGTCCGCAGTGCTGCGGCTGGAGGTTAACTGAGCAGCATCGTAGGCGCTTAGTTGCAGTTCCGCTTCGTAGCGAGCACGTTTGGTTGCTGGCAACTCGGGCATCTGCTGGCGCACGGCTTCAATTTTCTCGGCCGAGATAAACAGCGGTGGCAGGTCTGGGTCAGGGAAGTAACGGTAGTCGTTAGCGTTCTCTTTGGTACGCATGCTACGTGTTTCGTCACGGTCTGCATCGTACAGACGTGTTTCTTGAATCACGGTGCCGCCGTCTTCGATCAGCTCGATCTGACGTCGTACTTCGTAGTGAATCGCACGTTCCATGAAACGGAAAGAGTTGATGTTCTTCAACTCGCAACGTGTACCGAACTCTTCTTGGCCTTTAGGACGTACCGAGACGTTCACGTCTACACGGAAAGAGCCTTCTTGCATGTTGCCATCACAAATACCCAGCCACACAACAAGGCTGTGCATGGCGCGGGCGTAGGCAACGGCTTCTGCTGCCGAGCGCATTTCTGGCTCAGACACAATTTCCAGCAGCGGTGTACCAGCACGGTTCAAGTCAATCCCTGTGGAGGATTCACCGTAAGGGCCGGTGAAGTTCTCGTGTAAGGATTTACCGGCGTCTTCTTCCAAGTGAGCACGGGTCAGGTTGATCGTGTGCTCTTTTTCGCCTACGAAAAAGCTCAGCGTACCGCCTTGTACTACAGGCAGACCAAACTGGCTGATCTGGTAGTTCTTAGGCAAGTCAGGGTAGAAGTAGTTTTTGCGGTCAAAAACAGACTTAGGGGCAATGTGCGCGCCTACCGCTAAACCAAAGCAAATGGCTTTATCGGCAGCAGCAGCGTTAAACACAGGCAATGTGCCCGGTAACGCCATATCCACAGCACTAGCGTGCGTGTTAGGCGCGGCACCAAAGCGTGTGCTGCTGGACGAAAAGATCTTTGACTCAGTCGAAAGCTGGGTATGGATTTCCAGCCCTATAACAATTTCCCATTCCATTATTCTGCTTCCGGTTGTCGTTGATGCCAGTCAGTATCTTGCTGATACAGCGAAGCGAGAGCCAGAAGTTGGCCTTCGTTGAAGTAGTTACCCACAATTTGTAGGCCTACTGGCAGTGGGCGGGCGTCGTTGCTGAAGCCGCAAGGGATGGACATGGCAGGCAAACCGGCCAAGCTAATACCCAAGGTGTAAATATCGGCCAACCAACTTGCGGTAGGGTCTGCGCTGTTACTGTCTAGTGCAGTCGCCAAGGTAGGGGAAACGGGCCCCATGATCACATCGCAGCTGTTAAAGGCTTTTTGCAGGTCATCAGCAATCATGCGGCGTACACGTTGTGCTTGCAGGTAGTACGCATCGTAGTAGCCCTCAGAAAGTACGTAAGTACCTACCAAGATGCGACGAATCACTTCGCCACCGAAGGCTTCAGCGCGTGAACGGCTGATCATTTCTTCCAAGTTGTTGTACGACGCGCTGCGGTGACCAAAGCGAACGCCATCAAAGCGTGACAGGTTGCTAGACGCTTCTGCTGGGCTAATGATGTAGTAGGCGGGAATAGCTTCGCGGGTCAGGGGCAACGAGATATCCACACGGGTAGCACCCAAGTTTTCAAAGTGCTGGATAGCAGCATCAATGTGGCGAGCAATCTCGGGGTTCAGGTCGCTAGTGAAGTACTCGCGTGGCAGACCAATACGCAGGCCAGTCAACGGTTTGCTACCTTGCTCAGCAAAACGGGCATTCCATTGTTGGTAGTCGTCGCGTACACGTTCGCCAGTGTTGGCTTTGCCGTGGCAGTCTTGCAAGCTGGTCGGGTCGCGCTCGTCAAAACCGCTCATGGTGCACAGCAGTTCTACTAAGTCGCTAGCATGACGGGCAATAGGGCCTGCTTGGTCCAAGCTGGAACCGTAGGCAATCATACCGAAGCGAGACACCGTACCGTAGGTAGGTTTAATACCGCTTACACCGCACCATGCAGAAGGTTGACGAATAGAACCACCTGTGTCGGAGCCCGTGGCAGCTAAGGCCAAACCTGCTGCCACAACGGCGGCGGAGGCACCTGATGAACCACCAGGGGAATGCAGTTTATTCCAGGGGTTTTGAATAGCGCCGAAGGCCGAGTTGCGGCTATCGGAACCCATCGCGAACTCGTCGCAGTTCAATTTACCCAAATGAACCGCACCGGCTGCTTGGATTTTTTCTACGATGGTGGCATCAAAAGGGCTGACGTAATTCGCCAGCATTTTGCTACCAGCCGTTGTGCGCCAGTGGCGTGTCACAAAGACGTCTTTGTGTGCAATAGGAATACCCGTCAACGCGGTGGCATTGCCACGAGCCAACAACACATCAGCGGCATCGGCCTGCTGTAGTGTGAGGTCGGCATCAACGTGCAGAAAGGCGTTTAGCTCTGGCTGTTGTGCAATACGTTGCAAGGTGTCTTGGGCCAGTTCGCGTGCGCTAAACGTTTTGTCACGCAACGCTGTACCCAGACTTTGTAGGGAATTGTATTGGTTGAGTAGAGACATGTTGGATTACTCGATGACAGTAGGCACAAGGAACAGACCGTGGTCTTGTGCAGGCGCATTAACCATTAGGTTCGCGCGTTCTGTTTCAGTGGCAGTGGGTGCGGCCTGATCGGGGCGCAGACGCAGGGCAATTTCTTGAATGGCTTCAAGTGGGTGGGCCATGGGCTCTACACCTGTGGTATCTACAGCTTTTAAGCTGCCGATAAGACCAATAATCTGCTCGAAGTCCTGAGTAGCCTGAGTAGTCTGCTCCGGCGAAAGTTCAATGTGCGCCAGTTGTGCGATGCGAGCGACATCCTGCTGAGAGATTGCCATAGTGATTCCGGAGTATGGATGGTATCTGCTTGGCTAGCTGCAAAGTCTATGCAGCTAGCCAAGCAGGCAAATGACGGGAATTCCGTATTTTAGCGCGGCTGATGCCAATTCGCACGGCCACGCTGATCACCCCATTATACGGGGCAGGTTTTTTGCGATCCAGCGACAGAGGATTGCAGGTGTGAAAATAGCGTTTTACAGTATTTGCTGCAGGAAGTTTCGTGCACGATCTGTCTTGGGTGCGGCAAAAAATTCAGCTGGGCTGCAATTTTCTAAAATGCTACCTTGATCCATAAACAGCACACGCTGGGCCATTTGTTTAGCAAAGCCCATTTCGTGGGTCACGCACAGCATAGTGATACCGCTGTTAGCAAGCTTAACCATTACATCTAGCACTTCTTTCACCATTTCGGGGTCAAGTGCAGCGGTGGGTTCATCAAATAAAATGATTTTGGGGTCCATGCACAGTGTGCGGGCTATGGCCACCCGTTGTTGCTGTCCGCCTGATAACTGTGTGGGGTATTTTTCGGCATGGCCAGACATACCTACTTTTTCCAGCAGCTTGCGTGCCTCGGCCTCGGCTTGTGCGCGGCTTAAACCTTTGACGCTCATGGGGGCAAGCGTGCAGTTTTCTAGTACCGACATGTGCGGGAACAGGTTGAAGTGCTGAAACACCATACCTACGTTACGCAAGGTTTGTACGCTTTGTGCGTTTGGCTGCATGACGTTGATGCCATCAATCAAAATACTGCCTTTCTCGGCAGCTTCTAATTGGTTGATGCAGCGTATCAATGTGGACTTCCCCGAGCCTGATGGGCCGCACAACACAATGCGCTCACCCTGACGTACTTCCAGATTGATATCTCGTAAAGCATGGTATTCGCCATACCATTTGTTCAGCCCTTGAATCTGTATCACCGTAGGACTGTTTCCTGTAGAGGCAGGAGTATGGTCCGTAGGCTGGGCGTCAAGAAGTTGCGACATGAGTATCAGTTCCGGGGAGAGATAAAGCGTTGGGCGGAATAGGGGGTAGGGTCTGTGAACGGTATTTCACCGGTCATCATCTCGGCCAGCAATCTGCCCGAGGCAGGGCCCAGCGTCAGGCCATGATGTGCATGGCCGAAGTTAAACCACAAACCTGTGTGCTTGGGTGCTGCACCAATGATGGGGCGCATATCTGGTGTGCAAGGGCGTCGGCCCATCCACGGCTCGGCTTCTACGGCTTTGCCCAACGGCCAGTATTGACGCGCAATGCGTTCGGCCTCGTGCAACTGCACAGGGTTGGGGGCAGCGTCGGGACTGGCCAGCTCTACACCTGTAGTAAGGCGTATCCCTTGTTCCATAGGTGCCAGCACAAACCCAGCTTGCGAATCGCATAAGGAGTGCTCGGGAGCGGGCGTATCTGCAGTAGGTTGAAAATGCAGGTGGTAGCCGCGTTTTTGCACTAATGGAATGTCGTAGCCCAGCGATTGGCACAGTGGAGTGGCATCAGGGCCTAACGCAATCACTACCTGTTTGGCATGGATGGGGCCGCAGGTCGTGGCAGCAATCCATACGTCATCATGTTGGCTTAGCGCGCTGGCTTCAGCACGAATAAAGCTGCCACCACGTTGGGTGAAAAGCTCAGCATAACCTTGCACTAAGGCACCGGGAGCAGAAACCGTCCAAGGGTCTAGCCAATGAATACCGCCTACCAAGTTGTGTGTGGTGGCTAAAGCGGGTTCGGTGCTGCGCATGGCAGTGGCATTTAATACTTGAATTTGCAAACCATATTGCTGGCTTAAGCGCTTGGCCTGAACGGCCGCGCTGGCAAAGGCTTGCTGATCTCGGTAAATATCTATCCAGCCTTTCTCGCGGATACGATGTTGCTGGTTGGAGTCTCGAATAAATGGCGCATGCTCGGTAATACAGCGTTCGATTAACGGCAGCATATCGTCGGCAGCTGCCGCTAGGCGTTGGGGCGACGATTCTTTCCAGTAACGGTACAGCCATGGGGCTAATGCCGGTAGCGCTTTCCACTGAAAGCGTACGTCAGGTTGGCGGTTGCCAGCATAACGTAGCAAAGCGCTGGGGCTATGTGGAAAAGCGTAAGGAATGACGCTGGCACGTTCAAGTAGACCCGCATTACCAAAGCTTGTGCCCTGACCCGGTGCTTGCTTGTCGAGTAAGCCTACGCGTAAGCCTCGTTGTTGTAAGTGCAGTGCTGTGCTGACACCCAAAATACCGGCGCCCAGCACCAGCACATCCAATGTGGAGGGGGAAAGGTTTTGACTCATGATTCGTGCAGAATGTGGCGTGACAAGCGGGACTCAATACGGCGCAATAGCCTGCGGATAATTTCCACAATAATTAAGTACAGTACCGCTGCCCAGAGGTACACCTCAAAGTTAAAGCTACGTGAGAAGGCGAGTTTGGCTACACCCATCACATCATAAACTGTCACCAAGGACGCAATCGCACTGGCTTTGATCATCAGGATGAGCTCGTTACCCAAGGGGCCAATGGCGACCAACGTAGATTGTGGCAAGATCACTTTACGCATGGCTGTCCAGCGCTTCAGGCCCAGTGCGCGGCAGGCCTCAAATTGGCCTTTAGGAATAGCTTGTAAGCTGCCACGGAAGATCTCGGCTTGGTAGGCGGCCGTGTTCAGCGTAAAGGCTAGCAGTGCGCAATACCATGCGTCGCGGAAGAACCACCACAAACCCATGTCTTTCCAAAAGGCAGTCAATGAGCCCAAGCCGTAGTACAGCAAAAACAGCTGTGCTAGCAGGGGGGATCCTCGGAAGAAGTAAATATAGGCGCGGCAGCTGTATTGCAGCAGTGGGTTCTTGTTTAAGCGGCCTAGTGCCAGCAACAAGCCCAAAACCATGCCCAGCGTATACGAGAAAGCGACGAGTTTGATGGTGACCCATAGGCCATCCAGCATACGCATGCCGTATCGCTCTAATAGGCTTGCGTCTAAAAATGTGGACAGTATGTTGAAGACTGTTTCGTTCATGACCGTGCTTCTTGATGGTGGCGGCCGAAATAGCGCTCGGCACGGTTAAATACCACGCCAGATAATGCTGACAGTAGTAGATAGAGTACGCAGGCGGCGCTGTAGAACAAAATGGGTTCTTTAGTGGCCGTCACTGCCAAGTTGGTTTGTCGCATTAGGTCTACCAACGCAATGCTAGAAACCAAAGAAGAATCTTTCAGTAGGGTGAGCCAGTTATTGGATAAACCGGGCAGTGCCACACGCATGAGTTGCGGCAACGTAATGCGCAAGAATGTAGTGCGCTTAGACAAGCCCAAGGCACGCGCTGCTTCTAGCTGGCCTTTAGGGATGGTTTTAAATGCACCGCGCCACACCTCACTGGAAAAGGCTGCCAACACCAAACTGAATGCAAAGACAGCGGCAGCAAAGGCGTTAATGTGGAATTCGGTTTCGTATCCCAAACGTTGCAACAGGTTTTGTATTCCCATTTGTGCACCGTAGTACACCAGCAGTAGGGTCAATAACTCGGGCAAGCCACGAAACACGGTAGAGAAAATCGTTGCCGCCGCACGCGGTAAGCGTCGACGAGAGCGGGTGCCAACCGCCACCAGCAGGCCTAAGGGCAGGCCAAAAGGAATACAGCACAGAGTCAGGGAAATGGTAACCAGTGCACCCATTAAGAGTGCACCGCCCCAGCCCCCCTGCCCAAAGGAAAGCAGGCTTAGCAGATCAAGCATGTAAAAAGTCCGTCTGGCTTATTGAACGCGGAAAATGTCCATGCCGAAGTAGCGTTGGGAAATGTCTTGGTAAGTGCCGTCTGCACGAATCTCGTCAATGGCTTTGTTAAAGCGCTCGCGCAAGTCGTCTTCACCTTTACGTAGGGCTACGCTGGTTTTACCTTCTGTGCCGGGCAAGTCACCCAACAGTTTGCAGCAGCCTTCGCTATTTTTTTCCAGCCATTCCAACAACGGGAATTTGTCGTGAACCATAGCGTCTAGACGGCCATTGATCAGGTCAGCGCCTGCTTCGTCAGGGGTAGGGTACAACCGTACATCTGAACCCGCTTTACCGTACACGTCTTCAGCGTACATGCCTTGAGTAGACGCGGATTGTGCACCCACAACGCTGTCTTTCATGGCTTCTGCCGAGGTGTCTGTAATGTCAGAATCTACAGGCACAGCAACCGATAGTACGGTGTAGTAGTAGGGCTCGCTGAATGCAACGTGCTGCAAGCGCTCTTCTGTTTCCACCATGGAAGACACTACAGCATCAAATTTTTTGGCAAGCAGGGCGGGAATAATACCGTCCCAGTCTTGAGCAACCAGCTCACACTTCACTTGCATCTTGTCGCACATGGCATTGGCGATATCTACGTCAAAACCGTAGAGTTTTCCGGAGGAATCGACGGCGTTAAACGGAGGGTAGGCACCTTCAATACCAATACGAATGGTTTCTTGGGCCTGAGCCGAAAACGCAGTTAAGGCGCCAGCAAGGCAAAGAGCTTTTAGTGAGAGTTTCATGATGAAGGACTCCAGTGTGTAAGTGGGTGCGTCTAGCGCACGGGAGTTAATTAGGCGGCAAGTTCAGTCGAAAGAGGTATAGCCGACGAACTCATGATTCAGGCTGGCAATCTGATTCAGACGTTGCTCCGCCTGGCTCTCCAGCAGTACAAAAACCTCATTGACCAACAGATGGGCCAACACCAGCATGGGTGCTGTGCACTCCCAGAATAGGTCTATCTCGGTAGGAACACGTAGCACTTCGTCAGCGTTGTCATCGGCCCAGTCGCAAAAAGGGTCGGTTACCAGCGTGACAGGAAGGCCTCGTTCTCGTGCCTTTTTGCAAAGCAGTAAAGCATGAGAAGAGTAACGACGTGCGTCAAAAACAATAAGTGTTGCATTGTCTGGTTTAGTGAGCAAGGCTTCACTGAAGTGACCGGCTGCATTATCCACGATTTGTACGCCTGGGCGTATATATTGCAACAAATGAGCCATGCTGGCGGCTACACCACGTTCAGTTTGAAAACCCGCAATCAACACCTCAGGGGCATAGGCCAAGCGCTGAGTAATATCCCCCCAAAACGGGGAACGGGTTAATTCGTAGACGCGAACTTGCGCAGCGATACTCAGTTCTAGGCTGCGGGCGTAGTCGTGTGGCGCCGCACTAGAACGTCTAGCAAGAAAATCTTGCATGCGCTCGCCTTCTAGCCATGGGCTATTACCCAAGTCATCACGCAAATTTTGTTTGAGGTCTTTGAGGTGCTTAAAACCCAGCTGCCTACAGAAGCGACCAACGGTGATTTCGCTGATCCCTAGTTTTTTAGCGAGGCTGGCGGATGTTTCAAAAGGTAGCGTCCCCAAGTTGTTCAACATGTGGCCCGCAATACGTCGCTCGGATGCCGTCCCTTCCATGTGGGAGTGTTCTAAGCGTTGCAATAAATAAGAGCGGGGGCGCACTGGATTCATAGGGGAATTGATAGTTTTCTAACATTTTTCGTATTATGACAGGATTCTATCGTGGAGGATTTGGGGGAATCCCTAATCTAAATACGAAAAAAAAACATTTAGTAATGAATATAGGCGGATCAGCCCCTAATTCTGTGAAATGGGCGAGCGATAATACGTTATCATTAATCCTTTAGGGTATTTTGTGTGTTCGTCACGGTGCCTTGGGCTGATAGCGCTGGCATGCTGCGACGAATGGCGCGGTACATACCTATAGTTTCCCACTCTCAACTTATAGCGCGCCCATGTTCGGATTCCTACGCAGTTACTTTTCAAGCGATATGGCAATCGATCTCGGTACGGCCAACACCCTTATTTACGTAAGGGGAAAAGGGATCGTGCTGGACGAGCCTTCCGTCGTCGCAATTCGCCATGACGGCGGACCTAACGGTAAAAAAATTATTCAAGCTGTTGGTCACGAGGCTAAACAGATGCTGGGTCGAGTACCTGGCAACATTGAAGCTATACGTCCCATGAAAGACGGCGTTATTGCCGATTTCACGGTTACCGAACAAATGCTTAAGCAGTTCATTCGTATGGTGCACCCACGCAGTATGTTTGCACCTAGTCCACGCATCATCGTGTGTGTGCCTTGCGGTTCTACGCAAGTTGAACGACGTGCGATACGCGAGTCAGCACTAGGTGCTGGTGCTAGTCAGGTCTATTTAATTGAAGAGCCAATGGCTGCCGCAATTGGGGCAGGTTTGGCTGTATCAGATGCTAGCGGTTCCATGGTAGTGGATATCGGTGGCGGTACGACTGAAGTTGCCGTGATCTCCTTGGGCGGCATGGTGTACAAAGGTTCCGTACGCGTAGGTGGTGATAAGTTCGATGAAGCCATCATCAACTACATTCGTCGCAACTACGGCATGTTGATCGGTGAGCCTACTGCCGAGCGCATCAAAAAAGAAATCGGTTCTGCGTTCCCTGGTACAGAGGTTCGCGAAATAGAAGTGAAAGGTCGCAATCTTTCTGAAGGCGTGCCACGTAGCTTTACCGTGTCTTCCAATGAAATTCTGGAAGCACTAACAGATCCTTTGAATCAAATTGTTTCGGCTGTAAAAATCGGCTTAGAACAAACCCCTCCAGAATTGGGTGCTGACATTACCGAAAAAGGCATTGCGCTTACCGGTGGTGGTGCATTGGTACATGATCTGGATCGTTTGCTACAAGAAGAAACAGGCTTGCCTGTAGTGGTAGCTGACGACCCGCTAACCTGCGTAGTACGTGGGTGTGGGGAAGCACTGGAACACCTAGAAAAACTGGGTGCGGTGTTTATTTACGATTAATGATCGTCTCACCCGGCAAGCAGCCTGTTTGCCGGGTTTCTGTTCGGTTCATGCATGCAAGAACAAAGCTCTATTCGGCTTTTTAGGCGTGGGCCCTCTGCAGAGGTACGAGTAGCAATTTTTGTGATTCTGGCTTTGGCGCTGATGATTGTTGATGCGCGCAGTACATTGCTGGAGCCCGCAAGGCGGGCGCTGTCCGTAATTGTGTACCCCTTCCAGCGAGCCGCTATGGCGCCCGGTGACTTAGCTTCCTATCTGAGTAGTTGGCGAGACTCAGCAGCGTTGGTGCGCACCGAAAAAGAAGCTCTACAACGGCAACGTGTGGAGCTCGCACAGTTGTCCACGCATGCAGCGCAGCTCTCTGTAGAAAATGAGCAGCTACGACGCTTATTACAAGTTGCTAATGCGGTGACGCAACCGTCTGTCGCGGTAGAGGTGCTATATGAGCCACCTAATGCGTTTAACCGCCGTCTGGTATTTAACAAAGGCTCTTCGCACGGTATCCAAGCGGGTATGCCTGTTATTGATGATGGTGGTGTAGTAGGGCAGATTGTCCGCGTGACGCCTTATACCGCCGAAGCAGCCCTCATTACCGACGATAAACTGTCTATACCCGTACAAATTTTGCGCAGTGGCTTACGTCTGATCGCGTTTGGTGGTGGCGTGGGTTCGCGCATCGAAGTGCGGTACTTAAGTTCGGATGTGGATATTGAAGTGGGTGATGTCTTAGTCACCAGCGGTATTGGTGGGTTATTCCCCGCTGGTTTGCCGGTAGCGCGTGTGGATAGCGTGGATCGCGATGTGGCAACCGGTTTTGCTGTGGCTGTAGGCACGCCGCTGTCTTATCCTGAACGTTACCGACACTTCCTGGTGCTCTTGGTAGAAGAGTCTGCACGTAAATCGCTGGAGCAGGAGGACGCCGATGAATAAGCATGTAGGGCGCGAACCCCGTAAAGGCGGCTCTTCGCTAAGCTCACTGCAGCCCATTGATGCCTCGCCCTTTAAAAATGAGTCCAGCGGCTTTGTGGTGTGGGGCTCTGTATTTTTGGTGTGGGTACTGTCCATGTTGCCGTGGCGACATTGGGAGTACGCACCAGACTTCTTGATGCTGGTGTTGGCGTTTTGGACACTGCACGAACCGCGTAAAGTGAATATGCTGATGGCGTTTGTGCTGGGTATGTTCATGGATGCACACGACTCCAGTTTCTTAGGCGAACATGGCATGGCATACGTATTAGCGTGCTATGGCGTGATTGTGTTGTCTAGGCGCTTACTGCTATTTGGTGCGTTTGCGCAGATGGTGTATTTGTTGCCGGTGTTTTTTGTGGCAAGCGCTATACCGCAGTTGCTGCATGCGTGGTTTGCAGGCGAATGGGCCGGTTGGTCATGGGGTGCAGCTGCGCTCTTGACCGGAGTACTGTGGCCGTTGGCTGATTTTCTACTGTTATTGCCACATCGCAGGTTGGATGAGGCCGATGACGGCTCGGCTTAAACGTAGCGCGCACCATGTTTGAGTTCAAAAAAACTTCCAGACTACATAAACAACGTACCTTGTTACGTGCCTGGGTGGCCGGCGTAATAGGGGTGGCGTTGCTGGTGTTATTGGGGGCGCGCCTGTGGTACTTGCAAGTAGATAGGTACGAAGGTTTGGCGGCCAGAGCCGACCGTAACCGTATTGCTGTGGTACCTATCGCCCCTAGACGTGGTGAAATCACAGATAGAAATGGTGTGGTGTTGGCGCGTAATTACCGCGACTACACCTTAAGCGTCGTGCCTGCTCAGGTGGAAGGCAGCATTGATGACCTGCTGAATAATCTGGGCGAGATTGTGTACTTAAGCGAACGTGATCGACGACGCTTCAAGTTGGCCTTAGGGCAAAGCAATCGCTACAGCGATGTGTTGCTGCGTAATAGCATTAACGAGGTAGAGGCTTCGTGGTTTGCGTCGCACGCTTTTCGTTTCCCCGGGGTAAGTCTGCAAGCACGGTGGGTGCGTGAATACCCACAAGGCGAGTCTGCTGCTCACGTTATAGGGTATGTAGGGCGTATTTCCGAAGCGGACGAACAGCGTTTAGACGAAGCCGGCGAATTAGGTAACTATCGCGGCACGCTGAACATCGGTAAAAAGGGTATTGAGAAGTCTTGGGAAAAGGCGCTGCATGGGCAAACAGGCCTAGAAGAAGTGGAAGTCACGGCTTCTGGGCGTCCTGTACGCGTGCTAAACAGGGTAGACCCCGTGCCCGGCCAAAACTTGCAGTTGTCTATTGATATAGGTTTGCAGCGCGAGGCCGAGAAACTATTCGAGGGCAGGCGTGGGGCCTTGGTGGCCATTGAGCCTAAAACAGGCGAGGTTTTGGCTTTTGTATCAGCGCCATCCTTTGACCCGAATTTATTTGTAGATGGGATTGATGTAGAAAACTGGCGTAAGTTAAATGAGTCGCCAGATCACCCATTAATTAACCGTCCTTTATTTGGTACCTATCCTATTGGGTCTACGTATAAGCCTTTTGTGGCTTTAGCGGCATTGGCGTTAAATAAGCGTGGCCCTAACGATAGAATTTCGGATCCAGGGTATTACGAGTTTGGCGGTCAGCGTTTCCGTAACGCGGGTAATGCGGCCTATGGGCCAACCAATATGCACAGAGCCTTAGTGGTGTCGTCTGACACGTATTTCTACTCACTAGGCCCTGAAATTGGTGTAGATGCCCTGCATGACTTCAGTAAACAGTTTAGTTTTGGGCAGCTTACCGGTATTGATTTAGACGGTGAGCGACGCGGGATTCTGCCATCACGCGAGTGGAAGCGCCAAGCGTATAAAAAACCAGCCGATCAACGGTGGTATGCGGGTGAAACTATTTCAGTGGCGGTAGGGCAAGGCTATAACTCCTTTACCTTGCTGCAGTTGGCGCAGGCAACTTCTACGTTGGCGAATGATGGGCTCTACATTAAACCGCACTTAGTACGCCAGACTACCAATACCGAAACAGGCGAAAGCAGTATGGCGGTAACGGAGCCGCCTTATCAGCTGCCTATAGACCCAGCACACATTAAAGTAGTGAAAGACGCGTTGGCCGATGTGATTAAGTCTGGTACAGCGCGGCGCGCTTTTGCTGGTGCTAAGTACCAAGCCGCTGGTAAAACTGGTACGGCGCAGGTGTTTAGTTTGCGTGGTAGCAAATATAGGGCTTCAGCCATTGATGAGCGCTTGCGTGACCATGCTCTGTTCATGACATATGCTCCGGCTAATGATCCCGAAATCGCTATTGCACTTATCGTAGAAAACGCGGGTTGGGGTGCTACACAAGCGGCGCCTATTGCACGACGTCTTTATGACTACTGGCTAGAGGAGCGTAAGAAGTCATGAAGCGTTTAATGCAATGGGGGTTACGCGCTATCACGATTTTTGATTGGCCGCTGCTGTGCTTGCTACTGTTGTTAGCAACGCTGGGCCTAGTGGTGATGCATTCGGCTGTGGGCAGTACAGACTGGCGCTTTGCGGATCAGTCACGTTATTTTATCGTGGCATTTTTTGTGATGTGGGCAGTGGCAGTGATCCCCTTGCCGTGGATTATCCGCCTTACACCCTATGTCTATGCCTTCTCCATTATTTTATTGCTAGGCGTGGAGTTTAATGGCGAAACCAGTAAAGGCGCTAAACGTTGGTTAGATTTGGGTGTGGCCCGTATACAGCCTTCTGAAATGCTGAAGATCACCGTGCCACTGATGCTGGCGTGGTATTTTCATCATTACCAAGGCGCCAAGATGAAGCTGATGGATTTGCTGATCGCGGGTGTCTTATTGGCGATTCCGTTTTTGCTGATCGTGCGGCAGCCCGATTTGGGTACAGCATTGTTGGTGTTTGCTGTAGGCTTTAGCGTGATCTATTTCGCAGGGTTATCGTTCTGGTTGCTGGTGCCTGTCGCGGTGGCGATTACCGTAGGCTTGGGGCTAGTGCTGTATTACGAAGATACCTTATGTGCGCCGGGTTTTGACTGGGTAGTACTGCACGAGTACCAGAAAGGGCGGGTGTGTACATTACTGAATCCGGGCATGGACCCCTTAGGGAAAGGCTTTCACACCATACAATCTATGATTGCTGTAGGTTCGGGTGGTGTATACGGTAAGGGCTACATGATGGGTACGCAAACCCATTTGGATTTTATCCCTGAGCGTACGACTGACTTTGTGTTTGCCGTATTTTCTGAAGAGTTTGGTTTGTACGGTGGCATTATGCTGCTGGTGCTGTATGCCTTAGTCATTATTCGCGGCCTAAGTATTGCCGCCCATGCGAACAACACCTTTGGTCGTTTGGTGGCCGGGGCATTGGCAATGATGATGTTCGTTTATGTGTTTGTGAACATCGGCATGGTGACCGGCATTTTACCGGTAGTGGGTGTGCCGCTGCCATTTATGAGCTATGGCGGTACGGCATTGCTGACGTTAGGTGTGGCATGTGGCTTATTGATGAATATTCATCGTTATAAGCCACCTTCACTTAATCCCTAAGAATTAGAACAAGGTTGCCAGCTCAGTTTCTGGGTTAGGGTATAGCCCATCTAAGAGTTTGCGTATGGGGGCTGGTAACGCCGTATTAGGCAAGTCCTCTATCGCTATCCAATGCTGGTTGTCGTGCTGTGTGGGTAAGTCTGCACATTGTACAAACCAAGGGTTGATATGCAGCTTGAAGTGGCTAAACACGTGCAGCATCGCAGCCATTCTGGATTGCGCTGGCAAGCTAATGGCTAACGCTTTGCTAAAGTCTTGCAAGCCTTCCAATTGTTCAAACTGCGGCAAGGTCCATAAGCCACCCCAAATACCACTATCAGGACGTTGCTCTAGCAGTACGTGGCCGTCTGCTTCCAGAATTAAGACATGGCATTCACGCTCGGGCTGTACAGCCCTCGGTTTACGTGTGGGCAGCTCTGCCGTTTGTTGATTGGCGTGGGCATAGCAGTCCGACACCAAGGGGCATTGCGCACAGTTAGGCTTACTACGCGTGCAGAGCATAGAGCCTAAATCCATCAGGCCCTGAGTGTAGGCTGCCATATCCAGATCAGCAGGGCTACAGGCCACCGCCTCTTCAGCGAGGCTCCATAATTTCAGTTCGATTTGGCGTTGTTGTGGGTGACCGTGAATACCAAAGTAACGCGTGAAAACCCGCTTCACGTTGCCATCCATGATGGGACTACGCTCACCAAAACAGAAAGAGGCAATCGCAGCTGCTGTAGAACGGCCTATGCCGGGCAAGGTAGCGAGTTGCTGACTACAGGGAGGGAAGCTACCGCCATGATCACTCATGACCTGTTGTGCACACCGGTGCAAGTTACGGGCACGAGCGTAGTAGCCTAAGCCAGCCCAATAGGGCATAACGTCATCTTGGGTAGCGTTGGCAAGGTCAGCAACAGTAGGAAAGCGTTCTAGAAACCGCTGATAGTAATCAATCACTGTAGTGACTTGCGTTTGCTGCAGCATAATTTCTGATAGCCATACCCTGTAGGGGGTGCGCTCTTGCTGCCAAGGCAAATGGTGACGGCCATGTTTAGCTTGCCACGCGACAACTCGCGCGGCTAAATTCTGTGTACTACTCATAACGTTAAAACTGGGTACTGCGGGTAACGGACCATCTGGCAGCCAAAGCGGCGATCAGGGCGATAACCACTGTTGCACTAAGAAGATCTGAGCTATCAGGCAAGTGCAGTTGCACATGTTGTTGGTAACTGGCTGCTAAGCGATTTAAGGCTTCGCTTAGTAACGGTAGCGCTAGCCATGCCAGCAGTATAGTCACTAGGCTGGCCGCCACCCCAGTGATAGCACCTTGGTACAAAAAGGGTCTACGCACGAAGCTTTCTGTAGCACCTACTAAACGGGCTACCGCAATTTCTTCACGTTGATTTAGTGCTTGTAAGCGTACGGTATTAAATACCGTAGCAATCATAATGACCGCGACACATAAGCTCAGTAAGCTAAGCGCCACACGTACAAAATGTAGTAGGGAATCCAAGCGTTTTAACCAATCGCTATCAAGTTGAATGCGTTCTATGGTTGGTGTGTTTGCAAGTTCGGATGCTAATCGCTCCGCTACGCCAGCCTGGTTAGGCGAGTCGTTCAGGCTAAGTATTAAGCTGTGGGGCAATGGGTTTTCGCCCAACGTGCTTAATGCATCAGCCCACAATGGGTTTTTTTGTAGGTCTTTGTAGGCTTTGTCGCGATCAATAAAGGACACCGATAGCACATCATCGGCATACTGTTGGCGCAACTCACCAGAGAGTTTTTGTGCCTGTTCTGCCGATGTATCCAATTTTAAATACAGGGTGATTTCAGGGTTAACGGGTAGGTCTTTCACCAGTGGTTGTGCAGAAACCAGCAACGCCCAACCAATTAAGGGGGCAGCCAAGGTTAAGGCAATCACTAAAATGTTAGCTAACGACGAAAATGGCTGATGAATCAGGCGGCTCAAGGCAGTACTTGCCGCATAGCGATGTTGACGTAACCAACGGTTCATAGTGCTACACCCGCAAAATCAGAAAACCTACCCTCTTCAATCAGCAAGGTACGGCGTGCATATTGGGCCATTAAGGCGCGATCGTGCGACGCAATCAAGGTGGTCACGCCAACGCGATTAAAGTCTAGGAACACATCCATAATGCGTTTTGCACTAGCAGCGTCTAGGTTGGCTGTGGGCTCATCGGCAATCACGATAGCAGGGCGGTTCACAATGGCTCTGGCAATGGCTAAGCGCTGTTGTTCACCACCAGACATCTCAATGGGGGTGAAGCCTTCTTTTCCTGCAAGGCCCACTTTCTCCATGGCGGCACGCGCACGTTTGAGGGCGACAGATCGCTCTACACCTTGTACTTCTAAAGGCAGCAATACGTTGTTGATGGCGCTGCGGTCATAGAGCAAGTGTGTGTCTTGCAAAATCACACCTACCGCGCGGCGTAAATAGGGGCGTGCACGAGCAGCCAACTGGTCTACGCGTTGTTCCTTCAAGTAAATACTGCCGCGACTGGGGGCTTCTAAGCCACCAATCAGTTTCAGTAATGTGGACTTACCTGCTCCAGATGGACCGGAGACAAAAATAAAGTCACCACCTGCAATTTCAAAATTGATGTCCGCGAGAATGTTTTTTCCGCGACCGTAAGATTTGAAAACGTGTTGAAACCGGATCATGGCATGAGATTGGCAGGAAACGATGAAGGGAACCGGAGTTGCATCCGAGCGCATGCCTATTTTATCGCTAAAGGGAAAGTGCGGATGTTTTAATCTGTGTTTATGGTTAGGATGGATAAAACTTGACCAAAGTTAGCAGTAGGATCAGCTGTATTTACCACAAGTAAATCTCTAGAGGAGACATCCATGAAGATCGTTAAAACGATTTTGTTGAGTTCTGTGGCAGTATTGATGAGTTCTGGTGTAACGTACGCCGCCGAAACCCTAGACAAAGTGAAGCAGAAAGGCTTTGTGCAGTGTGGGGTACACGTAGGCTTACCTGGGTTTTCCATTGCAGATAGTAAAGGGCAGTGGGGCGGCATTGATGTGGATTTATGTAAGGGCATAGCCGCGGCCATTTTTGGTGATGCCACCAAGTTTAAGGTGACACCACTTACGACTCAGCAGCGTTTTACCGCGTTGCAGTCTGGTGAAATTGATGTCTTAACCCGTAATAGCACCGCTACGATGGCGCGTGATACCACCTTGGGGTTAATTAGCGCAGGCGTGAACTATTACGATAGTCAGGGCGTAATGGTGAAAAAAAGTTTGGGCATCAACAGCGCGACCGAGCTAAATGGAGCAGCCATTTGCGTGCAGCCTGGTACTACCACTGAACTTAACTTGGCTGACTGGTTTAGATCCAATAATTTGGATTTCAATCCTGTAGTGATTAATAACCCCGATGAAGCCATGCGTTCATTTTTGGCCGATCGCTGCGACGGTTTCACCACCGATAAATCAGGTTTAGCGGCGATGCGTGCTTCGCAAGCCAGCCCAGACGATTTTGTGATCTTGCCGGAGGACTTTTCCAAAGAACCGTTGGGGCCTATGGTGCGCCAAGGGGATGAAGAGTGGTTCTTGTTAGTGCGTTGGGTGCTAAATGCCATGAACGAAGCGGAAGAATATGGCATTACCTCTAAAAACGTAGAAGAGCAGCTCAAAAGCGATAACCCCAATGTGCAACGTATACTGGGTGTATCGGGCGAAATGGGTAAAGGGCTGAAGCTGGATGACAAATGGGCATTTAATATCATTCAGCAAGTTGGTAATTACGGCGAGGTATTTGACCGTAACCTTGGCGCGCCAACACCTCTGAAACTGGAACGCGGTTTGAACGCTACATGGAAAAATGGTGGTTTAATGTATGGCTGGCCAGTGCGTTAAGTAACAGCTGAACTCTGTTGCCAGAACAGACCGGAAGGGGTTCTTCCGGTCTGCCACTACATGGCTGTTTGAAGAGACAGACGGAATATGGCAAAGCATAAGAACAACCATAACTCTACAAAAATTCGTTTTTCCTGGAATGACCCTTTCACAAGAGGGATTATTTATCAGGTCGTGATTATTGGCTTGTTGGCCTTTGGCGTGTGGTACTTGGTCAGCAATACCTTGCATAACCTTGCTGTACGCAACATCTCTACAGGCTTCGATTTCATTCATCGTGAAGCCGGTTTTGCTATTGGTGAGATGAGCATTGATTACAAGCCGTCTGACACCTATGGCCGAGCCATTGTGGTGGGCTTAATCAATACCTTAAAAGTATCCGTAATAGGCATTATCTTAGCGACGGTGCTGGGTACTATCTTGGGTATTGCTCGACTTTCTAGTAACTGGTTAGTGAGAAAAGTGGCCTCGGTGTATGTGGAAGTGATGCGTAACGTACCACTGCTGCTGCAACTGTTTTTCTGGTATGCCTTAATTACCGAGACCTTACCGCGCCCTAAAGATGCCTATGCCCCTCTTCCTGGGGTGTTCATGTCTAATCGTGGGCTAAAGCTACCTACGCTAGCAGGTGATGCGTGGAGCTGGATATTAGGTGGTTTAGCCATCGCTATTGTCATCAGCGTATTGTTTGCGCATTGGGCTAGAAAGCAGCAAGTACAAACAGGGCGTATGCCGCCCGTATTGCGTATTAGCGTGCTGCTGTTGATTGCTGTGCCTGCGTTGCTGCTGTGGATAAGTGGTGAGGGCTTGCACCTAAACTACCCTGAGTTACGTGGCTTTAACTTTCAAGGTGGTACTACCTTAACGCCAGAGTTTGCGGCTCTGTTACTGGGGTTAGTGGTATATACCTCGGCCTTTATTGCCGAGGTGGTACGTTCAGGCATTCAAGCCGTGAGCAAAGGTCAGTGGGAGGCAGCTGAGTCTATAGGGCTAGCCAGAAGTTTGACGCTGCGCTTAGTAATTTTGCCCCAGTCGTTGCGGGTGATTATTCCCCCCATGACTAGCCAATATTTGAACCTAACTAAAAACAGCTCGCTGGCGGTGGCAATTGGCTACCCCGATATTGTGTCGGTGGTAAATACCACCTTGAACCAAACGGGCCAAGCAATTGAAGGTATTTTGATCATTATGGCGGCCTACCTTACCGTCAGTTTGTCCATTTCGGTATTTATGAACTGGTACAACCGACGTCTAGCTTTGGTGGAGCGCTAATCATGCAAACTAAATCTGCTTCTACCGTGCTCGCTCCGCCACGCCAACAAGTAGGCGTGTCGGGGTGGTTGCGCCAGAATCTGTTTTCTTCGCCTCTGAACACCATACTCACGGTGCTGGTGGCATGGCTGTTATTAATGGCCATTCCTGCCTTGATAGAGTGGGGTTTGCTTAATGCTGACTTCTCAGCAACCTCGGCTCAAGAATGTAGGGAAGTTACTGGCGCTTGTTGGGCATTTATCGTAGAAAAACATCGGCTGATTCTATTCGGTGTCTACCCCTTTGATGAACAGTGGCGCCCGTTGTTGGCATCGCTAGTGCTGATCTTGATGCTGGTGTTGAGCTGCTTTAGGCACTTCTGGAATGCATGGCTAGCCGTGATCTGGACTATAGGGCTTACCGGCTTTGGTGTGCTCATGTGGGGCGGTATTTTTGGCTTAAGCTATGTGGATAACAGCAGATGGGGTGGTTTACCTCTTACGCTGATGTTATCCACATTCGGTTTGGCTTTTGCGTTTCCTTTAGGGGTGCTGCTTGCGTTAGGTCGACGTTCACACTTGCCAGCGGTGAAAGCGGTATCGGTGATTTACATTGAGTTGATACGTGGTGTGCCACTGATCAGCTTGTTGTTTATGTCGTCGGTGATGCTGCCATTGTTCTTACCCGAAGGGTTCAGCATTGATAAGTTGCTGCGTGCGCAGATAGCAATAATTTTGTTTGCGGCCGCGTATATAGCAGAAACTGTCAGGGGTGGTTTACAGGCCGTACCCAAAGGGCAATATGAGGGTGCCGAGTCTATAGGGTTGAACTACTGGCAAACTATGCACAAAATTGTGCTGCCACAGGCATTGAAAATCGTCATTCCTCCGCTGGTTAGTATCTTTATCTCTTTGTTTAAAGACACATCACTGGTGGTGATTATTGGGATTTTCGATTTGACTCAGGCCGCTAAAGCCGCGTTGGCAGATGCTGCTTGGCGTGGTTACAGCACCGAAGCCTACCTATTTATCGCCGCGATTTATTTCGTGTTCTGCTACAGCATTTCCCGCTATAGTCAGTCATTAGAAAAAAGTCTGAATCATGGACAGCGCTCCTAAGCAAAACGTCCAGTCCCCACGTTGATCTTGGGTTGAGAAGGAGTTCTATATGGCAGAACAAGCCATTATTCGTCTAGAAAACGTACACAAGTGGTACGGTGATTTTCATGTGTTGCGGGACATTAATCTGAACGTCGCCAAGGGCGAGCGTATTGTGATTTGTGGCCCATCTGGTTCGGGTAAATCTACCCTGATTCGCTGTATTAACCGCTTAGAAGAGCATCAGCGTGGCCACATCGTTGTGGATAACATTGAGCTAACGAATAACCTGAAGCAAATTGATGCCGTACGTCGTGAAGTGGGTATGGTGTTTCAGCACTTCAACTTGTTTCCACACCTAACGGTATTAGAAAACCTGACCTTAGGACCTGTGTGGGTGCTGAAGCAGCCTAAAGCTAAAGCAGAAGCTAAAGCGCTGGAATACTTAGAACGTGTGCGTATTTTAGAGCAAGCCAATAAATACCCTGGTCAGCTGTCTGGCGGACAGCAGCAGCGTGTGGCGATTGCGCGGTCTTTATGTATGAACCCTAAGATCATGCTCTTTGATGAGCCTACATCCGCCCTAGACCCTGAGATGGTGAAAGAAGTGCTAGACGTGATGACAGGTTTGGCAGAATCCGGTATGACCATGCTGTGTGTCACACACGAAATGGGGTTTGCGCGCAAAGTAGCCGACCGTGTGATCTTTATGGATCAAGGTGAGATTATCGAGGTCAACACACCTGATCGTTTCTTTGATCACCCGGATAACCCTAGAACCAAAGAGTTTTTAAGCCAAATTTTGCATTAACGGTAGTCACAGGCTATAGATTTGTCAAAATTGGTGAATCAACTGGCTTGTGCTGCGTAACTTACCAGATAATACAAAACTGTTAGATACCGTTACGGCATGTCCAAACTCTATACCGATAGCTCGGTGGTTTTCTAGGAATAAAAAAATGAAAAATTCGTTGAGACTACATAAACTGGCAGCATGCATTGGTGTTGCCGCCGTATTGGCAGGTTGTGCATCGATAGAAGGCAAAGGCGGCGATACCGCGATGGGTTCTGGCATAGGTGCAGCCATCGGCGCAGGGCTGGGGGTATTGATTGGCGACAGCACAGAAGGCGCATTGATTGGTGCTGGTATTGGTGCGGTAGCAGGCGGCATCGTGGGCTACAACTGGTCTGCCATTAAAAATGACGTAGAGAAATCCGGCGCCAGCGATTTGGGTGTGGCCGTGACTGAAATGCCAGATGGTACGTTGCGTGTGCATATTCCTAGCAACGTGTCGTTTGACTCTGGTCAGTATCAGCTAAAACCAGCACTGCTGCCGGTATTGGACAGCGTGGCTCGCGCCTTGATACAGCACCCAGAGTTGCGTGCTAAAGCCATTGGTTACACCGACAACACTGGTTCTTTGCAGTTAAACCAAACGTTGTCCTTAGAGCGCGCTCAGGCCGTGACAGGTTATATGGCTAACCAAGGCGTACCGGCATCACACATGACTGACGAAGGTCGTGGCCCAAACAATCCTATTGCTAGCAACGACACACAAGAAGGCCGTTCATTGAACCGCCGTGTTGAGTTGTTCCTTTATGCAGTGAAACAGCCCTGATTTTTTGAGTACAGCGAGCAGCAATGAGGCCCCGGGAAACTGGGGCCTTGTTGTTTGTATAGCCTACGCATTCACCAATGCAGCAAGGTGCTGAGCAAAATCCCCCTCGGCACCCGCTGCATTCACATGATCAAAATACGCATACCAGCCACTGGCTTTGATCCCTGCTAATAATGCATCACGTACCTGAGGGTCGGGGAATCGCCAGATCCCCAGAAAATGGTGCTTGCTGTTTTGGTTTATGTTGGGCGCTACTTCGGTAAGGGTCAACACTTCTACACCCATGCTAGCCAACCCTCCCATCGCTGAACCTATAGCCTCCAAGAAGTTTTGGCGTTGCTCTACTGACAACGCTTTCCAGTTGGCATTAGGTGTGTAGAGCTCTACGAGATAGTGGTATGGCATGTGAGTTCCTTTACGTGGGATTGGGTGCAGCGTGTAGATCAGGGTAGTAGCTAATCCAGATTTATTTTAAATACGTCACCATATAGTATGGTGACTAATTATAAGTAAGATATATGAAAAACTGCAAGGTGTAGGCTACTAGATGTCATCTCTACTTGTAGAGATACAGATCAAAGGTGGATAGCATCATTCTCAGCCTTCCCTTCCTTGCCTGCCAGGGTTTTGATGGGGTGACTGCTAGGAATTAGCCTAACGAAATAGCTTCACCATTCTCACTGAAAAACAAAAGTCCACAGTGACAGAAGAAAGGGCGGTAAACCTATCAGAAACTGAAATTGTCAGGGGGGCGGAGTGAAAACTTTTTTGATTTGGTGTCTCAAATCATAAAAAGTGTTTCCGCAGTCTCCCAGCGCAGGCAGCAACTATTCCTCAAGGGGTTGCACATCCCTCAAAAACCAGAAAAGCATAAAAAAAGGGGATGAACAAAAACTACTTGTTCACCCCCTAGCACCAACTTTTTACACCCTAGTGTTATGCCTTCCCAAACCCACCACCACCTGGGGTTTGAATCACAAACACATCACCGGGTTGCATCTCAGCCGAACCGGTCGCGCCAATTTCTTCTTGGCTGCCATCAGTTCGAATCACATAACTGCGACCCACTTCACCAGACTCACCGCCTTCCAGACCAAATGGCGCTACACGGCGACGGTTAGACAAAATAGATGCGGTCATGTTTTCTAAGAAACGTACGCGACGAGTACCGCCGTTACCGCCAGATGCTGCACCTTTACCGCCACTGTTAGGACGGATAGTGAAGCTTTCCAGCAGCACTGGGAAACGCCATTCCAGAACTTCAGGGTCAGTCAGTCTAGAGTTGGTCATGTGGGTTTGCACCACATCGGTACCATCAAAGAGCTGACGTTCACCCGTTTCTGGGTGATAACGGAAGCCTGCGCCTGAGCCACCAGAAATAGTCTCGTAGTACTGGTGAGTGTCATTACCAAAGGTGAAGTTGTTCATGGTGCCCTGCGCACCCGACATCACACCTAACGCACCGTACAGCGCATCGGTAATTACCTGTGAGGTTTCCACGTTACCTGCCACCGTTGCTGCAGGTGGATTCGGGTTCAGCATGCAACCTTGTGGAATCTTCACTGTAATAGGCTTCAAGCAGCCCGCGTTCATGGGGATGTCATCGTCAACTAAGGTACGGAATACGTACAACACGGCAGCCATACACACGGCGGATGGTGCGTTGAAGTTATTTTCTAGCTGTTCTGATGTGCCAGTGAAATCAATCACTGCGCTACGGCTAGCGGCGTCTACTTCTACGTTGACGTTAATGACGGCACCGCTGTCCATTTCGTAACGGAACTGACCGTTTTGCAGCACACCAATCACGCGACGTACGGCTTCTTCTGCGTTGTCTTGTACGTGTTGCATGTAGGCTTGCACTACATCCAGACTAAAGGTGGCTACCATGCGACGCAGTTCTTGCACGCCTTTTTCGTTGGCGGCGATTTGAGCGCGTAGGTCAGCAATGTTTTGCTCTACGTTACGTGCAGGGTGTGGGCCGCTGCCCAATAGTTCACGCAAAGCTTCTTCACGCATCAAGCCGTTTTCTACCAGCTTGAAGTTGTCGATTAGAACGCCTTCATCAATTACCGTACGGCTGTTTGGTGGCATGGAACCTGGGGTGATACCGCCCACGTCAGCATGGTGACCACGTGATGCTACGAAGAACAGAATGTCTTTGCCCTCGGTGTCGAACACAGGTGTTACCACGGTAATGTCGGGTAGGTGAGTACCACCGTTGTACGGGTCATTCAGCACGTAGCTGTCGCCGGGGCGCATTTTGCCGCTGTTACGACGAATAACGGTTTTGATACTTTCGCCCATGGAGCCCAAGTGCACAGGCATATGCGGTGCGTTAGCAATCAGGTTGCCGTCGGCATCGAAGAGGGCGCACGAGAAGTCCAGACGTTCTTTGATGTTGACCGAGAACGCTGTGTTTGCAAGGGTTGCGCCCATTTGTTCAGCGATGGACATGAACAGGTTGTTGAAAATTTCCAGCATCACTGGGTCAACGTCTGTACCAATCGCATTCTCGCGACGTTGTGCTACGGCACGTGTCATCAGAATTTCGCCGCCACCCAAGATTTCCAACTGCCAATCAGGTTCCACGATGGTGGTGCCGCTGGCATCACAAATGATGGCTGGGCCTAACAGGTGAGAACCAGGTTGCAGGTCAGCGCGTTGGTAAATAGGGCACTGGTGTTGTTGATCATGCGAGAACAAGGCTGCAGTGCTGGCCGCGTTGGCGGTTTGCGCGCTGGTAGCGGCTGCAGCAACCACTGGGCTTTGTTCAGAACTAGCACCAATAGCTTCTACGGATACGGCTTCAACGATGAGTTTTTTGTCTGGCATCAAGAAGCTGTAGCGTTGCAAATAGCTGGCTTCAAACTCAGCTTGCATGGCCGCTAAATCGCCGTAGTTCACCAACAAGGCAGAATCTGTACCTTCGTAGCGCAGGTGAGCGCGTTGCAGAATATTGATGCGTTGTGCAGACACGCCTTGAGCCAATACTTCGGCACTGGCTTGTTCGGCCAACAGTGCCAATTGTTCTTCGTACAGCGGAATGTTTTGTGTATTCAGCTCGGCTTCTACGCTGATTTCGCGCATGGCTGTAATGTCAGCCAGACCCATACCGTAGGCAGACAACACACCCGCAAAGGGGTGAATCAGTACACGACTAATACCCAACGAGTCGGCAACCAAGCACGCGTGCTGACCACCGGCACCACCGAAAGAAACCAAGGTGTAGCGGCTTACATCGTAACCACGTTCAATAGAAATCTTCTTCACGGCGTTGGCCATGTTGGCCACAGCAATGTTCAAGAAGCCTTCGGCCACTTGTTCTGGCGTGTGGTCGCGGCCTGTGCTTTCTTTAATTTGTGCAGCAAGTTCAGTGAACTTTTGGCGCACGATATCACGGTCCAGCGGCTGGTCGGCTTTAGGGCCGAAGATGCTTGGGAAGAACTCAGGCTGAATTTTGCCCAGCATGACGTTGCAGTCAGTGACGGTCAGTGGGCCACCATTACGGTAAGCAGCAGGGCCGGGGAAGGCACCAGCAGAATCAGGGCCTACACGCATACGTGCACCGTCAAAGTGCACAATAGAGCCACCACCCGCTGCCACAGTGTGAATGTTCATCATGGGGGCACGCAAACGTACACCTGCCACAATGGTTTCAAAGGTGCGCTCGAATTCGCCGTCGTAGTGTGATACGTCGGTAGAGGTACCGCCCATATCAAAGCCAATCAGTTGCGATGCGCCAGTGGCGGCAGCCGTGCGCGCCATACCCACAATACCGCCAGCCGGGCCAGACAGTACGGAGTCTTTACCTTGGAAGGAGTGAGCAGAAGTCAGGCCGCCGTTGGATTGCATGAACATCAGGCGTACGCCATCCAACTCGCTGGCAACGCGGTTAACGTAGCGGCGCAAGATGGGGGACAAGTACGCGTCTACGACGGTAGTGTCGCCACGGCCTACCAGTTTCATCAATGGGCTAACTTCGTGGGAAACCGATACCTGACCAAAGCCCATTTCGCGGGCCAACTCGGCAATAATTTGCTCGTGCTGGGTGTAGCGGTAGCCATGCATCAACACAATAGCCAATGCGCGGTAGCCTGCGTCGTACACGTCTTGCAGTTGTGCGCGTACAGCCGCTTTGTCCAAGGCTTGCTCTACAGTGCCATCGGCACGAATACGCTCGTCTACTTCAACCACGCGCTGGTACAGCAGCTCAGGCAGGTGAATTTGACGGTCGAAAATACGTGGTCGTGCTTGGTAGCCAATACGCAGTGCGTCTTTAAAACCGCGTGTAGTGACCAGTGCTGTAGGTTCACCTTTACGTTCTAACAAGGCGTTGGTAGCCACTGTAGTACCCATCTTTACGGCTTCGATCAGCTCGCTAGGAATAGGTGCATCTACAGCCAAGCCTAGCAAATGACGAATACCGGCCAGTGCGGCATCAGGGTATTGTGCTGGGTTGTCAGAAAGCAGTTTGTGGGTAAGCAGGTGACCGTCGGGGTGGCGTGCCACGATGTCAGTAAAGGTGCCTCCTCGGTCTACCCAGAATTGCCATTTAGAGGATGGAAGAGATGTGTCGTGTGTCATACCAAGTCCTTCGTTGTAGCGTCGTCGGAATAATTTAGCGTAAGGGGTCCCAGACCCCTGCAAACAGGGGCCTAAGCGTAGTCAGTTAGTTAGTGCTGGCTGCTGTGGCAGCCAGCGGGAAGCCGCATTACATGGCGTTAGGCAACCACATGACAATCTCTGGGAATATAGTGACCAGCGCGGTGGCTAATACCAGTATCCAGAAGAAAGGCAGTGCCATCTTCACCAATTCAAATAAGTTTTTGCCGGTAATGTTTTGGATTACAAACAAGTTGAAACCAATGGGAGGCGTGATTTGTGCCATTTCCACTGTCAGGATCAGGTAAATACCAAACCAGATTGGGTCTATGCCTGCTGCAATCACTGTTGGCATCAAGACAGAGGTGGTCAATACGATGAGCGAAATGCCATCTAAGAACGCACCCAGCAAGATAAAGAACACAGTAAGTGCCGCAATCAAGGCGTAGGGGCTTAGGTTCAGTGACGCAATCCACGAAGCCAAGTTGCTAGGCATGCCGGTAAAGCTCATGGCACTGGTTAGGAAGCTGGCACCAATCAGGATGAACGAGATCATGCACGATGTACGTACCGCACCCATCAAGCTAGCAGAAAAAGACTTCCAGTTCAGTGAGCGGCCAACAGCAGCAATCAGCAACGAACCAATCACACCGATCACTGCAGCCTCTGTTGCGGTGGCAATACCAGCATAGATAGAACCAATCACACCAGCGATAAGCAGTACTACCGGCAGCAGCAAGCGCAAACGGTACAGTTTTTCACGCAGCGAGATTTCTTCGATTTCTTTGGGTACACGATCTGGATGGCGCAATGACCACAGTGCGATATAGCCAGAGAACAGGAAAATCATCATGATGCCGGGCAAAATGCCAGCAATAAACAGCTTGATGATAGAAACCTGTGCAGCAACGGCGTACACAATCATCACAATAGATGGTGGAATCAATAGCCCCAGCGTACCAGCGCCAGCCAATGAACCAATACTAATGCCTTCGTCGTAACCGCGAGATTTCAGCTCGGGCAGGGAAATACGGCCAATAGTGGCAGCTGTAGCAGCAGAAGAACCACTTACGGCAGCAAAAATACCGCAACCTATAGTGTTCACGTGCACCAAACGACCAGGTAGGCGCTGTAATAGCGGGCCTAAACCTTTGAACATGTCTTCAGCGAGGCGGGTGCGGTAAAGAATTTCACCCATCCAAATAAACAGCGGTAAGGCGGTTAATGACCAACTGGCAGCAGAATCCCATGCTTTGGTGGCAAAAATAATGCCAGCAGGGTTATCGGCAAACAGCATTAGGCTGATGACGCCACATGCTACCAGTACTAACGCAACCCAGACCCCCATGCTCAACAAGAGCAACAAGGAGACCATCAGGATTATGGCTTGAGTTAAATCACCCATGATTAGTTATCCTCCAGTGGCTGGTTGCGCACACAGCAGACAAGCCGGCGGAGCAGCATGAGTGTGAAAATACATAAACCTATAGGCATACCGAATTGTGGGATCCACATCGGCACCGTCACAATACCTTGTGAGACATCATTAAAGAGGTAGGATTCGTACACGAACTCCACCACGTAGTAAGACATCCATGCACTGACGACCAAGGCGATCAGTGTCGCCACCAGCTCGTAAGGTTTGTGCAGGCGTTTAGGTAAGAACTGCAGAATCAGTGATACGCGAATGTGTTCACCGCGTAGCATGGTGTAGGGCAATGCTAAGAAGATAGAGGAAGCCATAGCCCATGCCGCGAATTCATCCGAACTTGGGATCATGTGTCCCATCATGCGGCCAACGATTTGGGCTGTAACCAAGACAGCAATAAGGCAGAGAAAGCACGCGGCGACCGCGCCGCATGCTTTGGCCAAGTATTCTAGCCATTTCATAAACAATCAGCCTGTTTAGTTACCACGGTAGGCATCAAGGATTTTCTGACCATCAGCACCTGCTTTGCTCAGCCATTCTTCAGCCATGGTTGCGCCGATTTTTTGCATATCAGCACGCACAGCGTCTGGTGGTGGCAATACAGTCATACCGTGATCGCTCAGTGTTTTAGTCAGCATTTCGGTGCGTTCACGGCCCATTTCCCAACCGCGAGTTTCAGCGCGCTCAGAGGCAGCCAACAACGCGGTTTGTTCGGCTTCGCTTAAACGCGAGAAAGCACGTTTATTGACGATCACAAAGTTCAGCGGAATAAAGGCTTGCACATCGTAGTAGTGCGACACGTAATCCCATGCCTGTGTGTCTACACCTGTAGAAGGCGAAGTGATCATGGAGTCAATCACACCTGTAGAGAAGGCTTGTGGCACTTCTTGCGAGTTCACCGTGGTTGGGGTTGCGCCCATTAAGGTGGCCAAGCGGCTGGTCGCTGCGCTGTAAGAGCGGAAGCGTGCACCTTCTAAATCGCTTAACGAGTTAATTTCTTTTTTGTTGTAGATACCTTGTGATGGCCACGGTGCTGCATACAACAGCATCAAGCCTTGTTTATCCAAGCGCTCGGCAATAGCAGGTCGGGCTAAGTTCCACAGTTTTTGGGACTCATCAAAGGAGGTAGCCAAAAAAGGCACGCTATCTATTTCGTAGATGGCATCTTCGTTACCGTTGATGGACATCAGCGCTTCACCAATTTGGATCACGCCTTGTTGTACGCCACGTTTTACTTCGGGGCGTTTCAGCAGAATGCTGTTGGACTGTACGTTGATTTTCAAAGAGCCGTTGGTGGCTTCTTCAACGTCTTTAGCAAACTCTCGTACGTTAATGGTCAGGTAGTTGTTATCAGGCTGTTCGGCGCTCATTGTCCAAGTGGTTGCCGCTTGGGCTGTACCAGCCAAGGCCAACATGCAAGACACGGTTAACAGTTTTTTTATCATTCTAGTAACTCCTCCAACGAGTAAAAAAAAGTGCTACGGGATAGGGGTATACGGACATTAACGCGAAATATCGCTAGAACGTAGGTCCCACAGCAAGGAGAAGGTGGTGGCACAGGTGCCATCCAACTTGAACTCCTCAATAATCCAACGGGAAACGGCAGCAGCTACCGGTTCTGTTGTGGTGTCGATAATCAACACCGGCTCCAGTATACGGTTTGTAGTGTCTTCCGAAGGTAAAGGGGTAGATAGCTCTGTATCAGGGGTTAATAGTCGCAGGGCGAGAACACCATCCATTTGTTTCTGGATTTGTTCTGCAATACGGCTAACTTGCTCTGCCGTATCCTGATTGCCCAATGTGATCAGAGCAATGGCGGCACCCGTACCAAAACCTGCCAAGGGCTGCACACGCATCACGCGGCGCTGGCTATTTTGCATACGGCTAAAGTTGCTTAGCGACCAAGCAGTTTGATGTTGGAACGCTTGTTGATAGGTAGGGCTGTGGAAAACGGAAATGTCTTCTGTACGGTAGAGCGCCAGATAGCGGCGTTCGTTTTGCGGATTTTTGTAGCGTCTAGCCCAGCAGAAACCTGGGATGGCAGCGCGTTCTTCCATATGTTCGCGGTCATACCATTGGTTGAAGTCGTCCTCGTAGGTAGGATCAACGTTCGTCCAGATAAACAGTTCACCTGGTGTGCGCTGGGCAGAAGTCATACAAAAGTCCCCAATATAGTAGGAATAGGTTCAGGGTATTGTGTGCAGACTTGGCGTCGTGCTCAATCAGTTTATTTTGGTGTTGAGTGATAAGAAATAGTTATAGGGTGCGCAACGCCTGTGTTTATAGGCGCTTGTGCGGTATTTAGGGGAATAGGGGAGCGGCTAAATAGGGGGAAAACCCGATGCTCGGAAAGAGGCCATGCGAGGGGGCGTTGTGGGGTGTAGGATTTTTTTGAAATTAATGGTGGTACAAAAGGGCTGCTTTATGCTAATGTTCAGCTTCTAGTAAGCTAGTTGTCAGACTGTGTCTGGCGACGCCCCATAAGACATCACGACGCTTGTTGCAGTCGTGAGCAAGGAGTCATAGATGATTTCTCAACGATTTTCCCGTGTATTGGCAACGATGCTGATCGCTGTATCCGCTGCCGGTATGCTAGCCGTTTCTTTTGATGCAGAAGCACGCCGTATGGGTGGTGGCAAAAGTTTTGGACGTCAGTCATCTAACGTGACTCAACAACGTCAAGCCGTAACACCTCCAGCCGCCGCTAACACGGCTCAGCGTAGTGCTGCACCTGCTGCTGGTGCAGCCGCTGCAGGCACAGCTGCTAAGTCTGGCATGTCCCGTTTCTTAGGCCCTCTGGCAGGTATTGCTGCGGGTTTGGGTATCGCAGCCTTGCTGTCTAGCATGGGCTTAGGCGGTGCAATGTTGGAGTTCTTGTCTAGCGCGATTCTGATTGGTATTGCGGTATTTGCTGTGATGTTCTTGATCCGTCGTCTGCGTGGCGCGGGTTCTCGCACAGCTACGCAAGGTGCTGGTGCTGGTCATTCGAATAATCAGTACCGTCAGTCTAACGACCCAGGTATGCAGCCTCAGTACCCACGTGCAGCACAACCTGCACCTGCTGCGCCAGCTTCCGTAGCGCCAGCCGCTGCTGCTTACGCTGCACCAGAGCAAACCGAAGTGGATCCTAGCTGGTTTATTCCAGCTGATTTCGACGTCACTTCTTTCTTGGCAAACTCCAAACAGCGTTTTGTGGAAATCCAAGCTCTGTGGGACAAAGGTGATGTGAATGCATTGCGTGAGTACCTGACTGACGATTTGCTGATCGAAGCCACGCCACAAATTCAACAGCGTGAAAACGATGACAGCTCTACCGAAGTGGTATTGCTGAATGCTGAATTGCTAGGCATCGAGAAAGTTGCAGGCGGTCACTTAGCCAGCATCCGTTACTCCGGCATGCTGCGTGAAGGCCAAGGTACAGAAGCGTTCCGCTTTGAAGAAGTGTGGAACCTGTACAAAGAAGACAACGCTGGCTGGCTAGTAGCCGGTATTCAGCAGTTGACTGCCAACGACTGATAAAAGATTGTTGGGTCATCCTAGCGACAAACGCTATACCTATACGTGGTGTAGCGTTTGTTTTTATCCTTGTAGAATGCGTGATAAACAAGGCAACAGGTTACACTAGGCTATTTCCTATGTTACCTGCAGGGTGATCGTGTCAGAGGCAAATTTCATGTCAGTAGTTCCGGATTTCTTGCATCCTGCTCGTATGGGGGTGCGCCTAGTCAACCGATTGTTAGTGCGAGATCAATGGGCACAGGCTAAGTTGGCGGCGTTTTCCGGACATAGCGTGCGTGTAGAGGCGGGGTGGCTGCTGTTTCAGTGCAGTATTACCGCTGATGGTCAGCTACAGCATTGCGACGCCTCCGTCTTGCCTGATGTGACGTTAACGTTACCAGCAGAGCGAATTTCACAAATCCCTTCCGTGTTGCAAGGTGGTGATCCTGCTGCACTAACACAGTTAATGCGTATTGAAGGCGAAGCCGCTTTGGCTAATGTGGTGGCTGACTTGGCTCAGTCGTTACGCCCTGACATAGAAGGTGAACTCGCTGCTGTAGTGGGTGATATACCGGCAGTACGTTTGGTGTCGGGGGCTAAAAGCCTGTTGGCAGGTAGCCGTCGTTCAGCCCGTAGTGCTGCTGAAAACCTAGGTGAATATCTGGGTGAAGAAAGTGACCTGTTGGTGTCACACAGTCGTTATCAGATGTGGAAAGCGCGCTTCCAGCAATTGGAACAAGCCATAGAGCGTACCGAGCAAGCTGTACAACGTCTTGAGCAGAAAAAGAGGTTGTCATGTTGATGAGTTTTTGCCGGTTTTTCTACATTCTTTACATCGCATTTAAGTACCGTTTGGATGAGCTAGTACTGTCTAGTATTAGGCATCCTTGGGCGGTGCGTTTGCTGCGTATTGTACGTTTTGGGCGCGCACCTAAGTTGCCGCGCGGCGAGCGTTTACGCTTGGCATTAGAATCCTTGGGGCCAGTGTTCGTGAAGTTTGGGCAGGTATTGTCCACACGCCGCGACTTGATTCCCTTAGACGTGGCTGAAGAACTTGCCTTGTTGCAAGATCGCGTGCCGCCGTTTGACTCAAAAGTATCGGCCAAAATTGTAGAGCAGGCACTGGGTGCCCCTACCGGCGAACTTTTTAAACACTTTGAAGTAGACCCTGTAGCCTCTGCGTCTATTGCGCAAGTGCACTTCGCTGTGCTGCATAATGGGCGTGAAGTGGCTGTTAAGGTGCTGCGTCCTGGTATGCGCGAGGTCATCGATAAAGACTTAGCGTTGATGCGTACCATGGCACGATTGGTGGAAAAAACGGGCCCAGATGGTCGCCGTTTACGCCCTCGTGAAGTCGTGGCCGAATTTGAAAAGTACTTACACGATGAGCTAGACCTGATTCGTGAGGCATCGAACTGCAGCCAGTTGCGACGTAACTTCGTGGAAACCCCCGAGCGTGTGGATTTGTTAATGGTGCCTGAAGTGCACTGGGACTACTGCGCACACAATGTGTTTACTATGGATAGAATGCGCGGCATTCCTGTGAATCAGATTCAGCGTCTGCGTGATGCAGGGGTAGATCTAAAACAAGTGGCGCGTAAAGGGGTAGAGATTTTCTTTACCCAAGTGTTTGCTGATGGTTTTTTCCATGCTGACATGCACCCGGGAAATATCCGTATCTCGGATGATCCCCAAAGTTTTGGGCGGTATATTGCGCTGGATTTTGGGATTGTGGGGTCGTTGTCCGAGTTTGATAAGAACTATTTGGCACAGAATTTTTTAGCTTTTTTCCGTCGTGATTATCGCCGAGTGGCGCAGCTACACATTGAGTCAGGCTGGGTGCCGGCAGATACACGAGAAGAAGAACTGGAGGGGGCTGTGCGTGCCGTATGTGAGCCGCACTTTGACCGTCCCTTGTCACAAATATCGTTAGGGCAGGTGTTATTGCGTCTGTTCCAAACATCGCGGCGCTTTAATGTGGAGATTCAGCCGCAGTTGGTATTGCTGCAAAAAACCTTGCTGAACGTAGAGGGTATGGGGCGTGATTTGGATCCCGAGTTAGATCTTTGGGATACCGCTAAGCCTTACCTGGAAAAATGGATGTATCAGCGAATTGGGCCTCAGGGCTTAAAGCAGCAGCTGAAAAAAGAAGCCGGTCAGTGGGCACAGATCATGCCACAGTTGCCACGTTTGGTTTTCGATAATCTGAGCCGGCCAGATACGACGCCGGTGGTCCTGCAGGAGTTACGCCAACTACGAGTGGCCCAAGAACAGAACAATAGGCTAATGACCGTATTGTGTGCGTTGTTGGCTGTCATTGTAGGCTTGGTGCTGTGGGCTGTAAAAGTATTGTAGTACCACGTTAACGACATTTTGGTACTGACATAATTCTGAGAACTGCACACCTTATTATGGGTGTGTCGATTTACCCCCGAGGATGAGAGATGTTATATCCCGAGTTGTTCAAATCCATGGAAGCTGTACGTTGGAACCTGTCGCATGACATTCCCTGGGATGACTATGATGCGTCCAAGCTGACTGATGAACAGGCTTATACCATCAAGATGAATGCCATTACCGAGTGGGCCGCCTTGCCTGCCACGGAAATGTTCTTACGTGATTTTCGCAATGACAGTGACTTTTCGTCCTTCATGTCGATTTGGTTCTTTGAAGAGCAGAAACACTCGCTAGTGTTGATGGAGTATCTGCGTAGATTCCGCCCTGAGTTGGTGCCTACAGAAGAAGAACTGCATAACGTACGTTTTGAGTTTGATCCCGCTCCTGCGATGGAAACCATGATGCTGCACTTCTGCGGCGAGGTGCGGTTGAATCACTGGTATAGACGCGCTGCTGACTGGCATACCGAGCCAGTTATCCAAGCTATTTACAAAATTGTGGCTCAAGATGAAGCCCGTCACGCTGGCGCTTACCTGCGCTACATGCGTCGTGCTTTGACTACGCCTAACGATGCAACCAAACTGGAAACACGCTTGGCGTTTTCTAAGATTGGCGTGTTGATGGCCTCGGCACACCGTACTGCTCAGGCGTTGCACCCCACTAACTTGCACGTGAACAAAGAGATGTACCCCGATGACACCGTGCAATCCAAACTGCCCTCACCTGGTTGGTTAGAGCATTGGTTAGATGACCAAATCCGCTTTGATAAAGAGTGGGAAGGTAAAGTCTCTACCCGTATTTTGCACAACATGTCTTTGTTGATGGGCGAGGATTTTAAATCGGTACAAGAGCTAAATCGTTACCGTAAAGATCTGAGCAAACAGCAGCAACTTATCGTAACGGCCTAAGCATTATGGCAATCTCCTTTGAGCAAAAAATCTATACGCCAGATGCTTTAGCAGCAGCAGTAGAGCGTGGTGATTTACCGCGCCCGCTGGTGTTTACCAATGGCGTATTCGATATTTTGCACCGTGGGCACGTCAGCTATCTGGATGCAGCGGCGCAGTTAGGCGCAAGTCTAGTCGTAGCCATTAACACCGATGCATCTGTACGTCGCTTAGGCAAAGGGGATGATAGGCCTTTGAACGGGGAAGACGATCGCGCTGCGTTGTTAGCAGCGCTGTCTTCCACCGCGGCGGTGACCTTCTTTGCGGAAGACACCCCTGAAGCTATTATTGCGTTGTTGAAGCCTGATCTCATCGTTAAAGGTGGTGATTACGATATGGAAAAGCTACCTGAAACTGCTTTGGTGCGCAGTTGGGGTGGTGATGCCGTTGCCATCGATTTTGAGTTCGACAGATCGACTACCGCGCTAGTACGTAAAATCCGCAAGTAAAAATCATGGAACACGCATTCCTACAGGGCGCAATATTAGGCCTAGGTTTGATTGTGGCTATTGGTGCCCAAAATATCTTTGTGTTGAAGCAAGGGTTATTACGTCAGCATGTATTTTGGGTGGCACTGATTTGCGCGGTGTGTGACATTGTTTTGATGGGTGCTGGTGTTTTTGGTGTGGGTACCTTACTTAGCCAGAACGCAACCCTCACACGAGTGCTGGCTTTTTTAGGGGCAGCCTTTGTGGCGTATTACGGCCTTAGAGCATGGCGCAGCGCATGGATGGGCAGCAGTGGCATGCACTTAGATGGCTCTGCTGCGACGGTCAGCATAAAGCGTGTGGTGCTCATCACACTGGCCATTACGTTACTGAACCCTCATGTGTATGTGGATACCTTGCTATTGGTAGGCGGCATTGCGGCAACCTATGAAGAACAGCATAAGCTGGGCTTTTGGCTAGGTACCAGTGTGGCATCCATCGTGTGGTTCTTCTCGCTTGCTTACGGCGCCGTATTGCTATCGCCTTGGCTACGTAGCCGTGGCGTATGGCGAGTGATAGACACGCTGATTGGTGTGTTTATGATGTGGATTGGCTGGTATTTGCTTCAATATGGCATTGCTAGCGCATAGCGTTGCTGCTTGAGGTTGTTATGGCCTGCTTCTCACGACTGTCTGCCGTAGCCTAAGGTGAGTCTCTCAATTCATGTAATGAGATTTAAAGCCCATTTACTCACGACTGGACTGCATTAGCCTAAGGCTGCGAAAGTATTCTTTTATTTGAGATACCAAATAAAAAAACACTTCCATCCGCCTTTTGCTCGTCGCTTGCAGAGGTTTAGTCCGGTGATTTCTGTAGGCATACTTACTTCTGTACAAACGCATAGTGTCGCGCTGTATTTCTTATTCAAGGCTGTCGTTAGTTGCCTGATGTGCCTCAGAAACGCCTTAAGAAAGGGCTGTAAGCCTATCAATTGCGACACCTCGGGGAGGCGGAGGAAAATTTTTTTGATTTGGTGTTTCAAATCACAAAAAGTTGTTCCGCAGTCCCCCAGCGTGTGCGATGAATACAGCATTCATATCAAGCAACTGGCTGGACTAGCAGCCTCGTCCGCATGTGCGATGAACACAGTGTACTTAGGTGCTAGGCTGCAGGTTGCGGTTGATCCAGCAGCGCATCTAGCGCTTTAAGATCCGCATCATTCAGCGTACCAGCCGCCTCTTTCAACCGTAAGCTATTCAGCAGTGTGTCGTAACGCGCTTTAGATAACGCGCGTTGAGTCTCATACAATTGCTGCTGTGCATTCAGCACATCAATATTGATACGCACGCCGACTTCATAAGCCAACTCATTGGCATCTAGCGACGCTTGGCTAGAACGCTCAGCCGCCTGCAAGGCACGTACCTGCAATAGCCCCATATTTACATCCGTAAAGTATTGGCGGGCAGCAGTAATGGCATTGCGTTTAGCATCTTCTTTTTCGAAATTCTGCTGCTGTAACCTAGCGGTTTGCTCACGAACTCGTGATGAAATTGCACCACCAGAATACAAAGGAATCTTTAACTCCAACCCTATTCTGCTGTCTAGCGCACGGGGTGAGCGGCTATCTTGGTACACACCCTGCTGGTTGTTGCTGCCTGTACGTGCCTCTAAGGACAGCGTAGGGGCATGTTCACGTTTAGCAGCCTCTAAGGCAGATTGTGTGCTTAACCAGTTGAGCTCGGCTTTCAGTACGCTTAAATTGCGTTGTGCGGCTTGTGACGCCCAGGTTTCTGGCTGTGAGGGCTCAGGGGTGGGCAAGTCATTCGTAGATAAGCCGTTTAGCACCGGTGCTGGTTCGGCGATCAGGGCCTCTAGTGCTTGTTGTTGCACTTGTAGTTGGCTTTCAGCACCTACTATAGAGCTGTTCACAAGGTCTAACCTTGCTTTGGCTTCATAGGCGTCCGTAATGGATGTGCCACCCAAATCAAAAGAAGCTTCAGCAGCATTTAGCTGGTGTGTCACCGCTTGGCGCTGGGCATACAGTGAGCGTAGGGTGTCTTGTGCCGTTAGTACGTTGAAATAGGCTTGCGCCACGCGTACGATTAATTGCTGACGGGCTTGTTCTTCATTAAGTACAGCAACGGCAGCCAAGTGTTTGGAGCGTTCGTACAGGCTGTAAGCTTGCAGATCAATAAGTACCTGACTTAGTGTCAGGTTCCATTGATTCACATTGCTGTGGCCATATTGTTTCAGCGAGCTGGCTCTGCGTCGGTCGGTAGTGCCGGCTTGGGCATTACCTTCCAAATGAGGCAATAACTGCGCTCTGGCCTGATGGATTTGTTCTTGATCTGCTGTGCTGGCGTAACGCGTGGCGGCATAAGCTGGGTCACGCGCTAAAGCCAGCTCCCAAATATCCAGTAGCCCAGCAGCAGAGGCTGGTAGTGCTGTATACAGGGAACTGAACAATAGGATGCTCAGCGTGCGCCCTAACGGGCGACGACGGGAGCGATTAGAATTTGAAATGCGAAATAGCCGTACCATGCAAAGCTTTGATGTTGGTATCAAAAAGAAGTTCCACGTCAAAACTTGCCGCACTGGTGCGCGTGATACGAGTCACGGTCATTACAGGTTGCTGGCCAACGACTGCCACCAGACGGCCACCAATGGCTAGCTGGTATTTCAAAGCATCAGGAATAGAAGGTACAGAGCCAGTCAGCAAAATTGCATCGTATTCTGTGGTACCCCAGCCTGCATGGGCATCGCCAGTTTCAACGGTAACATTCGTGATTTTGTTACGTTGTAGATTGTTTTTTGCAAAGCCAGCAAGCGTACTGTTGATTTCAATAGAGGTCACTTGCTGGCATAAACAGGCCAACAAAGCGGCTTGGAAACCCGAGCCAGTACCAATTTCAAGTACACCATCAGACGGTTTGAGCTGTAATTCTTGGGCTAGACGGGCTTCCAAGCTGGGGAACAGCATGGTTTCGCCAGTGTCTATACCGTCAACAATCAGTGGCATTTCGGTATCAGAAAAGGCCGCACCTTCCATTGCTGGAGGTACAAAGCGCTCGCGCTTGACCTTAAGTAGGGCAGCCAGCACGTTTTCATCAGACAGATGCCAAGGGCGGATTTGTTGCTCGATCATGTAATAGCGTGCACGTTCGAGCTCAGACAGCGCGTGAATGTTCATAACGTCCAATAAGCGTTTGGTTAGTCGTACAGAGATCTGATTATAGGACAGGATGCCAGATACTGCTTTGTTCAAAAACAGGCATTTCTGTCCAGTTGTTTAAATCATGGGCAGGCAGGAAGCATCTGTTGCAGAAGAATACTCGCATTCTGCACAGCTATGCTCATAAATTGCTCAAAATCCATGTTTGCCCCGTCATTTGCATTGTCAGAAATAGAGCGTATGCAAATCACAGGTACGTTATTCAGGTAACACACTTGCGCAATACTAGCACTTTCCATCTCGCAGGCCAGTGCATTGAATTGCTGGTGTATCCACCGACTTTTTTCAGGGCAGGCAATAAACTGATCGCCGCTGGCAATACACCCGGTGCTTACTTGATGCGCTGTGATGTGGCTAGCAGCCTCTTGTGCCAAGCGTCGTAGAGTAGGGTCGGTAGGAAAGTACAAGGTATCCATGCGAAAGATTTGCCCAGGGGGCAGACCTAACGCGGCGATATCCATATCGTGTTGCACCAAGCAGTCCGCAATCACTACATCACCGGGGGAAATGCCGGGGCCTATGCCACCAGCAATACCGATGTTGATGACGCGGCTTACCGCAAATTCCGAAATCAGAATTTGTGTGCAGGTCGCTGCATTGACTTTACCCACACCACAAATCACCGCTACTACGGGTTTGCCGGCAAATGTGCCTTGGTGAAACTGCATGCCAGCACGCTCGTGGGTGCTGGCATGTTCCAAATGCTGCAGGATAATTTCTAACTCTTCCTGCATGGCCACAATAATGGCAGTGCTATGCGTCATAACTACAGAGGTGACTCAGACCAAAATCAAGAATTAACAGGTGGCCACCAGTGGTGGAAGTGATGCACTGGCCCATGGCCAGAACCAATTTGCATCTCATGGGAGCGGGCAATCGCTTTAAACAAGTACTGTTTAGCCAGTTTGGCCGCTTCTATTGCATTGGGTGTTTGTGGCAATAAGGCAGCCAATGCGGCAGACAGTGTGCAGCCTGTGCCATGAGTATTTTTGGTCTGGATACGCAACGCTGGCATTTCTACCATTTGATCGCCGTTAAACAGCAGGTCAGGGCAGTCGTCACCCGGTAGGTGGCCGCCTTTTAAAAATACCCAGCGTTCCTTACCGTCATCAATCATTCGGTGCAGCTTCTCTGCCACCCCATACATCTCTTTTAGGGTTTCAGCGGGGCGAGCCTCCAGCAGTACTCCGGCCTCGGGCAGGTTGGGCGTAATCATGGTGGATTGTGGCAATAGCTGTTCGCGCAGTGCGTTGACCGCCGGTTTTTCCAGCAATAAATTACCGCTTTTAGCCACCATGACTGGGTCTAACACGAGGTGCTTAGGCTTCCAGTGTGCCAAGCGCTCAGCCACTACTTCGGTGACCTTTTGCTGGCCCAGCATACCCAGTTTGACGGCATCAATACGTACATCGTCAAACAGCGTATCAATCTGCAGGGCTACAAACGCAGGGTCAACGGGCAAAATGCCTGTTACACCTTTGGTGTTTTGAGCAGTTAGCGCGGCAATCACGCCATTCGCATAAGCACCAAGTGCGCTCATGGCCTTTACGTCGGCCAATACGCCAGCACCCCCAGAGGGGTCTACGCCGGCGATGGTCAGAGTACTGGGAATCATAGACTTTACTTAGAACGAGAATGAATCATGCCTTCAACAGGCGAACTAGGATCAGCATCGTAATATTTGCGGGGCACACGGCCAGCAAGGTACGCATTACGGCCAGCTTGTACGGCTTCTTTCATGGCGACGGCCATACGAATAGGATCACGTGCACCAGCAATAGCGGTATTCATCAGTACGCCATCGCAGCCCAATTCCATACCAATGGCAGCATCCGACGCTGTACCTACACCTGCATCTACCAACACAGGTACTGAGGATTGGTCGATGATCAGGCGCAAGTTCCATGGGTTAATAATACCCATACCGGAGCCAATCAGTGAGGCCAATGGCATGATGGCCACACAACCGATATCTTCCAGCATTTTGCACTGTATAGGGTCGTCAGAGCAGTACACCATGACATCAAAACCTTCGCTTACCAGTGTTTTGGCAGCGATCAGTGTTTCAGGCATGTTGGGGAACAGGTTTTGGGCACTGCCCAGCACTTCCAGTTTGACTAAAGAATGACCATCCAGCAGTTCGCGAGCCAAGCGCAACGTGCGTACGGCATCGTCAGCAGTAAAGCAGCCGGCAGTGTTAGGCAAAATGGTGTAGCGTGAAGGCGGTACGTAGTCCAGCAAGCTAGGTGTGCTGGCGTCTTGGCCAATGTTAGTGCGGCGGATGGCGACGGTCACAATTTCTGTACCACTAGCCTCAATCGCTAACTTAGTCTCTTCGAAATCCTTGTATTTCCCTGTGCCTACCAAGAGGCGGGACTGATAGGATTTACCAGCAATAACAAATGGGTCGGCAGGAGTAGTAATGCTCATGGTGGTGATGCTCTAGTGGTATGACAGAAATGCTAGGGTTAACCGTAGCGTCAAAACCTTAAAGGATAATGCATTTAGCGGGGTTTGACAGGGCTTTTACCATGCTGCGTCGCAGCATGTTGATGGGTACGTACTTGATCCACATACAAGCACAGCTGTTCGGTGGCATCAATCAAACGTGGACCTGGTCTATAAAGCAGGTCGGGTGAAATGCCAAAAAACCGTCCCTCTACCGCGGCAGGAAGTTGGTGTTGTTGCCAATAGCGTAGTCGTTCTTGCTGCGTCAGTGCGGAAGGTTGCGACACAATCACCACGTGTGGATTACGCCGTAGTAGCTCTTCGGGTAAGACTTGTGGGGCTGCTACTGTGCTGTGCGCGTAGCGGTTTCGGGCATTACAAGTAGCCAGCACATCGGCAATTAACGGGTCTTTGCCGATGGTGTAGATGGGGTCGTGCCCCAGTTCTAAATACACAGATACAGTAGGGCTGTCGTGCAGGGTATGGTTGGCAAGAGCATCTAAACGGTCGTCCAGTTGCTGTGCAGCAGGGCAAGCCACATCACGCGTATTAAATAGCCATCCCAATCGGCGTATTTCCTGTGGAATGTCACGTAGACTGCTAGGGCGCGAATACAGCAAAGGAATACCCAAGCGTTCTAGCGTAGGCTGCATGGCAACCAATGTGCTGCCTGGCAACCATGCAAAAATGGCGTCGGGGTGTAGTTCTAGTAGGCGTTCAGGATGCAGGGTGATGCCATCACCAATGCGTGGAAGCTCAGTAGCTGCCTTGGGATAATCACTGCTGCTTACCGTTGCGATAATTGCATCGCCAGCACCGGCGGCATAGAGCAATTCGGTGAGGTGGGGGGCTAGGCTAATGGCGCGTTGGAAGGAGGGTGAGGGCTCTAAGCTGAGGCAGGGGTCGGCAGGGATAAGAAGGGAGGGGGTAGCATGTGATTTCGCTGTAAGCAGAATGGTTACAGTTACACATAACAGCAGAGTACGTAGAGTCTTCATAGTGACAACCTCTTCTGGTGATGGACTTTCCCTGTTGACTAACGAGAACAGGGAAAGTGCCATCGATTACATACGCCACAAGAGGTTGAAGAATATGTTTGAGCCTGGAGTGTTGTAGCCTTTAGCTAACTCATACTCTTTATTGAAAATGTTGTCCCATCGAACTACACCAGTGAGCTGTTTATTGAAGGCATATTCGGCTGTCAGGTTGACTAAGCTAAAGCCTCCCATACGAGAGCTCTCGGCATTACTTATGTTGTCGTAGCGTTTGCCCGTGAACTGATATTCAGCACCTAATTGTATAGCGTCGTTAATGTGGTGCTGCGCGCCTAGCGTGAACTGCTGCTTGGCACGGCGAGGCAATAGATTACCGTTTGTATCAGCATTAGACGTGTCATTGCGAGGTTTCATAAAGTCCGCGCTAGCCCATAGATACGTGTCCTCAAACTGATGCGAAGCGGTCAGTGTCATGCCGCGGATAGTGGCTTTATCGAGGTTGATAGGCGTGTAGTCATAAGAGGCAGGGTTTCGCGCCACAATGAGGTTGCGAATTTTATTTTGATACGCAACCAGTTTGATTTCACTGCCGTCTTTCTGATAGCCAATGTGGGCTTCAATATTGCGGGATTTTTCAGGTTTCAGATCTGGGTTGCCGTTAGACATGCCCCAAGGGTCCACATAATACATATCCGTGAATGTAGGGGCGCGGAAACCCGTATTGGCGGCAATACCTGCGTTGATATGCTGGCTGATGTCTAGGTCGTAGGCGAGTGAGCCAGTGGTGCGGTTGCCGTAGCTACTCGTATTATCATTACGCACGCTGGCTTGTACGTGATGAATGCCCAAATCAGCTCTATAGATTAGACCGAATGAGTTGGTATTGCGTTGCGTATCCGCGTACGTTTCAGTGTGGGTAATACGCTCCTCTAAGCGCTCGGCCAAGAGCGTCACACTTTGAGTCGATGTGATCGTCACATCATTTTGCCAAGAGTATTGCCGTTGTAATGAGCTGTATTTGCTGCCATACACGGCTAGGGCCAATTGTTCCTTGCTCAGTTGTGCCGACAACTTACTGTGCCAGTAGTCAGTGATTTGGTTACTACTGCTTAGGCCGTATACCTGTTGGCGAGTTTGTGTGTGGGCCTGTGCATTGGCAGGGGCTAAGCCCGCATCAAAGTCTCCATTGATGTAGGCATTGTAAGCGGTTAGATCTAGACGTTGCCCTGAACGCCATTCATGTCCGAGTCTGCCAGTGAAACTGTGGCTATCGTAGCCATCTTTATCTGGGTTGTAGGACATGGAGTTGGAGGGCTTTGTGGAGTTGAACCCATTGCTATTGTTCAACGCGCCAGCAAGGTTGTAATCCCAGCCGTCAACCGCTCCTTGTACTCCAATGCTGCTTTTGAAGGTGCCATAGCTGCCGCCACCTATACTGCCCCATAGCTGCATAGGGAGGTCACCGCCGCCTTTACGTGTGATGATATTGATGACGCCACCAATAGCATCTGCACCATACAGACTGCTAGCCGCACCACGTAGAATTTCAATACGTTCGATCAAGGCTGGGTCTATAGCGTTGAAGTTTGCGCCACCCTGCACAGAACTGTTAATACGCATGCCATCAATCAACACCAAGACGTGACTGCTATTGGTACCACGCATAAAAATCGACGTAGGGGTCTGAGGGCCGCCATTAGTGCTAATTTGAATACCGTGTTCGCGGGACAGCAGTTCGGCCACACTGCTCTGACCTGCTTTTTCCAAGGTTGCGCGGTCAATAACACTGACGTCACCCACCACCTCGCTTTCCAGCTGCGCCACACGGCTAGCTGTGACGACAATGTTGTCGAGTTCAGATACGGGTTGGGGAGATTGTGCGGCAGCACTTAACGGAAAAATACAGGCCAGCAACGCAGCCAAGTGAGTTGTTTTCATGACGAATCCTGTTTGGTGCGCGACCCCGCACACCACAATAAAAATGGGCTAGGCTGTAGAGCAAAGCTAGCTATAGACATTCAGGTATATCAGGGCTCGGTATCGGGCTGGCATGCGGGGCATGAGTACCGTTGCGGGGGCAGCGCTGTTTGACCTAAAGCGTAGGGTCAGGCTTCCCGATGAGCAGTGTGGTTTTCTGCTCAGCTACATAAGAAAAGGGAGTCTTAGTATGTACCTTGATATGCAAAGGGAATTTAGCATAGCAGCCGTGGGGGGGTACAATACATCTCTTTGGTTGTGGTGTAAGCGAGTCGTTTTTGCTCCACGACGCAGTGCTTGACGATTTTCAGGATTTTGCTCGTGACCGTGTCATATCCCGCTATTCCTTATCCCTTGTCTTCCTACACCCGTGGTGGGGAATTTGTGCAGCTTTTGGCTGAGCGTATTGTTATTTTGGACGGTGCGATGGGCACCATGATCCAGCAATATAAGCTCAGTGAAGCCGATTTCCGTGGCGAGCGTTTTAAAGAGCATCGCAAGGATGTGCGTGGTGATAACGAGCTGCTGTCGTTGGTACGCCCAGACATTATCGAAGCCATACATAGGCAGTATTTGGAGGCGGGTGCTGATGTCATCTGTACCAATACTTTTGGGGCAACCGAAGTAGCGCAGGGCGACTACGAACTACACGGTATTTCCTACGAGCTAAACCTCGCATCGGCCAACATCGCGCGTAAAGTCTGTGATGAGTTCATCGCTAAAGGCCAGCGTCGTTATGTGGCGGGGGTGTTGGGGCCACAACCTAAAACAGCCTCTATTTCGCCGGATGTGAACGATCCGTCTGTGCGTAACATTACCTTTGAAGCCCTGCGTGATGCTTACACCGAGCAGTTAAATGGTTTGATTGATGGTGGTGCAGACATTCTGCTGATTGAAACCATCTTTGACACCTTAAACGCCAAAGCCGCTATTTTTGCGGTGGAATCGGTATTTGACGAGCGCAACATCCGTTTGCCAGTCATGGTGTCTGGTACGGTTACCGATGCATCCGGCCGTATTTTGTCGGGCCAAACGGTAGAGGCTTTCTGGAACTCGGTGCGTCATGCCAAACCGGTCACTATTGGTTTGAACTGTGCGCTGGGTGCGGCATTAATGCGCCCCTATATCGCCGAGCTGTCCAAAATTTGTGACACTTACATCTGTGTGTACCCCAATGCGGGTTTGCCAAACCCCATGGCAGAAACCGGCTTTGACGAAACGCCTAAAGACACCTCTGGCTTATTGCAAGAGTTTGCCGAAGCAGGCTTGGTCAATATGGTGGGTGGCTGCTGCGGTACCACGCCAGACCATATTCGCGCCATTGTGCAGCAAGTACAAAACCTGCCACGTCGCCATGTGCCTGAAATCCCTGTACGTACCCGTTTGTCGGGCTTAGAGGCCCTGAACTTTGATGAGCAAAGCTTGTTCATTAACGTGGGGGAACGTACCAACGTGACAGGTAGTAAAGCCTTCTTGCGCCTCATTCGTGAAGAGCGTTTTGAAGAGGCTTTGTCAGTAGCACGCCAGCAGGTGGAAAACGGTGCGCAGATCATCGATATCAATATGGATGAAGCAATGTTGGACTCCGTTGCCAACATGCGTAAATTCTTGAATCTGATTGCTTCTGAACCCGATATCTCTCGCGTTCCCATCATGGTGGATAGCTCCAAGTGGGAAGTGATCGAAACGGGGTTACGTTGTATTCAGGGTAAAGCGGTGGTGAACTCCATTTCGCTAAAAGAAGGCGAGGAGTCCTTCTTAGCGCATGCCCGCTTGTGCCGTAAATACGGTGCGGCTGCCGTGGTGATGGCTTTTGACGAGCAAGGGCAGGCCGACAGCCTAGAGCGACGCAAAGAAATCTGCGCACGTGCCTATTGGCTGCTGGTGAAGGAAGTGGGTTTCCCACCTGAAGATATTATTTTTGACCCCAACGTCTTTGCAGTAGCTACCGGTATTGATGAGCACAATAACTACGCACGAGACTTCATTGAAGGCGTGAAGTGGATTCGTCAGAATCTGCCCCATGCTCGCATGTCGGGCGGTATTTCTAACGTGAGCTTTTCGTTCCGTGGCAACGAAGCCATGCGCGAGGCCATTCACACCGTATTCCTGTACTACAGCATCCGCGAGGGGCTGACTATGGGTATTGTGAATGCAGGCCAGTTAGGCGTGTATGCCGATTTGGATGAAAAAGTGCGCAATATGGTGGAAGACGTCATATTGAACCGTGCTGACCCCGTGGCAAAAGAAGGCCCTAATGATGAGCGTAGTTCCACTGAACGCTTAGTAGAGTTAGCAGAAAACATCAAAGGTTCTGGCGCTAAGCGAGAAGAAGACCTTACCTGGCGCGAACAGCCGGTGCGAGCCCGTTTGGTGCATGCGCTGGTGAATGGCATTACTAACTTCATTGTGGAAGACACTGAAGAAGTACGCCAAGAAATCGCGAACGCAGGCGGTAGACCTATAGAGGTGATTGAAGGCCCGCTGATGGATGGTATGAACGTGGTGGGCGACCTGTTTGGCGAGGGCAAAATGTTCTTGCCGCAGGTGGTGAAGTCAGCCCGTGTCATGAAGCAAGCCGTTTCGCACTTAGTGCCATTCATTGAAGAAGAGAAGCGTCAGATTGCGTTGGCCGGTGGTGATGTACGCTCTAAAGGCAGAATCGTCATGGCAACCGTCAAAGGCGATGTGCACGATATTGGTAAAAATATTGTGACTGTGGTGCTGCAATGTAATAACTTCGAAGTGGAAAACATGGGTGTGATGGTGCCATGTGCCCAGATACTCGCTAAAGCCAAAGAAGTGAATGCCGATATGGTGGGCTTGTCTGGATTGATTACCCCCAGCTTGGAAGAGATGGCCTATGTGGCATCCGAGATGCAACGCGATCCGTATTTCCGCGATAGAAAAATTCCCCTGTTAATTGGTGGTGCGACCACCAGTCGTGTGCACACGGCAGTCAAAATTGCACCGTATTACGATGGTCCGGTGATTTACGTGCCAGACGCCAGTCGTTCGGTGGGTGTGGCCACTAACTTGATGTCCGATAACCGTGATGCCTATTTGCAAGAAGTGGTAGACGAGTACGAGCTGGTGCGTACACGCCATGCCAACCGCAAGGAAACTCCGTTAATTAGCTTGGCGGAAGCACGAGCAGATGCGCCACCTATAGATTGGGCCAATTACACACCACCGCGTCCTAAGTTTATTGGCCGTCGTACCTTTATTAATTACGACCTAGCTGAAATTGCACGCTTCATGGACTGGACGCCTTTCTTCCAGACATGGAGCCTGTTTGGGCGTTTCCCCCGTATATTGGAAGACGAGGTGGTGGGCGAACAAGCCAAACAGCTGTACGCCGAAGGGCAGGCCATGTTGAAGAAAATCATTGATGGCCGTTGGTTGCAAGCCAATGGTGTAGTGGCCTTCTACCCAGCGAATAGTGTGAACGGTGACGACATCGAGGTGTACAGCGACGAAACGCGCTCAGAGGTACTGTTTACATGGCGTAACCTGCGTCAGCAAACCGTAAAACGTGCTGGTGTACACAGTAAGTGTTTGGCCGATTACATTGCTCCTAAAGAAAGCGGAGTAATGGACTACATCGGTATGTTTGCAGTGACAGGTGGTCTAGGCATAGAGAAGCACTCCGAGCGCTTCCAAGCAGAGGGCGACGATTACTCCGATATCATGCTTAAAGCCTTAGCTGACCGTTTTGCGGAAGGTTTTGCCGAGTGCTTGCATGCCCGTATACGTACAGACCTGTGGGGTTATGTGTCCGAGGAAGATCTCGATAACGAAGCCCTTATCGACGAGCGTTACCAAGGTATCCGTCCCGCACCCGGTTATCCTTCTTGCCCAGAGCACGTAGTAAAAGCAGACATGAACCGTGTGATGCAGTGGGAAGATATCAACATGCAACTGACTGAAAGTTTGGCCATGTTCCCAGCATCCAGTGTGTCGGGCTTCTACTTTAGCCATCCAGACTCCCAGTATTTCAACGTAGGCAATATAGGTGAAGACCAGTTGCAAGACTATGTGGCCCGTTCTGGTAGAGACGAAGACGATGTACGGCGATCGTTAGCACCGGTATTGCGTGGGTAACACTCATGGGGCGCACTGAAACCATAACGTCTTCGGATCATGCCGCTAGTACGCGGCGTAAAGCGCTGGGCGAGTTTTTGCGCAGCGTACGCGAGCGCACACGACCCGAGGCATTAGGGCTGCCAGCCGGCAGTAGACGACGCACGCCGGGATTACGGCGCGAAGAAGTCGCACAGCTGTGTGATATCAGTGTGACGTGGTACACCTGGATGGAGCAGGGGCGAGAAATTGCTATCTCTCCTACTGTGTGCGCGCGATTAGCCGGTGAGCTGCGATTAGGGCGTGCCGAGCGTCAGTACCTGTTTGAGCTAGCCGAATGTGCCGACCCCGAGCATGGCGAGCTACTGTCGCAATTGCCGGATGGCTTGGAAGATTGCGTACGCAGTATTGCCGCACCCGCGTATATTTTGGATAGATGCTGGAATGTGCTGGCGCGTAACGAGGCCTTATTGCGCTTGTTTGATGGTTGGCCAGATCGAAACCCTGCGCCTAACTTGCTGCACTATATCTTTCTAGACCCAGCGGCCCGTAGTTTGGTGGTGGACTGGGAACAGCGCGCCACGCGTGTGGTCAGTGAGTTTAGGGGGGATGTGGGGGCGCATGTGGATGAGCCAGAGCTGCATGCCTTATTGCAGTCATTGCTGTCTACTAGCCCCGTGTTTGCGCAATGGTGGGGCAGGCAGACAGTAGTAGAGCGCGAGGGAGGGTTGCGCAGCTTTTCCCATCCTGAAGATGGTGTGCTGCACTTTAGGCAATACACCTTCAGGCTGGCCATACGGCCAGACTGCAAGTTGGTGATGCTAATTCCTCAAAAAGACGAATAATTACGCTTTTTTCAAGAATTCGGCTTTAAGTTCGTAGCTTACGCCATCGATCTTACAGCTCACTTCATGATCGCCAGGCACGATGCGTATACCGCGGGCTTTGGCACCTTTTTTCAATGTAGTAGAAGAGCCTTTTACTTTAAGGTCTTTAATTAGGTGCACATCGTCACCGTCTTGCAGTGGCGTGCCGTGGGCGTCTTTGATTTGGCGCTCGTCGGATTCGGCGGCGTTCTCTTCAGCATGAATGGACCACTCATGCGCACACTCTGGGCAAATGTAGAACTCACCATCCTGATAGGTGTGTTCGCCAGAGCAAGAAGGGCAAGAAGAGGGTTGTGTCATGAAAACTCCAGTCTACGAGAATTAAGCGTTAGTTCTATAATTTTGACAGCAGATGTTAGCATAAAGCAGTTTTTGACTGATTTGTGCCAAAAAGGACAGTGCGTAGAAACACGTAACTGTAGCCGGGTTTACACGGCATGCTCTGTTTATGGGCGGGTTTGCAGTAAACTCAAGTTTTGGTGAATGCAATTTGTTAAGTGTGCGGTGAATATGGCCAAGAATTACGAATCTGAAATTACACAATTCCTGAAAGGCTTCAAGCAGGGGAATCCAGAAACTGACAACCGTCAACGTGAAGGTCGCGGTAGGTTGTGGGACAAACAGCTGGATGCCGAGCTGCAAGAAGGCTACCGTGCCGGTCGTGTGGCACAGCCAGCCTATGTGTATTACTCCAACGACTAATAGTGTGTGATGGCTGAGCAAGCCACAACACAGGTCACATCAAACGATGGGGGGGCGGTTGCCCCTTCGTTACTTGATGCGGAGATTTTTGCGCGTTTGTATGGGGAACCCTTGTTTAAGGTTCCTCAGGATCTTTATATCCCGCCTGATGCGTTAAAAGTTTTTCTAGAGGCCTTTGAAGGGCCGCTGGATCTGTTGCTGTACCTGATACGCAAACAGAACTTCAACGTGCTAGATATTCCCATGGCGCAGGTGACGAATCAGTACCTAGCCTATGTAGAGGAAATTCGCCGCACTAACTTAGAGTTAGCGGGCGAGTATTTGCTGATGGCAGCCTTGCTGATAGAGATTAAATCTCGCATGTTGCTGCCTGTGAAAAAAGCAGACTCTGACGAAGAAGTAGAAGATCCTCGAGCCGAGCTCGTACGACGCCTACTGGAATACGAACGCATGAAAATGGCGGCGCAGAAACTCGATGCGTTGCCACAGCTGGGCCGTGATTTTGAACGTGCCCACGCACACTTGGATTTGCACGTAGAGCAGGCGCTGCCGGATATTAGTCCCGAGGATCTTAAAGATGCTTGGCGTGACATTATGCGTAGGGCGCAATTAAATCGCAGCCATACCATTACCCGCGAGCAGCTCTCTGTACGTGATCACATGAGTCAAATATTGCGCCGCTTAAATGATGCGCAGTTTTTAGAGTTTACGGCCCTATTCATAGAGCGTATCGAGGACGGCGATGCAGTGCCTGTTCTTGTCGTGCATTTTCTAGCCATGTTAGAGCTGGTGCGCGAGTCGCTGGTGGAAGTAACTCAAACCGAACCTTATGCCCCCATTTACGTACGCCTAGCCTTTGTGCGTACCGAGGGCTCTTCTAGTCAATAATGCCGTTCTGGTATTGGAGTTTTCAGTGAAAGTTGTACACACCATTCAGGAGCTACGCGACCATCTGCAGGGGCAGACTCGGGTTGCATTTGTGCCGACCATGGGCAACCTGCATGAGGGGCATTTGGCGTTGATGCGGTTGGCGCGTCAGCACGGTGACCCTGTGGTGGCCAGTATCTTTGTGAACCCGCTGCAGTTTGGTCCTAATGAGGATTTCAATCAGTACCCACGTACGTTGCAGCAAGACATAGACAAACTGGAAGCGGCACGCGATGTGTACGTGCTGTTTGCACCGTCTGAAAAAGAAATGTATCCAGAGCCGCAAAGCTTCCGCATTGATACGCCTAAAGGTTTGGGTGATATTTTAGAAGGTGAGTGCCGCCCAGGCTTCTTTGAAGGCGTGAGCACGGTAGTCATGAAATTGTTTTCCTGCGTACAGCCACGCGTAGCCGTGTTTGGGAAAAAAGATTACCAGCAGTTGATGGTAGTGCGCAGCATGTGCCGCCAATTCCAATTGCCAGTAGAAGTGATGGCTCATGAAACAGTACGTGAAGAAAGCGGTTTGGCGCTGTCCTCCCGTAACCGCTACCTAAGCGAACAAGAAAAAGCCAAAGCGCCTCAGTTGTACGCCTGTTTACAAGCCGTGCGTGCACAAATTCAGGCCGGTTGTACCGATGTAGCGCAAATTGAGCACGATGCAGTACAGCGTTTGACGCTAGAGGGTTGGGATGTGGATTACCTAAGCTTGCGCCGCCAACGCGATTTGCTAACCCCTGCCTCTGATGAAATTAAAGCGGGTGAGGCGTTGGTAGCTTTAGGAGCAGCCAAATTGGGCAGCACACGTCTTATCGACAACTTGGAAATCTAACAGGGCAGGCCTTAGGTATGCCCTCAGTCAAGAAAGCCACGCTTATAGGTTTGCTTGCCGTCGTGTTATGGAGCCTGATCGTGGGCTTAATACGCGGGGTAAGCGAAAGCTTTGGTGCGGTAGGTGGGGCTGCATTGATTTACAGTGTGGCGTCGCTCATTTTGTTGACGACGGTGGGCTTTCCTAAGGTGCGTGAATTCCCCCGCCGTTATGTGCTGTGGGGCAGCCTGCTGTTTGTACTGTACGAGCTGTGCTTAGCCTTATCTATAGGGTATGCCAGCCATGCGAGACAGGCCATAGAGGTAGGTATGGTGAACTACCTATGGCCTACGCTGACTATAGTGTTCGCTATTGTCTTCAATAAACAAAAAACCACGTGGTGGATTGCACCTGGTTTTGCTTTGTCTATGTTGGGTGTGGCGTGGGTGTTGGGGTCCGATCAAGGCTTAGACCTGCCCGGCATGATGCGTAATATCCAAGAAAATCCCCTTAGCTATGGATTAGCACTGCTAGGTGCGGTGATCTGGGCCGCTTATTGCACAGTCACTACACGTATAGCTCAAGGCAAAAATGGGATTACCCTATTTTTTATGTTGGTAGCGATTGCGCTATGGGGTATGTATTTTTCTGGTGAGCAGCCAGCAATGCAGTTTACCGTAGGCTCAATGCTGTACCTGTTATTGGCAGCGGTAGCCATGGGCTTCGGTTATGCGGCATGGAATGTAGGAATTTTGTACGGAAATGTGACGCTACTTGCTGGCGCATCCTACTTTATTCCCGTGTTTTCAGCAGCCTTTGCGGCGGTGATGTTGCGTACACCGTTGTCATGGTCATTCTGGCAAGGTGCTGCAATGGTCTGTGTAGGGTCCGTACTGTGTTGGCAGGCTACCCGTCAAAGGTAGCCTTTGCCAACAAACGCTCGCTTACTTAGCAGCGTCTAATGCTTGGCTCAAATCGGCCAAGATGTCATCAATGTGCTCAATCCCAATAGACAAGCGCACCATATCGAAACTTACGCCAGCAGTTTCTAGCTCTTGCTCGTTTAATTGACGGTGCGTAGTGGTAGCTGGGTGGCACGCTAAGGATTTGGTGTCGCCAATGTTGACCAAACGTGTGATCAGTTGCAGCGCATCAATAAAGCGTGCACCGGCTTCACGGCCACCTTCAATACCAAAACTCAGAATCGCAGCAGGTTTACCGCCCATGTAACGTACGGCTAGGTCGTGCTCAGGGTGCTCGGGCAAGCCAGCGTAGTTCACCCATTTTACTTGAGGGTGTTTCTGTAAGAACTGCGCGGCTTTCAGTGCGTTTTCAGTGTGACGCTCCATACGCAGTGGTAGTGTTTCAATGCCTTGCAGAATTTGGAACGCATTAAATGGCGACAGCGCAGCACCTGTGTTACGCAAAGGCACTACACGGCAGCGACCGATAAATGCAGCTGCACCAAAGGCTTCGGTGTACACCACGCCGTGGTAGGACGGGTCTGGTGTGTTCAGAATGGCAAAACGTTCTTTGTGTTCAGCCCAGGGAAATTTACCGGAATCCACTACAGCGCCAGCAATGGTGGTGCCATGACCGCCCATGTATTTGGTCAACGAATGCACCACAATGTCAGCACCGTGTTCAAACGGGCGGCACAGCGCAGGGGACGCAACGGTGTTATCCACAATCAGTGGCACGCCGTGGCGGTGAGCCAAGTCAGCCAATGCTTGAATATCGACGATGTTTGCACCTGGGTTGCCGATGGTTTCGCAGAACACCGCTTTGGTGCGCGCATCAATCAAGGCTTCCAGTTTGGCCAATTCGTTATGCGCAGCAAAACGCACTTCAATGCCTTGGCGTGGGAATGTGTGGGCAAACAGGTTGTAGGTGCCGCCATAAAGCTTACTCACCGAAACAATATTGTCACCCGCCTCGGCGATGGTTTGTATAGCATAACTAATGGCGGCCATGCCTGATGCGACGGCCAGTGCCGCTACACCACCTTCCAGTGCCGCAACGCGCTCTTCTAACACCGCATTAGTAGGGTTCATAATGCGGGTATAGATATTACCGGGTACCTTTAGATCAAATAGATCGGCGCCATGTTGTGTATTATCAAAGGCGTAAGAGGTGGTTTGGTAAATCGGTACGGCAACAGCTTTAGTGGTTGGATCCGGGCTGTAACCAGCATGAACGGCAAGTGTTTCCAGTTTCATAATGGGGGCGGGCAAAAGAAGGTAAGTGAAATAATCGCAGGTAATATGTGCATCGTACCGGTGGCTGACTGGCGATAGTTAGACAGAAAGCCGATTTCTATATTTCTTTTGGTAATGTGCAACCAGCGGATACTAGAATTGTAGGCTTATTGCTGGAAAAACACACTTTTTTACCGTGTGATGCGCTGTACCAATGGTTGCGGTAGGATGCTGGCTGGAAGCGTGATGCTCAGCAAAAATAGATGGAACGGTGGTTTGAGGACTAAATGAAAGTGTGGTTCAAGCGTAGCCTATTAGGCTTGGTAGTGATTTTTATCGTGGCATTAGTGGGTGCCGCTATTTTCTTGCTGACTTTTGACCCCAATGCCTACAAACGTAAGCTAGAGGAAATCGTCTACGAGCGCTACCAGCGTACCCTAGCCATCGAGGGTGAAATTGAACTGTCTTTATTCCCCCGTATTGGGTTGTCGGTAAATGGTGTGTCGCTGTCCGAACGCAATAGCGACCAAACGTTTATGTCCGTAGACAGTGCACGCTTTGCTGTCGCTATCTGGCCCTTGATGTCCAACCAGTTTGTGGTGGATCACGTTTCGTTAAATGGCTTCAAAGTTTGGTTGGAGCGTGAAAAAGACGGCAGCTTTAATTTTTCTGATTTACTAGACGATACTGCCCTAGACTCCGCACCATCCACGACGGCGAATTCCGGTGGCTGGATTATGGGTGCTGCCCAAGCGGCAGAAGTAGAACCTACCGCTGAAGGTACCCTGTCTACCGAGCCAGAGCCTGTCGCCAAAGAAGACGAGCCAGGCTCCGAACTGAGCAAAGTGTTAGCGAGTCTGAAAGAGGCCGTCAGCCCCGATACAGGCAAAACAAAATTCCAAATTGATATTGCGGGCCTAGATTTTCGTGAAGGCGAAGTGCACTACTACGACCACATCTTAGGTGGTGGTGGGCAAATTGTAGGTTTGGACATGAACACAGGGCGCATGACGTTTGGTCAGCCCTTTGATTTGAAGTTTAAAGGCCGCCTGCAAGGCACGAAGCCACACATGGAAGCGGCGCTAGATGGGCAAGCCTTGCTGCGTTTAGACCCCTACAGCCATATCTATGCCGCTCAGCGCATTAATGTGCAGGTACAGGGTGATGTGGGTAGCTACAAAACCGAACAGTTGCAGCTTAAGGGGGGTGTGGAATACCAGTCCCTAGTGGGTGTGGTGCGTGTGCAAGGGATGGAGCTGACTACCCAAGGTGAACTAGCAAGTAGAACCATGCCGTTGTCTAACGTGCAGGCAAGCTTGAATGTGCCTGACTTGATCTATGCTGGGCAACATTCTTTGCTGCGTATTCAGCGTCTGGCGTTACGCACTAAAGGGAATTACGAGCACGACTCGGTAGAGCTGGCCTTGGATGTGCCCGATGTGTATACCGATAGTAATTCAGCTGAAATGAAGTCACCCATTGTGGGTAGTTTTATACGTTCGGGCGTAGACTCTACTGGCATTAAACTGCGTATAGATGAGCTAAGCGGTACGGGGCATGAGCTGCGTGCTGGGCGTTTTAGTGTAGATGCTGTGTTGAAACAGCCATTGCAGGCGTGGGTGCTGAAAGTAGCGAGTCCCTTGGTATGGCAGCGAGAGCAAAAAACACTGACATGGGAAGCGCTTACTGGGGTGTTTAGCCTAGAGGATGAGGGCTTGCCTAATCAACGTGTACAGGCTGATGTAGCCGGTTCACTGGCATGGACAATGCCGAATAATCAGTGGGATACCAGCCTAGAAATAGGTGAAAGTGCCGGGCATATTGCGCTAGATGCGCGTTACCAGCCTAACGCCACCCCGAATCTGGATTTCAACGCTCAAGTGCAAGATACAGATTTTGCAAATTGGATTCCCTCTGCCGAAGTACGTAAGCAGCGTGGTCGTGTGGTATCTGGTGAGCAACAAGACGCTACCGAGAAGTTTGTAGGCCCTGTGGCTGGCACGGTGATGGATCTAAGCTTCTTAGAAAAGTACACGGTGCAAGGTAAAGCGCAGCTGCAAAATGTGAAGGTAGGCAAGCTCACCCTTAATCAGCTTAAGGCTGACTTGGGCGTGGCGCAGGGCGAGTTGCTGTTGAAGTTAAACAGTGCAGAGTTCTATCAAGGTAGCTTGTTAAGTGAGTTACGTCTGAAGTCTGACAGCAGCTTACGTGCGTCTGTGGATGCTTACGGCATTGAGTCAGGTGCAATTCTTGAGGATGCTTTTGGCCAAACTCGTATGAGTGGCAAAAGTGATGTGAGCGCCAGAGTAACGGCAGCCGGCCATACGCCAGCCGCTTGGTTACGCAGCCTAAGCGGTACCTTTAATATGGATACCGTGGATGGCCGAGTATATGGTCTAGATGCTTTCGAAACACTGGCTAGCGTGGTGGACGTAGCTAAGAATGCGTTTAGTCCGCAGCTACCGCCCTTGGCATTGAACTTTGATTTAGCCCGTAGCACCAGTTTCTCGGCATTAAGTTTGCAATCCACCTTACGCGATGGCGTACTGAGTTTTAACTCTATGTTGGCAAACTCACCCGATTTGCGTATTAGCATGCGCAAACCGTCGTCTATTAATTTGATAGATCAAACCTTAAATTTGACGCTGGAGTTCCGTTTGCAAAGCCAAGTCCGTGGTAATGCACATGCGGGGTTGTTGAAAGAGCTGTTTAAGGTCAATGTGCCCTTACAGTTAACCGGCTCGTTGTCTCACCCTGATCACCGCATCTTATGGAGCGAAATCAGCAGCAAGCTGGTGCAGCAAGCATTAGAAAGCGGTTTGGTAGAAAAGTTGGTGAGCCAGCCGTTGTTAGATACCTTGATGGACGCCCGTGAAACTGGTGCCGCACTTACTAAGCGAGTAGAGCAGGCTGCGCCTAATCGTAGTTTAGGGGTGTTGTTCAGGGATTTATTAGGGGTGGCAAAACCTTAATAAAAAACGGGGCTAGCTGCCCCGTTTTTTATTGCCTGATTAGGCTTCAGTGAGCCCTGCGAGTGTCTGAAATTTTTTCAGTAAAGTCTCTTGGCTTTCTTGGTGTTCAGGGTGTACTTCAATGCATTCTACAGGGCAAAAAACAATGCACTGTGGCTCGTCAAAGTGCCCCACGCATTCGGTACAGAGTGCAGGATTGATCTCGTAGATCTCTTCACCCATGTAAATAGCGGTGTTGGGGCACTGCGGCTCACAGACGTCGCAGTTAATGCATTCTTCGGTAATGGTAAGGGCCATGGCTAGTGCAAAAACTAAAGCAAAACAATGAGTTCAGTGTATACCGTCTGGCCCTTCTTTGCCGCTTTAACCCTTCTTAGCAAGTAGTTCTTGTTGTTCGCGAGCGATACGAGCTTTGCTCACCAACCAACGCTCCACCGATGGGAACACAAACTTGCTGACGTCACCGCCCAAGATGGCGATTTCACGCACGATGGTGCCAGAGATGAACTGGTATTGGTCTGACGGGGTCATAAACAGTGTTTCAACTTCAGGCAGCAGGTGGCGGTTCATACCGGCCATCTGGAACTCGTATTCGAAGTCGGACACGGCTCGCAAACCACGCACGATAACTCGGCCATCTTGTTCACGTACAAAGTCTTTAAGCAAACCTGCAAAGCTTTTGACTTCCACGTTGGGGTAATGGCCTAACACTTCACTGGCTATCTCCACGCGCTCCTCCACGCTGAAGAATGGCCGTTTGGCTTGGCTATGAGCAATACCCACCACCACGTGATCAAATAAGTTCGCCGCACGGCGTACTAGATCTTCGTGGCCACGGGTAAAAGGGTCAAAGGTACCTGGGTAAACAGCTGTAATCATGAGATATTATTATCGATGAAAGTGATAGCAGATGTTGCGCAGAACAATACTGTCACAATGAATATTTAGTTATGGCGTTAGGCATTATTATCTGTTTTTTGCGCCGCAGCAAACATGAACAGCGAATAATGCACATTTCCTGCCCGCTGTTCCCGTAATGGTGTAAGAAAATCGGGTGCGGTGATGGCACTTTCAGATTCTACATACACTAAGGCATCCGGGGCTAAAATACGGGGTAGTAATGGCCAAACCTTGTCCAGCCATAGCTGGTTAAAGGGGGGGTCTAGAAAAACCAGATCATAGGGCATTTCAGTACGTGTCAATACATGCAAGGCATCGCCCGCATGTATGCGTACAGACAGGGCGTCTAGCTTGTTGCGTATTGCCCTCAGCGCCGAAATGGTTTCTGGGTTGTTTTCCACCATTTGTACGTGTGCCACGCCATGCGAGGCGGCCTCAAAGCCCAATGCACCGGAGCCTGCGAACAAGTCCAGTACACGTTTTTGTTGAAAGTCATCCCCCCAAAAATGGCGTAGCCAATTAAAGAGTGTTTCGCGTACACGATCAGGAGTAGGGCGTAGCCCCGCTGCTTCCGGTACAGTGATAGGTGTGCGACGGTATTCCCCGCCTACAATACGGATTGTGTGTTTTTTCATGGGCGCGTAGTATCGCCAGTGGCGTGATCCAGAATTTTGCTTAAGTGTAGATTGTATGTTCAGTTTTTTTAAAAGAAAGAAAGCCGCAAAAGAAGAGGCTGTTGTCAACACGACGCATGAGCCACTTCAGCCCACAGCGGTAGAAGAACCTGTGCCAGAGGTGCCCGAGGCTGAGGCCGTAGTGCGCGCACCCGCACAGGTAGAAATATTGGCACCAGACGATGGCGTATTTACAGAGCATGCGCGGGAAGTGCCAGTGGAGTCAATGGCAGATGCAGATGCGTTAGTCGTAGACACGCAAGAGATTACTGAGCCAGAACCAGTGGTAGAGCCCGAGGTTGCGGAAGTAACGCCTAGCGATAGCATCATTGCCGAACCCGAACCCG
>JBQELO010000006.1:0-205504 GCA_052103955.1 Paenalcaligenes sp. | reverse complement strand
AAATGCGGGAATAGCTCAGTTGGTAGAGCGCAACCTTGCCAAGGTTGAGGTCGCGAGTTCGAGCCTCGTTTCCCGCTCCAAATTAAAAAAGCCCAAACTTCGGTTTGGGCTTTTTTGCGTTTATTCCCTACCCCCCTTCACTTCCCCTCCAACTTAACACTCTGATTCAACCCGACTGCCAAATTCTTCTGCATTAATGTGATAATAACGATTCCCATTTGCATCACTAGAATCCAGACAATGCCTGTATCACGTCACCTCCTACTGGGTATCGCCGCTCTTTGCTTTGGCTACACCTTACCTACTGCCGCACAACCAGCACAACAAAATGGACGCCAGATTGAACGCGTACAAGGCCCTTCTATAGCGGATCAGGAACTAGACACCTATAGGTTTGAAACCTTCACGTTATCGTCTGACGATGGTGAGCGTCATTACAAGGTGCAAGTAGGCATCCCGAAGCGCCCCGCTCCTGCAACAGGTTTTCCGGTGATCTACATGCTGGATGGTAATGCCGCACTGACCAATATCGATACGGCTGACTTGGCCGCTATGGATGCGTTGTCACCCACCGTTTTGGTGGCTATTGGTTACGACGTTGAGGGTAGCCATGACACCAATGCACGTGCTTACGACTACACGCCCCCTGTTTTTAAAGACGGGGTTGAACAGCACGATGTAGAGGTTCGTGGTCGTCGTGGGGGCGGCGCAGAGGTGTTTGTGAACTTCATCGAAACACGCATTAAACCTGAAGTGGATTTGCGAGCACCTACCGACCATGCCCGCCAAACCTTGTGGGGGCATTCTTATGGTGGGCTGTTTACGATGTACACCCTATTTACTCACCCCAACTTATACCAACGCTATGTAGCCGGTGATCCATCGCTGTGGTGGTATGACGGCCTGCTGGTCAACACCGTCGCTAAAGTCTTTAACCCCAATGATGCTCTGGGTAAAGAAATTCTGGTTATGGAAGGCGGTAATCGTTCTACCAGTAGATCGGCTAACGACTCCCGCACCAGTTGGTCGGCTAAAGACATTGCGCATGACTTGCAAAAATCCGGTGTGAATATCGTGTATGAAAATTTCGTCGATTTACATCACGGTCAAATGTTAGGCGCATCGTTAAAGCCTGCTCTGCGCCTTGCCACTAAACGCTAATCGCAACTATGCAAGTAGAGGCATCGCCTTTTGCCTCTACTTGCCAGCCTCATCCCCTGCTCTCTTTGACCTACTCTTGACGTAGGTCAGACGCCTCACTCTGCATCTTCTAGCCCACACGTTACACTATGTACCTTGGCGAAATGTAACGCTAAGTCTTTATTTCATTTAGTGTTTGGCTATTTTTGATACTCACTTATCGCTTGTGGGAACATGCTTTTTATTACAAAAAGTATTTTTCCCCCTAGAATCAACAAAAAAGCTCAAAACAAGCATTGCCACACACTGGTGTTACCACAGCATAATTTTCACCCCATAGGTGTCAATCTTTGGGGAAGCGTACTCCAAAGGTTTAACTATGAAGAAGAAAACGCGGACACTGGTTCTAAGCACAACCGTGGTTGTTTCTGCGAATATCCCCCATGGGGTTTTAGCGCAGTCTTTTAACGGCACAGAAGTCTCCAATGGGCCTTTCACCGATGGCGTACAAATATTCCATGACAGCAGCCGCTTAGATGCCATTAACACCTACACCATTACGGGTGGCACACAAAGCTTCTATGACAGTAGTGTCCTTAACGCACAGGCGTCCTATGCCATTAACGGTGGAATACAGTTGCTACGCGACAATGCTGTTCTCAATGCATCTCGCACGAATGCCATCAATAACGGAACGCAATACCTAAGCGGTAATAGCCAGTTAAATGCCAACGCAGCCCGTGCCATCAATGGTGGAAAACAAGGCTTCTCTGCAAATAGCGTATTAAATGCAACAACGTCTAATGCGATTGCCGATGGGGAGCAAAATTTTAGTGACAGCAGCCAGTTAAATGCCTCGGCCTCTAAAGCCATCGTTAATGGCTCACAAAGCTTCCAAAATACGAGTGTGTTAAATGCGACGGCTACCAGCGCCATTGCAGGCGGTAGACAAAGCTTCAACGCCAGCAGCGCTCTGCACGCTACAGCCACCTCCGCCATTAGCGCTGGTGCACAAAGCTTTACGGGTAACAGCGCCCTTTACGCCTCGACAGCAGAAGCCATACGCGGCGGCGATCAAACCTTTGATGGCAATAGCACATTACATGCGTCCGTCACGGGGGCCATTAACGGAGGGACACAGCGTTTTCAAGGCAATAGCACACTACAGGTAACCGCTAAGTCAGCCCTTACAAGTACCTCACAATCTTTTCATGACACCAGTACGTTAAATGCAGCCGCCGAGAACATACTGACTAGCGGGATCCGAACGTTTAATCACAACAGTAGCCTTAATGCCCTAAGCAGCAATGCCATTACAGGTGGAAACCAATTTTTCTTTAACAATAGCCAGCTAAATGCGGCCGCGGCTACAGCCATTAATGGTGGCACCCAACGCATGAATGACAACAGCGTGATACACGCGACTGTGGCCCAAGCCATTAGTGGTGGAAGCCAGTCATTCTATGGCAGCGCTACCCTCGATGCAGCCGTTGCCGATGCCGTAGTGGGTGGCACACAAAGCTTCTCGTTTACTAGCGTGCTAAATGCCACGGCCAGCAATGCCATTCGTGGTGGTAAGCAGAGTTTTAGTAGCAACAGCAGGCTTAACGCCTCGGCCACACACGCTATCAACACAGCAAGCGTATTGGCCTTCAGCAATAACAGCAGCTTACATGTACTAGCACAGGATGCCTTAGCCCCCGCCACACAACTCACCTTTAACAAAGGCAGCAGCGGCCCCGGTGGCTCATTACTGTTGAATGGGTTTTCCACATCGCTCGCCAGCATCAATAGCTTGTCGGATAACAGTGGACGTATCGCCAACACAGCCGCCAGCGACAGTCAGCTCAACCTAGCCATGTCTACTTCAGCAACCTCGTTGTTTACGGGTGTAATGGAAGACGGTGGTAGCGGCAAGCTAAAACTGGCATTAACGGGTGGCTCCTTAACCTTAACCGGTACGGCAACGCATACTGGTGGCACAACAGTCAACAATGGCACGTTGGTCGTGGGCGACAGTAATGGCAACGGTAGTTTGGCAGGCCCCGTGTATATTGCGGCAAACAGCACCTTGCGCGGCACAGGCACCTTACATGGCCCCGTTACTGTAGATGGCACCCTAAAAACAGGCATTAGCCCCACCACGTTCTTATTTACCGATAACCTTAGCCTTAACGCAACCTCTACCTCAGTTTTTGAGCTGAATAGCCCAGCCCTTGTTGGTGGCGTAGGGGTAGAAGGTAATGACCTGATTGAAGTACAAGGTGAACTGTCATTACGCGGCACCCTACAAGCGGATGTCGCCGCTGCAGGTTATTACCGCTTATTTAACTACGGCACACTGGCCGCTGGCAGTGGTTACACCACAGAAAACGTGACGGCGTTAACGCGTAATGATTTCGCGGTGGATCGCCATGAGGTCCGGTATAACGTCCCCCATCAGGTAAACCTGTTGGTATTAGGGGCAAACCAAAGTTTGCAATTCTGGGATGGCAGCAAAACTTCTGGTGGCAGCCCTGCCTTGGGTGGCGACGGCAATTGGAATGGGTTTGATACTAACTGGGTGGATTATGACTCCCAAAACAATACGGGTTGGGCACACTCCGTGGGCGTATTTAGCGGCACAGCAGGCACCGTCACCGTTGTAGGCCAACAGTATTTTGACACCCTGCAATTCTCTACTGATGGCTACATCATTCAAGGTGACGACCTGACAATGCGCGCTGTCAACGGCGGCACGATCAACGGCGGTACGATCAACGTTGACGATGACCTAACCGCGACTATTGCCTCTAACATTACCAATAACACCCAAAATAACGCACGCAATACCTTAGTGAAGGTGGGTGGCGGAAAGCTTGTTCTACAAGGGGCTAATACGTACAAAGGGGGTACGCTGTTTATGGGCGGCACTACCTCGGTACACAGCGATAGCAACCTGGGGGATGCGGCAGGTGCGCTGACCTTTGACGGCGGTATGCTGCAAGTTACTGGCAACAGTTACAGCAGCACGGCTCGCGATATACACATAGACTCCCGTGGTGGCGCTATTGATATTGTTGATGCCAACACCACCTTTACCCTGAACCAAGACATTAACGGTACCGGCTCACTACTCAAACGCGGCGCTGGCACACTGGTACTAAACGGCACTAACCACTACAAAAACACCTACGTACAAACAGGTACCTTAATTGCGGACAGCGCTGCTCTGTCAGGGAATATTGCCAACTCTGGCACCCTTGTTTTCAACCAAAACAACGACGGTAGTTTTGCTGGTGCCATTACGGGTCTTAACAACCAAAACGGCACCATGGTTAAACAAGGTAGCGGCACACTGTCTTTAACAGGCACATCACTACTGGACTGGACTATACGTGATGGCAAGTTGGTGGCGGCTGTGGATACATTCGCTGGTAATGCCCATATAGATGGCAACACCAGCACCCTTAGCCTTACCGGTGACAGCAGTACCCTATTTGAGGGCAAAATCACCGGCACAGGCTTGCTCTCTCTGGACTCCTCTGGCACCACCTGGCTCACCGCCGACAACGCCTCGTTTGCTGGGCACACTGATCTAAACCGTGGCACGCTCATCGTAGGCGATGAAGACGGCTCTGGCGCATTGGGTGGATCACTCACTATTCACAACAGCGCCACCCTTACCGGCACAGGCACTGTAGGCTCGGGTACAGGTTCTACGCTAACGGTAGCCACCGGTGGTACGCTATCGCCCGGTAACCCACGCGGCACGATGACAGTAAAGGGTGATGTAGTATTTGAGCAAGGCTCACGCTTTGTCGTTGAGGTCAGCCCACAAAGCACAGAAAGCGACCTGCTTAAGGTCACAGGTAATGCCACACTTAATGGCGGAACCGTCGCGCATGTGGGTGCCTCTGGTGAATATGACCTACGTTCTACCTACACCATACTGTCTGCTGACGGCACCCTATCAGGCCGCTTTGATCACGTCACCTCTGATTTCGCCTTCATCACCCCAAAACTGCTCTACAACACCAATGCAGGAACGGTTGATTTAAGCCTCAGTCGCAATGATGTGGATTTCACCTCTTATGCCTTAACCCGTAATGAACGCGCCACAGCAGCAGCAATTAGTAGCATAGGCCTACAAGCACAGAATGCTGTGTTTGATGCCATCACTTTATTACCTGACGACTCTGCACTCATACGCGCCAGCTTCAATGCACTCTCTGGCGAAATTTATGGCTCAGCCAAAACAGCTCTGTTAGAGGAAAGCCGCTTCGTGCGTCAAGCCGCTAACAACCGACTGCGCGCCAGCACGGCAAACGCTAGTACGTCTACTGCGGCCAATAACGTCGCTTACGGCCAAGCCCAAACCCCCGTGGCGGTGTCAGCTGGCTATACAGATTTAAGCTTCTGGAGCCAAGGTTTTGGTTCATGGGGTTCTACCAGCAGTGATGGCAATGCAGCACGCCTTTCTCGAGATTCCGGTGGCTTCCTGATTGGTGCGGATACCGTGCTTAACAATTGGCGACTGGGTGCCTTAGCGGGTTACAGCCATACCTCGTTTAAAGCCAATAGCCGTAACTCGTCAGGGAAAAGCGATAACTTCCACCTAGGCGTATACGGTGGCACCCAATGGGATAATCTAGCTTTGCGAGCAGGCGCTGCCTACACATGGCATCACATACGTGCCACACGCGACGTTGCTATCTCTGGGTTCAACGACCATTTACGTGGCAACTACAATGCAGGCACCTTTCAAGCCTTTGCTGAGTTGGGTTATGGCATTGCAGTAGACGGCACCACCATTGAGCCTTTTGCCAATCTGGCCCACGTGAGTTTACGCAGCCAAGGCTTTACTGAAAAAGGCGGTGATGCTGCACTGGCTGTACGCAGTAAAACTACCAACACCACCTTTAGCACGCTAGGGGTACGCGCTGAACACTCGCTCAATATTGGCAGCACCGAAGCAACGCTAAACGCATCGCTAGGTTGGCGTCATGCTTACGGCACCACCACGCCTACTAGCACTCACGCTTTTTCAGCAGGCAACGCCTTTACCATCGCGGGTGTGCCCATTGCCAAGAACAGTGCGCTGATCGAAGCGGGCGTAGACTTACAGTTAACGCCAGTCTCTGTCATCAGCGTTTCATGGGAGGGTCAACAAGCCTCTAAGGCTCGGGATAACAGTGTGAACGTCAATTTCACTACACGCTTCTAAGGTTTACCCACAGCTAACCCCTACCACGCCAAACGGCGTGCCCCCTAAAAATCCAGCACTCACCCTGCTGGATTTTTTATGGCCTCTAGCGGTGCACAGAGTGCACCTGCAAACAACTATTTTTGTGTGGCATCACGGCCATCCATAAAATCAGTTCATACAAAGACGAGTGTGCCTATACACACTCCACAACCAAGATACCGAGACAGAAATGACGCCCTCTTGCCTGCAAGTGGCGATACACATTGCGGCATAAAGCACATTTCCTTCCCTACCTCATTACCTAACAAGCCATTCTGAATCGGCGCCCCATGACGGAGACCGCCGAGTCAGCCCCGAAATCTGGAGATTCTATGAGTACCAGCGTTGTTAAGCTTAAGTGCCTGTCGCACACCCCTTTGCGCGGTCTCAATGACCCTGCCCCTGGCGTTGTCGCCGAAGTCGATGCCGTCATCGCTGCAGCGCGTGCTGAAGTTGAAGCCTTTGATCCAGAGCTTATTGTGGTCTTTGCACCCGACCATTACAACGGGCTGTTTTACGACTTGATGCCCCCCTTTGTGGTTGCCACTGCAGCAGAGTCTGTGGCGGACTACAAAACCTTACCCGGCCCTCTGGGCATTCCTGACAAGCTGGCACTCGATCTCGTGCGCCACCTGCTAGACAGCGATCTAGATGTTGCCCTGTCGCACCGTTTGCAAGTGGATCACGGCTGCACCCAAATTCTGGAAGAGATGACAGGCAGCCTGACGCGCTACCCGGTGATTCCTATCATTATCAACTCAGTAGCACCGCCCTTTGCACCTTATCGCCGCATTCGCCTGTTGGGTGAGGCCGTGGGTAAATTCATCGCTGGGCTAAACAAACGCGTACTGATTTTAGGATCGGGCGGTTTGTCGCACGAACCACCTGTGCCCGTATTTTCAGGTGCAAAACCTGAAATTTCCGAGTTTTTAATCTCGGGGCGCAACCCTACCCCTGAAGCGCGTGCGGCACGCCAAGCCCGTACCTTAGCCACAGGTAAGATTTTCGGTACTCCTGACTGCGATTTGACCCCACTGAACCAAGAATGGGATCACGCATTCATGGACTTGCTGATCAACCAAGACTTACACAAAGTCGATGACTTCGAAATTGACGTCATCTCTAAAACCGCGGGTCGCTCTACCCATGAAGTACGCACCTGGATTGCCGCCTTTGCCGCGTTGTCGGCCATGGGCCATTACAACGGCAAAAAAGACTACTACCGCCCCGTGAATGAATGGATTGCTGGCTACGGCGTGATGAGTGCCGACCCGGCCTAATACACGCCTGCCACGCTACTTCCTAACCTTCTCTAGCTATTAGGACTTTTGCTCTATGACACAGGATACTTACTCCTCATCGCTTAGTGTGGCCGATGCCGCGCTTGCCCTACGTCGCGCCGCCGAGCAAGGTGAAGCGGTTCCCGCCTTACGCGATCGCCTGCAACACGCCAGTGCCGAAACCGCTTACGCCGTGCAAGAAGCGAATACGCGCTTTGCTCTGGAACAAGGCCGTCGTTTAGTAGGCCGAAAAATTGGCCTCACATCCTTAGCGGTACAAGCACAGCTAGGGGTAGACCAACCTGATTTCGGCATGCTCTTTGACGACATGCATATTGGCGACAATGCCTCTATTGCCGCAGGCCGCCTGATTCAACCCAAAGCAGAAGCTGAAATCGCGTTAGTGATTGGGCGTGATCTGAACCACGAATTCCATAACTACGCTGATCTCATCAACGCTACTGAATACTGCTTACCCGCTATTGAGGTCGTAGACAGTCGCATTGCTAACTGGGACATACGTTTTATAGACACCGTTGCCGACAATGCTTCCAGCGGTTTATTTGTACTGGGCAGCCAACCTGTGTTGCTGCGTGACCTAGACCTAACGGACTGCACCATGGAAATGGAATGCAATGGTGAAGTAGTTTCGCGCGGTAACGGCAAAGCCTGCTTGGGTAATCCGTTAAACGCTGCGGTATGGCTAGCCAACACCATGGTGAAGTGCGGTCGCCCCTTACAAGCTGGCGATATCGTCCTGACTGGTGCTCTAGGCCCTATGGCCGTTGCTAAAAGCGGCCAACATTTCAACGTCAAGATTGCTGGCATGGGCCCTGTGTCCGTGCATTTCGACTAACTCTGTTGTGCAGGTAGCTAGCTGCCTGCTCCTCTCGCATGCCCCGGTGTTTAACGCACCGATCAATGACAAGGAATCATCATGACCACAACCGTGCTACATACTGAAGCCAGCACCAGCCGCTTCGCCCACATCAAAGAGCAAGACCTAGACCTACAAATTCACTACAACGACACAGGCGGCAACGGTCCTGTTGTGGTGATGATCCACGGCTCAGGCCCTGGTGCTAGTGGTTGGGCTAACTTCAACCGTAACGTGCAGCCTTTGTACGATGCAGGCTTTAGAGTTATTTTGATGGACTGCCCCGGTTGGAGCAAAAGTGATCCTATTGTTTGTACAGGTTCACGCTCTGACTTGAACGGCCGTGCTCTTAAAGGCTTGTTGGATGTACTGAACATCGAGCGCGCGCACATCATTGGTAACTCCATGGGCGGCCACAGCACCGTTGCTTTCTCGCTGGCCAACCCAGAGCGCATCGGCAAAATCGTTTTAATGGGCGGCGGCACCGGTGGCCCTAGCCAGTTTGTGCCTATGCCTGCTGAAGGCATCAAACTTCTGCAAGCACTGTACCGCGAGCCTACGATTGAGAACCTGCGTCGCATGATGCAAGTGTTTGTGTTCGACACCAAAAACCTCACTGAAGAACTGTTCCAAGCCCGTTTGGACAACATGCTGTCCCGCCGTGAGCACTTGGACAACTTCGTGAAAAGCTTGGAAGCTAACCCACGTCAGTTCCCTGACTTCGGGCCACGCTTGGGTGAAATCAAAGCACCTGCACTGATTATCTGGGGCCGTGACGACCGCTTTGTACCCATGGATATTGGTCTGCGTCTGCTGTGGGGGATGGCCGATGCTGAGTTCCATATTTTTAGTCGTTGTGGTCACTGGGCACAATGGGAACATGCCGATAAATTCAACAACATGGTGATTGAATTTTTCAGTAGAGACTAAACAAAAGGGCGGCCTAGGCCGCCCTTTTTTATACCCTAACCTTGCAACCTTACCACGCACCTGCACTGTGTAAGTGTGCTTCTATCTCATCTACAGTTGCACGCAAAGCAGGCAATAACCTCTGTTCCGCTTCGCGGGTACTCATCGCGTTTTTAGTAAAAATAATATTCAAACACCCCAACACGCGCTGCCCGTAGCAAATGGGTAAAGCGATGGCACCCATACGCGTCTGTTCATGCCAATCACCGTCATTGGAACCAAAACCCTGTTCCCACGTTTTTTGCAATAATGCCGACACCAATTGCGGATTACGTGCCAACCGCGCTTGCTCGTCAGAACCTGACCGCAATAGATGCAGAATCTCATCACGCTCTGAATCTGGGCACGCACTCAAGTACGCACGCCCTACTGCCGTAAACAAAATAGGCATGCGTCTACGTATCATGGCTTTATGAAACGACAAGGGGCTAAACCTATGTGTGGTTTCACGCACCACCATGCTGGCCCCATCTAACACGCATAAATCAGAAGGCCACACAGCTTTTTGCTGTAGACGTTTTAAGGCCTCACTGGCAATCTGAGACACCCAATCTTCGTCGGTAAAACCATCGCTTAACTGGCGTACTTTCTGATTCAGGCTATAGCATTCATCAGCTGCATTACGGCGTACATAGCCTTCATTCTGCAACGTTTCTAACATGCGTCGCACTGTGGTTCTATGTATGCCCGTAGCGGCGCTAATTTCCTTAATCGACGCGTAACCGCCTGCTGCCTGATTCAGGCTACGCAGTATTTCTAAACCGCGACGCAGGCTTTCAATGGGTCTATAGCTAGATGCGTCATCCGACTCGTCCCACTCATTGACCACACTATGTTCAGCCACCCACGATGGGGAAGCTCTTAAGGCTTGTACCTGGGCCATCCGTACTCTCCCAAAGGTAGGGAATCCAATTCGCTTTCGATGTCGCGCACGCACTTATGCAGTGCATCCAAATAACGTTCGGCCGCTTTAGCCGGCGTCATTGCGCTTCTAAAAAAGATAATATTGATAGCGCCCAAGACGCGATTACGCCAACACACGGGGTAAGCAATCGCACTAATGTTGGGTTCTGTGCCACCCGAAGATTCGGCATAACCCAAACGGCGGGCTTCAATACGGCGTTGTAATAGCTCGTGGCGCATCTCATCTTTAGACACACCGTCCGGTTGTACCAGGCTCGCTAAATCCAACATTTGCTCTAAGCTTTCGTCGGCGACCTCACTCAAGATGGCAATACCCATCGCTGAACGCAGCAACGGGCGTGTTTTACCCACCATGGCACGGTTTACCGACATGGGGCTAAAGCGGTGCGTGGATTCACGAATTTCCAAATGCCCCGAAGTAAAGGTGGCAAAGTCGCTAGGCCATTGCACCTGTGCAAGCAAACGCCCCATGTAGGGGCCAATTACCTGCACTACCCAATCCTCGTCTTTCACACTATCGGCAAAACGGCGGAAATGCTTGGTTAGGAAATAACGTCCATCACCTGACCGCAGGTACACATAGCCCGCCTGCTCTAACGTGAACAGCAGGCGGTAAACGGTGGCTCTGTGTATGCCGGTGTACTTCGCCAATTCTCCTGGCGTTGCCCAACCCAAATCACTTAACGCGCCTATAAGCTCTAAACCGCGCTCTAAGGCTCTGACTCTGGGGTAGATATCAGCTTCTGGCATAGGTTGTGTCTCAAATAGGTGGATACAGCTTTAGCATTTCATCGCTAGGCTTCACGTAGTGCCAACGCCTGCCTGCATGCAATCCGGTCAGTTTATGTAACCTCGCCAACATTTCCGCATACAACAACGGAGCACCCACGCCATCCAGCACACTAACACCATCTATTTCATAAATGTCATTAGCGGCTAACACCTCTGCCACCAGCCCTTCAGCAGGCACAATGATGTCAGCACCCTCAGCTATAGCGCGTCGTGCTGTTTCTGTGAACGCAGCAATATACTCGCTAGGATCTAGAAACACCTGCTCGATGCTGCGTTCAGGTAACTGTGGCTCAATCACATAAATACCACTGATGCGCGACTCGAAGCGATGACGGTGCATAGCGTTTTTCAGGAACCACAGGTTTTCCTCGTTTAAGGTCACCAAACCTATTTGCTGCGCCATGGAACACGACATTAGCACCGTGCTTTCCGGCATGGAGATCACTGGTATATCCACCAGTGATCGACATTCGCGCAGCAATGGCTCGGTATAGGTACCAATCACAAACGCGTCGTAGCCTTCTTTCTCTGCTTGGTGCACATTGTGCAAAAGCTGTCTGCTCATGGCTTTGTGATAGGCATACGGCACCTTCATCACTTCGCTTGGTGACTTACCGTGCCACATGGATTCCGGCACGCCATGCAACACGATTTCTGTACCAGGGCTGGCAATACGCGCATAGTGCTGTGCTAACGAGGCCTTATATACAGGGTAGTTATCCAGATCTACGCTGGACTGATGCCAGATTTTCATCTCAGCCTCCTTACACCATGTAGTAGCCGCCGTTAACGTCCAGCGTGCTGCCGGTCACGTAAGCGGCTTTAGGTTCTACTAAATAGCTCACTGAGGCAGCCACTTCTTCTGGCAACCCTACGCGTGACAACGGCACCAAACCCACTGACTTATGATCGTCCTCTGGTGCTAAACGTGTACGCAACATAGGGGTATCAATTAGCCCAGGCGAGACAACGTTAGCCGTAATGTTCAAAGGTGCCATTTCACGGGCTAAGGCTTTGGTAAAGGCAATCACTGCCGCCTTACTCGCCACGTAAGCGGTACACGACCGGTAACCACCTAGCTGTGCCCCCGTGGAGGCAAAGTTAACAATACGGCCATGTTGGGTGTCGTCACCTACCTGCATGACAAAAGCGCGGCACACAGCATAGGTACCAAACGCATTCACCGCAAAGACTTTTTCCCACAGTTCTGGTGTAGTGCCTTTTACATCAATGACCGCACCACCCTCGCCCACTGGCGAAATCGCTGCCGTATTCACCAACACCGACAAACGCACGCCATCATCGCGCAACTGGCTAAACAGTTGCTCTACCGATGCCACATTACTGATGTCTACACTAGCAGCGCGGTGCCCGTGACCGGGCAAGCTTGCCATCACGGCTTGTACAGGTGCTAGCTCTAAATCGGCCAACACCACTTGCAAACCTTGTTCTGCTAAGGCTCTACATACGGCTTGACCAATACCACCAGCCGCTCCTGTCACCAATGCAATACGATTTTCATTCATCTCTATACTCCTTAATTACCGCTCAGCACGCTAGGCAACCACATCGTAATAATCGGGAACGATGTCAGTAGAATGACGCGGATTAAATCGGCGACCAAGAAAGGGGTAACGCCTCGGAAAATCGTAGACAGTGGCAATCTATCGCCCACCACACTACGCATCACAAACACATTCATACCTAAGGGCGGCGTAATCATGCCTATCTCAACTAGCGACAAGGTCACTACCCCCCACCAAATCAGGTCATAGTTCATACCTAGAATCAGAGGTACCACCAGAGGTGTAGTCACCAACACGGCAGCCAGCGTATCAAACACCGTACCCAATAGTAGGTAAAACACGACCAAACCAAAGAGGATCAGCCATTTAGGCATGGTTTCCAGATCGATAATGCTCAACACCAACTGTGCAATATCGGTGAAGCTCATAAAGCTTGCGAAAATATTCGCACCAATGAAAATCACATAAATAGCACCAGCATTAATCGCTGTATCAATCAACGAGGCTTTGAATTTTTCTAGCGTGAAACCCTTGGTGCTGATCGCAAAAACAAAGGCCAGCAATGCACCAACAGAGGCTGCTTCTTGTGTGGTGAACATACCGCCGTACAAACCACCCAATACCAAAGCAAACAACAAGACCGGGCGCCACGCTTTGACCAAGGCAGCTCGTGCTACAGGCCAGTTGAACTCTTCCACATCGGGGGCCAAGCTAGGCTTGAGTCGCACCGACACGAAAATGGCTAACACATACATGGTCAGCGCCAAAAGGCCAGGAATCAATGCCGCTTGGAAAGCGATTTGAATGGACTCCTCAACCACCACGCAGTACACAATCAGCACGACGGATGGTGGAATCAACGCCCCCAACGTACCGCCTGCAGCAATACATCCAGCCGCCAAGCTGTGCGCGTAGTTGCGACGCTCCATTTCTACAAATGCTACTTTGCCAAAGGTTGCTGTGGTAGCAATAGAAGAGCCACAAATCGCCCCAAAACCACCACACCCCAGCACAGATGCCATGGCCAAGCCGCCACGGCGTGCCCCCAACAAGGCTGTACCCGAGTTAAAAATATCGCCAGACAGACCTGCCCAAGTAGCGAAGTTACCCATCAACAAGAACAACGGAATGGCAGCCATGTCCATGCTAGTTAAGGCACGGCCCACCTCGTTTTGGGATACCACCAGTGCTTGTTCACCACCCATGGTCAACGCTAAGCTTGCTACACCCACAATCAACAGTGATACACCAATAGGGATCTGCGCCGCAATCAGCAAGTACAGCACTAAAAATGCCATCCCTGCTTGCATACCGGGGCTGCTGTCTTCGTTGATGAACAGCACCGTTAGCACCACGCACACAACGATAGTACCCAGTGTCACCAATGCCCCTCGCCAGAAACCCGGCTCGGCGTAACCACGATCGCGGCACAAGGTGTACCAGTGCTTTACGGTTTGAAGCAATACCGTCAAGACGGCTAGCGACATTAATAAACCGGCAACCGCCCACCATCCGGCGGTATGCCAGCCTACTACCATCGTTTTTTCGCCGTATTCTTGTGCATCCAACGCACGGAACAGCAGTGCCGCAGCCAGCCAACCAAACACCAGCACTTCGACCACTTCACAAATCAAACGCACAGCAATCTGATTACTGCCCGCCACCACCTTCATCACATCCATACGGATATTTAAATGGCGTACAAATACCAGTCCCGATAGGCCTGCCACGATAATGGCCATGAATAGGCCATTCAACTCGAACAGTCCCCGCACGGTGTACGGGGTAAAGGCACGCAGCAAAATATCCACCAACGTACCGGCTGACACAACCAACAGTAGTGTCAGCGCCGCCCATGCCATGACCTTACAGAACTGGTCTTCCCAATCAGCCTTGGCAGAATTGCCCGTAATAGTGGCTGAACTCATGGTTATTGCGCTCCACGTTGGGATTCAATTGCCTGGGTATACACTTCCCAGATACGTTCGCCTTCAGGCATGTTGGCTACCCATGTATCAATCACCGGTTGCACAGCAGCCGACCAACGGGCTACGTCTTCTTCCTTAGGTACCACAATAGTGTGTGCTGGATTTTCTGCTAGCTGTGCGCGCAATCGTGCATTTTCACCGCCCAAGCCCTCTGACCAACGTGGCAAGAAGTTAGCACCACCATGTTTTTCTAACGCCGCTTTTGCTTCTGGCGCCAAACGATCGTAAGCACGTTTATTAATCACCAAGAACACTGTGCTTGAGCCCATAGGCACATCAATGTGATAGGGCACAAAATCCAATACCTGCCAGGTGTACACCGCGTTCCAATCGTTCAAGCTGCCGCTTAGTGTTTTCTTAGACAGGTTTTCTGCTGTTTGCGATACCGGTAAGCCGACGGGAATAATGCCCAGTGCTTCTACTGATGCACTTGCTAAAGGGCCCGCAGCACGAATACGCTGACCTTTAAAATCGTCCAGCGAATCGATCTCACTCACGCTATGACCCGTCAAAATACCGGAAGACACCAGCGCAAACACTTTGACGTCATCAAAGCCGTCCATCAATCCCTCTTCGTACAAGCGCCAAACGCCTGTAGAAGCTTCACCTACGGTACGTGCTTGAAAGGGAATCTCAGGAATATCACCCACTTTAAAGCGACCAGGCGTGTAACCCGTCACCCCCCAACCCATATCCACCAAACCACGACGCACTGCGTCAAAAGTATCCTCGGCTTTCACCAACGAGCCACCCGAGTACAGCTGAATTTTCAGCGTACCTTGTGAGTCTTCTTCTATATCTTTGATCAACGGCTCAAACATGCCTTTGGTCAAGTAAGCGGTAGGTCCCGCAAAGTTGGCAAACTTTAATGTTGTAGGTTTAGCTGTCGCTGTCATCCCGCACGTTAAAGAGAAAGTGCAGAGAGCTGCCATGAGGATTCGTTTCATTGTTATCTCCGTATTTTGATTGGCTTACTGTGCTGAGCTACCTCGCACTGCGCGCTCCTGTGGCGGGTTACGCGGCCGTGCCATTCACTGGTTTTGATCCCTTGTCTACAGGTCCGTACGGCAAGGTTTCGCTATTACACACACTCACAGATGGCTGAGCAATCGAAATCCTTAAAGTGTTCATCTAGTAAACACTATTTCAGGGATAACCCCATAAGCCTTTATTTGCTTTGTTTTCACCCGTTCCCCAACTGTTTACCAGATGAACTTTTCATATATTTCAAGTGTATAAAAGGGATGTAACAGCGTTTACAAAAATGACTGCGCCGCAGATCGCAGCACGGTCTACGGCATAAAAAAGTCAGCATGAATTTTGTTCTATTGCGTGGAAAACGCCACAATATCTATCGTCAAAAACAGCCTTACGCAGCATCATAAAAATGGCTGTGTTGTTTCTTTATCGTGGTGTTCCATAGGCATTAGAGACAGTTGTTTTAGAATCAGAACAGCCGTATTCTGTAATGCTTCAAAACATCTTGAGATGTGTGTGCTGATGCTAACGCGGTGTGCACGCACCGCTAGCCTAGGAAACAGCGGGAAGGAGCCTACATGACAATGTTCTACAGCCGGATCATCTGTTTGTTTCTGATGCTTGTTACGGTGGCAATACCTTTATCCGTCACAGCCGAACCAGCCTCCTTCACTCTCTCACCACGTATGAGTGCCGCGTCCAACATCTGGATGCAGAGCCCGTTATATAAAGCGCTCTCTACTCGCCAACAATTAACCATAGGCGTAGCGCTGCCCGACTACCCTCCTTTTGCCATTCTGGATGATGAGCGGTTGCAGGGCATTACCGCTGACTATTTGGGCTTGCTGTTCGAGAAACCTGTACGGGTCATCTCCTTTCCATCCAGAACAGCGGCATTAGAAGCCGTACGCCGTGGTGATATTGATATGGTTGGTGGTGGAACCAGCATAGAAGCCAAAACGGATGATCTACAACTTTCCGTGCCGTACTTGCTTGATCAAGCTGTGCTAGTCAGTAACAAAGATGCCCCTTTTGACCCTCACCAGCCCAATACACGTCTGGCATTAACACCCGGCTATGTCCCCGAGGAACGCGTCACGTCCTCCTACCCCAATAGCCAACTTCTGATGTATGCCTCACCCAGACGCGCTCTGGATGCCCTAAGTCTGGGTGAGATTAATGCAGTACTCATCGACGCGGTATCAGCCCACTACCTTATCAGCGTTAACTATCTGATTAACCTCTCCATACAAAGCTTCGCCCCTATAGACAGCGGTGGTTTTGGGTTCCTACTAAAAAAAGGGGATCATGCGCTACTGAACTACATCAACTACGCCACCCCTAAAGTCTCAGACGAATACGGGGACATGATTCTGCGCAGTTGGAGTGGTGGCCGACAACTACGCCTTAGTAATGATCGTATAGCGCTAAGCCCGGTTGAAAATAGATGGTTGGCCGCCCACCCTATTATCCCTGTTGTACTCAATGACTCACTGGGTGCACTGGGATCTTTTGATGCTAACGGCCATGCACAAGGTATAGGCCCCGACTATCTCAGCTTAATTAGTAGGCGCAGCGGGCTAGAATTTGAATACATCAATGCCCAAAACTACGCTGAACTAAACGCCACATTAAAAAAGCAAACAGCCTTACTTACGCCGGTGTATGCGCCTTCCCACAGCACACCCGATAACGTAGACATCATGCTTCCCTACTTACGCACGTCTGTGATCGTAATGGCCCCCGCCAAACCCGAGGCTGGCCCCAATGCCGAAAACAGCGTCAAAGTTCATCAGCTCTCAGAACTGGATGGCCAACGCGTTGCTATTGTTGAGGGATACTTTATAGATGAGCCCATACGTAGTTCTCACCCAAGCATTACCCTTCACCCCTACCCTACATTGCTACAAGCATTACGCGGTGTTGCAGAAGGCAAGAGTGATGTTTTTATTGGCAGTGACTACGCCGCACGCTTTGCTAACGCCTTACAACTCAACAATAGATTGGAGCTAATAGGCATCTTAGATGACTACTCCAGACCTGTTAGCATTGCTCTGCAAAGTAACGAGCCAGAACTCTTTAGCATCCTAGACAAAGCACAGCTATCCATTTCACCAGAGGAAATAGCCGAAATTGTGCGGCACTGGGAACCCAGCCATCCCTCTACCGCATGGACTTTCTGGCGCAAATACCGACAATGGTTATTACGTCTGGCCGGCTTTCTTGCCTTTGCTACTGTCATTTCCCTGATCTGGGGGTTTTATCTGGTCAGACAGGTAAAGCGCACACGCCACGCCGAGCAACGTGCAGAAGCTGCCAATGAAGCAAAAAGCCTATTTCTGGCCACCATGAGCCATGAAATCCGCACGCCGTTAAGTGCAGTCATAGGCTTATTAGACCTTGCCCAAGCACATAACAAGGCTCCTGACAGTGCCCGTTCATATTTATCTGCCGCGCAAGATACAGCACAAGGGATGTTGATGCTGTTAGGCGATGTGTTGGATCTACATCGCATCGAATCAGGGCTAATAGACTCTTCCCCCAAACCGGTAGCACTCAAACCCTTAATAGAAAATATGGCTAGCCTCATGCAGGGCTTAGCCTATCGTAAACAACTTCAACTACACACCCAAATAGATGACAGCGTGGACGTATGGGTCACCGTAGACCCACTGCATCTCAAACAAATACTTTTCAACCTGCTTGGTAATGCCGTCAAATTCACCCGTTCAGGAACAGTACGTTTACAAGCCTCTGGGCACAGTGACTCGGCCCATTTGCACGTTGTCATCGACATTATTGACAGTGGCCCAGGTATTTCAGCCGAGGATCAAAAGCATCTATTTCGTCCTTACTCACAGATTGCCGCCACACAATCAGCACAAAATGTGGGCAGTGGTTTAGGACTACACATCACACAGCGCTTGGTGCAACACATGGGTGGCACTATTCATTTACGTAGCCACGTGGGTAAAGGCTCTACGTTCACCGTCGCCCTTACTTTACCGCTCACCACGCCTCCCGCTGTAGACACTGCGCCGCTCCCCCCTGCCGTACCTTATCCACCTACTACCAAAGAAGGTATTCATGTTTTAGTTGCAGAAGATCATGCACTTAACCTCTTGGTACTCACCCAAAAATTAGAAGACCTAGGCTATAACGTCACTGGCGCAGAAGATGGGGAGCAAGCATGGGAGCTATGGCAGCAACACCCGTATCAGGTCCTGATTACCGATGGGCAAATGCCCCACTTGAACGGAACAGATCTGGTGAAACGTATACGCGAACACGAAAGCGTAAGCACACGTACACCGTGCTGGATAGTGGCCTTAACTGCTAGTACCGACGCGGCAGAAAAGCAGCGTTATCTTGACGTGGGCGTCAATGAGATTTTGCTAAAGCCCATTTCAAACGAAGCATTAGCGAACATTTTGGGTAACGTCACTTAAGCAGTCTCTCAGACGTACTACGCCTGCGCTGCCCATTCGCTATAGATACTTCTGCCAATGGCCTGCCTTGCCATAAGGTACAGGTCATACTTATGCGCTCTTTTTAGGAATAGTCCCAAACTCTTTCCTTACGCTATGGCCTAAGCTTAGAAATACACACTAAAAGTACGTACTACTCACGCGCTTCAGGAAGGTAGATACCACACGCCCCCGTTTTACCACTAAGTCGCCATGCAAGCGCAACCTCTCATCTCTAGCAACACACAGAACTTACCTCCAGTGCACCGCTTCCCTAGCGTATTACTCATTGCGCTCGCCTTCATTCTTATTCTCTGTGCTTGTCTAGGGACAGGAGCCTACTTATATACAACTGCCACCCATTTAGTTTCTGAATATCGACGTCACCTCAACAGCACAGCAGATAGGGCACAGCTGTTTTTTGATCAGCGTGAAACGCTGTTACGCGCTATTGCTGCCACAGCGGTACCCTCCATGGAGGCCGCCACACTACTGCCCACTACACACACACTGCGTCCTCTGGTAATACCTTCCACCACTGCCAAAACCAGCTACCAACTGCTACTCACTCGTAGGCACTGGAGGGCCATTCAACGAAATGGTACCTTGGTGTTCAGTTCAATAGACCCAACCCTAACCTACAAGCTCGCCAACACAGAGGGACAGCTAAGCTGGCAACCACAAACGCCTCCCCTCTCGTTGCGCTTAAAGCCCTTCAGTGCAGATTTACCCGATCGCCAAACAACCATCATCTGGTTACCTCAAACCGATAGCCTTACCCTCAATCTGGTTGCTTATACCCCGCTCAATCGCGACAATCCGGAAAGTGGTTGGTTAGGAATGGAGTTCAGAAACATAGATACCGCTCTGACCATTACGCCACCACCACCCAACACGACATACTCCCTTTTCGACACCTATAGACAAAGCTTACTCTACCGTAGTGATACCGCTATTTCTGCCAACCTAGATTGCCCACATGAAGACAGCTTTGGCTTTGATGGAGGCTGGATACCTCAATACATCGTATTAAGTAAATCCATAGGTACAGGGGGACTGCGTGTGTGCTACGTAGTGCCTACTAGTAATTTACTGCGCGATGGTCAAACAGCGTTACTCACCGCGTTGATCACCTTGAGCATAGTCATCGCTATAGTCCTCATTGGTACGCAAACCATACGTAGGCGTCTCTTACTGCCTGCACGGCAGCAACAACAAACACTGGTAGATAGCGTGTCACTCAATCAAAAGCTGATTGCGATGGCTCCTATTGGGCTGGCCTTAGTAAGCAGTGATGGGCGCGTCATTTTTCAAAAAAACAGCCAAGCCACAGAGTGGATGGCTAACGATGCACAGTGGCATTCGCGCTTACCACATCAACACGAACGCAATATTCGCACTGATGTTGAACTTACCGATGGCCGCATCTTACGTATACAGGCGGTTGCTCTAACCTATAGGGACCAGTGCGCCGCACTTTGTTCCATTATTGATGTCACTGCAGAAAAAGCGGAAGAAGCCTCACTACGGCATGCTCAGCACATGGCGGAAAGCGCTAACATCGCCAAGACTCAGTTCCTGACAACGATGAGTCATGAGATACGTACCCCCCTTTACGGTATTTTGGGCACCCTTGAATTAATGGCGCTTTCCGATCTCACCCCACAACGCAGTGCCTATATGGACACATTACGTCGCTCTGCTGAAACGCTGTTTCGTGTCGTAGGTGAGTCTCTGGATTTATCGCGTATAGAAGCCGGACAAATGTCTTTGGAAGTACGTGAATTTGTCCCGCAAGAATTAGTGGATAGCACCATTTCTGCATTTTCAGCCATCGCCCAACAAAAGGGTTTGCTGTTCTATGCCATCATGCCCCCTGCGGCGCTTACGCCAGTGATGGGCGATGCCATAAAAATTAGTCAGATTCTGAATAACTTAATCAGCAACGCCATCAAATTTACGCTTTCTGGGCATGTAGTCATACGGCTGCACCTACAACCACACGACAATCACACATTGACGTTACGCTTTCAGGTTGTAGACTCTGGACAAGGTATAAGCGCCGAAGCTATTCCAAAATTATTCCTGCCCTATTTCAGCAATAATGCCGAGCTTTCAGATCAACCTAGCACGGGGCTAGGCCTCTCTATTTGCCAACGCCTCGCCAATCTGATGGATGGATCGCTCGCTGTAGTCAGCGAACCAGGCTTGGGGACTAGCATCACATTTGAACTCACCCTGCCAGAAGCCAACACAGGCACAACAACTCATAACCGCACCGTTTTGAGCCTTGCTGCACTACCTGTTTATGTAGCGGGTGACGTGCCTGAGATCATCACTAACCTCTGTCAATGGCTACGTCACTGGGGGGCTTACGCTAAACCCTATGATGACCAACCGGCCACCACAGGGGCTATCTTATTACGTGCGTGGCCCTGCGCTACAAAACGAAGCAAAAAGTGGACAGGTCGCCAAGTCATTACCTTACCTGCGGGTAGCACGCCTTCATACCCCTCCAGCCCTACCCTATTTCATACTCTCTCTACCTCCATAGTAGATATAGGTATAGCCATACAACAAGCTCAAACACTTGCCTATAGCGCTGAGCCACTACCACCGTCTACGTTCATTCCTGACCAGAAACGCCACATACTCGTGATTGATGACAACCTCATCAACCGGCAAATACTCAAAGAGCAATTAACCATCATGGGGTGGACGGTACACCTTGAAAATAGTGCTGAATCTGCCCTAGACATTCCCCAGATGGATCGCTTTGAAGTCATACTCACTGATTTATTTCTACCCGCTATGAATGGTTATGAGCTTGCTCGCACCTTACGTAGCCAAGGCTATCGCGGGCGTATTATTGGCATCACAGCTAATCCCATACAAGACCAAGAATGGATAGCGGCCCACATGGATGCCATGTTAACTAAGCCGCTTACGATGGCTACCTTACGCGCCCACCTGCCCGCCTAGCGACGTGTTTAGCACCTACGCTTGTTGCCTTCCTCCTACACGGCATCCACTATTACCCTAGCATTACAATACTTAACAAAAAGAGGAAGTATAAGAGGGTAGGCTCACACCCCCTAATTTGCATCCTTTATAACTATAAGCACACGGCAATAACAGGAATTCGCCCCTAGCAGAAGCCAGACACTCCACAAGCCAGCTTGTACAATCTATGTACAACAGGAGAGTCTCGCCATGACTGATCTAAAACATGAAATTTCGACCTATGTGGAAGCCCCCACAAAGCCAGGTCTACATATTCTTGTAGTAGAACATCAGCGATTACATCAACGCCAGTTACAAGAACAACTAGAGCTTATAGGCTGTGTCATCACACTCGCCCAGAATGCCAACGAGGCCCTACAACGATGGGATAACAGCAGCCATGATCTGCTACTCATCGCTGTGAACCTACCCGATCAAAATGGCTACCAGCTTGCTCACGCTTTACGTAACCAAGGCTGCAAAACTCCTATTATCGGTATTATCAACCAGTTGGAAGAACGACCTCTGTGTCTACAGGCGGGCATGAATGCTGTGCTCATTCATCCACTACACACCACGGACCTACAGAGCCTGCTGAATCGTTTAGTCAGTACCCCTATACCTAAACGCTATCGTGCTATTTTTCAACAAACCATGAGCGCAGATCTGGCCTTACTAGAGCAAGCACTACACGATAAGAACGACGACACAGCACAGTTAGTGCTACACCGTATGGCTGGTGCCCTCGTGGTTATGGGAATACAGGATATGGCAGAGGCGATGCATCAACTCAAAGACCAGTTCAACCAGAATGCCAATGGGCACAATACAGCCCGCTCTCACGCCATTGCTCTCTGCACTGCTCTACGCGACTTAATAGATAAAACGTAGCTAACAATACGCAAGGAATACTGCATGCTAACTTTCAATAAACTGCGCGTTGTCATTGCTGACGACCACCCGCTAATTCTGATGGGCATACGTGAACTTCTGGGACGCGACATTAACATAGAGGTAGAGGCTGTTGCCGCTACGCCGTCAGAGCTCGTCAAGCAATTAGAGACATCCCCCCCTGATGTGGTGATTACGGATTACTCCATGCCTGGCGACGAACAATATGGCGATGGCATACGCTTCATCTCTTATCTGCAGCGCAAGTTTGAGGGCGTTCAATTTATCGTATTAACCATGGTGTCTAATCCCATGATTATTTCTTCTCTTTACGATACTGGTGTGCAGGGCGTTGTACTCAAGCAAGATGAGCTCTCTGAGGTTTTGGTTGCTCTGCACTTACTGCGTCAGGGGGTAAAGTACTATCCCGCTACATTTAGGCAGTACGCCTCTAGAACCATATTGCATGACTCTGTTCAAGACAGGCTCAATACCCTTAGCCCTAGAGAATTCGAAGTACTACGGCTATTCGTACAGGGAAACTCTATTAGCAACATTGCAGAGCAACTGAGCCGTAGTATTAAAACCATCAGCGCTCAAAAAGTGGCGGCCATGCGAAAACTAAATGTTCAAAACAACCAAGACCTTATCGCTTTCTGTTCTCAACATAATCTATTCACATAAGCTACTAGGCTAAACCCAACGAGAGTCAAGCCGCTGCCCACGCATCCATGGTGCTAATTCAGTAGCCGGTAATGGTTTAGCCCACAAGTAGCCCTGCGCATAATCACATCCCGCTTGGCGTAAGAACGCCAAATCAGCAAGGCACTCTACTCCCTCTGCCGTCACGATAAGGTCGCGCTGCTTACAAGCATCAATCGTTGCCCGCACTTGCTCTGCTTGGCGAGGTTCTGTAGAAACACCCTGCACTAAGCTACGATCCAATTTCAACTCTGAAAAAGGCACCGACATCAGTCGTTGTATAGAGCTGTAATTCACACCAAAGTCATCCAGAGCCAGCCCAAACCCAGACGACACCAACTGACTGGCTCCTGCGTATAAAGCATGAGGGGTGGCTGTATCTGATGTTTCTAACAATTCAAAGGTAATTTCTGCCGTTTCCCCGTGATGCGACTGCACTACCTGTAGCAGCTTTTCTGCCAAACAAGGATCATCTAGCAAGTAAGTAGGTAAGTTAACAGCAACTGGCAATACCATGCCCTGACTACGCCAGTGCGCTTGAAAAACCAATGCCTCTTGTAGCATATACAGCAACAACGCTTCATCTAAACCATAGGCCTTAAACCCGGTCAAAAACACAGTAGGCGTTACGACTCCCCATGTGGGATGACACCAGCGAGCCAGCACCTCTACAGCCACCAAGCGTTGTGTATGAAGGCATACTTTTGGCTGTAACCACGCTTGCATCTGTTTTTGCTCTAACGCCGTAATCAACGCTGATCGGCTGATGGATACCGCTGCCTCTTGTCGTCCCCATATGTTGCCTAGCGATTTGCGCTGAGGCAGGCGCAACCCATCGTTAGACAACGACTGTAAGGTAACAAGAGAAGAAAACATAAAGGATTCCCAAAAAGGATGGGCATCCGTACACCACAGAGAATGCTATACAGGCCACCATTAATGCCTCTAGCATAAAATTCTCTGTCTCTACTCAATACAAGAGCAGTCTGTAAACTCAGTAATAGCAGTCTGAAAGCAAGCTCAGAACAATCTGAAAGCAAAACCATTGCGTGGCAGGCGTGCGCTCTTATCTACACCTTGCACTACAGACAGGGTGCCTACCAATGAGACACCCTGCTGAACAGACTTAAGCCGCTACACGTGCAGCTCGCCGTCCTACCACATACCCAAAGGTTAATGCTGGGCCTAGCGTAATACCCGCCCCGGGATAAGAACCCGACATTAACGAATTGGCATCATTACCCACCGCATACAAGCCCGGGATCACCTGCCCAGCGCAATCTCGAACTTCGCCCTGTGCCGTAATGTCTAACCCCATAGTGGTACCAATATCACCCGAAAATACCTCTACGGCATACAGTCTGCCTTCTAGGGCTTTAATGCATTGGTTCGGGCTATGGTCGGGATCGCCCAATGCCGTTTGATAGGGGGTAGAACCTTTACCAAAAGCGGGATCTTCCCCAGCTACCGCATGCACATTGAAGTGCTGGATAGTCTGCGCTAAGCCTACCGGATCAATACCTGTTGCATGGGCAAGTTCGGCTGCCGTGGCACCTGTTTTTAAATACCCAGACCGTAAATAACGCCCTATACGCCCCGGCGCACACGGCACCGCCCCCAAGCCATAACGACGCAACGCGGCATGATCACAAATTAACCATGCTGATTGCCGTTTTTCCTCACGTAGCTTGGCTACCATATTCTGCACAAAATCGTGATAGCTCACGGCCTCGTTAGTAAAACGCTGCCCATCATGCCCAACGGCAATCACACCCGGCTTAGCACGGTCCATAAACAGATGCGGAAAGGGCCGTGTAGAGCCATCTGGTTGAGGAATCAACGATACAGGTGCCCAACTTGCAGCATCAGAATTAGTGTCGACAAACTTCGCGCCAGCTTGCTCAGCAATGCGTATGCCCCCACCCGTAGCGCTTTCTGGCGCCATAGAATAATGTGGCAACCCCGCTTTCACATGCGGCACCGTGGCTGCACGACGCTCTGCATCTTGTGGATACCCTCCCGCCGATAACACCACTCCTGCGGTAGTGCTGATACGCTGCTCGCCCTCGGGTGTCTGCACAACGGCAGCCACGACTCGCCCTGTCTCGTCACGCTCTATGGACGTCAACGCACACTGGGTGAAGACCGGAATCCCCAACTCAAAAGCGGTTTCTGCCAACGGCGCAACCAGTGCGGCACCCAGCTTAATTTTGGTGTCTCTACCGTGTGTAAGGCGATCTTTGTAATACGTCGCCACGGCTTTGGCTGCCCACACAAACGATGTGAACTGTCTGGTCATACGGGGAAAGTGAAACAGCCCCATACGCCCCAACTGCAAACCACCCAAAATGGTGAATTCACGTATAGGGGGGCGTAACCGTGCGAGCTCTTTGCCCAAACGTTTGCCATCGTACTCCACGGGGTCCATCACCCGACCACCTAGGGCTGCGCCCTCTGCTTCGGGGTGATAATCAGGCGAAAAGGGCCTATACGATAATTTCAGTGCCGTGTTTTCATCAAAAAAGCGTATGGCGGTAGGGGCATGCTCTAAAAAGCTATCCACTAACTCAGCGTTAAAACGCTCGCCCGTTTCTGTCTGTAAATAGCGTCTGGCAGCAGCGGGGTCATCTTGCATACCTGCCGCCGTCATCAAATGATTATTTGGGCACCAAATGGCACCACCCGATAAGGCAGTGGAACCGCCAAACCACTGAGCTTTCTCGATAATAATGGGGTTCAAGCCATGCTTGGCTGCTGAAATAGCCGTCGCAAAACCTGCTGCCCCCGAGCCTACAACTAATAAATCACATGCTGCAGGCAATGGTTTACTCTGCATCAACAGCCTCCTGACGCGGGAACCTACCCATGGCCCACCCGCCGTCTACAGTTAATACCTGCCCCGTAATAAACGAGGCTTCATCTGACGCTAAAAAACGTACCGCACGTGCAATATCCGTAGGCGTACCCACTCGCGGTAACGGCGTTTGCTCTATCATGACGTGGCGACGCCAAGGCTCAGAGCGAATGCGTTCAGCCGTTAACGGGGTTTCGATCAACCCCGGTGCTACCGCATTCACCCGTATACCTGACGGACCAAAATCAGTCGCCATCTGGCGGGTCATACCCACTACAGCGGCTTTAGACATGGAATAGCCAGCCGAGTTATGCGCCCCGATCAGCGCATATACCGATGCTGTATTCACAATAGCGCCACCCTTCTTGCGTGCCAACATCCGCGCAATCGCCCAGCGAGACAACGCAAAAATACTTTTTACATTGATATCAAAATAGCGCTGCAAGTCATCGTCAGACGTACCTAACGCATGGGTACCACGAGCAACCCCAGCGTTATTAATCAAGATATCCACCTCGGCACCAAGGGCACTTAAGGTAGTACCCAATACCTCGGGCAGTGCAGTATCCGTGACATCACCTACCACCGGAGTAATAAGGTTGGGATGGGCTGCCGCCAACGCGGCAATACCCGATTTTTCACAATCTACCGCAATGACGCGTGCGCCTACTGCTACTAAAGCAAGAGCAATGGCTTCGCCTATGCCCTGCCCCGCTCCCGTCACGATGGCCGTACGCCCCGCTAATGAAGTAGGTTCAATAGACATTGCTGTACCTCCTTAAAAAGCAGCGGTGCCGCCCACCGAACGGCCTCCGTCTACTATCAGCACTTGGCCTGTCACAAAGTTGGCGCGTGGATCCGCAAAGTACGACACGGCATGGGCAATATCCTCAGGCATACCTAGCTCGCCCGTTGGCTGCTGTTCGCGTAGCAAGTGCAGGTCAGGTCGTGCCAACAACATCGTGGTTTGAATCACCCCTGGCGCCACGGCATTCACCGTAATCTGTTTATCACCCAGGTCTAGTGCCAACGCTTTGGTAAACCCTGCCACCGCCGCCTTAGAGGCCACATAATGCGCATAATTTCTGGCCCCAAATGCAGCACGGGAAGCCAGATTAATAATGCGCCCCCAACGCGGCAACTTGCGTGCGGCTTGTTGAGACAGGGTAAACATGCTGACTAGGTTGATGTCATACATACGACGGAAATCGTCTACGCTCAGGTCATCAAAAGCCTTCACATCGAAAATACCCGCGTTATTCACCAACACACGTAGGTGAGCAGCACCGTCTATTAAGCGTTGAGTAGCGACAGCATCGGTAATGTCTAGGACTTCGGCTCTGGCCATGAAACCACGTTCTTGCAACTGGCTCACGGTTTCATAAGCTGGCACCTCGGCCCTATCCACCACAATCACATAAAAACCATCTTCCGCTAAACGGTGAGCAATGGCTCGGCCAATGCCCGAGCCTGCTCCCGTCACAATAGCGCTTTGTTGAATGCAGTCATTCATTGGCGTTGTAGTCCTTAGAATGCCTTACAGCCCGTAGCTGTTTTCATCAATTTTTTTGTAGATTTCAGCATCAATCAGAGCCGTCAACGCATCTTCGTCATAGCGATCGATGTTTGCCAACAATTTGCTCCATTTGTCTTGCAGTGCCAAAAACTCGTTAGCCAATTCGCTAGGATCTGCCACACGACGTTCTTGTGCTGTGCGACCTGGCGTGCGCTCAATCAACCCTTGGCGGAAGTTCGCCAACGCCTCTACCAAACTAGGATCAGGTTCATTAATAGCAATACCGCGCTCTTTAGACTCTTTTAAGCCAGTATCCACAAACTGAGAGTAAGCAATTTGGGTGCGGGCCACATTACGAGCCGTTACGTCTAACAGTGCTCTACGGTTTTCAGGACCAATTTCTTCCCAGAAGTCTTTGTTGTACACGTAGGTCAACCCCAGCACAGTACCTTGCTGCAACATGGTGATTGTCTTCACAACTTCGGCCAGTTTGTAGCCTGAAACCAAGTTAGTTGGGTCAGACAAGGTGCAATCAATAGAACCTCGTTCTAAACCGGAATACACATCACCCATAGGCACATTGACGGGAATAGCACCCATGGATGCGATCCACTCATTTTGTGCTGTACCGGCGGTACGTACTTTTTTCCCTTTAAGCGAGTTCACATCACCCAAGTCGTTCATGCAGAAAAACAAGTAGGTAGGTGTGGAGTAACCGCTTAACGTCACCGTATTGTGCTTCGCGAACTCCTCTACCAGACGAGGGTTATTTAAGGTGATTTCCGTTACAGCTAAGGCGGTTGCCATGTCATCATCCGCCACAAACGACAAGTCGTTAATCATGCCGGACAAGGGTAGTTCTGATGGGGTGTAAGAAGACGCCACCACACCTAACTGAGCCACGCTATCGCCCACAGCACTCAAGGTAGTTTGTGCAGGCACCAAGGATGCTGACGAAAACAGCTCGAAGTCTATCTTGCCGCCCGTCGCTTCTTTTACATCCGCAATAAAACGCTCGTAGGCCACGCCATTCAAAATATGGATGGGCGCCATCCAGTTAGTGGCTTGATAGGTTTCAGCATGGGCTGTGGTGGCTAATACCAACGAGGAAATGGCCGTAAGTACAATCTTTTTCATGTCTCTCTCCTAGAGTTTTATTAACCTTGCATGAAGCTAGGCAGCCACAACGAAATGGCGGGGAACAGAATTAACAATGCCAACGTGACAAAATCAATGGCGATGAACCAGCTCACCCCTTTGAAGATTTCACCTAGCGTGACGCGGTCGCCCATAGACGACTTAATAACAAACACGTTCATACCCATGGGCGGTGTAACCAGACCAATCTCCAACAGCTTGATGGTCAGGATCCCAAACCAAATCAAGTTGATGTCGTGTGCCATAAGCAGCGGCCCCAATACGGGCAAGCACAACAACATGATAGAAATGGACTCTAAAAACGCCCCCAGCACCAAGAACAGCAAACAAATTAGCAGCAGCACTTGCAGTGTGGAAAAGCCATCAAAGGCGCCCACAATCCAGGTAGGAATAGTCGCAAAACCCACAAAGCGCGAGAACAACGCAGCACCCAGCATCACCATGAAAATTTCAGCCGTACCCGCTGCGGTATCAATCAAGGCTTTACGCATGATGCCGTAGCTCAAACGACGACGCATCACCGCCAGCAAGAATGCTAAGAAAGCGCCTGCAGCACCGGCTTCGGTGGCCGTAACGATGCCTGAGAAAATACCGCCCATCACCCCAAGAATCAGCACAGGCAATGGCCATGAGTCACTAATCAATGCCCACTTTTCAGCTTTGGTGACCTCGATTTTCACCGCTGGTGCCAAGCTAGGATTCAAATAGCAGCGTACGGTGATCAGTATCAAAAACATCACTGCCGTTAAAATGCCAGGGATAATGCCAGCAATAAACAGTGTCTTAATGGGGGTGTCCAGCATCATCCCAAACACAATCATCAGGATAGAAGGTGGAATCAATGCCCCTAAGGTACCGGCTGCGGCAACCGATCCTGTAGCCAGCCCTTTGTTGTACCCAGCGTTCAACATCTCGGGCACAGCAATACGGGAAAATGCCGCCGCCGTTGCTACCGATGATCCCGACGCCGAAGCGAACAAGGCCGACGCTACCGTCGTAGACGATGCCAACCCACCGGGTAACCAAGACAGCAATACACGAGCTGCCCCAAACAACCCTTTAGTCAGCCCTGCCTCGACGGCAATAAAACCCATCAACAAGAACATAGGCACAGCAGACAAGTTCCAATCACCAATCAGGTGAAAGGGCACTGCCTTCACAATACCCACCGTGGCCTTCCAGCCCATCATGGCCCAGATACCCACAAATGCCGTCGCCCCCATCGCCGCCCCTATAGGCACACGCACGCCTATAAGTCCCAGCATCAGAGCAATACCTAGAAAACCAATTTCAATGCGATCCATGCTGCTTCCTTACAATTCGGGGGTGGACTCTACGGTCTCAACTAACTTGACGCGGTCGCCACCAAAAATCTTCAGCAACAGCACAATGCACGCAATGGCTAAGCCCAATGGCAGCATGAACTTGGCTGGCCACACCGTTACCCGCCATAAGCCATCCACACTTTCATTGATTCTGAGCGCGCGCATGGATACATCCCACGAAAACCAACCTAAGCCCGCATAAAAAGCTAAGGTGCCTATCTGCCCTACTTTGCGCATCCACGCCTGAGCGCGTGGACCAACGCTGTCGTAAACCAAATCCACCGAAATAGCTGAGCCACGCGCTTCGATGTAGGCCAGTGCTAAGAACACACAAGCAATCATGTAGTAGTTGGCCACTACTTCAGCCGTACTCGGCACAGGCATATGGAACAAGTACTTGCCCAATACGTCGGCCATCACATGAAACATCATCAATGCCACCGACAAACCAGATAACCACGCTAAGGCATTCGTTAGTGTTTTTATCGTTTTAATCATCACTCCTCCTTTGACGGTTGCCCGCACTGCGGGCAACCAACCTGTTACTGCATTCTGTAGCCACCATTCACATCAATCACCGACCCGGTGATGTAGGCAGCGTCGTCACTCATCAAGAAGGCGACGGCACCGGCCACATCAGCCGGTGTACCTACTCGTTGCAGTGGGATGTTGCCGGTAACGGTGTGGTAGTCCTTTGGATCCAAAGACTGATGCAACATTGGCGCATCAATAAGCCCAGGGGCAACGCAGTTCACCGTGACGCCTAAGTGAGCAGACTCACGTGCCGCCGCTTTCATAAAGCCCAACACTGCCGATTTGGAGGCAATGTATGCCGAGCTAGAACGGTATCCACCTAACTGAGCCGCTACCGAGGCAAAGCCCACGAAACGACCATTTTTAATGCTGTGTTGGTTTGCTCTGCGCAAGAACGCACGAGTCAATAAGAAGGTGCCAGTGGAGTTCACTCGCTGAGTCAACTCCCAATCGGCCAACTCCATTTCAGTGATAAGTGGTCTATCACCATTGGGGGCAAACAGTAGGACACCCGCTGCAGCCACCACTTGGTCTATGTCATACTTTGCAAATAGCGCATCAACCGCTTTCTCATCGGATACATCCAGTGCTACGGCCTCGTGCCCTGACCCGGATACGCCCGCCAAAGCCTGTGCTGCTTTGTCTCGCGACAAATCTGCCGCTAATACCTTGAACCCGTCCGCCGCCAAGCGACTAACTACTGCATTGCCTATGCCACCACCAGCACCTGTAACCAAACAAAAACCTGACATTTCGCTTAAACCTTCATCTCATTGCAAAGAAAATGTATCCAATCTATAGTTAAAAAAGCCTTCAGATTGAAATTTACGGCTAATATAACAATTAATGGATACATTTTTTCAGATCAATCCATAATCGAGGGAAAACCCCGAACAGGAACACCGTCATGACTGGACACCAAACCAACGCAGAAGCTGTCGCAGAAAGACTGCGCGAAGCCATACTGTCTGGGGAATTGCAACCAGGAGAAAAACTGCACCAGAACCAAGTATCAGAAATGCTGGGTGTGTCGCGCACACCACTACGCACTGCCTTGTCGATGCTGGCGCAGACCGGCTTAGTGGTTTATGAAAGCAACAAAGGCTTTCATGTGAGGGAATATTCGCCCGCTCACATACGCCATGCGTTTGTAGTACGAGCTGAACTTGAAGCTCTGGCCTGTAAATTAGCGGCCGATAACATGACGGAAAAACGTGCCGAAGATTTGCACGATTTAGTAGTAGAAGGTGACAGGCTACTGGCCAGTGAAACGCTACTGCCTGAACACCACGCGGCGTACCGTCAAATGAACGTCTCGTTTCACGGCAACATCATGGAATATTCAGCCAACCCATGGGTGAAAGAAATGATTGACCAGATTTATAACGTGCCTCTGATTTCAGACCGCGTCATCATCTGGAAAAGCCGTGAGATATTCATCCGCACCCACGATGATCATCACCGTATTGCGCGTGCCTTAGCCAACCGCGACGGAGCTCGTGCCAGCGCCATCATGCGTGAACACGTAAGCTTCTCCATCGAATACATGCTAAGTCAGCTTAAAGAGAATTCAGACGCCACAGGCTCCAGCCATGGCAAACTTCATCATATAGGCCTATAAAGCCCACCCATTTCGTAGCAGCGCTACATCAACAATAAGGATAATCAACATGAGACTATTTCACTCCCCCGCCTCCCCCTATGTACGCAAAGTCATGGTGGCTGCTTGGGAACGTAACGTACAAGATTCCATCGAAATCCTAGGCTCTGCAGCAGGCCCAGTAGTACGTGACCCTACTATTGTTGCCGTGAACTCATCCGGAAAAGTGCCTTGCGCTATTTTGCCTAATGGTGCGCCGCTGTTTGATAGCCGTGTGATTTCGCAATACGTGGACAGCCTAGGTAGCCCAGAAGACAGCCTATACCCCGCTGATAGACGCTTTGAGATCCTAACGCTAGAAGCCTTAGGTGACGCCATGCTGGATGCCTGCCTACTGTGTCGCTACGAAACCGTTATGCGCCCCAAAGAGCTGTATTGGGAAGACTGGTTTAACGGCCAAATGGCGAAAGTAGACTCAGGCTTAGATGATTTAGAAAACAAGTGGTTTGATGCCCTGACTACAGGTGGTTTCCACGCTGGTGCTATTGCTGGTGCCTGCACACTGGGCTATTTGGACTTCCGTTTTCCTGACAAAGATTGGCGCACCACACACCCTAAATTGGCGCAGTGGTTCGCGGATGTATCCAAACGCCCCTCTATGGTAGAGACCTTTCCTAAGGGCTAGGTGCTCACCTAGAATTAGCCCGCAAGTGCTACAATCGGCCGCACTAATATAGGTCGAATACAGGCCCAAACACGTGTTTGGGCTTTTTGTTTTAGCTGACCATATTTCACTGGACGATTAAGGAATTCAAGCAATGGATATTGCATTAACCCTGTTGGCTGTCTTTGTGGTGTGGCATGTGCTGCGCGCTAAATATCAGCGCACACATATTGCACTACTGGGCCGCCATCTATCCAATCTACAGCTTGAGCGCCACATGGAAACGCTGACGCAAGGCTACACTCGCGCCATCAAAGAAACCGACGATATGCGTCAGTTGCAGGTGCTGGAAACCTACGCCCAGACAGAACGTGCCGTTGCTGCACAAATCCAAACTCTGGCTACCTCCATACAAAAAGAAAGCCTAGAAGCAGCCAGTATGGTGACGTTGCCCATGTGTGTACCGTATGCGGAGCGTTTTTTACCCGCCATTACCCGTGATTTTCGCGAATTACTCGCCATTCACGCGGTAGGTTTACGCTACGTTGTGGATAACGAAGACGGCTTAGATGCTAAGGGACGTGCCTTTCACTTGTCTGCTGAGCTGTACTTGTTTCAACACAGTTGCCACTGGTTCTGCAAATCCAAAGCGGTGGCTGACGCCCGTTTGGCTGTGCGCCATCAAGTCACGCATCAGAAAGTGTTGGAATCGGTATCCAGCGTGACGCGCTCCGCGTATCAAGACTGGTTAAAAAAACGCTAAACCTATACATCATTGCTGAAGCCAACCACAAAAAATGCCGCATTTAATGCGGCATTTTTTATACGTGAGAAAGCACTGCGCTACTTAATCACTACCGGATTCACCGGTGAGCCTGATGCTTGATAAATTTTCAGCGGAGCAGCCACATATAAAAAGGTGTATTGGCCATCGGTTGCACAACTGTGTGCCAATGACTCCAAGTCGCAGATTTCCGTTAAGGTCACTCCCAAGTTACGCATTAACGCGCAGTGCAATGGTAATGCCACACCCGTTTTAGGATCGTAGGTGGTTTCATTCGCGATGGTATCAGTCACTAAGTTGGGAATTTCTTTCTCGTAAAACCACTCTACTAACTCGCGAGAATAACATAAGCCAGGCTCGCAAAAATCCTGATAAAACTGTTCTTGGTCCTCAAAAAACTGCGAGAGAAAGTTCGTGCGAATAATCACAATATCGTGCTTATCAATGGTATGGCCTTGAGCCCTGGCACATGCCTCTAGATCTTTGTGAGTGAAAGTCTCTTTTTTATCTAAGGACGACTTACCTCTAAACCTAGCCATATCCAGCAACACGCCACGCCCCACAATCCCTCGTTGCGCCAAGGGCTCTACACTGGCTTTATGCATACCCCCTACCGTAGTGCGAGCATCATAGCCATTCCAGATTTGGCCGTCGTACCACACGTGGCCTAGCGCATCGTACTGCGTAGAGCCTTGTAAAAAAGCCTCTATTTTGTCATCGGAATAATGCATCCCACCCGGGAATTGCGGCGCCCCTTTAGCGTCTCCGTCCCAACTGGACTCATCCATTACCATCGTCCGCACTGCCGGTGTACGTCCCGGCCATACTGGGTCCCCCCTAGGATCACCAATCAGCCGTTGCAGGGTAATCACCTTACCTTGCTGTATGTGCTTAACCCCTCGCAGCACTTCGGATGAGGTTAAAAAGTTGAGTGCCCCTACCTCATCGTCAGGCCCCCAACGCCCCCAGTTACTGGGTGCATCTTTTAACAACTCTCCCATGGCGGGTACATCGTATGTATGGTCATGTCCCATTACCGTCTCCTTGTATGAACCGTTAATGACGCAACACCCTACACACCCAATCTAGCATAGACCGTTGGGCATACCTATTCAGGCTCTCCCGTAGTAAAGATCGCTGTAGATGTACCCAAGCACTCTATGCTTTCCCGCTATGTATGTTATATAGTCCTGCTTGCGAATGGTAACTGATCAATCAAGTAGCCATTTGCGCTATGCTAAAACGACGCTCATCCAAACATAGCGGGAGACATTTGCTGTGATAGATCAAGGTAATCGGTCAGGGGAAGCTCATTGGCCCGCACCTGAAGAGAAAAAAAACAAGACCCAAGCTAGCCAAACGCTGCTTCGTGGGTTGGATATTATTGACGCTGTTGCCAGCGGTATTGATGACTTATCTGAAATAGCTAAAGTCACCGGCATGACATACAGCACGGCCCACCGTATTCTTAGCGCCTTGCAACAGCGCCACTACATACGTCGTGAGCCCGATCAAGGCTATCGTTTGGGGCATGCTCTATTAGGCTTGGGCTACCAAGCACAAGCACAGATTGATTTGGTTAAACTTGCCAAACCTCTGTTAATAGAACTGGCACGCCAAACCTCTGACACCGTGCACTTAGGTATGCCTTCCCAAGACTCTATTGTGTACTTGGAAAAAATCTCTAGCCGCCGTCCTGTAGAAATCAGCTCCCGCGTGGGAGGCAATAAACCTTTATTTTCTACTGGCATCGGCAAAGCCCTATTACTGGATCAAAGCGAACAGCAATGGCTAGATTTATACGATCGTAGCCCGGCTCACCTACAAGCTATTTGCGAACGCGATAAGTGGCTACAGATGATGCGTCATTATGCGCAAGGCGGTTACGCCTTTGACTTGGGCGAGGATGAATCCACCATTCGGTGTGTGGCCGCCCCCATTCGCGACGGGCGTAATCAAATTGTGGCTGCAGCCAGCGTTTCCAGCACCGTGGAATACATGCCCCCTGGCCGTATGCAACAGCTAGTCGCTACGGTACAAAGCACCGCCATGCAAATTAGTACTGCCCTTGGGTACCGCGCCGCCTAAGCGGCTGGTACACACCTACTATTAGCCCTTTTTAGCCATCGCATCTGCAACTGCTTGGGGTGTTTTCCTAAAGCTCACACCCAAGCGGTTGTACGCATTCATCACGCTGATGGCAATGGTCAGATCGGCCACTTCTTTCTCGTTAAACACAGCACTCACTGCCTCAAAGGCGGCATCAGGCACGCCGGTAGTGGCAACGTTAGTCACGCTTTCTGCCCACGCCAATGCGGCACGCTCACGCTCATCAAATAACAGACCAGCTTCTGCCCATGCCTGCACTAACGCTATTTTTTCCATCGCTACCCCACGCTTCAATAAGTCGCGGGAGTGCAAATCTAAGCAGTACGCACAATTGTTGATTTGCGAAACACGCAAGTACACCAAATCCACCAAAATAGGTGACAAGCCAGACTGCGTGACATAGCCATATACACCGTTTAGGGCTTTAGCGCCTGCGGGGGAAACGTGGTTGTAGTCTAGTCGTGTAGTCATTTGAGTATTCCTATAAAAATAAGGGTTGCACTAGCGGCGGTTAGCAAAATGCTGGGCAATGTCGGCCTTAGCCTGCTGACGCGCCAACGCTAGCGCCTGCTCACCAAATGCACTGCCTTGTACGGAAAAAAAATTCACATCGTGAATACCTATAGTGGCAAAAACGGTGCGCAAATAGGGGGTTAAAAAGTCCGGTTGGCGGGCTTGTTCCCCTGCAATGAGTGCACCAGACGATAGCGCCACATACACCGGTCTATCGCTAAGTGTTCCTACCTTGCCCTCGGGTGTAGCGTGAAAACTATGACGTACTCGCACCACATGGTCTATCCAGGCTTTTAAGCCTGATGGCACGGTGTAGTTATGCATGGGCGTCGCAATAACTACACTGCTAGCGGCTGCCAGACTGCGCATCAAACTCGCGGACAATGCTAACGAACCAGTATCTTGCTTTTCTGGGTCTACAGGGGCACCCAATGTGGCGGCATACTCTGCATCCACATGGGGTAATGCATGGGTGTTTAGCTCTAGCAGTTCTGCCTCTGGTGTAGCACGTAACAGATGCTGCACTATATGCTGAGATAGTTGATAGCTTTCAGACTGTGTGCCTTGAGGACTGCACGTTAAACGCAAGATACTCATGCTGCGTGTACTCCCAACCATTTGCTGAAACGTATGGCTCCGGTTAACAAACCTTGCCTGAAATAAAAACGCTGCGCCAACGCATTATCTATACCGGTGTCTAATACCAATTTGGCACAGTTCTGTTCTACAGCAATACCTTCTAGTGTGTTCAGTAATAGTGCGCCATGACCACTGCTGCGACTGTGGGCAGTCACCACTAGATCATCCACATACATAAAGCGGCCATACACCAGATTTTCTTGAAGCCTATACCCTGCTAACGCGACGGGTTGATGCTTCTCATACACCGCTAGCAGCGCGTAATGTTGGCTACGCATACGCTCTACTCTCTTCACAAAGTCGGCCGCATCGCTAAGGTGCGGGCGCAATTCGTGCATGACTGAAAAACAAGCATACAGCGCTTCGGTGCTTTCTACAGTACGGATTTCCGGATGACTCATGGTGATTCCCAAAGCTATGGTGCACGATGCTGTGCACCGAGTTGAGTCTGTATTGTAGGAGCCACATGCTACACTCAAAAGAGCCATAAATTGATCTTTTGACTAGGCCATGATTTCATTACCTACTGCCAGTACACTACCTGCCTCATCCGATTCTGAGCCACTTTACCGGCAAATTTATGAGCGTTTTCTATCCGCCATTGCGCAAGGCTCACTACAACCCGGTGATCGTATTCCCTCTGCCCGCGCACTTGCTAAAGAACTAGGTGTGGCACGTGGTACGGTTGAAATGGCCTATGCGCTGCTGCATGCTGAAGGGTATGTACAACCGCGTGGCCAAGCTGGCACAGTCATCACCCCTGGCTTACTGGCTGGCGCTGTAAGCACGCCGTTACCGCATCAGCATGCCCCCTCTACCGCGTCAGACACCACCCACACTTCGCAGTTGTTGCCCTTTCAAATGGGCATACCCGCCTTAGACGCCTTCCCTAGAAAAATTTGGGCGCGACTGGGCGCACGACAACTGCGAGCCACACACGCTATTGATTTACGCTACCCACCTGAGAACGGCTTACCCGCGTTACGCTCAGCCCTTGCTGCTCACTTGCACGTAGCACGCGGTATTCATTGCAGCCCAGCACAAGTCTTTATCACCTCTGGCTACCGTGAAAGTGTGAACCTTGTGATTCAGGCCCTATTAAAAAAAGGCGATCAGGTGTGGATAGAAACCCCCTGCTATCCCCCTACCCGCGAACTCATCAACCATGCTGGCTTAACCGCCGCAGCCATCCCTGTGGATGTCGAGGGCCTGGATGTGCAATATGGCCTAGAACATGCCCCACACGCTGCCGCTGCCATTGTGACCCCAGCCCACCAAAGCCCATTAAGCGTCACGCTATCACTCACTAGACGCCACGCCTTACTGGAGTGGGCTGCACAGCAAAAAAGCTGGATTATTGAGGATGATTACGATGGCGAGTACCGCTATGTTAGCCGCCCGCTGTCCGCCTTAAAAAGTTTGGATAGGCATGGTCGCGTGCTGTATGCAGGCACCTTTAGCAAAGTGCTGTTTCCGGGTATACGGCTGGCGTATCTGGTGGTGCCTGAAGCATTGATCTCCGTCTTTGAGCACATCAACCAGGTAGTAGGCAATGGCATCCCTGCCCTGACTCAGCAACTGGTCAGCACCTTCATGGCAGAAGGGCATTTCGCCCGCCACATTCAGCGCATGCGTAAGCTGTATGCTGAACGCCGCACGGCTACTGCCACTGGTTTAGCAAAGGCATTAGGCACCCGTATTTCTATAGATCCACAACCCGGCGGCATGCATTTAGTGCTGCGCCTAGGCGATCACACTAGCGATACGCTGATCGCACAGCGCATGCGAGAACATGGTATGTATGCACATGCCTTATCACAGTGGTCTACACACGATCCCGTGCACTCTGGCCTACTACTTGGTTTTACCAACATAGCTTCGCAAGACGAAGCTGAACGCTTGGGGCATAAAATACGCGCACTGCTGTAACAGGCAATGTGATATTTACGTGGTGGTACGTGAGCTAAACATTCTGTCGTCGTACATAAAATCGTACTGCTCTACCACTGCAGTGCCCCTTGCTAATGACCGGCTTGCTCACTCAACACACAAAATGGGCCGTTTGCTTTTAAATATAAAGACTCGGCTTTCACTTTTTCCAGCATCACCCTCCCTATCCTAAAGCCCGATACCGCATAACCTGCAGTACTTTGCACCTTAGCGGGTAAGGTGCACTGCTGAAACACCGTCCAAATCAGCTTAAGTTGCGCCGCCAATGCTGCCTGAGTGACCTCATCACCATCTAGTGTGTTCCACCGTATGACCATGCGCCCGCACTCCGCCATGATGAAGCTGTGTGGATACCTATAAGCAGGCGCATAGTTATCTATCACTGTGCTGACGGCCTTAGGCTGATAAAGCAAAAACTGCAGCGCCGAATGATCAAAATCAGCAAAAGCTTGGCTCACATACGGCGAGGCGCCACAGTGCAGCGCGTCGCTTAACGTATCAAACTGATGCACCACCAAATGATCGGGGCTGGGGTGTGAGCATCGCCATGACAACGTGGGCAATGCCTCGCGTAGTGCGCGACTAAACTCCGCCACATCGTCGTCGGCCAACCAAAAATACGTGGATTTGGTTTTCTGCCCTTTCTCTCGCATAGACGTCTCACATAAAAAAACACCCCATTGGCTGGAGTCATCCAACCCTTGGGGTGTAGTGTAAAACACGATGCAGCGGTGCTTAATCCTGAATTTTTCCTGGGTTCAGAATATTACGTGGGTCCAGTGCTTGCTTCATCAGTTTCAAGGTGTGCAGTTCTGCGGCGCTACGGCTGTAAGGCAACCATGGTTTTTTGTGCAAGCCAATACCGTGCTCTGCCGATACTGAACCCGCATTGTTGCGCACCACTTCATAGAAAGCCGTTTCAATCGCAAGGCCTGTGGCTTCATCAGGGAAAGGGCCTACTACTACGTGTATGTTGCCATCGCCCACATGTCCAAAGAACATGGCACGAATCCCATCAAACTGAGACGACATCACGTCTTTTAAAGTCTCTACACAACGGCCAATGCTAGAAATGGGGAACGAGATATCGAAGTTAATGGTGGGGGCGTAAGCTTGCAGCAATTCAGCAATCGCATCACGCAGTTCCCAGAATGCTTCAGCATCAGCATGCGACTGCGCCACAGCGGCGTCCACTACCCAGCCCTCTTCCAAGGCATGTTCCAACACGGCTTCAAATTGTGCGGCTTGCAGTTGTGGGTTGGCACTTTGCTGATCCATCAACACATAAATGGGGTAGTCAGCAGGCAGCGGAGCACGAATGCCACCATCCGTTGTGGCTTCTTTGTAGTAGTCGTTCCACATCACCTCAAACGCACTGACTTGGCCAGACAACTGCTGCTGTGCATACATCAGCAATTTTTCTACGCCGTCAAAACTTTCTAAGGCCATCAAAGCGGTATTGGCACCGTTTACTTGTGGGTGCAGTTTCACCACAGCTTTGGTGATCACCCCCAACGTACCTTCTGCACCAATAAAGGCTTGCTTGATATCGGGGCCAGAGTTGTTTTTGACCATTTTATTGAGCATGGACAATACCGTACCGTCTGCCAATACAACTTCCAAGCCCAATACCAAATCACGCGCCATACCGTAACGGATCACGCGATTACCACCCGCGTTGGTAGAGATATTCCCACCAATCTGACACGAACCACGGGCACCTAAATCCAGTGCAAAAAAGAAACCTGCTTTTTCTGCGGCTTCTTGCATCACTTGCAATGGCGTGCCTGCCCATACCGTCATGGTGCCAGAAATGCCATCCAGCTCCAGAATGCCATTCATGCGTTCCATGGAAATAGCCACACAACCATCAATAGGTGTAGCGCCGCCCGCCAACCCTGTCAGGCCTCCTTGTGGAACCACTGGGCAACCGTGCTCATTACAAATGCGCAAAATTTGCGATACCGCATCCGTGCTACGCGGCAACACCACTGCGCTTAGATCACCACCTTTCTCGCCACTCCAGTCTTGGCGGTATTTGTCGCTGATCGCATCACCAATTAATAACTCGTCTGCGGCTAATACGCTGCGTAGCGCATTGATGGCCTCTACATTACTGCTCATCTTTTACGTCTCCCTGCTTCACGAATAAATTCTCATTTATTGAGAACACATATCAATAGTTGAAAAATTTTACCACTGATACTAGAATTTCCTCATTAATAACGATGACAGGTCTATATACTCGCTGTCACATCTTGCCCCACCACCCTTGTCACACTCGGAGACTCCTCATGCTGATAAATACTTTGCGCAATCGCACCCTGACCTTAGGCTTAGGCCTCTGTGTATCCCTTTTCGCTGGCTTGGCTCACGCTAATGTTGTGCTGAAAGCGGGTCATGCTTCCTCTAACACCAGTACTGGGCAAGCAGCATTTGAGTTTCTTGGCAAAGAACTTGCTGAAAAATCCAATGGCCGCATTACGGTAGAAATCTTCCCTAACTCCCAATTGGGTAGCGAGCGTGAACTGATTGAAAGTATCCAGTTAGGTAACGTAGACATGGCCTTTGCCTCATCGGCCGTGCTGGGTAACTTCAACAAAGAATTCTTTGCACTGGATATTCCATTCTTGTTCAAAGACCGTGAAAGTGTATACCGTGTTTTGGATGGTGAGATCGGCCAACAACTGCTACAAAGTCTAGAGCCTGTAGGTATTAAAGCGGTTGCTTACTGGGAAAACGGCTTTCGCCAATTAACCAACAACAAAAAAGCCATCACGTCGCCCGACGACCTGAAAGGCATGAAAATGCGCACGATGGAAAACGAAGTGCACATTGCCGCGTGGAAAGAAGAAGGTGCTAACCCTGCTCCTTTAGCCTTTGGTGAACTGTTCACCGCGCTACAGCAAGGTACTTTCGATGCACAGGAAGGTCCTATCAACCTGTTCTACGACATGAAGTTCTACGAAGTTCAGAACCACATCACCAAAACGAACCACGTGTACTCACCGTGGCCTTTGATGATCAACCCTGACGTCTACAACAGCTTCAGCGATGAAGACCGCGCTATTTTTGACGAAGCCGTTAAAAAGACTACTGACTACCAACGCACTCAAGCACAAGAAGCCGACGAGAAAGCTGTCGCTAACATGCCTAACGTCATCATCACTGAGCTGACACCAGAACAACACGCTGCTTTTGCTGACCGCATGGGCCCTGTGCACGAGCTGGTAAAGAAAAAAATCGGTGCTGACATTGTTGATCGCATCGTTGCTGAAGCCAGCCGTTAATTTACCCTGAAGGGCCACATCCTCGGCCCACACTTTTTCTCGAGTGGGCAAGCAACAGCTTGCCCACTTGCCGACGACCTTGCCGGCATAGGAGATCCCCATGCTTAAATTTTTAGACAAGCACTTTGAAGAAAGTATCTTGGTGCTACTGCTTGCGCTGATGTCGCTGTTAATTGGCGTGCAAGTGTTCATGCGTTATGTGCTGAACGACTCCCTAACGTGGTCAGAAGAACTGGCGCGTTACTGTTTTATTTGGGCCACCTATATCGGTGTGTCTTATGGTGTACGCGAAAACGCGCATATCTGTGTAGAAGCGGTGACTAACCGTTTGCCACAGTTATACCAACGCTACGCCACCATTTTGGCGCACGTACTGTTCATCGTCTTTGCCGTGTTGGTGATGAAAGAAGGCTATGCCTTGAGTATGAAAGTATTCAAATTTGGCCAAACCTCCTCCTCACTCAGTATTCCCATGGGCTACATCTATCTGGCTCCAACCGTAGGGTTTGGGCTGGTTATTCTGCGCCTACTGCAAAAAATCGTGCAAGAAGTTCGCATCATCCGTATTGAGAGGCAGTCATGATTTCATTATTGCTATTTGGCTGCTTTGCCCTGCTATTGATTATCCGCGTACCCGTAGCGATTTCGCTGGGCTTATCGTCTGCCTTAGCGCTGATCTACAGCGGAAAAGTCAGCAGCACCTATATTGCACAAGGTCTGGTGACCTCTATTGACTCCTTCCCCTTGATGGCCGTGCCGTTTTTTATTCTGGCTGGTGACTTAATGGGGCAAGGTGGTTTATCCCGCCGTCTGCTTAACGTTGCAAACGTATTTTTTGGCCGTTACACCGGTGGCTTGGCCATTATTGCGGTAGTAACCTGCATGTTCTTTGCCGCGATTTCTGGCTCTGGCCCGGCAACCGTTGCCGCCATTGGTGGCCTGCTTTTGCCAGCTATGACTAAAGCGGGTTACGACAAAGGCTATTCCGTTGGCTTGATTGCGTCTGCCGGCAGTATTGGGATCATTATCCCCCCCAGCATTCCCATGATCATTTATGCGGTATCGGCCAACGTGTCTATTACGCAGATGTTCTTGGCTGGCATTATTCCCGGCTTGCTGATTGGTGTGGGCTTAATCATTACCGCCTACCTGAAAGCCCGTAAAGAAGGCTACAAGGGCTCTGAAAAACGCTATTCCGCTGCTGAAATCTGGCAAACCATTTGGGATGCGAAATGGGCGCTGTTGGTACCCGTGATTATTCTGGGCGGTATTTATGGTGGTGTATTCACCCCTACCGAAGCCGCTGCTGTGGGTGTGATCTACGGTTTTATAGTGGGCGTGTTCGTCTACAAAGAGCTGAAATGGTCTGATCTGTACCGCCTGATTGCCGGCTCAGCCCTGACTTCCGCCACCGTGATTGTGATTGTAGGTACAGCCACTATTTTCGGCCGCATGCTAGCCATTGAACGCATCCCGTTCATGATCGCTGACTACATCGTGCAGCTTACCGACAGCCCTATCCTGATCCTGTTGCTGATCAACGTGCTACTGCTGTTTGTGGGCATGTTCATGGAAACCTTGGCGGCCATCATTATCTTGGTACCTATCTTGCTGCCAGTCGTGACTGCTGTGGGTATTGATCCCGTGCACTTCGGTATCGTGATTATCGTCAACTTGGCTATAGGCATGGTGACACCACCTGTGGGCGTGAACTTGTTTGTAGGCTCGCGTGTGGGTGAAACCAGTTTAGAAAAATCCATTGTGGGTGCTATCCCCTTCATCATTTCGATGCTGGCGGTGCTGTTACTGATTACTTATGTTCCTTGGTTGTCGCTGTTCCCCTTAAGCCTCGTAGGCTAAAGGCAGCCCCAACTCCTTATACGCATTTACCTTTTGTTTTACCCTGGAGACATACATGGCTGAGAAAATTCGTACTGCCATTATTGGGCCCGGCAACATCGGCACCGACTTGCTGGCCAAGCTGATGCGCAGCCCTGTACTCGAACCCGTCTGGATGGTGGGCGTAGACCCACAATCCGACGGCTTGAAACGCGCTGCTGAATTGGGTTTGAAAACCACATCTGAAGGTGTGGATGGTTTGCTACCCCACGTAGAGGCCGACAACATTCAAATCGCTTTTGATGCCACCAGCGCCTATGTACACAAAGACAACTCTGACAAGCTCACGTCCCGTGGCGTCATGATGATTGACTTAACACCTGCCGCGATTGGCCCGTTCTGCGTGCCTCCCGTTAACCTGCAAGAACTGCTGGTTGAAGGCGCCCAAAACGTCAACATGGTGACCTGCGGTGGCCAAGCCACTATCCCCATGGTGAATGCGGTATCGCGCGTGCAGTCTGTGGAATACGCTGAAATTGTAGCGACGGTGTCGTCACGCTCTGCTGGCCCAGGCACTCGTAAAAATATCGACGAGTTCACACGTACTACCGCTGGTGCGGTTGAACGTGTAGGCGGTGCACGTCGTGGTAAAGCCATCATTATTTTGAACCCGGCTGAACCACCAATGATTATGCGTGACACCGTTCACTGCCTAACCGATGACACCCCAGACCAAGAACGCATCACCGAATCCGTGCATGCCATGATTGCTGAAGTACAAAAATACGTACCCGGCTACCGCTTGGTGAACGGCCCTGTGTTCGACGGCAACCGTGTATCCATCTACCTAGAAGTAGAAGGCTTGGGCGATTACCTGCCTAAGTACTCGGGCAACCTAGACATCATGACAGCAGCAGCTGCACGTACAGCGGAAATGTTTGCTGAGCGCCTGCTGGCCAAAGCCTAACACCCGCTTTTGCAAGGATTGTGTAATGAGCAACAACAACATTATTTTGCATGACATGTCGCTGCGCGACGGTATGCATCCCAAACGTCACCAAATCACGTTGGAGCAAATGCGTACTATTGCTCGTGGTCTGGACGACGCTGGTATCCCTCTGATTGAAGTTACCCACGGCGATGGCTTGGGTGGCGCATCGGTAAACTACGGTTTCCCTGCACACAGTGACGAAGAATACCTAAACACGGTGATTCCTGAACTGAAGCAAGCCAAGGTTTCAGCCCTGTTGATTCCTGGTATTGGAACGGTAGACCACCTGCGTATGGCACACGGTTTGGGCGTAAGCACCATTCGTGTAGCCACACACTGTACCGAAGCCGATACCTCGGAACAGCACATTGCCCTAGGCCGTGAACTGGGCATGGATACGGTAGGCTTCTTAATGATGAGCCACATGAACAGCCCCGAAGGTTTGGTACAACAAGCCAAACTGATGGAAAGCTACGGTGCTAACTGTATTTACATCACTGACTCCGCAGGCCACTTACTGCCTAACACCGTTAAAGAGCGTTTGGTTGCTGTGCGTGATGCGCTGAAACCAGAAACCGAACTGGGCTTTCACGGTCACCACAACCTTGCCATGGGCGTAGCAAACAGCGTAGCCGCTATCGAAGCCGGTGCTAACCGCATTGATGCTGCTGCCGCTGGTTTAGGCGCTGGTGCAGGTAATACACCCATGGAAGTGTTGGTAGCCGTATTGGATCTGATGGGTATTCCCACCGGTGTAGATGTATTCCGTATTCAGGACGTTGCGGAAGATTTGGTTGTTCCTATCATGGACTTCCCAATCCGCCTTGACCGTGATGCCCTGACACTAGGTTATGCCGGTGTTTACGGTTCATTCTTGTTGTTTGCTAAACGTGCCGAACAAAAATTCGGTATTCCTGCTCGCGAAATTTTGGTCGAAATGGGCCGTCGCGGCATGGTTGGTGGACAAGAAGATATGATCGAAGACACCGCCCTGTCTTTGCTACGTCAGCGTCAAGCTGGCTAAGCAAAAAAAGCGCAAATCACCCTACCCCTAAAAAGCCTCAAGGTTTACGCCTTGGGGCTTTTTTAGTTTTACACTATAGGCACTTTGCACCGCACACCTTTAGGCAGTTGGATTATGGATTGGATGACACTCATGCTGTACAGCGTAACCGTTGCGGTTGTGACCGTTACGCCCGGCCCCACCATGTTGCTGGCGTTAAATAATGGTGCACGCGGTGGCATGCGTACCGCGGCATGTGGCATTGCCGGTGCAGCCTTGTCTGACCTAATACTGATTTCTGCCGTGGGGTTTGGTCTAGGCGCGGTGCTGCAAGCCTCTGAGCTGCTCTTTAGTATTGTGAAATATGCTGGAGCAGCCTACTTGCTGTACTTGGCATGGATGTTTTGGCGCGCCCCCGTACAACTGGTGAATGCCTCTACGGCAGAACTGCAACTTCCGCCCAGTGGTCGCACGGCCTTTGTACGTTCACTGCTGGTGGCCTTATCTAACCCCAAAGGGTTACTGTTTTTCTCAGCCTTTTTACCCCAGTTCATTCAACCCACAGGCGGCGTATTTCAACAGTACGCCACTCTGGCGATCGTCACTGCCCTTATTGATATCGCGTTGATGACGCTGTATGCCTTTAGTGGTAAACAAGCGATGCGCGCCTTATCAGGCAATGCGTTGCGCTGGCTAAACAGAGGGTGTGCAGGGCTGTTAGCGGGCTTAGGCGTCGCACTGGGCTTTTACCGTAGGCACGATTAACCCACTACGGAATACCCGGTACGCCCCTGCGTATAGCACTGGAAAAATTTTCGCCAGTTTGATCAGCCTGCAAAGCTCGTTCATTGATATGCCCTGCCTGCTGCAAGGTTTCATACGGCACATTGGGGGTTAGCCCGTTTTGTTCTTGTACATACTTAGCCACATGGCCCGATGCCAACAATCGGTAATCCATAGGCAAGGGAACAATCACCTTCGCCAGTTCGTAGATCACCGTCGTGCAATTACTGGTTAAGGTGTTATAGAACTCGGGGGTTTGGCGCAACTCTTGGGCCTTCTCTACATAGGCCAAAAATAAGCTCTGCAAGGCAGGCCGATCTAATTGCACACGGTATATATACACATCTTCACCACGCGCATTGCTGCGGGTGCGGATAATATCGCTTTCTTCCGCCGCCACCAGCACCTGTTCATACTGCCTAAAAAAGCCTTTCCATGCCGAAAACTGCTCGTGGCTTTCTTTACGTATCTCTAGTGAAAAAGTCAGGTAGCGACCATCTGTAAAACCAAACGACACCAAGGTGTGTGCAATGTGCGGGCCCATCCAATACGACAAGATCAGGTCCGCACTTTGTAGTTGGTCTAGCTGGTAATCACGCGACTCCCAGCTAACGGTGTAATCGTCCTCTGAACGCCACGTGAAATTACGCACATTGTTCAAATGTACGGTATTACCGTCTACTCGCGCCTCTAGCAATTGAGCTACATCATCGGCCCACACCCTATCGTGCGACGGCGTTTGGCTAAACCACCACCCCACCGCTACCGCGAACAGCAGCGCTATCCAGGGCAAGCATCCAAAACGTAGGCGTTTACGGGGCATCACTGCGCAGGGTTATTTCAGCAATTTCAGACGGACGGCCTAAGCGCAATGGGAAACCTGACCATAGCCCCGCCCCATTACCCACATACAACTGAGCCCCCTTCGTGCCTACCTCATAGAGACCAGACACAAACCCTTCATTAGCAATACGCACGATTTGGTCTATACCCAGAATATGCCCACCATGTGTATGACCTGATAATTGCAGACTTACCCCTTTGGGCTCATTACGCAAAATATTACCGGGGCGGTGATCTAATAAAACAATGGGGACCCCTGCAGGTACATTCGCTAATGCCACATCAATATCAGGTGCAACCTGACCAAAGTTCGCACTAATTTTGTCGGGCACACCTGCCAACACTAACTGGGCGCCGTCTTTGTGTAGCACTACATGTTCGTTTTCTAACATGCGTATGCCCAGCTCATCAAACACACGCATCCAGCGTTTGAAGTAGGCGTAATACTCGTGGTTACCCGCTACGGCATACACGCCATCTTTGGCCTGTAAATCACCTAATGGGGGGTAATCATTTTTGCGAGCGTCTGGCGTGCCATCAATAAGGTCACCCGAAATCACAATCAGGTCGGGAGATAAGGCATTAGCACGGGCCACTACCTGCTCGGCCCACGGCCCTTGCAATAACTTACTCAGATGCAAGTCGGTGAGGTGCACAACCTTGTAGCCATCAAATTCTTTGGCTAAACCCGGAAGGGTGAGCTCAAAGCGTTTTACTTCTGGCACCTTCACGGCTTGCCAAACGCCTATACTTGCCAGTACTACCGACACTGCGCACAATCCGTGCGCCACTGGCATATTGCGCCATATTGCCCGCCCTTTAGCACGCGACACGGCAAACACCACCAAGCCAATCACATCGCGTATCAGTAAAAAGCTGGCAAATAAAATCACGGCGCCTAAGCTTGCCCCCAACGCCCATAGTGCTACGGGCGAAATTTCGGGGGATGCAATGCTGCCACCAAACAGGTACTGCACGATTCTGTGCTGCAAAACGATCAGTATAGGCACCACGCTTAATAGCGCTCGCCATGGCCATGCCAGATCAAGCTTCCAAATATAGCGCCAAAGTAGGTACAGCCCAATCAGTCCTGCAGCATTCAAAATCACAATACAAAATTTCCTATTCGGATTGATACACCAACGGCACGCGCTTTACATTGCACATCAACTCGTAAGAGATAGTGCCCGCTGCATTCGCCACAGCGTTCACATCCACCTGCTTGCCCCAAAGCTCCACCTTACTGCCTATGCCTGCATCGGGCAAATGTGTAAGGTCTACCGTCAGCATGTCCATAGACACGCGTCCTATTAACTGGGATTTCTGGCCATCAATGCTCACCGGTGTGCCATTAGGCGCACGGCGTGGATACCCGTCGGCATAACCTACGGCAACCAAGCCCACTCGCACCAGTTCTTCGGCCACATACGTCCCGCCGTAGCCTAAGGCTTCGCCGGGCAACAAAGTGCGTACAGCGAAGATTTCACTGTGTAAGCTCATCACTGGTTGCAGTTCATGCTCATAGGGAGTGGGGTCTGCACCGTACAACACAATCCCTGCTCGGCCCCACCCTTGACGGGCTTCTGGCCATTCTAATATGCCTGCCGAATTACAAATACTACGCCCGCCAGCCAAGCCCTCTACTGCGGACTCAAATACCGCCAACTGTTTTTCAGTGGCATCGCTATTTGGTTCATCGGCACGTGCGAAGTGTGTCATGAAGGTGATGTCAGTCACCTTAGCTGTACCCAATAAACGCTTGTAGGCATCCGCCACCTGTTCGGGCCTAAAACCCACACGGTGCATACCACTATCTACCTTCAACCACACCCGTAAACCGCGTACATCATTCTGTTGTTCAATCATGCGTACTTGCGCTTCGTGATGCACTACTGTCCACAACTGATGTTGCTGCACCAACTCTAGTTCATCGGCGTGAAACACGCCCTCTAACAACACTATAGGCTGGCGTATACCGGCCTCTCGTAAGGTCAGTGCCTCGCCTAGAAAAGCAACAGCAAACCCATCCGCCACATCGGCTAAAGCATGGGCACACTGTACTGAACCATGCCCATAGGCATTGGCTTTCAATACAGCCAAAGTAGGACCATCCTGCAAGCGACGCGCGAGCAGGTAATTATGGCGCAAAGCGCCCAAATCAATAATTGCTTGAGAAGGACGAGTCATAATGAATCAGACAGAAGTGTGATAGCGGTTAATCGCCAAAGCATCCATAGGGATTTCCGGCGCAAAGTGGTGGGTTGTGTTGCTCAACACACGTTGATGCAATTTTATAACGTTCACTTCACACTGTGGACCACTGCCCCACTGCAAAGCTCACGAATGGCACACTTCAACCATAGCGCTTGACGGGATACTCAGCTAGGTCTAGACCGTACCAATGACATCCACCCCCAGCATCCCAATCTATGAGTATTTTTACTATTTTAAGTAATGACTTATAGTTAATACCGCTAAAATTTAGACTTAAAGCAGTGATTCTCACTATAAAAAATCACACTACTCTTCTTTAAAAGCGAAATGCACCAACTAGACAGAATCGATAAAAAAATCCTGCATATTTTGCAACGCGAAGGCCGTATTCCGATGACAGAGCTCGCAGAGCGCGTAGGGCTATCGGCATCGCCCTGTACCGAGCGTGTAAAGCGTATGGAGCGCGACAAGATCATCACCGGTTACCACGCAAAACTCTCAGCCGCCGCCTTAGACAAACCCATGTTGGTGTTTGTAGAAATTAAATTAGCCTCTAAATCGGAAGAGATTTTTGATAAAGTAAAACAAGAACTTTTGTTAATTCCAGACGTACAGGAATGCCATTTAGTATCAGGCAGTTTCGACTATCTGATTAAAGCCCGACTTAGCGGTATGCGAGAGTATCGCCGCTTGCTAGGTGATATACTAAAACGCTTGCCTGTCGCGGCAGAATCGCAAAGCCACGTGGTCATGGAAGAAGTAAAAGAAAGCCTAAGTTTGAACCTCGATCGGTAAAACCTATTAAAAACCCCTTAAATATAGCTGGCTTCTGTATTGATCATTGACCGCTGTCAATTACACTTGGGGTAAGAGCGTGCTTCAATAGCTCTATCTGATTTCATGACATGGTACACGCCATTTTGCGTCTGCCTTTTTCTTGTTTTAAGCATGGAGATTGTGACTTATGTCTATCAAATATATTGCTGCAGCGTTGTTAACTGCTGCCAGTTTGCCTGTTTACGCTGCTCAATGTGACATCACTATTGAAGGCAATGATGCCATGCAGTTCAACATGCAGGAAATCGTTGTAGATAAAGCCTGCACCGAGTTCACTGTAAACCTGAAACACGTTGGTTCTATGCCTAAAGTGGCAATGGGCCACAACTGGGTACTGACAAAAACAGCCGATTTCCAAGCGACAGCCACTGAAGGCATGTCAGCAGGTATCGACAACGACTATGTGAAAGCGGGTGACGAGCGCGTTATCGCTCACACAGGCGTAGTAGGTGGCGGTGAGACCACATCCGTAACCTTTGACGTAGCTAAACTGGCTGCTGGCGAAGACTACACATTCTTCTGCTCTTTCCCTGGCCACTGGGCTATGATGAAAGGCACACTGAAACTGGGCGAATAATCCCTAGTTTCTTGCATGCCAAAAGCGCCGCTATTGCGGCGCTTTTTTGTGTCTGTGTACTAGGCGTTAGTAACCTGGGCCGGATGCCGCTTTAGTTTCTGGCGCACCACCCATATAACGGGCCGCCATACTGCGTAAGCCAGACGCTAATACCGATGTGTCTAGACCTACGGCAACAAATTCGCAGCCCAAATCCAAATAGTATTGGGCATACTCTTCGCTTACCGACAAAATGCCTGCTGCTTTCCCTGCACGCTGAATACGCGCAATGGCCGTATCAATAGCTGCTTGCACATCGGGATGCCCCGGGTTACCTAAATGCCCCATAGATGCAGATAAATCTGCAGGGCCAATGAAGATCCCATCAACTCCCTCTACTGCCGCAATAGCCTCAATATTATTTAGGCCTTCTACACTTTCTACCTGTACCAGCAAACACATTTGATCGTTTGCCACTTCAGCATAGTTTTCGATGGCATTCCAGCGTGATGCACGCGCCAATGCCGCCCCCACCCCACGTATACCTTGTGGTGGGTAGCGCATAGCTTGCACCATCAACCTTGCTTGCTCTGGTGTATCCACCATAGGCACCAATAAGGTTTGTACGCCAATGTCTAACAGTTGCTTAATGAGTGCCACATCCCCCACAGGCGGGCGAATCACAGGGTGAGAATCATAGGGCGCAACAGCCTGCAATAACGACAACAACGAAGGCACATCGTTAGGCGCATGCTCACCATCTAGTACCAACCAATCGAAGCCTGCGGTCGCCGCAATCTCGGCGGCTGTAGCACTGGGCAAACCTACCCATACACCCACTTGTTGTTTAGTATGAAGACGCTGCTTAAACGTATTGACGGGAAGATTCATGCTTCAACCTTAGAAAGAAAAACCAAGAATCTACGGTAGCATATTTCACAATGCATATCGCCTGCACAGTTCAATGCTTGTTATCTACTAACGACTAAAAACCACAGCTAGTCGTGTGATGACATCAACAGTTGCTCTAACTCGGCGGCTATAGCAGCGTGACCGGGCAATTGTGCAATCAGCTCACCCCATCTAAAGAGGGCAATCACAGGCACAGAACGTATGCCATAACGCTGACTAATAGACGAGGCTGCCGACACATCCACTTCACCGTACAAAGCAAGGCTCGGGTGGTTCGCTGCAAACTGCTGAATGACGGGCCGAACTTGGTGACAAGGCTGACACCACGGCGCAGAAAAATACACCACCGCTTGCTCTGCTGCTGCGATGGTGTGTGAGAAATTATCTAAGGTCAGGGCATGTACACCCTGACCGTAGGATTCTGTGTTCATGCAAGCGCGGCTTTGCGTTTATAGCTACGCACCAGCATCGCCCCCACGCTTAAGCCCAGTAGTGCAGCGACTAGCGAGCCCATCAGTACACCCAACTTAGCAGCACCTAACAAGCTTTCGTCCACAAAAGCCAGCATGGCAATAAAGATAGACATGGTGAAACCGATACCGGCCAGCAAGCCTATTAACGCAATGCCAGACCAGGTTACGCCTTCCGGTAATTTGCACAGTTTCAACTGCACCATCAGCCAACTAATGCCGATAATCCCAATAGGTTTACCCAGTACCAATGCAGCCATCACACCTATCATGACCCAGCTTGCACCGTCTTGGCTTAACTCTATACCATCAAAACTCACACCGGCATTAGCCAGCGCAAATAAAGGCATCACCCCAAAGGCTACCCACGTATGCAGTGCCATTTGTACACGAGTTACCGGTGCCAACATATCGCGTTGAGCACGACGCACATCGCTTAACGCATGCGCCAAATCTTCGGGCTCCACCGTTTCATTGCGCTCGTTACGTTGACGTAAATCTTGCACCACACGCTCTAAGGTTTTCATGGGGCGTTCGAGTCGGCGGCTAGGCAGCACAGGCGTCATCAACCCTAGCACTACACCGGCTAGCGTTGGGTGCGCACCTGTCATCAGTACCCCACCCCAAATAATTAAACCAGGAATCACATACGCGTATGCCGACCCTATGCCTATATGCTGCAAACCCAGCACCAGCACAATACCCAACGCCACGACGATAAAGCCACTGTAATCCAAACCGCCCGAATAGAAGAAGGCGATGATCAGCACAGCGACAATGTCATCAATAATGGCTAAAGCCAGCAAAAACACACGAATATTCGACGGTATAGAGCGACCCAATAACGCCAACACACCTACCGCAAAAGCGATATCGGTAGCGGTAGGCACAGCCCAACCATGACTTTGCGGAGACTGGCTATTAAACGCCACGTAGATTAATGCGGGAGCAGCCACACCACCAAACGCTGCCGCAATAGGCATCATGGCTTGGCGTATATCGCTTAACGCACCTTCGTGCATTTCGCGGCGTATTTCCATACCCACAACCAAGAAGAACAAGGTCATTAAGGCATCGTTGATCCAGAAGTGCAGTGGTCTATCAAAAACCTGATCGCCTAGACCAATGGAAAACGAGGTGTGCCACAAAGCATGATAGCTATCCGCCCAAGGCGAATTTGCCCAAATCAATGCCGCGGCCGCTGCTAGTAACAGCACCATGCCACTAACGGCTTCAATGTGGAGGAAACGGCTTACTGTAGAAAACGCGCGCTCGGTCAGTACCTGAGCTTTAGGCAGGACGGGTGTTTGGTTCATTGTCTTTGATACTTTGCGTGGCGGCCCGACCAACGCTTGTGAACCTGTCTCACTGCCGGATTGCAGCTGACACCCAGCTTAAAAGTTTAACGCGTCTTGGGTTTTCAAAAATCAGGGTTTACCACTACATTTTAGTTACTAAGGCAAAAAATACAGAGATATAGCCCGCACTACCCTATCAACGGTAGACTATTTCTTTCGTTCATTTCCCTTGGAGCAGACCATGACTTCTACCACTCCCCGCATGACAAACCTGTTTCTGCAACTAGGGCTAGATGCCAGTGAAGAAGCTATTGCCCACTTCATTATTACGCATCAATTGCCAGCAGACACCTACATTGCGGATGCCCCCTACTGGGACGAAGGCCAACGCCAATTTCTGGCAGAACAACTGAAAAGTGACGGCGCTTGGGCAATTATTGTGGACCAATTAAATGAGTCCTTGCACGAAGACGCCGTCAAGAAAATCACGGGCTTATAACCTGCTACCGCTTAGGCTGTGGCCGTTTCCGTAGCACTGAACTCCTTGTATGCTGCCACCGCATTGGCGGCATACATCATGGACGGCCCACCCCCCATATACACTGCTACACCCAAGGCCTCATGCACTTCAGCTTCTGAGGCCCCCAGCTTCACCAACGCTTTGCTGTGAAAGCCTATACAGCCATCACAACGCACCGCCACACCAATCGCCAACGCGATGAGTTCCTTGGTTTTAGCATCCAACACGCCCTCAGCGCTGCCTGCTCGATTTAAGGCATTAAACTCTTTCAACACCTGCGGGATGTTCTTGCCCAGCTCGCTCAAGTTACTTGAAATATCTTGCATCAGTTTTTTGAACTCTACCGTCATGCTTCTACTTTCCTATTACGAATATGGCGGTCATTCTGACTGACACGCCGTTAATCAACCTGCTCTTTGGCCACGCTTGGGCCACAATAAATGTCCCACAAGGTTTGCATTAGCCTCACGGTGCTGGGGTCTACCAACCGGTAATACACGTACTTACCAATCTTTTCGGTCGCTACTATCCCCTCTTGTCGCAACACGGCTAATTGCTGCGATAACGTAGGTTGATGTATGCCCGTACGCGTTTCCAGCTGACCAACGTTTAAAGGTTCAAATGCCATTTGGCACAGCAACATCAAGCGGTCTTCATTGCCTAAGGCTTTTAACAACGCACACGCTTTACCGGCGTGTTCTCGCATTTTTTCAGGTGACAAAGTGATAGCGGCAGTAGTCATGATTTAGTTTACGTGCAAACAATATATGTAATTATATATTGTTGAATCAAAAAAACCGACTACTAGCCACCATTACAAGGTTAATACGCACTCCATTTCACCGGAATCTTCAAATACGACACACCGTTATCTTCAGGTACGGGTAACTGCCCTGCGCGTATATTCACTTGCACAGAAGGCAATAGCAACACAGGCGCTGACAACGTTGCATCACGCGATTCCCGCAAGCTTACGTAGGCTGCTTCATCTACCCCATCGTGTATGTGTATGTTATTTGCGCGCTGCTCTGCCACCGTAGTTTCCCATGCAAACACATCGCGGCCCGGCGCTTTGTAGTCGTGGCACATGAACAAACGCGTCTGTGGAGGTAAGGACAAAATCTTGCGTATAGACTGGTACAACTGCGCCGCACTGCCACCGGGGAAATCCGCACGTGCGGTACCGTAATCAGGCATAAACAAAGTATCGCCCACAAATACCGCATCGGCAATTTCATAGGCCACACACGCTGGCGTATGGCCTGGCGTATGCATCACCTTTATAGGCAGCTCGCCCAGCATGAGCACGTCACCCTCTTTAAGCAGGCGATCAAACTCCAGCCCTTTGCCTGACACGTCATCCACATTAAACACAGCACTGAAAATCGTTTGCACCGTGCAAATGTGCTCCCCAATAGCGATCTGAGCGCCTGTGGCCTGCTTTAAAAAAGGCGCTGCACTCAGGTGATCAGCGTGGGCATGCGTTTCCAGAATCCAGACCACATCCAACCCTTGCTCGGTGGCACACTGCAAAAGATGCGCCGCAGAACGCGTAGCCACCTCACCGCTGCGATGGTCGTAATCCAATACCGGATCAATAATGGCGGCTTGGCGGCTAACAGGATCAGACACCAGATAACTGACGGTGTACGTAGGTTCGTCAAAAAAAGCCTGTATATGAACCGCATCGCTACGCATGGCATTTTTCCTTTGCTAGATTCTTTAATTTAGAATATGCTAAATTAGAAATATCTAAAATACAAGACCCTAACGATGACAGCACCCCACGATTACATTAGCTTCTTACAAAATGGCGCGAGCCAAGCCGCCGCCATGCTGCGTACTATAGGCAATGAACATCGTTTACTTATTCTATGTCTGCTCATAGAACACAAAGAAATGACGGTAGGCGCACTCAACCATTATGTCAGCCTTAGCCAGTCGGCCCTATCGCAGCACCTAGCAAAAATGCGTGACGAAAACCTAATCACCTACAGGCGCGAGGCCCAAACCCTGTATTACCGTATTGCCGACCCAAAAATTGAACAGTTAATCAGTACCTTGAAAACCATTTTTTGTCCGTAATACCCACGGACCAATCCATGCAGTCCACTCGCTTTTGCGGAGAAACCATATGAAAACCAATGTAGGCGGTATAGATAGAATTTTGCGTGTAGTCGTAGGGCTAGTGCTGGTGATTCTGGCTAGCAGCGGCACGGTAGGCTGGTGGGGGTGGCTGGGGATTATCCCGCTATTAAGCGGCCTATTTCGCGTGTGCCCGTTGTACTCAATGCTGGGGGTTAATACCTGCGGGACGTGTCGCAAGTAAAAGGGGTAGCAGGTTAACTGCTAACGAAAACGTAAGCCGCTTCTCTATGCTCTGGGAAGTGGCTTATTTTCTTATGTGAGAACGAGGCTTAATAAGTCTAGAAGCCCGCTTACTCACGACTATCTGCCGTAGCCTAAGGCTGCGAAAGTGATATAACGAATGCCTAATCACTACCACATAAGAACGGGCAGTAAACCTATCAATTGCTATACCTCAGAGGAGGCGGAGGAAAACTTTTTTGATTTGGTATCTCAAATCACAAAAAGTTGTTCCGCAGTCCCTCAGCGAGTGCGATGAATACAACCTCTCCCCTGAACCAGTATTACCCATAACCCCCACTAGTAAGGCACATCTCAACCCAAAAAAAACCGCCCGTAAAAACGAGCGGTTCTCTTTGCGAATAAACAGACCAGCGTTACTCTGCTGCGACCACAGGCACAGAGCTTGCCTGCCTACGATCCACAATAACGCCTAGCAATACAATCACTAACGCTAACCCAGTGGTATAAAGCACCTCGGTACGGTACGTACCTTCAATCACCATCACAATCAGCGCACTGATAATAGTGACAATCACCGCATAGGTTAACCACGGGAACAACCACATTTTGAAGGTTAGTTCGCGTTTTTCCTTGATCAGCTTACGACGCATACGCAACTGCGAGAATGCGATACACAGGTACACATACAGCGCAATCGTACCGGTGGCTTGCATCAACACATCGTAAATATCCATTGTTTCAGTCGCCGTCAAATACACCGCTACCAACGCAAACAAGCTAGACGCCACTACACCCACATACGGGGTACCTGTACTGCGGCCAACTTTCTGGAAAGACTTAGGTGCATCACCACGACGCGACAAGGAATACAACATACGTGACGAGGTATACAACGCCGAATTAAAGCAACTGCACACCGAGGTCAGTACCACGAAGTTCACGATTTCACTGGCATGGGGAATCGCCAATGCGTTCAAGGTCACTGCGTAAGTACCTTCTGTGGACAAGCTTAGCCCTGGACTGTTGTAAGGGATCAAGCACACCACGATAAAGATAGAACCTACGTAGAACAGCGAAATACGCCATGCTACCGAGCGCGTTGTTTGCACAATGGCTTTACTGGGATTCTCGGACTCTGCAGCAGCAATGGTTACGATCTCTGCACCAATAAATGCAAACATCGCCCCTAACAATGCCACCACCACAGCACCAAATCCATTCGGCATGAAACCTTGCGAGGTCAAATTAGACCAACCGCTGGTAGTGCCTGAAGGCCATAAATGTACGATTGCCAGTGAGCCAATAATAATGAACAACACAATGGCGACCACTTTAATTAAGGCAAACCAAAACTCAAACTCGCCGTAATTTTTTACATTCATGAAGTTCACCACCATTAAAGCGGCGGTAACTATCAGCATGTAACCCCAAATAGGTATAGCGGGGAACCAACCGTGCAAAATTGCCCCGGCCACATAGGCTTCCCAACCCATTAATAATGACCAGAAACTCCAATACAGCCAGCCAATCGTAAACCCAGCCCAATGACCAATTGCTCGGTCGGCATAAGTAGAAAATGAACCTGTATCAGGTTGGGCAACGGCCATCTCGCCCAACATACGCATTACCAATATAACGAGCGCTCCACCGCCCATATACGCCAATATAGCTGCTGGACCGGCGTTCGCAATCACCTTCCCAGAACCTACAAATAATGCTCCACCAATGACTCCTGCTATAGATAGCATGGTCAAGTGACGAGACTTCAGCCCGCCCTTTAACTTATTTTCTTCTGCGCAACTCATTTGTGCCGCCTTTTAAAACGGATTAACTCTTAATATGCCCATTAAGTGTTGACGATTTCGTCATGAAGTAGTTTTGCCCTCCTATGCAGATTAATGAAATAGTAATAATTATTTTGATGACAAACTATAACGCCATACGCATTAAAAATAGGATTTATTTACGCAAAAAACCCTGATCTAAAACAAGAAAACGGGGCTTTAACCCCGTTTTCTTTAAGAGCACATCAATCTATTAGTGGCTAACTTGGCTCAAGTCGCCTTTAACAGAATCGAACACCTCGGTAACGTTTTTAGGAGGCTCTTTACCCATTAAGCTCACCACGATAATGGCCAAGGTACCCAAAATGAAGCCTGGAACGATTTCGTACAAACCCAACCATGCATAATGGTTCCAGATCAGCACCACAACAGCACCTACGACCATACCGGCCAATGCACCATTGCGAGTCATTCTGCGCCACAACAGGGACAGCAAGATCACCGGACCAAACGCCGCACCAAAACCAGCCCATGCGTAGCTCACCATCGACAGCACACGGCTATTTGGGTTCCATGCCAAGATAATGGCCACAATGGCTACCAACAAGACCATGGCACGACCAAACCACACCAATTGCGCATCAGTGGCATCGCGTTTGATAAAGGTTTTGTAAATATCTTGTGTCAACGAGCTTGAGCACACTAACAACTGTGCCGACAAAGTACTCATCACCGCTGCCAAAATAGCCGCTAACAAAATACCAGCGATCCATGGGTTAAACAACAGCATGGACAACTCGATAAACACACGCTCGGAGTTCTCATTCACGCCAGCAGCTTGACCAGGGTTGGCCGAGAAGTACGCAATACCGAAGTAACCTACTGCCACCGCACCTGCCAAACACAGAATCATCCATGTCATACCAATGCGACGTGCATTAGGAATGGTTTTTACCGATTCTGCTGCCATGAAACGCACCAGAATGTGTGGCTGACCAAAGTAACCTAAGCCCCATGCCAACAAGGAGATCACGCCCACAAAGGACGCGCCCTGCCACAAGTCAGCATGCAACGGATTAATGGCAATCACGGCAGCATTCGCGTCCGCAAAGCCACCTGCGCCCATAATCACCACCAATGGTGTCAGCACCAGCGCCGTAAACATCAATGAAGCCTGAATGGTGTCTGTCCAGCTTACCGCCAAGAAACCACCAATAAACACATACGCAATGGTGCAGAACGCACCTACGAACATGGCAGTGGTGTAAGACATGCCGAACATGCTTTCAAACAATCTAGCACCGGCAACTACGCCTGACGCGCAGTACAGCGTGAAGAACACCAGAATCACTACGGCTGACACAATGCGCAGCACGTTGGAGCTGTCTTCAAAACGGTTAGAGAAAAAGTCGGGCAATGTCAGCGCATTACCGGATTTTTCGGTGTACACACGTAAACGTGCGGCGACGAAGCGCCAGTTTAAATAGGCACCTAAAGTTAAGCCTATGGCAATCCAGGATGCAGAGATCCCGTTGTCATAAACAGCGCCTGGTAAGCCCATCAGCAACCAGCCGCTCATGTCTGACGCCCCAGCGGCAAGTGCCACCACGAAAGGCCCCAGTCGGCGTCCGCCCAGAATGTAGTCGGACAGATCGTTTGTAGCCCTGTAGCCCAGCCATCCGATCAACAGCATCCCTACGATATAAATTACGAACATCGTCGTAATCTGCATATTGGCTATTTGCATAGCATTCTCCCTTTTGAGGCAAACAAGGGGTGAAACACCCCTTGTTTTTGCACATTGCTATCCGTGCATATCGCTTGTTGTAGTAAAAATCAAACTACTGCCATCAGTGTGGCATTACCCCCTGCAGCCGCGGTATTCACGCTGAGGGAACGCTCTGCTACCAGCAGTTCCATCCTATAAAGCTGACCATTAGCCAACTCGGTACTGGTACGACCCTGTGCTTGTAACACCGGACCGTCCTGTTCTGCCAAGAACTGCGATAGCGATTTCAGCGCATCACAATCCCCTTCAAATATCACGCCCCCAACGCGACGTGACATCGCTTCTTTAAGGGAGTCAACCAACACCACGCGTTTACGTGCGGCTTCTGGCAATTGTGTAAGCACAGGCTCTACCACCTCGGCTGCCACACCATCACGCACAATTAACGCCTCGTTGCCACTCGCCAAGCTGGTTGCTACTTGCAGCACTAAACCATGTTTGGTTGCGGGCACGCACACCACTGCCCCACGGCCTTTCAGGCTGTAGGTGTTGGCTTCGCCTGTAGGACCAGGCAGCTCCACGCGTGTGTTGAACAACGACACATCAGCCAGTTTTTTCAAACTTTGGCTTAACGCTTTGTCGCCATGCGAATCAGCCCACTGCTGCAAGCTATCCAATGCTTCGTTGGTAGCCGCTTTCTGTGCTTTACCACCCAATACCAGATGATCTGGGCGTTGGCTTAGCAAGCGATTCATGTAAATAGGACCACCGGCTTTAGGCCCTGTACCCGACAAGCCTTCACCACCAAATGGCTGCACACCCACTACCGCGCCCACAATATTGCGGTTCACGTAGACGTTGCCGGCGTGTACTTGGTCTATCAAACGATTGATGGTTTCATCAATACGAGAATGCACACCAAAGGTCAGGCCGTAACCGGTATCGTTAATGGCTTTCAGCAAGGCATCTTGTTCAGCGCGTTTGTACGTCAGCACGTGCAGCACTGGACCAAACACTTCACGCTCTACATCAGCAATGCTGTTAATACGGATAATCGTAGGTGGTACAAAGGTACCGTGCTGGCACGCATCGCCAAGTGGCAACTGCTCTACATCAAAGCCACGGCTACGCATTGTGTCGATGTGGCTACGGATGTTGCCTTGGGCCTCTGCATCAATCACAGGGCCTACGTCGGCATACAGTACGTCTGGGTTACCCACACGCAACTCACGCATCGCACCACGCAACATGGTCACCACGGTATCGGCCACATCCTCTTGTACACACAAGATACGCAATGCCGAACAACGCTGACCAGCCGAGTCGAAGGCCGAGTTCAATACATCGGCAATCACCTGCTCTGGCAAAGCAGAGGAATCCACGATCAACGCATTCTGACCACCGGTTTCAGCAATCAGCGGAATAGGTTGACCATTCATGTTGACGCGTTGCGCCAAGGTAGCGGCAATACGTTTAGCCACCTCGGTAGAGCCGGTGAACATCACGCCTTGTACGCGATCATCACTCACCAGCATGGCACCCACATCACCTTCGCCTGGCAACAACTGCACTACGTCGTGCGGTACGCCCGCTTCGTGCAGCAACTTAATACCTTGCGCTGCGATCAAGCCAGTTTGTTCGGCAGGTTTAGCTAAAACGGTGTTGCCAGCAGCCAATGCCGCCGACACCTGACCCAAGAAAATAGCCAACGGGAAGTTCCATGGGCTAATACAAACTACAGGACCCAGCGGACGGTGGCTGTCGTTAGAGAAGTGCTGTTCAATACGGTTCGCGTAGTAACGCAGGAAGTCCACCGCTTCACGAATCTCGGCCACAGCATTCGAAAATGTTTTACCGGCTTCGCGCACAATCAAACCAATCATGGTGGTTTGCTGAGCTTCCAACAAATCGGCAGCACGCAACAAGCAGCGAGCACGCTCTTGCTCAGTTGTGGACTGCCAAATGGGCGCAGCACCTACTGAACGTGCCAAGGCGGAATCTACTTCTGCCGACGAACTGAAAATCACTTTACCGACCACATCGCGGTGATCAGCAGGGTTCAGTACAGCTTGTTCACGTGACTCGTCTACCACGGCCAATGTAGCGGGAGCCGCATGCCAGTTGTGTGTAGTGCTTGCCAACAAGGCTGCAGACAAAGACGCCAAACGATGCTCGTTAGACAAGTCCAAACCTTGAGAGTTTTGACGGTTTTCACCCTGTGCTTTGAACAGCTCAGCAGGCAACGGAATCATGGGGTGAGGTGCACCTACGGGGCTAATCGCTTCAGCCTCATCAATAGGATCACGGATCAGCTCATCAATAGAGACATTCTCGTCAGCAATACGGTTCACAAACGATGAGTTCGCACCGTTTTCCAACAAGCGGCGTACCAAGTAAGCCAACAGTGTTTCATGCGTACCCACGGGTGCGTAAATACGGCAAGGACGCGCCAACTTACCTTGGCTAATAGGGCCTACCACCTCTTCGTACAGCGGCTCACCCATACCGTGCAAGCACTGGAATTCGTACTGACCCAAGTAGTAGCTAGAACCTGCCATTTCATAAATGGCTGCCAACGTCAGGGCGTTATGCGTAGCAAACTGCGGGAAGATCGCATCCGGTGCGCTCAACAGTTTTTTCGCACATGCCAAGTAGGCGATGTCTGTGTAAATTTTACGTGTGTAAACAGGGTAGCCTTCCAAGCCATCAACCTGCGCACGTTTTACTTCGGTATCCCAGTACGCACCTTTTACTAAACGCACCATCAAACGGTGGTTAGTACGTCTACCCAAGTCAATCACGTAGTCAATCACGTAAGGAGCACGTTTCTGGTAGCCCTGAATCACAAAGCCAATACCGTTCCAACCCGCCAAATCGGGGTCTTGGCACAGCGCTTCTAGCAGATCCAAGGAAATCTCTAGGCGGTCAGCTTCTTCCGCGTCAATGTTCAGACCAATATCATATTGGCGTGCCAAAAGCGTCAGCGCTTTCACGCGCGGCAACAACTCTTGCATCACACGGTCGCTTTGAGCACGTGAGTAACGAGAGTGCAAAGCTGACAACTTAATAGAAATGCCAGGGCCTTGGTAAATGCCTTTACCGTTAGACGCTTTACCGATGGAGTGAATAGCTTGCTCGTAAGAAGCATAGTAGCGAGCGGCATCCTCTTCCGTCATCGCTGCTTCACCCAACATGTCGTAGGAGTAGCTAAAGCCTTTGTTTTCCCATTTTTTGCCGTTAGCAAGCGCGTCAGAAATGGTTTCGCCACACACAAAGTGCTCGCCCATCAAACGCATGGCCATGTCCACACCTTTGCGGATCAACGGCTCACCACCTTTGCTAATCAAACGACCAATAGCAGAACTCAAGCCTTTTTCGCTGCTGGTGCTGACCAACTTACCAGTCAGCATCAAGCCCCAAGTAGCGGCGTTCACAAACATAGATCCAGAGCTTAAGTGAGATTGCCATTCGCCTTTACTGACTTTATCGCGTATCAGCGCATCACGTGTCGCACGGTCTGGAATACGCAGCAGCGCTTCAGCCAAACACATCAACGCCACGCCTTCTTGGCTAGACAACGAGAACTCGTGAATCAAGCTGTCTACACCACTACCTTGGCCTTTAGCGCGCAGTGCGGTCACCAGCTTACGGGCTAACTCACGTACCTTGGCTTGGTCTTTGCTGCGTGCTTGGCTGATTAAGCCGGGCAAACAGTCTTCTTCAGCACGACGGTAGGCACTAGTGATCGCCGCACGCAATACCGATTGCGGCGCAATAGACTGCGCAAACTCTAAAAATGGCTGGGTAGGCTCGTTATCGCCTACACTTAAACCTGCTTGCTCTAGGTCTACGCCTTTTTCACCCTCTGTCTGGGTAAGATAAGCCAAAGACGGTGGCAACCTACCTGCCTCTATTTCTTCCAGAAACGAAAAGATGGCTTGCTTGATGAACCAATGTTGCGTTCTACCAATGCGGTCAGCCGCCTCGCGTATACGCCCACGTAGTTCGGCGTCTACTTTCACCCCTAGTGTTGTTGCACTCATAACCCTCTCACTTACAGACAGAGAAGTTGCAACCTTTGAATATTAAAAGGTGCAACCTTAATGATAGATATGCGGATTCTAGGTGCAACCCAGCCCAAAACGTATAGGTAATTACCCTAGAACACAGGGACAACCGTTTCGTACACTTACAAAAAAGCCCGGCTAAGCCGGGCTTTTTTACATCATTACCGTTTAGGTAAGTAGCGCTGTGCATCCACAGGCTTACCGTTATAGCGCAACTCAAAATACAGTTGCACCTGCGACGTACCGGTATTTCCCATCTCGGCAATGGTTTGCCCCTGAGACACTGTTTGCCCTTCAGACACCAACAAGCGACGGTTATGAGCGTATACCGTTAAGAAGTTATTCGCGTGATTAATAATCAGCAGATTGCCGTACCCTCGCAGACCATCACCAGAGTAAATCACCTTACCCGCCGCAGCCGCCTTCACAGGCGTACCCGCACTATTCGATATATAGACGCCTTGTGAGTGTGCCGCAGACACACCACGCTTAGACGTACCTGCAGCCGGCCAAATCAAACTGATATTACGTGGTGCCGCCACCGACGCACTGGATGCATTACGAGGTGGCAACGCCGCGCTACTACCCGCACTACCGGTTGCACCACCAGACGATGCAGCAGCCGGCGCAGCCGTGCCGCCTTGCACGCGCAACCGCTGCCCTACCGTAATACGGTTAGGATTAGAAATATTGTTCATGCGCATCAACGACGACAAGCTTTGATTATGCTGACGCGCCACCTTACTTAAGGTATCGCCACGTTGCACCACATAATAGCCATCCTTAGTACCGCTAGTGCTTCCGCACGCCGTCAACGTCAACGCTATCGTGCCACACAGCACCCAACGTAAAACAGAAGCACGACCAGACATCAAACGGGAATAAAGCGATAACAGGGACACGGTATCAGGCTCACACCAAAGTAAAAACAGTCTTCACACTGCGCAAACAGTAGCATAGCAAGAATTACAGCCAGTCTAAAACCCTGTTAGTAACTTTGACCGAACCTGACAATAGCAGCCACTCGCACAGCACGGCGCGCACAAAAGGCCAACAATTGTGTCGCAGACCTTGCCAAACTGCCTTATACACGCTATAGTTCTTTTCTTTTGGAGCAACGCGCTCAGGTCTGCATCGTACCTAGTATGTGTGCATGAAACCATCGCGAATTACTCCAAAAAAATTTCCGCAAGGAAATGCTATGGCGCAATGGCAGATAGGTTATGCACCGGATTGCAAATCCGTGTAGGTCGGTTCGATTCCGGCTTGCGCCTCCAAGAATTTCAAAGGCTTAGGACAATGTCCTAGGCCTTTTTTGTTTTTGATGTCAACAAAGTGTCAACGCCTGACTACCGCCCTAGAGTCACGCAAAGCCTGCTAAGATTCAACCACATCAATAAGCAAAACACTCATAAACCTCTACTAAGGAGGCCATGATGAATAAAGCCCCACCACCTTGCCCCTTTTACACTGAGAAGCTTACTGCTCCTGCTACAAAATCACTCGATACGTTTTTTGAATTGGCTGAAAAAACTGTTATTCCTGATGATTTTCTAACACATAGAGAACAACCGCCTTTAGATTCTGACGTACTTGAAGATACAAACTAAGCTGATAACCCAACCAAAGGGTTTAACAGCTTAGCTTCTTGTAAATGGTCTGGAGATAAATGGGCATATCGCATTGTCATTGTTACTGTTGAGTGCCCAAGAATACGTTGTAACGTCAATATATTCCCACCATTCATCATAAAGTGGCTGGCGAAAGTATGTCGCAGCACATGAGTCATCTGCCCATCTGGCAATGCTATTTTTGTTCTATCCAATGCCACACGAAAAGCAGGCATACATGATGCTGGAAAAACTCGTCCCATCACACCATACGTATCATTGTGCCGGCGTAACTCTGACACAAGACTCTCAGTGATAGGCACAGCCCTAGTTTTAGCTGACTTCGTTCTTGCGAATTGAATAAAGCCATCATGAACTTGGGTCTCACGCATTTCTTCCACCTCGCTCCATCTCGCGCCAGTTGCCAAACAGACCCGCGTAATAAGCTCTACGTGGGGATTTCTAGAACCACATAACTCCTTCAACAAGCGGGTAATTTTTTCACTGGTTAGGTACGTTAGCTCTGCTTCTTGTATCCTAAAAGGTCGTAAATTTGCTAATGGATTCTGTTTTTTCCAATACCCTAATCGCGTTAGCTCATTGAACATTGCGCGCAAATAAGCGTGCTCCCTATTCATATTATTAGCTGTGATACCGGCTTTTAAGCGCTCTGTCCTATAGTTCGCAAACATATTGACAGTAAAAAAATCGGCTACGGGGTCACCCATCGCCGCTGCCATAGCTTTTAGCCTATTCAAAGTATCCTGCCCTGAAGCCAAGCCGCTGCCATGATGGCTATACCAAAGATCAACCAGCTCTGAAAGCCTACGCAAATCCTTTCGTTCAGGCTCCCACGCACGATTTTTTTGCAACTGGCTCTTTAGCCATGTCTCCCAAGCCATTGCCTCAGATTTAGTTTTAAACGACTTCCTAAACCTTTTTGCCCCTCTCCCCCCAGGCTGTATATCTACCAACCAACCTGTTTCGGTCTTGTTTATGGCCATACCTACCATCAACCTCTTTTCTCAAAAACCATGCTGGTTTTAATACAAATCTTCTTTAGGAAAATCCTCTTTAACGTCAAAACCTTGCTCTATTACTTTGCTTAGAGCTTCATTCCTCTTCTCGCGGATAAAGCTGAGCGAATTTCTCAAGATCTCTTGAGTCTCGCTTTCCATCGGTTCATCTTGCATCTGACGGGCAACCTTAAAATACTCTGATGTGTATTTAAAGAATGTGCGCACCTCGCTTGGCCATTCATCCTCTGGATCAAGCATAGTCCACGGAAAAGGTGTCACTGAAATAGAACCCTCTGGGAAGTTTTCGACATATCCCAAAATCGATGCATGAGGCCGAGGCATACGATGCCCGTACCTAACATCAGTAAGTCCTGTCACAAGCCAAAAAGCATACTCAGGCCAAGCTCTTGCCAGCCCTTCAATTAAGGCCCCATTAGGCAGAGAACTACGTCGCCACCAAGTACGCCACGTCGCCTCTTTAACGCCTGTTAGTTCTTCAAGAATCGGAAAGCGTCTTTCTGTAGGCGTACAGCTCAATATCAGGATTTTTAACCGAGACGTAATCCCCTGCGACATCACCTCCTGACGCAACTCTTCAATTGGGCTCAGCCCAACATTCACATTGTCGTTTGACATTCACACCCCTTTGCATGACAATACATTTCCGTTCAGGTGAACGATAACACGTATTCAATTGAAATATTAAGCATGTTTTTCGGATTGAATGGTTACTCCACAAGAACACAGAATCAATTTCTCACAGCTATTTTAAGCAAACTTGCTTTAGGAGTGCAGACAATGAATGTAGAGCGTCATGAATCAATGGCTCCTTCGCCTTCTTCCAATGAACTCATAGCCCTACCTCCACTCATGAGCCGTGAGCGATTTGCTGCTCATGTTGGCCTTCCTCTTGGTGTTCTTATCAAACAGTCTGAACGAGGCTATTGGCCAACCATAAAAATTGGTAAGCGCATTTTTATCAATGTCGAGGTTGTTCGCATCAAAGCAGCAGAACGGGCGGCAGAGTTCACCCTATGAGTGCTCACACTTCACTTCGCTTCTCAATAAACCCATTGCTACCTTGCGCCTGCCCGCAGCTTTGCGAGGACAGCCGCAAGGCTGCAATGGGTCGATTTAACAGCCACCCGAAGGCTGCGTACAAATCAAGTCTGGGAATTCCCCCCCTAAGTAAAACGGGGAGAAACGCTCAAGCATCAGGTACTGGGGTGAAACCGTGAAACAACGTCTATCAAAAGAAGAGCAACTAGTCTTGCAAGGCCAGCGCGTCAAAATGACCCTAGCTCAGGCTCAAGTGACTAGTAAGGATCGCTGCTCTGTAGATTGGTTATCTACCACCATCAAAGACACCGATCTTTTCAACTCAGTGTTTTGGACGATGAGCAACGAGCAACACCAAGGTGAGTTTGTTACCGACATCCAAGTCATGGCTATTTTGGCAAAAAAAGTCGCTGCCATTACTGGCTTCCAAGTAGGTGACTTACGAGCAGGCAGAAACTTTTATGACAGCACCTTACGCATTCTGAATGACGAAGGTGAGGAAGTGGGCAGCGTATCTGGTGGTGGAGTATTTCAACGCAATACCTACCTCATCATGCTGAACGGTAATGGCTGCACTTTCGCTAAAACTGGTTGGCGTAAAAGCATGTATGACTTCTTATTACCGCTCAATGCAAGATTGTCCCGCATTGATATTGCTCTAGATTTTTTTGAAGGCGGATACGGCGGCGTAGAAGGTGTACGAGAGGCATGCCTAAATGGTGGCTTTGATTACAACGGTAGACGTCCAGAAGGTCGTACCGATGGTTATTGGGATTATGGTCACTCACGAAGCTATTACGTAGGCAGACGCGGAGCAAAGCTGGTTAACGCTTACGACAAAGGCCATGCATTTAAAGACATGGACTCCACATGGTGGCGCATAGAACTGCGCTATTGGTCACAAGACCGAATCCTGCCTCTGGAGTGCTTGATTGAGCCAGACAAGTACTTTGCTGGTGCACACCCCTACCTACAAGAATTATTAGATAGCTCAGAGCCTATCCGTATCAAGACCAAACCCAAGCTTGAAGACATGACTGTCGATGCAGTCGTCAAACGAAAACTACGCTGGCTCGAAACCACTGTAGCCCCATCTCTTGTACACCTCTCACGAGCCTTTGGTATTGGCGCTGAAGCAATTGCTTGGGTTGGTGATCTAGTTGAAAAACATGCTAATCGTGAGCTACCACGAAGCCTAAGCATCGTTCCCAACTCACTATTGAAGGAAGGTATCCAACGAATATTAATGCCCGCTGAACCGGCCAGCGTGGCGGCCTAATCTAAGCCGGATAAGGAATCTACATCATGAAATTCACTTCTCGCATCACTATTGCAGGCGTTAAAGGTTCTAAAGGCAAACTTGAGAACGGCCAAGAGTATGACAGCACCAAAATCTACGTTCAAACGGATTTGGATGATAGCAAAGGCATGGGTAAAGGTTTTTCCTGCGTGGAATATAACTTCGGCACCTCAGAAGAGTTTCACAAACTCAAACATCTAACCTTCCCGTTAGTAGCCGAAGCACAGCTGGAGATCGTTACCACCGGCAGGCAGCAGAGAACAATCATCACAAGCCTACAACCGATCGAAATCGCTAAAACCAACAAGGTCGCCTAACCATGTGGTGCGTTCCTCGCTATCTAGTGCAAAGCACAGAGGATGGATCATTTCTAGCCGCTGATGGTGAGGGTGGTGTGATTTCCGTCATGTCGTTTATGGACGCTGACCTTTTTGCTGAACCAGAAAGCGCAGCCGAGACTCTGCAAGGTCACTTAGATGGTCACGGAAGAGTCATTCTGATTTACATCCCAAACGCACAACTTGAGTCATGAGTTCTATATATCTCCAATACTGCGAAATCAGCATTAATGCTGGCTCTGAATGCCCTCAACAATACCGGCATCAAATTACTGTGGAGCGCACAACACTGGAAACACTTGATAGCCCTATTCCAAAGCTAAACAAAGATGATGTCGCCCAAGTTTTTAGTCTAGGACTGTCGGTAGTCATTCTATTTTTCTTGGTTGGGCGAGGTATAGGGGCTGTTTTAGAGCTAATTCGCAAAGGCTAATTAACCGATTGGCAGGCGGTTTCCTGCCTAACTTTATCTAGGAGCTTCACATGAAAAAACTGAAACCCACTCTTAAGCCACTTGCAACTGCCGTAGGTTTAACCGCTTTAACCCTCGCGTCCGGCTCGGCCATGGCTCAAGAGGCTGGCATTGATTTATCAGCAATCACCGGAGCTTTCAACTCCGCCGATGTAATTACGGCTGTTATGGCCGTAGCTGGTGTACTTGCCACTATCTACGCAACGATGACTGCTGCTCGCATGGCACTACGCTGGATTCGCGGAGGTTAACTCTAACCCTCTATTGAATAAGTGACTTGGGTAGGAGTGGCCATCCTACCCATTAAACCTTGAAGTTAAGTATGACTATGAAAAGTACCCTTATTGAAGCCTATGGCACTTTAATCTACTTTAGTTTGATTTACATCGCAGGTCTTATCTGCTGGATAGGCGAAGGCTGCCCAATAAACCAGAAGAGTCAACAAATCACCGAGCCAATACAAGAACGTATAAAAGCCATTTTCTTTCCCCTAATTAGGATGTTCTACGCGACCCTTTTTCTTCTTTTAGTGCCCTCTACTTGTTTGTACTTTCTCCACTCAAAGTACGGATTTATTTATCCCAACGAGCTAGTAGAAGCATTCACTATAACTATTTTTTTAGGTGTTGCTTCGCCACTAATCACTTTCTCTCTGTATCTGCTCACTATCCTTATCTTAAATTTTCTCCCTAACCATTTGCGGAATAGGAGGCTGCCTCGTGATTAGTTCTCTTTGGTATTTAGCTATTTTTGCTTGGGGCATTGTATGTGCATGGGCATTGGTAAAAGGACTGGAATAACCATGACATTCCGCGCACTGACTTTCGTCTTAGCTCTACTCTTTTTCTTCCCACCATCTGCACACGCTCAGGCCTTACCCAAAGCTGAACCTGAACGCATCAACCGTGCAATTTCTGGCACACTTCAACAAGGCATGCAAAAACGGGGCTTTGCTGCAAACGACCATAGGTTCAACAATACAATTGCAAGAGCTACTCCTGCACTGTCCGCTGTTGCTGGCAGCGCTGCGGCCATTACTGTAGGTACTGTTACAGCCCCTGCATGGGCAAGTATTGCTCTTGCTGCTGGTGTTGGGTTGATCGTCAGTTATGCAGTTTCACTAGCAGTAGATGGTTTTATCAACTGGTTATTTAACGATGACACTATCGACGTTATTCAACAAGGCATTCCCGACGATGCTCTCGTAGAGGGCGGCCCCTATTGGTTTTATCTCGACCAAATATTCGGCTCAAATGGCGTTTCTGTAGCCAGAGCTGCTCTCCAAAACGTAGGGGCTACCGCTGAGGCTATTTGCCCTCAGGTGCTTGGTAGTTCAGAAATTTTATGTTCTGGCGTAGGTAAATATGGTCGGCAATTTGTAAACGTGTACCACTCCCCCTCCGGCGCTCCAGCCAACTGCCCTACAGGCTCTTTACTGAACTCTGGCTTTTGCTCTCCTACTACAGTACCTGATGGGCAAACTCTAGAGAACCAGACCCCACAAGAAGCAATAGAAGCTATACCTGATTCTGAACTAGACAAACCTCTTAATCCTGCTCTTATCGCAGCACTAGCCAATCAGGCATGGAGAAATGCGGCTAACACCCCAGATTATGATGGCCTCCCCTTTCCACAATCAAACCCTTTAACAGCACAAGATGCTGCTGAATGGATTCAAGCCAATCCAGACTTAGCACCAACAGTGCAAGATTTTGTTGCACCTAACCCTGCCACAAACCCCAATAGCAACCCGTGGGCACTCCCATCCAACCCGACAGCCCCTAGACCTACACCCTCAACACCAAATGAAGGAACGGTTAATCCCAACACTAATGAGCCACAACAAAACTTAGGCCCTGACCCTGCTATTGGCGCTCCTAATCTAGAGGCCATCCCTACTGCTCAGCAAATTATGCAGCCAATAATGGGATTACTACCCAGTCTCAAAAACTATAAGGCGACAGCCAAAACCGGAGTTTGCCCAAGGCCAACAGTTGAACTATATGGGACTCACACCCTTGAGGCTCACTGCATTTTGATAGAAGAAAACAAAGAAACACTCCAAGCAGCAATGCTATTAGCTTGGGCGCTCATTGCTTTGTTCATCATCCTATCGGCTTAAGGAGAGGTCATGTTTGGCATCCTCGTATCTGCTTTCAACCTTGTTCTCGCTTGGCTTATACGCTCTGTACTGGTGAAGTTTTTCGTTTTTTTCGCGCTCTACTTTATCACCTCAGAGTTCATCGTTTTTGTAATAGAGATGCTTCCCAACAGTACCTCTGTAGATGGCGCTCTTGCGGGCATAGGCTCAGCCACTTGGTTCTTCTTAGATGTATTCCAAGTTCAAGCAGGGCTAGCGATGGTTGTTTCTGCTTACGCCACTCGCTTCACTATTAGACGAATCCCTATCATTGGGTAAATAATCAAAATGCCTATAACTGTATACACCGGCCTGATGGGGTCAGGCAAAAGCTACGAGTGTGTTTCCTCTGCCATTATTCCAGCGGTCAAAGAAGGTCGACGTATCGTTACTAATATAGATGGAATCGACAACGATGCTATTCGTGCCTACTGCAAAGAAAAATTCAAAATCCCACTCAAGGATTTGGGCCATATCATCCACTGCTCAAATGATGATGTTTGCAAAGCCAACTTCCTCCCCTACGGAGAAACTCAAGATACCTTTTGCCAATCTGGCGACATTATATGCATTGATGAAGCGTGGCGTTTTTGGGGGCCTGACTCTCGTTTATTAGATGAACACAAGATTTTTTTTAGAGAACATCGGCACTATGTTCATAGTGAAACAAAAGTTTGTTGTGACTTAGTGCTTATGGTTCAAGACATTTCAGACTTAAACCGTCAATTAAAGGTTGTAGTCGAAGTCACCTTTAGAACCACCAAAATTAAAACATTGGGTCTTAACAAAACCTATCGAGTGGAAATGTGGGAAGGCTATAAGCTCACGCAAAAGGGACGTGTCTCAATCCAAAACAAACGCTATGCTCCTGACATTTTTCCTCTATATAGCAGCTACAGCGGGGGGGTAGGTAGAGAACTACTGGTCGATGACCGCCAAAATGTTCTGAAAAGCCCTGTTTTATGGGTAAAGGCAATCCTATACATAGGATTAGTTAGTGTTAGCCTTTATTTTGCAATCAGTTTCTTTGGCAGCTCTAGGCTTAACTCAGCCCCGCAAGTTGATCAGCCCCTCTCAATTACTCCTAAAACTCAAGCATCTAGCTCTCTACCTGTACCAAGGCCTTCTACTCTTTCGCCCTCATGGCGAGTTGCTGGCTCAGTACAAATAAAAGGTCAACAGTTTGTCTTAGTCCAGATTCCAGATGGACGCATTCGCCTAGAACATCCATCACAGTTTCAAAATTCTGGAATCTTAACAGTTGGTGAAATCGATGGTGAGCGCATTACTCCGTGGAGTGGCAATAAACCTAGTTCTAAAGGTCAAAAATGAAAAAGATTTTCTGCACCCTGCTTTTCTTATGCTCTATCACTGCCAACGCAAGACCTGTAAGCCTTGACCTACAAGGTGCAAACATTTCCGAAGTAGTACAGTTGATCTACAGCGAAGCGATCACCTCTCCTTATGTTCTTGCTCCTGAAATACTCGAAGATGAACGATTAATCTCTTTTCGTTACAAAGACCATGAGGGCAAACTTGGCCTCTTCATGCAGCATTTTCTCGACAGCTTGGGCTACGTAGTAGAACGCAAATCTGGAGTGGATTTTGTACGGAAACGTATTGATGGTGAACCACCTATACAAGCCGAGCATATCTATATTTATCAACCGAAATATAGAGACGTTAACTACCTTTCACGAACTCTCGCACCCTTATTTAGAGGCTCCTTTGTCTCAAATCGAAGTGTAAAATCCAGCCCTGAAGCCAGCCCTAAAGATCACGTCCCTAGCTTCTCCGCCGCATCACTGATAGACCAAACCTCAGATGTGCTCCTTTTTGCTGGTGTAGAGGATGAAGTGGAGCGCCTACGTAGCTTGCTGCCACAAATTGATATACGCACCGGAGAGGTGTCTGTACGTGGTGTTGTCTATGAGGTAACCAATATTGATGAGCAAGGATCTGCTTTTGGTTTGATTTCCAATCTGTTAAGCGGCCATATAGGATTAGGTATAGGCTCGACAACAAGCAATATGGGTAACTTTGTCCAATTCAAAAGCACCAGTCTAGATGCTGTGTATTCTTTGCTGTCTAGTGACAGCCGCTTCAAAGTTATCTCTTCACCATCACTACGTATACAGTCAGGCTCTAGAGGTGTTTTCTCTGTAGGTCAGGAAGTTCCAGTGCTAGGCGCACTCTCATTCCCACAAGGGGCCGGACAAGCAGTACAGTCCGTGGAGTACAGAAGCTCTGGCGTGATTTTTGATATTCAACCTACCGTCAAAGGTGAAATTATTGACCTCAACATTAATCAACAGCTATCAGACTTTATCAAGACCACAACAGGAGTAAACAACTCTCCTACCTTGACGAAAAGAGAGTTAAAAACTACTGTGGGTATGCAAGATGGTGATGTAATAGTCTTAGGCGGTTTGTCGGAAAACAAAGACACTCAAAGTAGAGATGGCCCTACTTTCCTACCCAGATTCCTTCACTCACGAGGGCATAAACAATCTAGTAGTGAGATTTTGCTGGTACTGCAAGTAGAAAAAATCTCTTAGCGCATAGAAACCTCAATTTTTATAAACTATTTTTTTCCAAAAAAAAAAATCAAAAAAGATACAATAAAAAATCGTAACTTTAAATTATTAAAAATACATATGAAAATATTAATTTAGACTATCATGTAACTACCATATCCAATCAATTTAGTAAAAATTTCTCTATCTATAATTTACATATACGAGTGACTCTATGAGAGAAGAACAATTAGACCTAGCAGCTGCACTAGAACAAGATGAAAACTTACCCATCGATGAAAATCATGAAATTGAATCATCAAATGAAAGCATAGAAGATCAAATTGTTAAGCAACCTTTTCGTGTTATCTATCAAACCAATAACTTTTTCCTCCCGCAGATCAAAGATCTGATAAGTACAGGAGAGGATGTTAACTTAAGACCTGAATACCAAAGACGGCTCCGTTGGAGTACACAACAAAAATCACTACTAATAGAATCTCTATTGTTAAATGTTCCTGTTCCTCCTGTTTTTTTCTATGAAAATGATTTAGCTAGATATGAGGTAATGGATGGACAACAAAGGCTTAACTCAATTAAAGAATTTCTTAATAATGAATTCACACTTCGTGGACTACAAATAATCCCTGCATTAAATGGAAAAAACTATACTAGACTTCCACCAAAGGTTAAGAGAAGTTTAGATAGAGCTTCAATATCTGCCATTATCCTCTTGCAAGAATCACAATCAAAAGTCAAAAAACCAAACTCAACTCATATTTATGAATTAAGAAGATTTGTTTTTGAAAGGCTAAATACTGGAGGAAAGAGGCTTACAGCTCAGGAAATAAGAAATGCTGTTTATGGTGGCCACTTTAATAATTTAGTAGTAGAACTATCTAGAGATAGTACATTCACAAAAATATGGGGAATACCACCATATGAACCAAAAGAATATGGTGACTATTACGAAGAAGAGTCTAGACAAAAAAACTCCTTATACAAAACCATGGGAGATTGTCAACTCGTATTACGATATTTTGCTCTTATAGATGATAGCTATATCACTGGATCTCTAAGATCAATGCTTGATCGATGCATGGAGAGAAACCTAAACAAAACTGAGCAAGAGTGCTTAGAACTTGGAAATAAATATAGAACAACTCTAAATCTTGCAAATGAAATATTTGATGAAAAACCTTTTTCTTTAAAATTTTCAGATGAAGAATATAGACCTCTTGCTGGTATTTATGATGGAATAATGATTGCTCTTAGTGAAATATTAGACCATGAAAAAAAACTAATTGAAAACAAGAATGAAATACAAGAAAACTATCTGAAACTACTAAATGAAAGTGAGCGCGGAGCCTTTACTGGTGTAGCCAGCACATCAAAAGATGTCAAAGAAAGAATATCGGAATTCCGTCAACTTTTTGCAGAGTTTTTATAGAAATGTCTATTGTAGATTTAGAAGGTCCTTTGACTGATTTCAAAGATAGAATATCAGAAATACGTAGAATTATTGTAGCAATTGAGTCCTCCTCAAGAGAAAAAGATCTTTTAACCACAACTCGTCAAAACGTAGATTTAAATAGCATAGGAGCAACCTCAAGCAATACTGTAAATGCAATGTCACTAGTGTTTCTTGCATCTAGCTTTGAAGAGTTTGTTCGAGAGGAAATAAAAGAATGTGCAACTTTGCTAGAAATAAAATACGTAAATCTATCACAAGAAGATAAACATAAAATCCGAAACTATTATTGGTCAACAAACCTTTCAAGGATTAGTTTTATAAAATCAATTCTTACCAAAGATAAACCAAGGTCACCAGACACAACAACAGTCGGAAAACTTCGACAATTAATTGATTGCGCAAGAAATTTCGTCTTAGATGATAACCCTATAAATTTAGACAAAGCTAATTTCTATCATCACAACAATAACTTCAAGGCTCATGTTGTTGATGAGCTAGCTCAAAGAATAGCCGCCCCAAGCTTAATTGAAAGTGGAGGAGAAAGCCAAAAAATAAAAAACTACTTTGGAACGAGCACAAAAAAAGATACTGCCGAAAAACTTCGGCAAAAGCTTAATGATTTTTATGATATAAGGAATACTCTAGTTCATTCATTAAGTTCAGCATCAGGATATGCTGTTGATGCTGTTTTTGACTACTTAAACTTCTTTGAAATTTTCTCAGAATCCATTAAATCAAGCCTCAACAAACACATTTCCACTTGGTAGCGATCTTAGTGTCTAAAAATAGTCGACCCAACAGAGGATTAATGACTAATTATGGGGTTTATAAAGACTTACTAACTAAGTCACTCCTGTCAAAGTCGATTAATGTCGACTCCGGTGTGAGATTGCAAATCCGTGTAGGTCGGTTCGATTCCGGCTTGCGCCTCCAAGAATTTAAGAAAACCCCTAGGTTTAACGACCTAGGGGTTTTTTTTATGTACTTTTCCGCAAAAAAGAAAACGCAGCCTACGTTGCTGACACATCCTGCAACCCTATATTTTTTACTCTTAACTTAGAATACTGCTTTGATAATTAGTATACAAAGCCATACCAAACCACCCCACACTATCGTAAACACTTCGTTAAAACAGAATTTTCAAGAACATTTTTGAAGTATGAATGCCATTAAAAACAAAAAAACTGTACTAACCTTTGTCACTTTTTTTATTGTGCTGGCCTTGGGGTTTTGGTTTTTTATAGACAACACCCCACCAACCCCAGAAGAGACTTTCATAGCCATCAAGCGAGAAGCAGAGTCTGGTGACTCAATAGCTCAAAGAGAACTAGCTGTTTTATACGAAAGAGGCATAGGTACTAAGCAAGACTACATACAAGCACATGCATGGTTCAGAAAAGCAGCTACACAAGGAGATGCTATAGCTCAAAGCTACTTAGGTGCTTTATATGCATCTGGAGATGGCGTTACCAAAGATTATATAAAAGCACACGAGTGGTTCGAAAAAGCGGCTGCACAAGGAGATGCTAAAGCCCAAAGCTACTTAGGTGCTTTATATGCACATGGTGATGGAGTTACCAGGGATTATATAAAAGCACGCGAATGGTTCGAAAAAGCAGCTGCACAAGGAGATGCTAACGCTCAAAACGACTTAGGAACTTTATATGCATCTGGAGGATATGGGTTTCCCAAAGACCCAGAAAAAGCACGCGAGTGGTTTGAAAAAGCAGCTGCGCAAGGACATGTTAGAGCTCAATATATCTTAGAAAAGTTAGATGCTTCTGAACATAGCATTTCAAAAGACTAAGATTTTATTAACTATGGCGATCACTAGAGCAGACTGCAAATCCGTGTAGGTCAGCTCGATTCCAGCTTGAGCCCCCAAGAATTTAAGAAAGCCCCTAGGGGCTTTTTTTGCGTACTTTTACGGTTATTCATTATGATGGCCAAACCTTGTATTCCTGATAAGCAGAAAACCATGAGAAATATTTTTCTAAAGCGTCTTTCTTTTCTGGTGCTAACCCTTGGCATCCATTCGCTTGCTTTAGCAACCCCCCCTACTACACAAGACGAAGTTTTCATCGCCACCAAGCTCAAAGCAGAATCTGGTGATGTAACTGCTCAAGGAAACCTCGGAACCCTCTATGCAACAGGAAGTGGCACCGAGCAAGACTACATAAAGGCACGTGAATGGTATGAAAAAGCCGCCGCACAAGGAAATGCTTCAGCCCAAAACGACTTAGGCACGTTATATGCATCTGGAGAAGGCGTTCCCAGAGACTACATCAAGGCACGCGAATGGTTTGAGAAAGCCGCCGCACAAGGAAATGCTGCAGCCCAAAACAACTTAGGAGTTTTGTATGCATCTGGAGATGGCGTTCCCAGAGACTACATCAAAGCACGCGAATGGTATGAAAAAGCCGCTGCACAAGAATACGCCACAGCCCAAAACAACTTAGGGGCTTTTTATGCGTCTGGATATGGCGTTCCACAAGACTATGTACAAGCACGCGAATGGTATGAAAAAGCCGCTGCCCAAGGCCATGCCACAGCCCAAAGCAACTTAGGGGATTTATATGCGTCTGGACATGGCATTCCCAAAGATTACGCAAAAGCACATGAATGGTATGAAAAATCTGCTGCCCAAGGATTTGCTAAAGCACAAAGCAACTTAGGGGATTTATATGCGTTTGGCGATGGCGTTACCAGAGATCTCGTAAAAGCGCGCGAATGGTATGAAAAATCCGCTGCACAAGGATATGCCACAGCCCAAAACAACCTCGGGGCTTTTTATACATCTGGGCGTGGTGTTCCAGAAGACTATGTAAAAGCACGCGAATGGTATGAAAAAGCTGCAGTACAAGGACATGCAGTAGCCCAAAGCAACATGGGAAAGCTATATGCGGTTGGAGCGGGCGTTACCAAAGACTACGTAAAAGCACGCGAATGGTTTGAAAAAGCTGCCGCACAAGGATACGCTCCAGCCCAAAACGACTTAGGCACGTTATATGCATCTGGAAATGGCATTCCCAGAGACTACGCAAAAGCACGCGAATGGTTTGAAAAAGCTGCCGCACAGGGACATGCTGTAGCCCAAAACAACTTAGGCACGTTATACGCGTCTGGAGATGGCGTTCCCAGAGACTACGCAAAAGCACGCGAGTGGTATGAAAAAGCCGCTGCACAAGGAAATGCTAAAGCCCAAGACAACTTAAGAAAGTTATCTTCGTCTGGAGAGGATGGTGCTCCAAAGGACTAGTACTAGCCACCGCCCTTCTTAGCTCAAGTACAATACCCGCGACTTATTGACTGGAAGTACGATGGATAGAAACACAGAAGACCGCTTTACCGCGTTTCTGCACGGTAAGGCAAACGAGATGAAGAAAGAGCTGAAGTACACCCCTAGGCAATTTATTGCACTGCTGGGTAGCGAGGGTGGTTTGGCTACTGCACAGAAGCTGGTGCGCAAGGAAGAGCTTTCTTACGGCATATCTGAGCTGTATATGGGTAACCGGTTGGATCTATCCATAGAAGCACTGATCTTAGAAAGCGAGTGGATTAGCTACTTCGATGAAGAGCTATTAGAACAAGCAGAAAAGAAGCTCAAAAAACTGAATTATTCTTACACACGATATTCAGAGAACGATTAACAGGCTGTACCTTCCGCCTGAATCGAAAAGGCTTAGGCTCACCACCTAAGCCTTTTTTTTCAGATACACTGCCTCTACCACTCTGTCACTCACAGGAACCCGGTTTGGCATACGAACTCGAACACCGCCTTGTTATAGGTCTGGCCTCCAGCGCGTTATTTGATCTGTCGGAACCCGACAGCATTTTCCGCACGGAAGGTGAAGAACCTTACCGTAAGCATCAGCGCGAGAACCAAAGTATTCCACTCGCTCCTGGTGTGGCGTTTCCGTTTATTAAGCGGTTGCTGTCGTTAAACGAGGTGCGCCCAGAAGACCCACCTGTAGAGGTGGTGTTGTTGTCGAGAAATGACCCTGATACGGGCATGCGGGTGATGCACTCTATTCGTCATCACAATCTTGATATTACCCGCGCGGTATTTTTAGAGGGTGGCAACCCGCATCGCTATATTCCCGCATTTTCTATTTGTTTGTTTTTATCGGCCAATGAAACTGATGTGCAGCAAGCGACACTAGCCGGCTACCCTGCGGGGCAAGTGCTGCCTTCTACACACTTAGACACTCAGGGTGATGATGAGCTTAGAGTAGCCTTTGACTTTGACGGGGTGCTGGCCGACGACGAGGCCGAAACGGTGTTCCAAGCCAACAAAGACTTAAACGAATTCCATGTGCATGAACAAAGCAAAATTAATGTGCCGCTAAACCCCGGCCCGTTGCTGCCCTTTCTACAAAAACTCTCTGAGATTCAACAGTTAGAACGACAGCGTTCTGAGGTAGACCCGTCGTACACACCCAAACTGAGGTTGATTATTGTCACGGCGCGTAATGCGCCTGCCGAAGAACGCGTGATTAATACCATGCGCAGTTGGGGTATTACGGTGAATGAAGCTTTTTTCTTAGGCGGTGTGGAGAAGAAACGAGCATTAAAGGTAATAGACCCGCATATTTTCTTTGACGATCAAAAAACCCACCTGGTGCCTGCCTCAGATATTCTGCCTGCAGTACATGTGCCTTTTGGTATTGCCAATAAAGAAAAATCACCGCTTAACTAAGCACTCAAAAAAACACCTGATTGAGCGAACCCAATCAGGTGAACATGAAAAACAACTACTTCTACACTACGTTGACCACCGTTTAGCGTGCTGAATCCAGCACCTCTTGGTTCGTGACTACCTCTTGTGCCTTCACATAGCTTTCAATGAGCAATTGGTAGGCGGGAAAAATCTGCGTGTAGACGTGCGCCCATTGCTGCGCGTCTTCACGGTTCCAGGTTTTTTGCAGTTCAGACGCTACAGCGGCAGTATCCATGGGCACTACACCCGCTTGCACCATTCTGGCCAAGGTAATTTCTTGGGCCATTTTGCTGTAGGTGCCCGAAGCATCAATCACCACAAATACTTTATAGCCCGCTGCTACTGCACTGATGGCTGGGAAGGCCATGCACACGCTAGTAATGGTACCGGCGATGATCAGGGTTTTACGGCCTGTGGCTTTCACGGCCTCTACGAACTCTGGGTTATCCCAAGCATTAATCTCACCACGTCGTGCTACATATTGTGCGTGCGGTGCATTTTGGTGAATTTCCGGAATCAATGGACCATTAGGGCCTTGTGGTACAGATGCTGTAGTAATCACGGGTAGTTTCGCCAAGGTGGCAATGCTTGCCAAGGCCGCTGCGCGTTGGCGCAGTTCTGGCATAGGCATGTCGCCCACGGTTTGAAACAAACCACTTTGATGATCGATCAACAGCATAACAGCGTCGTTTGCGTCTATAACTGGGGCTTGGCCGTTGAAGTTTGCGGGTGTGCTCATGTGTAGCTCCTTTAGTCAGGGGGGAGACACAGCACCCTGATCAAGGGTGCTGTGGTTGTTGCATCATTAATGAGGGATTTGTCCAAAATTACCGCTATTGAAGTCTTGCAATGCTTGCTCAATTTCTTGCGAGCTGTTCATGACAAAAGGGCCATAACCCACCACTGGCTCATCAATAGGTTCACCACTTAGCAGCAACACAATGGCGTCGTTGTTAGCTTCAATAGAGACGGTTTGCCCTGCTCTGTCCAACACCACCATTTGTGATTCACGCGCAATGGTTTGGCCATTAACCTGAATGGTGCCGTGCAGCACTACTAGCGCAGTAGTCCAACCATCAGGCAATTCCACATTGCTGTAGCTGCCTTGCTTTAACCTCATGTCCCATACATTCATAGGCGTAAAAGTTTTAGCAGGTCCTGACTTGCCATCTAGCTCACCCGCGATAATGCGTGCTACGCCAGCGCCATCGGGCAACTGCACCTGTGGAATCGTGTTATCCACAATGGCCTGATAGCTAGGCGGTGTCATTTTGTCTTTGGCAGGCAAGTTCACCCAAAGCTGAACCATTTCTAGTGCACCACCGCTTTTAGTGAACGCATCGGAATGGAATTCTTCGTGCAAAATACCGGCGCCCGCTGTCATCCACTGCACATCGCCTGGACCTATCACACCACCTTGGCCGGTAGAATCCATGTGAGCCACTTCGCCTTTGTAGACGATGGTCACAGTTTCAAAACCACGGTGAGGGTGTTGGCCTACGCCACGTGGCTGCTGGGTTGGGATGAAATCAGCGGGGCCTGCGTAGTCCAACAGCAAAAATGGGCTTAGCTGTTTGGCGTGTGTTTGGTACGAGAACATTGAGCGTACTGGAAAGCCATCACCCACCCAGTGAGGACGTGGTGCGCTGTAGACGCCAAGAATTTTTTTCATGTGACTCTCCTGTTGAGGTATCGTTAGAGTTATCTTATTCTTGTGCCATTCAGTCGAGTAGCCCCCTAAAATAAGGCTCAGTGTCCTATCTATAGAACGATAAACGCTCATGCAAGATTTAAATGATCTGTATTACTTTGTGCAGGTGGTGGATAACGGTGGTTTTGCGCCAGCGGGCCGTGCCTTGGGTATTCCCAAATCCAAACTCAGCCGTCGAGTCGCTATATTGGAAGAAAGACTGGGGGTGCGCTTGCTACAGCGCTCAACCCGCCGCTTTGCGGTGACCGAGATTGGTCGTACCTATTACGAGCACTGCAAAGCCATGCTGGTAGAGGCCGAAGCAGCACAAGATGTGATAGAAGCATCGCGTGCCGAGCCACGCGGCGTGATACGCATGAGCTGCCCTATCGCCCTACTACATGCCCACGTAGGCGGGATGCTGGCGGATTTTATGAAAGAGTGTCCGCACATTAGCATTTACTTAGACGCGACAAACCGACGCGTAGATGTAGTCAGCGAGGCCATTGATATTGCTATCCGCGTGCGCCCACCACCACTGCAAGACAGTGACTTAGTGATGCGTGTACTGTCGAACAGGCGGCAATGTTTGGTGGCCAGCCCCCTGCTGTTAGCAGAGTACGAGTTTCCTGCTGTTCCCGCCCAGTTAAACGGTGTGCCTAGCCTAAGCCTTGGCAGCCCGCAAAACGAACATAGCTGGACGCTATACGGCCCTGATCAGGCACACGCCACCGTGCATCACACCCCGCGCTTTGTCACTACTGACATGATTGCCTTGCGTAACTCGGCATTAGCAGGCGTGGGTGTAGTGCAGTTACCGCTACTGATGGTGCGCGAACATTTAACGGATGGCTCATTGCTGCGCGTGGTACCCGAGTGGGAACCCAAACCGGAAATTATTCATGCGCTGTTTCCTTCGCGGCGCGGTCTACTACCTTCGGTGCGTGCGCTACTGGATTACCTTGCTAAACGCTATGAGGAAATGGACGAGGAATAATCTTGCCCCAAAAACATAGCGCAGCATAAGGCTGCGCTATGTTTATCTGCACTACTACTGCAATGCACTAGGCTTGCAGTTTCATGGGCACGATATGCGTGCGCATCACCAAGTACTGGAACATCCCGCCTAGGCATGCCCCTATCAACCAGCCATAGCCAGCCAAGTTAGCCAAGGCAGGCACCCAAACGGTAGACACCGAGAACAAGGCCGCCAAGAAAAAGGCAAACATGGCACGCTTGTTCCAGCCATTACTAAAATAGTACGTACCGGTTTCCTTCATGCTGAACAAATCCGCCACGATCACCCGCTGCTTACGAATTAAGTAGTAATCCACAATCATGATGCCATACAGCGGTGCCAACAAAGCCCCCAATGTATCCACAAAGCCGGTAATACCAATGGCACTAATCAACGGCAACCACAAGGCTCCAATAAAGAAAGCAATAAAGGCCGTAATCATGCCTCCCATCTTGGCACTAATCCATTCTGGCTTTAAGTTTGCCAAATCAAAGGCTGGGGGAATAAAGTTTGCCACTAAGTTAATGCCGACAGTCGCTGCGAAGAAAGTCAGGGCCGCAATAATGGTTAAGGTTAGGCTATCTACCCGCGCCACAATATCCGTGGGGTTAGTCAGCGTTTCACCAAATAACACCACCGTACCAGCGGTAATAAACAAGGCCAGAAACGAGAACACGGCCAAACTAACAGGCAAACCTAAAAAGTTACCAATACGCATACTACGTTCGTCTTTTACAAAGCGCGAAAAGTCACCATAGTTAATGACCACAGCAGCGAAGTACGCCACCATCGTCCCCACAACAGCACCAAATGCCATGATGGGACCACCTTCGTAGCTACCCGTACCAGCAAAAATATTGCCTACCTCGTCTAACAAATCAGGCCCCGCTTGGTACCAAATCACACACAGCAAAGCGATCATCACCACATACACCAATGGACCAGCCCAGTTCAAAAAACGGGTAATCCACTTAATTCCCATTAAGAAGATACCCAACTGCAATACGCACACCAACACATACGACAGCCAGCCCACCCAATCCAGCCCTAAAAATGTAGCGCCCCCGGGGCTTTCCAGCACAGCGTTTAGCAACAAGGCCAACGCCGTTGATGCAAAGTAGGTTTGTACTCCGTACCAAAAAATCGCCACAATGCCCCGTACCAAAGCGGGAAAGTTAGCCCCTTTTACCCCCATGCTAATACGCGCAATCACAGGGTACGGCACCCCATACAACACGCTGGGCTTGCCGCTTAGGTTCACCAATAGCATCACAATAAAACCGGCAAGCAAGATACCCGCAAACACTACCCAGCCATTTAGGCCATACGAAATAAACAAGGTGGCCGCTAAGGTATAACCAAACAAACTTTGTATGTCGTTTGACCAAACGTTGAAAATTTCAAACCACCCCCAGATTCTCTTCTCGCGTGACAAGGGGGCTAAATCTATATTATGCAAAGATGGATGTGGGTTTTTTAATTCTAAATTTGGATGTTCCATGCTTTCTCCTTAAAAACCCTTGAGTAGATTTTTAGTTGAAGTATCAAGGGCATAAAGACCACCATACCTAGCGAGGTCCATAAGAAACATCATGGTAAATACGAGTAATACGCAAAGTCACATACGCCGTGCTAGCAACATCACGATTCTCTATAGGCTTCCAAACTCTCGCCTTAAAAAACCATTTCGATCATAACTAATAGGCATATAGCAGTATTGCTGAAGAAAAAAGCAAGCAGTTAGTACGTCGTCAGCACCCTCTCTCCTTAGGCTATCTACTTTGTTGTTACAGGGTGACATCCTTACACTCTTTAACCCTCTTAGACGCTAGGCATTGTTAACCTCCCTCCACCTAAACATGGGCAAGTTTATGTTTTCGCAGCCTACGCTCAGACTACTAACTGGTCTAAAATTGGCGCGAATGACAGGAGAGGTTAATGAGTTTTTTTTCTAAGTTAATACAGCGTTTAACGGGGTCATCCCAAAATCAAGAATCCGTACAACATGAGCAGCATGATCGTGCTGAGTACGCTGAAGGCGAGATGGCTAGCTATGATGCCGTTATCGATCGCTACGGTGACTCCAATGAAGTGGCGTTTCAAGAACAAGTAGCTAAAGCTCTACGAAACAAAGGTATCGCCCTAAGCGACCGAGGTGACACTGCAGGCGCTCTGCAATGCTTTGCAGACTCCGTTCAGCGCTTTGGCTCTTCAGAAATTCCTGTGCTGCAAGAAATGGTTGCTAGAACCATTCTGAGCCGCGCTACTGTACAAGATGAAATGGGTGATCCACAGGCTGAAATGGCCAGCTACGACGAAATGGTTAGCCGCTTTGGCGACGCTACCGACGTAGTACTGCAAGGCTTGGTCGCTCGATCCCTGTTGAATAAAGCAATTACCCAAGGCCAGTTGGAAGACTCCACTTCCGAGATGGCTACCTACGACGAATTGCTACGACGCTACCGCGACTCCAGCGAAGTTACGCTGCAACACTGGGTAGCCAGAGCGCTGATGAATAAGGGCATCACACTGGGTCAATTGGATGACCCTCAAGGTGAAATGGCCATTTACGACGAGTTGGCTAACCTGTACGGCCACTCTGATGACGAAATCCTGCAAGAGCAAGTTGCTAAAGGTTTGGTCAACAAAGGCATTACCTTTGGCCAACTGGATGATCATCAACAAGCCCTCGTGTGCTTTGACGACATCTTGCGCCGTTACGGCTCGTCTACCTCCGAAGTCTTGCAAGACCAAGTCGGTAAAACGCTCATGAACAAAGCCGTTGCTTTGGATCATTTAGGTGAGCACGACAAAGAAATGGAAGTGTACGACGAAGTGGTTCGCCGCTTCAGTGACTCCAACGACCAGACCATGCAAGAACGCGTGGCTAAAGCGCTGGTAAACAAAGGTATTACACAAAGCCAAATGGATGACTTCCACGCAGCTATTGCTACCTACGATGAGTTCCTGAAACGCTTTAGCAACGCGACTGAAGAAAGTATTCAAGAGCGTCTGGCAAGTGCCTTGCTGAACAAAGCCATGGCCTACGACAAACTGGGCGACCACAAAAACGAAGTGGCTACCTATGATGAAGTAGTACGTCGTTTTAGTTCCTCTGACTCCGTATTCTGCCAAGAACGCGTAGGTAAAGCGCTGATCAATAAAGCGATGGTGCTGGACCAACAAGGCGATCACAAAAACGAATTGGTCATTTATGCCGACATTCTGAAGCGTTTTGGTTCTAGCTCAGCACCAGAACTGCAAGAGTTTGTGGCACGATCCCTGATGAATACCGGTATCACACTGGATGAAATGGGTGATTTCAAAGCGTCTATTCGCAGCTACGATGACTTGCTGAACCGTTACGGCGATTCTACTGAAGAGTCTTTGCAAGAGTACGTGGCCAAAGCACTGGTCAACAAAGGCGCGGTGCAAGGTAAATTGGGCTCGGCATAATACGATGCCACATACTCTCTAGGTATGTGGTTGCCTCACCCAATAAAAAAGGTCAGGAATTTTCCTGACCTTTTTTGTTTGACGCTGCTATAGCGACACTACCTAAGCCATTATTCGCTTTGGTTGATGTCAGCCAATTCGCCTACTACTACGTCGGAGCATTTAGCTTGCTCGCTTAGCCATTTCTGAACCGCTGCACGATCGTCTTCGCTTGGGGAGTCGTAACGGCCAGCAGCCACTACAAAACCACCGAAGGATGTGCTGTTTACACCGCCACCCAACAACAAGTTACGGGCTTCGATGAAAGCAGTGAAAGATTCCACCAGTGCATCGATTTCAGCTTCGTTTTCCATTGCCAGCGTGCAAGAGAATTCAAATCCCAGTACGACGAACTCACCGGTGTACAGTTTTTTTCTCAAGCGTCTGCTGCGTTGTTTTGCCATCTTTATACCTTTGCCTTAGCAATTTACATGGTATGGGCCATACGGCACTATGCACACACGCCCACTCATCCCGCTATTACACCACACCCGGCAAGCGTAGCGCCATCTTCAAGCCACCCATGCTAGAGCGCTCGGCCTGTATGCTGCCTTGGTACAACTCAGCCATTTCCGCCACGATATGCAAACCTAAGCCTGATCCGGGGGTGTGATTATCTAAGCGCACACCGCGCTTAAAGGCTGCCACACTTTCTTCCGCAGATAACCCAGGGCCATCATCCTCTACCAAGAAAACTACCCACTGCCCATCAGCGTGCACACTAACTTGCACCTGAGAGCGAGCCCATTTACAGCCGTTATCCAGCAGGTTGCCCAACATTTCATGCAGGTCTTGCTCTTCGCCTTTGAACGATAAATCTACCGGGTTAACATGCGCCTGAATCGTTAACTGGCGTCCCATATACAAACGCTGCATGGTGCGCACTAGGGCTGATACTGCCGGCTCTACGGGAGTAAATAACCCGCTAGCCTGCATGGCCGCCGCTGCTCTGGCACGCGCCAAATGGTAGTCGATCTGCCTACGTGCAATAGACACTTGCTCACTGACCAAGGTTCCCAGAGAACCCGAGTCGTTATAGGCCGCATTTTCTAAAATACTTAACGGGGTTTTAATGGCGTGTGCCAAATTACCGGCTTGCGTACGAGCGCGCTGCACGATGTCAGTGTTGGTGGTGAGCACAGCATTGAACTCATCCACTAAGGGCTGCACTTCGCTGGGAAACTCACCTTCTAATTGCGAGGCTGTGCCTTTACGCACGAGGGCCAATTTCTGACGCAACCTTGCCAATGGGCGCAACCCACCTGCGATTAACGCTACGGATGCTGCCCCCATACCCAAGGCCAATGCCCCCAAGGCCACACTCAACATGGTGGTGAAATGGGCCAAGGGCTCGTTCAAGTTAGCTTGATCCGCCGCCACCATTAACCGCCAATATTGATGCGCCTCATCTTCATCGCTTAAGGTAATACGACGCGACAATACCTCTAAGGTTTCTAAGGTGGGGGAATCATAGGTGTATTGCATGTCGCGTTTACCGTCTTCAAGCTCGGGGCCTGCGGGCAACACTTGATCCCATAACGAACGTGATCGCAAAACACCAGCTTGTTGAATAGCGCCTGCCGCATCTAGGCTATCTACCTGCCAATACAAACCGGATAAGGGCTGCTCTAAACGCGGATCACTTAAAGGCACCACCAACGCTGGCGCTTCATCCTCGAGTGAGAATGCCCCTGTTAACTGGTTTAAGTGCAAATTTAATTCATTGCGAAACTGCTGCGAAGCATGTTGCGCAAACAGTTGCTGCAACGCCCAACCTGCCACAACAACCGACACCACAATCCAAATCAAGCTCCCCACCAACATGCGAAACCGCAACGATTGCACTCGCTTGGGTTTAAGGGATTGTGATGCGTTAGTGGTCATCGCTAATCGCCAATCGGTAGCCCATACCACGCACCGTCTCTATGAAACCGTCAGGCAGCTTGCGTCGCAAACGGGCAATAAACACATCAATAGTGTTGGAGTCTCTGTCGCCATCTTGCGCATAAATAGCATCAATCAAGGCCGTGCGCGACACCACTTCACCGGGTTGTCGCATCAGCACTTCTAACACTTTATATTCGTGACTGGTTAAGCTTAAAGGCTGTTCATGCACCAACACACGACCACTGACGGTATCCATCACCACAGGCCCACACTGCCATTGCGCACTCGCATGCGCACCAGCGCGCCGGTTTAATGCACGCAACCGGGCTAATAACTCTTCCATGTGAAACGGTTTGGTTAAGTAATCATCCGCACCCGCATCAATACCGGCCACTTTTTCATACCAGTGATCTCTAGCCGTCAGTATCAATACTGGCATGGTTAGCCCTTCGGCCCGCCAGCGTTTCAGCACACTAATGCCATCCATAACGGGCAAGCCTAAGTCCAGTACCACGGCATCAAAATGTTCTACGCTACCTAGGTAATGCCCTTGCTCGCCATCTGCGGCACTATCTACCACATGGCCTGCGGCTTGCAACGCGGCGATTAGCTGCGCTTGCAAGGTAGGCTCATCTTCTACGACCAGAATACGCATTTGCCCCTCTGCTGGTATGGATTACTTGCTTTTAACCCTAAGCACTTCGCCCGTGCGAGCATCCAAGATCAGTTTGAGCCGTTGCCCTGATGCTTGCAGCACTTTGATTTCATACACCAACAAACCGTCTTCATGCTCAAGCTCAACCTCTACCACCTGACCGGGGTAGTCGGTTTCAATCGCATCGAGCAGGCTACGTAGCGGCATAATTTCACCGGCTTCTACAGCGCGACGTGCTTGCTCATGATCGGATCGGCTTGCGTCGGCTGGCCCTGCTGCCATCGTCAAGCCTAGACCTCCGGCCAAAAAAAGTACCGCTATTTTTTTGTTTACTGTGAGTTTCCACATAATGACCTCTGCCAACGCAAGGTGTGACTAGAGCCTCTTTTATACCGTTTGTAACATGAACAGAACATGAACAAGCGCTTCAGAATAGGTTCATGCGGGAAGGCGCAAACTGCTCAACATGGATTCCACTTTTGCGAATCTTTTCTTCATGTTGACGTTTAGGAGTCTACCTTATGAAAACCCGCCACGCTGTTATCACTAGTGTTTTGTGTTCCGCTCTGTTACTGGGTGGTGTTGCTCAAGCACAAACCCAAGCCTCCCCTGCTGCGGCCCCTCAAGCCACTAGCCAGCAACAAACCGCTCTGACCATTCGCGATGTGTACGACCGCATGGAACAACAGGGCTACAAAAACATCCGCGAAATCGAACGCGAACACCGCCACTTTGATGTGAAGGCCGACGACGCACAAGGCCAACGCGTCAAAGTACGCGTAGACATGTTTACGGGCGATATATTGCGCAGCCGTTTTGATGACTAAGCCCCGCTTGCTCAGCTCCAACTGGGGCTGAGCACCCACCCTATATAACTATTGGAGAATACACATGATTGGGACACGCAAGGCCTTGGTAGCATTTAGTGGCGCATTTGGCCTCGCCTGGTTGTTGGAGTTGTTTCTGGCTAGTCCGCTAACCGGAGACAGCCTGTGGATTTTGCGACAGCAGTCGCTCTACATCACGGGGATCTTATCCATCGCCTTAATGTCTCTGTCTATGTTTCTCGCCGCACGGCCTGCATGGTTAGAAAAGCCCTTAGGTGGCTTAGATCGCATGTACGCCCTGCACAAACAAAGCAGCATCTGGGCCATTGTGATGGCAGCGGCACACTGGTTGAGTAAACTGGCCAGCGGCCCTATACGTGACCTGATTGGTACCGACAACCGCCCTGCCCGCGATATCGTGCTGTATGGCATGGAAAGCATGCGCGGCATCGCCAAAGACTCGGGTGAATGGACCCTGTATTTGATGTTCGGCATGTTAGCGCTTAGCTTGTGGAAACTGTTCCCCTACCGCCCATGGCGCTTGCTGCACCGTAGTATGCCTGTACTGTATTTAGTACTGGTGTTTCATACCATCGCATTAAGCCCAATGCGTTACTGGGTACAACCCTTGGGCATAATGCTAGTCGTCATGATGGCATTGGGTAGTTGGGCCGCCATACGTGCGCTAAGCAATAGCATAGGCAGTAAAAAACAACAGCAAGGTGTAGTGCAATCCATTACTCAGCACGCTGATTTGCTAGAGGTGCAATGTAAGGTGTCTAGCAACTGGCAACACCAAGCAGGTCAATTCGCGTTGGTGACCTTTGATGCTAAAGAAGGCGCCCACCCCTTTACGATTTCCAGTGCCTGTATTCCCGGTAGTGGATTACTCAGCTTTCACATCAAAGCCTTGGGTGATTACACTGCTAGCTTGGCAAGCTCTCTGCAGCCCGGTCATGCCGTGAAGATCGAAGGTCCTTATGGGTGTTTTAATGCTCAACAGGCCGACAATCGTTATGCGCAAGTATGGGTAGCGGGTGGTGTAGGCCTAACCCCGTTCTTGGCCTTGCTACAACAACGCCAACAGCAGTCACCCGAGCAACGTACGCCTGTGCACCTGCATTACTGCACTCGCGAGGCCGCAAACGATGCCATGTTGCCTACACTGCTAACGCTGTGTAAAGAAGACGGCCAAGTGCAACTTACCGTACACGATACGGCCTGTAAACAGCGCTTTAGTGCCAACGATTTACCCACAGAGCATGCTTTTCAAGTCTGGTTCTGTGGCCCTAAAGGCTTACGCCATGCGCTAAAAACTGGCATTAGCTCGCTACAACTGCGCTGCAAGGGCTTTCATCACGAGCTGTTTGATATGCGCTAAGGCTCTATACACTGCCTAACAGCAGACGCAGGGCAAAACCTACCAATACAACGCCCATCCCGCGGTCTACCCAGTAGCCACTGCGGGTAAAGCGTTGTCGTACTTGCTGATTAGAAAATAGCAAACACACCAGCACAAACCACGCTGCATTCACCAAACACATCCACAAACCATACAAGGCCTGAACCGACAGCGGTGTGCTGGCTTGTACCACCGACGTAAACACCGCTAAGAAGAACAAGGTGGCTTTGGGGTTAGTGGCATTGGTCATAAACCCAATCCAAAACGATCTGGATACGCGTTGCTGGGCTTGCGCTGGCTCTACATTCGGATCCAACGCATCGGGGGTAGCCGGTTTGCTGCGCAAGAAATTAATCCCCAAGTACAGCAAATACGCGCCCCCAATAAACTTAGCGGCTGTCATCAACCATGGTGTGGTGTGCATTAATGCGCTTACCCCTATTAAGGTGTACAGCACATGTACTGAAATCCCCGCACCTATACCCAACGCGGTAAAAATACCGGCACGTCGGCCAAAGCGCACACTCTGCCTAATAGTGATGGCGAAGTCAGGGCCTGGGGCCAGTACCGCCAAAAAATGAATCAGCGCCAATCCTAAAAACTCTTGCCAATATGTTGCCAACATGCTCGCTCTTTACGTGTAGGGAAACAAAAGTAGGTTATTGTAGCCATACCTTATCACTGCGATAATCACCCAAAAACCCAAATAATTATTTCCCCATGAGCACAAATCAACTCTTGCCTTTATTGGCTGAAATGGCGGTCTTTGTCAGGGTTGTAGAAGTAGGTAGTTTCTCGGAAGCAGCCCGCCAATTGGGTTCCACCCCCTCGGCAGTTAGCCGTGCCATCGCACGATTAGAAAAAGCACTGGGCAACCGCCTGCTACAACGCACTACTCGTAAACTACGGTTAAGCGATACAGGCAAAGCCGTGTACGCACACTGCCAAGATATGCTGCATGCGGCACAGGCCGCCATTGAGGTGTCTGGTCATTTGCATGCAGAACCCTATGGACAACTACGCTTAAGCGTGCCCAAGGCTGTGGGGCATTTTTTGATTCACCCGCATATTCCCGACTTTCTGGCGCGCTACCCCAAGGTAGATATTTCTATGCGTTTAGACGACCGCTATGTAGACCTTATAGACGATGAGGTAGACCTAGCCATTCGTATCACCAATCAGCCGCCACCGGGCCTAATGGGCCGCCCCCTACTATCTATTGAGCATTTGCTGTGCGCTACCCCTAGCTACCTAGCACAGCATGGCACGCCACAGCACCCGCACGACCTTAAGCTGCACAGCTGCATTTGTTTAGGCGAAGAGCCCAGCGATGCACGCTGGAAATTCACCCAAGGTAACAAACAACTTACCGTACCGGTACAGGGGCGCTATGCCGCTAACCATACTGGCGTGCGTCTAGATGCAGTACTACAAAACCTAGGCATTGGCAGCCTGCCCTACTTCACCGCCAAACCGGCCTTAGCCAGCGGGCGTATTGTGCCGGTGCTGCCCGACTGGAACTTTAAAACCAATTACAGTGGCACAGCATGGGCGTTGTACCCACCCACCAGACACCTACCCGCCAAGCTGCGCGTATTCTTAGAGTTTTTGTCAGAGCGCCTAGAGAGCTAGTCGTCTGCCCGCAAAGTGCCTCATAATAGGGGCTTACCCTTTTTACACTGCATCTTGCATGAAACGTCCCTACATTGAACTGCTGAAACAGCGTGCCAAACAATTTCACCAGCACCAGCCACTGCCCTTAGCGCAGGGCCTGTATAACGTACAGCGTCTGGGCCGTTCACACGATGCATTCACCTATGAAGCAAACGCCATCTTTGTGCAAAACGACCACCGTGTGTATTTGCATTGGGAACATCCTCGCCTACGCTACATGCGTCAGGTAGAAGAGTTAGCATGGCAACAGCTGCAACATCAGCCCTCGCTAGAACAAGAGCTGTGGATCGCTGATAACAGTGCGAACTACCGCAATTTAAGTTTGTCGTCACACCAGCTATTAAGCTGGTCACCCGCTTCACACGAAGCCCGGCATGCGTTCTACCAAGAGCTTAGCCAGAAAATCCAAGAAGTAGGCCAACACACTGACTTTCACATACGCCCCGAGCTGCGCAGCTACTGGACAGCCCAAGGCCGCGTACTGGAGTTGTGCAGCCCCATGGAAGTGCGCACTGAAGCAGATCTGCAAGCACTGACTGCCATCGCAAAAAAGCTGTTGCAAGGTGAGCAAAGCTTACAAGACCTCTATGGCGACAGCGACTACACCCGAGCTGATTGGGTACTAGAGTTTACATCCCCCACAGTGGCTGCCACGCCTATAATGCCTGAGTGATTGTTTGATCACGCTACTTAGCGTTTCTGCTCATGGATGAACTTGTACTGCAAGGCCAACAAAAATGGCCTAATGTTCCGCATGCGTACGGATACCTAGCGCTTTCTGCGCAAGGCAACTGGCACATTTACGCCTCCTCGCATTCGGTTCCTGACTTCTCTGCACAAAGCCGGATTACCTCTCCGGCTTTGCAGCAATTCATCGCCCGCAACTATGCGGTAGATGCACGCGGTTGCTGGTACTTCCAAAATGGCCCGCAACGCGTCTATGTGATGCTAGAAAAAGCGCCCTTGATACTGCACCTCAGTGAAGCCCTACAACTATGCAGCCAAATACACACTGCCATTGACGCTATCTCAGCTTGGTACTTAACAGAGTCTGGCGAGTTGTATGCACACGGCCCGGCTGGCTGCGGCTTAGTGATAGGCCGCGATTTACCTGCGCTGGCAGAACGTTTGCATCTAGCCGATGGATCATCCTTGTTGGACTACCTAGAACATCACGACCCGCATGAGCTACATGGTTTAACCTTGCTGTACCACAATGCGAAGCAAGAAATACCGCAAAGCGCCATGGTGTACTACACTCAGGATCAGGATCTACCCAGGCTATCTGGCTTTGTTAGGCTACCCGCCCCCACCCCTATCACAGACCAATCATCATTATGAGCAGCCCCTCACCCGAGTTTTATTTCCCTGTCCCACGTAGTCAACGCTATTGCAGCCAATGCGCGCACGCCTTGACACAAATGGTGCCTCCTGGGGATAACCGTCTGCGTGACGTATGTGAGAATTGCGGTGCAGTGCATTATCAAAACCCACGTAATGTCGTGGGTGTGCTGCCTATTTGGGATGGAAAAATCTTATTGTGCAAACGCGCCATTGAACCGCGCTATGGTCTGTGGACCTTACCCGCTGGGTTTATGGAGCTTAACGAAACCACGGCAGAAGGGGCTCTGCGCGAAACGGACGAAGAAGCGGGCGCATCCGTAGAACTTAGCAAGCTGTATACGGTGATTGATGTCCCCCATGCAGAACAAGTGCACTTTTACTACTTGGGTAACTTACGTAGCCCAGAACTGAACCCTGGTCCAGAAACGCTGGAAACCATGTTTGTCACGCCGGATGAAATCCCGTGGGACGAACTGGCTTTCCGCACCGTACGCACCACCCTAGAACACTACTGCAACGATGTGAAGCGCGGCCGCTTTGAGTCGCACTTCTACGCACTGGAAACCCCCTTCCATATACGCTAGTTATGAGTACACTAGCGCTGCTGTCCCCCCATAGCCCTTTCCCTTCTGTGGAAGCCGCCTTGCCAGGTGGTTTGTTGGCGGTGGGTGCGGACTTAAGCCTAGAGCGTTTAATTGCGGCTTACCAACGTGGCATTTTCCCGTGGTTCAGTGAGGGCGACCCCATTTTATGGTGGAGCCCTGATCCGCGTATGGTGCTAGAAACTGAGCACTTTAAGTTGTCACGTTCGCTTGCGAAAAAATGCCGACAAATTGCCAAACAAGAACAGGCCCCTGACGCACGTATCCAAGTACGTACCGACACCTGTTTTGGCGATGTGATTCGCCACTGCTCACACACCCGTGCCGAACAAGGCACATGGATTACCCAAGACATTATTGATGCCTATGTACGCATGCACGAAGCCGGTTATGCACACTGCGTAGAAACGTGGGTAGAGGGTCAGTTAGTAGGGGGACTATACGGTATTTGTATGGGGCGCTTTTTCTTTGGCGAGTCTATGTTTGCACTGCAAACCGATGCCAGCAAAATCGCCCTGTATTATTTGGTGCAATTTTTACGTGCTAACCACGTGCCTTACATAGATTGCCAGCAAGAAACGGCCCACTTAGCAAGCTTGGGTGCAGCCGCCATGCCTAGGGCAGATTTTGTACAATTGCTGCAACAGGGGCAGCGTTATCCTGCCCCCACATGGCACAGCGGTCAACTACTGCACAATGGTGTGCTATGTTCAGAACTTGCTAGTTTTGCATCCGAGAGCGCCCTATGATGCACGCGCCAGACCCTACTATTCAGCCGGTGCAGTTTTATACCACTGCCCCCTACCCTTGTAGCTACTTGGCTGATCTGCAAGCCAGATCCAAGGTTGCTATCCCAGCCAACGCCATTACACCCAAAGCTTACTCACAACTGGTGGACCACGGCTTTAGACGCAGCGGCACCTTTGTGTACAAGCCCGACTGCCAACACTGTAATGCCTGCACGTCGCTGCGCATCGATGTGCAAAACTTCGCACCCGACCGCACCCAACGCCGTGTATGGAAGCGTTTACAACACTTAAACACTACGCTGCTGCCGCTGACATGGAATGAAGAGCACTACTTGCTCTACAAAGACTACCAGACCCAACGCCATGACTTGCAGCAAGATGACCACGCTGTACGCGCACAATACGCTCAGTTTTTGCTGTCTAGCCAAGTAGATTCACGCCTAATAGAGTTCCGCGACCCACAAACCAACACCCTAAAAATTGTGGCGCTTTGCGATATGCTCGACCAAGGGCTCTCTGCGGTCTATACTTTTTTTTCGCCAGACTCTACAGAGAGTCTGGGAACTTATGCCATACTTTGGCAAATACATTTATGCGAATCTTTGGGGCTACCGTGGCTATATCTAGGTTACTGGATTGAGCAGAGCCGGAAAATGGCCTACAAGACCCGATTTACTCCCTACCAACTTTTACAAAACGGGAGTTGGTCGGCCCCTTAACCTTAGTTCTTTGTGCCTATGTCTCTACTATTCAAAAGCTATGCTGCTGTTCGCCCACTTCTGTTTTCCATGGATGCAGAGCAGGCCCACAACTTTACGTTGCAACGCTTGAGTACTCTGCACCAGAACCCGGTTACTCAACGTTTGCTGCCTACGCCCCCTAAAGGCAAACCCATTCAATTGATGGGCCTAACCTGTAGAAACCCGGTGGGGCTTGCCGCTGGGTTAGATAAAAACGGGGCACACATCGATGCGCTGGCAAGTCTAGGTTTCGGCTTTGTAGAAGTGGGTACAGTGACCCCTCTGGCACAACCCGGTAACCCACAGCCACGCCTATTTAGACTGCCCGAACGCCAAGCCCTGATCAACCGTTTTGGCTTTAACAACGACGGTTTAGACACCTTCTTAAGCAACGTCAAACGCAGTAACTGGCGCAAACAAGGCGGTATTTTGGGATTAAACATTGGCAAAAATGCCAGTACCCCCATTGAAGCTGCGGTGGATGATTACTTAAAAGGCTTAGTTGGCGTCTACCCCGAAGCCGACTACATCACCGTGAACATCTCGTCGCCTAACACGCAAAACCTGCGTGCTTTGCAAGCGGCTGATGAGCTAAGCAGCCTACTGCACGCGTTGTCTGAAAAACGCAAAGAGCTTAGCGATCAGCATCAACGCTACGTACCTATCGCTGTTAAGATCGCCCCCGATCTTAACCAAGAGCAAATTGCCGCCATTGCCCACAGCCTGCAAGCGAACGGTATTGATGGTGTGATTGCTACCAACACCACGCTGAGCCGCGAAACGGTAGAAGGCTTGCCTCACTCTGACGAGCAAGGTGGTTTATCCGGCCCGCCCGTACACGCGTTGTCGCTATCGGTAATCCGTGGCTTGCGTCGTGAACTGGGTGCTGACTTCCCCATTATTGGGGTGGGTGGCATTCAATCAGCTCATGATGCCCAAGACAAATTGGATGCCGGTGCTAATGCAATTCAGCTTTATACCGGCTTGATCTACCGTGGCCCTGCGTTGATTCACGAATGTATACGGGCTTTGCAAGACTAAAGTTATTGAGTGCGTGGTCTCAAGGACGTATTCATCGCACTTGCTGGGGGACTGCGGAGTGACGGCTGTATTCATCGCACTCGCTGAGGGACTGCGGAGTGACGGCTGTATTCATCGCACTCGCTGAGGGACTGCGGAACAACTTTTTGTGATTTGAGACACCAAATCAAAAAAGTTTTCCTCCGCCTCCTCCGAAGTATCGCAATTGATAGGTTTGCAGCCCTTTCTGTACAGAAGTACGCACACCCACAGAAATCACCTGCCTAAAAACCTCTGCAAGCGACGAGCCTAAGGCTGCCGGTGGTTGATAAGCGGTTTTTGCAACCTTAGGCTCATGCAGTTCATTCGTGAGTAAGCAGGCTTTATCTGCTCATACTCACTTCCCCCCTCCCTTACGTTGCCCACCTACACCTTGCCAGCTCCTCACCAGCCAGCGACAATACATGCATACCGTATGTAAGGAGATAGTAATGGCCAGACGCACACGCGCCGAAATGGAAGAAACCCGCCTACAACTACTGGCCGCTGGCAGACAGGCGTTTAGCGAACATGGCTATGCCAATACCTCTATGGACGAGTTGACCGCACAAGCTGGCTTCACTCGTGGTGCGCTGTATCATCACTTCGGCGATAAGAAAGGCTTACTACAGGCGGTAGTAGAGCAAATAGATGCCGAGATGGATGCCCGCTTACAAGCTATTTCTAGCTCTGCAGAGGATGCGTGGGAAGGTTTTTGTGCCCGATGCAGGGGCTATCTAGAAATGGCCTTAGAACCTGAAATACAGCGTATTGTGCTGCGTGATGCGAAATCTGTGTTGGGGGGCGCATCACCAGAGTCACAGCGCCACTGCATAGGTTCTATGCAAAACCTAATTCAACACTTAATACAACAAGGCACGGTCGCTCAGGTAGACCCGCAAGCATTGGCGGCATTGATCTATGGCAGCCTAGCCGAAGCCGCTTTTTGGATAGCTGACGGCGATGACGGCAATAGCAGGCTGGCACAAAGCACTGCTGCATTAAATCTACTACTGCGCGGCTTGCAAAGTAAGTAGACAAAAAAATCCCCCAACCTAGTTGGGGGAAAATATACAACGCAGATGAGGTTCTGGCAGCCCAATCATGGGCTACCATGCAGCGTATTAAGCTGGTGTAGAAGCGGTACGTGTAGCACGACCTACTGTTTTTTCTACGGCTTCAGCCGCTTTTTCAGTTGCTTTCACAGCAGCATTACGTGCAGCAGTAATGTTGGAATCAACTACATCACTTACTTGGCGACCAGCTTTGATCATGCTGTCAGCCACGTGAGTGGAGTTCAACACAGCAGTTTTCAATGCAGCGAAAAGGCTTTCGCTACCAGCAGGAGCATTCTTTTCAGCTTGCTCGATCAACTGGCTAACTTGCTGTTGGTTTTGGTTAATTTGTGCTTCGGTCAGGTTGCCCAGATCACGTTGCAAACCGGCAATGATGTCAAACACTTGCTGGCTGTAGTTCAGTGCGCTTTCTGCGGATGGCTGAAACAAGTTTGTAGCGAAAGAAGAAGCTTGCTCTGGGCTTTTCAAGCTAGCAACTTGTTGGCTTTTCTCGGCCAAGCCTTCCAAAGAGGATTTGAATACGTTCAGGTTCAAATCAATCAATGCTTCAAAACCAGCAAACATGCGATTTTGTGCTGCAACCAAGTTATCCAAATTGGCTTTACCGGTGGCGATGAATTGCTGTTGTGGGGTGCTCATGTCATTAACCTCTGGTGGAGTAAAGAGTAAAGGTACAGCTTAGATGGAAGGCTGACCGTTAACGCTACCCTACGGCTACCTTCATGCTGCAATGCAACATAACAATCATTTTACATCTTACGCCAGCGTGGTCAAGTACATACGACCAAATAGTTGGTTTGCCCACATAATAAAGAGCGTTTTATTATCAGCACGTTATATAGATATAAAAAAAACCGGACTACAACACTGTATGTCCGGTTTTTTATTTTAGTGGCCGTGCCCTAATGCATGCGAAATCGTTTTGGCCGTACTCATTAGTACGGGAATCCAGTCATCTCGCATTCGTTCGGCAGGCGCTGATAACGATAAACCTGCCAGCAATTTTCCAGTGTCATCGTAAATACCAGCGGCAATACAACGCACGCCCAATTCTAGTTCTTCGTTGTCACGCGCATACCCGTGCCTACGTACCAACGCCAACTCGCGGTCTAGATCTTCAATCTGGGTAATGCTATTGCGTGTAGTACCGGCCAAACCAGTACGCATCACATAGGCACGTACTTGGCGACTTTCCCATTTAGAGAGGAACAACTTACCTGTAGACGTTAAGTGCAAAGGAGCATGACCACCAATCGCACGCACCACCTGCATACCTGAGTTCTCGCTCCACGCGCGCTCTACATAAACGATCTCGTCAGCTTGTTGCAGCGACAAGTTCACTGTTTGACCCGTAATACGATGCAGTTCACGCATAGGCTCTAATGCCACGGCACGTACATCTAAGCGCCCCTTCACCAATGACCCCAACTCCAGCAGACGCATACCTAAACGGTACAAGCCACTGTCCACACGCTCTACATAACGCCCAACAACCAAATCATTCAGAATTCGGTGTGCGGTAGACGTGTGCAGGCCGGTAGCCTTAGAAAGGTCTTTTAATGCAACAGGTTCGGATTGGCGGGCCAACTCATCCAGAAGAATCATGGCGCGTTCCAGTACTTGAATGGTGATGACACCCGTACCAAACGGAGAACTGGAAGTAGAAGTAGTAGCTGGTCGTGACATAAGATTATTTGATGCAGCGCAACATTCCCATATTATGGAAATGTATCAATGAAAGCAAGTCATTTTAGGAGGCTGATAACTCACCGCCTAAGCGTTCCACTTCTAGCCTTAAGAACTGCAAGGCTTCTGCTGCTGCTAGAGCTTCACCTTTCACACCCAACTCAATGTGAGGGCGACCGCCCTCTTCACCTACGCTAGGTAAGCTAAATACTTTAATACCTGGCCATTGTTGTTCTACAGATTCCAACGCTGGAGTGATGCGTGACTCTGGCAAACTAAAAGCCAAAAAGGAATACTCCATGGCAGGCTGCAAGTGCTGCAACGCCTGATAGCGCGTGTCTAGCGTCCATTTCATCATGGGCCATGCCATCACTGGAAAACCAGGCATGAAGGTATGGTTCTGTATATAGAAGCCAGGAATCTTATTAAACGAGTTAGGGACAATTTCTGCCCCTTCAGGAAACACACCCATCTGTAAACGCTGTTGGTTTTCGGGGTGGTTAGGGTCGGCACTGCCTTTACCTGCCGCTGCCATTTCTTGGCTGCGCTCGTTAATCAGTGCAGCCGCTTCAGGGTGTAGGCATAATGGCACACCCAAAGCTCGCGCGGCAGCTTGCCGTGTTTGGTCATCGGGCGTGGCACCAATACCACCACAGCAAAACACAATATCAGAGGTAGAAAAACTGCGGCGTAGGGTGGCTTCAATGTGCTCTGGATCATCCGAGATAATCTCGGCACCGTGAAGCTTCATACCACGTTGCGCTAGCATTTCTACCAAACTAGCGAAATGCTTATCTTGTCTACGTCCTGACAGTATTTCATCCCCGATAATAATCAGGCGAATTGCTTGTTGTTCTGACATGCCGCGCACTATCCAATCAATGACAATACGCCATTATCCCCTAGTTAGTCGCTCTTGAGAACGTAACTGGTGCAATTGCTGTAACGAGAAGTGCGCAAAGGCCAAGGCTGAAAATACGGGTAGCACTAACCATGCTGGTGGCAAGAAATTCAACAGCGCCATCGCCAGCCCTAACAGCCAATATTCACGCCTGTTTTTAGTCATAATTTCATCCCGTTCAGCGCCATCAGCATGCTCTACCAACGAGTCCATACGCAGCAAACGGGTAAATAAGAAGCTAGCCCAAAAGATAGGCACGAGTAACCCTAGCAATGGGATTAACCATAGCGGCATGGTTAACACCCAGCCCACCATAAACATAATGCCCACGCTAATGGCATTCGACACGCTTAACAAGGTTGCATTACTGCTTTCTTGCTTTAGGTCGGGGTAATACTTTTGCTGTACATGCCCTAAAGCTAAAGGCATCACAAAAATTGAGGCCACAATCATTCCCAGCGCACCTGAGGCGGGAAAGATAATCAGCACCACGATAATAGGTATAAGGCTTGCACTTAAGCTAAACCAGCTCAACCAACCCTGTTGTGCAAACCAACCATCGGTTTGATTCAACCACTCTGAATGATCCATCCAGTTGCCCACATACAGGCTCAAGGGCGTCCATAAGGTCCAGATCATAATCAGTGCCCCCACTAATGCCACTAGGATGGGAAGCAATAAAGCGGCCAACATTTTGGGGTGCATTTGCGAAACTACGGCTTGTTTTAAGGTAAACAGCACGCGTCCCACGCTAGAAGAAAAAGGTTGTTGCGTTGTCATCAAAACATCTACAAAGGTTGAATGGGGCTATGATAATGCATACTTAGACACTTCTAACTTGTAACGTTCAACGGCCATGCATTTTTTACCTGACGACCTACCCGCCTTACAGCAACGCTTGCAGGAACCGCACCCAGACCTACTGGTAGTCTGTTATTGCGCAGCATGGTGTAAGACCTGCACCGCCTACCAACCCCTGTTTGAATCACTAAGCAAACAGTATCCGCAGTTGGTGTTTGTATGGGTAGATGTGGAAGAGAATGAAGAGCTGCTAGGCGATGCCGATGTAGACGACTTCCCTACTTTGCTGGTGCAAAGCAGCCGTGGCACGCTATTTTTCGGCAGTGTTTTGCCGCATATAGAGCATTTACAACGATTATTGGATCATGCCGCAGAAATGCCCGTGCTCACTGACACGGGCCCTGGGTCTTTTACAGAATTAGTAGCGTCCGCCACCTAACAGTACACCCACAGAGCGCTTACGCGTCTCGCCATTCCCAGAACGGGAATCGGATGTTGTACTGGATACAGCAGACTGCGGCTGGTACGGTTTAGTGAAGAAATCATCCAACGGCGCTTGACCACGGCTGTGGTGACTACGTCTGTTGTTACCGTTACTACTGCTGCTACTGTTGTTGCTACTACTGCTGCTAGTGCTTCGATGACTACGCTCTGGCTCGGCAAACTGTGGCGTTTCTTGTTTGATCTTCCTGCCGATCAACTTTTCAATCGCATCTAACAATTGTTGTTCAGCAGGTGAGTACAACGAAACTGCTTCACCACTGGCACCGGCTCTACCGGTACGACCAATACGGTGCACGTAATCTTCTGCACTAAACGGCAAATCTACGTTAATCACGCAAGGCACACCCGCCACGTCTAGACCACGTGCGGCTACATCAGTCGCCACTAGCACGTCTAGCTCTTCAGCTTTGAACGCATCCAACACTTTCATGCGTTCTAACTGGCTTTTATTACCGTGAATAGATTCCGCTTTTAAACCATCACGCTCAAGCTCGCGCGCCAAACGTGCCGCACCCGCTTTGGTGTTGGTAAACGCAATCACTTGCTTCAACCCTTTGGATTTCACAATGTGGCTAACCGCTGCGCGTTTTTGATCTGGGCGCACCGCATACACTACTTGTGTCACGGTATCGGCAGTGGCATTACGTGCTGCCACTTCAATAGTGATTGGGTCACGCAAGAAGTTAGACGCCAGTTTGCGAATTTCAGGGCTAAAGGTGGCCGAGAACAACAAGCTTTGGCGCTGCTTAGGCAGCATTTGCACTATGCGCATCAAATCGGGCATAAAGCCCATGTCTAACATACGGTCGGCTTCATCCAGCACCAAAATGCCTACTTGGGACAAATTCACCGTTTTTTGTTCAATATGATCCAGCAAGCGCCCTGGTGTAGCAACCAGCACTTCACACCCACGACGTAAAGTATCTTTTTGAGGCGCAATATCCACCCCACCAAACACCACGGCTGAACGCAATGGCGTACCTTGAGTGTACAGGCGCACACTTGCAGCCACCTGATCAGCCAATTCGCGGGTAGGAGTCAAAATCAGTGCACGTACCGGATGGCGAGCAGGCGAAGCGCTGCTATTTGCCAATGGCATCAGTCGGTGCAAAATGGGCAGCGAAAACGCAGCGGTTTTACCTGTCCCTGTTTGTGCCGCACCCATCACGTCTCTACCATCCATTACGGGTGGCAAAGCTTGTGCTTGTATAGGCGTAGGTTGGCTATAGCCAGCCCCTAAGACGGCAGCAAGAATGGCCGGATGCAGGCCAAAGTCAGAAAAAGATTGTGTAACGTCGAAACTTGTGGCTTCTTTCATGGAAAAAGTATAAGACCTGATTGGCATGTAATCAGGTGAATGCAAGGGCAAGGTAGCATCATCACGACGCCATCCCGTTCATTATAGGGGCCCGAGGCAGGCCGGTAATCAGGCAAAGAAGTACTTCAACAGCCAAAACATCACCATACCCGCAATAATCACGACAAGCGTGTTACGTGTACGCAAATAAGCCAGTACTGCAAAAATTGCTGCAATTGCCTTGATATCAATTTCAGGAGACCCGCCTGCTCGCCAGGGCAGTAGTTCGGGCACAATAATTGCAATCAATGCGGCCACTGGTGCGTAACGCAACGCTCGGCGTACCGAGTCCGGCAAAGGTAGGTGATCACCGATCAACCAATAACCGGAGCGGGTTATTAGGCTGCATACAAATAGCAATCCTATAACCGCTAAAACATACCAATCATACTGCCATTGCGTACTCATGGGGTCGTCCTCTTGCGTTGCAGTTGTTCAACTACCACGCCCGCTATGACGCCACAGATCACTGCCGCAAGCAAGCCCAAGCGTAATGGCAACTGTTGCCCAGCCCACGCAACCACACCGGCCACCACCAAACAAGCGAAGAGCGGACGCGTCGCAACTAGGGGCAACAACACCGCTAACAACGCCAAGACGGCGGCAAACTCCAGCGACCATGCATCGGGAATAAAGGTGCCAAAAAAGATACCAGCAATAGACGCAACTTGCCACGAGATCCACCCCGGCACGACTGCACCCATTAAATACCATACATGCTGAGGAATACCGCGTTGGGCACTTTCACCAAAGCGCGCCATAAACAACACAAAGCTAATATCGCCGGTGAGATAGCCCAAGCCCAAACGCTTCTTCCAGCTTAAATGCCTAAAGAAGGGGTACATGGCTGCAGAAAAAATCACAAACCGTATATTCACCACACAGGCGGCCACAAACACCAACCATAGTGGTGAGCGCGATTCGATCAGGGGCAGCGACGTTAACTGTGCAGAACCGGCATACACCAACACCGTCATCCACGACGCCATGGCTTCTGTGAGGCCAGATTTAAGCATAGCTACGCCTGTCACAAACCCCCACACGGAGGTAGCGATCATGGTGGGTAGTAGGTCTTGCACTCCTTGCATAAACCACGCCCGCCGCGTTGCATCCGGCCAATGCCGTTTTATTTTTGTAATCGCTCCCACAACTCTTCTCTACACGCAATTTTTTATGCTTACTTCTGAACAAATGGTAGCGCAAATCCCCTACACGCCCCAGACGTGCGCTGCCAGTTATGGGATCAAAACAACAAACTGCCCATACACCAAACAGAAACCAAACAGAATCTTACTGAACCGCCTAAGGCCGCATGGGCTTGCTACAATAGACGCCATGGAAAAATCAACCTTGTTGAGACAGGATCACACCATGAGCAACACGCAACACCAAAACGACATCATCGAAGTACCTAGCGAAGACCTTCCCGTTCACTGCCCAGGTCCACACACTCCCGTATGGAATATGCACCCTCGTGTGTTTATTGATACCAGCAAAACCGGTGAAGCTAGCTGTCCTTACTGCGGCACAACGTACAAAGTCATTGGTGATCATTCTCACCACTAATTTTTCACGTTTACTGCTGCCTAGCCTGACCACCTGCTTAGGCTTATCTCCTTTACGCTCCATCTTGTGACAGCCAAACTCGATCTCTCGCCGTGCCCTCTACCCGTCTGGTTACCCGGAGGACACCTGCAAACCATTTACAGCGCCTATTGTGCTCAGCACCACAATATTGCGTTTGTACGAGAGCGCGTGGACACCCCTGATGGCGACTTTATAGACCTAGACTGGGCTGGACCCGGTTTATTTGCCGATAGGCTTGCCGATGGCACCATGGCAGGTAAAGACGCACATCTGCAAAAAACGGCAGCACGTCGCTGGTTACAACCAGAAGATTGGAAAAGCCTAGCCCAACACCAGAATCTGCAAGCGCTGATTCTGTTTCATGGTTTAGAAGGCAGCAGTAATAGCCATTACGCCCAAGCCGTAGCGCAATATTTTCGCGCTCGTGGCTGGGTGGTTGTGGTCGCCCACTTTCGTGGGTGCTCAGGCTTCCCCAATCGTATGGCTCGCGCCTACTACTCGGGTGATAGCGACGAAATAGCTTTCATCCTGCAAACCGTACGCCAACGTCTACCCAATGCCAATTGGCATTCTGTAGGGGTATCGTTAGGCGGTAACGCCATGCTAAAGCATCTGGGTGAACACGCCGAGCAAACCGACTGGATCAAAGCCAGCGCAGCCGTGTCCGTACCAACAGACTTAGTCGCCTGTGGCGAAAAACTGTCTGATGGTTTTGTAGGACGCTATCTCTATTGTCCGTATTTTCTGCGCAGCATGAAAAGTAAGATTTTCGATAAGTCACGCCGCTTCCCCGGCATGATCGACATCTTGCGCTTAAACCATGCCCGCACTTTGCGTGATTTTGACGATGTCTACACTGCCCCTATGCATGGCTTCAAACATGCATTGGAATACTGGACCAAATCATCCAGTAAGCAGTTTTTGAAACACATCAAAATCCCTACGCTGGTACTGAACGCCAGAAACGACCCATTTGTACCGCCTAGCTCATTACCTACGCTGCAAGACGTGTCAGAACACGTCGTGTTGCACCAACCTGCTCAAGGCGGACATGTAGGGTTCACAACAGGTGCTTTTCCGGGCAACATCAATTGGCTACCCGCCCGATTGGCCTTGTTCTTTGAAACAGGCCAATAAGCCCTTAAGAGCGGAAGCGCTCTAATAGCAAGCGCTCAGACTCTAAACGGCTACGCAACTCTCTAATCTGTACATCTAACTGTGACTGCTCATAGAAATCCTTGCTGCGTGAGCGTGCCTGCTGCAACTGCTCTACTGCTGTAGGCAATGCACCAATCATTTGGTAGTACTCGGCCATCGCTTTACGCGCAGCAATAGGCTCACCCAACCGTTCATAGCCCTCTGCCAGCAACTTTTGAAACTGCGGAATATGCGGCCATTTACGCAGCACTGTTTTTAGATAATCTACCGCTTGTTGATCTTGACGCTGTTGCTGTAACGACTGCACATACACCAATGCTATCGCTTGGCTATCAGGCCATTTACGCCGCGCTTGATCGGCCAATGTGGCTGCCTGCTGAAACTGACTTTGGCCTTGTGCCAAATCAATAGCCAACACATCCAACGCACTGGATTGATAACGGCCACCATCACGTGCTGCCGCTAAATGCTGCTCAGCCACAGCGAAATCTTTGCGTTGCCATGCCGCATAGGCCATACCGTACTCAGCGGCAGAGCGCTGTACGCCACTACCGCTTTCAGCCTCGCTACGCATAGTTTGCATAGCGTTTTGTAAGTTAATTCCACCTCTAGCCTGCAGCACCCGCAAGGCAGCACGCACATACCAGAAGGTAGGGTCTTGGAAATAGTTTTGCCCCGTCAGTGAAGCGATACGACTTTCGACATCGGACATACGCTGCAGCGACAATGGGTGGGTACTGGCGTAAACGTTGCGGGGCCCTTCATTTAAACGCGACACTTCCATCAAACGCTTAAACATAGCAGCCATACCGGATGGGTCATAACCTGCTTTTTGCAGCATTTGAAAGCCTACACGGTCAGCTTCTTGCTCGGCCTGCCTAGAAAAGCCCAACTGCCTATCAATGGCAGCAGCCTGACCAAAGGTTGCTACACCCATCGCCAAATCGGCGCTGCCTGACAACGCCGCCAACAGCGCACCCACCATCGCCGCGATCATAATGTGACCCGACTGTGAGCTTTGTGTCATACCCCTAGCAATGTGACGCTGCGCCACGTGGGCAATCTCGTGCCCAATCACCGAGGCCAATTCGGCCTCACTTTGCGACGCCAGCACCAAACCACTATTAATACCTATGTAGCCACCAGGCAAAGCAAAGGCGTTAATTTCAGGGTCGCGTAACGCAAAAATAGTGATTTTTTGCTGCAAGGAATCAGGAGCATGCTGCGCCAACCGTTGACCTACATCACTTAAGTATTGCTCTACCAATAAATCGGCAATATAAGTGGGGTCACGACGGCCTTGCTCCATGATGGCGTCACCCAGCAACTTTTCTAAACCCGGTGTTAATTCTGCACCGGATGCTGCACCCATAGAAGGAATACCTACGGGTTGTGCTTGCACGCCTAGAGTAGGCTGCACTAATAAGGAAAGCGCCAGCGCTGATGACAGCAATGTTCGCTTGAAACTCATAACCATTCCTTCCGAGTTAGGAGGCGCTTTTATTGAGTCTCGCCACGGCGGGACTTTTACGTGTAGGTAAAGGCAAACGGTTGCGACTAGACAGCCTCATCGCCGTCGCCAACGCATAAATCACACCAAAGGTTTCTACCAGACCCGCTAATACCCACATAATCAACCCGCCCATGCCTTGATCTTCTAAGGCATTAATGGATGGCATTGCCCTGCCACATAGGTCAAAAATGGGGTAAAGGTCGCTAGTAGAGAATGTAATCCATACCCCCACAATAATTTGTGGAGTCATGGTAATAATGGGTGACAACACCCGCCCTACTGGCCGCATGGCTGCGGGGGGGCTTGGGCGTCTATCTAGAATTAAATTCCAATACAGCACACCACTAATTACCACAGACCAATTCATGAAACGGTACAAACGCCAATCAATCATGGAGTAGAACTGCGGAATGGGTAGCAGCCAGATCAATACGAAAAAGACGAACAGGAAAGGAATCAGCACCGGATGCGTCAGCACACGTTCTGTTACCTTACCTATGCCTGTACGGCGGAAGTCGCGTAATTTGTAGCGCCACGACAAGGGCAAACCTGCCCGCATCACCTGCCCGGGGTATGCCCCCATGATGATCAGTGGCCCTAGATGGTGTAGCACCAGATGCTGCAAACGGTGGATAAAAAACATGCGCTCGGCATAGTAATCCACGCGTGTATGCAGTGAAAGATACAGCATGATCAGGCCTACCCAGAACAACCACTGCCTGAACTTGCCTACGTGGTGCACTTTGGCACCACGCCAGAACAACCACGCACTGGCGATAAAAACCGCCACCAGTGTAGGAGAAAACTCCCAGGGAGTAAGCCAGTCAATAACGATCATGAGAGCCCGTATTCCACATAACAGGCTCTAGTTTAATGCATTACTGCGCTGACGCGGTTCCCATTGCACATTCAAGATAGACGGATGATCGCGCAGGCGTCGCGCTTGCGTCATCAGCTCGGGACGCATTTCAGGTGGGCAACTAATGGTCACGCACGCTTTGGCATTTTCATGCGAAGCATGCTCAACGCTTAGGTTGCTTACACGTAGCCCAGCTGCTTGAAAGTCGGTGTAAATGCGTTTGCGCACCGACGCCATATCTTGGCGCATGCACAATACGGACAACCGAGACTCAGAGGCTGCTGCGGCACGAACTGCAGGCTGCTGTACACCAGCCCGACGTAAAAACAGATTGAAGATTTTCATCGCCATCTCCCATCACCTGACAGCGCGGCACGCGCCCAGGACAAAACCATAGAGGGACAGTAATGACGTGAGATTCGATAAGGAATAACACGCCCTTTTGCTTGTCGAAGCACCAGGGCGTGGCTGTGTAGAGAAGGCTCTTGCCTAACGCGCCTGGTTAATAAGTTGCCAGCCAATGCTGGCTGCTACTTTCACCGGGGTCTGGATTCACCACACAGTCCTTTTAAAGTTGAGGTGGCAACATTTTAGCCAATCTAGGGCTAGGACTCAAGCCATAACCGGTGAACGCCCCCTATGCGCAACATCAACACCACAAGCCATAAAAAGCCATCTGGATTTAGCATTATCAAGGCTAGGCCTACAGGCATCCGGTACAATGCCAGCACCCTTTGCTTTGACTCAACGCCATGCACGCAACTGATTACGATATCGTCATTTGCGGCGCCGGGCCGGTGGGTTGCGCCCTAGCACTACAGCTGGCTCAACTGGCACCAGACCCCAGCCGTATTGCCCTTGTTGGCCACCCTTTGCCTGAGCACGGTGCCGTTACGCTCGGAGATCCTCGGGCCTTGGCGCTAAATCATGGCAGCGCCATGCTGTTAAAAAGCCTGCAAGCGTGGCCTGACTCTGGCTTGGCTACGATGGAAACCGTACACGTTTCTCAGCAAGGCCGACTGGGCAGAGCACTGATTGAAGCATCGCAATTACATGTGCCGTTTTTAGGTGCTGTGATCCGCTACGACACCATTGTGCGCAAGCTGCACCACGCTGTAGAACATAGCCCTATACAGTTCATCCACGCCCAGATTGATGCCACACAAAGTCTGCAACAACCGGGCCTAATTGTGACTGACCAAGGCCAGTTCACTACCCGCGTCCGCGTGCTGTCTGACGGCATACGTCCACAAGGTCTACACCGCAACTATAAACAGCACGGTGTGATTAGTACCCTACGTAGCCAACTACCGCAAAAGGGCTGGGCCTACGAGCGCTTTACTAAAAATGGGCCTTTTGCCTTGCTACCCCACCCCGATGGCGAGGATCTCTACGCCTTGGTATGGTGTAACCCGCCTGAAATCGCCGCAAATCTTGCTGCGATGTCTGAACAGGATTTCAATCAACAGGTGCAGCAAGCCTTTGGCTCCCGTTTAGGTTTATTAAGTGTCATAGAGAAGCGTTCGGTCTTCCCATTAAGCCTATACGCAGGCCCTACGTTGCCCGACCACCACACTGTGGCCATCGGCAATGCGGCGCAAACCTTGCACCCAGTTGCGGGTCAGGGGTTAAACTTAGGACTGCGCGATGCAGCACAGCTTGCGCAAGTGCTACGCCCTTGGTTGGCCTGTACCACAAATGATGCTGCGCCCGTACTCGCCCACTATGCCACGACGCGACGACAAGACCGTTGGCTGACCTTAGGTGTCACCGACATGCTGCCACGCGTTTTCAGCACCACCAATCCACTCGTACAACATGCATGTGGTCTGGGTTTGCTAGGTATGGACCTGTTTGCTGCAACGAAAAACTCTTTAGCCACGCACCTGTTGCAAGGCACCCGAATCTGAACTTTGGCCTGCATGCGTTAAGCAGGCCTCACACTCTCTGTTTTATGCATATAGGCTCCTGGTCCTTCGCTAACCCCGTCTTTGTTGCCCCTATGGCAGGGGTAACCGATCGCCCTTACCGACGCCTATGCAAAGCACTGGGGGCAGGCCATGCGGTGTCCGAAATGGCCGCCAGCAACCCCAAGCTGTGGAACAGTGTGAAGACCTCGCGCCGCATTGACCACCAAGGTGAAACGGCGCCTATCGCCGTACAAATCGCCGGCTCTGATCCAGAAATGATGGCTGAAGCCGCCCGCTTCAATGTGGAAAAAGGGGCCCGTATCATTGATATCAATATGGGTTGCCCCGTAAAAAAAGTGTGCAATGTAGCCTCTGGCTCCGCTTTACTGCGTGATGAGCCCCGCATTGCCGCCATTTTGGAAAGCGTAGTTCAAGCCTGCATTCCTTTAGACGTACCTGTTACGCTTAAAACTCGTACAGGCTGGGACAGAGAATCTAAAAACGCCATACGCATTGCGCATTTAGCACGCGAAAGCGGCATTGCCGCCCTTACCTTACATGGCCGCACTCGTTGTGACCTGTACCAAGGTGAAGCCGAGTACGACACGATTCGTCAGGTTAAGCAAGAAGTGGATATACCACTGATTGCTAATGGGGATATCGATAGTCCCGAAAAAGCCAAATACGTACTACAGTACACTGAAGCAGACGCAATTATGGTCGGCCGTGCTGCTCAAGGCCGCCCTTGGATTTTCAGAGAAATTAATCATTACCTGCAACATGGCGAGCACCTCGCCCCACCCACCTTTGGTGAGTTGCGCAACGTGTTGCTGGAACACCTAGAAGACCATTACGCCTTCTACGGAGAGTTCACGGGCGTACGCACTGCCCGTAAACACATAGGGTGGTATTTTGCCCATCTTCCGGATATCCGGACGTGGTTAGATCAGATTAATAAAATCGAAACTACCCACGAACAGTTTCACGCTATATCGCAGTGGTTTGATCAACACGATCCCTCTGCACCTTTTGTAAACGAACCTGCTGTTGCCTGATCGGAACAGCGTTGCCTGTTACACCCAATTTAGAAAATATGTCTACTACCAACCCACTAGAACAATCTGTCAGAGACCGCCTGGAACGTTATTTTGCTGACCTGGGCGAATCTGAGCCGCGCGATATGCTGGCCATGGTCATCAGTTGTGTCGAACGCCCTGTTCTGCAAGTGGCACTGGAGCGTACCCAGGGCAACCAGTCCAAAGCTGCCGAGATGCTGGGCATTACCCGCAGCACTCTGCGTAAAAAGCTGCAATCGCATAATCTACAACCCTGATTCTTAACTACTCTCGTTCTACTCTCATGAAAATCCAGACCGCTTTGCTTTCGGTTTCCGACAAAACCGGCATTGTTGATTTCGCCCAAGCCTTGGCCAGCCGTGGTGTACGCCTACTTTCTACAGGTGGTACCGCTAAGCTGCTAAAAGAAGCCGGCTTGTCCGTCACCGAAGTAGCCGAGCACACCGGCTCCCCAGAAATTCTTGATGGCCGTGTCAAAACCCTGCATCCAAAAATTCACGGTGGCTTGTTGGCCAGACGTGACGATGCAGCCCATCTGAACACGCTGGACGAGCACGGTATCAGCCGCATCGACTTGCTGGCTGTAAACCTGTACCCATTTCGCGAAACCATTGCGAAAAAAGACTGTAGCTTCGGCGACGCGATCGAAAACATCGATATTGGCGGCCCAGCCATGTTGCGTGCAGCCGCTAAGAACCACGGCAGCCCAGCCGGTGGCGTAACCGTTGTCATTGACCCATTGGATTACAGCCGTATTTTGGCTGAAATGGATGCAGACGATGGCAAAACCAGCTATGGCTTGCGTCTGGAATTGGCGGGGAAAGTGTATGCCCACACGGCATCCTACGATGGCGCTATCGCTTCTTACCTAAGCAGCCTAACCGACCCTGAGCCCGCTGCTGACAGCACACCTGAGCGCGAAGAATGGCCTCAAGTACTTAGCCTGCAATTGCACCAGTCCCAAGCCTTGCGTTACGGCGAAAACCCACACCAAAGCGCTGCCTTCTACAAAGACCAAGAGGTTGGCCGTGGTTTGTTGGGCAACTACCAACAACTACAAGGTAAAGAACTGTCTTACAACAACATTGCTGACGCAGACGCTGCATGGGAATGTGTACGCAGTTTTGACGCCGGTGCATGTGTGATTGTTAAGCACTCCAACCCATGCGGTGTAGCCTTGGGTGAAACCCCTCTGGCCGCTTACCAACAAGCACTGAAAACGGACCCTACATCGGCATTTGGCGGCATTATTGCGCTGAACCGTACCGTAGATGCAGCCGCTGCAACAGCAATTAGCGCCCAGTTCTTGGAAGTATTGCTGGCTCCTTCTTACTCCCCAGAAGCGCTGGATATTCTGGCTCAGAAGAAAAACGTACGCGTATTGGTAGTACCTGATGGCCAATCCCACAACGACTTCAACGTGAAGCGTGTTGGTGGTGGCTGGTTGGTACAAACTCCTGATACGTACCGCGATGCTGTGGAAAACTTCAAAGTCGTATCCGAGAAGCAGCCTACAGAGCAACAGTTGCAAGACATGCTGTTTGCATGGAACGTGGCTAAATACGTGAAATCCAACGCCATTGTATTTACCGCTGGCGGCATGACATTGGGCGTAGGCGCAGGCCAAATGAGCCGCGTAGACTCCGCACGTATTGCTTCCATTAAAGCTACCAACGCTGGTTTGAGCCTGCAAAACTCTGCCGTAGCGTCTGATGCTTTCTTCCCCTTCCGTGATGGTTTGGATGTTGTAGCTGACGCTGGTGCAACCTGCGTGATCCAGCCCGGTGGCAGTATCCGTGACGATGAAGTAATCGCAGCCGCTAATGAACGCGGTATTGTGATGATCTTCACTGGCACACGCCACTTCTATCATTAATGCGCATACTTGGCATTGACCCTGGCTTACGACGCACCGGTTTCGGTGTGATCGAAACTCAGGGGTCCAGCTTAACCTACATAGCCAGTGGCACCATTGTGGTGCCCACTGAACTGCCCCTCTCGGAGCGGTTAAAGGTCATTTTGGATAACGTACGCGAAGTTGTTGGCCTGTATACGCCTGATCAGGCGGCCATTGAACACGTGTTCGTCAATGCCAACCCGCAATCCACGCTATTGCTGGGTCAGGCTCGCGGCGCTGCACTGTGCGCCTTAGCGGATAAAAACCTGCCCGTCATGGAGTACACCGCCCTACAAATAAAGAAAACCACAGTAGGACGCGGACACGCTGCTAAAGAACAAGTGCAAATGATGGTACAACACCTGCTGCGCTTAGACGGCACACCTGCCCCCGATGCGGCTGACGCCTTAGCCTGCGCTATTTGCCATGCTCACCACTACCCACTGACCAGCCGTTTAGGCATCCAGCTTGAACAAGCTAGCGCTACACCCCGCTTACGCGGAGGCCGACTGATTTCTTAATGGAGTCCTCATGATTGGACGCATTACAGGCACGTTGATTGAAAAACAGCCCCCAACCATCTGTGTAGATGTGAATGGCGTGGGCTACGACATAGATGTGCCCATGAGCACCTACTACGATCTGGGTGATATACACAGCAAGATCACACTGTTCACTCACCTCACCGTGCGTGAAGACGCCCACGTACTGTATGGTTTTGGCAATGCTGCTGAACGTGCTGCTTTCCGCACACTGATTAAAGTCAGTGGCATTGGCGCACGCACTGCTCTGTCTATTTTGTCGGGCTTGAGCGTACAAGACTTAGCCACGGCTATTCAGCAGCAAGATGCTGGCCTGTTAACGACTGTCCCGGGTATTGGTAAAAAGACAGCCGAACGACTGCTCTTAGAGTTACGGGGCAAGTTTGGTGCCGACAGCGCTATTGCTGCCAGCCTGCCAGAACAAGCCCATAACGAACGCAGCGACATTTTGAATGCGCTGCTGGCCCTAGGTTACAACAACACAGAAGCCAGCAAAGCCCTGAAAGCGCTACCTGAAGATGTGAACGTGTCAGACGGCATCCGGCTGGCACTGCAAAGCCTGTCCAAGCGCTAAGTACTTGCATAGCTGAATGCTATCCAAGTTGCCTCCACTAACGATTACCCCCACACGCTTACCACGAATCTGTTCAGCAGCCTGCACGGCTGCTGCTGCAGCCAAGCAGCCTGTGGGTTCAACCACCATCTTCATACGCTCTGCAAAAAAGCGCAGCATATTCAACAATTGCTGATCATTCACCGTCACGATATCTGTGACGTTGTGGCGGATGATGTTGTAGGTGGTGGAAGACAAGGCCTGCGTTTGCGCCCCATCCGCAATGGTTTGAGGGGTCGCAATACGCACCAGTTGTCCTAATCGTAAGGACTGCTGGGCATCATTACCTAACTCAGGCTCTACCCCAAATACTTCACACGCTGGCGACAACGCTTTGGCGGACAGTAACGAGCCCGACAACAAGCCGCCCCCGCCTATGGGTACATACAAGCGATCTAGCTCGCCCACTTCATCAAATAATTCTTTAGCCGCTGTACCTTGGCCGGCAATAATGCCTTCATCACCAAAAGGTGGAATGAAATACAACCCCTGCTGCTCGGCCAATTGCCGCGTCAGGCTTTCTCTGTCGTCGCGGTGGCGATCGTACTCCACAATGGTGGCGCCATAGCCTTGGGTGGCCGCTTTTTTAGCTTGTGGGGCATCAGCAGGCATCACAATCGTCGCGTTAACGTTTAACATGCGTGCCGCTAGGGCGACTGCTTGCGCCATGTTGCCGGAAGAATACGTAATCACCCCCCGCGCTCGCTGCTCGGGAGTCAAGCGTGCCACGGCATTGTAGCCACCTCTAAACTTAAACGCGCCCACGCGTTGAAAGTTTTCACACTTGAAAAAAACCTCTGCACCCAACCACGCATTAAGGGTAGAGGATTGCAAAACAGGGGTGCGATGCGCAACACCTTGCAAACGCTGCTCAGCTCGTTCTACCTCATAAAAATCGAGCTCACTTGACACAGCATACATCTTCGACAGTTCTCCCATGGCTCTGTCATAGAGCTGACAGATAAGTAAAACATTATGCCACCAGCCAGCCTTGCGCGACACTCCCACGCAAGGTTGTGATTGGTGTACCATACTGTGTATTCATTCAGTGAAACTGCTATGGCCATTTATTCAGACTCTCTTCGCAGCGAATCGTCCCCCGCACCACGTATGGTTGAGGCTACAGCACAGTCGCCCAACGAAGAATCTATTGAGCGCGCATTACGCCCCAAAACACTGCATGACTATGTAGGTCAGCAGCGCGTACGCGATCAACTGGAAATTTTCATTGCAGCGGCTCGCGGACGCCAAGAAGCGTTGGATCACGTACTGTTATTTGGCCCGCCCGGTTTGGGTAAAACCACTTTGGCGCATATCGTGGCCCAAGAAATGGGGGTACGCCTGCACCAAACCTCTGGCCCTGTGCTGGAAAAACCCGGTGACTTAGCGGCACTACTCACCAATCTGGATAAAAACGACGTACTGTTCATTGATGAAATTCATAGGCTATCGCCCGTGGTAGAAGAAATCCTCTACCCCGCCATGGAAGACTATCAAATAGACATTATGATTGGTGATGGGCCAGCTGCCCGCAGCGTCAAAATCGACTTGCAGCCCTTCACCTTGGTAGGCGCCACGACCCGCGCGGGTATGCTGACCAACCCACTGCGCGACCGCTTTGGTATCGTGTCTAGGCTAGAGTTCTACAACACGGCCGACTTACAACATATTGTGGAACGCAGCGCCCGCCTGCTTAACGTGGAATGTATAGAAGACGGCGCTCAAGAAATTGCCCGCCGCTCACGTGGTACACCCCGTATTGCTAACCGTTTGCTGCGCCGAGTACGTGATTACGCCGATGTTAAAGCCGATGGTACTATCTGCTCGCAAACTGCCAGCAATGCCTTAGCCTTGCTCGAGGTAGACCCGTCTGGGCTAGACCTCATGGACCGCAAACTACTGGAAGCTATTATTCATCGTTTTGATGGTGGCCCAGTTGGCGTAGACAGTTTAGCGGCTGCTATAGGTGAAGAACGCGACACCATTGAAGACGTGATTGAGCCTTATCTGATCCAACACGGTTTTATGCAGCGCACCCCACGCGGTCGTACCGCTACACGCATGGCCTGGACACATCTGGGGCTTACCCCTAACGCCAATGCCGTAGGCGGCGGTGCCTTATTCGACTGACGACGCCGCCACGTTAGCCACACAGGCCAACAAGTCGTCACCGTACGATTTCAGCTTACGCACCCCTATACCCGAAATGCAGCGCAGGTCATCTAGACTCTGTGGCTGTTCAATGGCTATTTGACGTAATGTCGCATCGTTAAAAATAATGAAAGCAGGTACTTCGTGCTCTTTTGCCACGGCTGAACGCCATTCGCGCAACGCTTGAAACAACGGCTGCGCTTCGGGTGGCACTTGGGTAACGGCTTTAGAGCTACGGGTCGCTTTGCTGGCAATGGTAGTTTCGCGCCTGAACATCAGTTGCTGCTCGCCTTTTAGCACCGGCCGCGCTTTGTCAGTCAGGCCCAAGGTGCCATAACCTTGGGTATCAACGGTCAACACATTTAACGCCAACAACTGACGCAATACACTACGCCAGCCTTGGTCATTAATTTCTAAGCCCACGCCAAACACGCTTAGGTTTTGGTGGCCATATTCTTTGACCCTATCGGTTTCTTTGCCACGCAAAATATCAATCAGATGCCCTGCACCAAAGCGTTGACCGCGCTCTCGCCATAAACGATACACCGCCGATAACAATTTCTGTGCCGCCACCGTACCGTCCCACGATTCGGGCGGTGTCATGCACGTGTCGCAGTTCTGGCAGTTATGCATGGTTTCGCCAAAGTACGCCAACAACGACTGGCGCCTACAGTTCACGGTTTCACACAGCCCTAACATGGAATCTAACTGACGCCCTTGCGTACGTCGGTGGTTTTCTTCGGCTTGCGAATCGCTAATCATGCGATGCAACTGCACCACGTCTTGCAAACCATAAGCTAACCATGCCGTAGCCGGCTCACCATCACGCCCTGCTCGCCCAGTTTCTTGGTAATAGCCTTCAATAGATTTAGGCAGGTCTATATGCGCCACAAAGCGCACATCGGGTTTATTCACCCCCATGCCAAAAGCAATAGTGGCGACCATCACCACGCCCTCTTCACGCAGGAAACGGGACTGATTCTGCGCACGCACCTCGGCACTCAAGCCCGCGTGATAAGGTAAGGCATTCACCCCTTCACGCACCAAGTAAGCGGCAGTGTCTTCTACCCGCGCACGCGACAAGCAGTACACAATCCCACTGTCACCCGCGTGCTCTTCGCGTATCAATGCCATTAATTGGCGTCGCACATCGTTTTTCTCTACGATGCGGTAACAAATATTAGGGCGGTCAAAGCTAGAAACGAACTGTTCGGCATGGTGCAGCGATAAGCGCTCGGCAATTTCATGGCGAGTTTCAGCTGTAGCAGTTGCCGTTAAGGCAATACGCGGCACATCGGGCCAACGCTCTATCAAGTACGACAGTTTTAAATATTCAGGCCTGAAGTCATGCCCCCACTGCGATACACAGTGCGCCTCGTCGATGGCAAACAACGCAATACGGCCACGCGCTAACAAATCTAAGCAGCGATCGGTCATCAGTCGTTCAGGCGCTACATACAGCAAGTCCAGCTCACCGGCCAAAAAGGCACGTTCAACCTCGCGGGCTTGTGACCATTCTTGTGTGGAATTCAAATAGGCAGCACTCACCCCTAGCTCGGTCAGAGCGTCTACCTGATCTTGCATCAACGCAATCAGAGGGGAAATCACGATGCCTGTACCGGGGCGTATTAACGCAGGAATTTGGTAGCACAGCGACTTACCACCACCAGTAGGCATGAGCACTAGCGCATCACCGCCGTTAACAACTTGCTCGATAATCGCGTGCTGGTCTCCCCTGAAGGCATCATAGCCAAACACATTTTGCAGGGTTTCCAGAGCGGGATCAGACATGAAGAACTTTAATCAAAACAAGGAAGAAGCGCGCGGTAGAAGTGGCGGCGCTTTTACTACAGCCAATAGACTGTACCAGAAAACCCTAGGCCACTCACGCTTTGGTGCTGTTAAAAACCGCTGTGACTTCTGCCCCATCCAAGGAACGTTTGATCGCCGTATATTTTTCTAATAGCGCCGATTTATACACCACGCCTAATAAGCGAGGCTGCTCCTCTTCACTCACCACGGGCAAACGTTCGCCACTGAAATTCACAAAATAATCTTGGGCTTCGTCCAAGCTTAGGCTAGGAGTTAAGGTTTTAACGAAGTCCGGGCGCAACACATCGGCCAAACACAAACCATCGGTATCCGAGTGGTGTAATAACAAGCGGGTTAAGTCTTGCTGTGCCACCACGCCTTGAAACACGTTATTGGCATTCACCACATACAGGTACTTCACGGGGTAATCCAAAAACATCTGTAGGGCTTCTGCAATCTTAGCGTCATCGGGCAGCACTGTTTCAGCGGGCCGCACCAACTCATTTAACTGCGTATGTCGAAGCGTGCTGCGCAAGCGTTCATTTTGTTCACGCACCAGCACCACGTCGTACATAGCGACTTCCGCCAACAACCTTGCCACGAAATACGCCACTACTGTCGCAATAATCAGTGGCAATACCAACGCATAGCTAAGCGTCATCTCGAACAACATCAAAATCGCCATGAGCGGCGCACTGGTAGCCGCCCCCAAAAACGCCCCCATACCCACCAGCGTAAACAAATGCAGGGGGATGGATAAGCCTGGCACCACTGACAGCAGCAATTGCCCACACAAGGTACCAAAAGCAGCCCCCACAAAGAGCGCCGGTGTAAACACCCCACCTATAGCCCCAGAACCCACGGTTAAGGCTGTCGCTAGCACTTTGGCAAACAACATACCCACCACCATGTACCACGCCCATGGTTCATGCAATAAGGCGGTCACCACACTGTAACCATTACCCGCCACATCAGGAATGGCGATGAGCAACAGCCCTAACAACAATCCACCCACCGCTAAGCGCAAATACAGTGGAATACCTGTACGTGCAAACCGGTCTTTGAACAAGGTCATCAGTTTCAGGAAACCCGGCGCCGCAACCCCTACCAATATCCCCAGCAGCACAAACACCCAAATATCCACACCCACAATACTCTGCACATCGGGCATCTCGTACAAGGGTTGGTAGATACCCAAAATACGCATGGTCAGGTTGGCCACTGCCGCTGCCACCAATAAGGGCCCCAAACTTTGAATATTCAGCGTACCCAAGACAATTTCGGCCACAAACACGGCGCCCGCCAAAGGCGTACCATAAGCAGCACTCACCCCCGCCGCCCCACCACAGGCCACTAACAACCGTAAATGCGTCGCCCCTACCCGTAATAATCGTCCCAACACCGACGCCACCAGCGACGCCAAGTGGATCATGGCCCCTTCCCTACCGATGGAGCCACCTGTAGCCACCGTAAACAACGACGATAAGGTGCGCAGCAATCCTTGGCGAATAGACAAACGCCCATCGCCCAACGTGACGGCTTCCATGTAGTCTTCGGCCATGGTGCTTTTACGCCGTTTGGCCAACCACAACAACACACCGGCCACTAACCCACCAATAGTAGGCAGCAACAAGCGCCACCACCATGATAGGTCGTGCATAACATCAGAGATTTCGCCGGATTGCCCCGTAAGTAAACGTTGCACCAAGAACATGGCTTCATGAAAAAGCCAAATAGACAGGGCACCAGCGATGCCCATGAGCACCGCCCAGCCCAGCACCCACAACATAGAAGAAGCCTGTCCCAGCTTTTGTCGGGTAGACATCAGCATGGAAGACGAGCGTGGGTTTTCCTGCACTGTTAGCCTCTAAACTCGGGTGGCTGCGGCGGTTTAGATAAGCCGAACATGCCCTTATATACCCAAATATTGAACAGCAACATAATAGGAATGATCAACACCGCCACCCCACCGACTATGTGCAATACAGGTAACGATGCAGCACCATCCCAAATGGTGATTTCATCCAACACCAAGAAGGGGAAGAAACTAAACGCTAAGCCCGACATCACGGCCACAAACACCAGCAAGGTCAGCATAAAAGGTAATGCTGTAGTTCTGTAGCTGCTGTTGATCATGCGCTGCAAACACATTTCTAGCGAAATAAAGCACAACAACAATGCGCCCCACAGCACTAATACGATGACACGCTGTAGGCCTTCGCTCCACTTCAGCAATACACCGGGGTTAGCCAAAGCCAGCACCACGGATGCCGCAATAGCCCCCGCCGCAAACCAACGTACAGTCACGCTGCCCCAGCGCACGGCTCGTGCACGTAGCTCGCCTGCCTCACGCATAATCAACCAGCTAGCGCCCAACAGGGCGTACGCCGCAACGGCACACAGCCCCATGAAAATACTGAACCAGAAATAACCTGCACCCGTATTAAAACTGACCACCACTTTGGCCAGTAACACGCCGTGCACAAAGGCCGTGATCACCGAGCCCACACCAAAAGCCACCTGCCACTTGGCTTGTAGCTCTGCTGGGGCACGTAAACGCATCTCGAAGCTAACTGAGCGCAGTAACACCCCTAAGGCCAAACCGCATAACGGCAAGTACAAACTGCCCATCACGGCTTCCCACGCGTGGGGAAAGGCACAAAAGAACAGTACCATGCCTAAGAACAACCAATATTCGTTAGCATCTCGCCATGGGCTAAGCAACGACAACATCCGGGGGCGCAGTGTCGCCGGGGCAATTAATGACAGGCTGCCCACCCCAATATCAAACCCATCCAAAATGGTGCCAGCGAGCACCACTACAAAGAACAGTCCCAAGAAGACTAACGGCATCCAGAACACGGGATCGGTAATAGCAAGCCCCATCGCATTGGCTAAGACTTCGATCATGCACGTCCCCTTCTACGAGCCACTGGCACCACACCGTAACGTACGATGTAACGCACCAACATGAAAAACCCTACAAGACAAAATCCGTACACAACGGCGTAGCTCACCAACGATGCTAGGGCAGACTCAAACGGCACATCAGAAAATACGTCTGTGTATTTCACTGCCCCATTCACCATATACGGTAATGCACCCGCAAAGTGATACAACAAGCCCACGATTAATAGCAGCCACCCAGCCGCTCCCATCGCGATCAACACACGGCGCCAGCCTGTGGATAACGCAGAAGGATCATAATGCTGGGGACGCACGCGCCAGCATGTCACGATAGTCACCAGCAAAATTGCCAAGCCTAACAACAGCGCAACTCTAAAGCTAAAGAACACCAGCGCTACGGGCGGCAATAAGTCTTGTCCAGCCAAGCCCAGATACTCGCCCGTTTCCGATTGGGGAATCCACATGGCCCCTATTCCTTGCCAGCCATAGCTATAGAGGTTGCCTAGCTCAGCCCCAGCAGGGTAAGCAATAAACGGCCAGAACACAGCGGAATCAGCCTGCCAACGTGCCATCGTGGCCAAGGCTTTTAAGGGTTCGTATTGCACCACCATTTGCCCATAGCCCCAGACCGTGGCACCAAGCAATACCGTGCTTAGCAACAACACCCACAACACTAACCTGAAGGCGCGACGTTCGCTTTCATCAGCAGGGCGACGCAAGCTTTTGGCCGCCGTAACAGCCATAACAAAGCAACATGCCACCACCATGCTTAACAGTAAAAATAAAGCCAACTGCCACACAAAGGCTGGCCCTGTTAGCAGCTCATACCAATCGGTGACCACATAACCTTTGTCTTGCCATGTCACCCCTACAGGCACTTGCATCCATGACGACAACGCGATCAACACACTCACGGTAAGCGTGCTACCTACAGCCACCACTCCGACAATAATGGTGTGCAACCAATGCGGCAACGACCTGTAGGCAAACAGCATCAAGCCTAAGAAGCCACTTTTAAACAGTAGCGTCACCGCCAAGGCCAAGGCAATTAACGGCCCCGATACCTCACTAGTACGGCCACTAAAACCCGGCCATAAACTACCTAGCTGTATCAGCATGGGTAGGCTGGAGGCAAACCCCAGCACCACGGTTAACGCAAACACCCGTACCCAAAAACGGTAACTGGCCAGCCAGACCGAATGCAGGCCTGATAACGTACGTAACCTAAATATCAGCAACAGCCACGCTAGCCCTAGTTCCATAGCAAAGAAAATAGCCATGAAACTCAGACTGCTAAAAAACTGCAACTGTGATAACCAAAGGGCAGAATGCGTCATAATGTCAGCTAGTTTAGAACGTGTTTATGAATTGTGCTGATGAAAAGCGCATGATGTGAACAGAACATGGCAAAATGGGTGATTACCCGATTATTTTCTTTGTATTTTACGTATGACCACTGAATCTACAACGGCTCCTGTTTCGAATTTCCTACGCTCCATTATCGACCAAGATCTGAAGGCTCAGCGTCATGCGTCCAAACGCTGGGGCGGAAAACCAGGCCCTGCACAGGTACACGCTACAGCAGACGTAGACCCTGCGCGCATCCGCACTCGTTTCCCCCCCGAACCCAACGGCTACTTGCACATTGGTCATGCCAAAAGCATTTGCCTGAACTTCGGTTTGGCTCGCGACTATTTAGGCGCCTGCCATTTGCGTTTTGACGACACCAACCCTGAAAAAGAAGAACAGGAATACGTAGACGCCATTATTGATATGGTGCACTGGTTAGGCTTCGATTGGAAATTCCAAAATGAAACTAACTTGTACTTTGCCAGCGACTACTTTGACGACATGTACGCGTTTGCCGAAGCCTTAATCAAAGGCGGCTTTGCGTATGTGGATGAACAAAGCCCTGAGCAAATGCGTGAAACACGCGGCACATTAACCTCGCCTGGTACCAACTCGCCGTGGCGTGATCGCCCTGCCGACGAATCGCTCACGCTGTTGCGTGAAATGCGCGATGGTAAACATCCAGATGGCAGCATGGCATTGCGCGCAAAAATTGATATGGCATCGCCCAATATCAACTTGCGCGACCCTGTGATGTACCGTATTCGCCATGCCGAACACCACCGCACTGGCGACAAATGGTGCATTTACCCTATGTACAGCTGGGCTCACCCCGTAGAAGACGCGCTGGAACAAATCACGCACAGTATCTGTACGCTTGAATTCGAAGACCAACGTCCCTTCTACAACTGGACGCTAGAGCGCCTGCGTGACTTAGGCTTCTTGGCCGACCCACTGCCTCAGCAGTACGAATTTGCGCGCTTATACCTAAGCTATGTGGTCACCAGCAAACGTAAATTACGTCAGTTGGTAGTAGAAAACCACGTAGACGGTTGGGATGACCCACGTATGCCTACCTTGGCAGGCTTGCGTCGCCGTGGTTACACACCTGAATCCATTCGCCTTTTCTGCGAACGCATTGGTGTGTCCAAAGCCGATTCCCGTATTGATTACAGCATTCTGGAACAAGCTCTGCGTGACGATCTGGACCCTAAAGCACCACGTAGCGTAGCGGTGTTGGATCCTATCAAACTGATCATCACCAACTACCCAGAGGGCCAAAGCGAAACGTGCACTGCACCGGCGCACCCTAAAGATCCAGAAGCCGGTCAACGTACATTCCCGCTAACGCGTGAATTGTGGATTGAGCGTGATGACTTCCGCATCGAGCCAGAGAAAAAATACTTCCGTCTGTACCCCGGTAATACCGTACGCCTGAAATACGGCTACGTTGTCACCTGCACCGGTTACAAACAAGACGACCACGGTAACGTCACTGAAGTGTATGTGGAATACCTGCCAGACACGAAAAGTGGCACCCCCGGTGCTGACTCCGTCAAAGTCAAAGGCAACATTACGTGGATTAGCGTAGAACACGCTATTCCAGCCACAGTACGCTTGTACGACCGTCTGTTCAGTGATCCACATCCTGATACCGGTGACAAAGATTTCTTGGCGCTGTTAAACCCTAACTCACTGACTACCGTTGAAGCATGGGTAGAACCCGGCCTTATTGCTGAACCCGGTGCCAACTGGCAGTTTGAGCGCTTGGGCTACTTCATCGCCGACCGTGAAGAATCCACGCCAGAGAAACCTGTACTGAACCGTACAGCTACCTTGCGTGATACGTGGATATAAGCATGTCAGGAACTCGTAAAGGTCCACAGGCGCTAGACTTCAAAAGCGCCACCCTATACACCGTACGCTTGGTTCTACACAGCAGCGAGTTAGACGAGCTGCTGTCTGCCTTGACACAACGTATGCACGATGCCGGCTCTTTTTTCGAAAATGAACCGGTAGTGGTAGACGCCAGCCAACTGGATGAGGGCGCTACGCTAGACTGGACCGCATTGTTAGACGCCCTAAAAACCCACAAGCTGAATGCTGTGGGCGTGGTCGCCAATGGTGCATTGTTGCAGGCTGCCAATGCGGCGGGGTTACAAGAGGTAGACCTCTCTAATGCTCCTACGCGCCCTACAGCTAGCCCCAACGTACCGGAAGCAGAGGTTCCTACGCTGTCTACCGCACAGGAACAAAACACCGCAGCGTCTGCTGATGTCACTCCAGAAGTCATTACCCAAATAGCACCAGCCGCTATGGTCATCAATAGACAATTGCGTTCTGGTCAGCGTATTTATGCGCGAGATACCGATTTAGTCGTGATAGGTGTAGTAGGTCAAGGCGCTGAAGTGATCGCTGATGGTAACATTCACGTGTATGGGCCCTTGCGCGGCAAGGCTATGGCAGGTGCTCGTGGCGATACCAATGCTCGTATTTTTACGACTGAACTGGATCCAGAACTCATCGCCATTGCAGGTGTATACCGTATAGTAGACGAGCCTCTGGAAAAACCGCTGCACAAACAACCCGCTGTAATCCAGTTAGAAGGTGAGAATCTCAGTATTCATTTACTCTCTTAACAGATGATTACAAACGAAGTCTGCCAAGCAGTTACACTTGCCAGATGCGTCCCGTACGGCTTAGCCGTATAACCGATCAAAAACCTGAGGAATAGCTCTATCATGACGCGAATTGTTGTGGTGACATCCGGTAAAGGTGGTGTAGGCAAAACCACCACTAGCGCCAGTTTTGCTTCCGGCCTTGCTATGCGCGGCCACAAAACCGTAGTAATCGACTTTGACGTAGGTTTGCGTAACCTGGATCTCATCATGGGTTGCGAACGTCGTGTAGTCTACGATTTTGTTAATGTCATCCAGGGTGAAGCCACGCTGCACCAAGCCCTGATTCGCGATAAACAGCTTGAAAACCTGTATATCCTACCTGCGTCACAAACACGTGACAAAGATGCTCTAAGCAAGGATACCGTTCGCAAGGTACTGGATGATCTAAAAGCTATGGACTTTGAGTTCATTGTTTGCGACTCGCCTGCTGGGATTGAAACAGGTGCGTTGATGGCCTCCTACTTTGCAGACGATGCATTGGTGGTCACTAACCCTGAAGTATCCTCTGTACGCGACTCTGATCGTATGTTGGGTATTTTATCTGCCAAATCATTGCGTGCAGAAACTGCCCAGTCACCCATTAAAGAGCACTTGCTCATTACACGTTACAACCCTAAACGTGTGCTTGATGGTGAAATGCTTTCCCTGAAAGACGTGGAAGACATTTTGCGTATCAAACTTATTGGCGTGATTCCAGAATCCGAAGAAGTATTGCAAGCCTCCAACCAAGGTGTGCCCGTGATCCATGATCGCGGCTGCGATGCAGCAGCAGCGTATCAAGATGTGGTTGATCGTTTTTTAGGTGACGAAAAACCCCTGCGTTTTGTTGATTACGAGAAACCGGGCCTGTTTAAACGCCTTTTCGGAGGAAAGTAATATGTCCTTCCTGTCTTTGCTACTGGGCAAGAAAAAAACTTCAGCCAATGTCGCCAAGGATAGACTGCAGCTCATTTTGATTAACGAACGAGGCAAAGGTGGCGTTACACCTGATTACCTACCTCGCTTGCAAAAAGAACTGATTGAGGTGATTTCCCGTTACGTCAGCATCAACCCTGACGACATCAAAGTAAATCTTGAACGCCAAGATGATCTTGAAGTGCTGGAAGTGAAAATCGAAATGCCACAAGCGGAAAACGAAAAAGCTAACTAACCCCTAGCCTTCTTTCCCCTTGGTGTGTGGTCCTTGGACCTACATTAAAAAGGCCTGAGTCTCCCTGTAGGACTCAGGCCTTTTTGCTGACGCAGACACAAAAAAAGCTTGCCTATAGGGCAAGCTTTTTCATCTACCTAGCCTAGTAAAACTAGACTAGGTGCTACTCACTATTACTGTTTACCGATCTGGTCACCAATCAGGCCACCCAGTGCAGCACCACCAATAGTGCCTAGTACGCCGCCATCCGTGATCACAGCACCAGCCAAGCCACCTACACCGGCTCCGGATACCGCGCCTTTTTGACGGCTGGTCATGCCATCCCATGCGGTACAACCTGCCACAGATGCTAACAAAGTTACTAACACACCTACTTTAGCAATACGGCTGCGAACTCTCATGACGTTACTCCTTCAAAATCCTAGTCAGATAAATATAGCTTAACGGACTTCACTATCAGGAACGTGTACGTTTTACGACAAGTTGTATGCAAACGCTACGACCTGCTCCTACGTATTTCACTTTATCAGTTTTAGTACAGCTTTAAAAGCTGGATGCGCTGGGGTTTCCAACCACTCAAACAATGCCATTTCCATGGTTACACTTTCTAAGCCATGGTATTGCCAGCGTTTGCATGCAGCTTCGTAACTGGACGACAAACGTGATCCTATGCCATCCAACACCAATATGGGGTGATAGCCTGCCTGATGCAAGCTTAATCCTGTCTGCAAGACACAAATATGCGCCTCCGCCCCCAACAGCAACACTTTAGGTCGGTGTGTGGGTAAGTTTGCACGCACAGCAGGTTCGCGCAGCGCATCAAAATGCGTTTTCGCAATCACCCTATCTACGTGTGGCAACAACGCCGGATGCGTAGGGCCAATTTTGTCTGGCCAATGCTCGGTAGCCACGACGGGCACCGAGCATAGCTTGGCCCCCTCCATGAAGCGCTGTACCCGCTCCAACAATGCCTCGTGATCCTCAATAGCAGGCAGTAATTTTTCCTGCATATCTATCATTAACACACTGCACTGATGTGCTGTCAGTAGCGCCATGAAGGCCTCCTTAATGGATTATTTAAGGGCTTTGTAACGAATACGTGTAGGTTTAGCGGCTTCTTCACCCAAACGACGACGTTTGTCTTCTTCGTACTCTTGGTAGTTACCTGCGAAGAACTCCACATGGGAATCACCTTCAAAGGCCAAGATGTGCGTAGCAATACGGTCTAAGAACCAACGATCATGGCTGATGACCATGACGCAACCGGCGAATTCCAACAACGCGTCTTCCAAGGCACGCAGAGTTTCTACGTCCAAGTCGTTAGAGGGTTCATCCAGCAGCAACAGGTTGCCACCCGAGATCAAGGTTTTGGCCAAGTGCAAACGACCACGCTCACCACCAGACAGTTCGCCCACAATCTTGTTCTGGTCTGAACCACGGAAGTTGAAACGCCCCACGTAAGCACGCGCAGGCATTTCAAAGCGGCCTACGGTCAGGATGTCGGAACCATCAGCAATCGCATCAAATACTGACTTGTTGTTAGGCAAGGAATCGCGCGACTGGTCCACGTAAGACAAGTTCACCGTTTGACCAATATCTACGCTACCGGAATCAGGTTGCTCTTCACCCGCAATCATGCGGAACAGTGTGGACTTACCAGCACCGTTAGGACCAATAATCCCCACAATCGCACCGGGTGGCACCTTGAAGCTCAGGTCATCAATAAGCAGACGGTCACCAAAGGACTTACTTACATTTTTGAACTCAACCACTTCATTACCCAAGCGCTCTGACACAGGGATGAAGATCTCTTGGGTTTCATTACGTTTCTGGTATTCGTGCGATGCCAATTCCTCAAAGCGGTTCAAACGTGCTTTGGATTTAGCTTGGCGGCCTTTAGGATTCTGACGCACCCACTCCAACTCTTTCTGGATAGTGCGTTGGCGTGCGCTTTCTGTGGCTTCTTCTTGCTTCAGGCGGTCTTCTTTTTGTTCCAACCATGAGCTGTAGTTACCTTTCCATGGAATACCGTGTCCACGGTCAAGCTCCAGAATCCACTCAGCCGCGTTATCCAAGAAATAACGATCGTGCGTCACGGCCACTACGGTACCGGGAAACTTGCTCAAGAACTGCTCTAACCAATGCACACTTTCCGCATCCAAGTGGTTAGTAGGTTCGTCCAGCAACAGCATATCAGGCTTGGATAACAACAATTGGCACAACGCCACACGACGCTTTTCACCACCTGACAAGTTGGCGATTTTGGCATCCCATGGTGGCAAACGCAGTGCATCGGCTGCAATTTCCATCTGTGTAGCGATATCATCGCTACCACTGGTTGCTGCCGCTTCAATAATCGCTTCCAGCTCACCTTGTTCGGCGGCCAATGCGTCAAAATCGGCATCGGGCTCGGCGTAGGCGGCATACACTTCTTCCAAACGCTGCTTGGCCGTAAACACAGCACCCAAACCGGCTTCTACTTCTTCGCGTACGGTATGGTCTGGGTTTAACTTAGGTTCCTGCGGCAGGTAGCCAATATTCAACCCCGGCATGGGGATGGCTTCGCCTTCAATTTCTTTATCCACACCTGCCATGATTTTCAGCAAGGTAGACTTACCTGACCCGTTCAGACCCAGCACACCAATCTTGGCACCAGGAAAGAAAGACAGGGAGATATCACGTAGAATCTGACGTTTGGGAGGGACAATCTTGCCCACCCGGTTCATGGTGTATACAAACTGAGCCATAAATACTCGATGCTGAGAAAAAGGGGAAATAGCAAAGCCCCAATTGTAGGCCAGGCACTGCCCATTTCGCTAATCTCAGGCACAACAATGCAGGAAAGCTGCAATTATGTATAGCCAACAGGTAACCAGAAATCCGAGCCTACACTTGATGAATAGCGTGAGCTTTATTTAATAAGATCCGCTACTAATAAACCTGATCCACCACCTAATCCAGGGCCTGGATGGGTTGATGCCCCTATATGGTACACATTAGAGATAGGTGTTTTGTGGCCTTTAGCCGCTCCGGTTTTAGCAAAAGGACGGAACCAGAACTGTTGCTCCATAGAACAAGCACCTGAGTAAATATCTCCGCCCACCAAATTAGGATTTAACTGTTCTAAATCGCTAGGGCTTAGCACTTTACGGCCAATAATTTTCGTAGCTAAACCGGGTAGCACTTGTTCCAATTGCTGCATAATGCGATCGGCTACCGCCTCTTTAACGCTATTACTCCAGCCTTGTACCGCATCCACAGGAATCTCGCCCTTCGCATCGCCTTTCAACACGCGTGGCATATCTTGTATCTGCAACCAGAGTATCCAACCATCCTGTGGCGCACGACTCGCATCCACTGCCACCGGCTGCCCAATCGCCACCGTAGACTGTGCAGGAATCAACCCACACTCTGCCTGCATCACCGACATACTCACCTGATCTAAATCAGTTGCCAAGTGCACCAGCGGTACATTCAGCATCTCTGCATCTGCCCACGCTGGTTTGCTAGACAAGGCCAAATGAATTTGCATCGCACCACGACCATAGCGATAATTTTTGGCAGCAGTAGAGACTGTCGCTGGCACTTCGGGTAATAACTGCTGATACAGCTGCGTAGGTGTCACATTGCATACTACCGCTTTACTAGCTCGGTAGCTTTGTGTGGCCGTCACCACGCCTACGGCTTTACCTTTTTCTATCAAAATTTTTTGTACTTCTGCATCAGCGATAAGCTGCCCACCATGTTTTTGGATAATGTCCACTAAGGCTGCCACCAGCTGTGAACCACCACCCTTAACAACGGGCATCCCTCCTGCCACCACAGCCGCGAAGGTCAACTGTCCTATTAGCGCCGAACCCGCATCTTGCGGACCTAAGCCTGAGTGCAGCACCCACGGCGTAATCAACGCTTCGGTTAACGGGTTTTTGGTCTGCTGCTGTGACCACCCCCTAAAGGGGGTTAAAGCTTGTGCAGCAAAACTCAGCAATGAGTCGGCACCTTGTTTGCGCCACTGTTGAAATAACAGTTTCACGGTTGAAAACTTATACGGAGAACCACCTAGCAACCCAAACAACAATGCTGCATGCTTATTGAAAATAGTGTCTGCCATCGCTTCTAACACCGCACCGTCACCTGATGCCACGGCCTCTAAGCGCTGTGCAGCATCCGCTATATCTTGTTTTAAAGCCAGTGTACGGCCATCAGGCTGCACCACCCCTGTGGTATAGCCATTATTAAGGAACTCCACACCAGCTCGACGCAGATCGTCTTGTAATTTGGCATAAGCCCCGCCACCCAAAAACAAGGGATACCATGAAGCCATCAGTTCATGGTGATAGCCAGGAAACAACTCCTCGGTACGTATACAACCACCAAACACACTGTTGCGCTCTAACACTAAAGGTCTAATCCCTCTTTTTGCTAGCAAAGCCGCACACACTAAGGAATTCAAGCCACTGCCTACAATCACCACATCACTGTTTGTCATATTGTCTCCCTTGGATATTTAGTTATTTTTATTGTGTAACGTTAAACCAATGCCTAGGGCCCTTACCTTGGTCTGGCCCCAAAATGGAAAAGCCACCATCTACCGGTATATCCACACCCGTGATCCAACTGGCTTTAACAGATGCGATAAAGCACACCACATCAGCAATCTCTCTGGCATTGCCAACGCGTCCCAAAGGATGCGTGACCGCTCCGACTTTATCGGCTAACTCACGATCTTCACCCGCCATACCCGCTAAGGCGGGCGACCATGTCCACGCTGGCGACACGGCCACCGCACGTATACCTTTAGGCGCCACTTCTACCGCCAAACTTTTGGTCAGGTGCAACATGGCTGCTTTAGATACTGGGTATAGCATACGTCCCACCGCCGCTGTTTTGCCACCAATGCTGCCCATATTGATAATCACCGAGCCCTCGGTCATAAAAGGCACTACCTTTTGCGCCATCACCGCGGCTGATACCACATTCACACTTAAACTGCGCTGCCATTGCTCACGGCTGGAGGCCAGACCAGCATCCTCATACACACACGCATTATTAACCAGCACATCCACCCGCCCAAAGCGCGCGATCACCTGCTTTAGCGCGGTATCAATAGCACTATCATCTTGTATATCTATGGGCATAAAGAGTGCGGTACCTTGCATCGCCAACTCTGTTTCTAGTGCTACACCGGCACTAACATTCCGGTCCACGATAATAGCGATATCGCCTTGCTCTACAAAAGCACAAACAATTTCCGCGCCTAAGCCCTGTGCACCACCAGTAATCATCACTACACGCTGTGTCATGCCTGCCCCCCTTCTCGGCTAAAGACCTGCGCCATCTCATCACCTTCATAAATATGGGCAATCAAGGCCATGCTTTTTAAGGCTGCTTGATGTGTTGCTTCGGGTGCGCCACATGCCTGTGCTGGCACCGTCACATAAAAACCCATGTCCACGGCGTGACGCACCGTACTCTCCACCACAGAATGAGTGGCCACACCGGCAATTACCAAGTGCGTAGGGTTAAATTGACTCAAAATCGCTTCTAATGTGGAGGCATAAAACGCATTAATACGTTTATGCGTCACCACAAACTCACGCTGGCTATGTGCCAAAGGCACTAAGCCTTCAAAAAACTCACTGCCCCAACTATTTTCCTGAACCGCCTGTAACCGCTTTACTCCCTGCATGATAGGGGCATTTTCAGACAAATCCGCATAGTCAGCTCTATACGCCACACGCACATGCACAATCACGATGCCTTCTTGGCGCGCCTGTTGTAGCAGATTTTTCGCCGATCTAATCACGCCCTCTCGTCTAGTGCTGTTTTTTTCAAAACCCACACTGATTTTCCCTTCTTCATGCAGCACATCATTTTGATAATGCAATGCTAAAAGTACAGTAGTCACAGACGGTTCCTTTATCGCTTAAATATACACTTCCAAGTTACTGTGTACTTCTTCTCTATCTACTAGATTGACTTGTTTAAAGTACAACTGCCAATTTCCGGCTACTGCAGCTAACTTATAAATCAATGAGCCAGCCAATACTCGTTGAGTGCCTGCACGATTTTCCACCGATTGAAAGTTAGCGCGCACCACTAGGTAATCGTCTTTATCTTTACCTTCAATACAGATATTGCCTAGCAAGCGTGAAGAATGAGTTGGAGGTTGTTGCGACCAGTTACGTTCGTTTTGCAATCTACGTATACGCAATTCACGCAGCATTTTATTTTCCCAGAACAAGGAAATATGATCGTAAGGATTAGTTTGATTAAATGACTGTGGTACCCAGTACATTCCATCTTCTGTCCACAATTTCAACCATTCTTCCCAGCGCCTTTCGTCTAATAACCTGGATTCAAAATATAGAAATTTAGTCACAGATTCTATTTCTTCTGCCGATAGATTTTCTGGTTTTAAATTGTCTACACTGACATCAAAATCAATATCAAATAACATAACCCCTCCTTTTAGGCCACCAGCATATATTGCTTCCATGCACGATATAGATTTCGTACCGGTAACTCGCTAGTGCCATTTACTGCTTTATATCCACCCTCAATAGCTTCATCTGTGCCGTAATAGCGGTGCATGCTGATCCACTCACCACCATTAACCAAATTACCTTTCTGACAACGTCCATACAGCTCTACATCATCAGGCATTACGTTAGAGGAGGGTGAGTTAATTAAATTGGTATACATCAAACCTCGATGGAATAGCTCCTCGGGTGCACCGACCAATCTAAACAACTGAATTTCCACTTCAGTTTGATCTACTGCCACCGGTCTAATTACGCGGAATTGTTGAAATACCGTGTGAGGAGAACCACTACCGTACAACACGGTGTTATGACGGTTTTCACTCAGAATCGCCATTGCTCGTTCAGCGCCATAGGCTTCTGTCAGCAACTCATAATGGCGTTTAGACACGGGATCAGTCTTTATTGAACCGGGATCAAAAATACCTTCCATATAGCCATGGCCATAATCAAAAGCGTATAAATCCAGTTTTTCCCAGAAGGTATAAGGCTCACCATTACCCGCCATAATATGCAGCTCTAAAGGCATGTTGCCTTCCACTTCCGCTTGTTGCGTAGCGGCCGCGTGGGAGGACTCATGCGTAACCACGGCATGCATAGTGTCATGTAAGTTTTCATAGAACACCTTCCAGTTAGAAGGCTGTCTAACTTTAAAACTACCCTTCACAACTTCCACCTCACCCACAGGTGATCGATCGCACAAGTTATCAATGGAGCTTTTTACACCGCCCAAAAATTCTTCTAGGCCTACTCCTTCTGCAGATTGGTTCGCGAACACAAAGCCTCTGTAGGTTTCTACTCTGGCCACTCTACGCATGGAAAAATCAGGGTGTTTAGGATCGAAACACGTACCCTCAAAACCTGCACGCATAGGTGCAGCCAAGTGGTTACCATCTAATTTAAAGGTCCACGCATGGTACGGGCAGCGGAAAAACTTACCTGTGTTACCACAGCCTTTGGCTACCACTTGTGCACCTTTATGCGGACAGCGGTTATACAGTACATACACGTTTTTATCGCTACCACGCACCATGATGACTTCTTGCGTCCCCAGTGTGGTCGTCACATAGTCACCCACATTAGGGACCTGACTTTCATGGCCTATATATACCCATACTTTTCCATAGATACGCTGCATTTCCAGCTCAAATATTTGCGGATCGGTGTACAAGGTTTTATGTACACTCTCTTCGCGCACCATGCTGCGTAGTTTTTCATCTGAATAGCTCATATCACCCTCCTCCATTTACATTCCACAAGATGCTGCGTAAGAATCTTTAAAATTATCAAATACAGTCTCTACGACTTTATTCGTAATTACGCCAGCATCATTTTTGTACACCTCACGCATATAGTAGTTTTGAATAGGGTAATTATTGTTATTAAAAGAAAAATCACCCCTAACAGAATCAAAATCCGCTTTCTTAATTTCAGTTCTAAGTTTATCTTTATCCGATATATCACCATTTAATCCGGTGACAGCCGAATCAATTAATTGAGCAGCATCGTAACCTTGCGCTGCATACATAGAGGGAATTCTCTGATATTTTTCATAAAACCTCTCTACAAACTCTTTATTAGCTTGATTATCTAAATCAGGTGACCATTGTGAAGCATTCATCATGCCCAACATAGGATCACCAACAGATTGAATAGTGTCTTGATCAGCTGAAAACCCTGGCGTGTAAATAGCTAAATTTTCATTCATACCGGAGCTGACTAATTGCTTAATAAAATTCACCCCCATGCCGCCGGGTAAAAAGAAAAATATCGAATCAGCACCTGACTGTCGAATCTGCGCAATTTCTGCAGCAAAATCAAACTGCCCTACTTTCACATACACTTCATCTGCTATGTTGCCTTGGAAGTAGCGCTTAAAGCCCTCTATAGACTCCTTACCACCCGGATAGTTAGGCGCTATTAAGAAGATTTTTTCATGACCTTTGTCTGTCACATACTTACCCATCGCTGACGGTATATCCTCGTTCTGCCACGACACCGAAAAGTAATTAGGGTGGCATTTCTCGCCAGCATACTCAGCAGGACCTGTATTAGTGGAGATATACACCGTGTCGCTACTTAGGATCCTATGCATCACAGGCAACAGCACATTGGAAAACACCATGCCGGTCATAAGATCTACTTTGTCTAGTCTCAATAGCCTATCTGCCGCCTGTCTACCTTCGGGTGCTTTCTGCTGATCATCCGCAAAAATCACTGTGGTCGGTACACCACCTAGACGCTGATTGTGCAATTCAAGCGCCAAGTTAAAACCGTCTCTAATCTCATTTCCTAAAGCCGCCCCAGGGCCTGAGAAAGTGGATAAAAACCCTATCTTCAACTCCTCAGTGGCCATCGCAGTCATAGGACTAGTCATAGCAGCCAAGAACACAAGAGAACGTAACCCCCGCATACCCATCTCCTTTCAGTGAAAACCCTTGCTTGTTATAAAAATTGATTGCTGGCGCTGTTTATCTCTTAGAATCAAACAACTTTACTTCTAAACTATCTTAGATCAAGGACCCTCTTTGAACTAGCCATATCCAGCCGGTTTTATCCATATAAAGAAAATACTTGGAGACATCAAATGACCACTTGGCATCTCAGTGGACTGGAGAATTTACAGTCCAAAAATCCATTTTTTGAGTCTACTGATCCCACCATCACCAAGTCAGAAACCACAAAAATACTCAAAGACCATCAATTAAAATGGAAAAAAGGGAAAATAAACTCTGCATTAATACATGCGGAAATTAATGATTTATCTTTTATTATTCTTAGGTATGGAGCATCGGTGCATGTAGCACCTGATTTTTTAAATAATTTTTATTTATTCCAAGTACCTATTTTTGGAAAATCATCTATACAGATTGCTAATAAAACCATCTTTGCAGATTGTCATAAAGCCATCATTATTTCCCCTGATGTACCCGTAAGAATGGACTGGCATGAGGAATGCATACAGTTTTTAATCAAAATCCCCAAACCTTTGCTAGATCATGCCTGTATGCAGCTCCTCGACATAGCGCCCGAGGAGCAAATAGAGTTTCAGCCCGAATACGAATTAAACAATTCCAATAGCATGGCATGGCAACATCAAGTCAGCGCCATGCTCTCTTATGCAACAGAACATCAATACCCAGAAAAACTCTTAAAAAACTTACAAAGTAATTTATTGCAGCATTTATTGCTCACTCAACCCAATAACTACTCACGGTATTTTCATCGTGAGCAGCGTATGACAGGGCAACGCCGGCTACGTTTAGCACGTCGCTACATACATGAACATTTGAGTGAAAACCTGCGTCTAGAAGATATTGCTAAAGCCTGTGACTCCAGTGTGCGCAGCTTAACTGAAGCCTTTAGAGCACAACTACAGATCAGTCCGGTGCAATACATACGCGAATCTAGGCTGGAAGCGGTGCATAAAGAGCTATTACGCGCACCACCCACTGCCAAGATTACCGATATAGCCACCACCTGTGGCTTTACCCACTTGGGGCGATTCAGCGCTTGGTACAAAGACCATTTCAATGAATCCCCCCTTGATACCTTAAAAAAATAAGGCCGGATTTAGCGTCCTGCTGTGAGCGAAACCCTGTGCTCTACTCTATCTAAGTGTGCTACCGCACCCGCCTCTTTGGCTAAGTTGTACATTTCATCAATACCCACGGTGACCTGTACATTGCCTTGCTCATCCAGAATCTGCAAAGGTCCGTGGAAAGTGGCTAACATCAACGCCCCTTCATCGGAGCCTGGAGCGTGTGTTACCCCGCCAGCTTCTAGCATAAAGTCATTAGCGCGTACTTCACCATTGTCATAAAAGAACGAGCCGGACAGCATAAAAATCTCTACCGCCCCCAGATGTCTGTGCGGTGCTAAACGTACACCTGGATCAAAAGTATTCAGCACCACCATGTAGCCTCGGTTTTCATCAAAATACAGAATTTTGTATTGAATGCCTTCTAGGCCCGGCTTATTTAGGCGTGTCCACGGAATAAAGTCTGTACGAGTAATAAAACCACCGTCATCCAGCTTACAGTGTGCCTCGTTAATGGCTGATGTAGTCGTCATGGCTGTCTCCTCTGATAGTTGTCTTACTTATCTTAAGAAGTTGACATAAGCACGCCAAGCCGTTTTCAGCAGAACTTAGCCACTTTGAGCAGAAACTCACACATAGCGTAAAAACCACTGCGAGTCACTCTACACGTACTCTCTTTTTCTACAGCTGTTCTAAGACATAGTTGTAATAGAAAGCCCCTTTATGCTGCTAGGCCTTTTATACTATTGGTTGTGCTGACTTGCGCATAAAGCCTCGTCGCAGCACTTTACCTCTTCATTAAGAACACTCTTTTCTTTATCTATACACATGACAGACTCCGCTTCCCTGCTGTTCACTGAAGCCGATATAGACCTTTTGGCACGTACTGCTGACGCCTTAAGCTCGTACTTGGGCAAGCCTGTGCTCGCCGAAGTCATGGATGCCGGTGAAACTGGTTTTGAGTGGGTGGTATTCGCTATTCCTCTAAACGTAGAAGAAGACTCCACCGACATGACCGTAGTACAGATAGGCGGTGCCAACACACGCCTATTGGGTAGTCAAGGTGGGGTACAGCTCGCTGAAAACGAAACCTACAGTTGCCGCTTTTTATGGGCCGTACAACGTATAGACATGGAAGGCATTCGCTACGTCAAACTGGACGAGCAAGGTGATGATGTAGGCTGGGGCGAAACCCTTAACGAGCTGCTGCCTTTTGATCTAAGCGTAGACGATGAGCCCGACAGTGAGGAAAGCGACGCAGGAGATGCCCAAATTCTCATCCCCGATGCGCCTAACCGTACCCTGCATTAATTAGCGACGACTATCGCGCCAATACAGCGCCCATCCTACTGGCCACATTAGCGCCACCAACAGATGGGCTGCTACCCCCTTCAAGGTATAGCACGGCGGCCTAACGATTCGTTTGGCATTGCAATGCAATCTAAATCGTGTGTAGCGTGCAGCCGCTTTCAAAAACTCGGCTGGAGCATACCTAAACCACGGCATACAGTTACTGAGGGTATCGTGCGCCAACAACCACAATCCCAGTGCATGCTGCTGACCACGTTGACGCCCTTGCTGCGACAGTGAGTCAGCACTGTCGTAATACACTCTAAACACCTGATTCACAAAACGCGTCAAGAAACCAGCTCTGGCGATGGCCCGCCATACTAGGCTTTCAGGTACAAAACCCTCCACATGCTCTGGAAACGGAAACTGGCGCAGCACTATCGTGCTTAAACAGCCAAACTTCTCGCCTTTCACACGGTATTTAAAATTTAGATCTAACGACGTAATGTCTAAGGGGTCGTCGGGAAAACTGTCGCCCACAATACGCCCATCTGGCGTTTGACACAGCCCCACTACCGCAACGTAATACGAGCGCTCTTCCGTTGGAATGCTTAGCCATTCTTGTTCTAATTGTGCCAACGCATCCGCTAGCAAGCTGTCATCGCTATCTATAGCCACAAGCAACTCGCCTTGTGCCAATCGCACGCCAGTATTAAACGCTGTTTTCTTATGCTGGTTAGGCTGCCAGTGATACACAATGGGGAAGTTGGCCTCCCCTTGCCATGTTTGTATCAACGCGCGCGTGTCGTCAGTGGAGCCATCATCCACCACTATCCATTCAAAATTTCGCATTGTTTGCGCGCACAGCGAACGGTATACCCGCTCTAGCGTATGAGCACGATTGTAGGATGGGGTCAGTACCGTGAATCGGTATGCCCAAGCAGGTGCGGGAGCCATACACCCTCTCTTAAAGGGAAGCGTTAATTACACACCAACTAGTTTGCTACAAACAGGCATAAAAAAACCACAGCAAGATTACGCTGTGGTTTTTTTATGCTAAAGCATACTGAGCGGCAGAACCGCCAACATTACACTTAGGCGCGTTTTACTTTCTCAAGCATTTTGAATACGCCCTTAGGGGAGCGAATAAACAAACGTTTGAAAGCTTTACCCAGGCAACGACGCTCAAGCGTGTTGCGGCGAGTGCGTTTAATTTCTGCCATGATGATCTCCGAATTCGATAACCCGGCGACAAATAAAAAGCCGCCATTAGGGACAATCCGAAATTCTACCGTAAACCGCGCTAAGATACAAAGAACCGCAGGCTAATCCTTCGTTACTTTCCTTCCTAACTGTCGTTTTCTCTGCACCATGAGCTCTCAAATACGCCTTTATGGCGCCCGCCAAAACAACCTCAAAAATTTGGATGTCAGCTTTAATACGGGCGAACTGACCGTACTAACCGGCGTATCGGGCTCAGGGAAAAGCTCATTGGCATTTGATACCTTATATGCCGAAGGCCAGCGACGCTACGTAGAAACGTTTTCTCCTTACGCTAGGCAGTTCCTAGATCGTATGGATAAACCACAAGTAGACCGTATAGAAGGTGTACTGCCTGCAATTGCGATTGATCAGGTCAACCCTGTGCGTAACTCGCGTAGCTCGGTAGGCACCATGACCGAGCTTAACGACTACTTGAAGCTGCTGTATGCGCGCCTAGGAAAATTGTACTGCCGTAGTTGCGCACACGAAGTAAAACCGGATAGTGCCCAATCTATAGCCGAAGACTTACAACAACGCTGTGCCGAGCATGACCCACGCTTAGTCATCAGTTTCGCTGTGACCGTGCCTGCCAACTTCACCCAAGACGAAGTAGAAAATTTTCTGGCACAACAAGGCTATACACGCCTGCATAAAGAAACTCCGGAAAGCGCTGCCTCGTTACGCACTTTATATGTAGTGCAAGACCGTTTCCGTCTCAGTAAAGCTGAACCCGCACGGTTAATGGAAGCTTTAGACGCCGCCCTTACCCACGGTAATGGGCAAGTTAGTGTGTTTGCGTCTAACTCTGCTGACGGCCCCGAACAAGAATGGCGCTACAACAATAAGCTGCACTGCACTCGCTGTGACATCGATTACCAAACCCCGCTACCCAGCACGTTTTCGTTTAACTCCCCGCTTGGCGCATGTGAGCACTGCCGTGGCTTTGGTCGGGTAATGGGTATTGATTACGGTTTAGTCATCCCTGACGAAAACAAAAGCCTGTTAGAAGGCGCGATACGCCCATGGCAAAGCGCTTCCAACAAACAATGCCAAGATGACATGCAACGCTATGCCCCCGCGGCAGGCGTGCGCTTATCTGCTCCGTGGAATACCTTAAGCTCACAAGAAAAACACTGGGTGATTTACGGTGCCGACGACTGGAAGGAAAGCCGCAAAGCGTGGGAAACACAATGGTACGGTGTGGCGCGTTTCTTTGACTGGCTAGAAAGCCGCAGCTACCGTATGCACGTGCGTGTCATGCTATCTAAGTACCGCAGCTACACCCCCTGCCCGCACTGCCAAGGCTCACGCCTAAAACCCGATGCCTTGTTATGGCGCGTAGGCACTGAACCACATTCAGAGGAAGGTAGCTACCAACGCTTTAAGCCAGTGCATGCACTATGGAGCCCCGCACAGCTGAATGCCTTACCTGGTTTGCATATACATGACCTCATGCGTATGCCCATTGATCAGGTCTACGCCTACTTCCTGCAATTTCAAACCGGCAGCGTTTTTGATGCGGCCACCGCCTTACTACGCGACGAAGTGTGCTCACGCCTAAAATTCCTATGCGATGTAGGCTTGGGGTATTTGTCCTTAGACCGACAAAGCCGCACCTTATCGGGCGGCGAAGTACAACGTATTAACCTGACTACGGCTTTAGGTACCTCGCTGGTGAATACGCTGTTTGTGCTGGATGAGCCTTCTATTGGCCTGCATCCTCGCGACATGCACCGCATCGTAGAAGTAATGCACCGCCTACGCAATAATGGTAACACCTTGGTGGTTGTAGAACACGACCCGCAAGTGATGGTGGCCGCCGACCGTATTCTGGACATAGGCCCCGGCCCCGGCGAACGTGGTGGTCAAATTTTATTTGATGGCGCTCCCACCGCTTTACGCAATGCCACCACCTTAACCGGTGACTACCTAAGCGGCCGCAAACGCATTCATTCTCCCAACCCTATGCCGGTGCAAGACAATACACCGCGCCTGCTGTTGGAAAACGTCAGTGCCCATAACCTGAAGAACATTAATGTTTCTATTCCACTAGGGCGTTTGGTATGTGTAACTGGCGTATCGGGTTCGGGAAAATCCACCCTAATCCAAGACGTGCTGTACCCCGCCATACTCAAACACAAAGGGTTAGCAACGGAAGCCCCCGGTAGTTTTGGAGCCTTATTGGGTGCCGAGCAAATTGCCGAAGTGTTTATGGTGGACCAAAGCCCCATAGGTAAAACGGCTCGTTCAAACCCGGCCAGCTACGTAGGTGCTTTTGACCCTATACGTAAACTGTTTGCTCGCGCGCCTGTCGCGCTAGAGCGTGGGTACACCCCGGGCATGTTCAGCTTTAACAGCGGTGAAGGCCGTTGCCCCACCTGCGGTGGCACGGGTTTTGAACACATAGAAATGCAGTTTTTGTCAGACGTGTACTTACGCTGTCCAGACTGTGACGGTAAACGCTTCCGTCCCGAAGTACTGGAAGTCGAAGTAGAACACCTAGGCAAACGTGCCAACGTGGCCGATGTACTCAACATGACCATCCATGAGGCATTGGAGTTCTTCACAGGCTTACGGGATGTACAAACTGCGCTTACCCCACTGTGCGATGTGGGCTTGGATTACCTCAAGCTAGGGCAACCGGTACCCACGCTATCGGGCGGTGAAGCCCAGCGTTTGAAACTTGCTGGCCACTTAGCAGAAGCAGCAAAAAGCCGTCTATCTAAAGCCAGAGTTGCTAAAAAAGGGAACCTGTTCCTGTTTGATGAGCCTACGACTGGCCTGCACTTTGACGACATCGCCAAACTGATGCTGGCCTTCAGAAAACTGCTGGCGGCAGGCCATTCCCTAGTAGTGATTGAGCATAACTTAGACATGGTTCTGGCTGCCGACTGGGTACTAGACCTAGGCCCTGACGGTGGCTTGTACGGGGGCGAACTGGTGGCCACTGGCACACCGGCCGACTTAATGCAAAGCGCTACCTCTTACACAGGCAAAGCGCTCAAAGAATACCAAGCCAGCGTTGTGGGCGAAGGGGCTATCCCCCTGCCAGTGATCAAAGAGCCTGCCTTGGCCTACGAGCGTAACAATGCCATCAGCATTTTGAACGCCAAAGAACACAACCTGCAAAATATTAATGTTTCTATTCCGCGTGATACGTTTACCGTGATTACCGGGGTGTCGGGCTCAGGGAAATCCACCTTGGCCTTTGATATTTTGTTTAACGAAGGCCAACGTCGCTACCTAGAATCGCTAAACGCCTATGCACGTTCTATTGTGCAACCCGCCGGTAAACCCGATGTGGATGCGATTTATGGCATTCCCCCTACCGTAGCGATTGAGCAGCGCACTAGCCGAGGGGGACGTAAATCTACTGTCGCTACTATGACAGAGATTCACCACTTCCTACGCTTGCTGTACGTAAAACTGGCGACACAATATTGCCCTACTTGCCATGTACCCGTAGAGCCGCAAACGGCTGAACAAATTGTGGCGCAAATTATGACGCAGCACCGAGGCGAACACATAGGCATTCTGGCCCCCTTGGTGAGTGCTCGCAAAGGCTACTACACCGACTTAGCCACGTGGGCGGGCAGCAAAGGCTATACACATCTACGCGTAGACGGTGAGTTCATTCCCGTTTCGCCGTGGCCACGTCTAGACCGCTACAAAGAACACAACATCGATTTGCCTATTGCTGATCTGATTGTGGACCCTAAAGACGAACTAGCCCTACGCCACGCCTTGCATACGGCACTGGATCACGGCAAAGGCAGCCTGATTGTATTGTCGCCCATTAGCCAAGCACTCAGCGGTACAGTAGAAAACCGACGCGAAAGCGGCCTGCATTTACAAGCTCACAGCCAACGCTTCTCTACCAAACGTTCTTGCCCATGCTGTGCAACCAGCTTCCCTGAGCCTGATCCACGCATGTTCTCGTACAACTCTAAGCATGGCTGGTGCCCAGACTGCTTTGGTACGGGTGTGCAGCTTAAAGGTTTCACCAGCGAGCAAAGCGGTGAAGAGGCCAGTTGGACCACCCAGTACGAAGGTGAGGCCCATACCTGCTCTAGCTGTGAAGGCAAACGCTTAAACCCTGTTTCCTTAGCATTCTCGTGGCGTGATCGCTCTATTGCTGAACTGGCTGCTTTGCCTGTAGACGAAGCATGTTCCTTCTTTACGGGCTTAAACACCAAAGGGCGCGAAGAAGAAATTGCTCGCGACTTACTGGCTGAAATACGTAGCCGTCTGCACTTTATGGAAGAAGTGGGCTTGGGCTACTTAGCCCTAGACCGCGCCGCACCAACCTTGTCCGGTGGTGAGGCACAGCGTATTCGCTTGGCCTCGCAATTAGGCTCTAACCTACAAGGCGTGTGCTACGTACTGGACGAACCCACTATCGGGCTGCACCCACGCGACAACAAGATTCTGCTGAACGCCATGCAGCGTTTGGAGTCCAACGGCAACACCTTGGTGGTGGTTGAACACGACGAAGACACCATCAGACAAGCCAAACACATTATTGATATGGGGCCAGGCGCGGGCTCCCGAGGTGGCCGCGTGGTGGCAGAAGGGTCTTTGGATGACATCATGCAGAACCCCGACTCGCTCACAGGCCGCTACTTGCGTCAGCCCATCGTCCACCCCATGCAACCACGCCGTCCTATAGAAAAAGACCACGCGATGCTAACGGTAGTCGGTGCTCATCTGCATAACCTGCGTAACGTAGCAGCCCAAGTACCGCTAGAACGCTTAACTCTGGTCACCGGCGTGTCGGGTTCAGGGAAATCCACCTTTGCCCGTGAAGTGCTGCTGGATAACCTGCTACGCACCCTGCCTAAACGCGAAGATGGCCCATGGCTAGGTTGCACCAGCATCAACGGTTGGGAACCTTTGGACCGTGTGTTAGAAGTAGACCAAACCCCTATTGGTAAAACACCGCGTTCTTGCCCCGCCACCTACATTGGTTTCTGGGACAACATTCGCCGCTTATTAGCCGACACCCGCGACGCCAGAATGCGCGGCTGGAATGCCTCACGTTTCTCGTTTAATACCGGTGATGGCCGCTGTTCCGCATGTGGTGGCCAAGGCATGCTGACACTGGAAATGAGCTTCCTGCCCGACATTAAAGTGCCCTGCGAAAGCTGTCACGGTCAACGCTTTAACGACGACACCTTGAGCATTCGTTGGCAAGGTAAAAATGCGGGTGAAATCCTGCAAATGGAAGTGGATGAAGCGGTAGAGTTCTTCGCTACCAGCCCTAAAATTGCTCGCCCCTTAAAGCTGATGCAAGACGTGGGGTTAGGCTATTTAACACTAGGTCAAGCCTCGCCCACCTTATCGGGTGGTGAAGCGCAGCGCGTTAAACTGGTCACTGAACTGAGCAAAGCGCGTCTGGACGAAGGCTTAACCCGAACCGGTAGAGCCAGCCGACTGCCACACACCTTGTACGTGCTGGACGAGCCTACTGTTGGCCTGTCTATTCCCGATACTGAAAAACTGATTCATGTGCTGCACCGCTTAACCGATGCAGGCAACACCGTGGTCGTGATTGAGCATAACTTGGACGTCATCGCTGAAGCCGACTGGATTGTGGACCTTGGCCCTGAGGGTGGTTCAGGCGGTGGCCGCTTAGTTGTACAAGCTGACCCCGATGTAGTACGCAAGACCGCGAAGTCTCATACCGGTATTGCGCTTAACGAATTTTTAACCCCCTGATTCATGTATTGTCGTTTCGAAAACCGTCTGACCCATCAGGCGTTAGTACTAAAAAACCCCGTTAGTCGGGTTGCTGCATGGCACGCTCACGAGTTGCCTGCAGCATTTGAGGCCATTAGACGTGCGCGCCACGATGGCCTGTGGACAAGTTTGCTATTGGACTATGAGCTAGGCGCTGCCCTGTTAGGCAAAGGCGAAGCAAAAAGCTCGACGCCCAGAACCACTCCGTTGCTCACTGCCCAGTTTTATCCGTCTGCTGAACAGGCTCAGCCGTGGGAAGCCCCTACACAATCGCCTAACCTGCATTGCACACTAGCCCAAGAAAAAGCCCATTACGTAAACGCCATAGAACACCTACGTACTGACATTCACAACGGTGAGTACTACCAAGCCAACTACACCGTGCCCATCATGGTTCATAGCGACCTACCGGCTGAGCAGGTGTACCGTGCGCTCGCGCACCGTCATCCCACGGCCTACTCGGCCTTTGTGGTGGATGGCGAACGCCAAATAGCATCGTTTTCACCTGAATTGTTCGTAGAGCGCTCAGGCAATACGCTACGGGTACGCCCCATGAAAGGCACACGCCCCCGCTTTGCCGACCCCACCGAAGACCAAGCCTCGGCGCACGCGCTACGTCATAGCGAAAAAGACTGTGCTGAAAACGTCATGATTGTGGATTTACTGCGTAACGACTTAGGACGCTTGGCGCACCCTGGCAGTGTCAAAGTAGAGTCCTTACTAAACGTAGAGCAATACCCATCCGTCTGGACCATGACATCCACCATACAGGCACAGTGCGACGATTACGATATTGAAACGCTGCTAGTAGCCCTGTTCCCGTGTGGTTCTATTACCGGCGCACCTAAACTAGCTGCTATGCACGCTCTGCAACAGCTAGAGCAGCGTCAGCGTGGTATTTACTGCGGCAGCCTAGGCTGGATAGCCCCTAATGGTGATTTCCGTTTTAACGTCGCTATACGCACCTTAGAATTCCATACCCCTCACGATGCAGTCTTTGGTGTAGGCGGTGGCATTGTGTACGATTCTGATCCCGAATTAGAATGGCAAGAACTGCTTTGGAAAGCACGCATTCTGGGCAGCCCTATTCTTACCCCATAAGGACGAAACCATGAGCATACATCCCACGCTAATTGAAACCATGCGCGTAGAACATGCCCAGATCGCCCTGCTGGATGCCCATTTAGAACGCCTTGCACGTTCTGCCCAGCAACTGAATTACACCTTCTGCCACAACACGGTTTGTGAACACATTACCGAATACGTGTCACTACTGGAGTCTGGTGTATGGCGCTTACGCCTTACCCTGGATAACGAAGGGCAGCCGGTGTTGGAGCACTCCGCACTAGAACCTGATGTGCAACCGGTACGTTTATTGTTGGCGGATACCCCACTGCCCGAAAGTCCGTGGCTTAGCATTAAAAGCAGCCACCGCCCGTGGTATCAAGCCGCCAACCAAACCCTGCGCATACAACCACATTTATTTGATGTGATTTTCTGCAATCAAGCCGGTGAGGTGTGTGAAGGCAGCCGCAGCAACCTTTACATTCAACGCGATGGCCTGTGGTTAACACCGCCCGTATCCTGCGGTTTGTTGCCAGGCGTGATGCGTTCACAGTTACTCAAAAACGGTCAGGCACAAGAAGCCGTGCTCTACCCTGCTGACCTAAAAAATGCTGAAGCCATACGTGTATCGAATGCGCTACGCGGCTGGCTAGATGCCACGATTGAGGCTTAAGCCTTTTGGGCGCTGCTCAAAATACGGTTAATCGCCAATTGAGCAGCAGCCAACCCCATACTAGCAGTCAGCGTTACTGCTGACCCATACCCCGCACACGACAACCCCTGCGGGGCATCTGCGGCCTCTCCTTGACGCCACAACTCTGGCATCACAGCACTTTCTTCCACCCACAAGCAGGTCACACCCATTTTGGGCACTCGCGACCCTTTTTCGGGCTTAGGTCTAGGAAAGCCATATAGCTTACGCAACTGATTACGCAATCTCGCTAACAGCGCATCGTGCGACGTTTGTGATAAGTCTGAACTACGTAACGCCAATACATCGCGCTTACCGCCTGCAGCGCCACACACAATCAATGGCACCTTACAGCGTTTAGCCTCTACCACCATCGCCAGTTTGGCGCTGATCTGATCCGTACAATCAATCAACACATCCGGCTGCATTTGCAGCAAACTGGCAATGTTTTCAGCACTGACAAAATCATCCACGATCTCTACCTGTGCCTGAGGGTTGATGTCAGCAATACGCTCTGCCATCGCTACGGCCTTCGCCTTACCAATGGTGCTGCCCAGCGCTGGCAACTGGCGATTAATGTTGGATTCGGCGATGTGGTCCAAATCAATCAGCGTGATCTTGCCTACGCCATGACGCGCCACGGCTTCCGCACACCAACTGCCTACACCGCCTATACCAGCGATCATGACGTGCGCAGCAGAAAACCCTGCCGTACTGCCAGCACCGTATAACCGGTCTAGCGCACCAAAACGTCGTTCAAAGCTCTCGCTCATTAGCTACTATCCTTTGCATTCAAAACTACAGGCTTGCGTGAATTACCCCACATTTTAACGCGTGGTTTCGCCAGTAGTGGCCGGTTGTTCTACAATATAAGACTATCTTCTGTCAATGGAATCTTCTACTAAGCCATTACCGTGAACACCTACCCTGTTTCTGACGTACCCACTCCCGCTTCTTTTAAGCTGCTTAGTGACGCTGAACGCAATCAATCCATGCAGCATAGCTTGCAACACTGGACACCCGGCACGGATGTCTGGGTCTATGGCTATGGCTCGTTAATCTGGCGCCCAGAATTTGATTTTCTGGAGCAACGTCATGCCAGATTGCACGGTTACCACCGCTCGCTGTGTTTATGGTCGCATATTAATCGCGGCACACCCGAGCGCCCAGGGGTAGTATTTGGTCTGGATAATGGCGGCTCTTGCCGTGGCATGGCATTTAGAATTGCCGGCCATGAAGTACCCGAAGCCTTTGACGCCCTATGGCGTAGAGAAATGCCCAGCGGTGCGTACATTCCCCGTTGGCTGCCTTGCCATACCGAACACGGCATGGTCAATGCGTTGGTATTTGTGATGAACCGCAGCTACCAAGGCTATGTGCCACGTATGCCGCTTGAACAGCTGATTCATGTGATTTATGGCGCCCATGGCATTAACGGGCCCTGCATTGAGTACGTAATGGAAACAGCTGAAGCCCTAAAAAGGTCTAAAATTGAAGACAAACGTCTGCAAAGCCTAGTACAAGCCTTGCAAAGCAGTTCGTCTTTATTTCCCTCTTCTGCACTACACACAGCCTGACATCATGAGCCTTTCTGACTACCGCAATGAGTACACCCGTTTCACGTTAGACGAAAGCGGGCTGGATCCTAACCCTCGCGTACAGTTTCATCACTGGCTAAAAGAAGCCATGGATGACAACGCCGTAGAACCTACTGCTATGACACTGTCTACAGTGAATGCAGCGGGGCAACCTACATCGCGTATAGTCTTGCTCAAAGGCTATGAAGACGATGGCCTACGTTTTTTCACGAATTTTGATTCACGTAAAGGCCAAGAGCTGGCCCACAATGACCGCGCCTGCTTGATGTTCTTCTGGCCCACACTACACCGCCAAGTACGTTTTGAAGGCCGTGTGCAAAAGCTAAGCGCCGATATTGCCGATGAATACTTCCACAGCCGTCCGGTAGAATCACGCATCAGTGCCATTGCCTCGCCGCAAAGCCATCCTGTACGCAATCGTGCAGAATTAGAACAACGCGTACAAGAATTAGAAAAAGAATTTGGTGACCATCCACCACGCCCCGAGAACTGGGGTGGCTACGTATTAGTGCCTGATTACATTGAATTTTGGCAAGGCCGTGCTTGCCGCTTACACGATAGATTCGCGTTTAATCTCACAGATTCTGCATGGACTGTATCGCGTTTAGCGCCTTGATATGGTAGTGTATGCCGCCATGTCTGAACAGCTTTCTCCCCCCGCATTTGATACGCCTTTTTTCAAGTCTGCGCTCAGCCGCTTTGCAACAGGTGTCACTATTATTACCACTGAAGGGCTGGCCCCTGAGCGCGAGCCCTGGGGGCTCACTGCCAGTTCATTCAATACGCTATCGCTAGATCCGCCGCTCATTGTCTGGTCACTAGACAAACAAGCGCGATCGTTGCCGCACTTTTTACACGCACCCAGCTATGTGATCCATGTGCTGGGGGCTGCCCAAGAAAAAATGGCTAAACGTTTCGCCATGGGGCCTCAAGCTGAACGTTTTCACGGCCATACGCTAGGCCGTGCGCCGGGTGGCACCTTGATGCTAGAAGACCAAGGCTTCTGCGCCTGGTTTGAATGCCGCAATGTCAGCCAGCATGAAGCAGGTGATCATTACCTGTTCATCGGGCAGGTGGAACACTGCACCCACAGTGATAACGCTCCGCTGATTTACCATGCCAGCAAATTTGCGCTGACGCCGCGTTAAGCATTACCCAAACAATTTTAATTACCCTCTACACCTCACAATGTCCGACTTCATCCTGACCCTTTCCTGTCCTGATCGCACAGGTATCGTCCACGCTGTTACTGGCTGGCTGCTACAACAACACGGTAACGTGGTAGAAGCACAGCAATTTGGTGATGCCGAAACCCAGCGATTCTTCCTGCGCATTCACTTCTCGGTGTCAGGCAAGGAAACCAACGTAACCGAACTGAACGAAGCATTTGCACCAGTGGCTACTGAGTTCAACATGGAAGCTGTTATCCATGATGCCAGCCGCAAAGCACGCATTTTGATTCTGGTTAGCCGTCAGGGCCACTGCTTGAACGACTTGCTGTTCCGTACGCATAGCGGTCAATTGCCAGTGGAAATTGCAGCGGTATTATCCAACCACCAAGACCACGCCACGCTGGCATCGTCCTACAACATTCCGTTCCACCACCTACCGGTTACGCCTGAAACCAAAGCCGAACAAGAGCAACAAATTCTGCGCTTTGTGGATACCTTGGGTGTGGATTTGGTTGTGCTGGCGCGTTACATGCAGATTTTGTCACCAGAGCTGTGTCGTGCGTTGTCGGGTCGTGCCATCAACATTCACCACAGTTTCTTGCCTAGTTTCAAAGGTGCGCGTCCTTACCACCAAGCTCATGCTCGCGGCGTGAAGATCATTGGTGCTACCGCTCACTATGTGACTGAAGATTTGGATGAAGGTCCAATCATTGAGCAAGACATTGAGCGTGTGAACCACTCTATGAGTGCGCATCAATTAACGCAAGTGGGTAGTGATGTGGAATCACTGGTGTTGTCCCGCGCGGTAGCGGCCCATGTGCAGCATCGTATTTTGCTGAACGGCCAACGTACTATTGTGTTCCGTTAATTTGGGATGCGTTAACTAGCTGGGCTGAAGAACCTCTGGTGTTGTGCCAGAGGTTTTTTTGTTTGTGGCGTGTATAGCGGCTGACAAGGCTACTGATGAGGTGCTGTATTCATCGCACACGCTGGGGGACTGCGGAAACACTTTCGCAGCCTTAGACTCATGCAGTCCAGTCGAAAGTAAGCGGACTGTTAACTATTAGCAGCTAGCTTTTAGCCGGTAACCCCAGTTTCCGCTTTATCCAATCACGGAAGGCCACCAGCGCTTCCATGTTTTCGTTATCCACAGGGTAGCTAAAGAAGTACGCCTCTCGCCCCGCCAAGGTGCCATCGTGCGCCGTCACTAAACTGCCATTCTGCAATTCGCTTTCCACCAAGAATCGGGGAATTAAACCTACGCCCATACCTGCACGTACAGCAAGCAAGGTTAAGGAAAACAGTTCGTAACGTGGCCCTGCTTCTGCTGTGGGCGTGCGCTCTAAACCTTGCTCTCGGTACCACATGCGCCACGCATCGGGTCTAGAGATCATGTGCAAGTGCACCATGTTCGCTATTTGCCCCTGTGCGGTTGCTAGGGTTGCAGGCGTGCAGACAGGCACTAAGTCGTTTTCATCAAATAGTTTGATGCCCTGCGTGCGTGGCCACAATTGTGCTGCGTGGTAAATGGCCGCATCAAAGGGGTTGTCCGCAAACTGGAAAGGCAACGTTCGTATAGACAGGTTGACAGTAATATCTGGCCTGACTTTCCCAAACTCTGCCAAGATAGGCATTAGCCATACCGTCGCTAAGGTAGGCAGCACGGCTAAATGCAGGCTACGCCCCATGGCTGAACGCGTCATGAGGCTAAGTGTATCTTTTTCCAGTTGCTCTAGATGCAAACGCACCCGCGCTGCATATTCAGCCCCCGCGTCCGTCAAGGCAATACGACGTCTGACCCGAGTCAGCAATTGCACACCCAAACTTTCTTCCAGCCCAGCTACCTGTCGGTACACCGCACTGTGCGTAAGCGACAGTTCTTCTGCCGCCCGTGAAAATGACCCCAGTCGTGCTGTGGCCTCGAAGGCTTGTAGCGCGCCTAAACTTGGTACTCCGTGTCTCATGGTTTACCCGTATCTGATTACAAATGTTGCGCTGCAACTATCTGCTGCACCAAACATTCTCTACTATATTTTTTGGTCGTGCATTTAACACACGATGTTGTGCAATTTTATCAATTGATTTGTGCCACAAACGCACATAACCTGCAACTATGACTACTACTACAAAAACACATATGCAACACTCCCGTTTAGGTGGCCATCTGCTGGTAGACCAGTTGGTCAAACAAGGTGTTCAGCACGTTTTCTGCGTGCCAGGTGAAAGTTACCTGGCCGTATTAGACGGGCTACATGACGCCAAGGTTGATATTACCGTATGCCGCCAAGAAGGAGGCGCAGCTATGATGGCTGACGCTTATGGCAAGCTTACGGGTCAACCCGGGATTTGCATGGTCACTCGTGGCCCCGGCGCATCCAATGCGCTGGCCGGCGTACACATTGCTAAACAAGATTCCACCCCACTGATTTTATTTGTAGGTCAAATTGAACGCGGCATGCGCGAGCGTGAAGCCTTCCAAGAAATGGACTACCGTGCTGTGTTTGGTACACAGTGCAAATGGGCCACCGAAATTGATCAGGTTGATCGTATTCCTGAAATTGTGACCCGTGCTTTCCATATTGCGACCAGCGGCCGCCCCGGCCCTGTAGTGATCGCCCTGCCAGAAGACATGCTGATTGAAACCAGCACGGCTCCTGATGCACGTATTCCTGAACCCGTCAGTGGTGGGTTAAGTAGTAGTCAAATGCAATCGTTAGATGAACTGCTGTCTACAGCCAAAAAACCGTTGGCTATTTTAGGTGGCAGCGGCTGGACAGCAAAAAGTCGTAAAGCTTTCCAAGACTTTGCCGAGAAAAACCATCTACCGGTTGCCGTGCAATTCAGACGACAAGCTCTGTTCGCTGCCGACCACCCCAATTACATTGGGGATGTAGGCTTGGGCGTGAACCCCAAACTGATTGCCTCTATTAAAGAGGCCGACACCATTTTGCTGTTAGGTGGACGTATGTCCGAGGTGCCTAGCCAAAGCTACACCTTGTTTGACATCCCTACCCCCCAGCAAGCGCTGATTCATGTACACCCCGACATCAGCGAGCTAAACCGCACGTACCAGAACACACTGGGTATTGCGCTTAGCCCTAGCGACTTTGTGGCTGCTCTGCCAGCCAAACTGAGCCGCACTTCCGCTGATGCCGAACGTGTCAAAACCTTGCACCAAAACTATTTAGCATGGAGCACGCCCGACGCTATCCGTAGCCCAGGTAAGTTCCAAATGGCAGATGTCATGAGCTACTTGCGTACCGCATTGCCTGCTGACGCCATTATGTGCAATGGTGCCGGCAACTACGCAACATGGCTGCATCGCTTCCACCGCTTTAACGAATTTGGCACACAGCTAGCACCTACCTCTGGCTCTATGGGCTATGGTTTGCCTGCGGCGGTTGCCGCCAAACGCATCAACCCCGAATCTACGGTTGTCTGCTTTGCTGGTGATGGCTGCTTCATGATGCACGGCCAAGAATTTGCCACAGCGGTGCAATACGACCTGCCTATTATCGTTTTGCTGATTGATAACGGTATGTACGGCACCATCCGTATGCACCAAGAACGTGAATACCCCGGCCGCGTTTCGGCCACGGTATTGAAAAACCCTGACTTCGCCAGTTATGCTGAAGCTTTTGGCGGCTACGGCGAACGAGTAGAAAATAGCGCTGACTTCCCTGCAGCTTTCGAGCGTGCACGGGCTAGCGGCAAACCCGCAATTTTGCACTGCTTGCAGGACCCCCAAGCCATTACACCAAGTATGAGCTTAGACCAGATCCGCGAGCATGCACTAAACACTCAACATCGTTAGAACACTAGGAGAATCACATGTCCAGCAAGCCTTCTTTTCACTGGGAAGACCCCCTCTTGCTATCCACGCAGTTGACGGAAGAAGAGCGTATGGTGCGCGATGCAGCGCACGCCTATGCTCAGGAAAAACTGGCACCCCGCGTGCTGGATGCTTTCCGCAATGAGCAAACAGATGTATCCATTTTCCGTGAAATGGGTGAGCTGGGCTTGCTGGGAGCTACCATCCCTGAAGAATACGGTGGTTCTGGCCTGAACTACGTATGCTACGGTTTGATCGCTAGAGAAGTGGAATACGTAGACTCCGGTTACCGTTCCATGATGAGCGTGCAGTCTTCGTTGGTGATGGTACCTATCAACGAATTCGGTAGCGAAGAGCAGAAAAAGAAATACCTGCCTAAACTGGCTTCCGGCGAGTGGATTGGTTGTTTCGGCTTGACCGAACCTAACCACGGTTCCGACCCAGGCGGCATGGAAACACGCGCTGTTAAAACCAGCGACGGTTACCTGCTAACAGGCGCCAAAATGTGGATCACCAACTCCCCTATCGCTGACGTGTTCGTCGTATGGGCTAAAGTAGTTGGTGGCGAAGACGACGGCAAAATCCGTGGCTTCATCCTAGAAAAAGGCATGAAAGGTTTGTCCGCTCCTGCCATCCACGGCAAAGTAGGTTTGCGTGCTTCCATTACCGGTGAAATCGTCATGGACGAAGTACCTGTATCAGACGCTCAAATGCTGCCTAAAGTAACGGGTCTGCGTGGCCCATTCACCTGCTTGAACTCTGCTCGTTACGGTATTGCTTGGGGTGCTCTGGGTGCTGCTGAAAGCTGCTGGCACACTGCTCGTCAGTACACACTGGATCGTAAACAGTTTGGTCGCCCATTGGCAGCCAACCAGTTGATCCAGAAAAAACTGGCCGACATGCAAACTGAAATCACATTGGGTCTGCAAGGTTGCTTGCGCTTGGGCCGCATGAAAGACGAAGGTATTGCTGCCGTAGAAATCACCTCCATTATGAAACGTAACTCTTGCGGTAAATCCTTGGATATCGCTCGTTTGGCTCGTGACATGTTGGGTGGTAACGGTATTTCCGACGAGTTCGGCGTAGCCCGTCACTTAGTGAACTTGGAAGTTGTGAACACCTATGAAGGTACACACGACGTTCACGCCCTGATTTTGGGTCGTGCACAAACAGGTTTGCAAGCCTTCTATTGATCAAAAGCAGTGCCGATCTTTTTTACGTGAAGATCTGGGTTTTTTTAAGGCATCCTTAGGGATGCCTTTTTTTGTATATAACTAAACGCGAGTTGAAGCGCGTTCACCAACGCTATACACTTCAAGAGTTGGTACTTTTATCAACATAAGCGTCTTCAGGGCGGGGTGTAACTCCCCACCGGCGGTAGGCAAAGCAACAGCATCGCGCTGATTGGTCTTTGCAAGCCCGCGAGCGCCCATGCTGCAATGCGTGGGGTCAGCAGATCTGGCACACACTCCAGAGCCGACGGTCATAGTCCGGATGAAAGAAGATGTGCGGTAAACACAAACTTATGCTGCAGGCACACGCCTGTAGAGTAGGTATGGTGTGCCGCTGCATGCCCCGAAAACGTCTTCTCAATTTTGTTATAACCGAGGAGCGTTTCTATGTCTCATACCACCTTAGCCGAGTGCACTGCGCCTACGCTTGAGCATTTCCCGTCTACACCAGAAGCTATACACCAACGTGTGCAAGCTGCTTTGGCCGCTATTCGCGCCGGTATCCCTGTGGTCGTGATGGACGATTACGACCGCGAAAACGAAGCAGACCTGATCTTCGCCGCCGAACGCTTAACCGAAAGCGGCATGGCACAAATGATCAGAGACGGTAGCGGTATTGTGTGCCTGTGCTTAACCGAAAACACGTTGACTCAGTTAGGGCTGCCACAAATGGTGCCTAACAATGAAAGCCCTTATGGGACAGCCTTTACCGTCACCATTGAGGCCCGTGTAGGGGTGAGCACTGGCGTCAGCGCCCGCGATAGGCTGACTACGATTCAAGCAGCCATCGCCCCAGATGCCAAACCCCACGACCTGATCCGCCCCGGTCACGTGTTTCCACTACGTGCTCACCCCGGCGGCGTACTGGCTCGCCAAGGACACACCGAAGGATCCGTGTGCTTAGCTGCTTTAGCCGGCTTACGTCCTATGGGTGTGTTGTGCGAACTGATGAACCCGGATGGCACCATGATGCGTGGTGATGATGTGTTTGATTACGCTGAACGTAATCAATTACCCGTATTGGCCATTGCTGACTTAGTCTCTTACTGCCAAGACTCTGGTTCTGCCTATTAACTGGAACGCGGCTGCCTGCTCAGCAGGTAGCCAGCCAAGGTATCCACAATCGCCTGCTCTACGTCTTCCATAGAATGTTGCGGCAATGGCGTAATCACCGCCGCATGAATTAAGGCCTCCATCGTCTGCAATACCACCCACGTGGCTAAATCCAGATTGTCGGGGGCTACTTCATCGCGGTGATCTTCCAGCAATTGGCGTATTCGCAAAAAGATGCTCTGATCAGCAGGGCTTTGATCGCGTGGTGCATCAAAAAATGGAAACTCTTTTTCCAACACCCTGTGCAGTTCTGGCGATACCTGATGCGCCGCTAATAACGCATGCACAATAGCCCTAAGGTGTTCATACAAACTCAAGGGCTTTGCTGTGACCAGCACAGTTTCTATGGCTGCCTGCATTTCTGCCGCGTGCCGCTCATGCAACGCCGTGATCAACGAATCCTTGTTTGGAAAGTACTGATACACCGACCCCACACTCACTCCAGCCCGCTCTGCCACCAGATTTGTATTGGTGCCGGCATAGCCACGCTCGGTTAAAACGCGAGCTGTTGCTTCCAAAATTGCTTCTACGATGGCCCTAGAACGGGCTTGACACGGTACGCGCCGTGGCTGAGGTAAAGCTTCCATATACGTCATCCAAACATGAGTTTTCAACGTGAGTAATCCCTCATATTATATCAAATATCGAGTAAATGCTCATGTTTGGAGGCATTCATGTCTGATCGTTCAAGGGCTACGACAGCCGCTACCGCGGCCTCTCCTGTAGCCTCTGTTTTTGTTACCTTGCTGCCTATCACCTTGGCAGTATTTATTGGTTTTCTCACCATCGGTTTACCGTTACCCATCCTGCCTTTACATGTGCATGACAACTTGGGTATGAGCACACTGGTGGTAGGTATTGTGATTGGTACGCAATTTGCTGCCGCCCTGCTTTCCCGCGCATGGGCGGGCAACCTAGCCGATACCCGTGGTGCTAAACGTGCTGTAGTGATGGGCTTTCTTTTAGCCTCCAGCTCAGGCATTGCTTATTTGGCGTCACTCGCTTTTCTACACTCTCCCACTACCTCGATATGGGTACTGTTGCTCGGCCGCGTGTTACTGGGCTGCGGTGAAAGCTTGGTGGTAACAGGCGCCCTAAGTTGGGGTGTAGGGTTAGTGGGCCCACAACACGCAGGCAAAGTGATGGCCTGGGTAGGGATTGCCATGTATGGCGCCTATGCCATCGGTGCCCCACTGGGTGTAGCGATTAATGATCAACAAGGTTTTGCTAGCATTTCAGCTGTGGCTGCTGTCCTACCCATTATTTCGTTGGCGGTGATTGCTAACCTGCGTGCGTTGCCACCTACTGCCAACCGCCGCACACCGTTCTACAAAGTGCTGGGGTTAGTGTGGGGCGCAGGATTGGGGCTGGCGTTATCCAGCGTTGGTTTTGGTGTGATTACCGCCTTTATTGCACTGATGTTTGCCGCCCACGATTGGGGCAATGCTTCACTGGCCTTTACCGCCTTCGGTCTGGCCTTTATTGGAGCACGGCTGTTCTTTGGCCACCTACCCGACAAACTGGGTGGTGCCCGTGTCGCCCTAGTCTGCGTAGTGATTGAAGCCTTAGGTCAATTATTGATCTGGAGTGCCCATACCCCTGTCATTGCCTATATGGGTGCTGCCCTAACGGGTTTTGGCTACTCCCTAGCATTCCCTGGCTTTGGTGTGGAAGCAGTACGCCGTGCACCACCACAAAGTCGTGGTATTGCCATGGGGGCTTATGTGGCTTTCTTGGATATTTCATTAGGAATCACCGGCCCGCTATTGGGTGCTGTTGCCGGTGTCTGGGGCGTTGATGCTGTCTATCTTGTAGGTGCTATTGCGGTAGCGTCTTCGGTACTGGTGGCCGTACGCCTGTTGATCTCTGCACCCGAAGGAACACAACATGTCTGAAGTAATACAAAAACCTCGCACCGCCCGCGCTGTGGGCGTCGTGCAAGCAGTACGTGCCGTTACACCAACGATGCAACGCATTACTGTAAGCGGTGACGAAATTACCGATTTTTTAACTGTTGAAGGTGTGGAGGAACCTGCTGCTTGGGTCAAAGTATTTTTACCTTCCGGTGAAGGTAGGGCCTACACCATCCGCCACATAGACCATGAAGCAGGTTCTATTGATTTAGATTTTGTGCTGCATGGCACCGATGCTGACTCTGGCCCTGCTTCAGCATGGGCTGCACACGCTTCGGTTGGCGAACACGTAGGTATTGCTGGCCCTCGCAGTGGCGGTTTCTCACTACCACACGACGCCGAGTGGGTGCTGATAGCCGGTGACACCACCGCACTGCCCGGTATGCAAAGCATTGCTGCGCAATTGCCCCCTGACATTGATACCAAGATTTTTGTAGAGGTTGCCAACAAGGCCGAGCAGCAAGCTATACCAAGCCCTGCCATTGTTCGCACCAACTGGGTAACGGCGTTGCCTGAGCCATGCCAAGCCTTATGCAGAACCTTGTTATCGCATTCGTTACCGTCGGGCCCAGGCTATATCTGGATCGCCGGTGAATCTACTGCTGTACGCACGCTACGTTTGCACTACCTGCAAGACCTAGAGTTACCTAAACATCGCGTGAGCGTCAAAGGCTACTGGAAAGCAGGCGAAGGCGACCACAAAGATAGCTAACGCCACGCATTGTTATGCTAGCTGAATGCTTTTACTAAGCCCGCACAGCCTAACAGGGCTAACCACGAATCACACGTTGTTTTCACGTATACTCAAAAAGTTTTCCCTCGTTAGGCTAGGCTTTTCTATGCGTCAACCTGCTACACATCAAACGCTGCAAATCACTGAAAATGGCAACTTGCTGGACATTGAATATCAATGGGTAGGTAGCCAAGACCCTCAAGCACCGTTACTAGTATTTCTGCACGAAGGCTTAGGCAGCATTAATCACTGGTCATTTTGGCCAGAAGAGTTGGCCTCGTTTCTAGGCTGCCGTGGCCTACTGTACTCCCGCCCAGGCTATGGTCAGAGCACACCACGCGACCCTAACGAAGACTTGCCCATCAATTACTTGCACCGCGAAGCGCAACAACGCTTACCTGCCGTGCTCGCAGCTTTAGACTTAGCAGACGAACGCCCCATTTTGTTTGGTCATAGTGATGGCGGCTCTATTGCACTCTTACATGCCGCAATGGAAAACAGTGCTGCCAGCGCCATTATTTGTGTAGCGCCGCATATCAATGTAGAACCCTTCATGCATCACGGGTTAGAGCATTGCATCAACTGGTACGACAGTGGCGACCTACGTCAACGCTTGGCGCGCTACCATCAAGATGTGGATGGCACCTTTAAGCCGTGGAGCCGCGCTTGGAGCAATCCAGACTTTCAAAAAAATTGGAACATTGAGCGTGATGTTGAAAGCATCCAATGCCCTACACTGCTGATACAAGGTGATGAGGATGAGTACTCGTCTTTGCATCAGGTATATGGCGTGCAGTGTTTAGTGCCTCATGCCCAAGCCTTGGTACTAACAGGCGTCCGGCATAGCCCTCACTTCGAGCAACCGGATCGCCTTAAAAAACGCTGCTTGCGCTTCTTACAAGATATGGGGCTATTAGACTAATGCTGACTTAGGCTTCAAAGGCGGCTGCGGCACGATTTAATCTATCAGCCACGGCCAGCCATTCTGGCGTAGTCGGTAGCTGCTCAATATAAAACGCATCAAAATCTTGTGCGTCTAACTCGCGCAGCAACGCATACAACGAATGGGCGAAATGCGTAGGTTGACTTGGCAACTCTACCCATTGCACACCCGCTGCTAACGCCTGAGGTGCTGACCCAAACCCCAACACCCCTACTTTCTGCGGTGCAGTAGCTACCGCAGCTTTGGCCACTAGTGCTGCTCGCGGCAAGCTATACAACGGCGTGGTCGGTGCGTAATGCGCTTTTAAGCTGCCCGATACTCGTGGTGCGTGGTGCTTAGCCCCTATTTGTACCGAACGCCCTAAGGCGGCTTCTATTTGCGCCACACTAATGCCACCGGGACGCAACACAGCAACTTCACCGGTTTGTGCCACGCGGGATACATCCACAATGGTGGACTCAATCCCCACCTCGGCTGGCCCACCTTCCAAGATCATCCTAGGTTGCAATACGCACCCTTTGAACTCTTGTTGTACGTGGTAAGCCTGCGTAGGCGAAATACGTCCAAACCTATTTGCCGATGGCGCTGCTACGCCACCTTGCCCACCTTTGCATTGAGCAAACGCCGTTAACAGCGCCTGTGCTACGGGGTGGGATGGACATCGTACGCCTACACTGTCTTGCCCACCGGTAATCTGCAAAGGCACATGGTCTGCCTTAGGCAAAATCAAGGTCAACGGACCCGGCCAGAAGCACTCAACCAAGCGCCACCCTTCATCCGGAATTTGCTTAGCCCAATAGTACAAATCAGCACCGGGGGCGACGTGCACAATCACCGGGTGATTGCTAGGACGTCCCTTAGCTTCATAAATACGTGCTAAAGCAGTGAGGTTCTCGGCATCAGCACCTAGGCCATACACAGTTTCGGTAGGAAAGGCGACCAGTTCACCGGCATAGAGCAACTCAGCAGCCTGCTGCACAGACTGCGCATCAGACGGGCTGATTACAGTCTCATGCATGGTACACAAAACCTATAGGAGCAGCCGCTTGAGCAGCGCGCTGTTGAGCCTCGGCTAACGTGCTACCCACAACGTTGATATGGCCCATCTTACGGCCTCTACGGGCTTCAGCTTTGCCATACAGGTGCAAACATGCGCCCGGTACAGCTAATACACCCGCCCAATCGGGTTCGCGGTACGTGCCTGCTTCGTCAAACCACACATCACCCAACAGGTTCAGCATCACGGAATGACTGTGCGACGTCGGTGCTCCCAACGGCAAGCCTGCCATCACGCGTACTTGCTGAGCAAATTGGCTAGTGATACAGGCATCCATCGTGAAATGCCCACTATTATGCGGACGTGGTGCCACTTCGTTAGCAATTAACGAGCCATCTTGCAGAATGAAAAATTCCACGCAAAATACGCCGTAGTAACCTAGGGCTTGAGCGATTTTCTCGGCAGCAGCAATGGCTTGTTGATACACCGGCAATGATGCCGATGCGGCAGTAGAAACGGCCAAAATACCATCACGGTGTTCGTTATGCGATGGCACAAATGCCGCCACATCACCCTGTAGTGATCTGGCCATCACCACTGAAATTTCGTCTTTCAATGGCTGCAGTGCTTCCAACACACAGGCCACTTCACCAAACTGTTCGAATGCCACCAACGCTTCTTCACGACTGCTCACACGAGCTTGGCCTTTGCCGTCGTAACCCAAACGGGCTGCCTTCAAAATACCGGGAAACAATGCGGCATCCGCATTTTGCAGATCAGCTTTGTTTTGAATAGGCGCATAAGGGGCTACCGGTACACCGGCAGACACAATAAAGGCTTTTTCAGCAATACGATCTTGCACTACTGCCACCGCAGACGACGATGGCGTTACACGGCTGCCCTGCTCTAGAAACTGCAAACTGGCAGCGGGTACGTTCTCGAACTCTGTAGTAATGGCTTTGCACTGTGCTGATAACGCACGCAGGCCATCTTCATCGTCGTAGGCTGCGCGAATATGTTTATCAGCTACGGCACCGGCTGGGCTGTTGGCATCAGGGTCCAACACCGCTACTTTATAGCCCATGCTTTGAGCCGCATGGCAAAACATGCGTCCCAACTGACCGCCACCGATCATACCCAACCAATCGCTTGGCTGGATCACAGCCTCGTTTGTAACCTTGTTCATATACTGCTCTTTAGCTAAAAATTCAGGCCTGTTCAGGTGGTGGTACTTGCATGTTACGTGCTGCCTCTGTTTGGCGTGCACGAAATGCGTTCAGTTTGGTGCGCAAGGCATCGTCATACATGGCTAGATTCGCCACTACGTGCAAGGCAGCATTAGCCGCACCCGCTTCACCAATAGCAAAGGTAGCCACTGGCACACCTTTAGGCATTTGCACGATAGACAACAGCGAATCCTCACCACGTAAATAACGTGAAGGTACAGGCACACCATACACAGGCACTTCTGTCAGCGCGGCCAACATACCTGGTAAATGAGCAGCACCACCCGCACCAGCAATAATGGCTTTCATGCCTGTATCACTGGCTTTACGACCGTACTCCACCATATCCAACGGCATACGGTGAGCCGACACCACTAGGGTTTCAAAGGCAATACCAAACTCTTCCAGAATGGCGGCTGCATTTTGCATCACCGGCCAGTCGCTGGAAGACCCCATGACTACCCCTACTGTTACGGGTGCTACTGTGTTCATGTCCTTACCTTACTCCACGTATTACTTAGTCAATTTATCCAGAGCTTCCTGGTATTTGGCTGCCGTGCGCGCCAGTACATCGGCAGGCAGGCGAGGTGCTGGCGCTGTTTTATCCCAATCTTGGGTTTCCAGCCAATCACGTACAAACTGTTTATCAAACGACGCTGGGCTAGTACCTGGCTGATAGCTGCTCGCATCCCAGAAGCGGGAAGAGTCTGGCGTAATCACTTCATCCATCAGGTGCAAGACACCGTCTTCGTCCAGACCGAACTCAAACTTGGTGTCAGCAATGATAATGCCGCGCGTTGCTGCATATGCGGCAGCTTCTTTGTACAGACGCAATGTAATATCGCGAATTTGTTCAGCCAAAGACTGACCTACTTCAGCCACCACATGCGAAAAATCTACGTTTTCATCGTGAGTGCCTGCTTCTGCTTTCGCAGCGGGGGTAAAAATAGGCTCAGGCAACTGACTCGCTTGTTGCAACCCTGCTGGCAAAGCAATGCCGCAGATGGCGCCTGTTTGTTGATATTCTTTCCAACCCGAACCAATGATATAACCACGCGCAACGGCTTCTACCATAATAGGTTTTAAACGCTTTACCACTACAGCACGGTCTTTCACTTGTGCCTGCTCATCAGCAGTCACCACATCAATTGCACGTACGGTAGTAGAGTGATTAGGTACGATATGCGCCAGCTTCTTCAGCCAAAACTCCGTCATACTCGTCAGCACAGCCCCTTTACCAGGGATAGGATCATCCAAGATCACATCAAAAGCTGACAATCGGTCGGAAGCTACCACTAAAAGTTTGTCATCACCTACCGCGTACATGTCGCGCACTTTACCGCGTGCCAACAAAGGTAAGGATTTCAGAGTGGATTCGTAAAGCGCCTGTTGCACCATGTTTTCCTTAAAAAGCGCCTTGCTGCGGGCGGACGTGCAGCAAGTAAAAGAGGGGTGGCTAGTCCCACAAAACAAATCAGGCCATCCAAGGGATGGCCTGATTTCAGCCTTACTGTACCTGTTGGGACAGTGCACCCGAAGCATAGCGTCGGGCAATTTCATCCAAGGCTATAGGTTTGATTTTGGATGCATTACCTGCAGTACCAAACTGCTCGTAACGGGCTACACAAATTGCTTTGGCAGCAGCACGAGCTGGCTTCAGGTATTCACGTGGGTCAAACTTGTCTGGGTTAGTAAACAAGAAACGACGGATCGCAGCAGTCATTGCCAAACGAATGTCTGTATCGATGTTCACTTTGCGTACACCGTATTTGATAGCTTCTTGAATTTCCGCTACGGGCACACCGTAAGTTTCTTTCATGTCGCCACCGAATTCACGGATTTCAGCCAGCAACTCTTGTGGCACGCTGGAACTACCATGCATCACCAAGTGTGTATTAGGCAAACGAGCGTGAATTTCTTTTACGCGCTGAATAGACAAGATATCGCCTGTGGGTTCACGGGTGAACTTGTATGCACCGTGGCTAGTACCAATAGCAATCGCCAACGCATCCAACTGTGTACGGCGTACGAAGTCAGCCGCTTGCTCTGGGCTAGTCAGCAATTCGTCTAGCGTCAGAACGCCATCAAAACCGTGGCCGTCTTCTTTGTCGCCTTGCATGGTTTCCAATGAACCCAAGCAACCCAACTCACCTTCAACGGTAACACCCAGTTTGTGGGCCATTTCTACGACGCGACGAGTAACGTCTACGTTGTACTCGTAATCGGCAACGGTTTTACCGTCTTCTTCCAGCGAACCATCCATCATCACGCTGCTAAAGCCCATTTCGATGGCGCCTTTACATACAGCGGGGGATTGGCCGTGATCCTGGTGCATTACCACAGGAATATGCGGGTAGCTTTCAACTGCGGAACGAATCAAACCTTGCAGGAATTTTTCGCCTGCGTATTTGCGGGCGCCTGCCGAAGCTTGCATGATAACGGGGCTATCAGTCTCAGCTGCCGCTTCCATGATTGCCTGGACCTGCTCCAGATTGTTCACGTTAAATGCGGGAATGCCGTAGCCATTTTCAGCCGCATGATCCAACAGCTGACGCATGGAAACCAAGGCCATGAAGATCTCCTGAGTACTTGAATAAAATAACTAAATCACCCGTAATTTTACGGGTGAAAACGAATTCTTGCTTGTTTTGCGTATTATTGTTTGGGCCTACGAGCCGATTTTGGGCGAAATGCCGACACTATGTGCTCATGCGTTTCCACATATGGGCCACCAATCAGATCTATACAGTAAGGCACGGCCGCAAAAATACCGGGCACCACTATTTTACCCTGATCATCGCGCAAACCTTCTAAGGTTTCCCGTATCGCTTTAGGCTGGCCCGGTAAATTTAAAATCAGCGCAGCGTGATCAGCCGTTTCGCGTAACACACCCACTTGGCGCGACAAAATAGCAGTAGGCACAAAGCGCAGGCTAATTTGGCGCATTTGCTCACCAAAACCTGGCATTTCGCGCGTTGCTACGGCCAATGTAGCTTCAGGGGTGACATCCCGTCGCGCTGGACCAGTACCACCCGTAGTCAGCACCACGTCGCAGCCCAGTTCGTCTACCAGCTCTTTTAACGTAGCCGAAATTGTGTCGACATCATCAGGCACCAAACGTGATACGCACTGTGCGGGTTGTACCAACGCGCTATCTAACCACGCTGTTAATGCTGGAATGCCTTCATCTTGATATTGCCCACCCGAGGCCCTATCCGAAACGGATACTACCCCTACGAGTAACTCATCTGGATGTGTGCGCTGTAATTTTTTCACAAGTCCCTCACAGTACAATGGAACAAACCATTCACTATGCCTAAAAACCAGCCTCAGTGCAAACGCATAGCCCACTCTATTGCTAGGAGCTTTTGTTATGTCTAACCCATCATTCTCAGGGATTTTATATGCGGGTGCCGGAGACATTGCCAAACGCTGCTATCAGCACTTTCACACACAACATATCCCGCAATGGGCGTTACGACGCAACCCTAATCCGGAAGACAACAGTATCCCCGCCATACAAGCCGACCTAACCCAAGCCAGCAGCCTACAAAACCTGCCTACAGTTAGTCATGTGCTGTACACCGCTACACCTAGCGAACGCTCTACCGCAGGCTATGCCGCCATCTACGAAACAGGCCTAAACAATCTACTCAACGCGGTAGATGTAGAAGCACTGCAACGCTTTGTGTTTGTGTCATCTACAGCAGTCTATGGTGCCAGCGAGGCATGGTTAGACGAAAACAGCCCCACCCATCCCGCCCAATTTAATGGCCAAGCATTGCTAGACGCCGAAACTCGTTTACGCGAACGCTTAGGTGACAAACTCGTCGTCGTACGTTTTAGTGGTATTTATGGGCCTGAACGCCTGCACTGGCTACAACGCTTACGTAAACCTGGTTGGGTTGTGCCCGCATCAACAGGAAACTGGGCCAACCGCATACATATTGATGATGTGGTACAAGCCTGCTGCGTACTGCTGCAACATCCAGAAGCACACGCTGTGTATGTGGGCACCGACGACACGCCGCTAGAACAAATTGAGCTATACACCCAGCTAGCTGAGTTTTTAGGCATCTCCCCACCACTACGTGATGACAAGGCCCCAGCCCAAGGGAAACGGCTGCATAATCAGCGCCTAAAACAACTGGGCTGGACACCAAAATGGCCTAACACCCTACAAGGGTATCAGGCCATTTTGCGTGCTTTATAACGCCCTAGTTAGGCCGTTACTCTGCTGCGCGTTCCTGCAGTACGGCTACCGCTGGCAAGCTCTTGCCTTCCAAGAACTCTAGGAAGGCACCGCCACCAGTCGAGATATAGCCAATTTTGTCGGCCACATCAAAAGCGGCAATCGCGGCCAAGGTGTCACCACCACCAGCGATAGAGAAAGCGCCTGAATCAGCAATAGCCTGTGCCAACACTCGTGTACCGCCTGCAAAATTGGGGAACTCAAACACGCCCACTGGGCCGTTCCACACAATCGTACCGGCTTTACGCAAAATACCAGCTAACTGTTGAGCTGTTTCTGGACCAATATCCAAAATCAGATCATCGTCTTCTACCTCAGTGGCCGCTTTCACGGTAGGTTCAGCGTCGGTAGCAAAACTTTTAGCACATACCACGTCCACGGGAATAGGCACTTCAGCGCCACGCTCTTTCATCAGCGCGATCACTTGGCGTGCTTCTTCCAGCTGACTTTCTTCTACCAATGACTTACCTACTTTCAAGCCTTTAGCCAGCATGAAAGTGTTAGCAATACCACCGCCAACAATCAGTTGATCCACTTTACCGGCCAACGCCAACAAAATAGACAATTTGGTAGAAACTTTAGCACCGCCCACAATTGCCACTAAAGGACGAGCGGGGTCAGTTAAGGTACGGCTCAATGCGTTTAGCTCGGCTTCTAGCAACGGGCCTGCGCATGCAATAGGCGCATACCGAGCTACACCCTCAGTAGATGCTTGCGCACGGTGCGCCGCACCAAACGCGTCATTCACGTAGATGTCGCACAAGGCTGCCATTTTGCGCGCCAAGGTTTCATCGTTGGCTTTTTCACCTACATTGCAACGGCAGTTTTCCAACAGCACGATTTGACCAGGAGCAATATCCACCCCTTCAATCCAATCGCGTTGCAGTGGTACCGAAATACCCAGCAGTTCGCTTACGCGTTCAGCAATAGGAGTCAACGTATCGCGAGGCATGATCTCGCCCTCTTTGGGTCTGCCCAAATGGCTCATGACCATCACAGCAGCGCCCGCATCCAACGCCATACGAATGGCTTCTAAGGACGCACGAATACGTGTGTCTTCTGTAATGACGCCGCCTGCCATAGGCACGTTCATGTCTGAACGAATCAGCACGCGTTTGCCAGCAACTTGACCGTCGGCGATCAGCTGGCTCAAAGTTTTAATCGTAGTAATCATGATTGCTTTATCCTAGGCACGACAAAGGCGGGGAAACCCCGCCTTTTTGAGCCGCTGTATTTATTTTGCGGTCATCATCGCATGAGCCGTATCCAGCATACGCACGGAGAAAGCCCATTCGTTGTCGTACCATGCAGCCACTTTCACTAAGTTGCCACCGGATACTTTGGTCAACATGGAATCCACAGTGCTAGACGCTGTGCTGTGGTTGTAATCCATGGACACCAGAGGTTCGTCGCTGTAATCCAGCACGCCTTTCAATGCGCCTTGAGAAGCTTTTTTCAGGATGCTGTTTACTTCTTCTACGCTAGTAGGACGAGCCGCTACAAATGTCAGGTCTACCATAGACACGTTGATGGTAGGTACGCGCACAGCGTAACCATCCAACTTGCCATTCAACTCTGGCAATACCAAACCTACTGCTGCCGCTGCACCAGTTTTGGTTGGGATCATGCTCATGGTTGCGGCACGCGCACGACGCAAGTCTTTGTGAGCAACGTCGATCAGTACTTGGTCGTTAGTGAAGGCGTGAATAGTGGTCATCAAACCGTTCACAATCCCCAACTCTTGATTCAAAGGCTGGGCCAATGGTGCCAAGCAGTTAGTCGTGCACGATGCGTTAGACACAACGGTGTCAGTCGCTTTCAGCACGTTGTGGTTCACACCGTACACAATCGTTGCGTCTACATCTTTGCCACCGGGTGCAGAAATCAATACTTTCTTAGCACCGGCTTGCAAGTGTGCGCTAGCCGCTTCTTTAGTAGTAAAGCGACCTGTGCAATCCATGACCACGTCTACATTCAATTCGCCCCAAGGCAATTTAGTAGGATCACGCTCAGACAACAAACGAATACGATCACCGTTGATGATCAAGTATTCTTTACCTTCCAGCTCTACATCGGCATTGAAACGGCCATGCACTGTATCGAAGCGAGTCAGGTGTCTAGCCACTTCGTCTTGGCCAGGAGCATTGATCGCCACGATCTCAATACCGTGTTTTTTACCGTACTCGTAATGAGCGCGCAGTGTCATGCGTCCAATACGACCATAACCATTGATAGCGACGCGAATCGTCATCTTGGATCTCCTAATTTACAAAATCTTTTCTACAGCAGCGACCAGCTTCGCAGCGGTCAGCCCAAAGTGCTCGAATAGTACATCAGCCGGCGCAGACGCACCGTAGCTGTCTATACCCAGAACAGCACCCTCTAGGCCTACATATTTGTGCCACAAACCAGTGGAACCAGCTTCAATTGCCACACGTGGCAACCCAGCAGGCAATACCTCGTCGCGCCATGCTTTGTCTTGAGCATCAAAAATATTGGTGCAAGGCATAGAAACCACGCGCACAGCAATACCTTTGTTCGCCAATTCCGCTTGAGCAGCCAAGGCCAGCTCTACTTCGGAACCCGTTGCCATGATGATGGCACGCGCATTATCAGCGTCACGCAATACATAACCACCGCGAGCAATCGCTGCAACGGTTTTGCTATCACGTTCGATAAATGGCAAGTTTTGACGCGACAACAGCAACGCGCTTGGGCCACCGTCCTTCACATTCAACCCCACGCTAGCAGGGCGACGTACGGACTCAATCCATGCCACGGCTGTTTCGGTGGTGTCACAAGGACGCCATACGTGCAGGTTAGGAATCAGACGCAGGCTGGAAGCATGCTCAATAGATTGGTGGGTAGGGCCGTCTTCACCCAAACCAATGGAGTCGTGGGTAAATACATGCACCACGCGCTGCTTCATCAATGCAGCCATACGAATGGCGTTACGGGAGTAGTCAGAAAACGTCAGGAAAGTACCGCCAAATGGCAGGTAACCACCATGCAAGGCCATGCCGTTCATCACCGCAGCCATACCAAACTCACGTACACCGTAGTTGATGTGGCGTCCGAACTGCACACCATCGTCTGTAGCACGTACAGCAACCACACCAGGCCAGTTAGTCAGGTTAGAACCGGTCAAATCAGCCGAACCACCTAGCATTTCAGGCAAGCCATCTACCAGGCCTTCAATGGCCAATTGGGACGCTTTACGTGTAGCAACGGTTTGTGCAGCAGCTTGAGTTTTATTCAACAACTCTTGCGCCAACTCGTCGAAGTTAGCAGGTAATTCGCTACGCAGACGACGGGCCAATTCTTTAGCCAGTTCTGGGTGTTCTGCTTGGTAAGCGGCAAAGCGCTGTTCCCACTCGGATTGCGCTGCAGCACCTTTGCTACGGCCATCCCAGTATTCGTACACATCCGCAGGAATTTCAAAGGCAGCGTGTGGCCAGCCAATTGCTGCGCGTGTAGCAGCAATTTCTTCTGCGCCAAACGGTGCACCGTGCGATTTTTCAGAGCCTGCCAGCTTAGGAGAACCCTTACCAATAACTGTTTTACAGCAAATGATAGTTGGGCCGTTACCCTCTTTCACAAAGGCTTTAGCTTGTTGTACGGCTTTTTCCAGTGCTTCTACGCTGTGACCGTCTACGTTTTCTACAACGTTCCAGCCGTAACTGCGGAAGCGCTCTGGCGTGTTATCACCAAACCAGGACGCTACTTTACCGTCAATGGAAATACCATTGTCGTCGTAGAACACAACCAGCTTGGACAGCTTCAAAGTGCCAGCCAACGAACATGCCTCATGGGAAATACCTTCCATCAAGCAGCCGTCACCCACAAACGCATACGTGTTGTGGTCCACAACATTGTGGCCGGGGCGATTAAATTCTTTAGCCAACAAGGCTTCTGCCAGCGCCATACCAACGGCGTTAGAAATACCTTGTCCCAACGGACCTGTGGTGGTTTCCACACCGGCTGTTTCGCCAACTTCCGGGTGACCCGCAGTACGCGAGTGCAACTGGCGGAAATTGCGCAACTCTTCCATAGGCAAATCGTAGCCAGTCAAATGCAGCAATGCATAAATCAGCATCGAGCCATGGCCGTTAGACAACACGAAACGGTCGCGATCAAACCAAGTAGGGTCGGACGGATTGTGTTTGAGGTGGCGTGTCCACAGCACTTCGGCAATTTCTGCCATCCCCATAGGCGCACCAGGGTGTCCCGATTTGGCTTGTTGCACGGCATCCATCGCCAGTGCACGAATGGCATTCGCCATGGGTGATACGGAAGAAGAGGATAAGTCCATTGGAAACTCTTGCAGGGCAAATGACACGATGTCCCGCCCCATCATCTACAGGTAGTTATTAAAGCCGTTCATTTTACCACCGCAAAGCTCGCCGCACCGTCACCCAAGCACTCCAGAGCTCGGTTATGCTGTAACAAGCACGACACTTCAAACCTAGCCAAGCATATGAATCTGCCACGTTTTTTTTGTGAAATAGACCTGCAAACAGGCACTACCGTTGAACTTAGCACCGAGCTGGCCCACTATATGCTCCGTGTTTTGCGCCTCAAAGATCAATCTACAGTCTGGCTTTTTAATGGCCAAGGCGGACAATTTTTGGCATCTTTACAACATCAAGGTAAAGGTGTGCTCGCACACTTGCTGGAATTTCAGCCACTTGAACGAGAGCTTCCGCAACGCATTACCATCGCCCAAGGCTTAGCCTCTGGCGACAAAATGGATTGGATTGCCGAGAAGTGCACCGAGGTAGGTGTCAGCGCCTTAGCGCCTATTGCTGCACGTTACAGCGTTCTACAACTACAAGGCGAAAGGCTGCAAAAGCGCGTACAGCATTGGCAAAAAGTAGCTCGTTCCGCCAGTGAACAATGTGGCCGCAATAAAGTGATGCAGGTATCGCCCCCACAACAGCTCGCCGCGTTTCTGCAAAGCTTGCCTGCCACACCCCACACTCGCGTGATTTTCTGCGACCCCGATGCCGAACACGACTTAGACAGCGCCCTTAGCAATGTCACTACTTGGCCAGACGCCCATCTGGTATTTTTGATCGGCCCTGAAGGTGGCTGGTCAGAAGAAGAAAAGGCCCAAGCATTAGCTGCTGGGGCCTTGTCTATGCGTTTCGGTGCTCGCATTTTACGTACCGAAACTGCTGCTATAGCATTGGTTTCAGCAGCCAGCGCCAGATTGGGCTGGCTGTAGTCATCAATCCTGATATTCGGGTTCTACATCACCACCAGAGTATGGTGTGGGCGCTACACCTGGCTCTGGCTCAGGGTGCTTGCCTGCATGAATCACCGTGTAGGCAAACATCTTGTCTTTGGTACTGACAAAGTCGGCCACATCATTACACACACTCAAAATGGCCTGTGCGTGGCTTTCTAACGCCGGGTCACCTGTGTGTAATTTATCAAACCATAAATACAGTCCTGTTTTTTGATCCAAGACGGTATCGCACAAACAATCATAGAGTGCATCCAGATCACTACCGAAAAAATCGGGGTAATCCACTGCTTTCACAATAGCGCGCAGCACAGCTGAACAACTACGAGCACGATCACAATCTACTTCACCCACTGTGATTTCGGCCGCTTGTGCCATGGCTAAAATTTTACTTTTTTGTGCATCGGTTGCATTAATCAGGCCACCCTGCTGCAACAGCTCTTGCAAATTGAGGCTTTGACTCATTGCGATGCCCTTCTAAAAACGTTGACTTCCTGGCTATCCATAATACCTGCTCAATCTGAACCGATCAGCCCTTTACTCCCGGCTAATCCGAACAATAAATTAGAAACTTGCCTATCGCCAGTACATTCGTCATGACTGAGAACTTGCCGTTGACGGTCAGAGTCGTGCAGCCTGCACAGAAACAACCCGTAACGTTTTTATCTTAGGCGATATGTAGACGTAGCGATGGGTTTTTAATCCATTTAGCAGTCTCTGCGCAAGCGGTCGAAGAATCCGTTTCTTTCACTCAACACTTCAATTCAAATATTGCAAAATACCTACAATAGCATACGCATTAAAAAAATGGCCTGCACTCTGTTAAGAGGCAGGCCAGTCGCGAAACTTAGTCGCGTGTGGTGTTTGCATCCACCACCGTCAGTGCGGTCATATTAATAATTCGACGTACTGATGAGCTGGAGGTCATGATGCTGATAGGTGCATTAGCGCCTAGCAAGAACGGACCCACCGCCACGTTACCACCCGCTTCTGTTTTCAACAGGTTGTAAGCAATATTACCGGCATCTACGTTAGGACAAATCAGCAAATTCGCTGCGCCATCAAATGTAGTTTGCGGCAAGATACGTTTGCGCAAGCTTTCATCCAGCGCGCAATCACCATGCATTTCACCATCCACTTGCAGAGCAGGTGCTTGCTCACGGATTAAGCTCAATGCTTCACGCATTTTGCCACCCGAAGACGAGCTACCTGTACCGAAGTTAGAACGTGACAACAAGGCAGCTTTAGGCTCGATGTTCAGTTCACGCATGCGGTTAGCGGCAGCAATAGTGATTTCAGCGATCTGCGCAGCATCTGGGTTGTCGTTAACGTGGGTATCAGCCAAGGCAACTGTACGTTCACGCAACAACAGGATGTTCATGGCGCTATAGGTTTTAGCACCAGGACGCTTACCGATTACTTCATCAATAAAGCGCAGGTGGTTAGCGTAGCTACCTACCGTACCGCAGATCATGCCGTCTGCCTCGCCCAGATGCAGCATCATGGCACCAATCAAGGTGAAACGACGACGCATTTCTACGCGAGCCATTTCTTTGGTCACGCCATCACGGCAACGCATTTCCCAGTACGCAGTCCAGTAACGGTTAAAGCGATCATCTTGCTCTGGGTTGGTCACATCTACATCCACACCCAAGCGCATACGCAAGCCGTAACGCTCTATACGCTGCTCTAGTACTGCAGGCCTACCGATTAGTATAGGTGTAGCCAGTTTCTCGTCTACGATCACCTGTACGGCACGCAATACGCGCTCATCTTCACCTTCGGCAAACACAATGCGTGATTTGCCACCGCTTTTCACGATGTCTTTAGCAGAGCCATATATAGGTTTCATGAACGCGCCGGAGCGGTACACAAACTGCTGCAATTGGTACACGTAAGCATCGAAGTCTTCGATTGGACGTGTGGCAACGCCTTCATCCATACCTGCCTTGGCTACCGCTGGCGCAATACGCGCAATCAAACGGGAGTCAAAAGGCTTAGGAATCAGGTACTCAGGGCCAAACTCCAAGCTTTCGATGTTATAGGCGGCTGCCACAATTTCGTCCTGCTCTTCACGGGCCAATTGGCAAATTGCATGCACAGCAGCAATTTCCATACCACGCGTAATGGTGGTGGCGCCAATATCCAGTGCACCACGGAAAATATACGGGAAGCACAGCACGTTGTTGACTTGGTTAGGGTAGTCGGAACGGCCAGTTGCAATCACTACGTCATCGCGTACAGCGTGCGCATCTTCAGGCAGAATTTCTGGGTTGGGGTTAGCCAATGCCAAGATCAGTGGGCGAGTCGCCATGCGCGCCAACATTTCAGGTTTCAGTACGCCACCCGCAGACAAGCCCAAGAACACGTCAGCGTTGTCTACTACATCCGCCAATTTACGTGCATCGGTATCTTGTACAAAGCGTGCTTTAGTTTCATCCATCAAAACAGTACGGCCTTTGTAGACCACGCCTTCGATGTCTGTCAGCCAGATGTTTTTCATTGGCAGGCCTAGGTCTACCAACAGATCCAAACACGCTAACGCCGCTGCGCCCGCACCGGACACCACTACTTTCACATCATCGAGTTTTTTATCTACTACAGCCAAACCGTTCAGGAATGCTGCAGCCACACAGATAGCTGTACCGTGCTGGTCATCGTGAAAGACAGGGATCTTCATGCGTTCACGCAGTTTTTTCTCTACGATGAAGCACTCAGGCGCTTTAATATCTTCTAGGTTAATCCCACCGAAGGTAGGCTCCAAACCAGCAATAATATCTACCAGTTTTTCTGGGTCTGTTTCGTTGATCTCGATATCGAATACATCAATACCGGCAAAATTCTTAAACAGAACCGCTTTACCTTCCATCACAGGCTTGGAAGCTAACGCACCAATATTGCCCAATCCCAGTACAGCAGTACCGTTAGTGATGACACCCACCAAGTTACCGCGCCCGGTATAACGGAAGGCATTTTGGGGATCAGCCACAATTTCCTCACAAGCGGCTGCAACGCCTGGAGAGTACGCCAACGCCAGATCACGCTGGTTGGATAACTGCTTGGTAGGTGTCACTGACAATTTGCCAGGGCGACCTTGCTCGTGATACTCGAGCGCTGCCTTGCGAAGATTTTCATCCATAACGTTCAACCACTTACTCTAGAAATTCAACAACTAAACACAGGGCTAACCCTAAAGAAGACCATTCTATCCTCTAGCCCATACGGAACACATGCTGCAGGGCAGCAAAACGTGTAACACTACCCGTTTATACTAGCCCACTCTTGCGCAGGGTGCGTAAAGCATCCTTTTGGATCAAAGCATTGCTTCATTTCCATGTCACTATCCATGGCCGCAATCTGTAGGCTTTTTTCACCTCTTATGCCTAGCTGCGACTGCTCATATAAGGCCTGATCCGCTAAAACACGGGCATCTAGCACCACCCACTCTAGCCAACCTAGGTCACCACCACTGCCCAATAACAGGTGTGCCAAGTTCAAATCACAATCAGCCTGCGCTGGCTGTAAGGCGTCTAAGCGGTAACGTGCTTCCCATATAGGCTGAGCCAAGCAGGCTTGGCCTGTTGAACTAGTCTGCAATTGAAACAACTGAGGTACCAGCTGGCGTAAGCGCGCGGTGTTTAAGGGTTTAGTATTATTCTGCCCAAACGCCCCCAAGCTAGATACCGACCCATCATCCATCAATAACGACGCGTGTATCACGCCTGATAAATTCGTATGACCAGTACGCCAGCTTTGTGAATGCCTATCCAATAACCAGGCTGCAATGCTCCACTCTGCAGGCCATGCATCTAACCCATGCAAGCCAGCTTGGCTTAACTCGCCCAACAAGCATCCTGGTTGCACAAACCATTGCCTCGTTTCAGCTTGCAGTATCTGAAATTGGTTCAGCTTTTTAGGATTTATCCATAAGGTAGGTAAGACATCTTCTTGCTGGCGATGCGGTATTCCTGCCAACCCCATCACCACCTGATGCTGTCCACACACATGGCGCGCATGGTGCACATCAGCAGGCGTTTCAGGCACAAAAAGCATCTGTTCTTCGCCCGTAATGCTCTTTTCACCCTCTGCTTTTTGGCTAAGTTGCAAACAAAACTGATCCCAAGCACTTACCTGCTCAACCTGCCTACGACCAGACAGAAAAGCCCTACGCGATTCAGAATGCATTGTATTTTCCTGCCATATGCTTATGATTAAAGGGTTAATCCTGACTCAGCCACCGCCATAATGCGGCCCTTTATACCGAGATTCCTGCTTTATGTTTCGCCCAGCGCATCGAACCGCACACATCACTCCTTTTCATGCGGTAGAACTGCTCAAAGAAGCCAACGCCTTGATTGCCCAAGGCAAAGATATTATCAGCCTAGGCATTGGTGAACCAGACTTCACCGCGCCAGCCGCTGTAGTACACGCACTACAAGAAGCCAGCGAAGCGGGACGCAGCCAATACACACCTCCGTTAGGCGAGCCCGCCTTGCGTGCGGCCATTAGCCGTTACTACCAAAACTTTTTTGGCGCGACCAATGTCACCCCTGATCGTATTGTAGTCACAGCCGGTGCATCGGGTGCTCTGACCTTGGCCGCTTTGGCGCTGATTAACCCTGGCGATGAAGTACTCATGCCGGATCCGTCTTACCCAGCGAATCAAAACTTTGTCACTGCCGCTGGCGGTAAAACTATTCTGGTGCCCACCACGGCTGAGCAACGCTTTCAATTAAATGCCGAACACGTACGCCAGCACTGGAATGAGCGCACGCGTGGGGTGCTAATTGCATCCCCCAGTAATCCTACTGGTGCCACAATTAGCCGCGAAGCGCTGCAAGCACTGATTACTGAAGTGCGTGCCCGTGATGGCTTCATCATCATGGATGAAATTTATCTGGGTATTTACTACGAAGATAAGCCACTTAGCGCACTTACCTTGGATGATGACATCATTATCATCAACAGCTTCTCCAAGTATTTCCACATGACCGGCTGGCGCTTGGGCTGGATGATTGTTCCCCCAGCGTTGATCCCCACCATTGATCGTATGGCAGCTAGCTTAGCCATTTGTGCCCCCTCCCTAGCACAGCACGCCGCACTGGCCTGCTTTACTGATGAAAGCATGGCAATTTATGAAGAACGTCGTTTGGCCTTTAAAGCCCGCCGCGATTTTCTGCTGTCGGCCTTTGAACAAATTGGTTTGGACGTCCCCGTCAAACCAGACGGTGCCTTCTACATCTATGCCGACATTAAAGCGCACAGCAATAACAGCGAAGACTTCTCTAAACGCTTGCTGCACGATGCTGGTGTAGCGGCTGTACCTGGACGCGACTTTGGCCCTACGATGGCCCATCACACACTGCGCTTTTCGTATTCCACGTCGTTAGAACGTTTGCATGAAGCTGTAGAACGCATGCGTCGTTTCTTGGCGTAAGCAATAGACCATAAAAAATGCCCCACCACGTTAGGCCGTAGTGGGGCATTTTTTTATAGGTGCTTAATCGCGTATAGGAATACCAGAGGCCAACGCCATACGACGGCGTTCGGCCAATACTCGTGCACCATAGCCGCCGTCACTAGGGCCTGTTGCCCCTACATAGCACGCTAGTGCTCCCGTCAGCGACCCTCTACGCTTTCTACAGTCGTACAGAATCTGCGTACCAGCACGTATATTGGCTTCTGGGCTAAACACCGCTAGCTCTCGTTCTACGTAATTTTCTAATTTATCGCGGTGTACACGCGTCATTACCTGCATCAACCCCTGCGCCCCTGCATGACTTTCTGCAAAGGGGTTATAGCTGGACTCAATCGCAATCACTGCCAAAATCAATTGCGGGTCTATACGCTTCTCGGCCCCTACGGTGAACGCCGTTTGCACCAAGGCGCCTGACACACTGTGGGCAATTTTATATTTGCGGGCAATATAACTGCGTAACGCTTGGAACTGTGTTTTAGAGATCCCACCCACATTAGTACCAGCTACCGTACGCTGCAACGTATCCACAAAGCCTTGGTACGCAGAATACTCAACCTCTTCTTCCTCAATAGGCGGTGGCAGTTCTTCGCCCTCTTCTACGGCCACAGCCCCGCTAGTGGCATCAGGAATCATCCATGCAAACTGAGCGAAATTATCGTTATTCAACACCTCTGGCCGCAATGCATCTACCATCACAGAGTACAGCTGCCTCGCTTGCTCCCGTATAGAGGGCACAACCAGCCCCGCCGCAACGGTAACCAACACGGCAATACCTAAGTAAATCGCACACATGTGCACAAACTCGCTAACGCGGTAACGTACTAGCCTTAGGCCTTGATGTGCCCAGTCTGGATTCATGCACGGACTCCTTCATAATCCTATAGGTATAATCTTAACAACCTTTACCCCAGAAAACCGGAGTATCTCTTTACAGTGAAATACCGCGACCTACGAGATTTTATCGCCCAGCTTGAACAACATGGCGAGCTAAAACGCATACAAACGCCGGTGTCTACACACCTAGAAATGACAGAAATCGGCGACCGCGTTCTGAATGCAGAAGGCCCTGCCCTGCTTTTTGAAAATGCCATGCATCAGGGCAAAAAAGCCACAATGCCGGTACTCACCAACCTATTTGGTACTCCTAAACGGGTAGCGTGGGGCATGGGAGCTCAAGAGGTGTCCGCATTGCGCGAGGTAGGCGAACTACTTGCCACCCTACGTGAGCCCGAAGCCCCTCGAGGTCTACGTGACGCCTTTTCTAAAGTGTCGATGCTGAAGTCGGCACTGTGGGACATGGCCCCAAAAATGATACGTAGCCCAGCCTGCCAAGAGATTGTGCTAGAAGGCGACGACGTAGACTTAAACGATATTCCGCTACAGCATTGCTGGCCTGAAGACGCCGCACCGCTGTTGACTTGGGGCTTGGTGATCACCAAAGGTCCACACGCAAAACGCCAAAACCTAGGTATTTACCGCCAGCAGCTAATAGGCCGTAACAAGCTGATTATGCGTTGGTTATCACACCGTGGTGGTGCACTGGATTTCCGTGACCACGCGTTGGCGAATCCTGGCAAACCCTTTCCTATCGCGGTAGCACTGGGCTGCGACCCTGCCACCATTTTAGGCGCAGTCACACCTGTTCCCGATAGCCTGTCTGAATACCAGTTCGCTGGGCTATTGCGAGGCTCCCGTACCGAGCTAGCGAAAGCTATAGGTAGCGATCTTTCCGTACCTGCGTACGCCGAGATTGTGTTGGAAGGCCACATTCTGCCTGCTGACCACCCCGATGCACTGCCCCCCGTTGTTCCGGAGGGCGCACCCGCCCCACACAACAGCGCCTACGAACAAGCGCTAGAAGGCCCGTACGGCGACCACACTGGCTACTACAACGAGCAAGACTGGTTCCCTGTCTTTACCGTTGACCGCATCACCATGCGTCGTAACCCTATTTATCACAGCACCTACACCGGCAAACCGCCAGATGAGCCTGCTGTATTAGGCGTAGCGTTAAATGAAGTCTTTGTGCCACTGCTTAAACGCCAACTACCAGAAATCGTTGATTTCTATCTACCACCTGAAGGCTGCAGCTATCGTTTAGCGGTGGTGTCCATACGCAAACAATACGCTGGGCACGCTAAACGAGTCATGTTTGGGGTATGGAGTATTTTGCGTCAGTTCATGTACACCAAGTTCATTGTGGTGGTAGATGAGGACATCAATACTCGCGACTGGAAAGAAGTTATTTGGGCCATGACCACACGTATGGACCCTGTGCGCGACACCGTGCTGGTAGAAAACACCCCCATCGACTACCTAGACTTCGCGTCACCCGTGTCTGGCTTAGGTGGAAAAATGGGGATGGATGCCACCAACAAATGGCCGGGCGAAACGAACCGTGAATGGGGCCGTTCCATTTCCATGAGTGATGATGTGAAAAAACGCGTCGATGATTTGTGGGCTGACCTGAAGCTGTAATCAGCTGGATCAACGCAACATCACAAAGGGGAGTAATGGTTACTCCCCTTTGTTGTTATGCGCTAGCTGCTCACTGCTGTGTTCAGCACTTGATAGCTTTGTATTACCTGACTGTCATCCGCACTAGCTAAACCTCTACCTGATGTTGCTAAAAACATTTGCTGAGCTGCCGCCGCAATAGGTAAAGCTGCTCGTACATCCGTACCTGTTTTCAACACAATCCCTAGGTCTTTTACAAAAATATCCACGGCACTGGTTACTTCGGGATTCGCTTGCAACATTCTCGAACCTCGATCGTTAAGCATCCAGCTGGCTGCCGATGACCCCTGCATAATTTCCAACAGCAAGGCCAAATCCACACCTACCTTATCAGCTAATGCAAAAGCCTCAGCCATCACCGCAATATGCACACCACAGAGCAACTGATTGACTGTTTTAACCATAGCGCCTTGCCCTGGCTTTTCACCCACATAAAACACCCGTTTCCCCAGTACCTCAAACACCGGCTCTACATCATCAAATGCTGCTTTTTCACCTGCAGCCATAATCGTCAAGCTAGCGGCTTTTGCTCCAGCAACACCACCAGAAACTGGTGCATCCACAAACCTTCTACCTTGGCTATATACCCAGGCGCTAAGCTGCTCTACCTCTTGCGTTGGGCAAGTAGCCATAAGCACAACCACCGCATCACTTTTTAACTGATGCAATGCATCTTTTTGCTCTAACACCTGTCTAGCCTGCGCCGCGTTCACTACCATCAGTACTAAAACATCAGCCCCCATGCATGCATCCGACACTGAGGATGCGGCATAACCTCCAGCCTGCTCTAGCTCAATTAACGCGTCACGGTTCAGATCAGCCCCGCGTACTGTCATGTGATGACTCAACAGGTTTTTAGCCATTGGCATACCCATGGCTCCTAGACCAACAAATGCAATTACGGTCATAGTAGTCTTGCTCCAGACGCAAGTTGCCCTGCCCTTGTGCACGAAGCACAAAAGAGCACGACACTTGCTTAAAAATAATTTAATAAATGGTTAACGCAGGAATGTAAGAGAACAAAAGTAGAACCAGTAAAGCCACCGCATAAAACGGCAAAAGCTCTTTAACGATTCGCCCTACGCTTTCCTTGGAGATCGCTGCAGAAATAAATAACGTCGTTCCTACAGGAGGTGTAAATAACCCTATGCTGAGGTTAATGGTCATCATGATGCCAAGCTGGATTAGATCCATATCAATGCTATTTGCCATTGCTACAAACGTCGGTGCCAATAACAATATGGCTGCAGGTAGATCTAAAAACATTCCTACAATCAACATGATGATGTTCATCATCAAGATAACTAATAATGGCGACTGCAGCACATCCGCTACCCACTGCGCTACCGTAACGGGAATGTTCTCCATCACCAGCACAAAGCCCACTAGGTTGGACGCCACAATAACCAGCATAACTACACCCGTAGTCACAACCGTTCCCAGCAACGCGTTATATACACGCTTTACGCTTAGATCCCTATAAACAAAAGCACTGACTAAAAAACCATAGGCCACTGCCACCACGCTTACCTCTGTAGGAGTGGCAATCCCTGCGCGCAGTAAGACCAAGATCAACAGCGGCATAGCCAAAGCAGGCAATGCCGCAAACGTAATTCTGGCTACTTTCTTGATACTCAGATCTTGCGTTAAGCGTGGAAAATTACGTAGGCGACCACTGAAGTAGCACACCAACATAAACCCCACACACAAGAACAAACCCGGCAAGAGCCCCGCCACGAATAAGGCTGCAATAGACTCATTGGAAACCGTAGCAAAGATAATTAATGCAATAGAAGGAGGGATTAAACCAGCGATAGTAGACGAGGAAGCAATAGCCGCAGCGCCAAAAGCCGCCGGATAACCTTCTTTTTTCTGCCATGGAATTAACATAGTTCCCAAAGCTGAAGCCTCGGCTACCGCCGACCCTGATACCCCTCCAAAAATAGTAGATCCCACTACGCTGACTTGGCCCAAACCACCGTGAAAACGTCCTACTAAAGCAGTAGCAAACTCGATTAGTTTTTTGCCCAAAGTCCCACCCATCATGATGTTTCCTGACAGGATAAAAAATGGGATAGCCAGCAAGGGAAAACTTTGTGTAGGTTGAAATAGCTTAACAATAGCGGCGGCACTCGGCATTCCTCCTACGCTCACTACTGCAATCCCAGAGCTAATAATCAGCGCATACCCCACTGGTAACGCCAGTACTAGCAACACAGCAAACACTACAAGCATAACTAGCGTCATACGTCATCCTCCAGAACATGAGCACGAACTGCTAGCGGGTCATCAGCAACTGATAGCCACACTATTGTGGTCAGTGACGTTAGTGCTATACCCACAAAACCCGCTATCAACGCTAAGTACGCCCACTTTGCAGACAATCCTGTATAGGGATAGTGCTCTGAGCCCGTTACCTCAATCACATCTAGTCCCATATAGGATAGATAACTGAACGTTCCGACCAACAGCAGTTGCAAGCAAATAAACAAAACCCTGGCTGCTGCTTTAGATAACACAGACAAAATAGCGGTCACGGCAATATGCTGACCACGTTGAGCCGCTAAAACGATTCCACCCATAATTAACCAAGGAAATAGTAGGTTAGGTAGTTCTGTCGTCCACCCTAAGCCGCTATTGGTGACATAACGAACAATCACCTCTAAACCGAGCGCGAGGAACAACACCAGTAGCGAACCTAGCGCTACCAGTGTTGCCACACTCACAATGGCCCGATCTATAAACTTAGCGACTGACGTTAAAGTACTGTCGCTGTAGTTCATAGACGCTCAGCCTCTCCACGTACTAACTCCACCAACTCGGGATACTGCCCAGACCACTTGTCATACACAGGCTGCATTTTTGCCACAAAAGCGTCGCGATTGATGTCATTGATTTCTACCCCTGCAGCAAGGAAGGTAGCTCTTAGATTCTCATCCGCTTCTCTGGATTTCTGCCTGTTGAATACGCCAGCCTCTATAGCCGCTTCTTTAATTAGCTTTTTGTCTTCATCCGAAAAACGGTCAAAAACAATCTTGCTAGCTAAAACAGGCGTGGTTTCATATTTATGACCAGTCAGCGAGATATATTTCTGCACCTCATGCAATTTAGAGGAGTAAATATTCATGAAAGGGTTTTCCTGACCGTCTACTACGCCTTGCTGCAAGGCTATATACAGTTCAGAAAAGGCCAACGTCATAGGATTTGCTCCCAACGCCGAGAAAATATCCATCGTCATGGGGTCTGGTGGTGTACGTAACTTAATACCAGCCAAGTCTTCGGGATCCACAATAGGCCGCTTGTTATTGCTCACATGGCGAATACCGTTATCCCAAAATGCCAGAACCTCTAACCCCTTATCTCTGGCCAGTTCAGACAACTTCTCACCAGCAGGGCCATCCACCACAGCATAAGCGTGATCTAGGTCGCGAAACATAAAAGGCAATCCAATCACTGCAAACTGCGGCACTACCGTAGAGGTTGTTCCTTGTGAGTTCGCACTAAAAGCCAACGTACCCAAACGCATATTGGTCAGTGACTCTAGGTCATCACCATATTGCGCTGAACCTCCCACTTCCACCTTAATACGCCCCTCTGTTTTTTCCTCTACCAACTTAGCAAACAGTAATGACGCATCAGCCTTAGGGTTTCCCGCCGCAGCATTATGTGACAAGCGCAATACCTGCTGTGCAGATACGGGCAGCGCTACTAATGATGCCGCAGTTAATGTGGCTACTATTATTTTTTTCATTGAAGTCTCCTACCTTGTCGTAAAGAAATTATTATCATTTTTCCCCTCCTCCTTGGCTTTTCACCTAGCTATGCAACTACAGCCAAGCTTTAATGCGCTGGCACATTACCTCCATGGATATGCCATAACGATCGTGTAACGTCGGCAAAGCACCAGCATCTAAGAATGCATCCGGCAAGCCTATTAAACGGAACTCGGGGAAAACGCGTTCACGCATTAATAAGCTCGCAATTGCTTCGCCCAAGCCACCCACTTCCGAATGGTTTTCAGCCACCACCACCAAACGCCCTGAACATTTAGCCTCTTTCAAAATAGTGGCCTCATCCAACGGCTTAATTGTAGGAACGTGCAGCACAGACACACTAATACCATCACTGGCTAGCGCCTTAGCACTTTCTAGTGCCCTCATCGTCAAAATCCCACTGGAAATAATGAGTACATCAGTACCGTCACGTAAGGTCTTTGCCTTACCTAACTCAAAACTATAGTCATATTCATTAAGTACCAAAGGTACATTGCCACGCAACAAACGCATGTACACAGGGCCTTGATGCTCTGCAATCGCGGGGACTGCTTGTTTAATATCCAATGCATCACAAGGGTCAACAATCGTCATTCCTGGGATAGCACGCATTAATGCCAAGTCATCTGTGGCTTGATGGCTAGGCCCATAGCCTGTTGTTAGGCCTGGCAAAGCGCAGCAGATTTTCACATTCAAATTTTCTTCTGCAATGATCTGATGGATAAAGTCATAAGCACGCCTTGTTCCAAACACTGCATACGTAGTGGCAAACGGTAGCAGGCCTTCTTTTGCCATACCACCAGCCGCCCCCATCAATAGTTGCTCTGCCATACCCATTTGGAAAAAGCGCTGAGGATACGCTTGAGCAAAAATATGCAGGTCAGTATATTTCGCCAAATCTGCCGTTAATCCAACCAAATCAGGTCGTTTTTTTGCCAGTTCCACCAATGCATGACCGAACGGTGCTGACTCTACTGCTTGGCCTTCACCCGCAATAGAAGCAATCATCGCCGACGTTTTTAAACGCGGTTTGTTTGCTACTGATGTATTCATACTAGGCCCCCACTGACTGTGATTGATCAAGAATAGCAATGGCTTTTTCCCACTCTTCGGCATCCACACGAATGAAGTGATTTTTTTCTCGTTCCTCAAGGAACGGGACGCCCTTGCCCATTAAGGTGTCAAAAATAATGACTCTAGGTTGCTCTGCCTGTAACGCTCGTGCGTTATCAAAGGCTTCTACTACCGCCGCCAAATCATTTCCATTCACACGCTGCACATGCCATCCAAAAGACTCCCACTTCTGGCCCAACGGTTCGAACCCTAGCACTCCATGAGAGTTGCCATCTGCTTGCTGATTATTCACATCAATCAAACAAATTAAATTTGATAGGCCATGGTGTGCTGCTGATAGCGCCGCCTCCCATGTCGCCCCTTCATCCAGCTCACCATCAGACATAGAGTTATACACAAACTGCTCGCCACCCTTATGGCGTAGCGCCAGTGCCATTCCTACTGCAATAGCTAACCCTTGCCCCAACGATCCCCCGGAAATCTCCATCCCCGGCGTGTACGTAGCCATACCCGACATGGGTAAACGGCTATCATCTGACCCATAGGTTTCCAACATACTCTCAGGAATCACCCCCGCTTCAATCAAGGCTGCATATAAAGCGATGGCATAGTGACCATGCGACAGTAAAAACCTATCGCGACTCTCACACTCAGGGTCTGCTACGTTTACCGTCATCGCATGGCAGTACGCTGTGGCCAACACATCCGACCAACCTAAGGCTTGACCTATATAACCCTGCCCTTGTACCTCACCCATCTGCAAGGCATAGCGCCGAATTCTATAGGCGCGCTTAGCCAATTGCTTCAAAAGCTCTGTTTTCATAATGTCTCCATCAGTGGATAAGCATGCCGCCGTTAACGTCTAGCGTTACGCCGGTCAAGTAAGACGAAAGGTCACTCGCTAGGAAAGCACACGCGTTTGCTACATCAATGGCATTCCCCAAACGCTGCAAGGGAATGCCTTTCAATATCTCGGCACGCATCGCATCCGTGAGTTTTCCTGCCGTAATATCGGTTTGAATTAATCCTGGCGTAATGCTATTTACACGTATGCCATAAACGCCCAACTCTCTAGCCATCGCTTTGGCTAATCCTAATACGCCTGCTTTAGCTGCCGAATAATGAGGCCCACCAAAAATCCCACCACCGCGCTGAGCAGATACTGAGGACATACAAATAATCGAACCTGCACCTTGCTCTTTCATCGCAGGCACAGCTGCCTGACTCATGTACAGCGTTCCACGCAACGACACATCAGTAATACGGTCATAATCGCTGCCCGTAATTTCTAACAGTTTGACGGGTTGGGTAATACCGGCATTGTTCACAAGTACGTCTAAGCGTCCATAGCGAGCAAGAGTCTGTGCAACGGCATACTGACAATCCTCCAAGTTTGTCACGTTCGCAGCAACGCCCAAATGCTCTTTCCCCAACACCGCTGCGGCATCCTTAGAGGCCTCTTCCTCTAAATCAGCAATGACTACTGTCGCTCCTTGACTGGCAAAAATCTGAGCTGTTTTACGGCCTATACCGTTTATTGATGCAGCACCTGTAATCAGAGCGACCTTACCGCTAAGTAAGCCTTCCATACTTGTCTCCAGAATTTATTTTTCATACACCGTAAAGGTGTTCGTTATGTTTGATTATTTATTCTAGAAACACGCTATAGTTAGCTCAAGCGAATAAAACAGCCTTTTAGATGAATCTAATTCATGTGATATGCGTCAAATACCACCTCTAAAATCAATTCAAGCATTTGAGTCAGCATCACGCCTAGGTTCATTTGCTGAAGCCGCTATAGAGCTGCACCTCACACCTTCTGCTGTGAGTCACCAAATCCGTTTGTTGGAAGAACGACTACAAATCGCACTCTTTCATCGCGTGCATCGTGGTGTAGTTCTGACCGATGCCGGGCGACGATACGCAGAAACTATTTCTCAAGCATTAGGATCCATAGAGGCGGCCACCCGTCATGTTGAGCGTGGTGGTAAGTCTGATATTTTGACGATTCACTGTGTACCTAGCTTGGCATCACAATGGTTAATGCCGCGTCTATCGCGTTTTAGTGCGCAGTTCCCTGACATAGACACTAGAGTTAACGCATCTACTACTAACGTTAATCTACTGGCAGAGGAGGCGGATTTCGCTATTCGCTATGGAACCGTATTTCCACAGTCAGGTGTGGTTGTAACCCCATTTCCCAAAGAGCCCTTGGCGGTATTGTGTGCCCCTTCTATACAAGACAGCCCACAAAGGATTCAACGAGCAGACGACCTTAGTCAGCACACACTCATTCACTCAGAGGTCAATCTCGTTCACTGGCGTAACTGGCAAGATGCTCACCCACACGTCCCCATAGATTTGAAACGTGGCCCTAGGTTTGATCGTTCCTTTATGTCCATCAGCGCTGCGGTGGACGGATTAGGAATAGCCTTGGAAAGTAGATTATTGGTAGAACGGGAAGTCGATAGCGGCAAATTACTACTGCCTTTAGGGACTTACAAAGCCACCACTGTATTTCACCGTTTATTGTATTTAGAGGCTAAAGCGAACCTACCCAAAATGGTAGCATTCAGAAAATGGCTTTCAGACCAGCTCGCTTCATCCTTCCAACATTTGGATAGAGCAAAAGGTGGCAATGGTATTGAACTGACTCAATACCTCTAACACAGTAATAAGATAGAAAACACATTGCCTACTGTCATGAAGTAGGCAATAAAAAGCCCTGAGCAGTACTGCTCAGGGCTTTGTTGAGTGGTCGTTATGCTCATCGGCACTTTGGCGCTTTTTCGCCGAATGCGACGTAAACAAACGGAATAACTTCCAGCCTATAAGCGCTACCGCGCCGGTTTTCAGTTTTTTGCCGCCTACACCACCCAGCATCGAAGAAAACAACGATAACAGCAGCGGATAACGTGTAGATGCTGAAAACAGCAGATTCCCCCAACCACCCAGAAGGCTACTGCGGCCGGCACCAACTAGCGAGCTCACAATACTAGAGGGTTGGATTTTTTCATTGAACTGCTGCACACTTTTGCGTAAATCATCGCGCTCTATCGCGGCTCGTGCACGCAATAGTTCTACACGAATTTCCGCATCTAACTCTTTATTACGTCTACTCACGATCGTCCCCCTTCGCCTCGTCACGACTAGACTGACGCAAGTTTTCAATCACTTGTATATCTTTTTTAATTTCTTCTACGGTTGCTTCAAACGGATACGAGCCTGAATTCAAACGTCGCATCACGATTAGACCGAAGCTCATGCCCAATACGGCATACACCACGAATAAACTGGCAATTGCCCAATAGCGATATTCCGTAGGCCAAAACAACAGTGCAATAAACAGCGTAAACACCAGCAATGCCAAGGTGCTAAACAACAGCGCACCAAACAGCAACACCATTATTTTTGCCAGCCTTGCTTTCTGCTGACCTGCTTCTACTGCCGCGAGTTCTAGACGGGTACGGAAAATAGCCAGAACGGTGCAACCTATGTCACCCACAGATTGTCGTAATGTCATGTGACCCCTTTGCAATAAAACGGCCGCCTGTACACAGGCAGCCGTAGTGAACAACCGGAGGAGATTAGCGACGGCTTACCAGCATGCCAAACAACAAACCCACTACCGCAGCCACGCCAATGGCTTGCCAAGGATTGTCATGCACATAGTGATCGGTAGCCTTAACAGCTTGACGACCGCGCTCCACAACAGCTTCCTGCGTATCATGCAAGACTTCACGTGTGTTGCGCAGTGCACGTAATGCGCTCTCACGCAATTCCGTTGCTTTGTCACCGGAGGCCGAAGCGGCTTCACGCAGCAGTTTTTCCGCTTCGTCTAAGCTGCTTTTCACATCGTCGATGAAGTTCTCTTCCACTGCTTGTACACGTTTTCTAGTCACCATAGTTCGCTCCTTGAAAAGCAAAAATTGAACATGTCGCAGACCCTATTTTCATAGTGCCTGCCTCACTACGTCTACGTTCTAGCTTACCTGATTTTCACACCTAGCCTTACCGCTGCTTTAACAAGATTTGTAAAAAACAGATACAGATCAAACTTTATTCGATTTTCTGTTGAGTACCGAAAATACGGTCACCAGCATCTCCCAAACCAGGCACGATGTAGCCGTGCTCGTCTAGGCGTTCATCTATAGAGGCTGTGTATACGTGCACATCAGGGTGCGCCTCTTCTACCGCTTTAATGCCTTCAGGCGCAGCAACTAACACCAAGGCACGAATGTCCTTACTACCTGCTTTTTTCAGCATATCGATGGTAGCAACCATGGAACCGCCTGTGGCCAGCATAGGGTCGATAATCAACGCCAAACGCTGATCTAATTCGCCTACTAAGCGCTCTAGGTAGGTTTGAGCCTTTAACGTTTCCTCGTTACGCGCAATACCCACTACAGATACTTTGGCACCGGGCACTAGGCTAAGTACGCCATCTAGCATCCCTATGCCTGCACGCAAAATAGGTACCACAGTCACTTTTTTGCCTGCCAGTTTCTCTACACTAACCTGGCCACACCAGCCTTCGATTACGGTATCTTCCAGCGGTAGATCTTTACACGCTTCGTAAGTCAGCAACGCCGCAATTTCCTGTGACATTTCACGGAAGTTTTTGGTGCTGAGATCCGCTCGGCGCATCAAGCCCAGTTTGTGGCGAATCAAAGGGTGGCGTATTTCATGTATGGGCATGGAAACTATATTCCTTATCGTTAGAATCCTGACACGGTGCCAGTCTGACACCGCACCAGCTCTCTATTTTAAACCAAACAGCAAGAGACTAACGTCCTGCCAACCATTTCACTAGCGCATCATCAAAAGGACGCACCACATCTGAGCGTGGATCATTCACCATGCTGACCATCACGTAACGCTTACCTTGGCTATCTAACACATAACCTGCCAATGCCCGGGCGTCACGCAAGGTGCCGGTTTTCAGGTGAGCGCGGCCCGCAGCATCACTGTCTCGGAAACGTCTACCTACGGTACCGTCTACACCCGCAATAGCCAGTGACGAAATGAACTCGGGCATGTAATTAGAACGCCATGCTTGCTGCAACATCTGCGCCAACCCTTGTGCAGTCAAACGCGCATCGCGAGACAAGCCTGAACCGTTATCAATGCGCCAACCTTGCGTGTTAATGCCTTGTCTATTTAATACCTGCTCTACTGCGCGCTCTGCCGAGGCTGTCGTAGCCCCGCGCCCTTGCATACTTTCACCTGCAGACAGCAACACCATCGTAGCCATCAGGTTGTTACTTTGCTTGTTGATCATGCGAATCTGCTCAAGCAAAGGACGAGAGTCATGCCACACCACCGCTTTAGCACTTCCAGGGATACTGCCCGCTTTAACATCACGCGCTAAGGTACCCCCCAACTCTTTCCACAACATGCGAAACAGTGCTTCAAAGAACTCTGGCTGCGAATGCGACAATCGGTACACACTGAACTCGCCGCACGAACCCGCTGCTCTACCGCTTAACGAGATCACTACATTACCGGTGGTTTGGGCTACACGAGTATTAATCGCAGGCGAACCAGGGCAGCTACCATTGGCCCATTCCACATTGCCTTCTACGCGCACACCCGGCAAAGGGGGATCTACAAAAGCCAACCACTGTTTAGCATTGGCGTCGGGCTGCAACACAATACGAGATGCCCCCAAACCTACTACCAGTGCGTCAGGGCTAGCGTTATAAGGTCTATCGCCCGCACCATCAAAAGCATAAGGGTCTGTCGCAATAGGACCAAACACCGAGCGATCAATTACCACATCGCCAATATTCTTAATACCGCGCATACGCAATTCGCGCAGCATATTCCACAAGTCAGGAATCGTTAAAAAGGGATCACCACCCGCCTTGATATACAAAGGCCCTTGCAAAGACCCTTGTTCGTCGACCACTCCACCTTGCTGCGCCATAAAGCTAGTGCGCCATGTGTGTTCAGGGCCTAATGTAGACAATGCTGCCCACGTACTAACCATTTTCATCACCGAAGCCGGGTTTCGTGGCACCGCTGGGTTATGGTTAATCAGCACATTACCGTCTACATCTTGCACCACTAGCGACAGCGCACTTTCAGGTAAGCCCGTACTTTTCCAGATCTTTTCCAGATCGTCCGGTAATCCCTCTATACGCGCTTGAACAGCAGAGAATGGCATCAACAATGCCACACAACACAACAGGCTTTGACACAGACGATACATGGCTTTCATAACATGCCTTGGCAGCAAAAAACAAAGCATCAGCATAACGAAAATTCCCTTGAAAAAGTGCAAAACCAAACGTTTTTTCTGCAACAGCGTTAAAATGGCGGGTTTTCTACCATGCACGGCCAAAGTTTCTGTTATGCCCGTTGATCCTTCTTTGGAACTCTCCCAGTTTGACTACGATCTGCCTGAGGAGCTAATTGCCCAGACTCCCGCAGCCACTCGTACCGGCAGCCGTCTTTTGCATTTACATGCAGAAGGCCTACTGACGGACATGCAGTTCAGCCAAATCAGCCAGCTCTTACGTCCGGGCGATTTATTGGTGTTCAACAATACCAAAGTCATTAAAGCCAGACTGCTGGGCGAAAAACAAAGCGGTGGCAAAGTAGAAGTACTAGTAGAACGTATTACCTCTGCGCATCAAGCATTAGCTCATATACGTGCTAGTAAGTCCCCAAAACCTGGCACGCGTTTGCTGCTGGCGGATGGGCAACTGGAGGTGCTGGTAACTGGCCGACAAGACGCGTTGTTTGAACTGGAGTTTGTACAACCCGCACTCGACGCCTTAGAACAGTACGGCGCCACGCCCTTACCACCGTACATTCAGCAAGTACCTACCGCTGAAGACGATCAACGCTACCAAACCGTATACGCTGAAGCCCCCGGCGCAGTTGCTGCGCCTACTGCCGGTCTGCACTTTGATGAAGCCTTGCTAAATACCTTACGAGAACTAGGCGTTGACCAAGCTTTTGTCACCCTACACGTAGGTGCTGGTACTTTCCAACCCGTACGTAGTGAGCAACTTAGCGAGCACCAAATGCACGCCGAACGCTTCTTTGTACCGGCTGAAACACTGGAAAAACTGCAGCGTACTCGTGCCCAAGGCGGGCGCATTATTGCCGTAGGTACGACCAGCGTACGAGCCTTGGAATCTGCCGTGCACTATCAAGCGTGCAATGGCCACCAAAACTCGGACGGCAGCATAGAAGGCGACACCCGTCTATTTATTACCCCCGGCTACAGCTTTACGTGGGTAGATGCTCTGGTGACCAACTTTCACCTGCCGCAATCCACGCTATTAATGCTGGTCTCCGCACTCTCCAAACTCCCCTTTATTCAGCAGGCGTATAGCCATGCTATAAAGCAACATTATCGTTTTTTCAGTTATGGCGATGCCATGTTTATTGAGGCCGCCCCGCAATCATGAGTGGATTAGATTTCAAGTTACTTAAACGTGACGGCAAAGCCCGTCGCGGTCAGATCACCCTAAACCACGGCGTGGTTCAAACCCCAATATTCATGCCTGTAGGTACCTACGGTAGCGTCAAAGGCATGTTGCCGCACGAACTGACCGAGATTGGTTCACAGATTATTCTGGGCAATACCTTCCATTTATGGCTGCGCCCCGGCACCGAGGTCATCAAACGGCACGGTGGCTTGCACGGCTTTATGCAGTGGAATGGCCCTATTCTGACGGACTCCGGTGGCTTTCAGGTGTTTAGCCTTAAAGGCATGCGCAAGATCACCGAGGAAGGCGTAACCTTTGCGTCGCCCATTAACGGTGACCAAATGTTTTTAACGCCTGAAGAATCCATGCGCATTCAACATGCCTTGAATTCCGATGTTGTGATGGTGTTTGATGAATGCACGCCCTATCTTATTGATGAGCGCCCTGCCACGCATGAAGAAGCGGCGCAATCCATGCGCATGTCACTGCGTTGGGCCAAGCGTTCACGTAATGAGTTCAACGCCCTAGAAAACCCCAATGCCCTCTTTGGTATTGTGCAAGGCGGCATGTACGAAGATCTACGTGAAGAGTCCTTGGCAGGCCTAACTGAGATTGGCTTTGAAGGTTATGCCATCGGTGGTTTGTCTGTGGGCGAGCCCAAAGAAGACATGTTCCGCATTTTGCAGCACACAGCCCCACGCCTGCCAGAAAATGCGCCCCGCTACTTGATGGGCGTAGGCACACCCGAAGACTTAGTCGAAGGTGTAAGTCAGGGCGTGGACATGTTTGACTGCGTAATGCCTACTCGTAATGCGCGTAACGGCTGGCTATTCACTCGTTTTGGTGATGTAAAAATCCGCAATGCACGTTATCGCGATGACACACGTCCTCTGGACCCATCTTGTCAGTGCCATACTTGCCAGAATTTCTCTCGCGCTTACTTACATCATTTACAACGTTCTAACGAGATTGCTGGTGCACGTTTAAATACGTATCACAATCTGCATTTTTATTTGCAAATCATGCAGGAAATGCGCGATGCTATAGCAGCTGAGCGTTTTGAAGAGTGGAAAGCGGCTTTCGCACGCGACCGTTCTCGCGGTATAGAATAAGTCTTACAGACGAAGAAGATGTCGCTACAATAACGCTTTGCTTACATACACCTTAATTTTTAAGAACAATTCCGATTACACAGGAGCCTCTATGTCTATTGCTGACATTCTGACAGTTATCCCCGCTCAAGCCGCAGCCGGTGGCGAAAACGCTTTGGTAGGTATGTTGCCTATCATTCTGATGTTCGTTATTTTGTACTTCCTGATGATCCGTCCTCAGATGAAACGTCAGAAACAACACCGTAATCTGGTAGCTAATCTGGGTAAGGGTGATGAGGTCATCACTACGGGTGGTCTGCTAGGCAAAATCAGCAAAGTACAAGACAACTACATTACGTTGGAAGTTGCTTCCTTGGCAGAAAAGCCAGTGGAAATCCTGCTGCAACGTCAAGCTGTTGGTTCTGTTCTGCCTAAAGGCACAATCAAAAGCTTGTAACTCCCTCCTCCAGCCCGAACACCCGTTCGGGCTTTGTGTACCGTTTCTGCCGAAGTACCCATGAATCGTTATCCTATCTGGAAATATCTCACTGTACTGGTCGCACTGGTCATAGGCGTGATCTACACACTGCCTAATTTCTATGGCGAATCGCCAGCCGTGCAGATAGCCTCCGCCAAGTCCACGGTTAAAGTGGATCTGAGCACTTTGTCGCGCGTTGAAGGCATACTGCAACGTCACAACCTTACGTCCACAGGGTCCTATTTCGAGCAGCACGGTACCTCTGGCACTATTCGTGTACGGTTTGACTCAACCGACACACAGTTCAAAGCTAAAGATATTATCGAGCGTGAACTGGTTCCTAATGCCGAAGACCCTGAATTCACCGTCGCCCTGAACCTGATGCCTGCTTCCCCAAGCTGGCTAACCGCCATAGGTGCACAACCTATGCACTTGGGTCTGGACTTGCGCGGTGGCGTGCACTTCCTGTTGGAAGTCGACATGCAAGGCGCACTAACCGGACGCTACGAATCACTGGCATCCGAAGTTCGCACCGTATTACGTGAAGCTGATATTGCGCAAAAAGGCGTAGAGCGTCAGAACTTGTCACTGGTCGTGAACCTTGGCTCTGCTGATGCACGCTCTGATGCCATCACGGCATTGCGTCGCCAAGTACCTGACTTGCAATTCGTGAACGCTTCCGGCCAAGAAGGCAGCTTCGAATTAGTGGGTACTCTGTCTGAGACTGCTCTGATCCAAGCTCAAACCAATGCCCTGCGCCAGAACATTACAACGCTGCGCAACCGTATTAACGAGCTAGGCGTTTCTGAACCTGTTATTCAACAACAAGGTTCTGATCGTATTGTTGTGCAGTTGCCTGGTGTACAAGACGTTGCTAAAGCCAAAGAAATTCTAGGCCGTACTGCTACGTTGGAAATCCGTTTGGTAGATGACTCCCCTACTGCTACAGCCGCCTTGATGGCAGGTACTGTACCGTTTGGTTTAGAGCGCTACACCGACCGTGATGGCCGCCCCTTGCTGCTGCGTCGTCAAATCGTTCTTACTGGTGAAAACCTGCAAGATGCTCAACCTGGCCGCGATCAGCAAACACAACAGCCTACGGTTAACCTAACGCTGGACAACAAAGGCTCACGTATTTTCCGTGACGTAACCCGCAACAACATCAACAAGCGCATGGCCATTGTGCTGTTTGAAAAAGGTAAGGGCGAAGTGGTAACGGCCCCCGTTATTCGCGGCGAAATTCCTAATGGCCAAGTACAAATTTCTGGCAGCATGAACGCTCAAGAAGCAACCGACATTTCGTTGTTGCTGCGTGCGGGTTCGTTGGCTGCCCCGATGAAAATCATTGAAGAACGCACCATTGGCCCAAGCCTGGGTGCAGAAAACATCAAACAGGGTTTTGACTCTACCTTGTACGGCTTTATTGCCATTGCGATTTTCATCATTATTTACTACCAGCTGTTTGGCGTGTTCTCCACACTGGGTCTGACTTTTAACGTACTCTTGTTGCTAGCTATGCTGTCTATGCTGCAAGCCACGTTGACCCTGCCGGGTATCGCAGCGATTGCGTTGACACTGGGTATGGCTATTGACGCTAACGTACTGATTAACGAACGTATTCGTGAAGAGCTACGTAACGGCGCCAGTCCCCAACAAGCAATTAACCTTGGTTTCGATAGAGCATGGGCAACCATTTTCGACTCTAACTTAACCAGTTTGATTGTAGGTATTGCGCTGCTGGCATTTGGTTCAGGCCCCGTACGAGGCTTTGCGGTAGTACACATTCTGGGGGTTTTGAGCTCCATGTTCTCCTCCGTAGTTGGTGTGCGCGCCCTCGTGAACCTGTGGTACGGCCGACGCCGTCGTCTGCAGAGTCTGGCTATTGGCCAGGTCTGGAAACCTGATAACAAACAGTAAGCCTGGAATAACATGGAATTTTTTAGAATTTCCCGCACTATCCCTTTCATGCGCCACGCGTTGGTGCTGAACCTGATTAGTGTCATCTTCTTTGTTGCTGCGGTGTTTTTCATTGTTGCCCGAGGCTTCAACCTGTCTATTGAGTTCACTGGCGGTACCGTCATTGAAGTCAATTACAAAGAAGCCGTATCGCTAGACGATGTGCGTCAGACCATTGGTGGTTTGGGCTACCGTGATTTCCAAGTGCAAAACTTTGGTACACCACGCGACGTCATGATCCGCCTGCCCTCCCCGGGCGAAGGCCACGACAACGCCAGCACCGAACAAAGTAAAGCCGTACTTAGCGCCCTGCAATCTGCCGACGCCTCTACTAGCAACCAGGTAGAGCTACGCCGCGTGGAGTTCGTTGGTCCACAGGTAGGTCAAGAACTGGTACACAACGGCTTGATGGCACTGCTGTTCGTCGTAGTGGGTATCATGGTGTACTTGGCGTTTCGCTTTGAGTGGAAACTGGCTGTATCGTGTGCATTGGCTAACTTGCACGACGTGGTAATCATTCTGGGCTTTTTTGCCTTCTTCCAGTGGGAGTTCTCATTGGCGGTATTGGCAGGGGTACTGGCGGTATTGGGTTACTCCGTGAACGAGTCCGTAGTGGTAATGGACCGTATTCGTGAGAACTTCCGCAAACAACGCCGTATGTCCACCTCGGATGTCATCGACACCTCTATTACTCAAATCATCTCGCGTACTGTGATCACTCACGGTTCCACCCAGATGATGGTGTTGTCCATGCTGTTCTTTGGTGGCCCAACGCTGCATTACTTCTCGTTGGCACTGACCATTGGTATTTGGTTTGGTATTTACTCTTCTGTGTTTGTGGCTGCAGCCATTTCTATGTGGCTAGGCATCAAGCGCGAAGATCTGATCAAGCCCGTCAAAAAAGACGACGACACCGAAGCCGAAGTGCTAGGTTAAGCAAAAAAGCCGGAGTTCTTACTCTGGCTTTTTTCTTGCCGTTTTCCACACATACACCACACCCACTCTTGCGGTACCACGTTCAGCACGTGGGACGCGTTATACTACTTTCTTTCAATTTTATGCCCCCGGGGTCTACACCCGTCACGGCACCCATCATGCAAGATACCAACTCTACCTCTACTGCTGCCCAAGACGAGCAGCTCCCTACCCGCAAACTGTTTATTCGTACCTTTGGTTGCCAAATGAACGAGTACGATTCGGAAAAAATGGCCGACGTACTGAATCAACAAGGCCCGGTAGAATTAACATCCAACCCAGACGAAGCAGACATCATTCTGTTTAACACCTGTTCTGTGCGCGAAAAAGCGCAAGAAAAAGTGTTTTCTGATTTGGGTAGGGTGCGTCACCTAAAACAACAAAACCCAAATTTAGTGATTGGCGTTGGTGGCTGTGTAGCCAGCCAAGAAGGCAAAGCCATTGTAGAACGTGCGCCTTTTGTGGACGTTGTGTTTGGCCCCCAAACCCTGCACCGCTTGCCAGAGCTAATCAAACAACGCCGTAACAGTGGTCGCTCGCAAGTCGATACCAGCTTCCCCGAGATCGAAAAATTCGATCACCTACCACCAGCTCGTATTGATGGCTCCACTGCTTTTGTGTCCATTATGGAAGGCTGTAGCAAATACTGCAGTTTCTGTGTGGTGCCTTACACCCGTGGTGCTGAAGTCTCCCGCCCCTTTGAGGATGTGCTGATTGAAGTGGCCGACTTGGCAGACCAAGGTGTAAAAGAAGTCACCTTGCTAGGTCAGAACGTCAACGCCTACCGTGGCCCTATGCAAGACAGCGCGGACATTGCTGACTTCGCCATGCTGCTGGAATACGTGCACGACATTCCTGGTATTGAGCGTATTCGTTACACCACGTCTCACCCCAAAGAAATGACCACCCGCTTGATCGAAGCGCACGGTAAACTGCCTAAACTGGTACCGTTTTTGCACTTGCCGGTACAAGCCGGTAGTGACCGCGTGCTGGCTGCCATGAAACGTGGCTACACCTCGCTGGAATTTAAGTCTATCGTGCGCCGTTTGCGTGCAGCACGCCCTGGCATCACCTTGTCATCCGACTTTATTGTGGGCTTCCCTGGTGAGACCGAAGAAGATTTCCAAAAAACCCTACAACTGATTCAAGATGTAGGCTTTGATACCTCTTTCTCGTTTGTGTATTCACGTCGACCTGGCACACCTGCTGCCGATCTAGAAGACACCACCAGCAAAGAAGAGAAATTCGAACGTTTGCACCGCTTGCAAGCTCTGATTAACGAGCAAGCAACTGCCATTGGTGAAGCCATGGTAGGAACAGAACAACGTGTGTTAGTAGAGCGTCTCTCTCGTCGCGACGAAAGCGAAGTGATGGGCCGTACTGAAAACAACCGTATTGTGAACTTCCCTGCAAACTCCCGCCTCATTGGCCAAATGGTGACTGTACGCATCACACAAGCGATGACCAACACGCTACGTGGTGAAATGGTGACCTCTGAAAGTACTACTACTGCATGAGTCAACACGACACGTCATCCGACCCTATTCATACCATTCATCTAGAGGGTGACAACACCCATCTGGCTAACTTTTGTGGGCCAATAGATGAAAACCTGAAACAGATTGCCCACGCGTTTGACGTTACGCTTAAACGCCGTGGCAATCACATCACCTTGCAGGGCCAAGACGTACGGCTAGCCACTGAAGCCATAGAATGGTTTCATAATCGTGCCGTACACAAATCCCTAAGCATTGATGATATTCAACTGGGGTTGGTTGAACTCAAAAGTCGTGTGCAACCCTCGCAGAGCAATGGCAAAGGCAAGCACCGTAGCAAGCCTTTGCTGGCAGACCCCAGTACACCTGCCCCCACATTAGACGATGACGAGTTAAGCCTACGTACACGCCGACGAGATCTGCGCCCGCGCACACCTCGTCAACGCGACTACCTAAGCCAAATACTCAGCCACGACATCAGCTTTGGTATTGGCCCTGCCGGTACGGGTAAAACCTTTCTGGCAGTAGCCTGCGCTATTGATGCATTGGAACGCGAAGCCGTTCAACGTATTGTGCTCACACGCCCTGCTGTAGAGGCCGGTGAACGCTTAGGCTTTTTACCGGGCGACCTAAACCAAAAAATAGACCCTTATCTACGCCCGCTGTACGACTCACTGTATGACTTGATGGGCTACGACAAAGTACAACGTTTGTTTGAAAAACAAATGATTGAAGTCGCCCCATTGGCCTATATGCGTGGCCGCACACTGAACCACAGCTTTGTGATCTTAGATGAAGCCCAAAACACCACGTCTGAACAAATGAAAATGTTCCTGACCCGTATAGGTTTTGGTAGCAAAGCCGTGATTACTGGCGACCCTACTCAAGTAGACTTGCCTCGCGGACAACGCAGCGGCTTAGAACATTCCGTGCGTGTATTGCAGTCTGTACCCGGCATAGCCATTACCCAACTTACCAGCAAAGATGTGGTGCGCCACCCATTGGTTGCCCGCATTATTGATGCCTACGAAAGCCATCAGAACGATGAAAACTGAACTACACCTCAGCATTCAATACGCTAGCGATTGCCAAGAAACCTTGCCTCGCTGGCGTCTACGTAACTGGGTACAAAAAGCCCTAGACAGCGCCGTTGCCGTTTACCACGAAGCCGGTGAGGCAGCCCCCTTCACCTGTGCACAGCTGGCTTTGCGCTTGGTGGGCCCAGAGGAAATGACCGAACTAAACGGCCAATACCGCGATAAACCCTACGCCACCAATGTGCTGACTTTCGAATACGGTGTAGATGAAAATCAACGCCTTACAGCAGACATCATCATCTGTGATGAGGTTTTGCAACGCGAAGCCGTAGAGCAAAACAAAACACTTTTACAACACGCCGCGCACCTTACCGTGCATGGTGTATTGCATGCGTTAGGCTACGATCATATTGACGAGGAAGACGCAGAAGATATGGAAGGTTTGGAAATCGAGATTCTTCAATCATTGAAAATCCCTAATCCTTATCTGGCAAAATAACTATTACTTGCGCGCTGTTTCGGTTATGCTCAGTGTTTTCATCAAGCGTCCACTGGACAATGTCAGACTCACATTCATCAGACCCTGAGCCCCGAAAGAAGAAACGTCTTTCCCGTTTAAGCGGCTTATTTAAACGCCGCCCTGAACCCGAAGATCGCGAAGATATTAAAGCGATACTTCAAAGTGCCCAAGAACGAGGCATCATCGACAGCGAAGCTGCTGCCATGATTTCCGGCGCACTGGATGTTGCCAGCAAAACTGTGGCAGACATCATGGTTCCCCGCGCAAAAATCGATTTACTCGATATCTCTACCCCCTTAGCTGAATTGCTGCCGATCATCATCGAAACTGGCCGTTCCCGTTTTCCAGTGTATGAAAACGATAGAGACAACATCATTGGCATTTTGCTCGCCAAAGACCTCTTACTCTCTATCGCCAATCCAGGTATTGATCTACGCCCCTTGGTGCGCCCTGCTGTATTTATTCCCGAGACCAAGCGTCTAAACGTCTTGCTGCACGAATTCCGTAGCAGCCGCAATCATATTGCCATCGTGATTGATGAGCACGGCAGTACTGCTGGGCTAATCACCATGGAAGACGTCTTAGAGCAGATCGTTGGTGACATCGAAGACGAATACGATGACGAAGCCGAACAAACCATTTTCCAAACCGGACACAATGGTTGGCGCGTAATGGCCATCACTGAGATTGAAGATTTCAACGATGCCTTTGGCACACACCTTACAGACGACGAGTTCGACACGGTAGGTGGATGGCTAGGTGCCGAGCTGGGACACATCCCACGTCGCGGCGAAACAATTGAACGTCAGGGCTTACGCTTTACCGTTTTACGAGCTGACCCAAAACGGGCGCTCTGGCTACACGTACAGCGTGAGCTTCCCAACTCGGAAGACTCCTCTACCGCAACGCTATGAGCGCTAGTCCAATAAAGCCACGGCAATCCAATTACTTTCTGGTGCTGCTGGCTGGTGTCGTACACGCCACCAGCTTTGCACCGGACCCTCTCCCCTTACAAGCCCTACCTTTTGTTCAACTCATTACGCTAGCCGTTTTGTTTGCATGCAGTGTTCATGCTGCCAGCACACGACAGGCGTTAGGACAAGCATGGCTATTTGGTGCAGGTAATTTTGCTACAGGACTTTATTGGCTCTACATCAGCATGCACGACTTCGGCAATTTGCACCCGGCTCTTGCCGCACTAGCCGTTGCCTTGCTTGCCTCCGCATTAGCAGGCTTTGTGGTAGCCGCTATCTGGCTGATACGCGTACTACAACCCCGCCGCGGCCCCCCTTGGCTGCAAGCACTGCTACTCGCCACACTAACTGCCTCGGTGTGGACCTTATTTGAATGGCTGCGCGGCAGCCTACTGACTGGTTTCCCTTGGTTAAACATCGCCTACGCTCATGTAGACGGTTTCTTTGCAGGGTGGGCCGCCATACTAGGCAGCTATGCTATTAGCTGGAGCGCCGCATTTTGTGCCGCCGCTCTAAGTCTGCTTACCCCTACACACATGCACAACAAACCACCCGCAATGGCGCTGTTAGTCAGTGCGGTGCTGGGTGCTCTAAGCCTGTATTGGCAACAACTAGAATGGGCGAAACCAGAAGGCTCGCCCATTATGGCCAGACTGGTACAGGGCAATATTCCGCAGTCTCAGAAGTTTGACCCTCAGTATTTACTGGACGGTATTCGCACCTACCAATACATGAGTGCATTACCAGAAAAAGAAGCGGGGGCACAGCCAGAATTAATTGTGCTGCCTGAAACCGTCGTACCGTTAATGCAGTATTTGCTGTCTGAACAAGAGTGGCAAATTTGGATTGATATCGCAAAACGCCAACAAGCGACAGTAATACTGGGCGTACCTATGTCTGACCCAGACAACCCGTCGTACTACACGAATAGCCTGATTACGATTAGCCCCACCACCACAGCACAAGACATACTGCAGCGCCAAACCATGCAGTACAACAAGTTTCACTTGGTGCCCTTTGGTGAGTTTGTGCCCCAAGGTTTTCGCTGGTTCATCGATATGATGCAAATCCCATTAGGTGAGTTTGCGCGCGGTGATACTCGCCAACAAAACTTTGCACTGAACAACCTGCTCATTGCCCCCAACATTTGCTACGAAGACGTGTTTGGTGAAGAGATTATCCGCGCTGTGCGCCCTGCCCAGCAAGATAGCGGTGCCAATATTTTGATTAATAGCAGTAACTTGGCGTGGTTTGGGGATTCGTGGGCACTGCGCCAGCATCTACAAATCTCTAGAGTGCGCACCATGGAAAGCGCACGCCCTATGCTGCGTGCCACCAACACGGGCGCTACAGCCGCTATAGATCATACGGGTGCTATTTTGGCTATGGTGACGCCCAACCAGCGCGCCATTCTGGATGTAGAAGTACAAGGCATGAGTGGCCTGACCCCTTATGTACGCTGGGGAAACACGCCTATTATTGCCTTCTCGTTGCTGGTTTGCTTTATAGCAGGCGCCGGCCGTTTACGCCGCCGCTCTGCATAATAACCTTAGCTATTTATTGCTCAATGCTGGCGTTTCTGGATAACGCCAGTTTTGCATCCACTTTTGGAATTGCTCTGCGGGCACGGGCGGGCAGAACAAAAAGCCCTGCAAATAATCACAACCAGCATCTTGCAACAAACTAAGTTGCACCTCAGCACTCACGCCCTCGGCAATCACTTCCATACCCAACTTATGGGCCATCACAATCATGGCATCACATAACGCCTGGTCCTCAGAACCAGGCTCGATGTTTCGTACAAAGGATTGGTCGATTTTGATGAAATTAATGGGGTAACGTTTTAAATACGTCAGAGACGAAAAACCGGTGCCAAAGTCATCCAGTGCAATAGCAATGCCCGCATCCCTAAACACACGCAAAATTTTGGTGACGTTAGCATTGGTATCTAGCAGCAAACGCTCGGTAATTTCTATCACAATGCTAGACATGTCTAAGCCAGCATCTTCAATACGCTGCAACCAATCGTTAGGGTTCACACCGTTGGCATAAAACTGTGCGGGCGATACGTTCACACTAATTTGGAAGTCCTTACCAAACGAGCGCCATTCCACTGCCTGATCTACCGCCGCGTTAAATACCCAATTACCTATTTCAACAATAAGGCCTGAGTCTTCCGCAAAGGGAATGAATTCAGACGGTGGCACTAACCCCAAATCGGGATGCAACCAGCGAATCAACGCTTCTGCCTTGCAAACCTTACCTGTTTGCACGTTAATAATAGGTTGGTAATACAGCCTAAACTGGTTCTCTGCCAAGGCAATATGTAAGTCGCGCGAAAACTGTACTCGTGCCTGCACCGCTTCTCGCATCGCCGGCAAGAAGAAACAGTATTGATTACGCCCACACTCCTTAGCCGCATACATCGCCATGTCGGCATTCTTCAGCAACTCGCCCGCGTCATTCGCATCGGCAGGATACATGGTGACGCCCAAACTGGCAGAGATCATGGCCACCTCTTCGCCCAACTTGTAAGGCTTGGCCAATGTGCCTAGTATTTGCTGACAAATACGCTCTACTACCGATAAGTCTTCAACACCAGATACGATCACGGTGAACTCATCACCGCCCAAGCGTGCCACAGCATCGCTATCACGCACGCAAGTCTGTAGCCGTCTACCCACCTCTTTAAGCAGCTCATCGCCCACGTTATGCCCCAAGGTATCATTCACATCCTTGAACATATCCAGATCGAGAAAGATCAATGCAAAAGGACTACCCTTTTGTATGGACTGCTGCATAGCCTCGTGCAAGCGGCCGTGAAAACGTTGCCTATTTGGCAAGTTCGTCAAATGGTCGTAGTTAGCCTGACGCCATACCAACGCTTCGCGTTTTTTATGGCTGGTGATGTCTGAAAACACCCCTATACGCCTATACACACTGCCATCAGGATTCCAGCTGGTGCTAATGTGTAAACGCTCCGCGTATTCTTCACCGTTTTTTCGTCGGTTCCAAATATCGCCTTGCCACTGGCCTGATTCTGCCAACTCAGCCCACATTTTTTGATAAAACTGCGGACTCTGCTTGCCGGAAGCCAGCATATTTAAACGTTGGCCCAGAACTTCTTCTAAGGTATAGCCCGTAATCGCACTAAAAGCCGGATTGGCATCTACCACCACACCGTCTTCATCCGTGACCACTATCGCTTCCGAGGTGGTTTCATACACCAAACCTGCTAAACGAGCCGATGCTTCATACTGCTTACGTACACTAATATCGTTTACTAAGACAATAGTCGCTTTGCTTTCTCCCCACGGCACCACCACAGCATAGATATCCACATCCAACAATTTACCTTTGGGTGTTTGCCAGCGGCACTCATAATGCACATCTATCTGCGAAGTTGCCACTTTCTCGGTATTACCGGCGCACGAAGGTAGTGCATATGGCAGCAATCGTAGCGACGAAAAAGGGACGGTTTGCCGCAATACCCCCTCTGAACTATCTAGCATTTGCTGTAGCATGGGGTTCGCGAATAAGAACTGATCGTTCTGAACCACCGCTACGCCCAGCAACGCCGTGCTCAATAGCTTTGACATCATATGTTCTAAGCCACTCTGGGCCGACGCCTGGTGCCGCAACAGCCCCACCAACTCTTCTAGTGTTGTGGTGGAGTAATCATCAGAGCAAGAATCAAGGTTTTTCATTCGTGATGCAAAAAATCGCGGAGGAGAAAGATGCGCATACATCAGGGCTGTAGCTATACACCCCTGCACTAGCTGAGCGTATCTTTACAACGGAGCACAAAAGATACAGCAGCCTATATGAGTCAAAAGAACGAACTCCACCTAATAACGGCCTCAATAGTGGTTTCTTAACTTTTTTTGTCAGAATTAGTGTCTTAATTCTAAAAAACGTGTCAAAAAGCTACAAGAGCGTTTTTTTATAGGTGTTTTGGCTCTTTTTCCCAAAAGACTTGCACCAAACCTAAAAGTCGTGCATAATTTCATTTCTTCGTTGATGCAGCAGTTAAATGCGAACATCCAAGGGGGTATAGCTCAGCTGGGAGAGCGCTTGCATGGCATGCAAGAGGTCAGCGGT
>JBQELO010000005.1:72059-213913 GCA_052103955.1 Paenalcaligenes sp. | reverse complement strand
CCCTTTGGTTTGCTGGAAACCCGTTTATTGCTAGAGCCTGAAAGCGCCGAGTTGGCTGCTGCGCTCGCAACGGAAGAACAGCTGCAAGCCATTCAGGCTGCATACGAAAGCATGGAAGGTAGTTCCACGCCGGCGCACGAAGACAGGGCTTTTCATATGGCCATTGCCGCGGCTTGTGGCAACAGTGCCTTGGCAGCCACTATCGCGCACGTATGGGAACTGGCATTACACAGCCCTATGTTCTCGCGCATGGAAAAACATTTTGTAGACGCCAACGTTTGGGAAAAAGCCCAAATGGAACATGGCCGTATTTTGGATGCCATCAAGTCTCGCGACAAGGTGCGAGCTCGATCTGCGATGCATGACCACTTGGTTAGCATCTTGGCGCGTTTACGCGTCGATTTTGGAAATGAAGGTATAGGTTAGCCGCCTTATTTAGGCTGTTCTTAGGAGAAGGGAATGAGACTGAAGAAATCCTTATTCGGTTTAGTCATGACAGGTGCCTCGCTGTTGGCGATGGCTCCAGCACACGCATTGGATATTAAATTGGGCCACGTGTTGGCACCCAATCATAGCTGGGGCGTTGCTGCAGATGGTTTTGCACAAGAAGTTAAAGAGCGCACAGATGGCCGAATCAATTTCGTGACCTACCCTAGTGGTCAGCTTGGCAACGAAAAAACCATGCTGGAAGGTCTGCAAATTGGTAGCCAAGGCGCAGCGATTATTGGTAGCGGTTCCCTGCAACCTATTGATGCCAAGTTCGGTATCGTAGAACTGCCTTACACATGGGCTAACGTTCAGCAAGCGTACAACGCGTACGACGGTGAGCTGGGCGAGCAATTGGCTGAGTTGGCTGACAAACGCAACTTGGTGATTGTTTCTTGGTGGGAAAACGGTTTCCGTCACATGACGAACAACCGCGGTCCTATCAACACACCAGCCGATATGACTGGTCTGAAAACACGTGTAACACCAGACAAAATGCGTTTGGACACCTTTACTGCTCTAGGCGCAAACCCTGCTCCTTTGGCATTTGGTGAGTTGTACTCCGCATTGCAGCAAAAAGTATTTGATGCACAAGAGAACCCTCTGTCCATCATTTACACCTCTTCTTTCTTTGACGTTCAGCAGTATGCATCACTGACAGGCCACGTTTGGGGTCCTGCTAGCTTGATCATCTCCAAACCAGTTTGGAAGAAAATCTCTGACGAAGACAAAGCGATCATTCTGGAAGCCGCAGCCACTTGGCGTGATAAACAGCGCGAAATGGTTCAAGAAGGTGAACAAGAATACGTTCGTCTGTTAGAAGAAAAAGGTATGAAGGTTAATACAGTTGACCCAGCTCCATTCATGGAAGCGGTACAACCAGTGTGGGCCGAGTACGAGAAAGTATTTGGTCAAGACCTGATGGATACTTTGCAGAAATACCGTCAGGAGAACTAAATAATGGTTATACGGCGACTAATCGCCGGTTTGTCCCACGCCTGCCTGTACTTGGCAGCGCTTGGGGCAGCCCTGATGGCGGTATTGATCAGTTATGTGGTGGTGCAACGTTTTTTCTGGCACCAAACACCCCACTGGGCAGAAGAACTGCCTCGCTTCATCCTGGTATGGAGTGCATTCTTAGGCGGCGTGGCATGTACCTACCGTCGTTCTCACTTGACAGCAGGTTTGCTGTCCACCATTTTGCCTCCCGGCGCATTGCAAGACTTTGTGCGTAAGGTGGGTGATGTGTCCATGATCTTCGGTTTGGCTGTATTGGGTTACGCCGGCTGGGAATTGAGTCAATTAACAATGGGACAACCATTGCCCGCTATTGGCGTGGATGCAGGGTTTGTCTATTTAGCATTACCCGTGGCATGTGCTGCCATGGTGATCGTTCAGCTGGGACAATTGTTCGGGCTGGTTTCGGATGAAGCGAAGGAGAGCTGATCATGTCGTTAGGTGCTTTAGCGCTTCTTGGTATTTTTGCAGTCACCCTACTAATCGATGTGCCCGTGGCCTTCGGTTTGGTACTGGCTTCAGTAGCCTATTTACTGTTGTTTGATGCAGCGCCTACGATGGTTGCCGCCCAACAGTTTGTTTCTGGTTTGGATAGTTTTACATTGCTCGCCATCCCGCTGTTTGTGTTGGCGGCGCAGTTGATGAACAGTGCGGGTCTGACACAGCGTATCGTGCGCTTGTGTGCGGCTATCGTGGGTGACGTGCCCGGTGGTCTGGCGATCGTAGCAGTTCTGGCTTGTATGATGTTTGGTGCGCTGTCAGGTTCTGGCGTGGCTGACGTGGTAGCGATTGGTAGCTTGATGCTGCCTACGATGGCGCAACGTGGCTACGATAGAGGCTTTAGTGCGGCGCTGGTAGGGTGTGCGGGGGCAAGTTCCACTATTATCCCGCCTAGTATTGTGTTGATCGTGTACGGCACGATTACCGATACATCCGTTGGCAAACTGTTCATGGCCGGTATTATTCCTGGTCTGTTGCTGGGCTTGTCCTTGATCGTGGTTGCGGTCTGGATGTCTCGCAAACACGGTTGGAGTGGTGGTCAGCCTTTCAATGCTAAAGAGCTACGTGCATCGTTCTTTGATGCCTTGCCTGCATTGATGGTACCTGTGTTGATTATTGGTGGTATTAGGTTCGGTATCTTTACTGCAACCGAGGCTGCTTCTAGTGCCATTGTGTATGCGTTGGTGGTTGGTGCATTCTGGTACCGTTCCCTGACATTCAAAAAACTGTGGAATGACCTGAAAGTTACTGCTGAAATCAGTGCGTCTATCTTGCTGATTATCGGTGCTGCAGCGTTGTTTGCATGGATTCTGATTGCAGAGCAATTGCCACACAGCTTGGCTCAGTTCTTGGTGAACTTCACCGATAGCAAATACGGCGTCATGCTGTTGATCATGGCTGTACTGCTGGTGTTGGGTACGTTCATGGAAGCGATCGCGCTGATCATTATCGTGGCTCCAGTTGTAATGCCTGCGATTCACCACTTCGGTATTGATCCTGTGCACTTCGGTATTTTGTTGGTGGTTAACTTGGCGATTGGTGCAAACACACCGCCGCTGGGTGTGGACTTGCTGGCCGCGTGTAGGATTGGTGGTATTAGCATGATGCAAACACTGCGTCCGCTGTCGTGGATGGTGTTGGCCATGTTGTCGGTATTGTTGCTGTTGATGTTTGTACCATCACTAGTAATGTTCTTGCCGAACACCGTAGCGTAGGAGCTAAGCCATGACTCAAGCGTTCTCATTGTTACGTCGTCCGCCTGCATTGCGTCGTTCTTGGCAGTTTGTGCCAGGAATGGACCAAGCCGCCCACCAAGCCGCTGTAGAAGGTATGGCGGATGTGGTGGTGGCGGATCTGGAAGAATTTACGCTTCCAGAAGATAGACCAGTAGCACGCCAACGTCTGCACGACTTGTTCGCCGCTTGCAAAGCGGCGGGCAAGGTGGCTGCGGTACGTATTAATAAGTTGGAAGAAGACGGGCACGAAGACTTGGCCGGCATTATGGCTGCAGCACCTCAAGCCATTTTGTTACCGCACTCAGAGTACCCTGAGCAAATTGCTGCCTTGGATGCGGCGATTAGTCAGTGGGAAGAGAAGTGTGGTCTGACAGCAGGCCAAACTGAAATCATCCCTACGTTGGAATCGGCCTTGGCGCTGGTGAACTGTACAGCAGTATTGCGTGCGTCACCGCGTGTGTCAGCGTGCTTGTTGGCAGCAGAAGATTTAAGTGCTGACTTGTGGTTAGAGCGTAGTGCAACAGGCACTGCGTTGTACGCCATTCGTCAACGCTTTGTGATCGAATGCCGTGCAGCAGGTGTGTTGGCCATTGATTGCCCGTTTAACTTCAAACATGAAGATGCTTTCAAAGCTGACCTTGCGTGGGCGCGCAGCGTGGGCTTGCAGGCAAAGTGTGTCGTCAATGCACGTCAAACACCGGTAGTACACGAGTACTTTTCACCCTCTATGGATGATGTGGCAGCTGCTGAAGCAGTACTGGCAAAAGCCGCAAGCCAAGATGCATCTACACCTGATGCAGAGTGGGTAGATGGTCCAGTTGCAGCCACCGCTAGACGCGTTGTAAAGCGTGCGGCGTTGTTTGCAGCATACGAGCAGGATGTTAGAGGCGCCTAACTGGCCTGACCTCTAAGGAAGTGTAAACAGCAGCTTGTAGTCACCTTTTGCGTGGGTGCAAGCTGCACAAGCCCCGCTATGCTGGGGTTTCAGCAGAATTGTCTGGCTTTTTTTATACGTTGAAGCAAACAAACCTGCTATGATTGTAATTTAGGTGGTCAGGCCACTAGGCCGCTTGTAAGAATATGGAATGGCATACCGGATGAACAGTGGTAGCCATCATCGTTATAGGGAATGGAAATGAGCAATAAACTACACGCTGGTAGAGCTATCGCTGAGAGCTTGGCCCTTCACGGAGTTGATAGGGTTTTTGTAGTGCCAGGCGAAAGCTACCTGGCCGTGCTGGATGGTCTGTACGACACCAATATCCAGAGTGTGGTGTGCCGTCACGAAGCCGCTGCGGCTTACATGGCTGATGCCTACGGTAAATTCACTGGTAGACCTGGTGTAGCCATGGTTACACGTGGTCCTGGTGCTGCTCAGGCTTTCACTGGTATTCACACAGCCTGGCAAGATGGCGTGCCAATGGTATTGTTCGTGGGCTTGATTCCCGTGGCAGACCGCGAGCGCGAGTCTTTCCAAGAGTTTGATCCTAAAGCGTGGTTTGGGTCACAGTGCAAACGCGTGTTTGTGTTGGACAGTGCAGAACGTGCTTCTGAGGTTGTGGCTGAAGCGTTTTTTGCTGCGATGGAAGGCCGTCCCGGCCCAGTAGTAGTAGGTTTGCCAGAAGACATCATCCGCGAAGAATTCACCCGTGAATTGCAGCCCGTGTTGCCCGTGGCACAAGGTGCTGTAGGCCAAGATGAATTGGCGGCACTGACTGCTGCTTTGGCTTCTGCTGCAAAACCCTTGTTGTTCGTAGGTGGTCAGAATTGGGATAGCGAAGCGTCCCGTCAGTTGACACACTTTGCTGAGCAAAACCGCATTCCTGTGCTGCACGATTGGCGTGCTGCGGATCGCATTCCTTTTAACTCACCTGCGCATGCGGGTTACTTGGGTTACGGTCGTGACGATGCGACTGCGGCGTTGTACGCAGAGTGCGACGTGCTGGTAGCTGTTGGTGTGGTGCCTGGTGATGTATCTACCGATGGCTACACACTGCGCCAAGATACGTCTTCCATTACGTACCAAGTGAATTTGGACACCAGCCTGCGTGGTCGCAGCGGTTCCATGACGCACCACATCTTGGCAAACCCTAAAGTGTTTGCTCGTACGGTAGAAACAGTGGAATTGTCGGGTGCAGAACAACGTCAAGCTTGGTTTGATCGTTGCCATGCTGTGCAGCGCGAATACGCTCGTTTCCCAGCAGAATTGCCACGCACCGCTCCCGGTACTGCTCACATGACTGCCTTGATGGAAGCCATTGTGAAGCGTTTGCCAGAAGACGCGGTATACAGCTTTGGTGCAGGTAACCACTGCATTTGGGCACAACGCTACTTGCCTACTAACGTGTTCCCTAGCCAATTGAGCGCACGTAACGGTGCCATGGGTTACAGCGTACCAGCCGGTATTGTGGCATCGCTGCAATCTCCAGAGCGTGTGTCGGTAGTGATTGCTGGTGACGGCGAGTTCTTCATGAACGAAGCTGAGTTGTCTACTGCAGTGACGTACGGTGCCCCTATATTGGTCGTGATGATGGATAACCAAGAGTACGGCACTATCCGTCTGCACCAAGAACAACACTACCCAGGCCGTGTGTCGGGTACACAGTTGAAGAATCCTAATTGCGAATTGTTGGCACAAGCCTTCGGTGCATACGGCGCTCGTATCACTGACGATACGCAAATTGAAGCGGCTGTAGAAGCGGCTTTCAAAGCGATTCTAGAAGAAAAACGACCTGCAATTCTGCAGATCGTGACAGATCAGGCTTTGGCATTGCCCGAGTCTGTAGCATAAGGTGCAGCCAGTCGCCGCAGAGCGACGAACCTTGCCACACTACGGCTAAAAGCTGTTGAGCACCTAGGAATAGCCCGAGTCTGTGAAAGCAGATTCGGGCTTTTTCTTTGCTGCGCACGTACGTAGGCGCAACAGTGCCTAGCGGGGTAGCGCAGAGTAATGAAAGGGGAAGGTGCAGCGAGGTGTGTGGCGTGCGGTAACGGCGCTGAGTAGGCCTTGGAGGGACATGTTTTCGTGCAGCAGGGGCCGCACGAAAACATGTGTACGACTTATACGGTCAGATCAATCCATGTGGATTTCAAGCTGGTGTATTTGTCGATGGCGTGTATGGACTTATCGCGACCAAAGCCGGACTGTTTCACACCGCCAAAAGGCATAGCGATATTGCCGTTGAAGTAGCAGTTCACCCAAACAAGGCCTGCTTCCAACTCACGACCCATGCGGTGCGCACGGCCAATGTTGCTGGTCCACAAACCGGCGCCTAGACCAAACTCGTGGTCGTTAGCCATGTGTAGAACTTCTTCTTCGGTGTCAAATACTGTTACTGCCAATACAGGTCCGAAAATCTCTTCACGAATAATGCGTACATCTTGTGAAGGCACTTCGAAAATGGTGGGCTCAATGTAGTAGCCACCTGTTTCGGTACGAACTTGATTACCGCCAGTAAGCAGTGTGGCCTGTTCGCAGCCTGACGCGATATAGCCCATCACTGTGCCCATGTGCTGTTGAGTCACCATGGCGCCCATTGCTGTTTTGGGGTCCAACGGATTGCCTGGCAGCATGGTTTTAGCGTGTGCAATCAACTTTTCTTTAAAGCTTTCGTAGATGCCACGTTGTACATACAGGCGTGAGCCTGCAATACATACTTCGCCTTGATTGTTGAAAATACCAACGGCAGCCATCAATGCAGCTTTGTCTAAGTCGGGACAATCATCAAACACGATATGGGGTGATTTACCACCGCATTCCAACCAGATTTGTTTTAGGTTGGATTGGCCGGAGTACTGCATGAAGCGCTTACCGGTCATGGTGGAACCTGTGAAGGTCAGGCAATCCACATCAGGGTGCAAGCCCAGTGCTTGGCCGGCAACAGGGCCTGTGCCGGGCACAATGTTCAGCACGCCAGGAGGCAAACCTGCTTCCAGTGCCAACTCGCCCAAACGAATGGCGGTAAGCGGTGTGGCATCAGCGGGTTTCAAAATCACGCTATTACCAGCAGCCAGTGCAGGAGCTACTTTCCACGACGACATCATCAGTGGGAAATTCCATGGCACAACGGCAGCCACTACACCCAAGGGGTGGCGTGTGATGGTGGCCAACGCGTTGTTGTCGGTAGGCGCAATCTCATCGTATTGTTTGTCGATCAGTTCGCCGTACCATGCATACGCCGTGGCAGATTCAGGGATATCAAACTGTGTGGTTTCGCTGATGGGTTTACCCATGTTCAGCGTTTCCAACAAGGCGATATCGTCCATGTTTTCACGAATCAATTCAGCCAAGCGTTGCAAGATCAGCTTGCGTTGTACGCGAGGCATATTACGCCATACACCTGATTTGAAGGCGCGGCGTGCAGAGTGAACGGCTACATCAATATCCGCTTCGTTGCAGGAGGCAACTTGGGTCAAAACCTGACCAGTAGCAGGGTTAACAATGTCCAGAACGTCGCCATTGCCTTGGTAGGCTTTACCATCAATGATGGCATGGCTGCGGAACGACAACTGGGCTGCCCGTTGTTCCCAGTCCTGCAGGGTGAGGGGTGTAGTCATGTATAACTTCCGTAGCAAAAAAGGGCTGCCGTGTGGGCAGCCCGAATAATTAGCAGACTTTAGCCTGCTCCAGCATTGCGCCCAGCAACACGTTGGCACCAATGGCTACGTGTTCAGGTTTGGCGTCTTCAATCTCGTTGTGGCTGATCCCGTCTTTGCAAGGAATAAAGATCATGGATGTGGGGTGCTTGCTTGCCACAAACACCGCATCGTGACCTGCACCAGTCACGATATCTTGGTGAGAATAACCACGAGCCTCGGCTTGTGCGCGCACGCTGTCGATCAGGTGCGGTGCAAAGGGGGTAGGTGGGAATTGCTGAATATCAGTAATAGCGATGTCGGTGGTGTAACCCGTGTGCTCGCCTTGGGCGACGTCTGCGCACAGTTTGCGGAAACGTGCTTCCATTTCGTCCAGCAATGCGCTGTCTTCGTGGCGCAGGTCAACACTGAAGCTTACTTTGCCAGGAATCACGTTACGGGAAGAGGGGTATACGTCCAACACACCAACCGTACCACGGCCTTGTGGCGCGTATTCGCGGGCGATATCAATCACGCCTTGCACAATGTAAGAGGCTGAGTACAGCGCATCTTTACGCAGTTCCATTGGGGTAGGGCCAGCGTGGGCTTCCATACCGGTTACGGCTACGTCATACCAACGCAGACCCAGCGAGCCTGTGACTACACCGATTACGTTGTCGTTTGCTTCCAGCACGGGGCCTTGTTCGATGTGGGCTTCGATGTAGCTGCCAAAGGCATGGCCAGGAACGGGGTAATCGCCGTCGTAACCAATGTTTTTCAGTTCTTCACGTACGGATTTACCATCCAGATCCACTGCGTCCAGAGCCGTTTCAATAGGAAATACTTCGCAGAAGGCGCCAGAGCCCATCATCACGGGTACGAAGCGTGTGCCTTCTTCGTTGGTCCAGATGATCAATTCCATTGGTGCTTCAGTTTCGATGTTGTTGTCGTGCAAGGTACGCATAACTTCCAAACCGGCCATTACACCAAAACAACCGTCAAACTTGCCGCCTGTGGGCTGGGTATCAATATGGCTACCTGTAGCAACGGGTGGGAGGTTTGGGTTACGGCCAGGGCGTCGACCAAAAATGTTACCTACTTGGTCGACGGTAATGGTCATCCCCGCCTCACGCATCCAACCGCAAACCATGTCGCGGGCCTGGCCATCCAGTGCTGTCAACGCCAAACGGCAGTTACCGCCTTTGGGTGTGGCACCAATTTTGGCCAGTTCCATCAACGATTGCCATAAGCGTTCACCGTTGATGTTAAGGGAGGTGATGTCGGTCATGAGATTTTCCTTGCTGCAAAAAAAAGCGATGAGTCCTACCGTTTGAATTCGATTTCTACGAACACAAATGGCTCAGGACCGGGATTAATAACGTTGTGTTTCACACCAGCTTGTCTGCAATAACTCTGGCCCTGTGTCAGCGCATTACTGTGTTGTGAACCATCAGGCAGTTCTAGCTGTAGTGTGCCAGTAGTCATTGGTACGACTACATAGTCCATGTCGTGGCCGTGCCAGCCGGTTTCGGCTCCGGGCTCAAAGTACCACTCAGTGACACGCGTAAAATCGTTGTCAATTTGTACGGTAGGGCGAGCTGCTGGTCGTTGCTGGGTCATAGACTTTCCTTTGGTAGGTAATCACTTCTACATGATGGCCATGGTGCTGAAGAAAAAAGCTTTTTGCATTCAGTCATGGGGCCATTTGGGTGGTATGATTTTTATAACCTTCAACCATCTAGAAGAACGGCTCTGTTACAGAACACGTGTTTCCTAATTAGGTGTTTGGGTTTAGTATTCAGGTGGTCAGGCCACAAGACCAGTTTAATGGAAAATCACCAAAAAAGGTGTACGGGGTTTTCCATAGTCGTTGCCTGCCCCAAAAGCGTATGTGTGATGAGACAGAAAGATGATCGCAAGCGTATTGCATGAGTTGCTTTTACAACGTCTAGAGCGCGATAACGGTAAACCGTTATCCCGTCAGGTCTATGAGGCATTCAGTGCGTTAATTTTGCAGGGTGATTTGCGGGCAGGTACTAAATTGCCTGCTAGCCGTGTATTGGCCCGTGATATGGGCTTATCCCGCAATACCATTATTGCGGCGTATGAACAGTTAAATGCAGAAGGGTATGTGATCACCATTACGGGCAGCGGCACCTTTGTGTCCGATACAGTGCCGGTGATGGTGGGGCAGGTGATGCCGTTGGATGCCGAGCTGGTGCAGCCGGTGACGGGTGATGGGCTACTGTCTGACCGTGGTGCTGCCTTGGTGAGTACCGCGCAAGCTTCTAGACATCAGTGGGGGCCCTTTATTCCTGGTGTGCCCGATGTCACGATGTTCCCCAGTAAGGTATGGATGCGTTTGCAACGCCGTTACTGGCGTGAGCCCATTCCTTCTCTGATGACCTATGCCCACGGTGCAGGCTACAAGCCGCTGCGCAGGGCGCTCAGTGAACATATACGTTTAGCGCGTTCCGTGCAGTGTGATCCTGAGCAAGTAGTGATCACCTCCGGTATTCACCAGTCCTTAGACTTAATTGCCAAATTGTTGGGTGATAAAGAGTGCTTGGCGTGGATGGAAAACCCTGGCTATTGGGGGGCCAGTACGGTGCTCACGTCAGCAGGTATTCATTTGCGTTCTATTAACGTCGATGACGAGGGCATGAGTCCCACGCCCGAGCAAATGCAGCAAGATGTCCCCAAGTTTATTTTCGTGACACCATCACACCAGTACCCCCTTGGGACGGTGATGAGCTTAGCCAGACGCCGCATGTTGTTAGAGTATGCCAATCAGTGCGGCGCATGGATTATCGAAGACGATTACGACAGTGAGTTCCGTTTTGGCGGGCGTCCTATTGCTTCGTTGCAGGGCTTGGATAGCTACGATCGGGTGATCTACCTAGGTACGTTCTCAAAAACGCTGTTCCCCAGCATGCGTATGGGCTTTATGGTGTTGCCCAAGGCCATCGCGCGTGCGGCCTCAGTAGCGCTGTCAGAGCTGTATCGTGAGGGCCGGTTAATGGAGCAAGCCGTATTGGCTGACTTCATCGCAGAAGGGCATTACGCGGCGCATATACGTAAGATGAAAGCCGTGTATGCACGACGCCAAACCTTATTGCGGGATGCCATTAGTGAGCATTTCGGGCCGCAATGGCCGTTGTCCAACCAAGAAGCAGGTTTGCATTTGGTGATGCACTTGCCTGAAGGAACTGACGACGAAGCCATTACCAAAGCAGCGCATGAGGCTGGGATATGGGTACGACCGCTAACACGCTATTACAGCGGAGAATGTAAATCGCCCGGCTTGCTTTTTGGTTATGCAGCGGTAGAAAATGAAGATGATATTCGGCCAGCTTTTGCACAGTTGGCAGAATTGATAAAAGCAGCGTTGTAAGGCTTGCAGCGCATAGGTAGAAATATCAGGTACTTGGGAAATGGCACTGTAATTCGTTGAGCCAGTGGCTCTAGGTTATTTGCCTATTCTGGTGTATCAATGTAGGCCAGTTGCTCAATCCGCCAGTTGCATGCAATGTAGCTAGGGGGTGGTGGTAGTAAATAATGAAATTGATTTTTGCTCGTGGAGTACACAAATGAAACTGACGCGTCCAGAGCTGTTTAAGCAGCAAGCGTACATTAATGGCCAGTGGGTAAACGCTGATTCCGGCGAAACGCTGGAAGTTCAGAACCCAGCAACCGCAGAAGTGATCGGCACTATCCCTAAAATGGGTGCAGCTGAAACACGTCGTGCAATTGAAAGTGCTGCTGAAGCCTTCAAATTGTGGCGTGCTAAACCCGCTAAAGCGCGTGCAAACATTCTGCGTAAATGGTTCGACTTGGTTATGCAAAACCAAGAAGACCTAGCAACCATCATGACTATCGAGCAAGGTAAACCTATTGCCGAGTCTCGTGGTGAAATTGCTTACGGTGCTTCCTACTTGGAATGGTACGGTGAAGAAGCCAAACGTGCTTACGGTGATGTGATCCCTGGCCCAGCTAGCGACCGCCGTATCGTAGTGACTAAAGAGCCAATCGGTGTATGTGCAGCGATTACTCCTTGGAACTTCCCATCCTCCATGATCACACGTAAAGTGGCTGCGGCGTTGGCTGCTGGTTGCTCCATCGTTGTGAAACCAGCTACCCAAACACCGTACTCCGCATTTGCGCTGGCTGTGTTGGCTGAAGAAGCGGGTGTACCTGCTGGTGTGTTCTCGGTATTGACAGGTTCTGCATCGGCAATTGGTGGTGAAATGACCTCCAACCCAACTGTGCACAAACTGAGCTTTACTGGTTCCACAGAGATCGGCCGTTTGCTGATGAAGCAAAGTGCTGAGCAAATCAAAAAAGTGTCCTTGGAATTGGGTGGTAACGCTCCGTTCATCGTGTTTGAAGATGCTGATCTGGATGCCGCTGTTGAAGGCGCGATGGCCAGCAAATACCGTAACACCGGACAAACTTGCGTATGTGCAAACCGCTTCTACGTTCACGACAGTGTGTACGATGCATTTGCCGAGAAATTCGTTGCTGCAGTGAAAAAACTGAAAGTCGGTAACGGGATGGATGATGGCGTGACTCAAGGTCCGCTGATCGAGCAAAGCGCTGTGGATAAAATCCGTGAGCACATTGCTGACGCGGTATCCAAAGGCGGTAAAGTGTTGACAGGTGGCGAGTCCGACGAAAAAGGCGGCTTGTTCTTCCAACCTACCGTTGTGGCTAACGCTACAGCAGACATGATCGTAGCTGGCGAAGAAACCTTTGGTCCATTGGCACCATTGTTCCGCTTCAAAACAGACGAAGAAGTGATCGCTTTGGCGAACAACACTATCTACGGTCTGGCAGCCTACTTCTACAGCCGCGACTTGAGCCGCGTATGGCGTGTAGCAGAAGGTTTGGAATACGGCATGATCGGTATTAACTCCGGCATCCTGTCCAACGAAGCAGCTCCATTTGGTGGCGTGAAACAGTCTGGCGTGGGTCGTGAAGGTTCCTTCTACGGTCTGGACGACTACATGACTGTTAAATACATGTTGATGGGCGGTATTTAAGCCTCTATCACTGTGTGATTAAAAACCTGCTCGCTTAGGCGGGCAGGTTTTTTTGTGCCTAGGCATCGTAGGCTCTTTTTTCAAGGGGCGCATGGGCACGTACAACTACGTGAGAGAGGGTGCGGTGGCAAGCGGGCAGTGGAGTATGTGGCATTCTGGCATCTGGGTTGCATAGCACTTGGTGGAACACCATAATCAACTGCTTTACTGATGAATTATTGTTCAACAAGGTGTAGGGCGTGAGTACCCATAATCCAGCTTCTCTTGCAGGCGTTGTTTTCTCTATTTCGTCCTCTGTGCTCTTCGGGGTGTTGTACTACTATTCCACCTTGTTAGCGCCGTTAAACGGCATACAAATCTACGGTTGGCGCATTCTGCTTACCATCCCATTTCTAACACTGTTTCTGATCGTGACGCGCCAAGCCAAAGACGTGACAGCTATCTGGACGCGGCTGAAACACGAACCCTGGTTGTGGTTGGCCTTACCCGTATCGTCCTTCTTAGTGGGCGTGCAACTATGGTTGTTCTTATGGGCACCCGTAAACGGCTATGCCTTGGATGTGTCGCTAGGGTATTTCTTGCTACCCCTGACCTTAGTGCTGACAGGTAGGCTGGTATTTAAAGAGCGCATCACAACGCTGCAAAAAGTGGTGTGTGCGATAGCGGGTGTGGGCGTAGTAAACGAGCTGCTCTTCGCGCCACAAGTATCGTGGCCCGCCTTTATGGTGGCGTTAGGCTATCCGTTCTACTTTGCGTTGCGTCGTATTCTTAAAACCAGCAACTTGGGTGGCATGTGGTTTGATTTATTGTTAAGTGCGCCTGTGGCCGCTTGGTTTATTGTGGAAACCAGTAAAGCCTTACCGGACGGCACCTTTACCGCGACGATGTGGTGGCTGATTCTAGGCTTGGGCGTGCTAAGTGCGACGGCCTTGGGGTTAATGGTATTGGCCAACCACAGGTTGCCGCTGGGGCTGTTTGGACTATTAGCCTACGTTGAGCCTGCCTTATTGGTGGTAGTGGCCTTGCTGCTAGGTGAGCGCATCGAAAACATGCAATGGATCACGTATGGGTGTGTGTGGACGGCGATATTGTTGTTGGTCTTGGATGGGGTACGGTCCATGCGTGGAGAGGCTGCTACGGGTTCTAGGCGGAAGCAGTAAAATTTCTAGTAAACAGTGGTTTGCATACGTGGAAGCTATAAGCCCGCTTACTCACGACTGGACTGCATGAGCCTAAGGCTGCGAAAGTGTTTTTTAATTTGTAAACCAAATAAAAAAACACTTCCATCCGCCTTTTGCTCGTCGCTTGCAGAGGTTTTTTAGATAGGCCGCTGTTCACGGTGTGTGTATTTCTGTAGTAAGAAACACAGCCACTACAGAAAGGGCTGTAAACCTATCGATATCCAAACCCCCAGGGGAGGCGGAGGAAAACTTTTTTGATTTGGTGTCTCAAATCACAAAAAGTTGTTCCGCAGTCCCCCAGCGCGTGCGATGAAAACAGCCCCAGCATGTGCTATGAACACGGCAAGTAATCAACCGTTTTTGGAAGCCGCCGCATGACACTGCCACCGCCACGCATCATCACACATTTGCTGAATACCAGACGACGCCGTCCAACCTAGTTTCTTTCTCGCTAACGACGTATCAGCCCAGCACGAAGCAATATCACCGGGACGTCTAGGAGCGATTTGGTAAGCAATACGTCGTTGGCTGCTGCGCTCAAACGCTGAAATCATATCCAACACCGAATAGCCTGTGCCTGTGCCTAAGTTCACAGCCAGCAATTCGCTATCGTGTTCTAAACAGTAATTTAAGGCTGCTAGGTGCCCTTCGGCTAAATCCATGACGTGTATGTAGTCGCGAACGCCAGTGCCGTCGGGGGTGTCGTAGTCGTCACCAAAGACGTTTACTTGGGCGCGCTCACCTACGGCAACTTGCGCTACATAGGGCATCAGGTTATTGGGTATACCTTGAGGGGCTTCGCCAATGAGGCCACTGGGGTGTGCGCCTACTGGGTTGAAATAACGTAAGCAGGCAATGCGCCAGCCGTCTTCACTTTTGTAGAGATTTTGCAAAATCTCTTCCACCATCAACTTGCTGTGACCATAGGGGTTGGTAGTGGACAGTGGGTGGTCTTCTGTCAGCGGCAGGAACTTAGGATCGCCATAAACGGTTGCGGACGATGAGAAAATAAACGTACGTACATTAGCCGCTTGCATAGCTTGCAGCAGTTGCACCGAGCCATGCACGTTATTGTCGTAATAACGCAAGGGAAACTGTACCGACTCACCTACGGCTTTCAGCCCAGCAAAATGCATGACAGCTTGTATGCTGTAGCGAGTGAACAAGTCAGCTAATAGCGTGGCATCCCGTATGTCACCTTGGATGAAGTCGGGGCGTTTACCCGCGATTTTCTCTATGGCATCCAGCACTGACGGTGAGCTGTTGCTGAGGTTATCCAGAATGAGTACGTTGTGGCCTGCTTCAAGTAGGCTGACTGTAGTAAGGCTACCGATAAAGCCGGTGCCGCCGGTAACAAGAATGTAGGGCGTCATAGTTTCTGTAGTGCGGTTTTGTAGTGTGCGGAGCGGTCTTGGTACGTTGTGGCATTACGCTGCAAGTTGGCGACTTCTTCGTCGCTTAGCGTACGCACGGCTTTAGCGGGCGAGCCAATAATTAACGAACGTTCTGGGAAGGTTTTGCCCTCGGTCACTAAAGCACCGGCACCCACTAGGCTATTTTTACCAATGACAGCACCGTTTAAGACTACGGCTTGAATGCCGATCAGGCTGCCGTCTTCAACCGTACAGCCATGCAACATAGCTTGATGGCCAATAGTGACGTTAGTGCCAATGGTTAGCGGGTAGCCAGGGTCGGTGTGTAATACAGCGCCTTCTTGCACGTTGGAACCAGTGCCTACATGAATGAGCTCGTTATCACCACGCAAAATAGCACCAGACCAGACGCTGGTGTGGGCATCAAGCTGCACCTTAGCGATCAATACGGCTTCTTCGGCCACATAGGCACTGCTATGTACTATAGGGCTGTTATCATCAAGTTTGTATTGTGTCATGCCTCGCTTCCCAGTTTGGACCAAACTACGATCGTAGCACCAACTGTATAAAAGCTGTATCGCACTACACAAAAGATGTTACAGTTTCTCGTGCCCGACTCTATAAAGGGCAGGCTGTTTTTTTAGTGTTTTTTACCATGTCGTCTACTACTCCTTCTCTATCTACTGTATTGCTGGCAAGCGCCCAGCTCGTGCAAGGGGTATTAGCAGGTAAATCCTTAACAGAATGCCTGACGCAAACGCCAGCAACTGTGCGTGCTGCCGCTCAAGCGGTTAGCTTTCATAGTTTGCGACGCTTGGGTTTGGCTAAGCAGTTATTAAGCCAATTAGTCAGTCGTAAAGCACCCTCTGGCTTAACAGAAGCCTTGTTGCTGGTGTCGCTGGCGGTATTAGATAGCGCAGCCGAAGTACAAGAAAACGAAGACGCCTTTTCTGATCAACCAGAAGTTCCTGTTTATGCTCCCCATACGGTAGTGAATCAAGCGGTACAAGCTGCTGCTGATCACCGTTTGTTGCGTGTGTATAAAGCCCTGATTAACGCTGTGTTGCGCCGCTATTTGCGTGAGCGTGCCGCGTTATTGGAAGAGGCGAACAGCCACCCCGAGGCACGTTGGAATTTCCCCAACTGGTGGATCAAACACATTAAAAAAGCGTACCCACAGCAGTGGGAAGCTATCTTGCAGCACTCTAACCGCCCTGGTCCGTTAACCTTGCGTGTGAATCAACGCCGTTGCTCTGTGGCACGGTTGCTGGCCCTGTTTGAAGAGGCTGGTATTGCATGTTGGGCGCCAGGAGGCGATGCGGTAGTGTTGGCCGAAGCGCTGCCCGTGCAGCAACTACCGGGCTTTGAGCAAGGTTGGTGGTCAGTACAAGATTATTCAGCACAGCAAGCCGGTGCCTTGTTGCCTATCGAAGATGGCATGCATGTACTGGATGCGTGTGCGGCACCTGGCGGTAAAACAGCCCATTTGTTAGAGCGTGCTGATATCTCGTTGGTCGCTCTGGATGCTGATGCCACACGATTACAACGCGTTCCCCAAAACCTGCAACGACTGGGTTTGGACTCGGATCAGGTGAGCATACTAGCGGCTGATGCTGCGAACGTAGAACAATGGTGGGACGGCAAACCATTTGATGCTATTTTGGCTGATGTGCCATGTACAGCATCCGGTATTGTGCGCCGTCACCCTGATATACGCTGGTTACGTCGCCCACAAGATGTGGCGGCAACAGCAGCGTTGCAAGGTAGTATTGCAGATGCACTGTGGCTGACATTAAAACCCGGTGGGTATATGCTGTATGTCACCTGCTCTATTTTCCCTCAAGAAGGTGTAGAGCAAAGCAAGGCGTTTTTAGCACGGCACCCTGATGCGGTGGCGCTGCCGAGTCCCGGGCAGGTTTTACCTCAGCCCGTAGTGGTTGGGCAGCCCTGTGGTGATGGGTTCTTTTATCAGTTATTGCGTAAAGAGGTGTGAGCGTAAGCCATGAAAGCAGGGGTTAGACTTAACCGGTTTGTACGCAAGGCAGGGCTAGCATTAGCTTTGTGTCTTGTGGTGCCTGTTGGTTCAGCCCAAGGTTTACGCGTTGCCGATGTGGCAACAGAAACAACTCCGTCTATGGCCACGGTAGTCGATACCGGGCAACAAGGCACTACCGAAGAAGTAGTACGTGTAGAGCCAGTTATACGTGATGGTCGTCTGTATATAGACGCCGATGTGGATTTTGAGCTAAGTCCTGAACTACAGGACGTAGTCTATAAAGGGATTCCCCTGTACTTCACAGTCGATGTGGAGATACGTAGTACACGCTGGTGGTGGTTCGATAAAACAATAGTGGATGCCAATCAAACTTGGCGGGTCACCTACAATGCGTTAACCAGACAATGGCGTGTGGGCTCGGGGGAGCTATTATTGCCGGAAAGCAGTCTCAACGAAGCCTTGGCGTCTTTGCGCCAGATACGAGGCTGGGCTGTGGCGCCAGTAAGTGATTTTGACAAAAACACCGAACTGTATGGACGCTTGCGTTTGCGTCTGGATACCTCTTTATTGACTAGGCCCTTCCAAGTAGATGCGATGAATCGCCGCGCTTGGACGTTGTCCACCCCATGGAAAAACTTCACTTTTTCGATTTCCGACGCCGAGCACCAGCCGTAATACGCTGGGTGCTGCGTATAGCCCTGATCATCGCTGCGATTAGTGCAGTGGCGTTGCTGGGCTTATTGGTGTGGTCCACCGCTAACGCTTCACGCTATAACGAATACTACGACGTGCTGTTGGTGCTTAATGGCATCTTGGCGGTCGCGCTAATTTTCTGGGTGGTGCTGCTAGGTGGGCGCTTACTGCGGCAAGTGAAAAAGCGGCAGTTTGGTGCCAGAATGACAGCGCGTTTCGCTCTGTATTTCACCTTAATAGGTGTATTGCCGGGAACGTTGATTTACGTGTTGTCGGTGCAGTTTATGTCGCGCTCTATTGAGTCATGGTTTAACGTGCGAGTCGATCGTGCCTTAGAGTCTGGCCTAGACTTAGGCCGGGCAGCATTAGATTCACGGTTAAGCGATTTGAAAAAGCGGGCAGCTAGCCTTGCTGTCATGCTCAATGAAAGCCATGTGGATCCGGGCTTGGTGCTAAACAGTTTACGTGAGCGTACCAACATTGGTGACGCCATGATTTTTACCAGTGCAGGCAGATTGATTGCGTATTCGTCTACACGCTTTGAGATGTCGCTGCCTGAAATTCCCAAGCAGAACGTACAGAACTATTTGCGCGTGGCTAAAGAGTACGCGTCTGCTGAGTTAGACGATAGCCCTGGCGTAGGCTCTACTGGTTTGCGTTTGCGTGTGGTGATTCCACTGGATAGCAGTAATAGTTATCTAGGGCAGTTTACGCAATCTAGTGATAAACGCTGGTTGCAGGTAACCGAGGCTGTACCAGAAAATATTGCACGCCATGCTATGTTAGTAGAGGAAGGGTATAGAGACTACCAAGAACTCGCCTTATCACGGCAGGGCTTACGTAAGTTGTATGGCATTATCCTAACGTTGGCATTGATTCTGGCCGTGTTTGCGGCGATGGCTGCGGCGATTGCTATTTCTCGCCGTTTGGTACGACCCTTGTTAGCGCTGGCGGCAGGTACGCAAGCGGTAGGGGTGGGCGATTATCGTCCTCTACCAGAAAACTCTGAGAAAGATGAAGTAGGGCAACTGACACGATCGTTTAATACGATGACCCGACAATTAGACGATGCAAGGCGAACAGTAGAGCGTAATAGGCAGCAACTAGAACGTTCCAACTTGTATCTGGAATCTGTGTTGAGTAGTTTGTCGTCTGGCGTTTTGGTGTTTGATGATGCCTTCTGTGTGACCATGTTCAACCAGGCTGCGCAGAATATATTGCGGGCTGATCTGAGCTTGGTCAAAGGCAAGCCGTTGGAAGTCGTAACGGATGACAATGGGTTTGCCAATCAGTTGCGTAATGCTTTTGCTGAGCATTCGGCTGTAGGTGCCCGCGAATATTGGCAGCAACAATTTGAATTAAGCTTTGGCAGTAGGCATGATATGCGTGCTGTTATTATTACCTTGCTAGCGCGTGGTATGGAGCTGCGCATAGGGCGAGATTCCAGTGGCTATTTGGTGGTGTTTGACGATATCAGTGATATTATTTCGGCGAACCGTCTAGTAGCTTGGGGAGAAGTCGCTCGACGCTTGGCACATGAAATTAAAAATCCATTAACGCCTATACAGTTATCGGCAGAACGTTTGGCTTTGAAGTTGGAATCTAAGCTGGATGAAACCGATGCGGCAATGCTGAAACGTGCCACCACCACCATTGTGAATCAGGTGGGGTCGTTAAAGCAGATGGTGGATGACTTCCGGGAGTATGCCCGGGTGCCACAAGCGCAGATGCAAGAATTGGATATAAATGCGTTACTGCATGAGGTGCTAACTTTGTACGGATGGGATCCGGAAAGTGCTTCTGCAGAAAACAGCGGACGTGTAAACTGGGAAGTATCGCTAGGGGCGGATGTACCCGCCGTAGAAGGTGATCCAACACAGTTACGTCAAGTGATTCATAATCTGTTGGCCAATGCTGTGTATGCGGCCACTCAAGGGCGTGAGCCTAGCGAGGGAATCATCACAGTAAGCACTACCTGTGCCATTCATGATGCAGAACAGGGCATACATGGGGTACGATTGGTGGTGGCGGATAATGGCCCAGGTTTTGATGAACAATTGTTGGCCCGAGTATTTGAACCTTACGTAACAACGAAGGCTACAGGTACTGGTTTAGGGTTAGCCATTGTGAAAAAGATCATAGAGGAACATGGCGGTAAGATAAGCGTGACGAATCAACGTGAAGGGGGCGCACGCATCACCATCCTCTTGGCCCGCTTGGCAGGATCAAAAGTAGTAGCTGATTCTGTTGAAGGTAATGATAATAGCGTAAAAAGCTCGTAGGGACGGTTTATGGCCAGAATTCTGGTAGTTGATGATGAAATCGGAATCCGTGAACTCTTGTCTGAGATTCTGTATGACGAGGGGCATACGGTGGAAGTCGCAGAAAATGCCGCGCAGGCTCGTGCTGCTCGCTTAAGAGCACGGCCTGATCTGGTACTTCTGGATATCTGGATGCCGGATACGGATGGCGTTAGCCTATTGAAAGAATGGGCTTCACAAGGTTTGCTAGACATGCCAGTAGTGATGATGAGTGGTCATGCCACAGTCGACACAGCGCTGGAAGCTACACGTATAGGGGCGGTGGATTTCCTAGAAAAACCCATCACTATGCAGAAGCTGTTGCAAACAGTGGCCTCCGGTTTGGAACGGGTGGTCGTACCACCTAAAGTACCAGCCATGGCGACAGCACCACGCGTTGGTGGTGTACCTGTTGCAAGTGCAGATGTAGGCGTGGTTGCTAATGCGCAGAACCGCATGCAAGCACCTGCTTCGGCCATTCAAGGCGAACAAGGTGGTTCACACTTGGGCAGCATTTCGCTTGAGCTGCCACTACGTGAAGCACGCGATGAGTTCGAGCGTATTTATTTTGAATACCACTTGGCCCGTGAAAACTACAGCATGACACGTGTGTCAGAGCGTACCGGGTTAGAGCGTACTCACTTGTATCGTAAGTTGAAGCAACTGGGTATTGATGCGTCGGCACGCCGTCGTAGCCACAATAACCAGTAAGCAGGGCCAGAACGATTGACCGCGCCACCTCCTTGTAGAGGTAGCGCGGTTGTGTACGTTATGTGTACGTGCTTAGTTGCGCTTGCGACTAATGCTGGAAATCGGAATACGTACTTCACCACTTTGGGCATCACGCAAGCTAGCGGCGCGCCATGCATGCCCATAGGCAATTTCCAAACTTAGATGAATAGTGCCGTCCATGTGGCGCTGGGCTTCTAATGCATCCACCAAACGTTTATGCCATGCCTTGCCGGTTAACGAACCGCGACGCAAGGTGCTGGCATTGCCACCTAAAGCATGCACTTCGTGAAGTAGCTTCTCGGCAGACTGGTAGGTGAGCGTAATAACCTCTTGGTCCATTACAGGGTCGGTAAAACCATTTTGCAGTAACTGATCACCGTAGTCGTGCATATCCACAAACGACAAGGTTTGTGTTTGGGCATCAGCGGCGTTCAGGGCATTACGCAACTCAATGAAGGTGCCAGGCCCGGGTACAGAAAACATCACTAAACCATTAGCGGCTAGTATGCGTCGCCATTCCTGAAAGACTTTTTGTGGGTCGGGCTGCCATTGCAATGACATGTTAGACCAGATTAGGTTTTGGCTTTCTGGGGGCAGCTTTGTATCGGCCATGTCTGCCAACACAAAACTGTTATTGGGGGTGGGTTTGTTGCGCAATCTGTCCCACAAACCGGGGCGATGCGTATGGCGTTCGGTAGCAACCTCTAGCAGGCGTGGGCTGATGTCCACACCGGTGTAATGCATGTCGGGATACCGCGAGCGTAGCGGGTCTATCGCATGGCCTGCCCCGCAACCTGCATCCAAAACGTTTTGTACGTCAACACGCACATAACCAAGGCGGGCCAACATACGTTGGGCAATCTCGCCGTACAAAAATTGCGGAGCATCTAAGGGCGCACGACGGTCAAATTGCTGTCGTACGTGCTGGAGGCTAAGAGGAAGAGGGTGTGACATGATTGCGCGATGTGGCCCTGTCAGCCATAGCTGGCCGGTAGAGTGTAAATTTGGTTAGAGCAAGGCACTATTATGGCGCATGCTTTTCGCTTAGGCGACCTTTTGCGGTCTCTCAGTCAGGTTATACAAGTTCCTCGCCCGTGTGTGGTGTGTGAGCAGCGCGCATGGCGTTATGGTGTGTGCGAACTGTGTTTGGTCGAGTTGGCTCAACAACGGCAAGCAGGACGACGTTGCGCACATTGCTGTGTGCTCTTGTCCCCGCAGGGTGGTTGTAGAGACTGTGCAGCGCATCCTTTAGCTGTAGAACAGGTCTTTGTGGCATGGGACTACCTCGGCGACGCAGAGGTGCTTATACAGGCGTATAAGCGCCGCCAGCAGCAGTGGTTGGCAACAGTGATGGCAGAGGCCTTGTATCAGCAAATCGTCGAGTGTTGGCCCGTACGGCCCGCTTCAGTGCAGGTCATGGCGATTCCAGCGTCAGCCACAGCATTACGACATCGGGGGTTTAATCCGGCGGCAGAGATCGCCAAACTGGTCGCAAAAAAATTACAGCAGCCCTATGCGATAGGCCAGCTTTGTAGCGTGGGAGTGCAACCGTCTAGGGTTCAAAAGCAGCGTAGCAGACGACAACGTTTAACAGGGCAGGCCCCTGCATGGCACTGTGCACCGTTGCCGGTAGGCAGCACCGTATTAGTAGTTGACGATGTACTCACCACCGGCAGTACACTTCAGCATGCCGCAACACTATGCAGGCAGGCTGGGGCGCAGCAGGTCTATGCTGCCGTGGTTGCACGTACGCCGTGGCGTGATTATTTTTGAATTCATCAGGTTGTTATGTTTCACATTGTTCTGGTTTCTCCGGAAATCCCGCCCAACACGGGCAACGTTATTCGATTGGCCGCTAATACAGGCGCACAACTGCACTTGGTTAAACCGCTGGGTTTTGAGCTTGAAGACAGTAAGCTCAAGCGCGCAGGGCTGGATTACCACGAATGGGCGCAGGTGAAAGTCCATGAAAACTTGCCTGAAGCATTAGCGGCTATAGGGGCGAGTGCCGACCGTTGTTTCGCTTTGACCACCAAAGGCCAAACCTTGAATCAGCCTGTGTTTAAGGCCGGGGATGTGTTTGTGTTTGGATGCGAGACGGCAGGTATGAATGCCGAGCAAATGGCACTGTTTGCAACAGAGCAACGGTTGCGGTTGCCTATGCGTCCCGATCAGCGTAGCTTAAATCTGTCCAATGCCGTGGCCGTGACGGTTTTTGAAGCATGGCGACAATTGGGCTATGAAGGCGCAGTGTAAAGAAAGTAGGCATATCAGTGTGGAGTAGGCCATGAGCGTTCGTATTAGTGCGTTATACAGTTATCCCATTAAATCGTGTGCAGCCGTGGTGCTCACACGCAGCGCCATTTCACCGTCTGGTTTGGCATGGGATCGAGAATGGGTAATGGTGGACGCTGATGGCGAAAAAATGACTCAGCGCACCATTCCTCGTATGGCGTTAATACAGCCTACTATCGAGGCGGAACATATGCGTTTGCAAGCGCCTGGTATGCCAGATGTTTTAGTAAGCCTGCAGCGTGTAGAGCAGCCTCCCATTGTGGATGTGCAAATTTGGGCTGATTGGACGCGCGGGCAAGACGAAGGCGATGACGTCGCCAAATGGCTATCCACCTTCTTGGGCATGCCGTGTAGGTTACTGCGTGTGCATCCTACAGCGCATAGAGCGGTGAGTGCGACATGGTCACGTAAATGGGCCGATAGGTCAGGCGAAAGCGCAGAGTTTTTACAGAAAGGGATGTTCGGCTTTGCCGATGGCTTCCCCTTCCTGATCTGCAATGAAGCGTCGCTGGATGAACTAAATACCGAGATACGCGTACAGCAAGGCAGCGATATACGCATTAACCGTTTCAGGCCCAATATTGTGGTGCAAGGGCTGGATGCGTACGAAGAAGACTACGTACAAAGCCTGCAAGGCGGTGGTCATTATTTCGCACGCCTGAAAAACTGCACCCGTTGTCCGTTGCCCAATGTGAACCCTGAAACTGCCGAGGTGGGTGATCAACCAAGTAAAGCGTTGGCAAGCTCTAGGCGTTCAGAGGCAGGGATCTTGTTTGGCATCAACATGGCGTTGTATCACGCCAGCGAAAGCCCATTTATTGAAGTAGGGCAAACGCTGGAAGTTGAATACGACGTGTAATTACGCGCTTTCTTTGCGTGGGTCGCGGGCTAGCAACGTGTGTACTGCCTGACGAGGTGACAAGCCTTGTTGCAGTACTTGGTACACGGCCTCAGTAATAGGGGCGTGTACATTTAGGCGTAAAGCAATGGTGCGGGCGGCTTCAGCGCAGCGCACGCCTTCGGCTGTCATGCCGGAGCTTAAAATCTTCTGTAAATCTTCACCTTGCCCAATAGCAAGGCCTACGCGTCTGTTTCTAGACAGGTCACTAGTAGAAGACAGTACCAAATCGCCTAAACCGGTTAGGCCTTGGAAGGTTTCGGGTAAACCACCTAACCCTACTCCTAGGCGCTGAATTTCAGCCAGACCTCGGGTGATTAAGGCGGCACGGGCGTTAGCGCCTTGACCCAAGCCATCGCCTATACCGCAGGCAATAGCAATAATATTTTTAAGTGCACCACCTACCTCTACACCGATGACATCGTGGCTGCTGTAAATACGCGCTTGCGTACCGTGTAGCAGGCTCACAGCGCAGTGCATCAGGTCGGCGTTGTCGCTGGCAATGGTGAGGCCTACGGGCAAGCCTTTAGCCACTTCAATGGCGAACGAGGGGCCTGAGAGCACACCGTGGTGTAGCCAGTTGTGGTGAGGGGTATGTAGTTCAGCAATGACGTGTGGCAAGTCGCCACTTTGGGCATCAAAGCCTTTGCAGATGTGTACCAAGTGCACAGGGTGTTGGCGTGTGCTTGGTAAAAAAGCGGACAGCTGAGTACAGAGCTGCGCCAAACCCGCCACCGGTACGCCTAGAATAATGAAAGCAGGGCTTTCGTCTTGTCCTAAGGCGTGTTGCATGGCTGTTTGCAGCGATGTTGTGGCGGATAACCCTTCAGGTAGCTGTACGTCTGGCAGATAGCGCTCAAGGCTATGCTGCTGGTTGATTTCAGCAACGCTGGCGGGGTCGCGTGCCCAAAGCATAGTAGGTGCATTGGCATGACACAGCACAGCTAAGGCTGTGCCGTAACTGCCGGCTCCTAATACGCTGACACGTGCAGGCGCAGAACTGTGCATCCTATTTACTGAATAGGCTGGTTTTGTGCTTCGGAAGCAGCTTGTTGTTGAGCTTCGGCTACGCGTTGCTCGTACATCTGCTGGAAGTTCACTTCTGTCAGGTGCAATGCTGGCAGTGTGGTGCGAGTGATGGCGTCAGCTACCGTTGCACGCAGGTAGGGGTACAGCATTGTTGGGCACACAATACCCAACAATGGATCCAACTGCTCAGCAGGAATGTTTGCTGCTTCAAAAATACCGGATTGTGTTGCTTCGATCAGGTACAGCACTTTGCCCTGAATACGGGTAGTGATCGTGGCCGTTACAGAGGTTTCGAAAATGCTTTCAGCCAAGCGCTGTGCGCCTACTTTCAGTTCTACTTCAACGTTAGGAGCTTCTTGTTCCAAGAAGATCTGTGGTGCATTTGGCATTTCCAGTGAAAGGTCTTTCACGTAAGTGCGCTGCAAGCTGAAGCTAGGTTGTGCGGCCTGTTCGTTGGCGGCTGCGGCATTGTTTTCAGGTGTGTTCTGTTCGGACATGAAAGCTCCAGAAAAATGGTAGGTCAGATACCGTTAGGTAATTAGGATTCCAGCAGCGGCACCAGTTCGCCAGCGCGATCCAAAGCAGCTAAATCATCATAGCCGCCTACATGGGTATCGTTGATGTAAATTTGGGGAACGGTGCGACGTCCGGTGCGTTCCATCATGATGGAACGTTGTTCAGGGTCACGATCGATCAGGATTTTTTCAATGTGTTCTACACCGCGCTGTTTGAGCAGCATCTCAGCCCGTACGCAATACGGGCAGACAGCGGTGCTGTACATAAGAACTTTTGCCATGATAGTGTCAACAAGCGTTAAAAAGTGTTAGGACTTGCGCACTGGCAAGCCTGCTTGTATCCAGCCTTGAAGGCCGTTTTCCAAGCTAAATACCTTATCAAAACCCAGTTTACGCAAAGTTGCAACAGCCTTAGAAGAGGTGCGGCCTTGCTCGCATACCACTACAATAGGCTTATCTTTGGCAAAGTGATTGCTACGGCTTTCCAGATCAGCAGGCTGAATGTTTTGCGCTTGAGCAATATGGGCAGCTTTGAACTGGTCTGCTGAACGTATGTCGACGATGATGGCATCGTGCTGGTTCATTTGTGCAACGGCTTCAGAAGGGCCAATGGCTCTACCATTACGGTTTTTAGTGAAGGCTGGTAATAGAAGCATGATGCCGGAAAGCACGGCAACGACTAAAATTAGCAGATTGTTTTGACTGTATAAGAATTCCACGATAAATCCTGATGAAAGCCGGAAATGAATGGTTGAAGGGTTTAATTATAAAATGGACAGCAATTTTTAACTTAGAGGCTGTATTTTTACCATGTATAAACTTGTATTGATGCGTCATGGCGAGAGCCAGTGGAATCTGGAGAACCGTTTTACCGGTTGGACAGATGTAGATCTGACTGAAACTGGCCGTGAACAGGCCCGTCAAGCGGGCGAGTTGCTCAAAGCCAATGGCTATGAGTTCGACATCGCATTTTGTTCTGTGCTTAAACGTGCCATCCGTACTTTATGGATCGTGCTCGACACTATGGATGCCATGTACACCCCAGTGGGCATGAGTTGGCGCCTAAACGAGCGTCATTATGGCGCGTTGCAGGGTTTAAATAAAGCAGAAACTGCAGAAAAGTACGGTGAAGAGCAAGTACATATCTGGCGTCGTGCGTATTCTATCGGCCCTGAGCCAGTAGCAGAAGACGATCCACGTCACCCTCGTTTTGACCCACGTTACAACCGTTTGAAGCCCGAGCAACTGCCTGCTACTGAGTGCTTAGAGACAACCGTAGAGCGCGTAGTGCCATTCTGGGATGAGTCCATTGCGCCAGCTATTCGTGCAGGTCGTCGTGTACTGGTTACGGCTCACGGTAACAGCTTGCGTGCCTTGATTAAGTACTTGGATAACGTGTCCGAAGACGAAATTGTGAACCTGAACATTCCTACAGGCCAACCGTTGGTGTACGAACTGGACGAGAACTTGAAGCCTATTCGTCACTACTACCTAGGCGATGAAGACGCTATTGCTGCACAAATGCAAGCCGTAGCTGCACAGGGTAAGGCGAAATAATATGCGTCGTGGCGTGCTCTTGCTGTGGTCATTACTGGCTGCATCCCCACTCGCGTTGGGGGCAGAGGACTTACAGTCCCGACAAAATGAGGCTAGGCAGCAGCAGCAAGAGCTACGCCAACGCATACAATCGCTACAGCGAAACATTGAGAAATCAGAAACGACTCGTCAAGATGCAGCCCAAGCGCTGCGGGCGACAGAAAGTGCTATTTCTGACAGTGATAGACGTTTGCTAGAACTAGAGCAACGTTCTAAGCAAGTGCAACAGCATTTGGGCGAATTGCGTGCCCAAACCAGCGAACAAGAAAAGCTGCGTGATCAACGACAGCAAGAATTAGCCGAGCAATTGCGTGCCATGTATGCCAGCGGTTTGTCACAGTGGGCGGCCTTGTTGTCGGGTGATGACCCGCAAGCCATACAGCGCGAATTGGGGTATTTGTCGTATGTGTCCCAAGCGCAAGCAGACAAAATCCAAGCGTTACATGCCACCTTACGCAACTTAGAGCGGTTGCAGGCGAACGTGCAGCTTTCACAGCAAGAGCTTACTCAGCTCAGTGCCGAAAGTGAGCAAAAGAAACAAGAGCTGTTGGCGCAGCAGACTGAGCGCAACCAAGTATTGGCGCGAGTGCAAACTGAACTGAGCCAACAACGAGGCCAAGCCACACGCTTGCAAGGTAATGATGAACGTTTAGGCCGCTTAATTAGTGGTTTGGATGTGGAAATTGCTAGGCAAGCAGAACTGGCTCGTCAAGCTGAGCAGCGACGCCGTGAGGCAGCAGAACGCCAACGACGTGAAGCGGCTGAAGCCGCTCAGCGCCAACAAGCGGCAGAGCGTCAAGCGCGTGAACTGGCAGTGCGACGAGCAGAAGAGGCCCGTGTTGCTGAAGAGCGCAGACGCGCCGAGCAGGCACGAGAACCTATTCAAGTGGTACGCGTACGGCCTAGCGATGGTGTGGTCGCTGTGGATGCCGAGGAAGTGCCACGCGAGCGTATACGTATTACGGAAGCCCCTGTGGTGAGAACACCGCCTCCTCCTCCGCCACCTGTTGTGCGTGAGGTGGTGCGTAGTGCACCGCCCGAACCTGCTCCGTCAGAACCTCTGCGTGAAGTACCTAGTGGGGGCTTTAACGGTTTATCCAAAGGCTTGCCCATGCCCGTGCAGGGTAATGTGCAGGGACGCTTTGGCGTAGATAGGCCTGATGGTGGCGGTAAATGGCGCGGCATCATGATTCGCGCCGAGCAAGGCCGCGCCGTGAAGAGCGTGGGTGCCGGGCAGGTGGTATATGCCAATTGGCTAAATGGCTATGGCAATTTGTTAATAATTGATCACGGTAATGGTTTGCTTACGGTTTATGGGCATAATCAGAGCCTATTGAAGCAAGTAGGTGATGTGGTTAGAGCGGGTGAGGAAGTCGCACGCGTTGGTGCAACGGGTGGTCAGGTAGAGCCGGGGTTGTACTTCGAGATTCGCCAAAATGGGCAGCCCGTAAACCCTCAACTATGGTTGCGGGGCTAGGCAGATGGCGGTATTCTTTACCTCTACGCAGGAAGTGTCTGTTGCTCAACCTTTAGTAAAATATGCTTGTACTGCCCAAATGGGCGATACCAATACTTCAAGATTACAGGAAACACATGGCTAATCGCAGGCTTCGCGGAATAGGATTAATAGGCTTAGGCGCTTTGGGTGGGGTATTAATTAGCCTAACCGTCAGTGCGGTAGCCCAACGAGGTGAGCCGCTACCATTGCGTGAGCTACAACAGTTCGCCAATGTGTTTTCAGCAATTAAAAGCAGCTACGTTGAGCCGGTTTCCGATCAAGCACTGATTGGCGATGCGATCCGTGGCATGTTCGCCGAACTAGACCCACACTCCACATATTTGGATGCCGAGGCATTCCAAGAAATGGAAAACATGACGCAGGGTGGTTTCGGGGGCTTGGGTATAGAAATTGGTAGCGAAGACGGTCGTCCTAAGGTGATTTCACCCATCGAGGATTCCCCGGCTGCTAAAGCAGGCATTATGGCGGGCGACATCATCGTGCAGATTGATGGTAAGCCCACCAAAGACATGAGCTTGAATGACGCCGTGAAACTGATGCGCGGTGAACCGCAAAGCTCAGTGAAGCTAACCATTCAACGTGCCGGTCAAGACAAAACAATGGATATCACCATTGTTCGTGACCTGATCAAAGTACAAAGCGTACGTGGCAAAAAGCTGGATAACGACTTGATGTATGTGCGTATTGCACAATTCCAAGAGCGTACAGCCGCCGACCTGATTCGTCAGTTGCGCACCCTAAGCGAAGGCACAACCCCGCGTGGTTTGGTGCTAGACCTACGTAATGATCCCGGTGGTTTGCTGGAAAGCGCCATTGGCGTGACCTCGGCGTTTGTTGAGCCTGGCAAGTTGGTGGTTTCAACCAAAGGCCGCATCCCCTCGTCCAATCGTGAGTACTTTGCCAAACCTATGGCATCCGTACTGAGCGATTTACGTGGTGACCCTGAGGCACTACGCTCGCTGGGCTGGTTACGTGAGATTCCTATCGTGGTATTGGTGAATGCGGGCTCCGCCTCGGCCTCTGAAATTGTGGCGGGTGCATTGCAAGACCATAAACGTGCCACGATTTTGGGTGGTACATCCTTCGGTAAGGGCTCGGTGCAAAGTGTGCTGCCTTTGGGTGAAGATTCCGGTATCAAGCTGACCACAGCGTTGTATTACACGCCACAAGGCCGCAGTATTCAGGTTACCGGTGTAGAACCCGACATCTTGGTGGATGATACGGCTCAAGGTAATTTGTTCCGCTTACCTCGCGAAGCCGATTTGCAGCGTCACTTGCATAACGAAAGTGGTGACAACGAAGACGCGCAAAAAGATACGCAAGAATACGTGGCAGAACCCAAAATGTTTGAGTTCGGTGGCGCTGATGACTTCCAACTGATGCAAGCGGTTAACTTCTTGGAAGGCCGTGAGGTGAAGAAATCAGATCCTACGGTAATAACAGAACCCGCAGCAGATGGCAGTGCGGATGACGCTCAAAAAAAAAGAGTAATGCCGCGCAATAGTGAAGGGGCTGAGCGCTTTAAAGTGACGCCTCACGGACTAGAGCCTGCTAAGCCTTAAGCCACGTCAGTCATGAATGATCAGCATTTAATGCGCTACGCACGCCATATTCTATTAAATGAATTTGGCGTGGAAGCGCAGGAACGTATCGTTTCTTCCCATGCACTTATCGTAGGTGCGGGTGGCTTGGGCTCGCCAGCGGCATTTTATTTGGCTGCTGCAGGTGTGGGCACCTTAACCCTCGTTGACGACGACGATGTAGAGCTGAGTAATCTACAGCGCCAGATTCTGCACACTACCGACCGTATTGGTATGCCTAAGGCAGAATCGGCAAAGCAAAGCTTAGCGGCGTTAAACCCTTCAATTACGATTAACACCGTTTGCCAGCGCTTAGACGAAGACGCATTGCAGCCCTTGGTGATGGCAGCCGATATCGTTTTAGACTGTACCGATAACTTTGCCACGCGCCATGCAATTAATCGCAGTTGCGTGCGTCATCACAAGCCGTTGGTGTCAGGTGCGGGCATACGTTTTTCGGGCCAAATCAGTGTGTACGATCTGCGTGACACTACAGCGCCTTGCTATAGTTGCTTGTTTCCCGAGGCTGATGACGTAGAAGAACTGCGTTGCGCCACTACAGGGGTGTTTGGGCCGGTTGTGGGCACGGTAGGCTGTATGCAAGCAGCCGAGGCACTGAAAGTGTTAGGTAGCTTCGGTGAGCCGCTGGTAGGGCGTTTATTGAGCTTTGACGCGCTTACCGCCAAATGGCATAGCATACGCTTTAAAAAAGACCCCGGTTGCGAGGTCTGTGGGCAGTAGCCTTAGCGGTTGCTGTATTCCACCAGTTTTAGGCGGCGATGGCGTTGTGCCAAATCCCTGATGCTGTGAATGCGTAAATCCACATAACTATTTCTACCTCGGTGCATGGCTGAATGCGGAGTACCGGGGTTGAATATGTGTACGGTTTGCATCCCCAACTGCTTAGCGCTTTTCAGGTTACGCAGGGTGTCTTCTACCAACACAAAGTGTTCAGCAGGTAGAGCAAAGCGTGCCTGAAGTTGCTGCATTAAGGCTAACGATGGCTTGGGTCTAAAGCGGCCTTGTAGCTGCATGTGCTCGATAGCCCAAATCTCTTCAAATACCGAATGCATGCCTACCAGTTGTAGCACTTGTCTAGCGTAATGCTCAGGCGCATTGGTCAGCACGATTTTTCTACCGGGCAAACGATTCAACTGATGGATGATATCGTCTTCAGCACACAGTAACGGTTGTAGCTCGAAGTTATGGCTGCGGTGTAGGAACTCGTGAGCATCCACGCCATGGTGCCTATGCAGGCCTATCATGGTGGCGCCGTAACGTTTCCAGTATTTTTGACGCAGCGCATTGGCTTCGTGCATGTCTACCTGCACGAATTCGGCCACGGCTTCAGTCATGCTGCGGTCAATGGCTTGGAATATGCCTTGCGAGGCGTTGTGCAACGTGTTGTCTAGGTCGAAAAGCCAGACAGTTTGTGCTGTAGCAGTTTGAGGGTAATGCCGCCCACTGCGTGTGCGCAGCGGGCGTTGGGGCGCAGACTGCATTAGTGTGCGCTAATCATGGTGCCCACACCACGATCGGTCAGAATTTCCAACAGCAAGCAGTGTGGTACACGGCCATCAATCACGTGCACAGAGTTCACGCCATTGCGGGCAGCATCCAGTGCCGAGGAAATTTTTGGCAGCATGCCACCAGAAATGGTGCCATCTTGGAACAGTTCATCGATGGTTTGCGCGGACAGACGACGCAGTAAATCACCGTTTTTGTTCAGTACGCCGGGGGTATTGGTCAGCATAATCAGTTTTTCAGCACCCAGCACTTCTGCCATTTTCCCTGCTACAACGTCAGCGTTGATGTTGTAAGCACGGCCATCTTCACCGTAGCCAATAGACGAGATCACAGGAATGAACTGATCGTCTTGCAAGGCTTTAACCACAGCAGGTTCGATGCGTGTGATATCGCCCACAAAGCCGATATCAATCATATTCTCGGGGTCGTTAGCATCGGGCAGGTATTTTTTCTTTACCTGAATTAAACAACCATCTTTACCTGTTAAGCCTACTGCTTTACCACCGGCTTCGTTGATCATCATGACGATGTCTTGTTGTACCTGGCCGCCCAGCACCCACTCCACCACTTCCATGGTCTCGGCATCGGTGACGCGCATACCTTGAATAAAGGTACCTTCTTTGCCTACGCGTTTCAGCGCATCGTTAATTTGTGGTCCACCACCATGGATCACAATGGGATTTAAGCCCACCAGTTTCAGTAGCACCACGTCGTGGGCAAAACTGCGCTGCAAGGATTCTTCCGTCATGGCGTTGCCGCCGTATTTAATCACTACCGTTTTACCGTGAAAACGACGGATGTAGGGCAGGGCCTCGGAAAGAACTTCCGCTTTAATGGTGGGGGAAGAGCTGGGTGATTCGCTGGAAGTGGTCATCTCGGTGTTCACATGCAAAGATGAAAGAAAACCCGGGCGCTAAACGCTTCCCGGGGTCTGAATGAATACTGTACTACCAAATGACGAAAATTTTAACTGGCAAGTGCTTTTTCAAGGGTATTGATGAAGGTTTGCTTGTCGTAATTTCCCACATAACGGCGCAGTATGTTCCCTTGCTTATCAATGAGGAAGGCTGTAGGCGTGAGTCGTACATCGCCAAAGGCCTTCGCAATGCTGCCATCGGCATCACGGGCGACGGTGAAGGGTAGTTGGCGCGAACTGGTGAAGTTGCGCACGTACTCTTCAGGGTCGTGCTTCATGGCTACGCCAATAACCTCAAATCCTTTATCGGCGTAGTCACGGGCGTATTGGCTGGTGTCGGGCATTTGCGCTACACAGGTTGTGCAGTCCGTTGCCCAAAACTTCACCAGTACTACTTTGCCTTGCAATGACGCCATGCTGATGTCTTCGCCTTCTAGGCTATGAAACGTGACATCAGGTGCTTTGGTGCTGGAATCTGACTCTGCGTCGCCGCAGGCAGCCAGAAAACCCAGTGCACCAATTAGCATGAATTTAGAGAGTAATGAAAACAGCTTGCTCATTGAACCGGTATCGCTTCAGGGCCATTATCTAAAGAAGATGAGGCTGGTGGAGGGGAGGTGTTATTCCCGGTGTTAGACACGGCTGAGCTGGTTTGGTTCTGCTCTTGCTGTACGCTGGCAGGACTTACGTACTCAAACAGTTTTACTACCTTGTTTACGCCTTCCACACCCGCAGCAGCCAAGGCCGCGCGTTCACCTTCAGTGGTGGTGACCTTACCCTGCAAATACACCACACCGCGCTCTGTAGTAACGCTGATGGTGCGGCTAGGGACTTCTTTGGTGTTAATTAATGCTGTACGTACTTTGGTGGTGAGCCAACTGTCGTTAGAGCGTACGCTTAATGACGTGACATCCCCCACGCGTAGGTGGTTATACACCTTGCGTACTTTAGGGATTTTGGTAACGTTGCTTTCTACTTGCTGGCGCAGTTCTTCGGTAGGCACATCACCTACTAACAGCAGGTGGCCAGCATAGGAGTTGGTGTTGATGCGTGCATCCTGTTCGCCAACCAGTTTACGGGCTTCTGCGCCCGCTTTCATTTCGATGGTCTGGTCATCAACCTGTTCCCCTGCTGTGCGTCTGTCGGTTGCGACAGTAGCTGTTGTAGCGGCAACGCCACCTACGGCAATAGCAGCACAGCCACTAAGCGCAATGCTGCCAGCTAAACCTAGAGCGATAAGAGAGAGGCGGGTAGTACGAACAGAAAAAAGCATTATTCAACATCTCCGAGTAGGAGCGCATCAATACCGTCACACATGGCATGTAGCATGAGCATGTGCACTTCTTGTATACGCATGGTGCGTTCATGAGGAACACACAGGTGAATATCGGTGTCACGCAACATCTTACCGATTTTGCCACCACCTTTACCGGTAAGGGCAATCACGACCAGATCACGTTCATGGGCGACTTGAATGGCGCGCATAACGTTTTCTGAGTTGCCGCTGGTAGAGATAGCAATCAGGATATCGCCAGTTTGCCCTAAAGCAGCCACTTGGCGCTCGAAGACAGCGTCAAAACCGTAATCGTTACCCACCGCCGTAAGGATGGACGTATCGGTGTTGAGGGCAATACCAGCTAAGGGCAAGCGGTCACGTTCAAAACGGCCTACCAATTCAGCAATAAAGTGCTGGGCGTCAGCCGCCGAGCCACCGTTGCCGCAGGCAAGCGCTTTGCCGTTATTGGTAAGCGTGGCAAATAAAAGTTCTACAGAGGCAGCCAGTGGCTCGGTGAGCTCCTGGGCACTGAGGTAAAGCGCTTCGGCGGAATCGTCGAAGTGCTGGGTCATTTTAGCGATCAGATCCATGATGTTGATTATCGCATGATCAAGAATTGAGGTGAATGCCGTAGCACTGGTTCCCACGATTATGACACTTCTGTCTGCATAATGGGGGATGCCCACGTATAGAGTGGGGGCGGTTTCCACTGGTTATAGCGTGAAAGTGCAAAAAATCGCAACCTTATGTAAAGGCATGGCGAATCCAGTGCGGTTTAGCGCCTTGAAAGGCAATGACATCAAAACGGCATGAGGGCAGTTTGCCATCAAAATACTGGCTACATAGATGGGAAAGCAAAAAGCTGGCCGATAGGCGGATACGTTGTTGCTTGCTTCGGTTTACACTGGCGAATGCACCGTCAAAGTGCGTGTGTTGACGGTAACGTACCTCGACGAAGATTAAGGTGTGCTGATCCTTGGCGATGAGGTCTATCTCGCCAAATGGTGTGTGCTGATTGTGGGCCAAGATCTGCAGGCTATGTGCTTGCAGAAAGCGTGCCGCTTGCTGTTCATAGTATCTACCTAGACGCTGAGTAGGCGAGAGGGTTGGTGGGGGTGTTTGAGTAGCCACACGAGCACGTCGCTTAAGCAGGCGACGTTGGGCAAGACGTGCCAGAGCGGCAGGCGAAAGAGGCTGGCTCATGGTGATCAATAATGTAAAAGGGTGAGAGCCTAGTATGGATGAGAACAAGGTAGAGCAGGGCATGGGTGTGACAGTTCAGAGTCTGTTGCAACGGACAGAAGAGCAGTCATGGCCGCAGGCTTGCCTGTACGTGGTGGCTACCCCTATAGGTAACTTAACCGACATGAGCTTGCGTGCTTGGCAGGCATTACGACGTTGTGATGTGATTGCTGCCGAAGATACTCGTTCTACGCGTCCACTACTGCAGGCATGGGGTGTAGATACACCTTTAATGGCTGCGCACCGTCATAACGAAGAACAGGCTGCACAGCAGATTGTGGCTAAGCTAGAAGCGGGGCAACGTGTGGCATTGGTGTCTGACGCTGGAGCTCCTGCGGTAAGCGATCCGGGTTCGCGTATTGTGCGTAAGGTGCGTGAGGCGGGTTTCAGGGTATTACCCTTGCCAGGGCCTTCAGCGGTGATTACCGCGCTTATGGCTACCGGTGTGACCACGGACGAAAACCCCGCGTTTGCGTTTGCTGGGTTTGTGCCATCTAAATCCATGGCGAGACGTAAGTGGTTACAGCAGTGGGAACGCTTTGATGGCCCTGTGTTGATGTTTGAAGGGCCCCATCGTCTACGTGCTACGTTGCTGGATATGCTGGAAGTATATGGGCCAGAGAAACAGGTAAGCGTGGCGCGTGAACTTACCAAGCGTTTTGAGCAAGTGCATACCTTGGTTTTGGGCGAGGTAGAGGCGTGGTTAGATTCAGATAGTCACCACGAACAAGGCGAGTTTGTCTTGGTGGTACATGCTACTGCACAAGCGGAAGCGCAGATAGAGACAGACATTGACGAGGTGACTCAGCAATGGATGCGTGTGCTGCTAACACAGTTATCAGTGAAAGATGTAGTGAAGCTAGCAGGCCAAGCTAGCTCGTATAAACGAGACGCCTTGTATGAGTGTGCGTTGCAGTTAAAAGAGCCTAGCCACTAACGTATTGCCAAGCTGGACACAATGCCGGTTTCTTGCTCTATGCGACGGCCGGCTTCCAGCGCTTCACTGCGACTGTCATAGGGGCCTATTTGTACACGGTACAAATCATTAGTAGTGGCGACATGGGCCTCGCGAAACTCTACGCTACTGATTTTTTGGTTTAGGTGATCCACTAACGACCTGGCACTTTGTTGTGCTGAAAAGGCACCAAACTGCAAATACACTTGTGGAATACCACTACTGCTGTTGCTGATGGTAGTTAGTGTGCCGCCAGAGCTGCCAGACTGATAGCTGTTTTCAACGGGCTGTAGCGTAGTTGGGCTTTGTACCGTAACGGGAGTAGGGCTGGCTTGCGCATACGAACCCGAACGTATCTCGTCGTGGGTAATGGCCTCTACGATTACCGCACCACTACCGGGCCCTATCAGGCCAAGTTTGGTGGCAGCTACGTAGGATAGGTCAATAATACGTCCGCCATGAAAGGGCCCCCTATCGTTGATGCGCACAATAATGCTTTGCCCTGTTTGGGGGCGTGTCACTTTGGCATAACTGGGCAGAGGCAGCGTAGGGTGGGCAGCGGTCATGGCGTACATATCGTAAATTTCGCCGTTTGCTGTTTTCCGTCCGTGGAATTTTTTACCGTACCAGGATGCGGTGCCTGTTTGTCTGAAGGGCTGGCCGTCTGTTAAGGGTACATATTGTTTACCCAACACTGTATAGGGGCGCATATTGGCGGGTGCGTATCGCTCAATGCGGGGTTCGGCGTTGGGAATAGCTTGTAGGTTTTTGGGTGGGTTAACGTCGGGGCCGTCGTCTTGGTAATAACCACCACCTCGTTTGACTGAGGTACCACACCCTGCAAGGATGACACTAAGTAAAAGAACGAAAAAGAGTTTGCTACGTATCATGGCACCGGATTGATGGGTGGTTGATTGCGATGGCGTACTAATAAGGGTGAATGGTGTGAGAAACGTCGGGCTAATTGTTCCACCACATAGACCGACCTATGCTGCCCGCCGGTGCATCCAATGGCCACCGTCAGGTAGTTACGCGTGTCTTGCATATACAGTGGCAGCCAGCGCTCTACAAAACCGGCAATGTCATCCACCATATTTTGTACGCTACCGAAACGGTCTAACCATAGAGCCACAGGTTCGTCGCGGCCTGTTAGGTGACGCAGTTCGGCATCATAGTGAGGGTTTGGTAAGCAGCGTACATCAAACACTAAGTCGGCGTCACCGGGTACGCCACGCTTATACGCAAATGACTCAAAGGTCAGCACCACAGGGGCACGATCAGCCTGTACTAAGTCTCGTACCCAAGCGCGTAACTGGCCGGGGGCTAGATCGCTGGTGTCGATAACATGTTCTTGTTCGCGCAAGGCAGCCATCATCTGGCGTTCGGCATCAATGCATGCTTGCAAAGAAGGTGCTTGATTATCTTGGCGCAAACGGTCAGTTAGTGGGTGACGGCGGCGCGATTCAGAGTAGCGCTGCTTTAGCGTATGGTCGTTGGCATCCAGAAAAATGACACGCAGTGCGACACCGCTATTGCGCAGTTGAGTGAGAATACCGGGCAGGTTGTTCAAATCGCCTGGAGCACGCACGTCAATAGCAATAGCAACGCGGTCCAGTTGCGTTTCTACGGATCGAGTGATGAATTCTTGTAGAAAAGGAACGGGTAAATTATCGACGCACGTGTAGCCAGTGTCCTCGAGTAAACGTAGGGCAACGGATTTACCTGAGCCGGAAATTCCGGTGATAAGTACAACTTTCAGCATGGATGATCAGCGACATACAGAAGGGAAAAAAGGCCGGCATGACACCGGGCTCTCTAACTATCATACCAATTCTATACTACGCGCTGTTGACTGCTTTCCTGTATGGCTAGGGCCTGACGCTCAATAAAATCACGCATGGTGTCTATGCCACGAATTTTCAGGATAGTGTTTCGCACAGCCGCTTCTACCAATACCGCTAAGTTTCTACCTGCCGCAACTTGTAGCATGACTTGCAAGATATCCACACCCAGAATAGATTGTGTACGGTCTTGCATGGGCAGGCGTTCAAAGTCTGCAGGATTAGCCCGCATTAAATGCACAATGAGTTTTAAATTCATTTTGCGACGTACCGAGGTCTCGCCGAAGATGGTGCGTATGTCTAGCAAGCCCAAACCACGCACTTCTAGCAAATTTTGCAGCAATTCGGGGCACTGCCCTTCGATAACGCTAGGTGCCGTGCGGAAAACCTCTACTGCATCATCAGCCACTAAGCCATGACCACGGGAAATAAGCTCTAGTGCTAGCTCGCTTTTACCCAGCCCAGACTCACCGGTAATTAATACACCTAAGCCTAGAACATCCAAGAACACACCATGCAAGATGGTACTAGGCGCTAAGCGTTTGTTTAAGTACACACGCAGCAGATCAATAATGTCTGCGGCATCTAGGGGTGAGGCCAGTAGAGGAACGTGGTGATGGGCGCAAAAACTCACCAAGTCTTCAGGGGCCTGTGCATTGCTGGCAATAATAATGGCGGGTACACCGCCTTGGGCAAGTTCTTCTAGGTGATGCTGGCGTCGTTTTACATCAAACCGATGGTAGTACGATAGTTCTTCCAGACCAAAAACCTGAATACGCGCGGGGTGTATCAGATTCAAGTGCCCGAGTAGATCGGCGGCAGCCATGCCGGGATCCAGCAGGATATGGGCAGCAGATAATTCACCTGCCAGCCATTTGAAACTCAGACGTTCAGTGGTATCGCTAACAAGTTCCTGTATCGTCAACATGGTCTGGTTTGTCCACATGGCTAGTAAGAAGTTGGTGGATGACAGCAGGATCAGTTTCTGTGTTCAGCGCGTGGCGCAGTTCTGGGTCAGACATTAGACGGGCAATTTCGGCCAACAAGTCTAAGTGCACCTGAGTTGCGTTCTCGGGAACGAGCAGAATAAAGAGCAGGCTGGCAGTGCGGCCATCGCAGGCATCAAAGCGTACGGGTTCAGATAAACGAACAAAAGCCGCTAAGGGCTCTTTTAAGTCTTTGATACGGCCATGCGGAACAGCAACGTTGTGGCCTAGCGCGGTTGAGCCTAGGCGCTCACGTGAGAAAAGGCTTTGGAAAACAACGGTACGGGCAATGCCTTGGTTGTTTTCAAATAACAAACCTGCTTGTTCAAATGCACGCTTTTTACTGGTAGCTACCAGATCCAGTACAACATTTGAGGGAGGCAGAATTCGCGACAGTAAGTTCATGATTTACAGTACAGAGACTGGTGCGGGTAAGCACCGTCACATAAATTGGAGTTAAGCGCCATTTAATACGAAACTGCGGGAATAATAAAGCCCCATGTAACGGGGCTAGGTAGATACAGCAGTGTAAGGCCTACTGATTATAGAGGAACTCTGACAGAAGCGCCGTTACAGTGAGGCGGATTCCATACGCTTGTGCGGCGTATGTGCATGATTACCTACTTTGTCCTTGGCTTTGATGATTTGCCGTTCAACCTTGTCAGCCAATACGTCGATGGCAGCATACAAGGATTCTTCGGCAGCTTCGCTATGTAGGTCTTTGCCCGCTAGACGCAGGGTAACCTCGGCTTTGTGCTGTACGCGCTCAACTGAAAGAACGACCTGAATGCCTATGACGCTATCGAAATGTTTGCCGACGCGGCCAATTTTGCTTTCCACGTATTCGCGGATGGCTGGAGTGATTTCTACGTTGCGACCAGTAATGCTCAGACTCATATAAAGCTCTCCTGTGAGGTACAAAATGCACAGCGTTTGTGTGCGTAGGACAGTAGGTAAGTCGTGTACTCCATATCTGTTATTGATGACTTCAGTATACAGAAATGAAAGCCCTTGAGTATGATTCTGGTCAAAAATCCGTGTTTTCCCGTACCTACATTTTGAAGTGCTGGCCCAAGTAGACTTGGCGTACCGCTTCGTTGTTAATGATTTCGTCAGGGTGGCCGCTGGTGAGCACGGTACCGTCGCTAATAATGTAGGCGCGGTCACAGATACCTAGGGTTTCACGTACGTTGTGGTCAGTGATCAGCACGCCAATTTGTCGAGATCGTAAGTACTGCACAATGCGCTGAATTTCGATCACTGCAATAGGGTCCACACCGGCAAAGGGTTCATCTAGCAGGATAAAACGAGGTTGCGTGGCCAAAGCGCGGGCAATCTCTACGCGGCGTCGTTCACCCCCCGATAAGGACAGTGCCGTATTGGTGCGTATATGGCCAATTTGCAGCTCGTCAATTAAGCGCTCTAGTTGTTCTTTGATCTGGTTGGCACTGAAACGTTTGCCGGTTTGGCGGTCAATTTGCAGTTCCAGCACAGCGCGGATGTTTTGTTCTACCGTCAGGCGTCTAAATACAGAGGCGTCCTGAGGTAAGTAGGACAACCCCAAATGAGCGCGCTTATGCATGGGCAGACTAGCGATGGGCGTGTCGTCAATGTCTATACGGCCACGGTCGGCTGCCACGATGCCTACAATCATGTAGAAACTGGTGGTTTTACCTGCGCCGTTAGGCCCAAGTAGACCTACCACTTCACCGCTATTCACGGTGATGGACACATCTTTCACTACAGTACGCTTACCGTAGGTTTTGCTTAGGCCGGTAGCGACCAGCTGGCCCTTAGGCTGATGGGAAGTAGAAGCGGTGGTTTCCATGATGTATCTTAGGGTTTGGCAGTGGCCGAAGCGGCAGAGGGCGAGCGACGTGTGCAGTCGGCCAGCGCAGCATCTGATTTAGAGCGGTGGCGGGTAACGGAACGTACGCGTTGGTTAGGGCCTGCCGATTGCGGGCCGCCGAAGGCTTCGTAGGTGTCAGTGTCTTGGTGATAAACAATGCGCTCACCACGAATGTTATCTTGCGGTTGGCCACACACATAGCGGGTGACCACGGCTTGGCCAATTAAAATCAGTTGTTTGGCTTTACCATCGTATTCAGCACGCAAGCTTTCTGCTTTGATGTTTTCGAATTTCTCTGGTTTTTCTTGACGCAAATGTACGCGATCAGCTTGTTCTACTGTGGCGGTGCCAAATTGAAAGCCATCGGCATCTTCGCGCATGGCCAAGCGGTCTGACGATAAGGTTAGGTTGCCACGGGTCATGGTGACGTTGCCCACAAAGATACTTTCGCGCTTGATGTCGTCGTAATGCAGTGTGTCAGACAAAATTAGGGTGTCAGGTTCTTCTGCGGGGGGCGTGCTTTGTGCCACAGCCAATGTATTACCCAGTGCTAGTACGATTCCAGCACACCAGAGCAGAGGGCGCGAGCGACGTAGCGTAACAGTAGAAAGTGCAGGAGTCATAGGGGTCTTCATGGGTTGGAGGAAGACTGACGTTCTTGTCGGTCTTGACCAGATATTTTGACATCTGAGGCAGAAAACACCTCAAGTTGGCGTGTGGTGTTGTTGTAGCGCATGCCCTTACCGCGCATGGTGGAGTTACCATTCACCACCAAGGCGGGTTCTTCTGTGTGTACCACATCTTCGTCAGGCAGAATGACTAATACCTCACTGCGTACATCCAATGACTTGCGTTCAGCATCGGGTAGGCGTTGAGCGTGAGCGTCGCCAATCAGTGTGATACGACTACCGTCTTGATCCATGATAGCGGTCTTGGAGGTGGCGATGATAATGGGCGAATCGGCTTGATTGCTAACCGCACGTGCGCTGGTGATTTCGTAGGAGTCGTCGTCTGGGTAGTGCAGCATGTGCTTGCCTTCCAAACGGTTTAAGGCACGGCCTTGCTCGTCCGTACGCACCAAGATAAAGTTTTGCGCCCACGAGTCTGGCTCGTGAGTAAAGCGTCGGGGCGGATCTACTTCTAGCGAGCGTTGCGTGTAGTCGGCCGCCCACCATGTGCCTGCTACCAAAATAAGCAGCAGCACTATCGCAACCAGTGAGGGCAGTTTTTCGCGCATAAACTCAGCCTTACTGAATAGAGCCAGCAGTATTAAAGGTTCTGGGTTGCAAGCATGCCCCCAATTTGCCTTGTGCTGCCAAAATCAGATCACAGCATTCACGTACCGCACCTGAGCCGCCTTCTTGGGCCGCTACCCAGTGGGCTACTTGGGAAATATAGGCGGGTGCATTTGGCACACTAGCGGCAAAACCTACGCGCTGCATGGCAACTAAATCAATGATGTCATCGCCCATGTAGCCTATTTCAGAAAGGTTTAGCCCCATTTTGGTGGCGATTTCTTGAATGACAGGCAGCTTGTCGCTGATGCCTTGATGTACCTCGGCAATGCCTAGGTCGGCCGCACGGCGCGCCACAATGGCACCTTGTCGACCGGTGACTAATGCGACGTGCACACCGTTTTCTTTAAGTAAGCGTAGCCCTAAACCGTCTAGAGCATGGAACGCTTTTAAGGCTTCGCCATGTTCACCGTACCAAAGTCGGCCATCTGTTAATACACCATCCACGTCAAACACCATGAGACGTATGGCTTTAAGACGTTGCTGTAGAGACGCATCTACCCGGGCCAAAATCAAGGCTTCAACAGGGTGTGGTGCAGTGAGTGGTGTGTTTTGGGACATGTTATATCACCTTCGCAGCCAGCAAATCGTGCATGTGCAACGCACCCAATAATTGGCCTTGCTGGTCTGTAATAAGTACTTGATGAATACGGTTGTCATCCATCATACGTGCGGCCTCAATGGCCAGCGCATTGGCGGAAATTTGGCGCGGTGAGGGAGTCATGCCAACAGTAACCGTGGCTTGACGTATATCACCTTGTTTGGCGATGAGCCTACGCAAATCACCATCTGTAAAAATGCCTACCGGACGCTGCTGAGCGTCGACCACAATAGTCATGCCCATACCTTTGGCCGACATTTCAGCCAATGCATCGGTGACGAGGGTGTCGGTATGAACTATAGGCAAAGCCTCGCCTTGGCGCATTACATCGCGAACAAAGGTGAGTAACTGTTTGCCCAGTGCTCCGCCAGGGTGAGAGCGCGCAAAGTCTTCGGCGCTAAAACCACGGGCTTCTAAACATGCAACCGCTAAGGCATCGCCCAGTACCAAGCAGGCTGTAGTGCTGGTGGTGGGAGCCAAGTTTAGCGGGCAAGCTTCTTGCTCTATATGCACGTCTAAGTGCAAGTCGGCACTTTGTGCGAGTTCAGACTGGTCGTTACCTGTCATGGCGATGAGCTTAATGCCTAAGCGCCGGGTAACAGTCAGTACAGTGATGAGCTCTTGCGCTTTGCCTGAATAGGACAGGGCGATGACGAGATCGTCTTCGGTGATCATGCCTAAGTCGCCATGCAGGGCTTCGGCGGCGTGCATGAAGAACGCAGGCGTACCCGTGGAGGCTAAGGTTGCAGCGATTTTGCGCGCAATATGTCCCGATTTGCCGATCCCAGTGACTACCACACGGCCTTTGCAGTTAAGCAACAAACCTACAGCTTTGACCAGGTTGTCGTTCAGCCTGCCTCGCAATTCTTGCAAAGCATGAGTCTCAATGTCGAATGTGCGCTGAGCCGAAGCTATAACGCGTTTTGGATCCGGAGTGATGAAGGCTCTCATAGCAAAACTCTACTCTAATCGCGTATTTTAGCCGGTCTTTGCTCGCTTGCGGAGAGTAATGAGTAAAGCTTGAGACTTGAATAGAGAATGCGATAGGACTATGATTCGTTCATTATTGCAATTTCAGTAATTACTGAAACTTCAGGAGCAGTTGATGATCTTAGACCCACAGGCCGAACGTTTTATTTTGCACTTTGGTGAAATGGGAGGACGTTGGGGAGTTAACCGCACCGTTGGGCAGATCTATGCACTGCTGTTCTTGTCTCCGGAACCTCTGCATGCAGAGGAAATTGCAGAAACACTAAAAATTTCACGATCAAACGTGAGCATGAGTCTTCATGAGCTGCAGTCTTGGCGGCTGGTGTTGCTCAGCCACAAAGTAGGGGATCGCAGAGACTATTTTGAGTCCCCTAAAGATGTGTGGGAAATTTTTCGCCGTCTGGTAGAAGAAAAGCGTAAACGGGAAATAGACCCTACGCTGACATTATTGCGCTCCATATTGATGGAGCAACCGGAAGATGCGCGGGAAGAGTACGAACATCAACGAATTGCGGCAATGTTAGAGCTGATAGAACTGGCCACTGGCTGGTTTGATGAGGTGCAGGACTTGCCGCCAGAGACCTTGCAGAGCTTGATGAAACTGGGCTCCAAGGTGCAAAAGGTGTTGGGCCTAGTGGGCAAGGTCCGAAAAAGTGTGAAGTTATCCGGAGATCAACATGATTGATTTAGACGTGGTGTCATTGTCGAGGTGGCAGTTTGCCTCTACCGCAATGTTTCACTTCCTGTTTGTTCCCTTAACCCTGGGGTTGTCATTCCTGCTTGCCATTATGGAGAGCGTGTATGTCATGACGGGCAACGCCATTTGGCGCCGCATGACCATGTTCTGGGGCAAGTTGTTTGGTATCAACTTTGCGTTAGGGGTAGGGACCGGGGTAGTGATGGAGTTTCAGTTCGGGATGAACTGGGCCTACTACAGTCATTACGTAGGTGACATTTTTGGTGCACCGTTGGCCATTGAAGGATTAATGGCCTTTTTTCTGGAAGCCACTTTTGTGGGTCTGTTCTTCTTTGGTTGGGACAGGCTATCTAAAGTGAGCCACTTAGTGGTGACGTGGCTAGTTGCTTTTGGTGCAAACTTCTCGGCGTTGTGGATTCTGATTGCGAATGGTTGGATGCAAAACCCTGTGGGTGCCATCTTCAATCCAGAAACCATGCGTATGGAGATGACCAATTTTGCCGATGTACTGTTTAACCCTGTAGCGCAAGCTAAGTTTGTGCACACGGTTAGTTCGGGCTATGTGCTGGGTGCCGCTTTTGTGGTGGGGGTAAGTGCATGGTACGTATTGCGTGGTCGTCATATTGAAATAGCACGTCGCTCCTTAACTGTAGCAGCAAGCTTTGGTTTGGCAGCATCACTATCCGTTGTGGTCTTGGGTGATGAAAGTGGTTACCTGACTACCGAACATCAGCAGATGAAAGTAGCCGCGATGGAAGCAATGTGGGAAACCGAACCGGCACCTGCAAGCTTTAAGTTGTTTGCGATTCCTGACCAAGAAAAACGCGAAAACGTGATTGAGCTGGATATCCCATGGGCAATGGGTATTATCGGCACGCGCTCGTTGAGTACAGAGATGGCGGGTATCAATGACTTGGTAGAGCATGCACAAGTGCGTATTCGTAATGGTTTGTTGGCCTACGATGCGTTGCAGAAAGTACGTGCAGACAAAACTGACACTGAAGCTCGTGCCGTGTTTGACGCACATTGGCAAGATCTGGGCTACGCCTTGCTGCTCAAACGTCATGTTAGCGATATGAGCGACGTGACGGATGAACAAATTGCACAAGCCGCATGGGATACCGTTCCTCAAGTAGCGCCATTGTTCTGGACGTTTAGGGTCATGGTGGCACTGGGCTTCTACTTTATTGCTTTCTTTGCTGTGGCTTTCTTCTTGGCTTCCAAAGACCGTATCACCCATAGCAAGCGCTTCCTTAAAGTGGCGTTGTGGACTATTCCGCTGCCATGGATTGCGATTGAGTGTGGTTGGTTTGTGGCCGAGTTCGGTCGTCAGCCATGGATTATTGAAGGCGTACTGCCGACTTACTACGCTGCTTCGGGCTTAAGTGTGACCGATTTGGTGATCAGTATGGCTGTGTTTATGGGCCTCTATACCACGTTGGCCGTGATTGGAATTAAGGTCATGCTGCATTCCATCCGTAAGGGACCTGATGAGCAGAGCCCTGAGCCCAATGTATCGCTTACACCCACCCATAGTGTGTTAGGCGCAGAGTAATAAGGGGAAATACCATGGATTCATTTATTTTGCTTGATTACGATACGCTGCGCATTATTTGGTGGTTGTTGCTAGGCGTATTGCTGGCACTGTTCGCGGTGATGGATGGTGCTGATATAGGCGTGGCGATGCTGCTGCCAATCGTGGCTAAAAACGACGATGAAAAGCGCGTGTTGTACAACGTGATTGGCCCTGTTTGGGAGGGTAACCAAGTGTGGTTGATCTTGGGCGGCGGTGCTATTTTTGCTGCGTGGCCAGTGTTGTATGCGATGGCTTTCTCGGGCTTTTATTTGGCAATGCTGCTGCTACTTGTGGCGCTGATTGTGCGTCCGGTAGCGATTAAATACCGCAGCAAAATGGAGTCACAACAGTGGCGTAATCGCTGGGATGCAATTTGGTTCTTAAGTGGCGTTGTGTCTGCGCTGGTGTTTGGTGTGGCCATTGGTAACGTACTGTTAGGCGTGCCATTTGGTTTTGATCCAGAAACCTTGCGTCCACTGTACACCGGCAGCTTCTTTGGTTTGTTCACACCGTTTGCTCTGCTAACTGGCGTGGTGAGTATTTTGCTGCTGGCCTTCCAAGGTGCTGTGGTGTTGTCTTGGAAAACAGAGGGCGTGATTGCACAACGTGCTGTGCGCAGTGCCAGAATCACCGGTTTGTTAATGTTGTTGCTCTTTATTGCTGCTGGTGTATGGGTGGCTACAGGTTTGGAAGGGCAAGTGATTACGTCCGCCATCGAGCCTGGTGCCTTCTCTAACCCATTGAGCAAAACAGTAGAAGTGACGCAGGCTGGCGGGTGGATGCTGAACTTTAGCCTCTATAGCTGGATGTGGTTAGCCCCCATGATTGCCGTCTTGGCCGCCGTGGTTGCGATAGTGCTGGTGGCGCGTGGTTCATTGTTCGCGGTGTTCTGCTCGTCGGTATCGGTAATTGCTGTAGTGTTGACCTTTGGCTTTGCGTTGTTTCCCTTCCTGTTGCCATCGTCATCGCAGCCCGATGCAGGGCTGACTATCTACGATGCATCGGCCAGTCATCTGACATTATGGGTAATGCTGTTGGTCACTTGCATTTTCTTACCAATGATCATTGCTTACACCAGTTGGGTGTACAGCGTGATGCGCGGCAAGGTAACAACAGATAGCGTGCACAACGCTCCCCATTCCTATTGATTTGCGAGGGCTGTATTATGTGGTACTTTTCTTGGATATTGGGTTTGAGTCTAGCTTGTGCGTTCTCTATCCTGAATGCCATGTGGTTTGAATTAAGGGTAGTGAATTCACAGCAACGACAACAGAACGATACGTCAACGCTGTCTAATGAGTAACTGTGACTAAACCATTGGCTGTTTCTTCCCCCCGCAACAAACGTGGCGGGGGGTGGCTAGCGCAATCTTGGCGCCTAGCTCCCAGACGTATGCTCTGGGCATTATGTGCACCTTTGTTAGCAGGGGTGCTATTTTTGTTTCAGGCCTGGTGGCTGGCAGATATTTTAGACCGCGCAGTAATTGGTCATGCCGCACTACAGCAGCTATGGCCAGCGATTAGCATTGTGGCGGGCATACTGCTGGTGCGTGCTTTGTTGGTGTGGTCGGGTGAGCGAGCTGCTAACTCGGGTACAGAACACATCAAACACTGGTTACGCGCCACCTTGATGCAACAGTTGTTAGACAAAGGGCCTGCTTGGTCACGCCTACACCCTTCTGGTGAACTTACCACCGCACTCATTGATCACGTCGAAGCCTTAGAGGGCTATTTGCAGCGCTATATGTCGGCAGCGGTAGCCGCGGTGTTTCTGCCGGTGCTGCTGGCTGTGGTGGCGATGGGCGTAGATATAGTCGTGGGGTTGCTGTTGTTGCTGACGGCACCGCTTATTCCGGTTTTTATGGCGTTAGTAGGGTGGGGGGCAGAAGCCGCCAACCAGAAATACCACCAAGCGTTGCAACGCTTATCCGGTGTGTTTGGTGACCGCGTTAAAGGTGTGTTCACCTTGGTGTTGTTTGGCAGGGCTAAAGAAGAAGTAGCCGCTGTACAGCAAGCTAGCCAAGACTTGGGTAAAACCACCATGAAGGTGCTGCGCATTGCGTTTTTGTCCTCGGCAGTGCTGGAACTGTTTGCTGCGCTGGGCGTGGCAGGTGTGGCGGTCTATATAGGCTTAAGTTACTTGGGTATGCTGGGCGATAACTTCAGCGGTATGACCTTGCAGCAAGGGCTTTTCTGTTTGTTTTTAGCGCCCGAGGTCTACCAGCCTTTACGTCAGATGGCAGCTAGCTATCATGACCGCGCCCAAGCAAAATCGGCCATCACGTCGTTAGAAGCTATTTTCAAAACCTTGCCGGCGGTGCCGAATAAAAAAGCAGCGGATCACACCACCGAAGAGCCACCTATTGCAAAATGGGAAGGCGTAAGTGTGCGGCTGCCTATGACGGACTCCAACGGTGTTACGCCTATTTTGCAGGTGGAAGGTTTTAGTTTGGTGGCACCAGGCACGGATACCGTATTGCTCAAACCCGTCTCGTTTACAGTGAATAAAGGCGAGTCCATCGCACTGCAGGGCAGTAGCGGTAGCGGTAAAACCACCTTGTTAGAAAGCGTGCTGGGTTTACGTGCCCGTCATAGCGGAGAAGTGCGTTTATATACGGCTGGTGCATCCAGTGCTGATACGGAGCATGGTTTTTTACCTGGTGTGTGTTTATTAAGTGCTCACCCCTTCTTATCGGGTGAAACAGTAGAGCAAGTATTAAGGCTTGCTGCTCCTGACGCCACTGAAGCACAAATGTGGCAAGCCTTGGCGAATGTGGATATGGATCACGTGCTGCGTACCCAGCATGCCGGTTTGCAAACCTTGCTAGGTACTCGTGGCTACGGCCTATCGGGCGGGCAGCTACAACGTATTGCGTTGGCTAGACTATTTTTGTGTGAGGCAGATTTGGTGCTGATGGATGAACCTACCGCACACGTAGATGCTCACACACGTGATCGAGTGCTAGACGCCATTTTGGCGTTCTGTGCTGATAAAGCATTGATTATTGCTACACATGATCCGGCAGTGGCTGCACGATTGCAGCAGCAATGGAGTGTGCAAGACCAAACATTACACGGGGTACAGTCATGACGCTATGGTGGGGGTTATGCCGTGATTGGCTAGTGCGACGTCGTTGGTTGGTGTTGGGTAGTATTTTGGTAGCCTTAGGCACAGTGGTGGCTGGGGTGGGTTTATTGGCTGTAGCGGGTTGGTTCCTAACCGGCACATTCATCGCAGCCTCGATGATTAGCTATAACCTGTTTGGCCCCTCTGCATTGGTGCGCGGTTTGTCTATGTGGCGCATTGCCTCGCGCTATGTGGAACGTATCGCAGGGCATACCGTTACGTTAGAACTACAAGCTGAAATCCGGGCACAAACTTTTGCCCAGTTAATGCAATTGCCACCTTCAGAGTTAGCCAAGTACCGTGATGGTGATTTGGTGGCTAGGCTGGTGAACGATGTAGAGCGTCTAGATAGCGTGTATTTGCTGTTGGTGGTGCCTACGTGTACCGCCTTGTTAGGCGGTGGCATGTATGCATGGCTAACCGGTACACAAATGCCGTGGGGCGGTGTGGCATTGGCTGCAGTGATCCTGGTTGCAGCAGTATTGGTGCCCTATGTTGTCGCTCGTAAGGCGGCGGCGGGTGGTATGAATTTGGCAGCCCAAGTGGCCGAGGCCAGAAGTGTATTGCACGATACCATTGCTGCGCATGTGGATGTGGTGGTGTTTGATGCGACAGAAAGCGCGAAAGCACGTTTTGAGCAGTTAAGCCAGTTGATCTCTGTACAGCGTAAAAAGCTGGCAGCCATCGCCAGTTTAGGAAGCTTATGGCAACAATGCTGTATGGCCCTGACTATCGTAGCGTTAGTCGTGATTGGGGTGGATGCCTACAGTAAAGAACTACTAAAAGGTCCCGTATGGGTAGGTTTGTTGTTAGGGGCACTGGGGCTGTTTGAGATTATGGCACCACTGATGCGTGGTGCTGCAGGTTTGGGTGTGGCCAGTGCGGCAGCGGCTCGCTTAGGCATGTTACGTAGTTCAGATGAAAAAATGCCATCAGGAACGACGTTGCTACCCGCGCAAGGCGAGCTAATTACCCATGATTTACAGGTGGGGTTTGATGCGAAGGTGCCGTTGTTGCAGGATGTGAATCTGCACATTAAACAAGGGGGGCGCTGCTTAATTAGAGGGCTAAGTGGCTCGGGTAAAACCACCTTATTGCAGACCTTAATGGGTGTACAGCCAGCTTTGCACGGACAAGTGAGCTATGGTGGTGCAGTGGTGCAAAACAGTCCTACCGAACAACGTTTCCAGCGCTTTGCCTTATTGTCACAGCACTCCACCGTATTTATGGGTAGTTTGCGTTACAACCTAAGTTTGGGCTGTCCTAACGCCACTGACGAGCAGTTGTGGGAGGCATTGCAGCGCGTGCGTTTGGCTGATTTCGTGCGCAGCTTACCTGAGGGGTTAGACAGTTGGATAGGTGAGGGCGGCAATACCTTATCCACTGGGCAGGCACGTCGCGTATGCTTGGCGCGTATTGTATTGGCACCAGCCAGTGTGTGGTTCTTAGATGAGCCCACCAGTGGCTTAGATAGGGCCAACGCCCATGCGCTGCTACAAGATGTTCTGCAGTTTGCCGGTACACGTAGTGTCATCATGGTGAGCCACGACGAGGTGCCGCAAGAGAGCTTCGAGCAGGAATGGCAAGTGCAAGGTGAAACATTGCAGCGGGTAATGTAGTAGCGTTCCTTTTAGGATACGGTCACGGTTTTATCTGGTGCTATTGTGTACACTGCAGTTGTGCCTGCAGTGCATCCTGCGCTGTGGCCTTTTTTGTGTCTAGAGTTAGTAGAAACATGCATACTGATCCCGCTAATTACATCCGTAACACGATACGCAGCGTACCGGACTGGCCAAAGCCAGGCGTGATGTTCCGTGACATTACGCCTGTGTTGCAAGATCCTCAAGCGTTCCGTGTACTGATTGATTTATTCGTGTACCGCTACATGCGCCAGCGTCTGGACCTAGTCGCTGGTATTGATGCGCGTGGTTTTATCGTAGGGTCTGTATTGGCCTATGAATTGAATCTAGGCTTTGTACCCGTGCGCAAAAAAGGCAAATTGCCATTCCAGACTGTCGCTGAAGAGTACTCTTTGGAATACGGTAATGCATCGGTTGAAATGCACACCGATTCGGTTCGTCCTGGCCAACGCGTGTTGTTGATCGATGACTTGATCGCTACAGGCGGCACCATGATTGCAGCATCACGTTTGCTGCAACGTTTAGGTGCAAACGTCATTGAAGCTGCTGCCATCATTGATCTGCCTGATTTGGGTGGTTCTGCTGGCGTGCGCGAAACTGGCTTGCCGGTGTACACCGTGTGTGAGTTCGATGAGTCGCTGCCTGATCCGGATGCTTTACCCGGTCAGTAATATATAAGGTCGCCGGTATAGGCTGATCTGATGTTCGCTACTAAACCCCTGGTTTTACCGGGGGTTTATTGTTTGTGGTGGTTTCTTATTGCGAGTAAGGATAAGTATGAGCTGCTGCATTCATCGCACACGCTGGGAACGGCAGGAATACTTTTTGTGATTTGTACTGATAGTGGCTAGGTTTACGCCCCTTGGCGTATGCGCTCACAAACTTCTTCAGCTTGCAGGGTACGTGCCGCACCAAAACCGGCTACATGTCGTACGCGTTGTAGGCTAAGCGCAAAGAAATGGAAGTCAGTGAAGTCTGTCATGAAGGCTACGTCTGGGAATCGAGCCAAGTAGACGTCACGGGCGGCTTCGCGTTCTGGGGTGTTGCGCTCTAGTAAACTGGCCTCTACTTGTAAGGTGACGCGAGGCAGGTCGTGGACAGGGGCATCGTCCGAAGGCGTTTGGCAGATCATTAACGAAGCTTGGGGGCGTTCTTTAAGGTAACGCGTGTGCGCTGCCATATCGCTAATGTGTATGAGTAACCTGCCGTGCTCTGCATCTAAGGCAAAGGGCACCATGGATACAAAAGGTAGCCCCTGATTGGTTAGGGTGCCCAGTGAGCCATGGCGCTGCTGTTGTAGCAATTGATAGAGCGAATCCAAAAAAACTTGATGTGTAGACATAAGCACTTGATGGAAGAGCCGTTGCGTTGTTACTGGTGGTGGTTAAACACCTGACGCAGGTAGGCAAGGAAGGTTTCGTCATCACACATGGTTTTACCTGCAGAGTCAGAAAGCTTGGCGGTAGAGGCACCGTTACAGCTTACCAGTTTCATGACGATGTTCAGTGGCGTAGCACCCATGTCGTTGGTCAGACTAGTGCCTATACCAAAACCTACTTGTATACGACTGCCAAAGTAGCGGTATAGCTCAATGGCGCTGTCCATGGTTAGGCCATCTGAAAACACCAGACGTTTAGATTTCGGGTCTATACGCAGTTTTTTGTAATGCTGTATCGCTAAATCGCCCCACCAGTAGGGGTCGCCAGAGTCGTGGCGTAAGCCGTCAAACAGCTTGGCGAAGTACAGGTCAAAGTCGCTTAGGAAGGCTTGCATGCCTACTGTGTCGGTCAGCGCAATACCCAAGTCGCCTCGGTATTCTTGTACCCAATCTTCCATGGCGGCTTTTTGGAAGTCGCGTAGTCGTACCGAGCCAAAAGCTTGGAAGGATTGGAAGTATTCGTGAGCCATTGTGCCAATGGGCACAAGGTTGTGTTTTCGGGCTAGGTACACGTTAGAGGTACCTTTGAAGAACTCCGGTACTTGGCGCGCTAGGGTGCCAATGACTTCATCGTGCCACGCGGCGCTGTAGCGTCGGCGCAGGCCAAAGTCTGATACGTCGAAGCTGAAGGTTTCTTGTTTTTCTTGGCCAAAATGCTTCAGGCGTTGGATTTTTTCTGCCAAGCGTTTGCGACCTTCCTCAAGTAAGGTATGCGGGTCGAAGCGTCGGAAGTACAGCTCGTTTACGATCGCCAATACAAAGATCTCGAAGCCCATCACATGAACTTGCGGGCCTTCGGCAACGATGATTAAACGTTCGCCATCGGTGTGCACACGAATGAATCGACGTTGGAAGCGGAACAGCGACAGGAAATCGATAAAGTCAGACTTTAAGTAGCGCAGTTGGCTTAAGTAGTCTAATTCTTCTTGGCTGAAGTGCAGGCTGCACAGATGATCCAGCTGAGCCTCTACTTCCTCGGCTAGTTCAGCCAGAGGGTAGGCCGTTTGATTGCGGCACAGGAACTCGTAGCGGGCTTGAGTGGCCGGATGACGATGCAGCATGGCTTGCCACATCGTAAGTTTGTAGAGATCAGTTTCCAGTAACGATGTAATTACTGGGTGAAACGGGACTTTCATTGTTAACTACGCACCAAACGCATCATGCAGAGAACTACAGTCTACCTGCATTTCTGTAGATAATGCTCATTTTGTGCATAATTTCCCGGAAAACTCACAGCGAGTATTTCCGGGAATAAGCGTGCTTATACCAGTACGCGTTCAATGCCGCCGTTGTTGGCCGATTTCACGTAATTAGGTAGCCAGTCGGCCCCCAAAATGTGCTTGGCCATTTCAACCACGATGTAGTCAGCATCTACGCCAGTGTCGTCTTCGTAGCGGGATAAACCTTGCAGGCATGATGGACAGGAAGTCAGCATTTTGACTTCGCCCGTAAAGCCATCAGCACGAATGCTGTCTTGGTTTTTCTGCAGTTCTTCCTGTTTACGGAAACGAATTTGCGTGGAAATATCTGGACGGGTTACCGCCAAGGTACCGGATTCACCACAGCATCTGTCGCTCTTGATGGTTTGATCGCCCACCAGTGCTTTGACCGTTTTCATTGGGTCTTGGCGTTTCATCGGACTATGGCAAGGGTCGTGGTACATGTAACGTGTACCGTTGATGCCCTCTAGTTGAATACCTTTTTCCAGCAAGAATTCGTGAATATCAATCAGGCGACAGCCAGGGAAGATATTTTCAAATTCGTACATGGACAGCTGGTCGTAACAGGTACCACAGCTAACAACCACCGTTTTGATATCCAGATAGTTCAGCGTGGTGGCCATGCGGTGGAACAGCACGCGGTTATCGGTAATCATTTGGTCTGCTTTGTCTTTCTGGCCACTACCGCGTTGCGGGTAACCACAGCACAAGTAGCCCGGAGGCAATACGGTTTGTACGCCGGCATGCCACAGCATGGCTTGCGTTGCCAAACCTACTTGAGAGAACAAGCGCTCTGAACCGCAGCCCGGGAAGTAGAACACGGCTTCGCTGTCTGAGCTGGTGGCTGGGTTACGGATAATTGGTACGTAGTCAGCATCTTCAATGTCCAAGAGCTTACGGGCAGTTTGCTTAGGCAAGCCACCGGGCATTTTCTTGTTCACGAAGTGAATAACTTGTTCGCGTATGCTGGGCTTAGTGACCGAGGCAGGAGGGGCTTCGGTTTGTTTATGCGCGGCATTGCTGAGCAGGTTGTTCGCCATGCGTTGGGCCTTATAACCCACTTCTAACACCTTACGTGTGGTGTTGATCACGCGTGGGTCTTTGGCGTTTAAGAAGAACATGGCTGCGGCTGAGCCGGGGTTCGTCGATTTCTTGCCCATGCGGTTAAGCAGAGCACGCATCGCCATGGTGACATCACCAAAGTCTATGTCTACCGGACAGGGGGTAAAACATTTGTGGCACAGCGTACAGTGGTCTGCGACGCCTTCAAAGTCTTCCCAGTGTTTCAGGCTAATGCCGCGACGAGTTTGCTCTTCGTACAAGAAGGCTTCAATCAGCAGCGACGTCGCCAAGATCTTGTTACGTGGGGAGTACAGCAAGTTGGCGCGTGGCACGTGTGTGGCACAGACCGGTTTGCATTTACCGCAACGCAAGCAATCTTTAATAGCATGAGAAATCGAGCTGATTTCACTGCGCTGCATAATCAGGGATTCATAGCCTAGCAAGTTAAAGCTAGGTGTCCAAGCACGACTTAAATCAGCGCCGGGCATCAATTTGCCTGCGTTGAAATGGTTATGTGGGTCGATGCGACGTTTGTAATCCTGAAAGGGTTGCAGCTCTTCTTGGGTGAGGAATTCGTATTTGGTTAAGCCAATACCGTGTTCGCCAGAGATCACGCCGTCTAATCTACGTGCGATTTCCATGATGCGTACGACGGTTTCATTGGCTTCTTGCAACATGCCGTAATCATCAGAGTTCACGGGGATGTTGGTGTGAACGTTACCGTCACCCGCATGCATGTGCAGCGCGACAAACACACGGCTTTTCAGCACTTTGTCGTGAATGGCTTGTAGCTCGGCTAATACGGCAGCACAGTCTGCGCCAGGGAAGTGTTCCTCTAGGCGAGCACGTACTTCGGTTTTCCACGAGGTGCGCAAGCTGTGATCTTGCAGCATTTCTACAATACGTACCGCCGGTTGGGCGGCGATGCGTTCTTGCAGTACGGGGATCGCAGCTTCTAAACCGTGTGCACGCAAGGTGTCTAGGCTTTCAGCAACGGGGGCATCGAGGTTGTCCAGCAACCAGCTCCAACGTTCGCGTACCGACTGCAGGGTGTCTAGGGCATCGTGTCTACGGTTTTCCAGTACTTCTTCACGAGTGTGGTCAGCGTCGGCAGGATCGGCCAGTTTGCCAATAGGCAAATCACCTTGCAGGAAGTCTTGCAGCGCATCCAGCAAACGCAGCTTGTTGCGTGTAGAAAGCTCGATGTTGATGCGTTCGATTTCGTCGGTGTACTCGCCCATGCGGTTAAGCGGGATCACCACGTCTTCGTTGATCTTAAAGGCGTTGGTGTGGCGGGCAATGGCGGCAGTACGGGAGCGATCCAGCCAGAAACGTTTACGCGCTTCGGGGCTAACGGCTACAAAGCCTTCACCGTGGCGGCTGTTGGCAATACGTACGACTTCGCTAGCAGCCAGTGCGACAGCATCAGCATCGTCACCAACGATGTCGCCAATCAATACCATTTTGGGCAGAATGCCGCGTTTGCTCTTGGTGGCATACCCTACAGCGCGTAGGTAGCGTTCATCCAAGTGTTCCAAACCGGCCAACAGGGCACCGCGCTCTTTGCCTTCGGTGTCCAGATAATTTTTTACTTCAACAATAGACGGCACAGCATTACGCGCGCTGCCGAAGAACTCCATACAGACGGTACGGGTGTGTTCAGGCATACGATGCAGAATCCAGCGTGCAGACGTAATCAAACCGTCACAGCCTTCTTTTTGCACACCCGGTAAACCAGAGAGGAACTTGTCTGTAACGTCTTTGCCTAGGCCTACTTTACGGAAAGACTGGCCTTTAACACGCAAGGTTTCAGTACGCAGTAGTTTTGCGCCAGGGGGCTGGCTACCATCAAACCATTGCAGGTCAAAAACGGCTTCGTCTACTTCGTGAATTTTGCCTAGGTTGTGGTTAACACGCGTAACTTCTAGCCAGTTACCTTCTGGATCAACCATGCGCCACCAAGCCAAGTTATCCAGCGCTGTACCCCACAACACCGCTTTTTTACCACCAGCGTTCATGGCGACGTTACCGCCCACACAGGAGGCATCGATAGAAGTAGGGTCAACAGCAAACACACGGCCTGCTGCGGTAGCCGCATCGGCTACGCGGCGAGTGACTACACCCGCACCCGACAAAATCGTGTGTACAGGGGTGTCTAGGCCAGGCATATCAATGGCTTCAACAGGGCCTAATGCTTCCAGCTTTTCTGTGTTGATTACCGCAGAGCGTGGGCTTAGCGGAATGGCACCACCCGTGTAGCCAGTACCACCCCCCCTAGGGATGATGGTCAGACCCAACTCCATACAGCCGCGTACTAGCGCCGCCATTTCTGCTTCATGGTCAGGTGTCAGGACTACAAAGGGGTATTCCACGCGCCAGTCAGTGGCGTCAGTGACATGGGAAACACGCGACAAGCCATCGAACTTGATGTTGTCGGCAGCGGTAATCGCGCTCAAGCGTTTCACTGTGCGCTGACGCAGATCGCGCATAGTGGCGAATTCGTTTTCAAAGTCTTTCACTGCCGCTTGTGCACTGTGCAGCAGCAGTTTTACCTTTTGGTCGCGTTCGGCAACCTCTACATCACGACGCTTATCAATCTCGTTTAAGCGGTGTTGCAGCGCTTCGACCAATTGATGCAAACGTTTAGGGTTATGCAGCAGGTCGTCTTGCAAGTAGGGGTTGCGGCGCACTACCCAGATGTCGCCCAATACCTCAAACAGCATCTTGGCAGAACGACCGGTACGGCGTTCAGAACGTAGCTCACTGAGTTTGTCCCATGCTTCGTCCCCGAGTAGACGCAAAACAATTTCGCGATCGGAGTAAGAAGTGTAGTTGTAGGGGATTTCACGCAGGCGTGTATTGAGCACCGTGGAAGAGTGGGCGGCAAGATACTGACTGGCGATGGGGGCGTTCATAAAATCTGGTGTGGCCTAAAAGGCGAACAAGGATTGACTGAACGTCTTAGTTTAATTCATTCGTCGATCTTAGGCGTAGCTAAGTGCGTGGATTGCCCGTTATACGGGCGAAAACGGGGCAAACTGTGGCTGCTTTACCATTAGGACTGGGGGACCGACCAGTCGCCCCAGCCTAGCATGGGGAAAATCCACAGCAAGAAGGTGGTCATAATGATGTAGCGTAAACATTTGCCTATAGCCATGTAGGCGATGCTGGGACCCAGTGGCAAACGTAGCCAACCTGCCACGCTACAGAGTGGATCACCCACCACCGGCAGCCATGACAACAACAGAGCAGGCGGGCCCATTTTATCTAGCCAGCGTTGTACGGTGTGATGCCATCGGCTGGTACGGGCATTTTGTGTTTGCTCATCGGTATCAGCTTGAGGGTGGTTTTGTTGCCAGACCTCATAGGCTCGGCGAGCGCCAGAACCCATCCAGTAACTGACTACACCACCCAAGGTATTGCCCGCTGTCGCAATGACTACGGCAGGCCAAAACATGTGGGGGGAGACGGATACGTACGCAAATACCGCCGGCTCAGACCCTAAGGGTAAGAGGGTGGCTGAGATGAAACTGACCAGAAAAATGGCCGTTAACCCTATCTCGGGCAGAGCCAGTGTTTGTAGCAACCAATTGATGGATGTTTGCAGCCAGACTTCCATAAGGGAATGAGTACCTTGTATAACGCGTGCCACGGGTGCTGATTTTATGGCACTCTATGTTATCCTTTTTTTCTTTTCTCTTTTATATCTGTCGCGGGGTTTCGGCAGTCAGTATTATGTCCAACGACTATCTTAAACGCATTCTAACTTCTAGAGTCTATGACGTGGTGCGCGAAACATCACTTGAGCATGCCCCTTTGGCATCGGCGCGGTTGAACAACCGAATTTTGCTCAAGCGCGAAGACCAGCTAGATGTGTTCAGCTTTAAGCTGCGTGGCGCGTACAACAAAATGGCTCACCTTACCCCTGCAGAATTGAAGCGCGGCGTGATTGCGGCATCAGCGGGTAATCATGCTCAAGGCGTGGCATATTCGGCTAAACGACTGGGTACGCGTGCTGTAATCGTGATGCCAGAAACAACGCCACAGTTAAAAATTGATGGTGTACGCCGCCATGGTGGTGAAGTGGTGTTGTCGGGCGAAAGCTATTCCGATGCCTACGCACATGCACAAGTACTAGAGAAGAAAGAGAAGCTCACCTTTGTGCATCCCTTTGACGATCCTTATGTGATTGCAGGGCAAGGCACCATTGGTATGGAAATTTTGCACCAACACCCAGGCCCTATTGATGCCATTTTTGTGCCTATTGGTGGTGGTGGTTTGATTGCTGGTGTGGCTGCTTACATTAAACAATTGCGCCCCGAGATCAAAATTATTGGTGTGCAAACCGAAGACTCTGCCGCCATGGCGCGTAGCGTGAAAGCAAACCGTCGTTTAAATCTCACGGATGTGGGCTTGTTCTCAGACGGTACTGCAGTGAAGCAAGTAGGTCAGGAAACCTTCCGTGTGGTCCGTGAGTATGTGGACGATTTCGTGCTCGTGGATACAGACGCGATCTGTGCGGCCATCAAAGATGTGTTCCAAGAAACACGTAGTGTGCTGGAACCTGCAGGTGCTTTGGCGATGGCTGGTTTAAAGCGTTATGCCCAAGACCATAAGCTAAAAAACAAAACCTTGATCGCCATTACCTCTGGCGCAAACATGAACTTTGACCGTCTGCGCTTTGTAGCAGAGCGTGCCGATGTGGGTTTGGCACGTGAAGCGGTATTTGTGTTGAGTTTGCCCGAGGAGCGCGGTAGTTTCCGCAGACTAACCGAATCGCTGAGCGACCGTTCGGTGACCGAGTTTAACTACCGTATTTCCGATGCTAAAGAAGCTCATGTGTTTGTGGGTTTGCAGATTCAATCCGAAGCCGATATTGCTAAGTTGGAAAACCACTTTGTACGCAAAGGCTTCCCTACGCTGAATCTGACGGATAACGAAATGGCTAAAACGCACATTCGTTATATGGTGGGTGGCCGTTCACCATTGGCTGAGCATGAAGAGCTATACCGCTTTGAGTTCCCTGAGCGTCCCGGTGCATTGCGTCGTTTCCTAAGCAGCATGAATCCAGACTGGAATATCAGCCTGTTCCATTACCGTAACCAAGGTGATGACTATGGCCGTATTTTGGTGGGGTTACAGGTTCCGCCAGCGGATAAGAATGCGTTCAAAGAGTTTGTGAATGCGCTGGGTTACCCACACTGGCGTGAAACAAACAACCCTGTGTACAAAATGTTCCTGTAAGGGGCATGCTGTAACGAGGCACCACAAAAAATGCACCCAACTGGGTGCATTTTTTATAGAGTGCGTACGCGTAAGGGGGCAAACCGTAGCGTGAACATGCTGCCAGTACCAAATTGGCTTTGAATCAGCAGTTCAGCGTTGTGGCGCACAGCCACATGACGGGTGATAGCAAGGCCTAAGCCTGTACCGCCCGTCGCGCGTGAGCGGCCTTTGTCGGCGCGGTAGAAACGTTCTGTCAGACGAGGAATATCTTGTGGTGCAATGCCTATACCGGTGTCTTGCACCGAGTAACAGGCGCCACCATCTTCAGTGCTGTACCAGCTAACGGTAATGGTGCCTTCTTTTGGGGTGTAGCGTATGGCGTTGGTGAGCAGATTTGAAATAGCCGAGGTTAGTTCGTTTTCAGAGCCCACAATGCACAAGGCAGGGTCTATGTTTTCTACGAAGTGATGCTGGCCATTAGACAGGGCTTTGGCCTGTTCTAGTGCATGCTGAATGATTAGGCTAACGCGTACGGGCCTGCCTTCAGTTGGGGGCGATGATTCCAGTGTAGACAAGGTGAGCAGGTCGGCCACAATGGCTTGCATGTGCTGAGCCTGTTCCAGCATCATTTGCTCGTAGCGCTCGCGTTGCTCTACGCTGAAGCTGTCAGCTGGGTGTTCGCGCAGCGTTTCCAGAAAGCCCAGCAGCACCGTTAAGGGGGTGCGTAGTTCGTGGGACACGTTGGCCACGAAGTCTTTACGAGTGGTTTCCAGTTTTTCTACTTGAGTCACATCGCGTGTGACTAACAAGAATTGCCCAAAACCGTAGGGGCTAAGCTGAATCAGCAGGGATTTGTCTAAGCCATCTTGTTCGGTGTGCAGCAGTAGCGGGCTATCCCATTTATTTTGGTTCACATAATGGGTGAACTCGGGAGCACGAAGAATATTGAAGATACTGTGATGTTGGTCAGTATCCATATTCAAGCCTAGGTGTTCTGCCGCCGTTTGGTTGCACCACTGTAGGCCCATGCTTTCATCTAATGTGACAGCGCCATCGGGCAAGGCCTCAGCCGCCAGCATAATGGCTTCTATGCCACGGTTTAATGACGCAATTTGTTCTCTATCGGCTTTAAGCTGACGATACACCGGAGCAAGGATCTCATCCCACGGCCCTATGGAGGCGGGTGGGGCTTGATGCAGGTCGCGCACCCAACCTCGGATTTTCTGTAATTGCATGCCGCTGATTAACACCATCAGCAGTAGGCCTAGGGCAAAAACGGCCCAGCCTATAGCGCTGCCTAGCCAAGAACCTAATAACACGGCCAAGATGGCCCAAGCAGCAATGGAATAAAGGGTTTTGTTCATGATTTGCCGGAGCTGGCGGAAAGCACGGCAGAAAAGCGATAGCCAGCACCACGTACGGTTTCAATATGAGCATCGTGACCGCTAGGTTCTAGTGCTTTACGTAGTCGGCGAATGTGTACGTCTACCGTACGCTCTTCTACGAATACGTGGTCACCCCATACTTGATCCAGCAACTGAGTGCGAGAAAAAACGCGTTCAGTGTGGGTCATGAAGAAGTGCAGCAATCTAAATTCTGTAGGTCCGATATTCAGTACCTGCTCACTGCCCGTAACACGGTGGGTGGCAGGGTCCAGTTGCAGAGAGCCGATCTGGATGAGGTCATCCGTTAGCTGTGGCGCACGACGGCGCAGTACAGCTTTGATACGAGCCAAGAGTTCTTTTGGCGAGAAGGGTTTGGTGATGTAGTCATCCGCACCAGCTTCTAGACCTTCTACCTTATCCAGCTCAGCGCCTTTAGCGGTGAGCATAATAACAGGAATTTCACGGGTACGTTCATCTGTACGCAGCTTGCGAGCTAGGCTGATGCCGGAGGCACCAGGTAGCATCCAATCAAGTAAAATCAGGTCAGGCAATTCGGCATTAATCAGAGTTTGTGCTTGTTCAGCATCAGCAGCACGCAGCACTTTGTGGCCTGCAAAACTCAAGTTAACAGCAATCAGTTCTTGGATCGCTGGCTCGTCTTCAACAACAAGAATAGTCGTACTCATACTCTTCATTCCAAACAGTGGTTTGCACGCATATAACGTGGATCATAGCCCATATGATATGGCGCCAATATTTCAGGTTTGTGACGAAGAGGGCAGTGATTGTCATGAATGGTTTTTTACGGCTTTTCTTGGTGCTAGAGTAACGCCAGAAGCGCTTTTTGAGGTACGATACGCATCATGGAAAAAAATCACCAACCCCCTCCTAACGAAAGCACTACGCATTTCGGATTTCAGACGGTACGTGAAGCAGAGAAGGCTTCTCGCGTAGCCGAGGTCTTTCATTCCGTAGCCACTAAATACGACGTCATGAACGATTTGATGTCAGGTGGCTTGCACCGTATTTGGAAGCATTTCACGGTAGGCAGAGCAGACGTTCGCCCCGGTATGAAAGTGTTGGATATTGCTGGGGGTACGGGTGATATTGCCAAGGCATTAGCCAAAAAAGCAGGCCCATCCGGTGAGGTATGGTTAACCGACATCAACAGCTCTATGTTGGGAGTAGGCCGCGATCGTATGCTGGATAACGGGCTGGTATTGCCTGTAGCGGTGTGCGATGCCGAATTCTTGCCGTTTCCATCCGGTTATTTTGACCGGGTAACGGTGGCGTTTGGTTTGCGTAACATGACGCATAAAGACAAAGCGTTGGCAGAAATGCGACGTGTCTTGAAACCTGGTGGCAAATTGTTGGTGTTGGAGTTCTCTCGCATCGCTAAGCCATTGGAAAAAGCTTACGACTGGTACTCGTTTAACATCTTGCCTAAAGTAGGTCAGGCGGTTGCTAACGATGCTGAAAGCTACCGTTACTTGGCTGAATCTATTCGTATGCACCCAGACCAAGATACCTTGGCTGAAATGATGCGCTCGGTAGGTTTAGAGCGCGTACAGTATTTCAACCTGACTGCTGGTATTGCCGCGTTGCACGAAGGTGTACGTCTAGAATAAGACGTACCGTCAACGTAGTGAGCTTAGTTACTTAACCACACGCTGGCATCAAGGCTAGCTTTGGAGTCAGCGGGGTTAAGCTCAGCAAATCTACGCATTTCTTGCATGGCCGCATGCACGATGGTGTTGGTCAGCGATGCAATCACATCGGGTCGCCAACTGGCTACCAAGCTCATATCAGGTAAGTTGATATCGCACTTCAACTCGCAAAACCTGCCTTCTAGAAAACCGCTACGATACGCTGCTAGCGGCACGGCACCTACCCCAATTCCCGCTTCTAACAAATACATGCTGGCCGCGATCGACGATACGTGGTGAATTTTAGTGTGCTGCAAACCTTCTTGTTCCAGAATATTAAGCAGCAGTAAGTGCGGCTGGGAATGCCTTGGGAAGGTCACAATAGAGCTGTTCTGCAGAATATCTGCTAGCTTTACAGGCTGGGGCGGCAACTGCGATACAGCAATAATCCAGCCCATTTTCATAGTGCCTACTGGTGCGTTATGTACGCCCTCGGCCAGAATGGGATCGGTTTGCAGTGCCACATCAATTAAGCCACGCTTAAGTAAGTCGTGCAGCCGCATGCTGGACTCTACCGTCAGCTCTATCTCAATTTCGGGATGATGTTCGTGTAGCGTGGTGATAAAAGAGGTAAACCATGTGTGTACTACCGAATCAATAATACCCAGCCTAACGCGACCACGCACCGTCACCGGAGCCTTAAGTTCTTTAAGTAGTTCTTGCTCTAGGTGTAGCATTTGCTTGGAGTAACCCAATAGCTTGTGCCCGGCCGACGTCAACAGCAGGCCGCGTTTTCCACGCTCAAACAGTTGTTGCTCTAGATCACTTTCCAACGAGGCTATGCGGCTAGAAATGGCGGCTTGAGTCAGGTGCAGCTTATTGGCTGCAGCCTTAAAGCTGCCTAGCTTGGCGATCCAGATAAACGTTTCTAGAAAACGTAAGTTCATGGTGATGCGGCATGATAATAATGGGTGAGCCGCTATTGTACGAAGTTGTGGTGCTTACTGGGGGTTCTTTACACGGTGATACCGCTCGTGTAGACAACGAAAAAGGGGAAAAGCAGTATCGCTTTTCCCCTTTTGTTTGGTGTGCAGCAGGCAATTAGCTGATACGCATACCCGGTGTAGCACCACTGTGTGGTTCTAGAATGAACAAGCCGTTGTTCACGTTGCTGTCATTATGGCTAGCGGCAAGTACCATGCCTTCAGATATGCCAAAGCGCATTTTGCGTGGTGCGAGGTTAGCCACCACAACAGTTAGCTTGCCAATGAGGTCTTCTGGTTTGTAGGCGGACTTGATGCCAGAGAAAATTTGGCGATGACGGCCTTCATCTAGGTCCAGAGTTAGGCACAGCAATTTGTCGGAGCCTTCTACTTCGGTGCAGTTCACGATTTTGGCGACACGCAAATCCACTTTGCCGAAGTCTTTGATGTCGATGGTATCGGCAATCACTTCGCCACCAGGTTCTACAACAGGAGCTGCTGGTGGTGCCAGAAGTTCGTCTAGTTTGGTGGGTTCAACGCGTTGCAACAGGTGTTTGAATGCAGCAATGCGAGTAGGCAATTCAGCGGCGTCTGCCCACGCGAAGTCGCGGTCCATTTCAAACAGTTCGCGTGCCACTTTTTGGCTTAACTGCGGCAAGATGGGCGACAGCATGACAGACAAGGCTTTAAAGCCAGCCAAGGCGCGAGAACAAATGTCTTGCAGCTCCGCTTTTTGTTCTGCGGTTGCTTCGGCAATACCTTTAGCCAACAACCAAGGTTTAGCGCTATCAAAGGCTTGGTTAATTTGGTCCGCTAACGCCATAATTTGACGCACAGCACGGCCGTATTCGCGGCGCTCTAGGTCGGCACAAATGGTGTTGGCGGTGTCGGTGAAATTCTGCTGCATTTCAGCGGTATCACCTACGTACGCTAACTGGCCATCAAAGTGCTTGCTGATGAAGCTAGCAGCACGGCTGGCGATGTTTACGTACTTACCTACCAAGTCGCTGTTTACGCGAGCGATGAAGTCGTCTGGGTTGAAGTCCATGTCTTCAACGTGCGAGTTCAGCTTGGCGGCAATGTAATAACGCATCCATTCGGCATCCATGCCGATTTCCAAGTAACGCAGTGGCGAAATGCCGGTACCACGGCTCTTGGACATTTTCTCGCCACTTACTGTGATGAAACCATGCACGTTCAGGGAATCCGGTGTTTTGCGGCCCGAGAATTTCAACATAGCAGGCCAGAACAGGGCGTGGAAGTACACAATGTCTTTACCGATAAAGTGCACTTGTTCGGTATCGCCGTTAGGGTCCATCAGAGCGTCGAAATCCATGCCTTTTACGGCGCAGTAGGATTTCAGTGATGCCAAGTAACCTACAGGTGCATCCAGCCATACGTAGAAGTATTTGCCGGGCGCATCAGGAATAGGGGTGCCGAAGTAGGGCTCATCACGAGAGATGTCCCAGTCATTCAGATTGCTTTCGCCGTCTTCACCTTTGCCCAACCACTCACGGGTTTTGCCCAGCACTTCAGATTGCAGGCGTGGGTTGCCGTGACGATCTACGCCAGTAGTCCATTCTTTTAGGAAGGCCACACATTTGGGATCAGACAAACGGAAGAAAAAGTGTTCGGAGCTACGCATAACGGGCGTAGCGTTAGTCAGTGTGGAGTATGGGTTGATCAGATCGGTAGGTGAATACACCGAGCTACATACTTCACAGGAGTCGCCGTACTGATCTTTAGCTTTACAAGAAGGGCATTCGCCTTTGATGTAGCGATCAGGCAGGAACATGCCTTTGACGGGGTCGTAGAACTGTTCAATTGTGCGGGTTTCAATAAAACCCGCCGCTTTCAGCTCTTTATAGATGTTCTGGGACAGTTCTTTGTTCTCTGGTGAGTTCGTGCGGTACCAGTGATCGAACTTGATATGAAACCCGTTCAGATAGAGAGGGCGCTCGGACGCGATACGCTCAACTAGCTGGTCAGGCGTAATGCCTTCGGCTTCAGCTTTAAGCATAATAGGTGCGCCGTGCGCATCATCTGCCCCTACAAAGTGTACAGTGTGGCCCGACATTCGCATTGACCTGACCCAGATATCGGCCTGGATGTATTCCATGATGTGACCGATGTGAAAAGAACCGTTGGCGTAGGGTAGGGCCGTAGTAACGAAAATCGTGCGTGACATATGCTTTATATAGGGTTAAAGAAGGGTATACCCTCATGCTGCTGAGGGGAGCCCAGAAAGGATAGCAGATGCTGTGGTAAAAATCTGCTAGTTGAGTTCGCGCATCTCTATGTCGCTGACATTTTGTGGCTTGGGCGGTCTGGCCTTATTCTGCTGGCGCTCTTGAAACGCTTGGGCAGGGTTAGGACGACGGCGGTTTTGCCAGTAGGAGCGAATACCAAATGGTCGGCCACTAATACGCGCAACTATATATAGGATGGCAATGGCAAGGGCTGTAGACGCCATGAAAATAACCGCCATAATCATGCCTATGACAGTCAGCATTGCGAATAGTACAGCTCGGAGTATTTGAGTAAATGTATTCATAGCATTAAGTATGACAGCTTTTGATGCAAAAAATTCCCTCGTCCCGCTATTTTAAATTGAGCGGTTGTTGTAGTGTTAGCACGTATCTGTGCAGGATGATGATTAAATGAATGTAAACACAGTTGATGTGGTGAATGCGTTACGTAACGTAACGGATCCCTATACACGTAAGAAATTGGAAGTCAGCCCAGAAAGCTGCTGTGTCACGCTCAATGGACAAGTTGCAGATATAGCATTGAATCTGGGCTACACCACAGATAGCACAGGGCCTGAGCAGTTTAAAGAACGCTTGGTTCCAGCCTTGGAAACCGTAGGGGTAACGTTGGGCAAACTTACCTTGGGGTTGAAAGTGGTCACGCACGCTGTGCAGCCTGACCTGCGTCCTATGGGCAATGTGCGCAACATTATTGCGGTGGCGTCGGGTAAAGGCGGTGTGGGTAAGAGCACCACCTCGGTGAACTTGGCATTGGCTTTGCATATGCAAGGCGCGCGCGTGGGCTTGTTGGATGCGGATATCTATGGCCCTAGCGTACCTACCATGCTGGGGCTAAGTGGCAAGCCACAGATGACGCCAGAAAACATGATGAAACCGATGATCGGGCATGGCCTACAGGCTAATTCCATCGGTTTTCTGATTGACGACGATGCGCCTGCTATTTGGCGCGGTCCTATGGTGACTCAGGCCTTGTTGCAGCTGTTAACGCAAACAGCGTGGGAAGATTTGGATTACCTGATCATCGATATGCCTCCCGGTACGGGTGACATTGCGTTGACCTTGTCGCAGAAGGTGCCACTGACGGCAGCTGTCGTCGTGACTACACCACAAGACATGGCGCTGATCGACGCCCGTAAAGGGTTGAAAATGTTTCAAAAAGTAGATGTGCCAGTCTTAGGCGTGGTGGAAAACATGTCGGTACACGTGTGTAGCCAGTGCGGTCACGAAGAAGCAATTTTTGGTAAACATGGTGGTCGTGATATGGCAAGTCAGTACAATGTACCCTGGCTGGGGGCACTGCCTTTGGCGATGAGTATTCGGGAACAAACTGATTCGGGTTTACCTACGGTTTTGGCGGCTCCGCAAAGTCGCGAGGCAGCGATTTATCATGAAATCGCCAGTCGTGTGGCAGCGAATGTGGCGATATTGCCCGTGGATATGTCGGGACAACGACCAAAGGTTGTGCCCCGAGCTTTATAAGATAATTCTGGTACAGGCGGGTTTTTATGGGTGTACGCACGGCGGGGTGGATGCTCGCTCTGGCATGTAGTCAGAGCGTAAGCGCCGCGATGGTGCCTGAGGTTGTGATTGATCCTGGTGGCGTTGGCCCCGATGCGTTGCGTGTCATCCATGGTGCCGTGGAGGCCATCACCCGTCTGGCAGAAGATCAAGACTTATCTGAAGTGTCGCGTCTGCGCCGTCGAGCACATGACGCCACAGTTTCTGCCTTGCAAACCCAAGGTTACTACGACGCTATTGTCACGGTAGAAATTGGGGAGATTGATGAGCAAGAAACCTGGGATATCTTAATTCAACCCGGTGAACGCACTGTGGTCAGTAAGGTAGATATCAAACTGAGCGGACAAATAGAAAAGCCTGAATTCGCTGTGCGGGTGGAAGGCTTGCGTGCCGATTGGCCGTTAAAAGTCGGCGATGTGTTTTTGAATAATCAGTGGTCCAGCGCCAAACAAGATTTGCTGATCAGTGTCAAAAGCAAAGATTTTTATTTCGCCCGTTACGAACAAACACGAGCCGTTGTGCATGCTGAAGAAGGCAAAGCCGATTTAGAGCTGGCTATTCGCAGTGGGCCGCGTGTGCGTATGGGGGAAATGTATACCTCGGGCTTGAAGCGTGTGCCAGCAAGCCTGATCGAACGCTATGTGCGCTATAACCCGGGCGATCCCTACGATCAAGACAAACTAGATGAATGGCAGCAGGCGCTGCAAAACACCAGTTTCTTCATGGGGGCGTTTGTCACCCTAGATGAAAGTTCGCCTAATCAACGTGTGCGAGCCGATGGTGAGGTAGAAATACCCGTGAGCATTCGGGTAACGGAAGCTCCTGCTTACCGATTTACTGGTTCGTTGGGTGCCGACAGTGATCATGGCGTACGTGCGGAAGGCTTGTATAGGCAAAACGTGGTGTTTGGTTTGCCCGTCTGGACAGAAACAGGGATTGGTGTAGATAAAAACCGCCAGCGTTTCTTCACCGATGTGTACTTGCCTCCTACCATTGGAGGCTACCAGAATAGTCTGGGTGTATTAGTACAGCATGAAGACGTACAAGGTTTGGAAACCACGCGTTTGGCTGCCGGTTGGAAGCTTAGTCACGAGCGTAAAAGTCGTGCAGGTGTGGACTATAAAGTGCAGTGGAGCCTGATTGGTTCATGGGATGAAAACCGTATCGATGGCGGCAGAAGTTTTAAAACGCCATCGGTCATCGGTACGTGGCAGTGGTTGCGTCGCGATGTGGATAGTCTGTATGACCCTACATCCGGCAATTTGTTGGATCTGAACCTAGCAACCGGTGTGAGCCTGAAAAAAACAGAACCCTTTTATCGTGCGAGCTTGCGTGCTCAGCAGTGGTGGCCGGTGGGTGACAATGATGTGCTGACCATTAGGGGTGAAGTGGGTAAAGTGTGGCGCGACAATGAAAACGTGCCGCCTGATTTCGGGTTTAGAACTGGGGGTGCACGCAGCATTCGTGGTTATAGCTATCAAAGTATTGGGCGAAACCAAGGGGGAGCGGTAATCGGTGCGCCTACTTTGGCAGTAGCTAGTGTGGAATATACGCATTACTTCACCAGCATGTTTGGTGTGACTGGCTTTGTGGATGTGGGTGATGCAGCCGAGTCGTTTGGGGATATGAAAGCCTATTTGGGTTACGGTTTAGGCGCCGCAGTGCGCACGCCAGCTGGTCCTATTTATGTGGACGTAGCCTATGGTCAACGTGACCACAAACTGCGCTTGCACTTTTCACTGGGGATCGCGTTTTGAGCAAACGAAGCAAAAAATCCCTATTGTGGAAATTTGTATTTTGGGTAGGCCCTGTTGTGGTGCTACTGCTGTCCATTGTGTGCGGCTTTTTGTATTGGGCATTGGCGACACAACCGGGGACGCAGTGGTTATTGCGCACAGGGGTATCGTTTGTAGACGGTGAAGTACGTGGCATACAGGGATCTATCTGGGAAGGTGTGCAGATAGAGAGCCTCAATATTAATTTGCCGGGCACCGCCGTTGCAGTAACCGATGCCAAGCTGGAAATCTTATGGCCAGCCTTGTTGCAGCGTAAAGTGCATGTACGAGAGTTATCGGTAAAGGATTTGGCCGTCGCGTTAGAAACACAGCCTGATGACCAGCCAGAGCCTCCTTCTGATACACCGTTTGAAATGCCTAGCTTACCTGTCAGTATTCAGGTGGATAAATTGGCCTTGGGCACTTTGGACTTTACTCAAGATGGTAACGCGCTGCCGGTGACGGTAGGGGCGTTCACGGCTGCTGCCAGTTTGATCGATGGGCAGGCCAACCTATCCATTAGCAGTTTGGATGTGGTGTATGAGCAGATACGTGCGGCAGTACAGTTACAAGCCTATAGCGATAAGTTAGCAGCACCATGGCCAGTACAAGCAGCGTTAAGTGTGAATGCAAGCAGTGTTCAGCATGACGCCATGATTTGTGCGCAAGAGTATTTACCGGGTTTAGGCGAGACAACCAAACCCACGGGTGCGGATGACACAACCCCTGCATGTGAGTTCACCTTACAAGCGGGTGTGGAAGGCTCACTAGAAGGTGCAAAAATTAGTGTGGAAGGGCATGGTCAGGGTATTAACCTAGAGGCCGGGGCAGATTTACTACCCGAGGCCGCCATGCCATTGCGTCAAGCCTTGGTGAATTTGCAAATAGGTAGCGACACCGAGTTGAAGGCCAATGTGGAGTGGTCTGATGACGCAGGTTTGGATAGATTGCAAGGCACTGTACACAGTAAAAACCTTGATGTAGCAGCGTTGCTAGAGGATGCATCGCTGCCGGCGTTGTTAAGCCTAGATGCCGATTACGATGTGCGCTTAAAACCAGAAATGGCATTGGAAAATGCCAAGCTGAATGTAGCCCTGCATGACGGTTCACGGTGGAATGCACAAGCTTTGAGTGGCAAAGTGGCGCTAGAAGCCCAAGCGGGCCCAGCACCTACTGGCATGCCTGACTGGGCGGGGTATCAGTTGTTGAACAGCGATATACAACTGAAATTAGGCCGTAACTCAGTAGTGGTGGCAGGCGGTTTTGGTAAGGCGTCTGATGTGCTCACGCTAGATATAGCGTTGCCCGCAGCAGAGCAAATTCTAAGCAGTTTGAGCAGTGTAGGGGCCGCATCGGTAAAAGGCCAAGTTAAAGGCGGTATGGTTCAGCATAGTTTGGCACTTAAAGCTAAGTATGACTTAGGTGGTGATGCCGCTGAACAAGAGTTAGGCCAAGGGCCCGTGGATGTGGATGTGGCGTTGGATGGTGTGTTGACCTACGTGGCCGACCAACCCATACAGTGGCGTGCAGGCGTAGAGCGGCTAAAAGTGAACCATTCTGGTTTGGGCATCCAAACCTTAAGCAAATGGCCTCTTTTTTTACAGTTGCCCGAGGGCGATAAGCCTTTACAGTTCAAAGCCGAGGCTACACGCATACAAAGTTATTTGAATGATCAGCCGTGGGTCACCTTAGTGCATCAGTTGTCGGCACTAGACGGTGAAAATTGGCAGACGGCAGGTAAGTTAGAGCCTTTCTCTATTTCACCTACGCGTTTGAAGTTATTGCAAACCAAATTAGGTTTGGATAACGCTGCAGAACAGCGTGGGGGTGTCAAAGATTTACGAGCTAGCAACCAAACTAACCGTTTGGAAGACTTGCGCATGGAGGCCGATTGGAACGTGCGTTTCCAAGGTGCCTTAGGTGGGCAGATTTCAGTGCGCCATTTGGCGGGCGATATCATGATCCCAGCCGACCCCTCTTTCCCATTAGGGTTAACCGAGTTGGGCTTGCAGGTGAACTTAGTGCCCACAGGTTCTGATAGTAGGGTACAGGCGAGTCTGGCGATCAAAACCAGCAAAATGGGCCAAGTGGTAGGCAATGTGAACGCTTTGTTGCGCTTCACGCCTGAGCAAGGTTTTCATTTGCGTGACTCCGATCTGGTGAAAGCCACTATTGAGGCTGATGTGGCCGATTTGGGGTGGACGAATCTGATCTTGGGTGACGCCATGGAGTTACGCGGGCGTTTGAATGCCAAGCTAGATATGGAGATGCGCCCGTCTGGCTATTTCTCTAGCCAAGGTCATATACAAGGCCGTGAGTTACGAGTGACGAGGTTGGATGACGGTATACGCTTACTAGACGGTAGCTTGGATGCACGTTTAGACAACCAGCGCTTTATTCTGGATCAGCTGTATTTCCCCGCCGTGTTGCGGGTGGAACCCAAAGAGTGGCGTACGGCTACATGGGTTACTGAAAACCCAGACGCCAAGGGTGGCTTCCTGAAAGTGTCTGGTGAATGGGATTTAGAAAGCTCTACCGGTAAGTTCTTAACCGAGCTATTCCGCTACCCCATTTTGCAGCGTGCCGATAGGTATGCGATGGTGAGTGGTAACATCGATGCTAACTTGGTGATGCCGCAAATTGCCTTAACCGGTAAGGTCACGGTGGATGCAGGTTGGTTTAACTTGGATATGCTGGGTGGTATTCCCACCATTGATAGCGATATTGTTATTTTGCGAGCAGGGCAAACGTTAGAAGAGCAACCGCCGCCAAGCACTACCGATTTAAGTATGAACGTAGAGGTAGATTTAGGCCCTCGTTTTTACTTAACCGGCTACGGTGTGAACTCAGGTTTGGTGGGGCAGTTGCGGGTCAGTATGTTTGATGGCCAGTTGAACGGTTTCGGTGCATTGCGCACACGTGGTGGTGCCATTGAACAATATGGTCAACGTTTGCAGTTACGCCGAGGTTCTATTACGTTCCAAGGTGATATTACTAACCCTATCTTGGACATAGAGGCGTTACGTACTGGGCTCGCCGTACAGGCTGGCGTGAAAGTGGTAGGTACAGCACGCAGACCGCGTATCGATTTGGTATCGTATCCCGATGTGGATAACGTAGAAAAACTCTCGTGGCTGTTGTTCGGTCACGGTACTGATGACAACGGTAATGATTTGGCGCTGTTGTTCTCGGTAGGTACCTCCTTTATAGGTGGCGATGATACGGGTGAGCCGTTCTACCGTAAGTTTGGTATTGATGAAGTCACCATGAAGTCGGGTGAGCTGGGTAGCGCAGGGAGTATCTTGCCTGTGGAAAGTACGATTGGTAGTTTGGACAGCGGTACTACCGATATGGAACGTCAGTTTTTACAGATTAGTAAACAGATTGGTTCCAACATTACACTAAGTGTGCAGCAGGCTTTGTCTGACACAGGAACAGTGGGTAGAGCCAGTTACCAGCTTACGCGTAGGCTCACGGCGGAACTGAATGTGGGCACCATTAATGGCTTGGCTTTGGTGTACCGTTGGTTCTCTTCCACGGATTAAAGGTTATTCATGTTGTGATGCTGCATTTGTGCTGTAAAAGCATAAAATAGCGCCTTACATCATAGAGGGAAATATGAGTATTAAAAGTGATCGTTGGATTCGTGAACAAGCTGAACAACATGGCATGATAGAGCCGTATGAAGCAGGCCAAGTGCGTGCGGTAAATGGCGAAAAAATCGTAAGCTACGGTACTAGTAGTTATGGTTACGATGTACGTTGTGCTAATGAGTTCAAGATATTCACCAACATTAACTCCACTATCGTGGACCCTAAGAATTTCGACGAGGGTTCGTTTGTGGATTTCGTGGGTGATGTGTGCATTATTCCGCCGAACTCTTTTGCATTAGCTCGTACTGTGGAGTATTTCCGTATTCCTCGTGATGTATTGACCATTTGTCTGGGTAAAAGTACGTATGCGCGTTGCGGTATTATCGTCAACGTCACACCACTGGAACCAGAGTGGGAAGGTCACGTCACTTTAGAGTTCTCGAACACAACCCCATTACCCGCCAAAATTTACGCGGGCGAAGGTTGTGCGCAGATGCTTTTTGTTGGTGGCGATCAAGTTTGTGAAGTGTCGTACAAAGACCGTGGTGGTAAATACCAGGGTCAGCGTGGTGTAACCCTGCCTCGCACTTAGGAGCTGTGGCATGAAATTTCGTTTTCCTATCGTCATCATTGACGAAGATTATCGTTCCGAGAACGCCTCCGGCCTGGGCATCCGAGCATTAGCCGATGCCATAGAGGCCGAAGGGGTGGAAGTGTTAGGGGTCACCAGTTATGGTGACCTTAGTTCTTTTGCGCAGCAGCAGAGTCGTGCTAGCGCATTCATTCTGTCCATTGATGACGAAGAGTTCAGTGTGGACTCGCGGGAAGACGTCGCAGCAGTCATTCAGAATTTACGGGAATTCATTGGGGAGTTGCGCTTCCGCAATGAAGATATCCCTATTTATTTGTACGGTGAGACACGCACGTCGCAGCATATCCCTAACGATATCCTGCGCGAGCTGCATGGTTTCATCCATATGTTCGAAGATACGCCAGAGTTCGTGGCGCGCCACATCATTCGTGAGGCACGTGCGTACTTGGACAGCTTGGCACCGCCGTTTTTCCGCGAGCTAGTCAAATACGCCTTGGATGGTTCGTACTCGTGGCACTGTCCCGGTCACTCCGGTGGTGTAGCGTTCTTGAAAAGCCCAGTAGGCCAGATGTTCCACCAATTCTTTGGCGAGAACATGTTGCGTGCCGACGTGTGTAACGCGGTAGACGAATTGGGTCAGTTGCTGGACCACACCGGTCCTGTGGCTGAAGCCGAGCGTAATGCGGCGCGTATTTTCCACGCGGATCACTGCTTCTTCGTGACCAACGGTACTTCTACATCGAACAAAATTGTGTGGCACGCCAACGTGGCCAACAATGACATCGTGGTAGTAGACCGTAACTGTCACAAGTCCATCTTGCATGCGATCACCATGACGGGTGCTATCCCTGTGTTCTTGCGCCCAACGCGTAACCACTTGGGGATTATTGGTCCTATTCCTCTGGAAGAGTTCCACCCCGATAACATCCAACGCAAAATTGATGCAAACCCGTTTGCGAGCTTGGTTGCCGATAAGCGTCCACGTATTTTGACGCTCACCCAAAGTACCTACGATGGTGTGATCTATAACGTGGAGATGATTAAGGAAACCCTAGGCACTACGCTGGATACGCTGCACTTTGACGAAGCTTGGTTGCCGCACGCGGCTTTCCACGAGTTCTACAAAGATATGCACGCGATAGGCCCAGGCCGTCCACGCAGCAAAAACACCATGATTTACGCGACACACTCCACGCACAAACTGTTGGCTGGTTTGTCGCAAGCGTCGCAAATTACCGTGCAAGATGCCGAAGACCGTCCATTGGATCGCAACGTGTTTAACGAAGCGTATCTGATGCACACGTCTACCTCACCACAGTACGCCATTATTGCGTCCTGCGATGTGGCGGCTGCCATGATGGAGCCTCCGGGCGGTACCGCACTGGTAGAGGAAAGTATTAAAGAAGCGTTGGATTTCCGCCGTGCCATGCGCAAAGTGGATGCCGAGTATGGTGATGAAGAGTGGTGGTTCAAAGTATGGGGCCCCGATCATCTGGTTAACGAAGACATTGGTACACGCGAAGACTGGTTGTTAGCGTCTGGCGACGAGTGGCACGGCTTTGGTGACTTGGCTGATGGCTTCAACATGCTGGATCCTATTAAAGCCACGGTGGTCACCCCCGGCTTGGATATCTCTGGTACCTTTGCCGATACGGGTATTCCTGCTGCTCTGGTGTCCAAATATCTGGCTGAACACGGCGTGGTGGTGGAAAAAACGGGTCTGTATTCCTTCTTCATTTTGTTCACCATCGGTATTACCAAAGGCCGTTGGAACACCTTGTTGACCGCGTTGCAGCAGTTTAAAGATGACTACGATCGCAACCAACCGTTGTGGCGCATTTTGCCTGATTTCTGCAAAGAGCATCCACAGTACGAGCGTTTTGGTTTGCGTGATTTGTGTCAGCGCATCCACGAGGTGTACCGCAAGTACGACTTGGCACGTTTGACTACCGAGGTGTACTTGAGCGACATGGTTCCAGCCATGAAACCTTCTGACGCTTACGCCAAAATGGCGCACCGCGAAGTAGAGCGTGTAGGCATTGATGAGCTGGAAGGCCGTGTAACAGGTGTGTTGTTAACACCGTACCCACCCGGTATTCCGCTGTTGATTCCAGGCGAACGCTTTAACCGCATGATTGTGGATTACTTGAAGTTCGCGCGTGAGTTCAATGCCCAGTTCCCTGGTTTTGAAACTTACGTACACGGGTTAGCTCAAGATACGGATGCGGAAGGTAACTCCCGTTATTACGTGGATTGCATTCGCGAGTATTAATGGCTGCTTCGGTGTTTGATGTAGCCGTCATCGGTGCCGGTGCTGCCGGCATGATGGCGGCCAGTGTGGCTGGTCAGCGAGGGTTGCGTGTGGTCTTAATAGACCACGCCACCAAGCTGGGTGAGAAAATCCGTATCTCCGGTGGTGGACGTTGTAACTTCACTAATCTGGGCACTACACCAGCCAACTATATTTCTAAAAATCCGCATTTCTGTAGGTCGGCCTTATCTGGCTACACCCCTCAGGATTTTCTGCGGCTGCTTAAAGACTATGGTATTGCGTGGCACGAGAAGCATAAGGGCCAACTGTTCTGTGACGACTCGGCAGAGGACATCATTCAGATGTTGCGCCAAGAGTGCGAGAAAGGGCAGGTGTCGTGGCGCATGCCGTGTGCGGTAGAGTCTATCACTAAGCAGGACGATACTTTTTCCATACGCTCTAACCAAGGCACAATTGCCGCTAGACAGGTGGTAATGGCGACGGGTGGTATGGCAATTCCGCAGTTAGGTGCTACCGACTTTGCGTTGAAACTGGCACGGCAGTTTGACCTTAAGATAATAGAGCCTAGGCCTGCGCTGGTGCCGTTGCAATTTGATGGCGGCGAATGGCAGCCTTTTGCCGCGCTAAGTGGCTTGTCGGCTCCTGTGCGATTAAGCGTACCTGCCGTGGCTAAACCCCGCATGAAATTTGATGAAGACCTGTTGTTTACCCACAGAGGGTTATCGGGGCCGGGTATTTTGCAGATTTCCAGTTATTGGGATCCAGGCGAGGCCTTAGCCATTGATTTGGCGCCCGATGTGGACATGGAAAAACTGTTGTTGGACGCCAAGTCAGGCGGTAAGCAGCAGGTAGGGAATTTGTTAGCGCAGTACTGGCCTAAGCGCTTAGTAGAGCATTGGTTGCCAGCGAACCCAACGCTGCCTGCCGGTTTACTACAGCAACGTTTGGCCGATGTGCCCGATAAAATACTGAAGCAATTAGCGGCGTCTATACACCGTTGGGAGCTCGCCCCTTCTGGCACGGCCGGTTATAAAAAAGCGGAAGTGATGCGAGGTGGGGTAGATACAGCTATGCTAGACCAACGCAGCCTACAGGTGCGTTCGGTACCTGGGCTGTATTTTATTGGCGAAGCCGTGGATGTCACTGGTTGGCTGGGCGGCTATAATTTTCAGTGGGCTTGGGCATCTGGCGTGGCCTGTGGGCGAGCATTGCAGCCTGCCGCGTGATGGCATAGCAACAACTAAACACTATATCGAGAAAAAGGAACAGCATGAATCTGCCTGGAGATCGCAAGTATGCGCCTACCCACGAATGGGTACTGGAAGACAACGGCCTATTGCTGGTAGGTATTACTGATCATGCCCAAGAGCAACTGGGCGACTTGGTATTCGTGGGTGACTTCGCGACAGGTAAAACCTTGGCAGCAGGTGAAACGGCTGGGGTGGTGGAGTCCGTAAAAGCGGCATCCGATATCTATGCCCCGGTAGCGGGTGAAGTTGTGGAGTTTAATACAGCGTTGTCAGATCAGCCTGAGCTGTTGAATACCGACCCTTACCAAAGCTGGATCTTCAAACTGCGCCCAGACAATATAGCTGATGTACAAAGTTTGCTGAACGCCGATGAGTACGATGCGGTGAAGGATGAGAACTAAGTTCTTATCGTTATAGCGGCCTGTAAAAAATCCCTACTACAAAAGCGTGGTAGGGATTTTTTATGGCTGCTGTTATGGCTTACAGTACGTACTTAGCGTTTGCGTGTGTAGTGTACAAAGTCGTAGCTATAGCCATTTTCTTCTGGCTGTGCGCTGCGCGAGACTTCCTGCCATTGTGCGGCATCAAGCTCGGGGAAGAAGGTGTCACCTGGCACTTCAGCGTGCACCTCAGTGGCGTAGATGTCATCCGCGAATGCTAGGCCTTGGGTGAAGATTTGTTCGCCACCAATAATGCAGCAGTCTTCGGTATCTTGGCAGGCCGCCAGTGCAGCGCTTAGGCTGTCGTAGACGGTAGCGCCTTCGGCAACATAGTCAGCATTACGGCTAATGACCAGATTAGGGCGGCCGGGAAGGGGGCGCCCTAAGCTTTCCCAGGTTTTTCTACCCATAATGATGGGCAGGCCTAGGGTGAGCTTCTTAAAGTGGGCCAAATCGGCAGGTAGTCGCCATGGCAACTGATTGTCCATACCTATGCTGCGGTTGCGAGCATAGGCAACCACCATGCGGATGTGGGGGCGTACAGAACTCATACGGCTACGGGTGCCTTAATGTGTGGATGTGGGTCGTAATCGACGATTTCGAAGTCATCCAGTTGGTAATCAAAAATAGACGCTGGTTTGCGTTTGATATTCAGTTTTGGATAGGCGCGAGGTTCGCGTGACAGTTGCAGTTCTACTTGCTCGTAGTGGTTGCTGTACAAGTGGCAGTCACCGCCTGTCCAGATGAAGTCACCCACATCCAGATCGCATTGTTGCGCAACCATGTGTGTCAGTAGGGCATAGCTGGCGATATTAAAGGGCACGCCCAAGAAAATATCCGCACTGCGTTGGTATAACTGACAAGAGAGTTTGCCGTCGGCGACATAAAACTGGAAGAAGGCATGGCACGGAGGCAGGGCCATGTTAGAAATTTCTGCCACGTTCCATGCCGACACAATCAGACGGCGAGAATCGGGGTTGTTGCGAATTTGGTCTATCACTTGGCTGATCTGGTCTACATGACCGCCATCGGGCGTAGGCCAAGAGCGCCACTGCACACCATACACAGGGCCTAAATTACCATCGGCATCTGCCCATTCGTCCCAAATGCTGACGTTGTTTTCTTTGAGCCAAGCAATGTTAGAGTCGCCACGCAAGAACCACAGCAGTTCGATGAAGATACTGCGAGTGTGCAGTTTCTTGGTGGTGATCATCGGGAAGCCTTGCTGCAGGTCAAAGCGCATTTGATGGCCAAACACCGAGCGGGTGCCTGTGCCTGTGCGGTCGGCTTTCTCGGTGCCATGCTCGTACACATGGCGCATCAGTTGTTCGTATTGATTAGTGACCATAGCGATTAGACTTCGCGAATCTCAAAGGAGTGGGTGATCTCTGCTGTTTTAGCCAACATCGCCGATGCCGAGCAATATTTCTCGTAAGAAAGTTTTACAGCACGTTCCACCGCCGCTTCGGTCAGCCCTTTACCGCTGACGATAAAGGTGAAATGAATGCGTTCAAATACTTTGGGGTCGGTGCTGGCGCGTTCGGCTTCCAGTTTGACTTGGCAGCCTTGTATATCGTGACGACCACGCTTCAGAATCAAGACCACATCATAGGCCGCACAGCCGCCAGTACCTGCTAGCAGCATTTCCATGGGTCTGGGAGCCAAGTTATGACCACCACCTTCAGGAGCGCCATCCATGGCTGTTACGTGTCCGCTACCAGTAGTAGCAACAAAAAGCATGCCTTCTGGGCCACCCCAGTTGATTGTGCATTCCATGTGTGAAATCTCCGAAAATCGTCTGGCTCTGGCAGTGTTGCCTGCCGGCAGGTTATTGTACCGTTTCGAGCGCTATGCGTCAGGCCAGATGCTGGCTGTGGATAACCATAGAAAATAGGTGGCCAGCGCGAGGGTTATGCAAAGCAGCATAGCAGGGCAGTGGTAAGATTATCGCTATTCGCGTAATGCGTTTAGGGAATATATAGATATGACAGAAAAGCTTGTAAATCCGGATCAGGCGTTGGCGCCACACCACTCTGCCCAGCCTACTCATAGACCGTTACGACGACAAAATACGCTGTTTGATAATTTGATCACAGAGTGCAATGCGGCATTGTCGGTATTAAGCCGATCAGCTCAGGCGTCGCGCCCTAATCCAGCCGGTAAGAAAACCGACGCTGATGGCACGTTGGATGCACAGCAAACACGTCATGTGGCAGGGCTGATGCGGGTGAATCATGTGGGCGAGGTGTGTGCGCAAGCTTTGTACCGTGGACAAGCACTGTTAAGCGAGCAAGAATCCTTGCGTCAGCTACTACGCGACGCCGCCATAGAAGAAGTGGACCATTTAGTATGGTGCGATGAGCGCTTAAAAGAGTTAAACCACAGGCCCAGCATTTTTAACCCTTTTTGGTATGTGGCGTCGTTTGGCTTAGGTGTGATTGCGAGTAAAGCAGGGGCACCTTACAACTTAGGTTTTATGGCCGAAACCGAGCGACAAGTTGAGCAGCATTTAGACAGTCACTTGCAACAACTTCCCGCCGAGGATAACCGCAGTCGCCCCATTTTGGAGCAAATGCTTAAAGACGAGGCAGGGCACAGAATGAGTGCGGAGGCTAATGGGGCTGTAGCATTGCCAGCACCTATACGCTTTGCGATGCGTTGCATGTCTAAAGTCATGACCGGCACGGCGTACCATATTTAAGTTTATGTTGCGGTGCCGCATTTTTACTACAGTGTGGTGGAAAATGCGCGTTGTTCTTGCAATGCACAAAACTAGGGTATACACTAATAACAAATGGATGTAGAACAGAACGCAAGAGTAAAAACCCTAACGTTCTAGGCTCAGGTAAATCCTTAGTAGCCCTACATGCCCCGGTTGTCTCCTCCACCCTCCTCCTTTGGTGGATTTGCCCGAGATCTACAGATCTCGGGCTTTTTTTTATGCAAAAAATGGGGGGCTGATTCATTCAGCCCCCCATTTACGTTTACTGTGCTGCGCGTTAGTCGGTAATCGTTGCAACGTGCAGCAGGTTGGTGCTGCCACTGTGGCCAAAGGGTAGGCCAGCAATAATCACCACGGTATCGCCTACTTTGGCAAACTCATAGCGCTGTGCAATACGTGTGGCGTGGTGCACCATTTGGGTTACGTCGGATACGTGCTCAAAGGGTACAGGGTGCACGCCCCATGCCAAGGCCAAACGGCGTGCAGTGTGCAAGCTGGGTGTTAATGCCATGATGGCCGCATGAGGGCGCTCACGGCTGGCACGCAAAGCACTAAAGCCACTGGTGGTGTAGGCGATGGTGGTGGCGGGCGACAAAATGTCCGTTACGCGACGTAGCGCACAACAGATAGCATCCGGTGTGTTTTGGTCGGGGTTGCTGTGGTTGTCGTCCAAGCCTTTACGCCATTCTGGATCGTGCTCCACTTCCTGAATGATGTTGTCCATAATTTCTACCGCTGCTAATGGGAATTGGCCAGAAGCCGATTCAGCAGACAGCATCACAGCATCTGCGCCAGAGTAGATGGCGGTAGCGACGTCAGAGGCCTCGGCACGGGTAGGCACAGGTGAGGTAATCATGGATTCCAACATCTGCGTGGCGACGACTACAGGACGGCCATGTGCTCGGGCTTTTTTCACAATACGGCGCTGCAGTACAGGTACGGATTGTGGTGGCACTTCTACGCCTAAGTCGCCACGTGCGACCATCACGCCATCGCTCAAACGGATAATCTCGTCTAAGTGATCTAGTGCCGCTGGTTTTTCCAGCTTGGACATAATCCAAGCGCGGTTACCAATCAGTTTGCGGGCTTCTTCAATATCACTTGGGCGCTGTACAAACGACAGCGCTACCCAATCCACCCCTAATGACAAACCGAACTCCAGATCTTTAAGGTCTTTTTCGGTCAGAGGGGAAATGGGCAATACCACACCAGGTACGTTCACTCCTTTACGGTCTGACAAGGGGCCACCCACCATCACAGTGGTTTCCGCAAAGTCAGGGCCGAAGCTATCTACACGCAAACGTAGTTTGCCATCGTCTAGCAATAGGTCAGTGCCGTTTTCCAGTGCAGCAAAAATCTCGGGGTGTGGCAGGCAAGCGCGAGTACTATCGCCCTCGCTAGTATCCAGATCAAGGCGGAATTTTTGGCCTTTCTCTAGCATGACTTTGCCGCCTGCCATGGCACCAACACGGAGTTTGGGGCCTTGTAGATCCATCAGGACGCCAATAGTGCGACCGCTGTTCATTTCTAGTTCACGGATGATACGCAGTCGGGCTGCGTGGTCCTCATGGGTACCGTGACTAAAATTTAAGCGGAAAACATCCGCACCAGCTTCAAACAGTTCACGGATTTTTTCCGGTGTAGAACTGGCTGGCCCTAGTGTAGCGAGAATGCGTGCACGTCGTTGACGTCTCATGATGGATCCTTTGATGAAAATTACAGGGCGTTTACGCCTGCAAGAGCGATGCGGGCATCGTCAGCCGCTGCTACGCCGGATACACCTACCGCACCGATGACGTTGCCATCAACAATGATGGGTTCGGCACCTTCTAGTGGTTTGATAGGCATAGCCAATGCAGCAACACGGCCGCCGTTGACCATATCTTCCAGCGCTTTGGTGGGTTTGCCACTCAATGCACTGGCGCGGGCTTTATCGGGAGCAATGGTGGCGCTCATTACAGGCGCGCCATCAAGGCGTTGCAGCCAAAGTAGGTGACCACCAGCATCACAAATAGCGATACTGACTTTCCACTGGTTTTCTTGGGCTTTTTGTTCAGCGGCCTGAGCAATACGTTTCAGGTCATCCAGTGTCAGTTGTTGAACAGTTTTCATGGACAGATACTCTCTTAGCAAAGTTAAAGAATTAGTATGGCTCGGAAATCGTTGACGTTAGTCAGGGTGGGCCCGGTGATGACTGAATCGCCTAGCGCTTCAAAAAAACCATGCCCATCGTTATTGTCCAAGCTGTCGCGAGGACGTATGCCGAGTTTCCAAGCTCGTGCTAGTGTATCAGGGGTGCAGACTGCGCCTGCAATTTCCTCTTGTCCATCTACGCCATCGGTATCACCGGCTAGGGCGTAGACCTGTTCAGCGCCGTTCAGCGCAATAGCGGTAGAAAGTAGAAACTCCACATTACGTCCGCCACGGCCATTACCTTTGATGGTTACGGTGGTTTCACCACCGGACAGTAAGACACACGGGGCAGCAATAGGCTGATTGTGAGCGCGTACGCTTAGTGCAATGCCGGCCATGACTTTACCTACATCACGGGCTTCGCCTTCTATGCTGTCGCCCAGTAATACAGGGGTAACGCCAGCCTGTTCGGCTACCTTGGCGGCCGCTTGCAGTGCCAGCTGTGGGGTGGCGATTAAGTGGGTAGTGACATTAGCAAGTCGTGGGTCATCGGCTTTAATACTTTCACCCTCACCAGACTCTAGGTAGCGACGTGCGCCTTCAGGCAGTTTGATGCCATAGCGACGTACGATTTCCAGCGCTTCTTCGCAGGTGGTGGGATCAGGCACGGTTGGGCCTGAGGCGATATCTATAGGGTTATCGCCGGGCACGTCTGAGATCAGCAGATTCACGACTTTGGCGGGATAGCATGCTGCAGCCAACCGTCCACCCTTAATTTGGGACAGATGACGGCGCACGCAATTCATCTCGGTGATGTTGGCGCCAGAGCGCAGCAACTCACGGTTGATCTGTTGTTTGTCTTCTAGGGAAATACCGGGGCCGGGCAAAGGGAGCAACGATGAGCCACCACCCGAGATCAGGCAAATCACCAGATCGTCTTCGGTTAAGCCGCTTACGGTTTCCAACAACGTTGTAGAGGCAGCCAGCCCAGCTTCGTCGGGAACAGGGTGGGCCGCTTCCAGAATACGAATATGCTCGCAAGGAACCGCATAACCATAACGTGTAACGACCACACCTTCCAACTTACCTACCCAATGCTGTTCCAGAGCTCTAGCCATTTCTGCCGACGCTTTTCCCGCGCCAATTACAATGGTTCGGCCTTTGGGCGCAGCGGGGAGAAACGGTGGAATGCAGGCGTCGGGCAAGGCAGCTCGAACCGCAGCATTAAACATATTCTCTAGTAGTTGGCGTGGGGTGGTAGTCATGTGGCTTGTTCCTTTTTAGTGCTAGGTATATGACAAGTAGGAAAGGACTATAAATCCGAATGCCGCAGGGATGAAAAAGGCGGGTGCGACACCCACCTTTCTCAAACTGCTAGTAGGGAATTATTGGCCGATTTCGTAGTTTGCCATGATCTCTAGTGCACGTACGAGTGCAGAGTGATCCCACGCGCTACCGCCATGAGCCGAGCAGGTGTTAAACAGCTCTTGTGCAGACGCTGTGTTTGGCAGCGATACGCCCAACTGTCGTGCAGTGGTCAGTGCCAAATTCAGGTCTTTTTGGTGCAGCTCAATACGGAAACCTGGGTCAAATGTACGTTTCACCATGCGCTCACCGTGTACCTCTAGCACGCGAGAGTTAGCAAAACCACCCATCAGCGCTTCACGTACTTTGGCAGGGTTAGCGCCAGCCTTAGCGGCCAACAACAGCGCTTCGCCTACGGCTTCGATGTTCAGTGCCACGATAATTTGGTTGGCGACTTTGGTAATTTGACCATCACCGTAACCACCTACCAGTGTGATGTTTTTACCCATTAGGTCAAACAGTGGTTTTACCTGATCGAAAGTCGCTTCTTTACCGCCCACCATGATGGTTAGGGATGCGGCTTTAGCGCCTACTTCGCCACCGGACACTGGTGCGTCTAAGTATTCAGCGCCCAGTTCGGTAATGCGTTTGGCGAATTCTTTGGTGGCCACGGGAGAGATAGAGCTCATGTCCACCACAACTTTGCCTTTGCTTAGGCCAGCGGCAACCCCATGTTCACCAAACAGCACATCTTCTACGTGCGGAGTATCCGGCACCATAGTGATAATAATGTCAGCTTTTTGAGCCACTTCGGTAGCGTTAGCGCATACCGTAGCACCTGCTGCAGGAATGCTGTCGGGTGTAGTGCCGCGAGTGTAGGTATACAGCTCGTGCCCACCTTTAATCAGATTCAGCGCCATAGGTGTGCCCATGATGCCTAAACCAATAAAACCAATCTTGGCCATAGTGTTCTCCTTAAAAATTCTTGTATGTCGTGCGATTACTTCGTCAGGGCAGTGATCCAGCCCAAACCGTCAGTGGTGGCACCGGCTGGCTTGTATTCGCAACCCACCCAGCCGTCGTAGCCAATTTGATCCAAATAGCGGAACAACCAGGGGTAATTGATTTCCCCTGTGCCAGGCTCATTACGGCCTGGGTTGTCGGCCAACTGAATGTGGGCAATGCGTGACTGGTGTGCTTTGATGGTGTTCGCCAGCTCACCTTCCATACGTTGTGCATGGTAGATGTCGTACTGAATGAACAGGTTATCTGAGCCCACTTCGTCCAGAATGGCTGCTGCTTGTGCGGTGTAGTTCAGGAAGAAGCCGGGCATATCAAAGCTGTTAATTGGCTCAATCAACAAACGAATATTTGCGGCTTTCAGCTCTGCAGCGGCGTAGCGTAGGTTTTCCACAAAGGTTTTGTGGGCCACTGCCTTATCCAGACCGGCTGGTACTAAACCCGCCAAGCAGTTCACCTGTTTGCAGTTCAGTGCTGTTGCGTATTGGATCGCACGGGCTACGCCCTCTTTGAACTCGTCTACACGATCAGGTAAGCACGCAATACCACGCTCACCTGCCGCCCAGTTACCTGCGGGCAGGTTATGCAGAACTTGCGTCAAACCATGTTGTTTCAACAAGTCTGCCAGCTGTTGCTTATCAAAATCGTAGGGGAACAAATATTCCACGGCGTTGAAGCCTGCCTGAGCGGCTGCTTTGAAGCGGTCTAAAAAATCCACTTCGTTAAAAAGCATAGTCAGGTTGGCAGCAAATTTTGGCATGAGGGTCTCCAATGTAAAACAGTATTATTGAATGGGCAGAATGGCTGTAGGAGCGTCAGCAGAAGTCTCAGCCAAGGCTTCAAATTCGTTGACGTTATGCAGCTCGGTGCCCATAGCGATGTTGGTGACACGTTCCAAGATCAGTTCAATGACCACAGGGACTTTGAACTCTTTCATCCAAGCGCGAGCTTGTGCAAACGCCGCTTGAATGTCTTCAGGTTTACGTACGCGGATGGCTTTTACGCCCAGACCTTCTGCCACGGCCACGTGATCCACACCATAGCCTTCCATATCTGGGGCGTTGATGTTATCGAAGGCTAGCTGTACGCAGTAGTCCATTTCAAAGCCGCGCTGTGCTTGTCGGATCAAGCCCAAGTAGGCGTTGTTCACCAGCACGTGAATATAGGGTAGGCCGAACTGTGCACCCACCGCCAATTCTTCGATCATGAATTGGAAGTCGTAGTCACCGGAAATAGCCACTACTTCTTTACCAGGCAATGCGGCAACCGTACCCAACGCAGCAGGGATAGTCCAACCCAATGGGCCTGCTTGACCGCAGTTGATCCAGTGGCGTGGTTCGTACACGTGCAAGAACTGAGCGGCAGCAATTTGCGATAAACCAATGGTGGTGACGTAACGGGTGTCACGACCAAAAGCGTGGTTCATTTCTTCGTACACACGTTGCGGTTTCATTGGCACTGCATCAAAGTGTGTTTTGCGCTGCATAGTGGCTTTGCGCTCTTGGCACTCGCCAGCCCATGTCGAACGGTCTTTCAGTTTGCCTGCTGCCTTCATTTCTTTGGCAACGGCTAGCAGTTGTTCCAGTGCCGCGCCAGCGTCCGACACAATACCGAAATCAGGGCCAAACACGCGGCCAATCTGAGTAGGTTCAATGTCAATGTGGATGAAACGACGACCTTTGGTGTATTCCTCAACCGAGCCTGTGTGGCGGTTAGCCCAACGGTTACCAATACCAATCACGAAGTCAGAGGCCAACACCGTAGCGTTACCATAGCGGTGCGAGGTTTGTAGGCCAGCCATACCCGCCATCAGAGGGTGATCGTCTGCAATAGTGCCCCAGCCCATCAGGGTAGGCACAACAGGAATACCGGTTAGCTCGGCAAATTCTTGCAGCTTGTCACTGGCGTTAGCGTTGATGATACCGCCACCGGCCACGATTAATGGACGCTCAGAACTGTTCAGCATATCCATGGCTTTCACAGCCTGAGCACGTGTAGCGGCGGGTTTGTATACCTCTAGTGGCTGGTAAGTATCGATGTCGAATTCGATTTCAGCCAACTGCACATCAATAGGCAGGTCGATCAGCACAGGGCCTGGGCGACCCGAGCGCATGATATGGAAGGCTTGTTGGAACACAAAGGGAACCAAAGCAGGCTCACGCACAGTCACGGCCCATTTTGTGACGGGCTTGGCGATGGATTCGATGTCTACCGCTTGGAAGTCTTCTTTGTACAGACGAGCGCGTGGGGCTTGGCCTGTAATGCACAGCATAGGAATGGAGTCTGCGGAAGCAGAATACAAGCCTGTAATCATGTCGGTACCGGCTGGACCAGACGTACCAATACATACACCAATGTTTCCAGGAGCAGCACGAGTGTAGCCCTCAGCCATGTGAGAAGCACCTTCTACGTGTCGAGCCAGAATGTGCTCGAAGCCACCGTTTTTCTTCATTGCAGAATAAAACGGATTGATGGCGGCGCCTGGTACGCCAAAGACTGTACTGATGCCTTCTGCACGCAGAACGGCGGCGGCGGCGTCAACGGCACGCATTCTGGCCATAGTGATCTCCTTTTGTTGGTTCTATGTGTAAACGATAGTTTTAGTTATGATAGATAGCGTAGTCTTCGCTTAAAAGAGGTGATAATATTGCTTCTGCCGATACTAGGAGTATTGAATGAGCCGATATACGGAAATTCGTAGTTTTGTTTTGGTGGCAGAGAAGGGGAGCTTTGCCGCCGCGTCCCTTATTGAAGGCGTAACGCCTGTGGTAATGGGGCGCAGGTTAGATGCGCTTGAGAAAAGACTAGGCGTAAGGTTGATGCACCGTTCTACACGCGGGCTGACACTTACCGATTTAGGTGAACAGTTTCTAGAGCAAAGTCGCCAGTTGTTAAAAGACTTTGATGCGGCAGAAGCCAGCATTAGTGCGCAACGTACTGTAGTGCGGGGGCACTTGGTGGTGTCTGCGCCGGCGGCCTTTGGTCGTCAACATGTGGCGCCGCATGTCATCAACTTTCGCAAGCGTTACCCTGAGCTGAAGCTTTCTTTTAACTTCACGGATAGCGTGGTGGACTTGGTGCGAGAGGGCTATGACATGGCCTTGCGCATTGGTGAGGTGACTGACCCTAACTATGTGGCGGTACGCTTATTTCCTAACCGTCGTGTGGTGTGCGGTACGCCAGAATACTTCGAGCGTTATGGGGTGCCACGTGTGCCAGAAGACCTAGCGCGCCACAACTGTTTGGCCTTTAACCTGCAAGGTGGGCAGCAGCGTGGTTGGGCGTTTATGCGTGATGGCAGGCCCTTTGCTGTACGTGTAGACGGCGACTTGGACTGTAACGACGGCGAGCTGCTGTACGGTTGGGTTAAGCAAGGCTGGGGTATAGGCTGGCGTTCTACGTGGGAAATCCAAGCAGAGCTTAAACGGGGTGAATTGGTTACCGTGCTAGATGACTTTTCATTGCCCAGCTATGACATTCAGGCGGTGTATCAGCAGCAGCGTTACTTGCCCGCTAAAGTACGTGCGTTTATTGATTATCTGCGTGTGGTGTATAACCAGCCCGGCTATTGGGAAGGCGAAGCACCGCCCATGCGCTAATACGCTTAATCTGGTTGTGTAGGCGAGGAGGTGGGCTGTAGCCAGTTGTGCTGCGCCACTTCTTCGATGCGTACATACACAGCCTTAGGCGGGCACTCAAACACACGGCAGGCAGCAGCTGTGTACGCTTCAGCCAGTTCGCGCTTGGTGTGAGTGGCTAGTTCTGTGGGCACGCGTATGGTTATGGCGGGCATGGTGAGTCCTATCAGTGTGATGAGTATGCAGGATAACGGGTTGTGGGTGAGGGCTCAAGATGACGGTTGTATCCATCGCACTCGCTGGGGGACTGCGGAACAACTTTTTGTGATTTGAGATACCAAATCAAAAAAGTTTTCCTCCGCCTCCCCGAGAAAGTCGTTACTGTCAGATTTGCAGCCTCTAAACGACCAAAAGCGTGTGCTATGCACACGCCTCTGTCTGGTAGCCATCTAGTGAGTAGTAGCCTTAGGGCGCAGAGATCAGCGCAGGCTCAGCCAGCGTGATCACATCACAGTTATCACCGGGGCCTTTACGGTCAATTACTAGAAAATCTACAACTTCATCTAAACCCAGCAAGGGGTGATGCCATACACCGGTGGCGTAGTTCACGCCTTGGTTACCTTGTGCAAGAAATAGACGCAGGTTTTTGGCTTCTGGTGTGGGGCCAGCTTCCGCAACAACGACTAAGTAAGGTAGGCCAGACAGTGGGATGAATGCTTGGCTGCCTTTGGGGTGGCGTTCCATCATGGTGACGGTAAACGGCAAGGTGCGAGGTTGGCCACGGAAAATAGATACGATGACTTTGCCATCAGGGCCTGGCTCGATGTTGGCAAGGTCGTGGTAGCGCTCGGTGTTACCTTCGTTAATAGAGAAGTGTTGGGCTTTGTCAGACACTTCAATCACGTCGCCAAAGGGCGCAAAGGTGTCACGATCCAGTTTTTCTAAGCGTAAAGTAAGGGTCATGAGGTAATCCTAGAGTGAAGCTGCTCTTAAGCGAAACGGGCGTGTAGTCTGAAACCTGCAATTTTGCCTATTTCGGTTAAGCAGCGCAGAAACTCTTGTTCTTGGCTATTGTTTAGGCGCTCTTCAATCGAATCCATGATTTGGTGGCGCGTCATGCCTTTCACTGCAACGATGAAAGGGAACGTGAATTTCTCGTGATAACGGGCATTCAGACTGCGCAGGCGCACGAATTCTTCGTGTGTGCATTGGTCTAGGCCAGCACCGCGTTGTTCGCCAGTGGATTCTTTGGTTAAGGTGCCTGCTTCGGCCTCTTTGCCTGCTAGCTCTGGGTGAGCCAGAATCAGAGCCAGTTGTTCCGATTTGGGGGCGTTTAACATGACTTCGCACATGGCGTGATGCAATGCATCCACATCGGCGAAGGGACGTTTTTCCCAAGTGCGTTCAGCCACCCATGGAGAGTGCTCGAAAATACCATCTAGGCTAGCGATGAATTCAGCCTGAGATTGGTGCGATAACTGAGTGATAGCATGCTCAGGGTGGGCGTATGCAGTCATGGCGGTAAATCCCTGTATAAGACTTTATTGTATAGCGTCATAACAGTTTAAGTATTTTGCTTTCGTTTGAAATAGAATAAAACGTATAACATATATACGTCACCGATTATCTTGACGGATCAGGGTGTGATCTGGCTGATAGTCATATATGTGGAGGAGGCAGTAATGGCAACCAAGCGAGATGATAATCCGCTGGATACCTATTTGTTACGCGTGTTCTGTTTGTTGATTTCTGAACGTAGCGTATCGCGTACAGCATTTAAATTGAATCAGTCACAACCCGCAGTGAGCGCCGCGTTGAAACGACTGAGAGACATCATTGGTGACCCGCTGTTGGTGCGGGAAAAGGGTGGGATGGTGCCCACCGAGCGTGCGTTGTCGTTGCTCGCGCATGCTAAAGGGGCCTTGGCTGAAATCGAATGCATGGTGAATGTGTCGGAAAGCTTTGACCCTAAGACCAGCCGTAACGAATTTCATATAGGCTCTCCTGACTATTTGGCCCCCGTATTTGTGAGCCGAGTGGTAGAAAGTTTGCGTCGTGAAGCCCCCGAAGCGAGATTGAATCTGCATACCTTGGATGCGCAGTCTGATTTTGAACGTGCGTTGGCGGAGGGCGAGTTGGATATCGTGATCGGTAACTGGCCTGAGCCGCCCGATCGTATGCATTTGTCTATGCTGTTGGAAGACGAGATTGTGTGCTTGATGGCAAATAGCCATCCGTTAGCGCGTAGAAAGGCGGGGTTAAGCTTAGATGACTACGTGAAGGCCAGACACGTTGTGCCGTTACCGTACGCCATTAATCAACGCGGCGTGATTGATGCGACCTTGGCCACCTTGCGTGTGCGCCGAGAGGAAAGCGTGATGGTGCAATCTTTTTCAGTTGCTCCCTATTTGTTACAGAATACTGATCTGGTTTTCACCACCTCGCGCCACTTTGCGGAGTATTATGCACGTTTACTGCCGTTAACCATTTTAGAAGCACCCATCGAGTTCCCTCCCATGCGTTTTTACCAGCTATGGCATGAGCGTCATCAACACTCACCCAGCCATCGCTGGTTGCGGCGTTTGTTAGGGGAGTGCGGTGGAGCATTAAATGCAAAGAATGTTCAGGACCTCGCTGCATCCGCTTAGTAAAGCGCGGTATGATGACGTCCCTAGCATAGACTCCCGAGGGAAATAGAAGTGAGCTCACTGCAAGTATGGGATCCGCTGACAATGCTATCGATTTGTGCGGTAGCATTTCTAGTGGGTGGGCTAATCGTAGTGTCCGAACGCTGGCATGGAAAACTGACCGGCGATAGCGACATGAGCAAACCGCAGGCAACGCATTTGCGTCCTACGCCGCGTGTGGGTGGACTGGCTATTTTGGCTGGCACCTTGGCGGGTTTGTTGGTGCTGGGGCCAGCACACATGACCTTGGGTTGGCTATGGCCTGTGCTATTTGTGGCTGCTATGCCCGTTTTTGTCGCTGGTTTGGTAGAAGATATCACCAAAGACGTGGGCTCCATGAAGCGCCTGTTGGCCGCTTTTGCATCAGCTGCTATTGCATGGTGGTTGTTGGGGGGCGTATCCCGAGTAGGCGTTTTCTGGGTAGATTGGATTCTAGACTTCTGGCCTATTTCCCTGCTGTTTACCATGATAGCCGTGGGTGGTTGTACTCACGCGCTTAATATCATTGATGGCATTAACGGTTTGGCTGGCATGATTGCCATCCTGATGGCTGTTTCATTGTCTCTGGTAGCGTGGCAAGTCGGCGATTACCCCATTTTCTTGATTGCGGCAGCACTGGCTTCGGCTACGCTGGGCTTTTTGGCGTGGAATTTTCCTTTTGGACGCGTGTTCTTGGGGGACGGTGGGGCGTATTTCTTAGGCTTCATGCTGGCCGAATTGGCTGTGCAACTGGTGATTCGCAACCCTACCGTATCGCCTTTCTATGCGCTGGCCGTATTGTTTTATCCCGTATTTGAAACCTTATTCACGATTTGGCGTCGAAAGTTCAAACGTGGTGTGCCAGTGGACAGGCCGGATGCGCTGCATTTGCACCAGTTGATTTTCCGCCGAATGGTGCGTGTAAGCGTGGTGGCGTCTGGACGTCGTCATGTGCCGCCTATGTCTAATGCGATGGCCTCACCTTATTTGTGGGGTATTGCGTTAGTGGGGCTGATTCCTGCCACCATTTGGTGGGATAACACGTGGATATTAGGGCTAAGTATTCTGGCCTTTGCCTGTAGCTATGTCTGGCTGTATGCTCGACTGGTACATTGGCGTAGACCTGCTTGGTTATTGCTGCCATCCGTTAGACGCGCACGTCGCGAACGACAGCAGTAAAATGACAAACATGTATTGATTATTGATCCTCTGGGGAGAACATCTTGCAAGTCAAGGACATTAAACTCGCCGTGATCGGGCTGGGTTACGTTGGGCTGCCACTGGCGGTAGAGTTCGGCAAAAAACGTCCGGTTATTGGTTTTGATATCAATGTGGCGCGTATCGCTGAATTGAACGCTGGCCAAGACCACACTCTGGAAGTTGAGCCTGAAGAGCTGAAACAGGCCTCCCATTTGCGCTTTACACACGATACAGCGCAATTGTCTGAAGCCAATGTGTTCATTGTGACGGTGCCTACTCCTATAGACGATTACAAACAGCCCGACCTTACTCCACTGGTACGCGCAAGCGAAACCATTGGTAAAGTGCTGAAAAAAGGCGATATCGTGGTGTATGAATCCACGGTATACCCAGGCGCTACCGAAGAGGTATGTGTGCCTGTGCTAGAGCGTGTATCCGGCTTGCGCTTTAATGAGGATTTTTACGCGGGCTATAGCCCAGAGCGTATTAACCCCGGCGACAAAGTGCATCGCTTGCCTAGCATTCGTAAAGTAACGTCTGGTTCCACGCCGGAAGTGGCTGATTTGGTGGATGCGCTGTATGGCGAGATCATCACTGCTGGTACGCATAAAGCCGCGTCTATTCGTGTTGCTGAGGCCGCTAAAGTAATTGAAAACACGCAGCGCGATGTGAACATTGCGTTGATTAATGAACTGGCGCTGATTTTCAACAAGCTGGGTATTGATACCCAAGCCGTGTTGGAAGCCGCCGGTACAAAATGGAACTTTTTGCCATTTAGACCCGGTCTGGTAGGCGGCCACTGTATTGGTGTGGACCCTTACTATCTGACTCATAAGGCGCAGTCTATTGGCTACCACCCCGAAGTGATTTTGGCGGGTAGACGCCTAAATGACTCCATGGGTGCGTACGTGGCTTCTCAGTTGGTTAAAGCCATGACCAAAAAACGTATCCAAGTTCAAGGCGCTCGCGTTTTGCTGTTGGGGCTGACCTTTAAAGAAAACTGCCCAGACCTGCGTAATACACGCGTGGTGGATATTATTCGCGAATTGGCTCAGTACGATGTGAACGTGGATGTGTACGACCCATGGGTAGAGGCTGATGAGGCTCGCCGTGAGTACGGTGTGGACGTGGTGACCACGCTAGACGAAGGTCAGTATGACGGCGTGATTATTGCTGTGGCTCATAACCAGTTTGTGGAAATGGGTGCTGAGCGCTTGCGCGCTTTGGGTAAAGCAGATCACGTACTGTACGACTTGAAATACGTACTTCCACAAGACGCATCCGACCTGCGTTTGTAAGGCAAAGAGAAGATTATGAGTGACGCATTGCAAAAAGCATGGCAAACCCTAGAAGCTCAGCCACGTACGTGGCTGGTAACAGGGTGTGCAGGGTTTATTGGTTCCAACTTGCTAGAGGCCTTGTTATCACATGGCCAGAAGGTGGTGGGACTGGATAACTTTGCTACTGGACACCAGTACAACCTGGATAGCGTGCAGCAAAACGTAGGCCCTGAAAACTGGTCGCGTTTTCGCTTTATCGAAGGCGATATACGCCATCCAGAAACGTGCCAGCAAGTATGTAAAGGCGTGGACTATGTGTTGCATCAAGCCGCATTAGGTTCTGTGCCGCGCTCACTCGCTAATCCTCTGACCACCAATGAAGTGAACATCAGTGGTGCGTTGAACATGATGGTAGCAGCACGCGATGCCGGTGTTAAAGGCTATGTTTATGCGGCGTCCAGTTCAACCTATGGCGATCACCCCGGTTTGCCTAAAGTGGAAGACACCATCGGTAAACCGCTGTCGCCTTATGCCGTGACCAAGTATGTGAACGAACTGTATGCCGATGTGTTTAACCGTGCTTATGGGTTTAGCAGCGTAGGCTTACGTTACTTCAACGTGTTTGGTCGTAGGCAAGACCCTAACGGCGCTTACGCCGCGGTTATCCCTCGTTGGATTGCCACCATGGTGGCCGGTGAAGCTATCACCATTAACGGTGACGGTGAAACAAGTCGCGACTTTTGCTATATCGATAACGTTATCCAAGCCAATATTTTGGGTGCGTTGGCAGAGGGTGAAGCCCGTGCTCAGGTGTATAACGTTGCGGTCAGTGGTCGTACTACCTTGAACGAGCTGTTTGGCTATCTGAAAAACGAGTTAAAAGCCAATGGCGTGGAATACAACTTGGATGCGGTATACGGTGATTTCCGCCCCGGTGATGTACGCCATTCACAAGCCGATATTTCTAAAGCGGCTCGTTTGCTAGGTTACACACCTGCTTTCTCTATACAGCAAGGTTTGGCCGAAGCCATGCCGTGGTATCTACGGTTTTTGGGGTGATACCAAAACGATTACGGCAGCGGTGGAGTGCAATGCATGCAGATCACCACCGCATTGCTAGAGGGGCATTTCGCGTAGCAGTATTTTTGCTGTTGGGCAAATTTGCGGGTGCGCTAAAAGAAATGGCGGTGGCTTACCGCTATGGGATCAGCGATGTGGTGGATGCCTACCAGTTCACCATGGTCATGGCGAACTGGTTGCCGGTTACCTTGGTGGGGGCGCTGTCAGTAGTGCTGATTCCCGTGTTGGTGCGCTCACGCAATCAGCCGGAAGTACAACGACGACAATTCCTTGGTGAGCTCTTAACGAGCACCATACTGCTGGGGCTGCTTCTCAGTGCCTTGCTGTGGTGGTGTTGGCCGTGGGTAATGCAAATCATGGGTACGGGTTTAAATGCCGGTACTAAAGCCATGAGCATGGAGTTGATCCATGCGTTTGCACCGGCGGCATTGTTTACGTTGCTGATAGGCTTAAGCGCAGCCAGACTGCGTGCCCGTGAACGACACATCAACACCTTGCTGGACAGTGTGCCAGCGTTTTCTATACTAATTTGGGTATTGCTAGCACCGCCAAGTGCCATGGCAGGGCCACTGCTATGGGGGACGTTGGTAGGCTATATAGTGCAGTGTGTGTGGCTGTACGTATTGGCGCAGCGCGCAGATCAAATTTCAGTACGTCCGCAATGGGGTTGGCAGGCCGAGCAATGGCCAGCATTGATGCAAGCCGCCACCATTATGCTGATTGGTCAGGTAGCCATGAGCTTTGTTGGGCCGGTGGATCAATATGCCGCCGCGCAGCTAGGTGGTAATGCTAACGCTACCTTTGGCTACGCTAACCGTTTTATTTCGTTGATGTTAGGTGTAGGGGCGGCGTCTGTGGGGCGTGCCGCTTTACCTGTGTTGGCCGATATTATTAGTCAGGGCGATACGCAACGGGCGCGATCCATGGCGTTGCGGTGGTCGTTGTTGATGGTATTGGCTGGTTTGGTGGTCGCGTTGGTTGCGTGGGTGTTAGCACCGTGGGGTATTGCGTTGTTGTACGAGCGCGGGGCATTTAGTGCCGCTGACACAGCGAAAGTAGCGGGTGTTTTACGCTGGGGCGTCATGCAGTTGCCGTTCTATTTCGGTGTGTTGGTATTGGTGCAGCTCTTAGCGAGTCAGCAGCGTTATCGATTAATGGCAAGCATTGCGGTATTGAATTTTGTAGTGAAGGCTATTTTGACCTTAACGCTCGCACCTCGCTTGGGCGTACAGGGTATTATGCTGGCCACAAGCTTGATGTATACCAGTTCGTTTATATGCTATTTCTTAGCAGCTAGTCGTCCGCTTAACGAGACTACTAACTAAATTTCTGTGACTTATTTTTGATCGCGCATGATGCATATAATGATTGTCATCCATTCCCTAGGTGGGGGTGGTGCGGAACGAGTGGCGGTAGACCTTGCCACGTACTGGCAAAAGCTAGGGCACAAGGTGTCGTTGGTGACGCAAAGCACACGTGAGTCGGATATGTATGCGCTACCTGACAGCGTGCAACGCTTCGTGTTGGGTACAGCCGGTGACTCAGGTGGTGGTTGGCGTGGCGCCTTAGCCAACTGGAAGCGCATTCGCAAATTACGCAGAATCTTCCGCAAACAAAAGCCTGACTGTGTGTTGGGCATGATGACGACCTCATCTGTACTGGCTGTTGCCGCAGCGAAAAAGCTACCTTGTAAAGTGATTGCGTCTGAGCACACACATCCCCCGTATCAAAAACTCCCCGAGGTGTGGCAGAAGCTGCGCCGTTGGGCCTACCCACGTGCGGATGCGGTGGTGGCATTAACCTCGGGCACAGCCGGTTGGTTGCAAAAAAATGTGCCGGGCTCGAATGTGGTGATTATTCCTAATTCGGTTCGTTGGCCATTGCCGGATGCGCAGCCAGTGGTAGCACCACCAGTGCGTGCCGATAGGCAACGGTTGTTGGCTGTAGGGCGTTTGCACCCGGTTAAAGGCTTTGATGTACTGATACAGGCTTTTTCGCTGTTGGCCAAATATTTTCCCCATTGGGATTTGGATATTGTGGGTGAAGGGGCTGAGCGCGAAGCGCTGCAGGCGCAGATTGATAGCCTACACATGGGCCATAGAATCTCGTTGGTGGGGCGTGTAGGTAATATGCGCGACTGGTACGAGGCGTCGGATTTGTACGTGCTTAGTTCGCGTACAGAGGGGTTGTCTAATACCTTGTTAGAAGCCATGGCATGTGGCTTGCCCGCTGTGGCCTTTGATTGCGATACAGGCCCTAGAGAGATCATCCGAGCTGATCTGGATGGTGTATTGGTGCAGCCTGTTGAAGACCCTGAAGCGTTGGCGGCACACCTGTCAGATATGATGGCGCACCCCTTGAAACGCGTGGCCTTTTCTAGGCGAGCGGTGGATGTACGCGATCGTTTTTCAGCAGCTAGGATCGTGGCACAATGGGAGCAATTGCTGAAGGCACCAAAGCGTAGCAAACGTTAAAAACTCTACGGGTACCAGAGTGAAAATACTTTTTTTTGTGGGCGCAATGAATGCCGGTGGTGCAGAGCGTGTAGCTGCAACTCTGGTGAATGCGTGGGCTGCCCGTGGTGATGACGTGGTATTGGTACCTACTCACCTAGGGTCTACACGCAGTTTTTATCCCATTAACGACAACGTACAGGTGAAATGGCTAAAGCCGTATTTACCGGCATGGCCTGTGCCCAGTGTGTTGCGTAAGTGGTGGGCAATGCGCCGTGTAGTACGCCAGGAAAAGCCCGATGTGGTGTTGAGTTTTCTGACGAATGTGAACGTTGCTACCTTAGTCAGCCTGCAAGGTGTAAATGTGCCTGTGGTTGTGTGCGAGCGCACCAACCCGGGTTACGCAACGAATGTGGGCAAGGTGCTGGGGTGGCTGCGTAGACGATACTATGGCAAAGCATCGGCGGTATGCGTGCAAACGTCAGATGCGGAACAGGCCTTGCGGAAAATTGTGCCGCAGTTGCCTACGGTAGTCGCCATACCCAACCCGGTGCCTAGCGATATTTTTCATATCCAACGGCAAGAATCCGTAGAAAAAGAATCTCCCGCACGTATTGATGCCTTAGGCAGATTAGTGCCTGCTAAAGGCTTTGCTTTGTTGATTAATGCGTTTGCTGATGTAGCAGAAGCGCGACCAGCATGGCATTTGCACGTACATGGTGAAGGGCCACAGCGTGCTGAGCTTGAACGACAAGCTGAGTTGGTAGGGTTAAAAGATCGTATTCATTTACCGGGGCGTACCGAATACCCGTGGCACGAGTTGGCGCGTTCGCAACTGTTTGTGTTGAGTTCGCAGTATGAAGGTTTTCCTAATGCGCTACTAGAAGCGATGGCGTTGGGTTTGCCGTGTGTTGCCACCGATTGCCCTAGTGGTCCGGCGGATATTTCACAACAAGGTAAAGATGCTCGATTGGTACCCGCAGGCAATAAGCAGGCGATGGCCCAAGCCCTGGCCGAGTTAATGGATGACAGTCGTTTGCGTGGAGCCTTAGGGCAACGCGCAGCCCAATCAGTGCGCGACCGTTATGCGTTAGAAGTAGTGCTGCAGCAGTGGGATGCGGTTTTTAAACAGGTTATGCAAAAAGAGTAGTGCTATGAGCCAAGACGCTACACCTTCCCCGTTAGTCGTACACATTATTTCAGGCCTAGGTCAGGGCGGAGCTGAAGCAGTACTGTTCCGACTGGTAACGGCATCTAACCCTAATGTAGAACATGTAGTGATCTCCATGGGGGGAGAGGACGTGTACGGTGAACGGTTACGCCAAGCAGGGGTGACCTTATATTGCCTGCGTATGGGGGGTGTGCTTGGTTTGATCCCCGGCTTTTTTAAGCTGCGTAATTTACTGAAAAAGTTACGCCCCGATGTGGTGCAAACTTGGATGTATCATGCGGATCTCATCGGCGGTATGGCGGCTCGTAGCGCGGGGGTAAAACGCATTGTTTGGGGTGTACGAAACTCCGGTGAAAACCTGCACAAAGGCAGCCCAAAATCACGCATAGTGGCATGGGTATGCGCCAAACTGTCTACCCGTATTCCTACCGCGATTGTGGCGTGTGCAGAAAATGCGGCACAGCGCCATCAAGCATGGGGTTACGATGCAGAACGCATGGTGGTGATTCCCAATGGCTATGATTTACAGCGTTGGAAAGTACCCGAGGGCACACGTGAACAAATGCGTGACGCGCTGGGTTTGGGTAGTGAACAGCCCGTTATAGGCGCTATTGCGCGTTGGAATCCGCTTAAAGATCATGCCAACTTGCTGGCAGCCTTTGCCCAAGTGGTGAAAAGCGTTCCTGATGCCCGCTGTGTGTTGGTGGGGGAAGGGTTAAGCCCTGATAACGCCAATCTGATGGCATTGATAGAGCGTCATGGCCTAAGCGATAAGGTATTGCTGCTAGGGCGACGGGATGATATCCCAGCCATCATGGCGGCCTTAGATATACACGTGTTGTCGAGTCAGGCAGAAGGCTTCCCTAATGTGGTGTGTGAAGCCATGGCAGCCGGTGTAAGTTGTGTGGTGACCGATGTAGGGGATGCAGCAAGTATTTTGGCGGGTACTGGCGTGGTGGTCCCCCCTCGTAATGCGCAAGCGTTAGCACAAGGCATTGTTCAGGTGTTGGGCGATGTGCACTCACCAGAACGCCAGCAACAGCGTGAGCAAGCGCTGCTGCGAGTGCAGCAGTTTGGGCTAGATAAAATGGTGCAGCGTTACGTTACGCTGTGGCAGCAAGGTGCACCTAAAGTGGCAGAACAATGCCGCTTACTGATGGTGGTGAATAATCCGGCTTTCTTTTTGTCCCACCGCGTGCAGATTGCCATTGAGGCCAAGAAGCAAGGGTATGCCGTACACGTTGCGACGATGGCCGGAGAAGCCGTACAGCAGATACGGGCACTGGGTATGACGCATCATGTATTGCCCATGAGTCGTAGTGGTAAGAACCCTTTGCAAGAGCTGCAAACCTTGCGCACGTTGTATGGTTTATTTAGAAAGGTAAAACCCGATGTGGTGCATGCTGTCACCATTAAGCCGGTGATCTACGGCGGTATTGCGGCTAGGTTGGCGCGTGTGCCTGCTTTTGTAGCAGCGGTTTCTGGGTTGGGTTATGTGTTTATCAACACGCAAGCGGGTATAGAACGCAAGTTAGCGATTTTGCTGTATCGCATAGCACTAGGGCATAAAAATAGCCGTGTGATTTTTCAGAACACCAGCGATAGAGATGTACTGCTGCAAGCCAACGTGGTGCGTCCACGTCAGGTAGTGATGATTAGAGGTTCAGGGGTGGAGTTGCAGAAGTTCCCGCCACAACCTGCGGCACCCGAACCACCGGTACAGGCGTTGCTGGTGGCAAGGCTGCTAAACGATAAAGGGGTGCGCGAATATGTAGACGCCGCCCGATTAAGTGCCGAGGCAGGTGACGCGATTGTCTGGCGTATTGCGGGCGGTCCCGATGCTGGAAACCCTGCCAGTGTCAGCAAAGAGCAAATGCAGGCGTGGCATGATCAAGGCATTGTCCAGTGGCTAGGTGAGCGATCTGATATTCCAGCCCTGTATGCGCAAAGTCATATTGCTGTGTTGCCCTCATACCGTGAAGGCTTGCCTAAGTCGTTGGTAGAGGCGGCCGCAGCAGGTATTGCCGTAGTTACTACCGATGTGCCGGGCTGTAGAGATGCCATAGAACCTGGCGTTAGCGGGTTGTTGGTGCCGGCGAAAAATGCCCACGCGTTGTGGCAAGCAGTGCAAGGTTTGGCTAACGATAAAGCCTTGCGTCAGCAAATGGGGCAGGCAGGTAGAAAGCTAGCAGAAGAGGTGTTTGATGTGCACAAGATTGTGCTGCAACATCTTGATGTCTATAAAGCACTAGGGGCCGATCCGTCTACGCGTTCGACCCCTGCTACACAACGTTTAGAAGGGTAGTACTAGATCGGGGCGTAAACGTTGAATGGCCGTACGGAATTCATTTTGAATACGTACTAGGGCTTCTTCGTTTTGTGCCTCGAAGCGCAATACCACCACAGGCGTGGTGTTAGAGGCGCGGGCCAAACCAAAACCGTCTTCGTATTCAGCGCGAATGCCATCAATGGTGATGCGTTCTTGTGCAGTTTTGAAGGCGTCAGATTGCTGTAGCTGTGCGACGAATAGGTGGGGCTCACCTTCATTCATGGGCAGTTTCAGTTCTGGAGTAGACAGGTCTTGGGGCAGTGCTTCCAGTGTTTCAGACGGTTCGTGGCTGCGCGCTAGAATTTCCAGCAAACGCGTGCCAGTGTACAAGCCGTCATCAAAACCGTACCAACGCTCTTTGAAGAAAATGTGGCCGCTCATTTCGCCAGCTAATGGTGCACCGGTTTCGGCCAGTTTGGCCTTGATCAGCGAGTGCCCGGTTTGCCACATCAATGGCGTACCACCTGCTTTGCTTACTTCCAAGCCTACGTGACGACTGCATTTCACATCATAAATAATGGATGCACCGGGTTCGCGCTGCAAAATGTCGCGAGCAAAAAGCACCAATTGGCGGTCAGGCCAAATAATTTCACCTGACTTAGTGACCACACCTAAGCGGTCGCCATCGCCATCAAAAGCCAAACCTAGTTCGCAATCGCTGTTTTCCACGTGGTGGATAAGGTCTACAAGGTTAGCAGGGTCGGCTGGATCGGGGTGGTGATTGGGGAAGTCGCCATCTACATCGCCATAAAGCATGTCTACTTTACAGCCTATGGATTGGAAAAGGGCTTCGGCCAATACGGCAGCAGCACCATTACCGCAATCAATAGCGATCTTCATGGGGCGTACCAAACGCACGCTATTGTGGATTTCTTCTATGTATTGATCCAGCAGGCTTTGTTGGGTGCACTCACCCGTTGTCGCCGCAGGGGTGAAGCCTGCTTGCATGGCTAGTTTTAATTGCTGAATATCGTCACCGTGCAGGGTGCGCCCAGCCATCATCATCTTAAAGCCGTTGTATTCGGGAGGGTTGTGGCTGCCAGTAATGGCGACACCAGTACCAGTTTTCAGTACATGGGCGGCGTAGTACACCACAGGCGTGGGCACCAAACCTAAATCTATACTGTTGGCTCCTACGCTATTAATACCAGCGTGTAGCGCTTTGGCGAGATCGGGGCTGCTGTGGCGGCCGTCATAGCCAACAACAACGCTTTCAACACCGTTTTTCAATGCTTCTGTACCCAATGCTTGACCCAGCAGGTGAGCAAAGGTCGTATTGAGTTGCGCAGGGACGGTACCCCGGATGTCATAGGCCTTGAAAACAGCATCAGGCAAGAGTGTGGAGGTCATGAAAATCCTCATGAAAGGCAATGATTAACCCCTTATTATCGCTCAGGGGAGTATGCTATGAAACAGATAAACACGGCTTTGGTTTTTTTTAGAGGCATTGCATGCAAGAGTTGGCGAGCTTACAGTCTTTGTTAGGTACAGATAATGTAGTAATGGGTGCTGACATGGCACCGTATTTGACCGACTGGCGTGAGCGTTACTCAGGCGAGGCCGAAGCTGTAGTGCGTCCAGCCACTACCGAAGACGTAGCGAACGTTGTACTGTGGTGCCGTGAGCATGGTTTCAGTATTGTGCCCCAAGGGGGGAATACCGGATTGTGTGGTGGTGCCACGCCTGATCGGCGGGGGCGACAAATTGTGGTGTCGCTGACCAGATTGAACCGCATACGCCATATAGACAGTGATAACGACACCATAGAAGTCGAAGCAGGCTGCATTTTGCAAAGTGTGCAAGAAGCCGCAGAGCAAGTAGGGCGGTTGTTTCCCTTAAGTTTGGCAGCTGAAGGCAGTTGCACCATTGGCGGTAACTTAGCGACTAATGCTGGGGGCACGCAGGTGCTGCGTTACGGCAATACCCGCGAGTTATGTTTAGGTTTGGAGGTGGTGTGTGCTGATGGGCAAATCTGGCATGGCTTACGTGCATTGCGTAAGGATAATACGGGCTATGATTTGCGTGATTTATTCATAGGCAGTGAAGGTACTTTAGGGATTATTACGGCGGCAACGCTAAAGCTTTATCCCTTACCGGTGGCGCAGTGTACGGCCATGCTAACGCTGAATGCGCTAGAAGATGCTGTGAAAACACTGTCGTTAGCCAAAGCAGGTTTTGGCGCTAGCCTAACTGGTTTTGAGGTGATGCGGCGTAATTGCTTGGAAGGTGTAGTGCGTTGCTTTCCTGACCAGCGCTTGCCCTTTGACGAGGCAGGTTTACAGTCGCCGTGGTTTGCTTTGTTAGAGCTTTCTGATAATGAAAGTGAAGCCCATGCACGCGAACGTTTTGAGGTGGTGCTGGGTAATGCCATCGAAGCGGGAGTGGTGCAAGATGCCGTCATTGCTGAAAGCGTGGCGCAAAGCAAAGCGTTATGGCATCTACGCGAAAGCATTCCATTGTCAGAGAAAATTTTTGGCAAAAGCGTGAAGCACGATGTGTCTATCCCTGTATCGTCTATTCCTGCTTTTGTGGAAAAAACGAATGCCTTGCTGCAAGCAAATTTTGCAGGGGTAGAACACGTGATTTTTGGGCATTTGGGCGATGGCAACTTACATTACAACGTTGCGCACGGTACAGCCTATAGTGAAGATGAGTTGCTCAGTAAACAGCGTGAAATTTACCAAATCGTGCACGATAGTGTGCATGCTTTCCAGGGTTCTATTAGTGCAGAGCATGGGGTGGGGCAGTTAAAGCGGGACCTCTTAACACGTTATAAAGACCCCGTAGAACTGGCCTTGATGCACAAAATCAAACAAGCGCTAGACCCGGATGGTGTGATGAATCCGGGTAAGGTATTGCAAGAGCCTTAACGACGTTGGCAGCGACTACAAAAGTAGGTCGCTCGCTGATTTTGTACCAGTCGTAGTATGGGTTTTTGGCATTGCGGGCAAGGTTTGCCCGCTTTGTCGTAAACCTGAGCATGTAAATCAAAATACGCACCTGGTGCGCCATCGGCATTGACGTAATCTTTTAAGGTGCTGCCGCCAGACTCCAATGCATCGTTTAGTGTTTGCACAATGGCTGCATGTAACTTGGCGACGCGCGGTTTAGAGAGCGTGTTAGCGGGGGCTTCGGGATGTATGCCTGCTTTATAGAGCGACTCAGAGGCATAGATATTGCCAACGCCTACAACGATTTGGCCGCTTAGTAGTGTGGGTTTGATCGCCAGTTTGCGTTGCTGCAAATGGGCAAATAGCATAGCAGGAGTGAAGTCTACTCCTAAGGGTTCCACGCCCAGTTTTTGTAACAAAGGGTGTGTCAATACATCGCCATTTTGGGCAGGATGCCATAACACAGAACCAAAGCGGCGGGGGTCATTTAGTAGAAATCTGGACTCGTCAAATAACCATTCCACATGGTCGTGTTTAAGGCGAGGGGCGTCCAACGGTACACGGCGCAATGAGCCTGACATACCTAAGTGTATAAGCTGTGTACCGTGGGGAAACTGTATTAGTAAGTACTTGCCGCGCCTACCACAGGTGAGCACCGGTTGTTCGTGTACAAGTTTGGGCAGTTCTGCAGGAATTGGCCAACGCATTCTGGGTTCGTGTACGATCAAAGTACGTAGCGTATGGCCAGTCATAACCGTCGCAATTCCGCGACGAGTTGTTTCAACTTCTGGCAATTCAGGCATAGTGGGGTGCTAACATTTGGTGAACGGGGCGGCCTCAATAAGCCATCTGACTGCTTAATCTTACGCGCTTTTGCGACGGTTTTTCTGGATGAATCTGTATTCCTTAGTATTTGGCTCCTTTTTGCTTGCTCCTCTTTATTCGGGGCTGCTCAATGCTGCCCCCAACCCGCTGGCATCCGATCAGCAGGTTGAACATATTTATTTGCGTAGTGGTGAGTTACCCGAGGTCAGCCTAAGTGCTGACATCATGTATAGAGTATTGGTGGCAGAAGTAGCCGCTCAGGCAGGTGATTTTGATACGGCTAGTCAGACCTTTTTGGATTTGGCACGAGACACCTTAGATCCACGTTTTGCTGAGAAATCATTTCAGCTTTCTATGGTTGATTACAACCAGTCCCGCGCATTACGTGCTGCACGCGAGTGGAATAGCTTGGCGCCAGAAAATCCAGAGGCTAAAGCAACCGTGCTGGCCTTAGAGGCATCGGCTGGTAATACCAAAGGCATGGCGCAAGCATTGCGTCAGCGTATTAATAGCGCGACAAACAAAGAGCAGGCCATTATTCAGGCCATGTCGCTGTCGGGGCGCATGGTGGATCCGCGCTTAGCTCTAGAGGTGTTGGAAGAGGCTATTCCGCCAGAGTTACGCCAATTACCGGTAGCGCATTTGGCGTTATCAGATGTGGCGTGGGCGGCTCAACGTCCGGCTAGGGCTTTGTATGAAGCTCGCCAAGCACTAGAGCGTTCACCAGATTCAGAAGCCGCAGCGCAACGCGTGCTGGAGTACGGTTTGCATGTGGATGTAGAAACAGCGCTGAAAGAAGCTTCAGCGGTGGTACGACAAAATCCAGACATGCGCAAACTGCAGTTGCTTTTGATTAGCCGGTTTGTGGATCACCGAAAATTTAACGAAGCGTTGGCACTGATTGATGCCATGCAGGTGCGTAACCCCGAAGATTTTGACTTGCTGTACACCAAAGCAGAAGTGCTGATGCGTGCACAGCGTTACGACGAAGCAATACAAGATTTAAACGAATTTATTAGCGTACAAAGCCAGCGTAGACGTAGTGTGAATGATGGCGTAAGCAATGCCTTGGCTGGCATTTCAGATGCGCGTTTGTTACTGGTGCGCATTGCTGAAGAACGTAAAGACTACGCTGAAGCCATTCGTCAGCTAGATCTGATTGAAGAGCCTATGCTGCGTTTTCAGTCTAGGGTGCATCGCGCCGTACTAGAGGCGCGCGCGGGTGATTTGAAAAAAGCGCAGCGCACACTGGATACATTAGGTACTCAAGATCGCCAAGAGCAAGCGGTGGTTGCGCTGACACGTGCCGCTATTTACCGAGAAGCAGGCCGTACCGATAACGCCATTACGGTATTAGAACGTGCTAACAAAGAACTGCCAGACACCGCCGAGGTGAAGTACGACTTAGGGATGTTGTACGAGCGTCAAGGCCGTTATGCCGAGTTTGAAAAGCTCATGCGCGAAGTGATTGAGCTGGAGCCTGCTGAGGCCAATGCTTACAACGCGTTGGGCTACACCTTGGCTGAGCAGAATCGCAATCTAGACGAAGCGCAAGATTTGTTAGAACAGGCGATGGAACTTGATCCGGGTAATCCGTATATCTTAGACAGTGTGGGCTGGTACTTATTCCGCGTGGGTGATTACCAAGCTGCGGCGGAATACCTAGAGCGTTCGTATGCCATCATGCCAGTGGCTGATGTGGCGGCGCATTTGGGCGAAGTGTATTGGGTAGATGGCCGCCCAGAGCAAGCGAAACAAGTGTGGGCAGAAGCGTTAGCGCAAGACCCCACTAACGAAGCGTTACTCTCTACCTTAAAACGCTTAGGCGTTACCTTGCCGTAACTCATCATGAAAGCTGTACTTTCCTTTTTACGTTCTTGGCGGCACCTAGCTTGGATTGCCGTAGCAGCATTGCTGAGCGCGTGTGCGACTACCTCACCATCCTCTACAGACGAGGGTGAGGTAGTGTTGTCGCAAACCTTTGAACGCGGTGGCCGCTTTGCCGTCACGATGCAGGAATTTGCTGGCGAGCGTCAGGCGGTGCAGGGCGGTTTTACGTGGATGGAACGCCAAGGCATATTGCAAATTGATCTGACTAACCCGATGGGCACTGTATTGGCCCGCGTGTTGGTGATGCCCCAGGGGGCCAGCTTGCAACGTACGGATGGCAGCATGGAATATGCAGCAGGCCCAGATGAGCTAGTAGAGCAATTGTTGGGTAGCCCTATTCCTGTGGCCTATTTGCGTACTTGGTTGCAGGGGCAAACACGCATGACGGCTGAGCGCGACGAAGAAGGTAGGCCTGAGGCGTTTGTGCAAGATGGCTGGCGAGTGCGCTTGCAGCGTTACGACGAAAAAGGCCCACGCTTATTGCAACTGAATCGCAATGATGCGCAGCGTGATATTAGCGTGCGCTTAGTAATAGATCAGTAAGTAGCATGAGTAAGCATTTATACGATGTGCCAGCACCGGCTAAGCTCAACCTTTTTTTGCATTTGGTAGGGCGTAGGCTAGACGGCTATCACCGTTTGGAAACGGTGTTTAGATTTATTGATCTGCAAGACACACTGCATTTCGATCGCCGTAGCGACGGGAAAATTCTGCGTGCTCACGAAACCCTAGCCGGTCTAGAAGCCAATGATGATTTGATGGTGAGGGCGGCACGCTTATTGCAACAAGCAACAGGCACCTGTTATGGCGTAGACATAGCGTGCATTAAGCGCATTCCAGCCGGTGGCGGTTTGGGGGGCGGTTCTAGTGATGCGGCCAGCACGCTTATTGCCTTGAATAAATTATGGGATACACGGCTTAGTCGCGCCGAGCTGATGCGCTTGGGCTTGCAGCTAGGGGCGGATGTGCCTGTGTTTGTGTTTGGGCAAAATGCGTTTGCTACAGGCATTGGCGAGCAGTTGCGAGCCGTGAATTTGCCCAAGGCCTGGTATACGGTAGTGCAGCCTAACGCGTTTGTTAGTACGGCAGAAGTTTTTGCAGATAAAGGGTTGACACGCAACTCTAAGAGTGTAATAATTACTTTCTTTGATGGATGGCAAGTTGCTTCCCACAATAAAAGCGGAAAAGAAACATCTTCTTTGCTTTTTGGGAGGAACGACATGGAGCCCATCGCATGTAAAAATCATGTAGCGTTAGATGCAGTAATTAGGATCTTGCGAAACAATAATTTACATGCTAGAATGACTGGCTCTGGTTCGTGTGTTTTTGTTGAGTATAGCAATTTCACCACAGCCACTAGTCAAAACAGAAGTATTAGCGGTAAACTACTAAACCTGACACATGGCAGGAAGTTGCTGATAAAAGGTCAATGGCTATGCCAAGGTCTTGATTATCACCCGTTATACTCCTGGCTAAAATAGAATTTGGGGAGTCGCCAAGCTGGTTAAGGCACTGGATTTTGATTCCAGCATGCGAAGGTTCGAATCCTTCTTCCCCAGCCACATTACTCAGGTTTACACCTGAAATCGTAAAGCTGTTGTGTCGTACCCGAAGGGCTGCGGCCAACAGCTTTGCTTTTTTGTTTGCATCACCTACACAGCACATCTCATGGCAAACGACCGCTTCATGATTTTCACTGGGACAGCTAACCCTCGTTTAGCTGTAGACGTTGTCAATCATCTGGATATGTCTCTGGGCAAAATGACAGTGGGGCGCTTCTCCGACGGGGAAGTGATGGTTGAAATTAATGAAAATGTGCGTGGTCGTGACGTTTTCGTGCTTCAGCCCACCTGCGCGCCTACCAACGACAATCTGATGGAAATCATGGTGATGGTGGATGCACTACGCCGTGCTTCCGCAGGCCGCATTACTGCAGCAATCCCCTATTTTGGTTATGCCCGTCAGGATCGACGTCCTCGTTCGGCGCGTGTATCTATTACCGCCAAAGTTGTAGCGAACATGCTGCAAGTGGTAGGTGTAGATCGTGTGATGACCATGGATTTGCACGCAGACCAAATTCAAGGCTTCTTTGACATCCCCGTAGATAACATCTACGCGTCCCCCATTTTGTTGGGCGATATCTGGCGCTGTAATTACCAAGACTTGGTCGTAGTATCCCCCGATATCGGTGGTGTGGTACGCGCTCGAGCTTTGGCTAAACAGCTAGAAGCTGATCTGGCAATTATCGACAAACGTCGTCCTCGTGCTAACGTTTCCGAAGTGATGAACATCATCGGTGATGTAAATGGCCGTACATGTTTGATCATGGATGACATGGTTGATACAGCAGGTACCTTGTGTAAAGCTGCTGAAGCGCTGAAAGAGCGTGGTGCAGGTGCTGTATACGCTTACTGTACACATCCGGTGTTGTCTGGCGAAGCCATTGAACGTATTAGTAACTCCCAGTTAAATGAATTGGTAGTGACTGACACGATTCCTTTGTCCGCCGCAGCACGTGAATGCAGCAAAATTCGCCAGTTGTCCTGTGCGCCATTGCTGGGTGAGACCATGATGCGTATTTATAACGCAGAGTCGGTAAGCTCACTGTTTGTAGATTGATTTTTCTAGGGTTACTGGTCGCGGTAACCCTAATTTTCGACGCATAAACTGCGTCATTGAATCGGCCTTTAGGCCATATTGGAGTCTCTCATGAAATTTGCTGCTTCCTCGCGTAGCGTACAGGGTTCGGGTGCGAGCCGCCGCCTGCGTCGCGCTGGTCAGGTGCCTGCCGTTGTGTACGGTGGTAACGCTGAGCCACAAGTAATTGCTCTGGACCACAACCAGATTTACCACGACTTGAACAAACCTGCTTTCCACGCTTCCATTCTGACAATGGAACTGGACGGTAAAGCTCAAGACGTACTGGTTCGTGCTGTGCAATGGCACCCATACAAACAGCAAGTTATGCACGTTGATTTCCAGCGCGTTATGGCTGGCGAGAAAATCACTACACGTGTACCACTGAACTACCTGAATGGTGATCAGTCTCCAGCAGTTAAACTGCACAGCCAAGTTATCAGCCACGTTGCTGTAGATTTGGAAATCACTTGTTTGCCAAAAAACCTGCCAGTTGAAATCACTGTAGATTTGGGCAACATGGAAGCTGGTGCAAACATGCTGTTGGACCAAATCAAATTGCCAGCAGGTGTTGAGTACGCAGGTACTGAAGAAAACCCAGTACTGGCAGCAGCTTTGGTTGTTGGCGGTTCTAAGGCTGATGACGAAGGCGAAGAAGGCGAGTCCTCCGAAGAAGCTTAAGTCTGTCCTTAGATCACAGCGATCTATAGCAGTATCAAACCCCTGCCAGAGAGTCTGTCGGGGGTTTGTTTTTGTTGATCTAGTACTGTTTGTTGTAGGCCTATACGCATATGTCTAAAGCCATACGTTTGATTATTGGTTTGGGGAATCCCGGTCCTGAATATGAAGCCACCCGTCATAATGCGGGCTTTTGGCTGGCTGATCGGTGGGCGCAACAGTTACATGCTTCTTTTACACTAGAAAAAAACTTCAATGCGTGGGTGGCGAAAGGCAGGTTTGATGGCGAAGCCGTTATTATTGCTAAACCAATCACGTATATGAATCGTTCAGGCCAGGCAGCGGGTGCATTGATGCGCTTTTATAAGCTGACTCCTGATCAAGTTCTGGTCTTGCATGACGAGCTGGATTTGTTGCCAGGCCAAGCCAAAATTAAATTTGCGGGTGGACATGCAGGGCATAATGGTTTGCGTGATATACACCAAGCCTTTGGTACCCCCGATTACTGGCGTTTGCGCATAGGTATTGGACACCCCCGTACGCTGGGGCTTGCGCAACAAGTAGCCGGTTTTGTGCTGAATGCACCGCGCAAAGAAGAGTTATCCCAGATAGAAGATGTGCTGTATCGCTGCGATGCGATCTTGCCTGATATTCTGGCTGGGAAAATGGAAATCGCTACCGGCACCTTACATACTGAGAACCGCCCTTAATGACTGCTAAAACTGTGCGTTTCCGCGATGAGCTAAAGGATTTCTTCGTTTTCTTGCGTAGACCTAACCTTAGTCGTTTGCGTGCAAGCCGCAGTGTGGGCAATGCCGTCCAAGTAGAATGGTTTACTGCGCTACCCTTAAAACGCTTGCTGTGTTGGGCATTGTGTTTATGGGCGATTAATATGGCGTTGTTTGGGCCATTGGCAGCATCCGTGGCTGGCGCTACGGGTGCGCAGCATAAGTTAGATTTATCTAATCTGCCTTGGCTGCAAGCCTTGATTTGGGCACCCATAGTAGAAGAATTAGTGTTTCGCTATGGCTTACGTAGGCCGCTACAGTTTCTGTGGTTGGGGCCTATTGTCATAGTGTGTTTATTTAGTGGCCCAGTGTGGTACAGCATTGCATTAGTAGCACTGCTGGTGTTTTTATTAATGCAGCCAGCATTAAGCAGTGCACCGCTACATGGTGCGACTACAGCCACAGGTTGGCGTTTATGGTGGCAACGCTTAAGCGGTAAACAGGCTATGCCTATGGGGTGGGCGCGTTGGTATGTGCGCTACTTTGGGTGGGTGATGTACCTGTCTACCATCGCTTTTGCCTGCTTGCATCTTTATAATTTCAATTTCGGTAATGGGCCGTGGTTGTTGCTACCTTTGTTGGTACTGCCCCAATTAGTTACGGGGTTGGTGCTGTCGTGGTTGCGCGTACGACGCGGTATCGCTGCTGCAATGGTCTTACATGCCATTTTCAATAGTGGTCCGTTACTACTGGTTTGGGTGATTGTTAGTACTTTGCCCGAGCATATGCTGTAAATGCCCGGAAGCGGCAACTAAGCCGCTACAATACCCCTTTTAATTTTCTTGTTTTCGGAAACGTCATGTCACTTCAATGCGGCATTGTTGGCTTGCCCAACGTAGGTAAATCTACTCTGTTCAACGCCCTTACCAAAGCTGGTATTGCTGCAGAAAACTATCCATTTTGCACTATCGAGCCTAACGTGGGGATCGTGGAAGTGCCGGATGCTCGTTTGGGTGAGCTGGCCAAAATCGTTAACCCCGAGCGTGTTCTGCCTGCGGTAGTCGAGTTCGTGGACATCGCGGGTTTGGTGGCAGGTGCTTCCGAAGGTGAGGGCTTGGGTAACCAGTTCTTGGCCAATATTCGTGAAACCGATGCCATCGTGCACGTAGTGCGCTGTTTCGAAGATGAAAACGTGGTTCACGTAGCCGGTAAAATTGATCCTCTGAACGACTTAGAGGTCATTCATACTGAGTTGGCTTTGGCCGATTTGGCCAGTGCTGAACGTGCGTTGCAACGTCATGGTCGTACTGCCCGTTCCGGTGATAAAGATGCGATCCGTTTGTGCAAATCGTTAGAGCGCATTATCGAAGCGTTGGGTCAAGGTATACCCGTACGCGCGTTGGATTTCGACGAAGCTGAGTTGGTGGATTTGAAGCAGTTCTGTTTCATTACTGCTAAACCAGCCATGTACGTGGCCAACGTAAAAGAAGACGGCTTCGAGAACAACCCCTTCTTGGATAAAGTACGCGAGTACGCCAATAAAGAAAACTCACCTGTAGTGGCTGTATGTGCTGCAGTTGAAGCAGAAATCGCTCAGTTGGACGACGAAGACAAAGCCGCCTTCTTGGAAGACATGGGCATGGAAGAGGCGGGTTTGAATCGCGTGATTCGTGCTGGCTATAACTTGTTAGGCCTGCAAACGTACTTCACGGCTGGTGTGAAAGAAGTACGTGCGTGGACAGTACCTGTGGGTGCAACGGCTCCTCAAGCTGCTGGTGTGATTCACACTGACTTTGAGCGTGGTTTCATTCGTGCGCAAACTATTGCTTACGATGATTTCATCCAGTTCAAAGGTGAGCAGGGTGCTAAAGAAGCCGGCAAAATGCGCGCAGAAGGTAAAGAGTACATCGTTAAAGATGGCGACGTGTTGAACTTCTTGTTTAACGTGTAAGCGTTACCGTCTGGTGCGATTGCACCATTGCAGACACAAAGGGGCTTTATGCCCCTTTTGTTGTTTCCGTGAAGCGTAAGGTGAGGCTAAGCAGTAGGGCGCCGCAAGCCGTTGTAGCGGCGACGCCTAGCATACTGTGCAACCCTAGGCTATCCACAAGCTGACCACCAGTCCATGAGCCAGCAGCAATACCGATGTTGAACACGCCTACGTACAATGCTGTTGCTATCTCTATGGCCTGCGGGGCGGCACGCATCATCCAGGTCATGAGGCTAACGGAAACACCGCCATAGAGTACTCCCCACAGTATCATCAGCACCGTGCCATGACTGGGGCTATGGCCCAGCCATAGAAACAATATAGGAATAAGAGCCAACCCCAACGCTATAGTAAATAGGGTAAAGCGTGTGCGGGTCGCAGCGATCATGCCTGCCAGAAAATTCCCAGCAATACCGGCAATGCCATAGGCAAATAGCAATGCGCTTATCCACTGCGCGGGTATATGCGATAGCGACAATAAAAGCGGACGTACAAAGGTGAAAGCCACGAAGTGGCCTGCGACTAGCAGTAGAGTAAGTAGTAGCCCTGCTAACAGTGCGCGGTTATGTAGCTGAACTTTGAAATGCTGAAGTGTAATCGAGTGCTGTACAGGCAGTGGGGGTAGGCTGAATCGTTGTAGCAGTAGTATTAGCAGGCTGAATAGTGCCATACCACCAAAGGCCCAGCGCCACCCTAGTGCATCACCAATGAAAGCACCCAGTGGAACACCCAGTACCGATGCGGCGGCTACGCCACCAAAAATAAGAGAGGTGGCTAAACCTATAGAAGGTGCGGCAACTAATCTGGCTGCTAATCCGCCAGCGATGGCCCAAATACCTCCCATACAAAAGCCCACCACAATGCGTGCGGCTAACATCCAGCCCAGTGAGGGGGCCAGTGCAGAGGCCAGATTTGCCAATGCTAACAGCGCGAGTAACGCACTAAGAATATGACGTCTGTCTACATTGCCTGCTGCGATGACGACGAGTGGTGCAAAGAATGCCGCCAGTAAAGCAGGCAAAGAAATCATTAAACCTGCGCTACCGGTTGTGGTGTGCAAGCTGTGAGCAATAGAGGTGAGTAATCCCACAGGCAGCATTTCGGTGGTCACTACTGAAAATGTAGCCAAGGCCACAGCCATGACGGCTAACCATTGTGACGTGGTAGTAGTAGGGGGTAGGGCAAGTGGTGCAGACTTCATTTCTACATTCCTGATGATTTATACATACGGTGCGTATGTTTGAAATCATATTTACATACGTTGCGTATGTAAAGAGGGTGTGGTAGAAAATCAGCGTTATGTAACGCCGCGTCTAATGGGTTTTCCGTTGAGTAGGCGCCATGCGTTTGTATACTCGCCAGCCTTGCAGCACCACGACTATAGCGGCATAGATAAACACGTCGTTGAGGTTGTTTTTGCCCAGTCGCATCCAGTAGAAATGCAAAAGAGCCAGCCATGCTGCTAGGTGTATGCAATGGTGTAAACGCTGCCAGTTTTTAGCACCCATGGCTTTGAGTATCGCTTTTGGTGACGTGATAGCTAGTAACAGCAAGACGATGAACGTAAGCATGCCCACCAAGATAAAGGGGCGTTGCAGTATGTCGTGCCAGATGTCACCCCATTGCCAGTACATATCGAACCAGGCATAGCACACGGCGTGCAGCACCACATAAAAGAAAGTAAATAGGCCTATCAATCTGCGGATTTTTGCCAGGGCATAAAGATTGAATAGTTGCCGTAAGGGGGTAATGGCCAAGGCAAGGCATAACATGCGTAGTGACCAGTCTCCGGTGCTACGAATTAAGGTTTCAGCAGGGTTAGGACCTAGAGCATTAGCGAATAAGCCGTAGATTAACCACGCGGCAGGGGTTAAGCACAGCAACCACAGCACCGGTTTTGTGAGGCGATGCAGTAGCGCAAGGTTGAGGTCGCTGGTGAGGCTCATTAGAAATTACGCGTCAAATCCATGCCGGCATACAGTTGCCCTACTTGCTCGGCATAGCCATTGAACATTTCGGTTTTACGTTTTGGCCCAAAGAAGCCACTTTGACCAATAACTCGTTCAGAGCTTTGGCTCCAACGACGATGGGGGACGTCAGGGTTCACGTTCGAGTAAAAGCCGTACTCATGGCGCGCGGCTTTGTTCCATGCGGTGGCTGGCATCTCTTCCACAAAACGAATACTGACTAAGCTTTTAGCGCTTTTGAAACCGTATTTCCAAGGCACGACTAAACGTACCGGAGCACCGTTTTGATTCGGCAAGACCTCACCATACATACCAAAGGTCAGCATGGTAAGTGGGTGCATGGCCTCATCCATGCGTAACCCTTCAGTGTAAGGCCAATCTAGTACGCCACTGCGTAGTCCCGGCATGCTTTGTGGGTCAGCCATGGTGACAAACTCTACATACTTAGCGCTGCCCATGGGTTCTACTTTCTTAATAAGCTCGGCGAGCGAATAGCCTACCCAAGGGATCACCATGCTCCATGCTTCAACGCAGCGCAGTCGGTAGATGCGCTCCTCCATGGCAGATAGGCTCAGCAAGTCCTCTAAGGACCAGACGCCGGGCTTGTGTACCAAGCCTTCTATGTTGACGCTCCAAGGGCTGATAGGCATGGCATCCGCATTTTTAGCGGGATCACCTTTATCTAGACCAAATTCATAGAAGTTGTTGTAGGTGGTGGCGTCGTCGTAGGGGGTAATGGCCTCATCCAGATTGGCGCCAGCAATGCTGCTGGGTATGGAGCTGAGCATTTGGCGTCTGTTGGGTGAGGGCATCATGCTGGCTTTGGCATCACGCATAGCCCAATGGGCCAGTGCTGGGGTAGCGGCACCGGCTGCAAGTAATCTCAGTATTTTGCGGCGCTTAGCAAACACCTCGGGCGAAGTGATCTCGCTGGCTAGGGGTTGCGTAAATAGCGGGGTGACGTTTCGTTTTTTCATTACCGTGTCCCAAAGTAAAACAGCTGTTTTTTGTGTTTATAGGATAAAGGTCATTTTCCTTATTGTGCATAACCTGATGATTGCGTGGGCATTACAGTTTTGTAATGTATGTAATTTCTTATCTTAACTTCAGTAGAATCAGCCAAGAGCCTTACATAATGAGCCCATGAAAATCTTAATTGTTGAAGATGAAATCAAGTCTGCACAGTATCTGAAGAAAGGTCTGTCAGAGTCAGGCTATCACGTGGACATTGCCCATGATGGTATTGATGGGCTGTTTATGGCGCGTGCTACAGAGTTTGATTTGCTGATTTTGGACGTGATGCTACCAGGTCTAGACGGATGGGGGCTACTGAGTCGGTTACGTGAGTCTAGCCAAGTTCCTGTACTGTTTTTAACGGCGCGAGACGCAGTAGAAGACAGGGTTAAAGGCTTAGAGCTAGGTGCGGACGACTATTTGATTAAGCCTTTCTCGTATGCCGAATTGCTGGCGCGTGTACGTACGTTGTTGCGTAGACAGCCTGTGCGGCAACAAGAGGTTTTTGTATTGGCAGATTTAGAGGTGGATATCTTGAAACGTCGTGCCATACGAGGTGGGCAACGCATTGATCTTACCAATAAGGAATTTGCGCTCTTGCACTTGTTGTTGCAGCACACGGGAGAAGTGATGTCTCGCAGTCAGATTGCCTCACAAGTGTGGGACATGAATTTTGATAGTGATACCAATGTGGTGGATGTGGCCATACGCCGTTTGCGGGCCAAGATTGACGATGACTTTGACCTAAAGTTGATTCAAACCGTACGCGGTATGGGGTACAGGATAGAGGGTGAGCGTTGAGAGCCAAACGAAACATTAGCCTGCGGCTAAGACTGGCGATACTGTTTTCGCTTATCAGTGCGGTGTTGTTCGCATTGATGGGGGCGTATGTGTATAACTCGCTGGAGAGCGAGGTGTCTCAGCGTGATGATCTATCTTTGGTGGGACGAGTGGATAGAATCAAAGCCATTATCAACGATAACCAAAATATAGCAGCGTTGAAAAGCCAGCCCGAGATGTACGACAACATGATGGGGAATAAAGAAAACTTACTCTGGATTGTGAGTGCTGAGGGCACGGTGCTGATTGAGGTGAACCCTGCGGGGTTTAGCATGCCTGCACTAAGCGAGTTGAAATCTTCTATGCTGTTTACGATAGAGGCAGCAGAGCCTGCACGTATGGCATGGGCGACGGTGGGTGAGGGCGATAATGTTGTGTTTATTGTCGCAGCTAAAGTCCTGAAAGAACGTAATAGCATGATGGCGGTGTATAGCCATAATCTGATGATTGCTTGGCTGGTGGGGGTGCTGTTGACCTTTGTGGTGGGGTGGGAAGCAGCGCGTCGGGGCCTAAAACCGTTACTTTATTTAAGTAAACAGGCTGCAGATATAGGGCCTCATGACTTGAAGTTACGCTTGGATGAGCATAGTCAGCCGCAAGAGCTGCAGGCTGTAACGGCAGCATTGAATTCGATGTTGGCGCGGCTAGAGGAAGGCTATAGCAGGCTCTCGCAATTCTCTGAGGATTTAGCTCACGAAATGCGTACGCCGCTAAATACTTTGATGATTCAGAATCAGTTGGCGTTGTCTCGACCACCCACGTTAGAGGGCTACGAGCAGTTACTGGAGTCGTTGCAGGAAGAGTACGAGCGTTTGTCGCGCATGATAGATAACATGCTGTTTCTGGCCAGAGCAGAAAAACAGGATACGGTGCTGCACTATGAACAGGTTGATTTACACACACTTGCACAACAGCTTTCTGATTACTTTGAGGGTATGGCGCAAGAGCGTGGGATGCGTATAGCGGTGCAGGCGACGGGGGCGCTTCAGGCAGACCTTAGATTGCTACGCCGTTGTTTAGCGAATTTGTTAGCTAACGCCATACGGTATGGTGAGCCAAATAGCATTATTACGTTGCGTAGCCATGCCTGTGATACCGGTACGGATGTGGTAGTTAGTAACCATGGTTCACAAATAGACAGCCATCATTTACCTAAATTGTTTGATAGGTTTTATCGCTGTGATGCGTCACGCTCACGTCCAGATGATTCTGGCGGCTTAGGGTTGGCTATTGTGAAGTCCATCATGCAAATGCATGGTGGCGAGGTATTGGTTAGTAGTACGCAGACAGAAACTGAATTTACGCTGCATTTTCCTACGTACACAGAATAAAAGAGGCCAAGAGCGGACTCTGCTTCGCTCCTGGCCTCTGGGGACTGCTAGTTTAGGCTGCTGGACGGAGCAAGGGAGCAACGCGTGTATCTAAATTATCAGCCAGCGGCACAAATTTCATGGACAACCCGTCATAGGCGTCTATAGAGCCGGTTTCAATATCGTAGATCCAGCCGTGTAGGGTTAGTCTGCCTTCAGAAATGGCAAGGCGTACAGAGGGGTGAGTTTGAATGTTTGCCAACTGGGCAATCACGTTCTCACGCACCATTGAAGCAACACGCTCGCGGTCGCTTTTGTGTTCTTTAGCTTCGTTTACCAAGCGAGCGGAATCTGCATAGCGCAACCAGTGCTCAACGGCTGGCATGTGCTCTAAGCATTGGCAGTTAGCAATCGCAGTCATCGCACCGCAGTCAGAGTGACCGCAAATCACCACGTCAGATACTTTTAAGGCGGTAACGGCATACTCTACTGACGCGGTTACACCACCGGGTTCTGGGCCGTAGGAGGGAACGATGTTTCCGGCATTACGGATCACAAACAGATCACCGGGCTCGCGCTGGGTAACCAGTTCTGGTACTAAGCGGCTGTCAGAACAGGAGATAAATAAAGCACGGGGGTTTTGCTGATGGGCCAGATCTTTAAACAAACCTGCACGCTTGGGGTAGGCGTCTTTTTGAAACTTGAGAAAGCCCTCAATGATTTCTTTCATGGCAACTATTATGGTTATTCGAGAATGTAGCTGAAGCTTAACCCGTCTTATTTATAAGGTAAAATACTGATTTCTGATAAGTTCTATAATTATTACTTATGGAAGGCTTATGATCTTACGGCATGTGACCTATTTTCTGGCGGTAGTACAGTACGGCAGCTTTACGCGTGCTGCGAATGCACTGCACGTATCGCAGCCTGCGTTATCCCAACAAATACGACAATTAGAGGAAAGTTTGGGGGCGCAGTTACTGGACCGTAGCAATAGGCAGGTCAAATTGACAGATGCGGGTGAGGTATATGCACGTTATGCACGCCAAGCCATGCAAGATTTAGAAGAAGGGCGGCGTGCGATTCATGATGTGGGCGATTTAAGTAGGGGGTCGTTGCGTATCGCGATGGCACCTACGTTTGCATCGTATTTGATAGGCCCCTTGGTGGAGTCTTTTCATAGGCGCTACCCCAACGTGACCTTAATGATTAGGGAAATGCTGCAAGAGCACGTCGAAACCCAATTGGTGAAAGACGAGCTGGATATAGGTATTGCGTTTGATAAGCCTACGTCGGCCGCGGTTGAGTCGCACCCTTTGCTGGTAGAGACTTTGGCGTTAGCGGTGAGTGTGACGCATCCCTTAGCAGAGCAGCGCATGATAGACAGAAGTACCTTAGTGCAGCAGTCGTTGGTGCTGTTAACCCCGGAATTTGCAACGCGTAGGCAGATTGAGCGCTATTGCCAGCAACATGAATTAGAGCTGCATGTGCAAATGGAGTCTAACTCGTTGAATGCGGTGATGGAAATTGTGCGGCGTACCAGCATGGCGACTTTGTTACCTGCCGCGATCGCGATGAATGACGAGCATTTAGTGGCTATAGGCTTAGATCCAACGCCGCCGCGCAGACGGGCTATTTTGATGCAGCGTAAAGGGGCTTATCAATCGGCAGCCATGCGTGCCTTTATTGAACTGGCTCAAAAGTATGGGGCCGCCTCGGCTTCGTAGGGGCATATTCAACTGGTTAATGGTTGATCAGCAGGTAGCAAAGGCTCACTGGTGTTGGTGTACAGCATGATGCCCCATGCTTGTCCTCAACCTTATGCACAGCCTGTGGGGATAAATGACAGCGTTTGAAAGCGCATGGCAAGTGTGTCATTTTTTAAACGATTCTCTAATCGCGATTTAATAATGAGAATTATTGTTATTATTGTTGATGTGATTGTCCGTTTTTAATTTCCTCATGTTGCCTGTTCCCTGCCATGCATAGCCGTTCTTTGTCAGTCAAAGGCTGGTTATCGTACTACACCGATCTGATTGGATCTTGGGTAAAAAATAATGCGTTGAAGCATGATGCCGAAGATGCGGCTCAAGATGCCATCATGCGCGTTTTGGCAGACCAGCGTGACAGTATTCAAGATCCTAAAGCCTATTTATTCAGGGCGGCCCAGAATCAGTTGGTCAGTGAAATCCGTAGGCAGTCTCGTCACGAGCAAACCTCGCTAGACACCTTGCTAGAGCATGAGCACCCGCAAACGCATGGTGAGGTGGATGCATCATTACACACTACTGAACTGCTGGATGCGTTATGCGAGGCACTACAAGATTTACCGTTGAAGTGTCAGCAAGTCTTTCTATGGAATAAGATAGAGGGTTACACGCAGGAAGAGGTCGCCAGACGCTTAGGTTTAACGCCTAGCGCGGTGGAAAAACACATGAAACGGGCATTGCGCCACATCCAGCATCGACTACAGGACTATGGACCGCACCGCTAAGGGCAATGGGCTCTCGCACGAGGCAATTCAAGAACAAGCATTAGACTGGTTCACTCGTAGTTGTTTGGGTGAACTAAGTGCCGAACAGGTGTTAGAGCGTGACCGATGGCGTGCTCAGCATCCCGAGCACGAGCAAGCGTATCAAGCCTTAGAATCAACGTGGAAATTAGCGGATGCATTGCCTAAAACGGCGATGCATCAGTGGTTGCGCCATAACGAACGCCAAGCGACGTTGCGCGCTAGACGCAAAGTGCTGGGTTGGGGAGGTGGTGCGCTGGCGATGTTAAGCGTAGGTGCCGTGTTGCCATTGGTGTGGCCAGCACAGCCGTTATTCACGGATGTGGTAGCGTCGGCCAAGGGGCAGCGCCGAGAAGTCATGCTGCCTGATGGTTCTAAGGTTGTGCTAAATACCGATTCTGAAGTTGCCATTGCCTACTATGCGGATAGGCGGGAAGTGCAATTTGTGCGCGGCGAGGCATTATTTAGTGTGTTGCCTGATGTGAATAGACCCTTCACGGTGAGCAGTAGCGAGTTGAATGTCAGGGTAGTGGGTACGCAATTTAGTGTGCGCCAAGACCGTAACCAAACGGCAGTGGTAGTGCGGGAAGGGGTGGTAGAGTTATTTCCCCATAAAACAGTAGTGCAGGCAGGGGTGCGTTTATCAGCAGGGTATGCGGTATCGGCATCAGCGACGGCCATAGGTAACCCCCAGCAGGTAGCAGTCGAAAGTGTATTGGCCTGGCAGCGCGGTAGGCTAGTGTTCCAAGACAATGCATTAACGGAAGTGGTGCGTGAGCTAAACCGCTACATGGCCCAGCCTATTCAAGTGCAGGATAAGGTCTTAGGGCGTTTGCGTGTGTCAGGTACGGTCAGTGTAGAAAGCCCTGAAGCAATACTGGATATATTGCCAAAAATCGCTCCGGTGAGCGTAGTGCATGTACCGGAGCGAGGGGTGTTCTTATTGCCTAGCGGTGGTTAGACGTTAAGCATAGCGCTTGGCCAACGCCACACAAAATACCGCACCACACGTAGCCACAATCATGGCAGTGCTGACTTGCTCATGCAGCAGTACTGCAGCCAAACCTAAGCCCATAAAAGGTTGCAGCAACTGCAATTGGCCTACGGCTGCAATGCCGCCTAACACCAAGCCTTTGTACCAGAAAATAAAACCTATCAACATGCTGAAAATGGACACATAGGCTAGGCCTATCCAGGCTGTCGTGGATACATTGCTCAAATTATCTGGCCAGTAAAACACCGTTAGCGGCAGCATCAGTGGTAGTGAGATCACCAGCGCCCAGCTAATGACTTGCCAACCACCTAAACGGCGTGACAGTTTTGCACCTTCTGCATAACCTAAACCACACACTACTACAGCAGCCAACATAAGTAGGTCACCTTCCAGTGACATGGCAATACCACCTAATGCGGCATAACTGATCACTGATGCACTACCCAGTACCGAGAATAGCCAGAAGGCAGGGTGAGGGCGCTCACCACCACGTAGTACTCCAAAAATTGCCGTGCACAAGGGCAGCAAGCCGATGAACACTATAGAGTGCGCAGCGCTAAGGTGTTGTAAGGCCAGTGCTGTTAGCAACGGAAAGCCCAGTACTACACCGAATGCCGTAATGATCAACGACGCGATGTCGCTGCGGTGCGGGCGGGGTTGCTTAAAGGCTGCTAGCAACAGCAGGCCCAGCGCTGCTGCAATACAGCCTCGAATGCCAGTCAAAAATAACGGCGGTATATCAATAACGGCAACGCGAGTGGCGGGCATGGAACCAGCAAAAATGACGACGCCAATGAAGCCATTGACCCAGCCACGGGTGGATGTGTTCATACGTACTCCTCAAGGATAGGAGTACAGTAAACCATGTGGTAGGGGTACGACTCCATATACGGAACAGTACAGTTTTTAATAACTGTATTGGTAAATTAAGCAGTACAGTAGGGCTATGACTACTGCCAAAAAACTCCCCAGCCGTATAGAAACTGTGATGCAAACCGTGCGCAGCCGTATTGCGGCACGCCAATATGTGCCTGGCACTAGGTTGCCCTCTGTACGTGCTCAAGCCAAAGCGCTGAACTGTTCTGTATCAACGGTAGTAGAGGCGTACGAGAGGTTAGTGGCTGAAGGTGTGGTACGTGCCAGAGCGGGGTCAGGGTTTTATGTGGCGGGTATAGCCGCTCCGTTAGAGCTGTCGGAGTTAGGGCCTAGGCTAGACCGCGAGGTAGACCCGCTATGGTTATCCAGTCAGTCGTTGGAGACAGCAGCGTCTATGCTTAAACCTGGGTGTGGTTGGTTGCCACCGTCGTGGATGTACGAGGAAGGTATGCGTCGTGCATTGCGCCATGCGGCCCGTGCCGATAGTAGTAGTTTGGTGGATTACGGTACGCCACAGGGGCTACCTGCCTTGCGACAGCTTTTAGCCAGACGCATGTCAGAGCTAAGTATAGAGGCCACACCCGAACAGATTATTCTGGTGGATTCCAGCACCCAAGCCATTGACTTGATCTGCCGATTCTTGCTTGAGGCCGGCGATACGGTAGTGGTGGATGATCCCTGCTACTTTAATTTTCATACCTTATTACGTGCGCATAGGGTGAAGGTGGTGGGTGTGCCTTATACCCCGCAAGGGCCAGATGTTGCAGCGTTTAAGGCGATTTTGGATGAGCATAAACCGCGCCTGTACATCACCAACTCAGGTATTCATAACCCTACAGGTAGTGTGCTGTCGTCGGTGACTGCACATAAAGTATTGCAGCTGGCCGAGCACGCCAACTTAACCATTGTGGAAGACGATTTATTTGCTGACTTTGAATGGCAGCCAGCCCCTAGGTTGGCCGCTTTTGATGGGTTGGAGCGGGTGATACACATAGGTAGTTTTTCCAAAACTATTTCAGCGGCATTGCGCTGCGGTTATATCGCCGCTAAACCAGAGTGGATTACCGGGTTAACCGATTTACGCACTGCTACCAGTTTTGGGGGCGGGCGCTTAGCCGCTGACATCATGCTGCATGTCTTAACGGGTAGCGGGTATAGGCGTCATATGGAAACAGTACGCACTAGGCTGGCGCAGGGTTTAGAGCGTTTATTGCAGCGGTTACGTAAGCTGGGCATAGAGCCTTGGTTGGTGCCGCAGGCTGGGATTTTTGTGTGGTGTAAATTGCCGGATGGGGTGGATGCCACCCGTATGGCGCGCTACTGTTTGCAGCACGATGTGGTGCTGGCGCCTGGCAATGCGTTTAGTCAATCACAGCAGGCAGAAGACTTTCTGCGCTTTAATATTGCGCAAGCAGAAGATGAGCGATTGTTTGAGGTTTTGGCTCACGCCTTACGGTGTTGATACAAATACTTACAATATAATAATGAGAATCATTGCGGAATAGTTCTCGTTACAGCGTCTTAGTTATGACACCGCATTCCCCATCAAGAGGGAAGCGATGAGTGCAGTCACTACTACATGATGTCTGGAATGGGTGCAATGAACACGCAACACACAATAATTCAACGTTGGTTTAAATCGTCAAGTAAGCTGGGGCAGGTTGGTAGAGAGGTGTGCTTAACGGCTGCGCTGTTAGGGATATCGGCTGGGATGGGTACGGTGCAAGCGCAGACAACTGCCGTACACATAAACTTGCCAGCACAGTCATTAAGCGAGGCCTTAATCGCGCTGGGCGAACAGGCTTCATTACAAATTTTTTATTTACCCGAAACAGTACGAGGGCTACAGGCACCTGCTGTGTCGGGCACCTTTACGCCCGACCAAGCGTTGCAACGCTTGCTGGTGGGAACCGGTATTGTGTTTAGTCGTGATGGCAGCCAAGTATCGCTATCGCGTACGCCACAAAGCACAACGCAATTAAGTGCGGTAGTGGTGAAAGGCAAAACAGATGCCACGACCGAGGAAAGCGGTGCTTATACGGCAACAGGTGATAGTGCGTTGTCGTCGGCATTGGATCTGTCGCTGCGTGAAACGCCGCAATCCATTAGCGTCATGACTAACCAGCGCATGAAAGATCAGAACTTAATGCAGCTGGAGGACGTGGCTAAGAATACGGCAGGTTTAACCTTGGCTGAGTCAGGGATGGGCGGTTCAGACCGAACCATTTACGCGAGGGGCTTTGCCGTAAACACCATCATGGTGGATGGTGTGCGCATGGTTTCTAACTACAACAACATGTTCTTAACCCAAGACATGAGCCTGTATGACCGGGTAGAGGTAGTGCGTGGCGCGACAGGGTTGATGAATGGTATGGGTAACCCCGGTGGTGCCATCAACATGGTGCGTAAACGTCCATTAGACGAATTTCGCACTGAGGTGCAGTTAGATTGGGGTTCATGGGCAAACCGTCGTGGCATGTTTGATGTGTCGTCGCCGTTAAATGAGTCAGGTTCAGTACGTGGCCGTATGATTGCCGTCGTGCAAGATACCAATGCCTATGTTGAGCGCTTTAATGCCAAGCGTAAGGTGTTCTATGGTGTGCTAGAAGCCGATGTGGGTGATAACACGGTCATTCGAGGTGGTATCAGTCACCAACGTCATGATTTACGTGGTCAGTCAGACAGTGGTTTGCCTGTGTTTGATAGCAATGGTAACCCGCTAAGCTGGGGGCGTTCGCAATCTGCCGCTGCTGAGTGGGCATACTCTGAGCGTCGCAGCACTACGTTGTTTGGTGAGCTAGAGCATCAACTCTCAGATAAATGGTCATTACGAGTGAACGCGTCTAGAGTGTGGACGGACTCTGACGAGTTCTTAGGCTATGCGGGGCGAGGCAACCCAGACCCGGTAACAGGTGCTGGCAGTGGTATCTGGACTACCCGTTGGGCTTACAAACCTAAACAAGACTCCCTAGATGTGGCGGTGAAGGGCAGCTTCGATATGTTTGGGCGTGAGAACGAAGTAGCCATGGGCGTGGCGTGGTCATACTCTACAAACGAAGCGCCCTCTTACACAAACTGGTTCCCGCCTGGCTGGGATGGCAGTATTGATAATATCTTCACCTGGGACGGTAGCAACCCCGGTGCGCCTTATAACCCTGCAATTGGAACTCACTCTATGAGTGAGAAAAACCTGGGCGCGTACGCCTCTATACGTTTACGTCCTACAGAGGACTTCTCGATTATCGCGGGTACTCGCTATGTAGACTGGCGACGTACTACGGGCAGTTTTAACTACGCTAAGCAAACGGGTACATCGCTGCGCCGTACTGAGTATGAGCTGGTGCCGTACTTTGGGCTGACCTACGATGTGTCGGATAACTGGACGGCCTACACCAGCTACACCACCATTTTCACTCCCCAAGACTACAAAAAAGTAGACGGTTCCTATATTGACCCCTTGTCTGGCGAGAGCTATGAGGTGGGCGTGAAGGGTAGCTTCTTTGACGAGCGCTTGAATGTGTCGGGCGCGGTGTATCAGGTGAAGGAAGATAACAAGGCTGTGGCGTTAATAGACCAGAAAGCTCCCGATGGTTCACAAGCCTATGAAGGTAAGTCGGGTACACGCACTCGTGGTTTTGAAGTGGAAGTGGCTGGTATGTTGACGCCTAGCTGGGAACTGGCCGCAAGCTTTGCGCAAAACAGTACCAAAGACCGAGAAGGCGAGCGCCTAAATACCAACTTACCCCGCAATACCTTCAAGCTATTTACCACCTACCGGTTAGATAACGTAGGCGATGGGCTGACGCTAGGCGGAGGCTTGCGTTGGCAAAGCCGTATCTACAGTGACCTGACCGTAAACGGTAAGAAAGTAGAGTCAGAGCAGAAATCGTATGCCGTCGTAGATTTGATGGCACGCTATGACCTAACTAAATCCAGCACTGTCTCACTCAATATTAATAACGTTTTGGACAAACGCTATAGAACGCGTACAGGCAATAGCTATTACGGCCAGCCTCGTGCGTTCATGCTGTCGTTTAGTCAGCGTTTCTAACTATTTATCGCATTTTCTTGAAGGAAGTACTGATGATGACATTCAAAAAAACTGTAGTGACTACAGTAGTCGTTGCTGCTATGACGGTATTGGCTGGTTGCCAAAGCGTGCCAGAACTACGTCAACAATCTGTGATTGAGCAATTATCCAGCGTGTCCATGTTGCGCCAAGACAATATAGCAGGGGCCTACGAGGTGGCTGTGGCCACTGGTGTGGACAGCGTATTTGTGGCGGCTGTGCCAGCCTTCGAGCCTAAGTCTGGTGGGATGGTTCATCGACTAGATCCCCGTAGCTTACAAGTGGTGCAAAGCATTCAATTGCCACGTCGTGCGTTTGCATTGGGCTACAACCCCACATCCAGTACTTTGTATGTGGGGAACACGCTGGATGGTTCACTGACCGTAATTGATGCGAAAAACGGTGAAGTAAAAGGCATGATCCAACTGGGTGAGCGTGTAGAGAATGAAAAAGGGCAGATTTCGGCACCTCATACACGTAAGGTAGTGGTTGATCCATTACGTAACCAGATTTTCGTGACCAGTCCGGATACGGAAGGATTGGTATGGATTGTGGATGGCAAGACAAATAGTGTGCGCCATACCATTGCTACAGATGGCCCGTGGCCTGCGGGTGCTGCATTTGATCGTGCCAATAACCGTTTGTACGTAGGCCAAGGTGGTTTGAATGAAGTGGTTGTGATCAACCCAGACAATGGCGAGATCATTACCAAGTTTTCCACAGGAGACACCACCAGCACCAACCCCAAAGAGTCTAAACATTTCTTTGTGAACCTGACTATTGATGAGGCTGGCCAGCGTTTGTTTGCGGCAGATGCCAATACAGGCTCTGTTTATGTGTTTGATTTGAATACTGGCAACGTAGCGCAGACCATCGCTGTGGGCGAAGGCTTGCTGGACGTAGCATACAGCGAACAGCGCAATGAGATTTTGGCGACAAACCGCGGTGTATCTCGTGGTAGCCCTGCGGGTACAGGCAGTTTGACGGTGATTGATGCGGAGAACTACAGCGTTAAGCGTCGTGTTGATTTGCCCGTGCATCCGAACAGCGTAGCGGTATCGGCCAATGGCCAAACGGCTTATGTCACCGTTAAAGCACCGCATGGTAATGATCACCCTGCATGGCGCAAAGACGCACAAGACAGCATCGTACGTATTGATTTGCAAGGCGGTTAAATGCAGAACGCTGGGAAATGTGGGCGCTGGTGCAAGCGCATGTTGTTTGCTGCGCCAGTGTTGCTGGTGGCAGGTGGGAGCTATATAGGGTGGCAATCTTCAACGGCGCAGCAGGTGGAAACCACCGTTGCAGAGCGCGCCAATATAGCCATCACGGTAAATGCTATTGGTACATTACAACCCAGCCAGTACGTGGATGTAGGTGCACAGGTTTCGGGGCAGATTATGCGTCTGCCTGTGCAGCCAGGAGATAAAGTAGAGCAAGGCCAACTCTTGGTGGAAATCGATCCTAGTGTGCAGCAGGCCATTGTAGATGCCGGAAGAGCGGCATTGCGTGGCCTGCAAGCGCAGTTGCAAGAGCAACAAGCTAAGCATGTGTTAGCGCGACAAGTTTTAGCGCGTGAGCAGCGACTGAACAAAGTAGGGGCAACTCGCGAGGAGTCGTTGCAACAAGCACAGGCAGAGCTGTCGGTAACAGCGGCGAAGGTGGAACATTTGCGGGCGCAAATCGCGCAAAGCGAAGCCAGCCAGCGCGCCGAAGAAACACGACTGGGTTATACCCGTATTTATGCGCCTATGTCGGGCACGGTGGTCAGTGTAAAAGCACGCGAAGGGCAAACCTTAAACGCCACCTATCAAACCCCTGATATTTTGCGTATTGCAGATTTGTCGGTGATGACGGTATGGACGGATGTGTCCGAGGCCGATGTGAGGCAGGTGCAGCCAGGGCAAGCCGTATCGTTTACGACCCTAGGGGTAGAAGAGGAACCACGACGCTGGCACGGCACAGTACGACAAGTATTACCAGCGCCACCACAGCCAGCCACAGAGAATGCCGAGGGCAAGTCCGATAAAGCCGTGACCTATACCGTCTTGTTTGATGTGGACAACAGCGATTCTGCGCTGATGTCTCAAATGACGGCGCAGGTCACCTTTACTGTGCTGCAGGCGGATGGCGTGCTAAGCATACCGGTGGCGGCGTTGCAGCGCGATGCAGGGCAAGCATGGGTATGGCGTATCACTGGAAGTGATAAGCCGGTTAGGCAAGATGTGACCTTAGGCGTGCGCAACCGCCATTTGGTGCAGGTGGTGGATGGGTTGTCTGAAGGCACGCAAATAGTGTTGCGTGAAAATGAGCCAGAGCAACGTTGGAGTTGGCTGCAATGGTAGAGGCAGCAACCGCGCTGATAGAGTTAAAGGCAATTCGTAAGCAGTATGGTGGGCAAGATGGAGCACCCGTAGTAGAGGTGCTCCATGGCATAGATTTGCGCATACAGGCAGGCGAGTTCGTGGCCATTGTTGGACAGTCGGGGTCGGGTAAGTCTACGTTGATGCACATACTGGGGTGCTTAGATAGCCCCAGTAGTGGTGATTATTTCTTCCAAGGTAAAGATGTTGCACGCTTAGATGCAGATGCCTTGGCAAGATTACGCCGTGAGGCGTTTGGCTTTGTGTTTCAGGGCTATCACCTGATCCCTACTGAAAGTGCGCGTGAAAACGTAGAGGTACCTGCGGTGTATGCCGGCATGCCTATGGAGCAGCGCCACAGCAGAGCCAGTGCCTTATTAGAACGTTTAGGGTTGTCAGAGCGCCAAGCCAATAGGCCACACCAGCTTTCAGGTGGTCAGCAGCAGCGTGTGTCTATTGCTAGGGCATTGATGAATGGTGGCCACATTATTTTGGCCGATGAACCCACCGGTGCGCTGGACTCCCAAAGTGGCAAAGAGGTGATGGCGCTATTTCACGAGTTAGCTGATGCGGGCCACACCATTATCTTGATTACCCATGACAGGTCAGTCGCAGCACAAGCTAGGCGTGTCATAGAAATACGTGACGGGCAAATCGTAGACGACTCCGGCAGCAGCCAGCAGCATACCGCCACAATGCCTTCGGCTTTAGAAAATTTTTGGACGCAGCCAGAGCATGTTTCTGAAACGGCAGTGCAAGGGGAGGAGTTGCGCGAAGCGCTGCGAGCAGCATGGCGCACCATGCGTGTTAACCGTGCTCGTACCTTGTTGACGTTACTGGGCATCATCATAGGTGTGGCATCCGTCATTGTGATGATGGCGGTGGGCGAGGGCGCTAGACAACGCGTTATGGCGCAAATGGGCACAATGGGTACCACCATTATGTACATGAGTAGTGCAACGCCTATCACGGGTGGGCCTAGAGGGGTGCTCACCGATGAGGATTTTGATGCCATACGCAAATTACCCGAAATCAGTAGAGTGATGCCGGTGATTGGCGACCCTATTACGGTGCGTTTTTCCAATGTGAGTTTGCAGGTGTATGTCTTTGCGGCGAACGAAGAAATGCCCAGCATGCACCACTGGCGTGTCGCCGAGGGGCGCTATTACACCGCACAAGAAGATCAAAGCTTGGCTCCAGTGGTGGTGTTGGGGGCTGCTATGCGCAAGCGATTCTTTGGTGATAAAAGCCCAGTGGGCGAGCTGCTACTTATCGGTAATTCGCCCTTTGAAGTGATTGGCGTGATGGAAGAGCGTGGTGCAGATTCAGGTGCACAAAGCTACGATGACATGGTGTTTATTCCATATAGGGCGGGGCGCGCACGGGTGTATCAGGCGCAAACGCAGCCCGACTATGTGGTGATGGAAGCCGTGTCGTCAGATATGGTGTTCGAGGCTGAAGGCTCGGTGCATGATTTGCTGTATGCCAGACACGGTGATAGGGAAGATTTCAGTATTGGTAACGCCGCCGCACGTTTGCAGGCAGAAGCCTCTACCCGACGCAGCATGACCATTATGTTGGGGTTAATTGCAGCAGTGTCGTTGCTGGTGGGCGGCATAGGGGTCATGAATGTGATGCTGATGTCGGTGAAAGAGCGTACGCGAGAAATCGGTATACGCATGGCAACGGGTGCTAGGCAGCGCGATATTTTGCGGCAGTTTCTAACGGAGTCCATGGTGCTAACAGTCAGTGGTGGCATGAGTGGAATTGCACTGGCCGCATTGTTGGGCGTGGTGTTAGCCATGGTGGGGATGGATATGGTGTTTTCCGTCAGTGCCATCTTGGGAGCATTTGGGTGCGCCGTGATAACGGGGCTGGTATTTGGATTTATGCCGGCACGTACTGCTGCCAGAATGGATCCTGTGGTGGCGTTGGCAGGTGAGTAAGCATGAAAACAGTGTATGGGGTAGTAAGCGTTATCTGGTTGGTGGGGTGCAGCGCATTACCTACTGATCAAAACGAGAAAACTGTAAGCCTGCCTGAACAATGGCAGGTGGCTGCATCCTCTTCTCAACAGCAGGGCGAGTTGCCTAGTGAGTTATGGTGGCAAAGTTTTGGTAGCGGCGAGCTGCTGTCCTTGTTGCAGCAAGTACAAACTCAAAACTGGGATATGGAAGCGGCGGCTGCGCGTATACGCCAAGCTGAAGCGCATGCGCAAAGTGCTGGGGCGGCGCTGTGGCCCGATGTGAAGTTGGAGGTCTCGGCCTCTAGAGAAGGGCGGCTGGGCGGTGATGCCAACTATGCGGGTGGGCGTTACCGTACCGGGGCGCGGGCAACCTACGAGGTGGATTTATGGGGTGGGGTGCGTGCGGGTAGCGACGCGGCGACCAGTAGGTTGGTGCAGCAACGCGCACTGTGGCAAGCCACGCAACTACGTGTCAGTACCGAAGCGGCTAAAGCCTGGGTGGATGTGCTGAGTTTGAGTGAGCGATTACGTATTGCCGAGCAAAATCAGACGGTGGCTTACGATCTATTGACTTGGATGACAGTACGAGCAGAAGCGGGGGCGGAAGATCAATTGGTGGTGGTCCGTCAGCAGCAACTGTGGGCGGAGCAGCGTCAGCGGGTAGAGCTGCTGACACAACAGCGCCTGCAAGCGCAGTCTAGGTTACAAATTTGGACGGGGGCGTTGCAGCAAGCGGGCGTACCTGTTGCTGCTATAGGCATAGAGCATTTGCCTGTGCCCACATTGGACAGCGGTGTGCCGTCACAGCTATTGGTGCGCAGGCCTGATTTACTGGCTGCTGAGGCCGAGCTGCAAGCGGCTAAGGCGGATGTGAGCGTAGCGCGTGCGGCGATGTTGCCCCAGCTAAATTTGTCACTGTATGCCGGAGGTTCTGCGGGCAGTTTAAGCAGTGTATTGAGTAACCCCATCTATGATGCCGCCGCTAACTTGTTGGCACCCATCTTTAATGCTGGGCGCTTACAGGCCGGGTATGCAGTAGCCGAGGCGAAGCAGCAAGAACTATTAATGCTGTATCAACAGGCTATTGTGCAGGCTTTTGTGGAAGTGGAGGTAGCGCTTGAAGAAGTGGCTGGCTTGGCAAAGCAAGAGGCTGTGCAGCAAGAGATAGTACGTTTGGCTTCAGATGCTTTGCAGTTAGCGCAGCAACGCTACGAGGCAGGTGCGGAAACGGTACAAAGCGTGTTGGAGACTCAGCGCCAGTGGTTTAACGCACGGGATGTAGTGATTCAACACAAGACCGCCCGTTTATGGGCTGTGATGGATTTGTATAGGGCATTAGGGGGCGGTTGGCCGGTGGCGTAAAGCCCCCTAAGGTCGGATATTATTTCACCAGAATGCGCTGTAGGAAGTTGCTGATATCAGCCAGCTCCTCGGCGCATACCGAGTGCGGCATCATGGGGTAGCTATGCCACTCCACGTGATAACCCAGCTCTTGCAGACGCTGACGGGATTGCAAGGCGCGGTCGATGAGCACTACTGGGTCTTGCGTACCATGCCCCATGAAAATAGGGGTGTCCTGGTTGGCTTTGTGGCGCTCTTGGTCGATTTTGTCTATCAAGGGCAAGTAACCAGATAAACAGATCATGCCGGCTAAAGACTCTTCCAAGCGCAGACCCGTTTGCAAGGTCATGGCACAGCCTTGGGAGAAGCCAGCCAATACAATGCGTTCTGTAGGAATATCGCGGGCGTTTTCGCGGGCGATTAAATCTTGTACCGAGCTTTGTGAAGCGCGTAGGCCGCCTTCATCTTCATGACGCACCAAATCTGAAGTGTAAATGTCATACCACGAGCGCATGTTCATCCCACCATTGATGGTGACTGGCTGTACAGGAGCATGAGGGAAAATAAAGCGTATCGCCAAATGCTTGGGCAGATGCAGTTCAGGAATGATGGGGGCAAAATCGTTACCGTCTGCGCCTAAGCCATGCAACCAGATAACAGAAAACTCTGGGTTGGGCGCGGTTTCGATTTCGATGCACTCAAGTAATGGGGTCATGACAGCTCCAGTTACGCAACAATGGATTTGATGGCTTGAAACAGGCTACGGAAATGTTTGCGAGAGGGCTCTTTGCCTTCGGGTAGAACGGCATTTTGTTCAGCTTCTTTGCGAGCTTGACGTATGAGCGTGCGCAATTCTTGAGCCTGTTCTTGCCCGTAAGTGTTCAAGAACTCGGTTAAGGCATTATCATCACGCATAAGCAGGTCGCGTAATGCTTCTAGCTTATGCATAGACCTAGCCTGTTCCTTGGAACCGTTGGTCCAGATGTCCAACTGATGGCGTATGGCATCAGCATCGACTTGGCGTAACAGTTTGCCCACGTAAAGAATCTGGCGTCGCTTGCCTTCACGGGCGGTACTAATGCGCTGTACCTCTTTAATGGCAGCGTTTAGTTTTTCGCCAAGGTTTAGCTGGCGTAGCTTGCTATCCGGCAGCGTGATAAGCTCCTTGCCAAGATCCACCAGTTCATGCATTTCGCGCTTGACTTGGGATTTGCTGGGGCCATAGTAGCCGTTTTCATCGGGTTCCAGAGTAGGATCAGACATAGTAGAACAAAGAGTTATTCATTAATTGGCTATCATAACCGCCTGAGCGGAAAGAGTATCAATGACCACATCAACAATTTCCAGTTTGCCCATTGTGGAAAATCAGTCGCACTTCGCCCAATTGGCAGAAGAGGCGTTGAAATACGCGAAGAAACGCGGTGCTTCCGACGCTGCAGTAGAGGTTTCTGAAAGCAAAGGGCTTTCGGTGTCTGTACGCAACAGAGATCTGGAAACCGTAGAGCAGACTAGGGATCGTGGTTTGACCATCACAGTATTTGACGGTCAGCGACGTGGCTCTGCATCCACTTCTGACTTTGCCTCTAAAGCTATCGAAGAAACGGTAGACGCAGCGTGGCATATTGCACGTCATACGGCAACAGATGAATCAGCAGGTTTGCCCGAGAAAAAACTGTTGGCGCATGAATACCCTGACTTACAGTTGTATGTGCCTTGGATGGTGGATGCCGAAGAGGCGCGACGCTTGGCATTACGTGCGGAAATTGCGGCATTAGAGCGTAGTCCTCTGATTACGAATAGCGAGGGTGCCTCGGTAAGCAGTTCTGAGGGTCACTTTGTGTTGGCAAACAGCAAAGGTTTTATGGGTGGCTACCCATACAGCCGTCATGGGCTGTCGGTGTCTCCTATTGCGGGCAGCGGCGATAACATGCAACGTGATTATTGGTACACATCAGCACGTTGTGCCAGCCGTCTGGCCAGTCCAGAAGCCGTAGGGCAGTATGCCGCAGACCGTACGATGGCGCGTTTGTCGGCTCGCCCTATTAAAACAGGTCACTACCCCGTATTGTTTGAAGCGCCTGTGGCCGTAGGTTTGTTGGGGTCATTGGTGCAAGCCGCGAGCGGCGGTGCGTTGTATAGAAAAACATCTTTTTTAGTGGATGCCTTAGGCAAAGATATTTTCGCTAAGCATTTAAGCGTGATCGAAGACCCATTCCGCTTGGGAGCGTTTGGCAGTTCTCCTTTTGATAGCGAAGGTGTTACTCCTCAGCGTCGCAAAATCATCAATAAAGGCGAGCTTAAAGGTTACTTCTTGTCTACCTACACGGCACGTAAGTTAGGTATGACCACGACGGGTAACGCGGGTGGTTCGCATAACCTGTCTTTGTTATCAAGCCAGACACGCCCTGAAGATGACTTCAAAGCTATGTTGGCTAAGTTGGGCACAGGTTTGTTGGTAACGGAACTAATAGGCCAGGGGATCAACTACGTGACGGGTGACTACTCGCGTGGCGCTTTTGGTTATTGGGTGGAAAATGGTGAGATCAAGCACGCCGTTGAAGAGATCACCATCGCAGGAAACTTGCAGCAAATGTTTAAAGATATTGTGGCGGTGGGCGCTGATGTATTTGACAAAGGCTCCAAGGCTACAGGCTCGGTATTAATCAGCAAAATGTCTATTGCGGGTAGTTAACGCGTGATGCTCGTCAGGTCTGTGCAATAAAGTGCAGCCTAGACGTACAGAGAGTTTTAAGACAGTGTATTATCATCGAATCGGCAGATAAGGACGGCTAGTCATCTGCCTATGCTAAGAACGCCAAGGAGAAAGCAAACATGGAGCGTCGCTCATTTCTGAAGAAAGCGGGTGTAGGGGCCGTAGCAGGGACTACTGCTGCCTTTGCTGCACCAGCCATTGCGCAAAGCAATCCAAAAATTAACTGGAAGATGACTTCCACTTACGGGCCTTCACTGCCAGCGTTGTTTGGCACAGCCCAATTGTTTACCAAAATGGTGGAAGAGGCGACAGAAGGCAACTTCCAGATCCGCCTGTACCCCGCTGGTGAAATTGTTCCCGGCTTTGAAGTGATGGATGCTGTGGGTAATGGTACGGTTGAAGCAGGTCAAACTGCTTCCTACTATTTCTACGGTAAAGATCCTGCTTTCAGCTTTGACACCGCAGTGCCATTTGGCCTGAACGCGCGTCAAATGGAGGCGTGGATGTACGAAGGTGACGGGATGAAATTGATGCGTGAGCTGTTTGCTACACGTAACATCGTTAACTTCCCACTGGGTAACACTGGTACGCAAATGGGTGGTTGGTACCGCAAGGAAATCAATTCCGTTGAAGACCTTAAAGGTCTGAAAATGCGTACAGCCGGTTTTGCTGGCGAAGTATTGGCACGTTTGGGTGTGGTGCCTCAGCAAGTACCTCCAGGTGATATTTACCCATCCTTGGAAAAAGGTACGTTGGATGCCGTCGAGTTCGTTGGTCCAGTAGACGACGAAAAACTGGGCTTCCATAAAGTGGCCAAGTACTACTACTACCCCGGTTGGTGGGAAGGTTCTGCACAGGTTTCCCTGTACATCAACCAAGATGCGTTGGCAACATTGCCTAAGCATTACCAAGAGATCATTGCGATCTGCGCCCGTGCAGCCAGCGGTAAAATGCTGACCACCTACGACACACAAGGTCCAGGTGCATTGCGTAGATTGATCGCCTCCGGTGCGATACTGAAAGCGTTCCCACGCGATGTAATGGATGCTTCTTTCGAAGCGTCTCAAGTGGTGTACAAAGAATTCTGCGATCAAAACGCGGGCTTCAAGAAAATCTACGACAACTACATGGCATTCCGCGACGAGCTGGTGCCTTGGTTCCGCGTAGCTGAAGGTGCTTACGATAACTACTTGGGTATGGCTCTGGCAAATCGCCGCCGTTCCTAATTAGCGTTGCGCTGATACGGCAAAAAGCCCCTTAAGTCTATGCTTTTGGGGCTTTTTTGTGCTAATATCTTTTGCTTTGGCTTATCCTCTTTTGGCACGGGCGAATAATAACGTCTTGGCTGGGGTGGAAAGCAGCATTGTTGCAAAAGTAATTTTGCGACCTTTTATACTTAGGAACCATCATGAAAACCTTCGTGGCTAAGCCGCTGGAAGTTCGCCGTGAGTGGTTTGTGATCGATGCCAAGGACAAAGTCCTGGGTCGTGTGGCCAGCGAAGTCGCACGTCGCCTACGTGGCAAACACAAACCTGAATACACTCCTCACGTTGATACCGGTGATTACATCATCATCATCAACGCAGCTGATATCCGTGTAACGGGTAACAAAGCTCAGGATAAAAAATACTACCGTCACTCCGGTTACGTAGGTGGTATTAGTGAAACTAATTTCGAAACCATGCAAGAGCGTTTCCCCGGTCGTGCTATGGAGAAAGCGGTTAAAGGCATGCTGCCAAAAGGTCCTCTGGGTTACGCCATGGCCAAAAAACTGAAGGTATATGCTGGTGCAGAGCACCCACATACCGCTCAGCAACCTAAACCGCTGGAAATCTAAGGACAGATCATGATCGGTAATTGGAACTACGGTACAGGCCGCCGCAAATCTTCGGTAGCTCGCGTATTCATCAAAAAAGGCTCCGGCGCTATTGTGGTCAATGGCAAACCTGTAGACGAGTACTTTGCTCGTGAAACAGGTCGCATGATCGTTCGTCAACCTTTGGTACTGACTAACCACTTGGAAAGCTTTGACATCAAAGTGAACGTACACGGTGGTGGTAACAGCGGCCAAGCTGGTGCAGTGCGCCACGGTCTGACACGTGCGTTGATCAATTTTGACGAAACGTTGAAAACAACTCTGAAACAAGCTGGCTTGGTAACACGTGATGCACGTGAAGTTGAGCGTAAGAAAGTTGGTTTCCACAAAGCACGTCGTCGTAAACAGTTCAGCAAACGCTAATCCTGTTTATGGCTTGGGCATGGCTTGCTATGCCCACCTCAACAAAACCCCGGTTATGCCGGGGTTTTGTTGTATGGCAACAGCGCAGAGCTCTTTGAGCGCGCTTTGCCTCATTGAGCTTCAATTTACTGCATAATAGTTCATTGTCTTTTACGCATTTTTCAGGGTTAGTGATATGGCTGCATCCGATACGGCGACACGTATTAAAGTAGGGATTGTTGGGGCAACGGGTTACACAGGGGTTGAACTGCTGCGATTGCTCGCGCTGCACCCTAACGCAGAAGTTGTTGCGGTAACGTCGCGCCAAGAAGATGGCATGCCTGTAGCAGACATGTTTCCTAACTTACGTGGCCATATTGATGCGGTATTTCAAACTCCTGATGCTGCGCAGCTAGAAAAATGCGACGTGGTGTTCTTTGCGACGCCGCACGGTGTGGCGATGAAAGAAGCCCGTAAATTGCTTGAGCACGGTGTGAAAGTCATTGATTTGGCGGCAGACTTCCGTATTCAAGATACAGATGTATTTCAGCAATGGTACAAAATGCCGCATGAGTGCCCAGATTTGCTGAAAGATCAGTCCGTATACGGTTTGGTTGAGTTGAACCGTGAAAAAATTCGTTCGGCAAATATTGTGGGTAATCCAGGCTGCTACCCTGTAACCGTGTTAACCGGTTTGTTGCCAGTGCTGGAAGGCGGCAAAAAACTGGTGGATACCTCGCGTATTATTGCTGACTGCAAATCGGGTGTGTCGGGCGCTGGCCGTACTGCGTCCCAGGCCAATCTGTTCTCCGAGGCTAGCGATAACTTCAAAGCCTATGGTGTAGCAGGCCACAGACATCACCCAGAAATTTCTGAACATTTGAAAATTATCCATGGTTCCGATGTAGGCCTAACTTTTGTGCCGCATTTGGTGCCCATGATCCGTGGCATGTTCTCGACAATTTATGCGCGTATTTTGCCAGAAGCGCTGGACACCGATTTCCAAGCCTTGTACGAAGAGCGTTACGCTAACGAGCGTTTTATTGATGTATTGCCCGCAGGTCGTTTGCCCGAAACACGTACTGTGAAAGCATCGAATAATGTGCGCATTGCTGTGCAGCGCCCCGGTAATGGTGATCAGTTGATCATCTTGGTGGTGCAAGACAACCTCGTGAAAGGTGCGGCAGGTCAAGCAGTGCAAAACATGAACGTCATGTTCGATTTGCCAGAATCTACGGGTTTGGAATTAGTTGCGATTCTACCTTGATGGTGTAAGGGGCAGGGAACTAGTTCAATGAAAAGCGGTCTGTAAAGTATGCAAGAATCAGTTCCCCCCTCCGCATACGCTGCCCATCACGGCAGCTTTAGTCGTATCCTTTCTTGGTGTTTTGCGCTCTTGTTGGGTGTGGCCGCTGGAATGGCAATAGACGACTGGATATTGCCTGAGCCAACTACGCAACAAGACTATGCGCCGCAGGTTGCTATGCAACAACTGCAGCAACAGTTGCTGCAAGAGCAACAGGTGGCCGATACCTTGCGTGGCCAATTGCAGGTTGAGCAAGGTGCGATCAAAGGTTTAGAAGATGAGCTGCAAAAGATGCAGCAAGAAAAAAGCCGATTAGGCGAGCAGTTGGCTTTTTATGAAACGTTATTGCCGCCAGGGCCGCAGGGTACGATTAGTATCCGGGCATTTGATGTGGAAATGGTGGGACCTTTGCTGCGTTATAAGGTATTGTTGCAACGTAGCATGGTGAATGGAAAGCCTTTTGATGGGACTATCTATTTCACAGCAGAAGGGCTGCAAGACGGCAAGCCCGCCACCATCACACTTGAAGAAGCGACCGCAGAATTACCAGAAGGCCAAGAGCCTGAATCCACGCATGGCGTACCAACGGCTGGTAAAACTCAATTCCCCTTGAGCTTTGAGCAGTTCAACCGAGATCAAGGTTGGTTAGTGGTACCCGATGACTTTGAAATTCGGTCATTAACCATGAGTGTGCTGGAAGGCAAAACCGTGCGGGCATCCCGTAAAGTGGAGCTGAATACCACAGAGGCGACAAGCGGATCGTAAAAGCTTAAAATGAATGACAAAGGTCATTGCTGGAGTATTGTATGAGTACCCTTACCGAAACTATTGATTTGCAGGCGCCTCCTGCTCCGTTGCTGTTTAGTGATTCAGCAGTAGAGAAAGTGCGTGAGCTGTTGTTGGAAGAAGGTAACCCCGATTTAAAACTGCGCGTCTTTGTGCAGGGCGGTGGTTGTTCCGGCTTTCAGTATGGCTTTACGTTTGACGATGTGGTGAACGATGATGACACCACTGTCGATAAAAGCGGCGTGCAATTGCTGATCGACCCTATGAGCTTCCAATATTTAGTTGGGGCCGAAATTGATTACAAAGACGATATTGACGGTGCGCAATTCGTTATCCGTAACCCGAATGCGTCCACTACCTGTGGTTGCGGGTCTTCTTTCTCGGTATAAGCAATAGGCGCAAAAAACCTACTACCACGCAAGTTAGGCTGGGTAGTAGGCGCCAAGCATTACTGAATGACGTGCCCCGGTTACTACCGGGGCATTTGCTTTGATGCCATGTACATGGGCATGGGCAAGCCATGCAAAAGCCAAGGCTTCTACATGCTGTGGGTGCAGACCCAGCGCATCGGTACTGCGTACTGTGATGCCACTTAATTGGGTGATGCGTTGCAAGAGGGCGCTGTTGAATGCGCCACCACCACATACCAAAATCTCTTTTGTGCCGGCAGCATAACGCTGTATGGCATCGCTGACGCTGCGTGCAGTCAGTTCTAATAAAGTAGCTTGTACATCGGCAGGGGAAGCATGTAGTGCATGGTTTTGCACTTGTTGTTCTAGCCAGTGTGCATTGAATAAGTCCCTGCCGGTGGACTTGGGTGGCGCCAGTTGCAACCAAGGTTCTGCAAGCATGGCGTCTAGTAGTGCAGGTATGACGCTGCCGCTGCTGGCCCATGCGCCAGCGGCATCGTAAGGCAGGCCTTGGTGCTTGCCTACCCAATAGTCCATCAGCATGCTGGCGGGGCCTGTATCAAAGCCGCGTAGTGCTTCAGATGGGTGCAGGATGCTAATGTTCGCAATGCCGCCCAGGTTTAAGATTACACGCGGGTGCTCGCAGGCGAATAACCCTTGATGCACACTAGGCACCAGTGGCGCACCTTGCCCACCAGCGGCAATGTCACGGCTGCGAAAATCAGCAATTACAGCAATATTGGTCAGCTCAGCCAGTAGGGCCGGAGCATTCAGTTGTATGGTGAAGCCTAATTCGGGGCGATGGCGTACGGTTTGGCCATGCGCACCAATAGCGCGTATAGCGTTAGCCGATAATTGTTGTTGCTGTAGCAGGCGTTGGCATACGTCTGCGTAGCAGTGGGTGAGGGCGATTGCCGCTAGGTTAGCACGCTCAAGCTCGTTGTCACCGGGGTGGTTTAGGCTCAGCAGTTGCTGACGCAGAGTGGCAGGAAGCTCGCAGGACGCTGCATCCACAATTTGGGGTAAGTGTTGACCATCAAAGCGGGCCAGTACAGCATCCACGCCATCGGTGCTGGTGCCAGACATTAAGCCTATATACAGTTCGTTTTGTGACATGGTCATAAAAAAACGGCACCGTCTAGCGGTGCCGTTGAGGTAAGAATATTAGTTGCTGTTGGCTGCTAGTAGTTCTTGGCGGCTTTGCAGTAGTGCCAACTGTGTTTTGTATTGGCCTACTTGTGTCTGGAATGCTTGCAGTCGGGCGGGTTCTAGTTTGCGTGCTACAGGCAAATCCATAGCAAGAGGGTCTACAGGGGTGCCATCAACACGGAACTCGTAGTGCAAATGTGGGCCAGTAGACCAACCTGTGGAACCCACGTAGCCAATTAATTGGCCTTGTTCTATGCGATCACCTTTGCGTATCCCTTGAGCGAAGCCGTTTTGGTGAGCATACAGCGTACTGTAGTTGCTGTGGTGCTTCAGAATGATGACGTTACCGTAACCATTTTGTACGCCTACAAACTCAACCACGCCATCAGCGGTGGCATGAATGGGGGTACCAGTAGGTGCTGCGTAGTCCACGCCTTTGTGACCGCGCCATTTTCCGCTGATAGGGTGGCGACGACCACCAAATGTAGAGCTAATACGGGTGAATTTCAGGGCGTTACGCAGGAAAGCGCCTTGCAAGCTTTGGCCGGCGGCATCGTAATAGCTGCCACCGTTGCTGGAGCCGGACTCACTGAACCATAGCGCTTCGTGGGTTTTGCCTTGGTTTTCAAATTCCAATGCCAAGATGCGGCCAGAGCCAACTTGTTGGCCGTTTTGATTGTAGGTTTCGTAGATCACGCGCAGCTTGTCGCCAGTGCGTAAGTCTTTAATGAAGTCTACTTTACTGCCCAAAATTTCTGGAATCTGCAGCGCGATACTGTCGGGGATGCCCGCGGTATCGGTAGCACCAAACAGCGAGGTGCGAATTTCGGCCTCGGCGATTTGTATGTTGGGGGTAGCAATAGAGACTTCTTCGCTAGCTGTAAAACCACCGGCCTCATCAGGGCGTACTTCTAGCCAGCGTGATGCTGGTTTACCGTTTTCGGTACTGGAAGGGGAGTGGAAATAACTGAGCGATTGAAGTTGATTGTTCTCGTCCAAGGCGGCGCGTACAGTGCGACCTGGGTACAGCTTGTAGATTGAGCGCGCATCTTTGTTGTGCGTTAGGAACTGTTGCAGGCCTTCTTCACGAATATTCAGACGCTGCAGTATTGACGCTAGCGTGTCACCGCGACGGATGCGGGTTTCTTGAATAAAGGGATCAGAAAAGCTGCTGTCTAGTGACTCAACCGAAAAAGGCAAATCCAGCGTGGTGCGAGCTTGATACACCAGCGGCTTGCTGTCGTCGTTCGATGACGGGTTTACAGCAATAGCGGCGGCGCCTGCGAACATGCCAAGGGCAAGTACTAACAGGCCTTTTTGTATCAGGCGAGCGGGTCTGGTTATGCGTTTGCTGCGGACGGTGGCGGTGGTGGTTCCGTTGATCTCTTTTTCTAGCATTGAAGCAAAACCTAGCGGTTGGCATTGCAGAAAATATGTCCTGTCGCAGGGCATATGGCCTAGCAATGCAAGTAACGTAGCAGGGAGCCAGAACGTTAAATTATTCTTCGTAGCGAAGCTGATTAGCGTTCTGTTAAGATATGGGGGTTTACACTGATCACTCGTGATGATCTGATAAACACTAGTATCCTAGCGCATTTGACTCAATTTATCGAGTATTTTCGAGAAAAAATTAGGCAGATTATGTCCTCCCCCGACTTTACTATTACTCCAGAAGTGCAAGCCGCACTTGATAT
>JBQELO010000005.1:0-71959 GCA_052103955.1 Paenalcaligenes sp. | reverse complement strand
CTACTCGTCCGCCACTGACCCCAGAGCAGGTCAAGTCAAATGCGCAGACTTATTATGATCAGGCCAAACTGATCCTGGACGAGAGCCGCATGGAAGTGCGATATAACTCAGAGTGGTGCGACCAGTTGGGCTCGCGTGGCATGATTCAATTGGCTTCGCGTTATACCGTGGCACGCATGATGGAGCGTGATGACTTCACCAAACGCTTCCAGTCACACACGCCTATTTCGGTGCACGAGTTCTTGTATCCATTGCTGCAAGGCTATGACTCCGTGATGTTGAAAGCTGATCTAGAGCTGGGGGGGACGGATCAGAAATTTAACTTGCTAGTGGGCCGTGAGCTGCAAAAAGAATATGGTCAAGAGCCGCAGTGCATTTTGACTATGCCGTTGCTGGTGGGTTTGGATGGCGTTGAAAAAATGTCCAAATCCAAAGGTAACTACATTGGTATTACCGAAAACGCGGATTCCATGTTCGGTAAGATCATGTCCGTGTCAGATACCTTGATGTGGATGTACTATGAGTTGTTGTCCTTCAAGAGCATGGCCGATATCAATGCATTGAAAGCCAGTGTTGAGCAAGGTGCGAACCCACGTGATATTAAAGTGGCGTTGGCACAAGAGATCATTACGCGTTTCCATTCGGCTCAGGCTGCTGAGGATGCGCTACGCGATTTCGACGCACGTTTCCGACATGGTGAAATCCCCGAGAACATGCCGGAAGTTAGTGTAAGTGGTGCGCCAATTGGTATAGTAAAACTATTGCGCGAAGCAGGACTGGTTCCATCCAATAGCGAAGCCAACCGTAGTATCGAACAAGGTGGTGTACGCATTGATGGCGTTAAGGTTGAAGATAAGGCCTTAGAGCTTGCTGCCGGTACATACGTGCTGCAAGTGGGTAAACGACGTTTTGCCCGAGTAAGTGTCTCTTGACTGTGTGTGAGGGCGGATTATGAAGTTACGTAGTGACTCTTTTACTGATCAGGCTGTGATTCCAGAGCGTTTGGCCTTTGGCCGCGCTGATGCCACGACCAAAGTGGCATTGGCAGGTAATGCCAACCCGCATCTGGCCTGGGAGGATGTTCCCGAGGGAACCCGCTCTTTCCTTATTCTTTGTGTAGACCCAGATGTACCTGCAGTGCTGGATGATTTTAACCAGCCCGGCAAAGAGGTGGCTGCTGATACGCCGCGTACGGATTTCTATCATTGGGTATTGGTGGATATTCCAGCCGATAGCCATGAGGTGGCAGAAGGCGCCTATTCAGACCGCGTTACCCCTAGAGGGAAAGCAGGGCCTTTAGCACCAGGCGGCACGCGCCAGGGGTTGAATGACTACAGTAAATTCTTTGCTCATGATCGTGACATGAGTGGGGATTACTTTGGTTATGATGGCCCGTGCCCGCCGTGGAATGATGCCTTGCCGCACCGTTATATTTTTACGGTGTATGCCCTAGATATAGAAGAACTGCCGCTAGAAGGTAAGTTCGGTGGGGCCGAGGCTAAAGTGGCAATGCAAGGCCATATTTTGGCGCAGGCTAGCCTGACGGGTACCTACACTTTGAATGCAAAGCTGCTATAAGCATTTTGGCTTTAGCAGGTTGAGAAAAATTCACCTAAAAGGTGGCACTCGTTCAAGCAACTGTCTTTTTTTGGAAGAAGCGTTGCGGTTTGAGTGCCACCTTTCTCTTATTTCAGCCCTAGGCAACGCTTAGGCGCTAAAATGACGGATTCATTTCAGTTTCCTTATTTTTTAGGATCTCTCATGTTTGATCGTTCACGTACGCTGGATATTGTAGACCCCGCTCTTTGGGACGCAATCCAGAAAGAAGACACCCGCCAAGAACAGCATATTGAGCTGATTGCTTCGGAAAACTACGCTAGCCCAGCAGTCATGCAGGCTCAGGGTACCCAACTGACTAACAAGTATGCAGAAGGCTACCCAGGTCGTCGTTATTATGGCGGTTGTGAGTATGTGGACGAAGTCGAGCGTTTGGCGATTGATCGTTTGAAAGAGCTATTTGGTGCTGAGGCCGCTAACGTGCAGCCTAACTCCGGCTCTCAAGCTAACCAAGGCGTGTATATGGCCGTGCTGAAACCGGGTGACACCGTTTTGGGTATGAGCTTGGCGGAAGGTGGTCACCTGACACACGGTTCCCCTGTTAACGCTTCGGGTAAACTGTACAACTTCATTCCTTACGGTTTGGATGCCAACGAAGAGTTGGATTACGACCAATTGGAAGCGCTGGCTAAAGAACACAAACCAAAATTGATCGTGGGTGGCGCATCGGCTTACTCCCTGCGTATCGACTTTGAGCGCATGGCACGTATTGCACACGAAAACGGTGCATTGTTCATGGTGGATATCGCTCACTACGCCGGTTTGGTGGCTGGTGGTGCTTACCCCAACCCAGTTCCTCACGCTGACTTCGTTACTACTACTACGCACAAATCGTTGCGTGGTCCTCGTGGTGGCGTAATCATGATGAAAGCCGAGCACGAAAAAGCGATTAACTCCGCAATTTTCCCAGGCATTCAAGGCGGCCCATTGATGCACGTGATTGCTGCTAAAGCCGTAGCATTCAAAGAAGCGCTGGAGCCAAGCTTTAAAGAGTACGCAGCACAAGTCGTTAAAAACGCCGACGTAATGGCCAAAACATTGGTTAAGCGTGGTCTGCGTATCGTGTCTTCCAGAACAGAAAGCCACGTTATGCTGGTAGACCTGCGTGCTAAAGGCATTAACGGTAAAGATGCCGAGCGCGTATTGGGTGAAGCACACATCACGGTGAACAAAAACGCTATCCCTAACGACCCAGAGTCTCCATTCGTGACTAGCGGTATTCGTCTGGGTGCACCAGCGATGACAACGCGTGGTTTCAAAGAAGCCGAAGCAGAGTTAACGGCTAACTTGATTGCAGATGTGTTGGATAATCCGCATGATGCCGCCAACATTGAGGCAGTTCGCCAACGAGTCAATGAACTCACGGCGCGTTTCCCAGTGTATAGTGCTAAGTAATATTACTAGCGGCCCTTCGGGGCCTTTTTAGACGATGAAATGTCCGTTTTGTGGAAATGGTGATACCCAAGTCGTAGACTCCCGGGTATCAGAAGAAGGCGATTCTATTCGACGCCGTCGCCGTTGTGCGGCCTGCGATCGCCGATTTACCACATACGAGCGCATGGAGTTGTTGATGCCTGCGGTGGTCAAGCGAGATGGCAGCCGTATGGAATTTGATGACAAACGCTTGCGTGCCAGCCTAGATCTGGCGTTGCGCAAGCGTTCTGTCGCCAGTGCTGATGTAGATGCCGCTGTGCGTCGCATCATCGAGCGCTTAATGGTCAGTGGTGAACGAGAGATATCCACTGAACACATTGGCGATCTGGCTATGGACGAGCTGAAGCAACTAGACCAAGTGGGCTATGTGCGCTTTGCATCCGTCTACAAGAGTTTTAATGATATTCATGAATTCATGCGGACTATCCAAGAAATGCAGGATGGTCCGGTGAACCATTCCCCCGAGTAAACGGGCCAATGGTGAGTAGCGTGACTGACGTGAAATGGATGCAGCTAGCCTTAGCGCAGGCACAGTCCGTTATGCACTTAACTTCGCCTAATCCACGCGTAGGTTGCGTGATTGTTCACGACGATCAAGCGGTAGCTGTGGGTGCAACGCAGCAAGCGGGTGGGCCTCATGCCGAAGTGATGGCATTGGCTGCAGCGCGTGCGAAGAATGTGGATATCTCTACCTGCACGGTATACGTCACACTAGAGCCTTGTAGTCACTTTGGTCGTACTCCGCCTTGTGTACAAGCATTGATCCAAGCAAAACCGCTGCGAGTGGTGGTGGCATTGCTAGACCCCAATCCTTTGGTGGCGGGGCGTGGCATACGCGCATTGCAAGAAGCCGGTATTCCCGTGCAAACGGGTGTGTGTGCCGATGCTGCGCTGGAACAAAACCCTGGATTCGTATCCCGCATGCTGCGTAAGCAAGCGTGGATATGGTTGAAGTTAGCAGGTTCGCTGGATGGTCGTAGCGCATTGCAAAATGGCCAATCTCAGTGGATAACAGGGTCTGAGGCTAGGCAAGATGGCCACTTATGGCGTGCGAGATCATGCGTTGTGCTGACTGGCATAGGTACCGTGCTGGCCGATAACCCGTTGTTGAATGTGCGCGGGCTAGATACACCACGACAGCCTATACGTGCCGTGGTGGATACACACTTACGATTGCCCTTAAATGCCGCATTGCTAAACGGTGATCCCGTGTGGGTGTTCACAAGTACGCATAACCCCGTTAAAGCACAGTTGCTTAGCGAAAAAAACGTCACCGTGACCCAGGTTGAGCGGGATGTAAACGGTCATGCCGATTTGACAGAAGTGCTTGCCTACATAGATCAGCAGGACATTAATGAAGTGCATGTAGAAGCGGGTGGGCTCTTTAGTGGGGCGATGCTGCAAACGGGTAGGGTAGATCAAATCATCAGCTATGTTGCCCCTACATTGTTGGGGCCGGGGCAGCCTTTAGTGGCATTGCCCGAGCTACAGCAGTTGGATGCCGCACGTCGCTTTGAGTTTCACGATGCATTGCGCGTGGGTAAAGATGTGCGTTTATTGCTACGCGACGCCCAACGTTGGGTGTCTTTACAGGAAGGTTTGCTTTTTTAGTAATCTTAGCTATAATAGCAGGCTTGGCAGTAACAGATAGGACAGGTGGCCGAGCGGTTGAAGGCGCACGCCTGGAAAGCGTGTATACGTTAATAGCGTATCGGGGGTTCGAATCCCCCCCTGTCCGCCAGAATTTAAAAAAGCCCTTGAGAAATCAAGGGCTTTTTTGCGTTTAGCGTCACAGTATCCTCTTTGAGTTGCTCTGTGTGTATGGAGGTGTGGTGAATCCTCAGCGCACATAACACTGCCAGCATGTTTTGTCTGTTAAGAACTATTTTATTGTTGAATAAATTTCAATAGTATTTATTAAATACTAGGCTTAATCGGCAAATATTAACTTGAGACAATGTCATCCATTGAAAAACACACTGGATTGAAATCATGCCTCTTGCTTTGTTTGCCCTCGCCATTGGTGCGTTTGCCATCGGCACCACTGAATTTACCCCTATGGGTTTACTGCCTGTGATTGCCGATGGTGTGCAGGTTGGTATACCGACTGCTGGCATGCTGGTTTCGGCCTACGCTATTGGGGTGATGGTGGGTGCGCCTGTGATGACCTTACTATTTAGTCGCTTTGGTAAACGTGGGGCATTAATGGCATTGATGGTGCTGTTCACCATAGGGAACCTGTTATCCGCTTTTGCTCCCACCTACACAACCCTATTGCTTTCACGTTTAATCACCAGTTTGAATCATGGTGCTTTCTTCGGCATTGGTGCTGTAGTGGCGGCTAGTGTGGTGCCTAAAGATAAACAGGCGAGTGCTATTGCCATGATGTTTATGGGCCTAACGATCGCGAATGTGGGTGGCGTACCGGCTGCAACGTGGATTGGTCAACAGGTAGGTTGGCGTGTGGCTTTTGGTGGTACGGCTATGTTGGGTTTGATTACTATTGCTGCGTTGTGGGTGGCTTTGCCTAAAGGAGAGCCAGGACAGCGCCCGGATGTGCGTCGTGAACTGAAGGTGCTGAGCCGTCCCGAGGTGTTGTTAGCCATGGGAACAACGGTGCTGGGGGCCGGAGCGATGTTCACGCTGTATACCTATATAGCGCCTGTGCTGGCTGATATTACCCATGCGGGTCCAAGTTTTGTGGCCTTTGCGTTGGTGTTGATTGGTGTGGGCTTCACTTTGGGCAATAGTATTGGTGGCAAGTTGGCGGACTGGTCTCTGGATGGGGCAACCAAACTTATTCTTGGTGCTTTGACCGTCATCATGGTGGTGATGCCTTTTATGATGACGACGAAAAGTGGTGCGGCTATTAGCTTAGTGGTGTGGGGTGCTGCCGCTTTTGGTATTGTGCCGCCTGTGCAGATGCGGGTTATGCAGGCAGCAGCACAAGCACCGGGTCTTGCGTCGTCTGTGAATGTGGGCGCTTTTAATTTAGGCAATGCGGTGGGGGCAGCGCTGGGTGGTGTAGTGATAGGACAAGGGTTAGGTTATGTGGCTGTGCCACTGGCTGGTGCGGTGTTGGCAGCAGGTGGTCTAAGCCTAGTGTGGCTAGGTAGCGCTCGTCGTCGCGCTATACAAGGTGCCTAAATAACATAGTGATAAAAAAGCCCCATTCCCTGTATAAACGGGGAATGGGGCTTTGGCTATGCTGCCAGCTTATAGATCAGGGTTGTTGAGCTTTTGGCTTTCATCCATCAAGCGTCTACCTAGCTCTTGCATCAGGCTAGGTTGGTCATCGTCGTGCAGTGCTGAGTCAGCAGAACGGCCTTCACCTTGATCTTGAACCACCGTGGTAGCTTCATGTTGAGCATCCCCTGAAGTTGTAGAGGGCTCTAAGCCTTCAAGGTTTTTAGGTGCACCCAGAATATCCGCTAAGTTTAAGCGGTTTGCAGCATCACCTTCTTCGTGGCTAAAGCTCGTTGGCTCATTGCTTTGGAATGCAGGGTCGTGCACTGCGCTGGTAGATAGCAAAAGCCCTATCTCATCTTCGTCGTGCAACAGATGTGCAGGGGACAGCTCATCTAACTGATCGTCGCTGGCGAGCAATGCTGCTTGCGCAATGGCATCCGAGGTAGAGGCGCTATCGGAAGCGATAGGTGCACCACTACTGTCTTTAGCTTGCAACTCTGCAGAGATGTTCCAGTCGGCGGGTTGATCGGCTTTAGGAACCACAACGTGGATGTTGATGCCTTCTAAATCTTCACCCGTAGCGTTGGGAATAAAGACTTTACCGTCTTGCTTGCTCCACACTAACTCTTGGCCGTCTTTGCTAATAGACAGCTTGCTGATTTGATCCAGAGTTAGCCCCTCAAACGAGAGGAATACCCCTGTTTCTGTACCTACATCATCAGCCAGTATGGCGTCTAATGTGAAATCGTACTGCATGAAAGAAGAACCGTATTTGGTGATTACGCCATCTTCTATCACTGTACCATCGGTAAAGATAATGCCCTTGATGTGATTGAATGTTGCTTCATTCAGGCCATCTACGCCTTGGGTATCTTTAACGCGACCACCGTAGAACGTCATGTCCCAAGCCGTGTCTATTTTGGGGGATTTGAAATCTACATCCGAGAATTGGTAACGGCTAGGGTCACCTTCCAGTATCAAGTAGTTAAAGCCCTTAACAGGACCGTTTTCGTAGCGGCCATCAATAGAACCTACGTGATGTATACCTTTGGCGTAAATCAGTTCGGGGCTTTGGCTGATGAATGATCCAGGTAAAACAGGGCTCACTTTAAGGCCATTGCCGTCAATGCCGCTGTTATCACCAGGTGTCACGATTACGCCATCTTTGATGGGGATCTCGATTTTTTTCTCTTCTACGACTTCAACGTTATTTAGGCTGATTTCAATAGTAGAGCTTTCTGTGGCTACAGGTTTTAGGTTCACTGTTTCCGAGAACGCATATTGCGAATCGTGATCACCTTCCATGACGCGGTTGCCGTTATCCAGCTCGGCACCATTAGTAGGGTGCTGATCTAGTGGGTATTTAACGTTGCCGTTTTCATCTTTTTGCGGATTGTTAATATCCGGCTCGTAACGTGCGCCCAGTTTCCACTCAGTTTCCTCAAAGTATTTACCACCATCGTGGTTTACGTTCACATTGAGGCCGTCTTGAGCGTATTTATTCCATACGTCTGCACGCACATAGACTTCATTACTTTTATCGCCTACACCTTGAATTAGTTCAGGGTAGTCGCCAGGGTTAATAGCATTTGAACGAGTGGCGCCACTTACTGTTACATCGTTTTCTGTGTCTACGCCGGTACGATTGAGTTCATTTTGGGATTGACCAAAAATCTTGTCAGAAGCATGGATGGAAATCTTGATGTACTCATGCTCATCACCCAGCAGTTTTTGCGTGAAGACCGCTTTACCACCGTTACCGGCAACAAAGTACTCCCCACCACGCTCTTCTACTTGGTTCAGCTTGACCAAGAACTCCATGTAGTTGTTCAGCCCTACATCTTTACCTGTGTTCAGGCCGCCTTCGGGGTCTGCGTCAGGGTTTTTGCTGTAGCCCAAGTAGGTGGTGCTGCATACGACGTTACCGTTGCAGCCCACGTCTGTGCCAGTGTCTATATCAATGGTGTAGGGCCTATCGGTCTCGGCACTAGCGGGGTTGCCCGCAGCATCTTCGGTCTCTACTTTGGCGTGAACGTTAGAGTCTTTCGCCAGCTCGGAACCAGGCACTTTAACGCTCCACGTTTTACCGTCATTGTTCACCGTGGTGGGGTAGTCCTTGCCGTTCACAGTCACCGTAACGCTGTCACCAGCTTTAACGTCTGCACCTACTGTACCGGTGATCTCTACATCGGATTCAGACTCAGTCTTATCGATGATATCGTCACCAGCAATGGTGTCGATCGTGATTTCTGCTTTTGGCAGATCGGTGTCTACGCCGTAGGGGCGCTCGGTCTCTGCGCTAGCAGGGTTACCCGCAGCGTCTTTAGTGTCGACTTTGGCTTCTACTTTGGCATTACCCAGCAGGTCTTGGCCAGGAACGTCTTTGCTCCAAGTTTTACCGTCAGCGTTTACTGTCGTGGTGTAGGTTTTGTTGCCGATCGTGATCGTGACCGTGTCGCCAGCTTTCACGTCTTTACCAACCGTGCCAGAAATCGTGACATCTTTTTCAGATTCGGCTTTGTTGATGACGTCGTCACCAGCGATAGTACCAATGGTGATTGATGCTTCTGGCAGATCGGTGGCTACAGCGTAGCCACGGTCAGCCTCAGCCGATGCTGTGTTACCTGCCGCATCTTTAGTCTCAACCTTAGCGTGGACATTGCTGTCTTGAGCCAACACTGAACCTGGAACATCAACGTTCCATGTTTTACCGTCAGCGTTAACTGTCGTGGTGTAGTCTTTACCGTTAACTGTCACCGTAACAGTGTCGCCTGCTTTTACGTCTTTACCTACCGTGCCGGAGATGGTGACGTCTTTCTCAGATTCGGCCTTATTAACTACGTCATCACCAGCGATAGTACCAATGGTGATGGAGGCTTCTGGTAGACCGGTATCTACACCATAGGGGCGCTCGGCTTCTGCGCTAGCTGGGTTACCGGCGGCGTCTTTAGTCTCAACTTTGGCTTCAACTTTCGCGTTGCCCAGCAGGTCTTTACCCGGAACATCCTTGCTCCACGTCTTACCGTCAGCATTCACTGTCGTGGTGTAGGTTTTGTTGCCGATCGTGATCGTGACGGTATCGCCAGCTTTTACGTCTTTACCAACGGTACCGGAGATGGTGACGTCTTTTTCAGACTCGGCTTTGTTAACTACGTCGTCACCAGCAATGGTGTTGATCGTGATTTCGGCTTCAGGCAGGTCGGTGTCTACACCGTAGGGGCGCTCGGCTTCTGCGCTAGCTGGGTTACCGGCGGCGTCTTTAGTCTCTACTTTCGCTTCAACTTTAGCGTTGCCCAACAGGTCTTTACCCGGAACGTCTTTGCTCCACGTCTTACCGTCAGCGTTTACTGTCGTGGTGTAGGTTTTGTTGCCGATCGTGATTGTGACGGTGTCGCCCGCTTTTACGTCTTTACCTACTGTTCCGGAGATCGTGACGTCTTTCTCGGACTCGGCTTTGTTGATGACATCATCACCAGCAATGGTGTTGATCGTGATTTCGGCTTCTGGCAGGTCGGTATCTACACCGTAGGGGCGTTCAGCTTCTGCCGACGCTGGGTTACCCGCGGCGTCTTTAGTCTCGACTTTCGCTTCAACTTTAGCGTTGCCCAACAGGTCTTTACCCGGAACGTCTTTGCTCCACGTCTTACCGTCAGCGTTTACTGTCGTGGTGTAGGTTTTGTTGCCGATCGTGATCGTGACCGTGTCACCAGCCTTAACGTCTTTACCAACGGTGCCGGAGATGGTGATATCCTTCTCAGATTCGGCTTTGTTGATGACGTCGTCACCAGCAATAGTACCAATGGTGATTTCGGCTTCAGGCAGATCAGTGTCTACACCGTATGGGCGCTCTGCATTGGCTGTTGCTGTATTACCCGCAGCATCTTCAACAGTTACTTTGGCCTCTACTTTTGCATTACCTAGTAAATCTTTGCCGGGAACATTCAGATTCCAGGTTTTACCGTCTGCGTTGACGGTGGTAGTGTAGGTTTTGCCGCCAATAGTGATGGTGACGGTATCACCCGCCCTGACATCTTTACCGACTGTGCCTGATAGAGGGACGTCTTTTTCGGATTCGGCTTTGTTGATGATGTCATCATCAGTAATAGCGTTAATCGTGATGTCTGCTTCTGGCAGATCAGTGTCTACGCCATAGCCACGATCAGCTTCAGCTGTAGTGCTGTTACCTGCAGCATCTTTAGTCTCGACTTTGGCGTGAACGTTGGTGTCTTTAGCCAGTTCAGAACCTGGAACGTCTACATTCCACGTTTTACCGTCAGCATTAACCGTGGTGCTGTAGTTTTTACCGTTAACGGTTACGGTCACGGTATCGCCGGCTTTTACGTCTTTACCGACGGTGCCGGAAATCGTGATGTCTTGTTCAGATTCGGCTTTGTTAATGACGTCGTCACCCGCAATCACGTTGATCGCGATTTCAGCTTCGGGAGCTAAGGTATCTACAGTGGTGGTGTCTTGGTCGCCCAAGCCTGGAACGCCAGCTTCGTTGGTATAGCTGCCATCAGGCACGCTAACCACGATGTCTCCTTCGTAGTTGTCAGGGACCACCAGATCAGCAACCCATTTAGTAGGGTCTGTGGGATCAGGGCGCAAGTTTTCAATGCGGCCACCGTTTGAAACGTTGACGTCTGAAAGTTCAAAGCCTACAGGCACTTCACTAAATTTGAAGCTAACAGTGCCGTCGCTGTGAATGGTGACTTTTAGCGTCGGGGCGGAGGCTACGGGCTCATCGGCATTTTCGGTAGCACGTCCATAACCACCCATGCGAGGTAGTTCATCTGCAGGGTTCAGTGGTTTAGGGTAAGCCAATGCCAATGGCGACGTGGCTTCCATAATACTGGCCAATCGCGTAAAACTGCTACCGCCCGCGCCATCACCGCCGCCACTGGTGACTGCCGCTGTTGGGTCTAGTTGTGCGAATGGGTCTTCACCAGCTTGCAGTGCGGCTAATACACGCGCTGTGTTTGGATCAAGTTGCGCAGGCAACGTTTGGTCAGAGGGATCAATATCCGCGTTTACTAAATCGTTTGTTACCTGAAACTGACGATTCTCGCCTACTGTTAATGGCGGCATGCCGTCGGCTTGCAACTGTACGCTCGCGCCATTGTCGGTTACTACTTCTGCATTTACAGGCACACGCATACCAGCACGTAGTGCTAGTAGGGAGCCATCGGCTTGGCGAACCCAAGCATTACCTGCAACGTTGTTTACTACGATTGTATTTATAGCCACTTGCTACGCTCCGTTAGGATTACGTCATCTGGTGAGTGGGGAATAGCGCAATATATACCCACGATATTTAGATAAATTTTACGGGTGATAGCGTTTAAGGAGTATTGGCGGCGACGACAGGTTTTATGCATATGGATGAAAAAAATAGACTGCTTTATTACTAATTCACAATTATTAAAAGAATATCAGTAGTCAGCTACTTTGCTTTTGATGAGGATGCGCTAGTTTTGTGGTGTTCTTCGTGCTTATGGAGGAGGGGCTCGTTGTGCCACCAACTCTTTTAATCGGCGAAGTGGTAATAACAGACTATAGAGATAAGGCTTAATAAATTGTGTGGGTGGTAATGCATGATGTGCATTGAATGTGGATGGATTGGTTTGTGTTTTATATAAAATAAATGTGCTGTGTGATTTATTTTTTTGTATATGGTTATTTTTTTAGGGTTTTATTTTAAAAATCATTTATTTTAAGCTTGAAGTAATTAACAGGCTTTAACAGTGATCGTGTGCGATGTGTGTAAGGTAGGGGCTAACTAGCGATGTGTGTTTGATAGACGCCACGGTCATAGTCTGCGTCTATAGAGCCAGTAAAAATATTTTACTGCAAATAAGATTTATTCTCATTAAAATAGAGTTCTAGTCTTAGGAGCAGAATGATGCAATTAATCGCCTTTAAAACCAGCCAAATATGTCTTCACATGAGTGTGGCCTTTGCCGTGACTTACACGTTCACAGGCTCATTGGCGGTAGGGGGCATCGCTGCGGTGGTAGAGCCTATTTGTAATGTGACCTTGATGCCCTTACACGATAAGTTGTGGGAACGTGTACGCCAGCGTCGTGAGCAGGTGCAAAGCACCGTGGATGCCAATGCACCGATTGCGGCAGTGTCTACTGCCGCGTAACTACCTCAGCCAAACCAGTAAGGCCTACGTGCGTTGCACCAAGGCTTTACTGGCTGATGTGATGATTGGCACTGCGCTCTTTTAAACTGGCTTTTAGCCAGCGGCAGAAATGGCGTGCCGTGTCTAAATGCTGAGTTTGGTGGTTAATGTAGGCAGAGTAACAAGCGCCTGTGGAGTGGATATCCACAGGGGCGACGCGCAAACTGTTATTTTCTAACGCCTCCAGCACCAAGACCTTAGGCACTACCAACAGGCCTAAGCCAGCAATGGCTGCAGATATCGCAAAAAACAAATGATCATAGGTGGCGCATATTTGCAGTTGGTCGGGGCTGACGCCATAGGTAAGTGACCAGTGCGTGAGCACATCGGGCCGTGATCTAGAGGTTACCAAAGGCCATTGCGCAGGCGGTAAGTGCTGCACGCGATGAATCAATTCTTGCTGCCCTACACAGATCAATTCTTCTTGTAGTAATTCCCAATGTTCGCAGCCCTCTAAATGCAGATCACGGCTAATTAATACATCGTAGCTGTCTTGCATGGTTGGCGCTGAAAGCGACGTGATCAAATCCACTTGCACACCCGTTTGCTGGGTGTAGGAACCCAGCATGGGCACGATGACGGTCATCGCTAAGCTGGGGGTAGAAGTACGTACCTGTAAGCGGTTGTGGTGATGACTTTTTTGGGCTAATTGTTGGGCCGTTAGCTCAATCGTCATCATGGCATCTTTGATGTTGTCATGTAGCTGTAGACCAATAATAGAGGGCCGAATGCGTGGGCCTTGCCGTAAGAATAGTGGTGCTTTAAACACCTGTTCTAAATGAGCGATATGTCTACTAACGGCACTTTGTGTAATGCCCAACGCATGGGCGGCTTTAGTAAAGCTGCCGTATTGGTTTACTACAACAAAAACGCGTAATGCCGTGAGTGGCAGGTCCTTCATCATGACTAAAACTCATCCTTAAGAGCGCTACGCGCATAGTGGGTGTGGGATGTAACCTCGTAGTCATATAGCCTATATAGCATGTATGAAAATCTCGTTTCAATTACGAAAAAGGTAGCTTTTCATGCAAAAACTCACACATAAACTATCAGTTTTACTCATGGTCGTGGCAGGCGCATTTGGCTCAGCACAAGCAGGTGAAGTGGTGTTGTATTCCTCGAATAACGTCGAGGTAGTGAACAGCGTTATTGATGCGTTCACTAAAAAACACCCTGACATTTCGGTGTCGGTAGTGCGTGCTGGCAGTGGTGCCTTGATGCAACGTATTAAGGCTGAAGCACAAAATCCTTTAGGGGATATTTTCTGGTCTGGCGGTTTTTCCACCTTGTCACAATACGCACCCTACTTTGAGTCGTACCAAACGACCGAGGCTCAGAATATCCCAGCCGCTTTCCATGGGCCAGATCAACTGTGGTTAGGTACCAATACCCACGTGAGTGTGGTGATGGTGAACGACAAGCAGCTAGATGGTTTGAAAGCGCCTACCAGTTGGGCAGACTTAGCGCAGCCAGAATGGAAAAACAAAATTGTGATTCCAGACCCCGAGCGCAGCAGCTCGTCGTATGTGGCGTTGTATGGTTTGAAAGCCTTGATGGGTGAAGAACTCTACAAAAAAATAGTGCAGAACGCCGTATTTGTCGGCACTACAGCGGGTGCCTACGAAGGTGTGGCCTTGGGTGAGTTTCCGGTTGGTGTCACGATGGAATATGCCGCTTACCAATATGTAGATGGTGGTATGGATGAAATCCAGTTGGTGTATCCAGCCGAAGGTACTTTCTTATCACCTGAAGGCATGGCGCTGATTAAAGACGGTAAAAATACGGATGACGCTAAGAAACTGTATGACTACTTGGCCTCTAAAGATGCACAAACTTTGGTGTTGAGTACCGCCTTCCGTCGTCCATTACGTGACGATATCTCGGTGAACAGCGTAGTGGATTTACCTGATCTGGGCAGCATCAAACAGTTTGAGCTTAGCGACCAACAAATGGGTGCTGAGCGCGAGGCCTTTTTGGCTGAGTGGCGTGCTTTGGTAGCTGCGCGCTAATTTGAGGAAAGTATGGAACTTGTTTTTTCCTCTATTTCGCAGTCTTACGGTCGTCAGCAACTGTTTAATCAGTTGCAGTTGACCATCCCCAGCGGCTCCTTTTTCACCTTGTTGGGGCCGTCTGGGTGCGGCAAAACCACCTTGTTACGTATGTTGGCCGGTTTTGTACGCCCTGATGCGGGACAAATCTACTTTGGTGATCAGAACGTAACGCGTATTCCTGCCCACAAACGTAATGTAGGGATGGTGTTTCAAGACTACGCCTTGTTTCCTGATAGATCGGTGTTGGATAACGTGAGTTACGGCTTAGTGGCGCGTGGTCACAGTAAGGCGGAAGCGAAAGCCGCATCTGTGCAGATGTTGGGGCGGGTGGGTTTAGCAGCCTTGGCTGAGCGTATGCCGTCCGAGTTATCGGGTGGGCAGCGCCAGCGAGTGGCAATGGCACGTGCCTTGGTCATTAAACCCAGCATTTTGTTGCTGGATGAACCCTTATCGGCTCTGGATGTGAAGTTGCGCGTAGAGCTGCGCGACATGGTGCGTGAGTTACAAAAAGAGGCTGGCTTAACCACCGTGTTTGTCACTCACGACCAGGAGGAGGCGCTATCTATTTCGGATCATATTGCGGTGATGCGTGATGGGGAAGTGGTGCAGGTGGGTACGCCTAGTGCGATTTATGCACAGCCAGAAACACGCTTTACTGCAGATTTTGTAGGCGGTGCGAACATTATTCCTCTGCAACAAGAACTCATTAAAAACGTGGCGGAAACCAGGCGTTTTAGCAGCAGTGCGGGTGTGCTGCACTCAAACCATGCCAGAGCATGGGAGCCGGGTTTGTGTTTGGCCGTACGCCCAGAAAAGCTGCGCTTTGTAGAGCGTTCAGAGCAGCAAGAGGCCGTCATCGCTGGCCAAATTTTAACGGTGGAATTCTTGGGCGCACTCACGCGTTACAAGGTCCGCACAGAGTGCGGTGACCTATGGTTGAACGCATGGAGCCACACCTATGGATCCAGCAAAAAAACCAGTGATCAGGTATGGGTGTCCGTTCCCGCTGATGCGGTATTGGTAAGGGGCGCATGATGGCTTCAGCGCTATTAGGCCCTTTGCGTCGTGATCCTGTGTGGCTGGCATGGGCGCTGTTGAGTTTACTGGTATTGGGCTATTTTTTGCTGTGGCCCATTCTGGGAGTGATGGTAGATGCGTGGCAGGATGAGTCCGGCCGATTATCGTTAACAGGGTTTCAACGGTTTTGGTCAGAGGCCTCCTACCGTGATGCGTTGGTCAATACACTGATTTTAGGCGTGGCTGTCACCGTAACGAGCGTGCTATTGGGTGGTGCGCTGGCGGTAGTGTTGGCAAGGTTGTCTTTCCCCGTAGCGGCGCTAATTGGTGCATTGCCATTACTTACCTTGGTGGTGCCCGATGTGGTGGTAGCCGCGTCGTGGATAGTGGTATTGGGTAAGCAAGGTCTAGTGAACAGTTGGTTAAGCGCGTGGGATGTGCAACTGCCTTCCCTGTTTTCATGGTGGGGGCTGATCTTTGTGATGACGCTGACCAACTATGTGTATGCGTTTGTACCCATCTTGGCGGGTTTGAAAAGCATGGATAGGTCGTTAGAAGAAGCGGCCACCAGCTTAGGTAGGCCACCGCTTCAAGTACTGTTGACGGTAACGCAACCATTGATGTTGCCCGCCATTGGTGCAGGAGCACTGATTGTGTTCATGCACGTGATTGGCGACTTTGGTGTCCCTGCGCTACTTGGTGCACATACTCCCGTTTTAGCAGTGAAGACCTATAACGAGTTTGTCAGCGAAATGGGGGGGAGCCCTCAAATGCAAAGTACGTTGGCAACAGTGCTGATTGTGTTGGGCTTGTTGGTGCTCATCGTGCAAAAGGGTGTAGTAGAGCGCCGTCAATACCAAATGGAATCGGGTAGGGCTCCCGTGGCAATCCGTATTTCGGGTATACCGTCGGCCTTAGCTGTGGCTTTTGTAAGTGGCGTGGTGTTGGTGTCAGTGGTGCCAGTGGTTGTGGTGTGCATTACTGCTTTCACGCAGTCAGTAGGGCCAGTTTTACGTTACGGCTCGTGGACGCTTAAACATGTGGAATATGCAGTAATGCGAGCGCCTGAACCTTTGTACAACTCGTTATTTCTAGCCACCATTGCGACGGTAGCGGGGGTGGTGTTCTCGGTGCTGACAGCGTACTTAATTACTAAGCGACGTTCGTGGTTAACCCATTGTTTGGATGCCGTGGTGATGTTGCCCCTGACCATTGCGGGCACTGTGCTGGGTATAGCGTTGATCAATGCGTTTAACAGCGGTTGGTTAGTGCTAACCGGCACATGGATGATTATGGGGTTGGCGTATTTTTTGCGCCGTGTACCCACCAGTGTACGTGCGGCAATGGGCCCCATGTTCAACCTGAAATCGTCTATTGAAGAAGCCTCTATTAGTCTAGGTGTATCGCCATTTCGTAGTTTTGTGCGGGTGGTGTTGCCCTTAGTGATGCCTGCGGTATGGGCAGCAGCCGTTCTGATGTGGATCACAACGTTGTCGGAATTGTCCGCAACCGTGGTTTTGTATTTCGGTGGCATGAACACCATGCCTATTGAGATTTTTCAGTTGGTGGATAGTGGGCGCTTGGCCCAAGCCAGTGCATACAGTGTGATCTTGCTACTGAGCATATTTATCCCCTTATTGTTCGCTCGTTTTGTTTGTAGATTAAAAATATAGGACTCCCATGGACCATAGCTCCATTTATCAGGACCACGGCTTTTTTGCCCAACGGGTGTTAGCAGCCAAACCGTCCGCAACCAAAGAAATGACCCGATTGGCGAATCAGTTGCGTAGAGAGGGGCGCGATGTGATTACCTTGAGTCAAGGTGAGCCAGATTTTGCTCCCCCGCAGCACGTACTGGACGCCGCTAAGCAGGCCATTGATGAAAACAAGTCCTACTACACGGAAGTGGCTGGGTTGCTGGCGTTGCGTGAAGCGGTAAGTAGACAGTTTGAACGTGATTACGGTTTACGTTATAGCCCTGATCAAATTCAAGTCGGCTGCGGTGCCAAGCAAACCTTGTACAACGCGTTACAAGCAACCGTACAAGCAGGCGATGAGGTAGTGATTCCCGTACCAGCGTGGGTGTCATACTCAGAAATGGTGGTGTTGGCCGGTGGCAAACCAGTGTTAGTACGTTGTGGTGCGGATACTGGATTTAAGCTCACCCCCGAACAGTTAGAAGACGCGATTACCCCTAGAACCAAATGGTTGATGTTGAACTCACCATCAAACCCTAGTGGTGCGGTGTATAGCGTAGACGAGTTGAATGCGTTGGCTGAAGTACTGCGACGTCATCCACATGTGTGGGTGATGGCCGATGATATTTACGAGAAAATCCGCTATGAAAACGTGGCCTTTGCTACGCCAGCAGCGATTGCTCCCGATTTGGCTGAGCGTACCTTAACCATTAATGGTGTGTCTAAAGCCTTTGCGATGACTGGGTGGCGTGTGGGTTATGCTGCAGGGCCGCTGGAGCTGATTAAGGCCATGAACTTGGTGCAGTCGCAGGCTACATCGCATACCTGCACCATTAGCCAGTATGCCGCCATTGCGGCCTTAGATGGCCCTATGGATTTCTTGGGTAAATTTGTCAGCCATTACCAGCGCCGACGCGATGATTTACTGGCTTCTATAGAACAAACCCCTGGTTTGTCCTGCCTTAAACCGGATGGGGCATTCTATGCTCTGATTGATTGCCACGCGCTGCTGGGGCAACGTAATGCTATTGGGCAACTGATCGCTACCGATCAGGATTTTGCGTTGTACTTGTTGCGTGAGGCGGGAGTAGCGGGGGTGCCGGGGTCTGCCTTTGGTTTGCCAGGTTATCTACGCTTATCGTATGCCGCTTCAGACAGTGATTTGGAAGCTGCATTAAGCCGTATTAAAACCGCTTGCGAATCGTTCTAGGAGACAAAAAATCATGACTAAACATCAGCGTTTACGTTCCGCATTAGAAAGCGGTACCTTGCAAACTGCCATGGCGGCACACAACCCCTTAGCCGCTGTGTTAGCCGAAGAGGCCGGTTTTGATGCCATCTGGGGTAGTGGCTTTGAACTGTCGGCAAGTTTTGCTGTGCCTGATGCCAATATCTTGTCTATGGGGCAACACCTAGACATGATGCGTGCGATAGCCCAGCGCACATCCATCCCGTTGATTGCTGATATTGATACCGGTTTTGGTAATGCTATTAACGTCAGCTATGTAGTGCCACAATACGAAGCGGCTGGTGCATCGGCAATTGTGATGGAAGATAAAAGTTTTCCTAAAGACACCAGTTTGCGCAGCGATGGCCGGCAAGAGTTGGTACGCATTGACGAGTTCCAAGGGAAAATCGCTGCGGCATGTGCAGCCCGCACCGATACAGACTTCGTGGTGGTGGGACGCGTAGAGGCGTTGATCGCAGGCTTGGGGCAAGCAGAAGCTTTACGCCGAGCAGAGGCTTATGCCGAAGCGGGCGCTGATGCCATCTTGATTCATTCTAAGCAAAAAACGCCGGACGAGATTGTGGCGTTTATTGAAGGCTGGTCAGGTGCTGTGCCGCTGGTGCTGGTGCCAACGGCATACCCACAATTAACCGAACAGGCGATTCGCGATCTGCAGAAAGTGGGTATTGTGATTTACGGCAATCATGCTATTCGTGCTGCCGTGCTCGCCATGCGTTCGGTGTTTGCACAAATACGTGCGGATGGCGGCATACAAAACGTGAATGCGCAGTTGCCTACAGTGAAGGATATTTTAGATCTGCAGGGTGACGCGGCCATGCGTAAGCTGGAAAGCGAGTTTTTGCGTTAAGCCTAGGTCTAGTAAGGTTGTGAATAAGAAAAAAGCCCTGCACATAATGTGAGGGCTTTTTTTATTCTTCTGGCAGTTCCAACTGCTGGCCTGGCATATCAAACTGCAACTGCACAGGGGCTTTGGTGATCCGGCATTCTATGGTGATCGCTTTGGTAACGCGACAGCAGCAGGGTAGGATTTCAGATGGCCCTATAAAGGCCAAAGGTGGGTCTGGGTATTCCACCTCGCCATCTATTAAGGGCACCCTGCACATGCCGCAGTAGCCGCTGCGGCACTGGAATTCGACCTCATGGCCAGTACGTTCCAGTGCTTCCAGCAAGCTTTCTCCGTCCAGTACATGTAGAACTGTACTGCTGGTGGTGACGCTGGTCACAGTTCGATATTGCTCAGGTCATCAACCGATACTTCGGCGTTGATCTGGCCCACCAAGTACGAGCTAAGCTCTACTTCTTGTGGGGCAACTTGCACTGTGTCTGACGACAACCATGTGTTGATCCATGGAATAGGGTTGTTTTTGATGCGCTCAAAGGCGGGTTTCAAACCTACCGCTTCCATGCGAATGTTGGTGATGTACTCAACATACTGGCTCAAAATATCTTTGTTCAGGCCGATCATGGAACCGTCACGGAACAGGTATTCTGCCCATTGTTTTTCCTGAGTGGCGGCGTCTTTGAACATATCAAAACATTCTTGCTCGCAGTCTTGTGCCACTTGTGCAAATTCTGGATCATCTTGGCCGGAGCGCATGATGTTCAAGATGTGCTGTGTACCGGTTAGGTGCAGGGCTTCGTCACGCGCAATCAAGCGAATGATTTTGGCGTTACCTTCCATCAGTTTGCGCTCGGCAAAAGCGAAGGAACACGCAAAACTCACGTAGAAACGAATGGCTTCAAGAATGTTCACATTCATGATGCACAGGTACATGCGTTTTTTCAGTGAGTAGAGGTTGATGTCGTGCTCTACACCGTTGATCACGTGCTTTCCTGTGCCTAACTGCGAGTAGAACATGGCATCACGGATCAGGTCATCGTAGTAAGAGGAGATATCGGCTGCACGCAGCTTGATGTGTTCGTTACGTACGATGTCATCGAATACTACAGAGGGATCATTCACAATGTTGCGAATGATGTGGGTGTAGGAACGCGAGTGAATGGTTTCGGAAAACGCCCACGTTTCAATCCAGGTTTCCAGCTCAGGCAACGATACCAAAGGCAAGAACGCCATGTTGGGGCTACGCCCCTGAATGGAATCCAGCAGGGTTTGGTATTTCAGGTTGCTGATGAAAATGTGCTTCTCATGATCTGGCAGCTTTTGGTAGTCGATACGGTCTTGGGTGATATCGACTTCTTCAGGGCGCCAGAAAAACGAGAGTTGTTTCTCGATCAGTTTTTCAAAAATGGGGTACTTTTGCTGGTCGTAACGCGCCACGTTAACGGGCTGCCCAAAGAACATAGGTTCTTTGAGCTGATCGTTATCGTTGCGAGAAAAGGTACTGTAAGTACTCAGAGTACTGTCATTCATGTTTGGTACATCCTCTGTATCAAATCTTGCAAGCGCCACTCGCGCAGTCGTCTTCGGCTGCTACGCCCTGAGCATCGTCTGCTCCATCACGGGTGTTGTGGTAATACAGTGTTTTCACGCCCAGTTTGTAAGCGTGCAGCAAGTCTTTGAGCAGCTGTTGCATTGGAACCCTACCATCGGCAAAGCGTTGTGGGTCGTAGTTAGTGTTTGCAGAAATGGACTGATCCACAAATTTCTGCATGATGCCTACCAAACGCAGGTAGCCATCGTTATTAGGCATTTGCCACAGCAATTCGTATTGGCCTTTCAGCTTGTCCAGCTCAGGTACGACTTGACGCAAAATACCATCTTTGGATTGCTTAACCGATACCACGCCACGAGGAGGCTCAATACCATTAGTCGCATTGGCGATCTGGCTGGATGTCTCGGAAGGCATCAGTGCAGTCAATGTGGAGTTACGCAGGCCGTGCTTCAGAATGTCAGCACGTAAAGCATCCCAGTCGTATTGCAAGGCCTCAGCGCTAACAGCATCCAAGTCTTTCTTGTAGGTATCGATGGGCAACAAGCCAGCAGCGTAGTTGGTTTCGTTAAAGGCTTCGCACGGACCAAACTCTTGAGCCAACTGCATAGAGGCTTTGAGCAGGTAGTACTGAATGGCTTCAAAGGTACGGTGTGTCAGGCCCAGCGCGCTGTTGTCCGAGTAACGGGTGTTGTTCTTCGCCAAGTAGTAGGCGTAGTTAATCACACCCACACCTAAAGAACGGCGTTTGTCGGTGGAGATTTGTGCGGCTTTAACAGGGTAGTCTTGGTAATCCAGCAACGCATCTAGCGCGCGCACGATAAGGTCGGCCAAGCCTTCCAGTTCGTCTAAGGATTCCAGAGCGCCCAAGTTGAAGGCAGACAATGTGCACAGCGCAATTTCGCCGTTAGGGTCATTGATGTCTTCCAACGGTTTGGTAGGCAACAAGATTTCCATGCACAGGTTGGACTGACGCACCGGTGCTTGTTTGGCGTCGAATGGGCTGTGCGTGTTGCAGTGGTCTACGTTCTGAATGTAGATACGGCCTGTGCTGGCACGTTCTTGCATCATTAACGAGAACAGTTCTACGGCAGGCATGCTGCGTTTGCGAATAGAACTGTCTTGTTCGTACTGTTCGTACAGGCGCTCGAACTCGTTTTGATCCGCGAAGAAGGCTTCGTACAGATCAGGCACGTCGTGCGGCGAGAACAGGGTGATGTTCTGGTTTTTGATCAAGCGTTGGTACAAGGTGCGGTTGATTTGCACGCCGTAATCCAAGTGACGGATACGGTTTTCTTCAACCCCACGGTTATTTTTTAATACCAGCAGCGACTCTACTTCCAAGTGCCACAATGGGTAGAACAGGGTAGCAGCACCACCACGTACACCACCTTGCGAGCAAGACTTAACAGCCGCTTGGAACATTTTGAAGAAGGGCAAGCAACCTGTGTGCTGTGCTTCACCACCACGGATTTCGCTACCCAACGCACGGATGCGGCCACCGTTAATACCAATACCGGCACGTTGCGATACGTATTTTACGATTGCGCTGGTTGTGGCGTTGATGCTGTCTAGGCTGTCATCACACTCGATCAGTACGCATGAGCTGAACTGACGCATTGGCGTACGCACGCCAGACATAATAGGTGTAGGCAGCGAGATTTTGAACAGCGAAATGGCTTCGTAGAAACGACGGATGTAATCCAGACGGCGGTCAGCTGGGTACTTGGCAAACAAGCACATCGCGACCAGCACGTACAACATTTGGGGGCTTTCGTAGATTTGCTTGGTGACGCGGTTTTGTACCAAGTATTTGCCTTCCAGCTGTTTGACGGCAGCGTAGGAGAAATCCATATCGCGCCAGTGATCAATGAATTCATTGATCTGGTCAAACTCTTCGCGGCTGTAGTCAGCCAGCAGGTGCGGATCGTACTTACCAATTTCGGTCAGGTGCTTCACATGATCGTACAGGTGAGGCGGCTCAAACTGGCCGTAGGCAATTTTACGTAGGTGGAAAATAGCTAAACGAGCAGCCAAGTATTGGTAGTCAGGCGTCTCTTCAGAGATCAAATCGGCTGCTGACTTAATAATGGTTTCGTGTATGTCGTTGGTACGGATGCCATCGTAAAACTGAATATGCGATTGCAGTTCTACTTGGGAAACGGACACGTTGTTCAGGTCTTTGGCGGCCCAGTCAATAACGCGATGAATTTTGTCTAGGTCGATGGGTTCAACCCGCCCATCGCGCTTAGTGACCATCATTTGAGTGGTTTGGTTCATTTGGCTACCTGGAAAATTTGTTTGAACTAATTTGAAGCACAAAAGATAGAAATGCCGTCGCTACATCTAAGGAAGCGGGTGTACCTAAAGAACATGGGGGTAAGCGACGGGACAGTGCGTTAGCACATCTTTTGTGTAGAAAATCTTGCACACCACATACAGCTATATATAGTGTTTACGGCTGAGAGTATACACCATATGTAGTGATTTTGTGCGTGGTGAGACTGTGGTGATTTCGCATAATCCTTGACGCATATTTTGCAGTTGAACACGTTAAGGAGTGTGAAGAAAGGCGTTTTCGGTGGCAAGCTAGTGCCTATTATGTAAGCAAACGTGGCGGCCCGTCATCACTGATAATCCCCAATAAGCATGCCGCTTTTTGAGGGTGGTTTTAGGGTGCTGTTGTTACAACCACATACTATTGTGTAAAGTTTGCGCTTGGTATTTTGCGGAGCAAGATACTCATTTTTGCCTCGTTTGCCTGCGCAACAGACAATGTCACAATTTGTACGAACGCGAAAGACCACGATGATACGCCAGTAACCTAGGGTAATCCACTAGTTTTTGGCTATGAAGGTGTTGTTAAACCGGCCACTGTAGGCGCAGCAGGGCGCCGTTATTGGCAGAGGCTAAGCAACAGGCTGTACCGCCATGGGCTTCAGCAATAGCTTTGACCACTGCCAGTCCTAATCCAGTACCGCCACTGTGGCGCGCACGTGAAGGGTCTATGCGGTGAAAGGCATCAAAGATATGTTCGGCTTGGGTAGACTCTATGCCGGGGCCGCTGTCTTCCACGCAGATGCTGCATTGCTCGTCGGTAGCCGCAACCGTGACAAGTACCTCACCGGGTAGCGCGTGTTTCTGTACATTTTCTAGTAATGCGATCAGCGCTTGCCGTAGTCGCACAGGGTCGCAGTGCACCTGTGCTGCATTCGTGCATTGCACACGCACAGTAAAGCCTCTGGCTTCAAGGCTGGGGGCAAAAAGCTGAACGACTGATTTCACCTCGTAGCCCAAGTTGGCTGCGTGTATATCCAGCTCTAAATGGCCGCTTTCTTTAAGGCTTAGGATGCGTAGGTCTTCGATGAGCCTATTTAGCCCTTCTACTTGATGCAGCAAGCCTTCAAATAATTCTGCGTCAGGTGTAAAAACGCCATCGGTAAGCCCTTGCAAGCGGCCGCGCAAAATAGTGATGGGGGTGCGCAGCTCGTGGGCAATAGCCGCATTCCAAAAAGAACGCTGTGTTTCCATGGTATGTAAACGCTCAGCCATGGAGTTGAAGTCATCCACCAACTGTGAGGTTTCGTTAGGGGCACTTTTGCTGGCAATAGCACGTACGTGCAGGTTACCTTCTGCGACTTGGCGTAGGCTTTGGATCACCGACTCTAAGGGCAACAAAATACGACGCGATAGTTTGATGGCAAGTAGGGTAGCACTTGCGAAAGTAATGATGAAAATCACGCCCAACCACGCCAGATCCACACTGGTGAACATGCTGTCTTCATCGATGCTGTCCGGTGAGTAGATGGCCAGTATGCTGTAAAACACGTAAGAGCCTACAAAGCACAGCAGGAGCACACACAACACCAGCAGACTCAACGATAGAATGGCAAGACGACGTAGCCCAAAGCGTTGTGGGTTCATGAGCGATTTCCAAATCGGTAGCCTATGCCACGCACACTGGCTGGTACGCCTTCAATGCCCAGTTGTTCGATTTTCTTACGCAGTTTACTGATATGGCTATCTACGGTGCGCTCTAGTGAGTCGCCTTCAGGCAAGCAGGCTTCCAGTAGCTCTACGCGTGAAAAGGCGCGGTTAGGCGTGCGCATTAAGCACTCCAGTAATTTGAACTCGGTTAGCGTGATCTCCAAGGTCGTGGGCTGGTTAGCGATGAAGACACAGGCTTCATGACTTTCTACGTCTATTTGGAAATCCCCTACGCGTAGAACCTGACGGGTGTCAGTGGCGTGGGTGCGGGTGCGGCGCAAAACGGCTTGCACACGGGCCACCACTTCGGCGGGATTAAAGGGCTTTACGATGTAGTCGTCAGCGCCGATGCGTAACCCCATTAACTTATCCACATCCTGATCTAAGGCTGTGAGCATAATAGTAGGGGTATGACTTTTACGGCGTATTTCATTGAATACCTGCCAACCGTCTAGTTCTGGTAACTGTATATCCAGCAAAATGAGGTCGGGCTTTAGGCTTTGATGTAAGGTCAGCGCGCTAAGTCCATCAGGAGCATGTGCTGTACGCAGGCCACTACGAGTAAGGTAGGCCTCGAGAATAGTGGCGATCTCATGTTCATCTTCAACAATCAACACTAAGGCTTGGGGTAATGCCTTGGCTGAAGAGCGTATAGGTTGTGTCAGCACAAAAAATCTCTCTTAGGATGAATGCTCCGCATTTTATACCTGCGGCCCAAGGGAAATACTAGGGTATAGATGTCAGAAAAGGATAGGGATAGTAAAAAGGGTAAGGGCGCGCTGTATAAGCGTAAAAGCAATCAAGGCAGCCAGAGATATATTTTGATAATTATGGAATTATTTTGAATCAAATGTTGGCGTGCTTCATGCTACGGTTGCAGCCATAGTATGAATGGCGCTCTATGCGCGTTAAGGAGCAGTAGTAGTATGAAAGTTTTGACACGTTTTATAGTGTTGGGAGGTTTCTCCTTGGCGTTGGCTTCACCCGTGTGGGCCGTATCCGATAAAACGGCCAATACGGTTATAGGTGCAGGTTTGGGGGCGGCAGTAGGCGCTGTGCTGTCAGATGGTGATACAGGTGTAACCTTGGGAGCAGCGGCTGCAGGTGGAGTTTTGGGTAATGTACTTACCTCTGACTCTCACCGCGATAGGCGTGCTAATCGCCACGGCTACCGGCATGACAACAGTTGGCATAAACACAACCACAACAAGCATAAAAGACGTCATCATCGCTAGAAGGCTGTGTTTTACAGCGTATTTTTGTAGATGATGAAGAGTAGTTATGAGGATTCAAATCATAGAATCTGCTAATTGGGCTGATATTTTGCGCATCCAAGCCCAATCGTACGCAGCAGATATTCTTGAGGATGAAGCGGTGTTGCGTAGCAAGTGGGAATCTGCACCAGAACACAACGTGGTGTGTGTGGATGACCATCATACCGTTCTAGGGTATTTATTGAACCACCCTTGGCATACCGAAGAGCCACCGGGCTTGCACGAAAATCTGGAAGCAGGTCTGCCTATTAAAAGTTGGCATTTGCACGATTTAGCGATTTCACCGTTGGCGCGTGGCCAAGGGGTGGCCAACTTGTTAGTGCAACACGTGATGGATCAGGTACAGCGCTTACAGATTTCTTCAGTAAGTTTAATTGCCGTACAGGGGTCTACCCCCTTTTGGTCTCGTTACGGGTTTGAAGCACAAGCCGCCTCTAGCTCAGTGTGCGAAAGCTACGGTGGCGAGGCAATTTGGATGAAACGCCGCTTTCTGTAACGTGGTCAATTTTTGATCACCGTCTAGCCACCTCGCGAATTTCATAGCGTTGGGGCTATTACCCCCGCCTTGTCCTCAGTGTTATACACAGGGGCGGGGGATAACCTCGTTTACCCCAGACGCATTTCGTTCATATCCAGACGGTGTGCCATTTCACGCGCCAGTTCGTCTGAGATTTTTTGTTGCCTAGCCAGTTTAAAAATAGTGCTGCGTGCCGCATGTAGAGCGGCTTTGGTTAGGCGTATTTCCATTTCATATTGCTGACGGGTGACGCTTTGTGTGTCGGCGTTGTCGGGGTTGCCCAGTGCACCATGTAAGTTATCGAGCACGCGCTGTAAGGTATCTTCGCCGTATTGTGCAAAAAATTCCTGATGCAGCTCTTTCTCTTTTTCCACTAAGCTCGCCAATGTACGATTGGCCTCGTCGTGGGCGCTATGCCAGGCAAGCAGGCGTTGCTCTTCGCGTTCGGTATAGCTGGCTTTGGCTTGGTTTTTAAGAAAGTAGGGCAAAGCAATACTGGCTGTGATTAGCGACACAATAATCACGCTGGCGGCAAGGAAAATGGCTAAATCACGCGCAGGAAAAGGTACTCCAGGGCTAAGCATCAGTGGCAGGGACATCACCCCAGCTAAGGTGACAGCGCCTCGTACACCACCAAAAGAAATTAGCCACAACACACGCGAGCTCAGTTGTTCAGGTAGGTTTTGTGGTCTATAGCGTTTGGGCAGTTTATTGAGCACCCACAAAATCACGGCTACCCAGACAAAGCGAAGCAGCGATAGCACGATGCAAATCACTAAAGCATAGAGCAGCATCCAACTGGGGTTTTGGTGCCCTGTTTCACGTACTACGTCCATCGCACCACGGAAAATACCGGGTAACTGTTCCCCCAGTAAGACAAACATGGTGCCGTTTAACGTGAACTGCAGCATGTCCCATACTACGTAGCGGCGTACTCGGGTCATGGCGCCTTCTAAGCCCGATAGGTCAGAGTGTGCCAACGTAATCCCAGCGGCGACAGCCGCTAAAATTCCTGAGGCTTCTAGGTGTTCAGCCAGCATGTAAGCACAAAACGGCATGAGCAAGCTAAACAGAATTTCTGAACCGGCCTCTTCGCCGTAGCGTCGTATGAATTGGTTGCGTAAGAAAATCAGTACGCGGGCCACCACCACACCAGCCAGTAAGCCAACAATGGCTACCCATAAAAAAGACAGCGTGGCGGATGACAGTACAAAGGTGCCAGTAGCCGTCGCAGCAACCGCTAACCTAAAGGCCACCAAACCACTGGCGTCATTAAAGAGCGCCTCGCCTTCTAATAGCGACATGATGCGTTTAGGTACAGGCAGTTTGCGGGTAATACCCGATACCGCCACTGCATCGGTGGGGGACACAATCGCTGCCAACGCGAATGCCACAGGTAAGGGCATGGCAGGAATCATCCAGTTGATTAAGTACCCAAGTCCCACCACGGTAATCATCACCAAGCCAAAAGCAAGGTGAAAGATACCTAGTCTGTCGCGGCGTAAGTTGTCTTTGGGAATACGCCAGCCATCCATAAATAGCAGTGGCGGTAGAAAAAGGAAAAAGAATATATCTGGATTCAGCGTGATCCCTTCGTTGAATACGCCAGAAATGAACATTCCTAACATTATTTGAATAAGCGGCAATGGAAACGGGATGGGTAAAACCCGTAGAATGGCACCACTTATTAACACAGCAATAAAAATGGTCAGAATAAGACTGATCAGTTCCACCGTATTTCCTTTGTTGTCTTTATTCTACTGAAAGCCCAATGCTTCATCGTTTCCTAAGCAGGGGCAGTGTTACTATCTGATTTGCATTTTACGAGTTTGTCGTGTCCTGGCTCAAAGGTATTGTGAATGAATCCCCTTAAGCTGTTGTTTCTTTTTTGTATCGCGACCTTAGCTGGGTGCAGCCAGGCTAGAGCACCATCCTTTCTTTTATTCGGCTCATACTTCCCGTCATGGTTAATAGGCGTGGGGGTGGCGATTCCTATTGTGTTGCTGATTAGGATGGTGTTGATACGCACAGGCATAGAAGACTATTTACCTGCGCGATTATTGGTTTATGTGTCCATGGTGGTGTTGTGCACCATGGCCTTCGCTTTTATTTACTCTCCGCGTTGAACGTTATGGCTGATACCAGACAGCATCCTGCAAAAAAGAATCTGGCACGGGTAATCGCTGTGCTGGTGGTCGTCCTGGCAATAGTCATTGGTTATATTTTCTGGGGATTTCTTAAAAATCATCCTGTCTCAGAAGATGCCACCATTCAAGCTGAAATTGTGCACATTAGCTCTGCTGTGCCAGGAAAGATCATAGAGTTAAAGGTGAAAGAGGGCGATCGCGTAGCGAGGGATGCCGTGCTCTTTAGGTTAGACCCTGAAGTCTATGAGCTGCGAGTGCAACAAGCTAAAGCCGAGGTGGCCGTAGCAACAGCAACTTTGGCAACAATAAAACGCCATATTCGTGCTGAAACCTCTAATGCGTCTATCGCCGACGAGCAAATACGCCGTGCACAAACGAATTTGGAGTTAGCCAGCCGAACCGTGCAACGACTACGGCCGTTAGCGCAAAAAGGCTATGTGACTAAACAAGAGTTAGACACAGCGGTAACAGTAGAGCGCGATGCTCGCGTCAGTCTTACCCAAGCGCAATCACAAGCTGAAGCCGCTGAAGCTCTTATTGGTGAAACAGCCGCTGCAGAAGCAACACTAGAAGTGACACAAGTGGCTTTGGCATTGGCCCAAAAAGCCTTGGATGACACGGTGATCCGTGCGCCTAACGATGGCTTAGTAGTAGGCTTGCATGTATCAGAAGGCGAACGTTTATTGCCCGACCAATCGTTGTTTACCTTGATCAACGCAGAACACTGGTTTGCTACGGCCTATTACCGTGAAACCGATTTGCCGGCGATACAGTTGGGGTCGTGTGCCACGGTCTACACCATGATGGCACCTAAGCGCACCATCGAAGGTAAAGTCGTAGACATAGGATGGGGCGTGAGCACCGAAGATATGTTGTCGTTGCCGCGTTCACTGCCTTTTGTACAGAAATCACTCAACTGGGTACGTGTGGCGCAGCGCTTCCCTGTGCGTATACAACTGGATAATCCACCGCCTGAGCTCATGCGCATGGGGGCATCGGCATCGGTGTCCATACGCGCTGGCAATGCGTGTCAGGAGCCCTGATGTCGGCGGCAGCACTGTGGCAGGCCATCAAAGCAGAGTTGGTACCTTTTGAGGGCAGGCTAGGTATGGCATGGCGCGTGGCCGCGATTTGTTCGCTCACCGCCATGATGTTCATGATCTACCAAATTCCCTTGGTTGCCATAGGCTGCTATTTAGTGCTGTTTTTGATACGCCCTAATACCGCAGAAAGTATGCTGATGGCACTGGGTATTTGTGTGCTGGTGTCAGTCGCGGTGTTGATGCTGTTTATGCTCACTCGCTTGGCGGTAGAAAGCCCCTTGTGGATCATGACGATCATTGCAGTGGGATCATTTCTGTTTTTATACCTAGGCGTAGCCAGCAAACTTGGGCCAGCGGGCAGTATTGTGGCTTTGGTTGTGGCCTTTATCATGACGTTGGTGGGGTATGTGCCGTTTGGCGAAGTCGCGACGCGCGCCATCTTATACGCGTGGTTAATGACACTAGTGCCCATGGGCGTGCTATTGGCATTTTTGGCAGTGGTAGGGCCATCGCCGCGAAAGCTAACACGGCAACGCTTGGCAGAGCGCTTACGATTAATTGCTGCAGCATTACGACAAACGGCTGATCCTGCTGCGTTAGAAACGGCCCTGCGCGAGGGAAATGACTTCCTTACCAAAACGATTATCTTCGTCAAACTGTTTAGCTTAAGCGCGCGTGCTGAATTGCAGCGTATGCAAGCGTTACAACACAATAGTTATCAGTTGCTATTGGCATGCAAAGCCTTGGCCAGATCACCGCAGCGTGACGATGCCAGTGCCGAGTGGTTGGCACAACGTTGCGAAGCATGGGCAACAGCGGTATTACAAGGGCAAGCAGCACCGGATGTAGAGGTGCCAGCACTCGTGCTACCTACTACTGCTTGGAAGCGTGTGGGGTATGTGGTTGAACGCATGGCAGACTCTATGCCACCACAAGAAAAAAGCCCAACATCGGGCTTCTTTTTACCCGATGCTCGCACCAATCCAACTTATCAGTATTACGCACTCAAAACCACGGCTGCCGCCATTATTTGCTACTTGGTGTACACCGCTTTGCAGTGGCAAGACATACACACGGCAATGATTACATGTTATGTGGTGGCTTTAGGAACTACCGGTGAAACGGTACACAAGCTGACCTTACGTATAGTGGGGTGCTTAATAGGTGCTGTGCTAGGTGTGGGCTCCATTTTATTACTGATGCCCTACATGACCTCTATAGGCCAACTGATGTTGTTGGTGTTTGCCGGCACCCTCTGTGCGGCATGGGTCTCGGTGGGCTCGGAACGCATTTCGTATGCTGGTGTGCAGATAGGTTTGGCCTTTTTGCTGACGGTATTGCAGGGCTTTGGTCCGGATGTAGAGCTATCCGTTGCCATGGATCGGATACTGGGCGTATTGCTAGGTAATGCCGTGATGTATGTGATGTTTACACGCGTTTGGCCGTGGAGCACCTCTAAAGCGGTGACGCAGCGTCTACAGCAATTGTTAGGGTGGTGGAAAGCCCAAGCAGCACAGCAACCCACGTGGCAAGCCGCACAGTGGCAAGATGTGGGCGAATACATTGTGGGTGAGATTGCTACCGTACGTGAGCAGTTAGTAATGCGGCATTTTGAGCCTAATGCATTGCGGTTGGCCACACAGCAACAACAGGTGTTATTGACAATGCCAGATGCCTTGGAAAGCTTGTATTTGCAGATGGCATTTCCATCTACCGATATAGCGCAGGAACCGGGTAGCAATGTAGAGCAAGCTCTGGATGCTCTGGATCAAAAACTGCAAGCCAGCACAACGCAGCAAGATGGGGCATGGGGTATGGCAAAGGAACAAGAATGAATAAGCCGTTAAGAACACAGATGATGAAACCTATAGCGGCAGCCTTGTTGGGGGTATTGCTGAGTGGATGTGCATATACCAGCATAGACAGAGCCCCCGCACGTCATGACCAACCTTGGAAAAATACGTCTACCCTTACAGCGACTATGGCCTATCAACCTGCTGGGGTAAGCCTACAAGAAGGGCATGAGTACACGCTGGCAGAGCTAATAGATTTAGGCCAACGAAATAATATAGAAACACGACAAGCCTGGAATAGGGCGCGTGAAGCTGCCTTGTCAGTGGGGTTGGTAGAAGCCACCTTTTTGCCCGTGTTAAGTGCGAATGTGATTGCTGGGCACCAGCGTTCAACACGCCCTTCACCCTTGTCTAACTTGGGTGGTGGGGATCGTATTCGTACCTCGGTAGAGGGTGTGGTACCGGCGTTAACGCTGGGATGGTTGTTGTTTGATTTTGGTAAACGCGAGGCGTTACTAGAAGGTGCAGAGCACATTTCATTTGCCAGTAACGTGCTGTTTAACGCTGTGCATAAGAAAGTCATACGCGATGTGACGGATCAGTTTTACCAGTACAACACGGCACGGCATCGCACGGTATTGGCACAAGAAGCCTTAACGAATTACCAAGCGGTAGAGGCTGCTGTGAATGCGCGTTTGGCAGCAGGTGTAGCAACGCGTTTAGATCAGGTGATGGCGCAACAGGCCGTGGCACAAGCCAAACTGTATGTGGTGACTAGCCAAGGTTTAGCTAAAAATGCCTATCTGACATTATTGAAAGTAGTGGGAGTGAGCCCAGCAGAACAGGTGAACATTGCCACCTCTATCGATCATAAATTGCCGGCACCGTCTGACCCCATGACTGAGCAGGTGCTGCAAAAGGCGATACTGGAACGTGATGATGTAGCAGCGGCTTACGCAGCTTTAAAGGCAGCAGAGGCCGGGGTGAAAGTGGCAAAAGCCGACTTTATGCCTAGTGTGTTTATGGGGGCGGTGCTAGCGAAAAACCGTAGCCAGTTTGATGTGCAAGACGTACCCATTCCCTTGCCTGACTTAACGAATCGATCTACCTCTACAGGGGTATTGGTGGGGGTGAGTATTCCCATTTTCGATGGTGGGTTGCGCAGCTCTTTATTAAGCAAGGCAGAGATACATAGGCAAGAAGCCGAGAACACCTTACAAGCGTTGCAGCGTGATGCCTTGCGCGAGATTATTGCCGCTGAAACCATGCTGGACTCCGCTTTGCAAAGCTATCAAACAGCTACCGACTTAGTGAATGCCGCCGAAACAGCGTACGACGCCGCATTAGATGCTTATCAAGTAGGTGTGGGTACCATTACGATGGCAACAGAAGCAGCCAGTGCTGTGTTACTGGCTAAGCAAGCGCAGGTGGATGCGCAAAGTGCGTCACTGATAGCGGCAGCCAATCTGGCGTTTGTGATGGGTGAATAAAAAAAGGCCACAGTAATGTGGCCTTTTCGTACTAGGGCATACTCACTTAAAGTGTAGGCGTCCCCAAAATTTGTTGACCCGTACCCAGTTGTTTTTCAATCGCGCGGCCAATGGCTAACAGACGACGTTCTTGGCGATTCGCACACATTAACTGCAAACCTACTGGTAAACCTAGGCTGTCTGCCCCCACAGGCATACTTAAGGCACACAGATCCAACAAGTTGGCGATAGACGTGTTGCGCAACGTCAGCAGGTTGGCATGGCGGTAGGCGTCGGTTTGACGCATGGCCTCAATGGTAGGGGGCGCAATAGCGATAGTGGGTGTCATCACCACGTCTACGTCTTGGAATAACGGTTGTACTCGTTCTGCACCAGTTTGTAGCACACTGCGTCGGCGCAAATACTCGTTGGACGTCATGGTGCTCGCCGCTTCTACACGCATTTGTACCATGGGGTCTAAGCGCTCTATCCACTCAGGTAAGTGATTGTGCAGCAAGGCCGATAGTTCAGGCGCACCCAAACCACCCACTTTGAACACCTCATAGACTTCAGTGCAGTGTGGGATATGCACAGGCACTAGGGTGGCGCCGCTTTGTTCAAACTGACTTAGGGTATGACGTATTAGCTGTTCAATATCGGGCGATACGTCGTCCCAGAAAAAGTGTTCTGGCACACCAATACGCAAGCCTTGCAGGCCGTGCACTACAGGTAAAGGTGTTGTGTCGTTGTTGATGTGTTGGTCCATAGCGCAAAAGGCAAAAGCCAAATCTTCTACGCTACGTGCTAGCAAACCGGGGGTGTCCAGTGTAGGGGACAGTGGCACTATATGTTGGTTAGGCCACAATTGCGCACTGAGTTTCAACCCAGCAGTGCCTGTAAATGAGGCCGGAATACGTACCGAGCCTGCGGTGTCTGTACCTAAGGCGAGCAAGGCACTGCCTTGAACTAAGCTTACCCCAGCACCTGAGCTAGAGCCGCCCGGAATACGGTGTTCACCGTGTACAGACCATGGGTTTACGGGAGTACCCCAGTGAGCATTCGTACCTATGCCACCAAAGGCAAACTCTACCGTATGGGTTTTACCAGTAATAGGAGCCAACTGTGCCAGTAAGCTGCGCACTACCGGGCCTGCTTGTTGCCAGTTGCTAGGCAGCGCATGCGAGGTGCCCGCAAAGACGGGCATGTCTGGTACACCGTACAAGTCTTTAACCGAGGTGGGGATACCCATCAACGGCCCCAGATCAACGCCTTGCTTCAGTAGGGTATCAATAGCGCTTGCTTGTTGTTGCGCAGCGTCGCCATTCCAGTGTTTGTAGGCATGCAGTGCGGGCTCGTACTGTGCATAGCGCTGGGCACACTCTTGCATCAGGGCGTGGGCGCTTAGCGTGCCATCGCGTAGTTGCTGATGCAGGGCTTGCAAGGAGTGATGGTAGATAGTCATGGGTAGTCTCGTATTCTGATTGTTGCTGGTTTAATGCGTATGCTGTGTAGCCGAAATAGCTTGATGGCGAATGCGCCAATCGCTGAGAGCTAAGCAAGCGAGTTGGCGTTTACCTTGTGCGACCAATGCAGCAGAAGGCGTATCGGTAGGCTGTAAGCCACCTTCTTCTGTCCAGTGTAAATAGTGGGGGCGCCAAAGATTGCTAATGGCACCTGATTCACTTATGGCGACACCATTACCGCCGTCAGAAGCGGATAACGAGACAGCCATTGCATCTTGAACTGGAGGGCTATAAAGGTTGCGCCCCGATGAGCGTGGTAGTTGTTGTTCAGGCAAGGAATGCGCCCACAGCGTTGGGAAAATATCTTGGTGGCTGCTCCACGCGTGTAGGTCTACAGGGGTGTTAGCGTGTTGGTAGGCCGCTGGAATATAAAACAGTATAGGCACGCCAAACTTGTAGGCGAGTTTGCTGCTGTCAGGGTAGGCGAACAGCGTGCGCCCATTGTGATCTCCCGATGCCGCAAACACGGTGTGATCCAGAACCTTTTGTTGTTCTAGCGTGTTTAAGAATTCCCCCAATGCATTGTTGGCGTACTGGTAGGTTTGCAAGATAGACAGACCTGTGTCGGGGTCGGTTGCCATCTCCTCGCCTAGTACCGTTGTATCCAGTGCGGCTGGTGTGTAATGCTCGGGGATACGATAGGGCGGGTGGTTTGTTACCGACATCATAAATAACATGACTTTTTCACCGCGCGCGTCAGCTTCTTTAAGTAGTTCCGCTGCGTATTTGAACATCCACTCGTCATCAAGTCCCCAGGTGTGGGAGGATGCGTCGGGGAAGCGCACTCTAATGTCGTTCTCGTCTAGTACCTCATCAAAGCCCTGGCGTTGCAGCACGGTGTTGAGCTGCCTCCAGCTACCCGGTCCAGCCGTTAAAAACACGGTTCTATAGCCTGCTTCTTTATAAGGCTGTATGCGCGAGGAGTCGTAGGAGTGGTAGCCATATAGGCTTTGTGTGAGGGGAGAAATAGGCGTATCTAGCAGTAGGGCTTCTAAACTGGGGTGTGTGCCGTTTTCAGAGGAAATGGCGTGGTCGAAGTAATCGGCTTTACCTTCTATCCAAGGACGAAGTTGGCCTAGTACATCATTGCGCTGTGGGTCGTCGTAATCCATCAACTGACGCCCCCAGGACTCCATTAAAGCCATGACTACGTGTGGTGCAGGGGTGTTTGCAGAGGGTGAAGCCGGAAACTGTTGGTATAGCAGGGCATTGTCATCAGACGATGCGTCTGAGTAGCACTGTTGTGCCGCCTCTTGCCATGTGGCGAAGCCTGCTAAACCTAAGGCCTTGTTGGGGTCTTTGCCCAGATCATTGCTGCTGCGCTCTTTGCGCGCTAAGTCTAGAGCGTGTAGCCCGCTGGGTACCATGCTGTTCACAAACGCATCTTGAGATACCGTCATGTGCATGCTGCGTAAGGGAAATTTGCCCACACTGCCACGCCCCAGCAGTGTCAACAGAGCTACGCTGATGATGACTATTACCGTTAAGCCTAGGGCACTACTGTGTTCTAGGGGATGGCTCAATCGACGTTGCCCCCAGCGTTTTGCTAACCACCATTGCACACCGCTGCCAATAAAAATGAGTGCTAGCAACGAGACTACGGGGAAGTCTTGCCACATGGTTTGCACAATGGCAGAGGTGTCGTCTTCACCAAAACCAAAGATCAACGCGTTGATGGGGCCTTGGTAAAAGGTGAAGTAATAGAAGTTCACCACGCTGAGTAAGTTCAGTGCGACCAGCAGCACAAACGCATACAGCAAGAAAAAGGCATAAAAACCTTTCCAAAGCGTGGTTGAGGCCTTATAAAACAAAAGGCTTAGTAAAATAAAGGGGCCTAACAGTATCGCCAAGAACTTCAGATCAAAGCGTAATCCTATCCAGAATGCTTTTCCTACGTCGGTTTGCAGTAAGGACACCGTGGCTGGTGCTTGAAAATACAGCAGGGCAAAACGGGCTAAGGCCAAACCTAGTGCTGCAAGAAGAATAAGCATCCATACCGTGCGAAAAACACTGGACCAACGGGTGCGGTAGGACAAATTTGTGGTGGGTAGAGAGGCGATGCGCATGAAGAAAGGGCTGTTTTAGGCTTGAATATGTTGTCTGTATGCGATGGATACAGTATAGCTGGGAAGTGTGCGGACAAATGGCCCCTTGCATGAGTACAATTCACTAAGATGTGGTTCTATGATAATTGCATCGGTTTTATAGCAAGCGTTCCTGTATTGTCGAGTTGAACGCATGAATCCTGAGGATTTTCAATAATGTTTGAACATATTGACGCATATGCGGGCGATCCTATCTTTAAGTTGGTCGAGCTTTTCCAAGCCGATCCACGTAAAGATAAGGTGAACCTGACCATCGGCCTTTACTATGATGAAGAAGGTAAAATTCCCTTACTGGCCTCTGTCCAGGAAGCGGAGAAACGCGGTGCGGCGCTGAAAAAGCCACGAGCGTACCTGCCCATGGAAGGCTTGCCCAGCTACCGTCAGGCTGTTCAGCATTTGTTGTTCGGTGCCGATAGCGCAGCTGTAAAAGAAGAGCGTGTTGTGACCGTGCAAACGCTGGGTGGTACTGGCGCACTGAAAATTGGTGCCGACTTCCTGCACAAAGCATTTCCTGCTGCTGAAGCACGCGTAAGCGATCCAGCATGGGATAACTACTACGCTGTGTTCCAAGGTGCTGGCGTACCTACATCGTCGTACCGTTATTACGATGCCACAACACAGGGCTTGAACTTCGCTGCCATGATGGAAGACATCGCTGCGTTGCCTGCACACACGATTGTGGTGTTGAACCCTTGCTGTCACAACCCTACTGGTGTTGATCCTAGCGCAGAGCAGTGGGCACAATTGATTCCTGTGCTGAAAGAGCGCAATCTGGTTCCATTTATAGATATTGCTTACCAAGGTTTCGGTCGTGGTCTAGAAGAAGACACTTCTGTTATCCGTAGCATGGTAGATGCTGGCCTGACATTCTTGGTAGCAAGCTCCTTTTCTAAGAACTTCTCTTACTACGGCGAACGTTGTGGCGCATTGTCTATCGTCTGCCAAAGCAAAGAAGAAGCCAGCCGCGTACAAGGTCAACTGAAAGCCACTATTCGTCGCGTGTACTCCAACCCACCTACCCAAGGTGCGCAAGCCATTGCGGGTGTATTGCAAGATCCTGAACTGTACAAACAGTGGGATGCCGAAGTTGCTGAAATGCGTGATCGTATTGCGAGCATGCGCAAACTGGCTCACGAAAAACTGAAGCAAAAAGCACCAAACTATGATTCCAGCTACTTTGTGGATCAGTTCGGTATGTTCTGCTACACAGGTCTAACTACAGAACAAATTCTGCGCTTGCGCGATGAGTTTGGCGTATACATGCTGGAATCGGGTCGCGTATGTGTACCCGGTTTGAACAACAGCAATATCGATTACTTCGTGGACGCTGTAGCCGCTGTAGTAGCACCTTAACTACCTATAAGGTACAGGGTGCTGTATGGCGCAAGTCTATTTTAAAGGCCCATTTTTGGGCCTTTTTTTTGCCTGTCGCATTTAGGGGACTGTTACGTCAAATGTGACAAAGTTTTAGCGAGGCTTGAGTTGGCTCAAAGGATGACCCGTGTAAGAGGGCTAGAGTAGTTGTGACAGCAGTAGGGTTTTACCAAGATTCTACCTGCCGTCATTCTGGCACTACTTAATTTGAAGGAAGTCATTATGAAGCCATTAAGAGCCTCTGTACTTGCTTTGTCGATTGCACTGGGAATGTCTAGCTTTGCCATGGCGCAAAGTAATGAACCTGTGCAACCAATTCCCGAAGCAAAAGCAGGCGATCCAGCCAAAATCGAGTTGGGTAAAAAACTATTCTTTGAACCACGTTTGTCCAAGTCTGGATTTATCTCCTGTAACTCGTGTCACAACATGAGCCGTGGTGGTTCAGATAACCTGCCTACCTCTATCGGGGATAAATGGCAGCAAGGCCCAATTAACTCGCCTACCGTATTGAACTCCAGCTTAAACCTGGCTCAATTCTGGGATGGTCGTGCTGGCGATTTGCGTGAGCAGGCCGGAGGCCCTATTGCCAACCCAATGGAAATGGGCTTTACCCACGAGTTGGCTGTAGGCATGCTGAACTCTATTCCTCAGTACGTCACCGAGTTTCAGGCGGTGTATAACAAGCCTGTGATCGGTATTGATGAGGTCACTGATGCGATTGCTGCATTTGAAGAAACCTTGGTAACACCGGACTCTCCCTTCGACTTATGGTTGAAAGGTGATAAGGACGCCATAACAGAGCAGCAGTTGGCTGGCTATCAGCTGTTTAAAAACAGCGGCTGTATTGCATGCCACAACGGACCAAACTTGGGTGGTAGTTCCTACCAAAAAATGGGTCTAATTGAGCCATACCAAACGGCTAACGCGGCAGAAGGTCGAGCAGCAGTCACCGGTATTGATGCTGACCGCTTTAACTTCAAAGTACCTACACTGCGTAACGTGGAAATGACCTATCCGTACTTCCACGACGGTGCTGTGAATACGTTGCCTGAAGCAGTAGACATTATGGGTAGATTACAGTTAGGCAAGAAATTCACGTCTGAGGAAAATGCTCAGATCGTGGCGTTCTTGAAATCGCTGACTGGTAAGCAGCCACAAATCGTGTTGCCTATTTTGCCGCCATCGGCAGATGACACACCACGCCCTACACCGTTTGATTCCTAATCTGCGGTAATGCTTAGAAAGCCCGGCACTACGCTGGGCTTTTTTGTGGGTGTGGCGTAGCTGCACAGCAGTGCGATGCACTTGCCAGCAGGTTCAGGCAGGGTTTACGATATAAACAGTACTATTTTTATCCTATTTGTTCTGGGAACTCTCATGAAGCGTATTGTTCTGTTCGAAAATATTCACCCCAGTGCTCGCGAAGTCTTTGAAGCAGCCGGCTATACCGATATTGTGACGTATAAGTCTGCTCTCAATGGCGAAGAGCTATTGGACGCGTTGTCTGGCGCGCAGATTGTGGGTATACGCTCTCGTACTCAGTTGGATCAGAATGTGTTGCTGGCAGCGCCTTCGGTGCAGGCCATCGGGTGTTTTTGTATTGGCACCAACCAAGTAGATTTGAGCGTGGCGGCCCAAGCGGGTATTCCTGTGTTTAACGCTCCGTTTTCTAATACCCGTTCGGTAGCTGAATTGGTACTGGGCGAAGCCATTTTGCTGTTGCGCCGTATCCCTGAAAAAAATGCCCGTGTACACCAAGGCTTCTGGGATAAATCCGCAGAAGGCGCGTATGAAATCCGCGGTAAAACACTGGGGATTATCGGTTACGGGAACATTGGTTCGCAAATCGGTACGCTGGCAGAAGCTCTGGGTATGCGTGTGCTATTTCACGACGTAGAAACCAAACTGCCATTGGGTAATACTAAACCCTTCGTGTCATTGAAGCGCTTGTTGGAGCAATCCGATATCGTGACCTTGCACGTACCGGGTGGCGAACGTACGAAGAACATCATAAATGAGCAAACACTGGCACAGATGAAGCCTGGCTCCATTTTGATCAACGCATCGCGCGGTACGGTGGTAGATATTGATGCCTTGCATGCTGCGTTGACTAGCGGCCATCTGGCGGGCGCTGCGTTAGACGTGTTCCCCGTTGAGCCTAAAGGCGTGAACGAGCCGCTAGACAGCCCGCTACGTGGCTTAGATAACGTAATTCTGACCCCCCACATTGGCGGTAGCACGCAAGAGTCACAAGAAAACATTGGTCGTGAAGTGGCCGAGAAATTGGTGCTGTTCTCACGCAGTGGTGCGACGAAAGGGGCGGTTAACTTCCCTGAAGTGTCTTACGTAGAATGTGCGGGTGCAGCGCGTATTTTGCATATGCACCAGAACGTTCCCGGAGCGATGGGCGCGCTAAGCAATGTGCTGGCTGAAAGCGGCTTAAACATTGTGGGCCAGCAATTGCAAACGCGTGGTCAGTTGGGGTATGCCGTGACTGACGTGGATGCCGATGTGTCTGATGAGGTGCTGGATAAGCTGCGTGTGCAACCGGGTACAGTGCGTTGCGATAGGCTGAAAGGCGCGTAAATCACCTCGGCGTGTATTCGCGCACAGGTAGTAGATACTGAAAAACCTCTGGCGTAGTTGCTGGAGGTTTTTTTGCTTTCGCAGCCTTAGGCAGCGGCAGATAGTCATGAGTAAGTGGGCTTTGGGGCTAATGCAGTCCAGTCGTGAGTACGCGGGCTTTTCCAAACCTCTGCTATGAGTCAGCAATCCAGTTGATTTCCCTCCGTAGAAGAATCAGCCTTCTTGTTATGTAGCCGCACCACCTGAGGCTGCAGTATTTGCCGTAGCCCCTCATCACTGACTAAATCAGTCAATGTATAGCGATCCAGATACGCAAAGAACGCCTGCAATGCTCCATAAAGAATACCGGTCAATTTACAGCTACCTTGCAGTACACAGGCCGAGTCTGACCCCATGCATTCAACTAGCTGGCAGTCGGACTCGGTTTGGCGCAGTAGCTGGCCTAAGGGCAGGGTATGGGCGGATGAGGCTAATTGCAGCCCACCACCTTTACCTCTGCTGCTGTCCACCCAGCCTTGCAGGCTTAGCTGATGGGCAATCTTCATTAGGTGCATGCGAGAAATAGCGTAGTGCGCGGCGATATCAGCGATGGTGTGACGTTGCTCAGGGTTAGCGGCCAAATACATCAGTAAACGCAGCGCATGGTCGCTGCTGCGGTTTAAGCGCATGATTCGCCACAGTTCAGTTCCCTAGGGGGCTGATCTGGGTTTTTGTCTATTTGGTAGCCCATCCACAAGCTGCGGGCGATGCGTTTAGAGAACTCACGGGCATGACGTGCTAGTTGTTGATTAGGGTGGCGTGCAGTGCTGATTTCAAACTGAGCCAGCCATGCACAGAATAGCTCGGCGCTAAGCTCGGATAAACGAGCGTGCTTCATCATGGGCGAGCCAGAGTAACGGGCACTACGGCACAGTAACGATGACCAGAAGTCCACCATGATGGCTAAGTGGTGATCCCAATCTTCTATGTGCTTGTTAAAAATGGGGCCTAATACGGTATGTACGCGTATGTCGTCGTAAAAGTCGTGTACCAGCTGATGAATTTCGCTTTCTTCGTAAGTATCTAGGGTCATGGCTAGGGCAACAGATTTATAAGATGAATATAAAACTCATCTTATTGGTAGGGCGAAGTAGGGTCAAGTTAAACGCTGTGACAAGTTTTTCAACGTAAAAGGGCTATCACAAAGTGACGACTACTGTTTACTATAGGGACTTAGTGATTTTCAGTATTTTCGGAGTGTAGGATGGCATTTGACTTTCACCGTATCAACGACGACTTTGCCGTGGCACCTCAACTGTCAGCAACTGACATGCAGGCAGTAGCCGAAGCCGGATTCAAAAGTGTGATCATTAATCGTCCAGATGGCGAGGGTGGTGCAGGCCAACCTGCCTCTGATGATGTAATAGAAGCGGCTAAAACAGCAGGCTTGCAAGTGGTGTATCAGCCTGTGATCAGCGGCCAAATGACTGTAGACAATGTAGAAACCTTTGCTGGGTTGCTGCAAAGCATGCCTCAACCTATCTTGGCGTATTGTCGTACTGGCACGCGTTGTGCCAATTTATACTACGCGGCCACTGAAGCCTGATATAGCTCAAGTATTGCGGTAATTCAGTATTGCTGCATCGGAGTAATAGGCTTAGGCTATTGCTAATCGTATTTATTCAACGGGGAGTACTCTCATGTTCAAAAAAATTCTGATTCCTACAGATGGTTCCGCATTGTCTGCACAAGCAGCTAACAAAGGTGTATGTTTTGCCAAGCAGATTGGTGCAGAAGTGGTAGCGTTGCACGTAACCCAACCTTTTGCTGCAACAGTAGGTTTTGACGGTATGGCTGCGGCTTACGCCATCACAGATGAAGACTACGAAAAAACAGCGTCTGAGCAAGCGAATAAATACTTGAAAGCCGTTCTGGACCGTGCTGAAACAGCCGGTGTGCCAGTGACTTCGCGTTCGGTTTCTAATTTCAACGTGGCTGACGGTTTGGTGAAAGCCGCCGAAGAAGAAGGCTGCGACTTGATCTTTATCGGTTCCCACGGCCGTAGCGGTTTGTCCCGCTTGTTGCTGGGTAGCGTAACAGCCAAAGTATTGAATATGGCACGCTGCGCCGTATTGGTATACCGCGTGAATCACGATAACGACTAATATCGTATTTGCTGCTACGACACTAAAAAAGCCACGTTAAGTGGCTTTTTTAGTATGTCTACGCAGACAAGACAGCTAGTTAACAATGCTACTGCGCTGGGCACAGTAGCATTTTTTGTGTCTATTTAAACAGGGCGCTCGCTTTTAACAGCGTTTCCCATACACCAATAACCAACGGAATGCTGACATAGAGCCAGAACAACGCCAGCAATACGGGGGAGGTTTTTTTGACCGTAGTAGAGGTAGGTTGTGTCATGGTGGTCTCCTGTTATTCCGCAGGTTGCATAGAGCGCAGCGATGCATCAGCTGGTTTTTCTGAAGGCATATGGTGTTTAGCATTCACAGGGCGCACCATCAGGTTGCACAGGAAGCCTACCACCAATAAGCCCGCCATAATGTACATGGTCGTGGTGTAGGCCTGAGAAGCCGGTACACCATTATCCACTTGGTACTGACGAATGTAGTTAACCAATACAGGGCCTAACACACCAGCAACCGACCATGCTGTTAACAAACGGCCGTGTATGCCACCTACAAAACGCGTGCCAAACAAATCGGCTAAGTAAGCGGGAATCGTTGCAAAGCCACCGCCGTACATGGACATGATCACGAAGTAGGCGATCACAAACAGCGCTACATTACCGGCAGTGCCAAAACCTGGAACGGTGAAGTACAGAACGGAACCCAGCACGAAGAAAATCATGTAGGTGGTTTTGCGGCCAATGTAATCGGATACCGATGACCAGAAGAAGCGCCCCAACATATTGGCTAAGGACAGTAAGCCTACAAAGCCCGCTGCCGCTGCTGGTGTAATACTGGCAAAGCTATCTTGAATCATCACAGAAGCTTGGCCCAACACACCAATACCTGCCGTCACGTTTAAACACAGAATCCACCACAACAACCAGAACTGGGGTGTTTTAAGGGCTTGGTCAATGTGCACATGGTCGCGGGAAATCAGCGCGTTTTGTACAACAGGCGGTGTCCAGCCTTCAGGCTTCCAATCAGGAGCAGGAATACGCACGGCTAACGAACCAATGGTCATAGAGATAAAGTACAAACATCCCATGACTACAAAGGTTTGGGTAACGCCCATAGAGGTGGGTGAGGCGAAGTAATCCATCAGGCCTACTGACAGTGGCGATGCAATAAACGCACCACCACCAAAGCCCATGATGGCCATACCGGTTGCCATACCGCGCTTATCGGGGAACCATTTGATTAAGGTGGACACAGGCGATACATAGCCTACCCCCAACCCTATGCCTCCAAGCACCCCATAGCCTAAATAAACCAGCCAAATTTGGTGTAAATGTATGCCCAGCGCGGCCACCATAAAGCCACCACCAAAACAGCAGGCAGCGGTAAACATGGCTTTTCGAGGGCCTACTTCTTCCAGCCATTTACCGGCAAAAGCAGCCGATAAGCCTAGAAAAACAATGGCCAAACTAAAGATCCAGCCTAGGGTAGGCAAGCTCCAGTCGTCTGGTGCCGAGGAGGTAATCCCCAGCAGCCTTGTCATGGGCTCATTAAATACAGAAAAAGCATATGCCTGACCAATACACAGGTGTACGGCGAGTGCAGCGGGGGGGATCATCCAGCGGTTAAAACCAGGTCCTGCTGTAATGCGGGCTTTACTGAAAAAGCCATTTGAAGCTTGAGCGTTGGATGTGCTCATGTTTGTCTCCTTATGCGCCTTATGCTTGTAATAGGCGTTTCGTACTATTGTTTTTAAGAGGAGGGTCGCCGGGGAATGACTGCCCCGGCTAGGTAATACAAACAGCTCAGGCGGTCACTGCGGTAGGATCCAGTTTGGTCCTGTAGCGGGTAATTGACTCCATAACAATGGCAGAAAGTTCGCCCTCGTCACTTTTGCCATCAGGGTGTTGATCTACGTAGTTGTACAAAGACTGCCGCATGCGTGGATCCCAAAACAAGCGGATGTGATTGGCAATACCTTCTAGAGACTCTTCACGGTTAGGTTGAGACTCAAAAAAAGTTCCTATGCGATTGATCATCGGTATCAGGCTTTTACTTTTCATACTCTATCGCCCAAAATTAAAAAGAAGTTAAACGTTGTGGGTGACTGTAAACATTGAAATGCTGTTCACGTCCAAAACCTATGAGCAATAGGTTGAGTTCCTCGGCGAGCTGTGTGGCAAGGGTGGTAGGCGCCGAGACAGCAATCAAAGTAGGAATACCGGCTGCTGCTGTTTTTTGCACCATCTCAAAGCTGGCACGGCTGGATACTAGCGCCAGACTTTGTGCTGCCATTGCCAACGCGTCATGACGCAGCAGGTGACCAATAAGCTTGTCCAGCGCATTGTGCCTGCCTACGTCCTCACGAATAACTTGAATCTCTCCTGCTTGATTAGCCAGTGCTGCTGCATGTGTTGCACCGGTTTTTTGGTGCAGCACTTGCTGTTGGCGTAGCTGATGCAGAGCCTGAGCCACCGCGGCAGGTGCCACGTTATAGAAGGGTTCAGGCAGTGCAGGCAACGCGCGTTTCACGTCTTGTAGGCTTTCCAATCCGCACAAGCCGCAGCCTGTACGACCAGCCAGCTGTCGTCTACGCAGTTTTAACTGCTGTAAACAGGCACTGGCGATATCGAGGTCAATCACGATACCGTCTGGGCTGTGCTGTACTTGTACATCGTAAATGTCGCTGTTAGCTCGTACGATGCCTTCGGTATAGGAAAAGCCTACGGCTAAGTCTTCCAGATCCAAAGGGGTGCCCAGCAGTACAGCATGGCTAATGCCATTGAACTGTAGCGCTATAGGCACCTCTTGGGCGATGAGGTCTGGCATCTCGTGCAGCGCAAGACTGGGTGTCTCGCACCGCACGATTTGAAACTTTGCCAGACCCTCTTCGGTCTGAGGCAGCGAGATGCATTCATCCGTAAGCATGACGCCTCCCGCGATTAGCTCTGGGTACTCAGTGCAGGTTTTTTGTCTTGGCTAACCGGCGTTGCCGCAGCAACACTTTCTTCTGCCTCTGGTGCTCTAGCTTCGTCCAACAACTGTTGCTGAATTTCGTTAAAGCGTGACCAGCGTGACTGCCAGTCAGAGACTTGGCCAGACGTTACCTTACTGATTTGTACCGCTGTGACCTTGTACTCTGGGCAGTTAGTGGCCCAGTCAGAACTGTCGGTAGTCACCACGTTGGCACCCGATTCCGGGAAGTGGAAGGTGGTGTAGACCACGCCAGGTTGCATACGCGAGGTAACGGTGGCACGCAGTACAGTTTCACCTGCACGGCTTTTCACTGCAACGTAGTCACCTGTGCGAACGCCACGGTCTTCAGCATCGTGTGGGTGCAGCTCTAAGATATCCTCTTTGTGCCATGCCACGTTTGCCGTACGGCGGGTTTGTGCACCCACGTTGTATTGCGACAAGATGCGGCCTGTAGTCAGCAGTAAGGGGAACTTGCGGGTGCTGCGTTCGTCTGTGGGGACGTACTGCGTAATGATGAACTTACCTTTACCGCGCACAAACTCGTCTATGTGCATGGTTGGGGTACCTTCTGGCGCTTCTTCGTTACATGGCCACTGTACGCTGCCGCCCAGCTCGTCTATGCGCTGGTAAGACACACCGGTGAAGGTAGGTGTCAGGCGTGCAATTTCGTCCATGATTTCGCGTGGGTGGTTGTACAGCATGGGGTAACCCAAGGCATTGGACAATGCGCAGGTGACTTCCCAATCGGCCATACCGTTTTTGGGTTCCATTACTTTACGTACACGAGAAATACGACGTTCGGCGTTAGTGAAGGTACCGTCTTTTTCCATGAAGGAAGAACCCGGCAAGAACACGTGGGCGTATTTAGCGGTTTCGTTCAGGAACAAGTCTTGAACGATGATGCACTCCATCGAGGCCAATGCCGCAGCAACGTGCTGGGTATCAGGGTCAGACTGAACAATGTCTTCACCTTGGCAGTACAACCCTTTGAATGAGCCACTTAGGGCTGCATCAAACATGTTGGGAATACGCAGGCCAGGCTCAGGTTGCAGTGTCACGCCCCATTCGTTTTCAAACTCACGACGAGCTTCGTTATTCGAAATGTGACGGTAGCCAGGCAGCTCGTGTGGGAAGGAACCCATATCACACGAACCTTGTACGTTGTTCTGACCACGTAGCGGGTTTACGCCCACACCTTCGCGGCCAATGTTGGCAGTTGCCATTGCCAAGTTGGCAATCGCCATTACGGTTGTAGAGCCTTGGCTGTGTTCAGTTACACCCAGACCGTAGTAAATGGAGCCGTTGCCACCTGTGGCGTACAAGCGTGCTGCGCCACGTACCAGATGTGCCGCAACGCCCGTGGTTTCTTCGGTTGCTTCTGGGGAGTTCTCGGGGCGGCTAACGAATTCACGCCAATCGTTAAAGGATTGGTCTTCACAGCGTTCGCGTACAAACTCTTCAGCGATCAGGCCTTCGGTTGCAATCACGTGTGCCAAGGCAGTCAGCATAGCTGTGTTGGTGCCTGGACGCAGTGGCAAGTGGAAGTCTGCTTTGATGTGCGGGGAGCTTACCAACTCAGTCGCACGAGGGTCGATGACGATCAGACGTGCGCCTTCACGTATACGGCGTTTCAGACGTGATGCAAACACAGGGTGAGCATCGCTTGGGTTAGCACCAATCACAATGACCACGTCTGTATGCATGACAGAGTCAAAGGTTTGTGTACCTGCCGATTCACCTAGGGTTTGTTTCAGACCATAGCCAGTAGGTGAGTGACACACACGAGCGCAGGTATCCACGTTGTTGGTGCCAAAAGCGGCACGTACCAATTTCTGAACCAAGTAGGTTTCTTCGTTGGTACAACGTGAGGAGGTAATGCCACCTACGGAATCACGGCCGTATTTATCTTGAATACGGCGAATTTCTGATGCGGCGTAGGTGAGCGCTTCTTCCCATGACACTTCGGTCCACGCATCTTGAATGCTTTTGCGGATCATGGGTTTCAAAATACGGTCAGCGTGGGTGGCATAGCCAAAGGCGAAACGGCCTTTCACACAAGAGTGACCACGGTTGGCTTTACCGTCTTTCCACGGCACCATGCGGATGACTTCTTCGCCTTTCATTTCGGCTTTGAAGCCACAACCCACACCACAGTAAGCACAGGTAGTGATCACAGCGTGTTCAGGTTGGCCCAGATCGATCACCGAGTTTTCCATCAGTGCAGACGTAGGGCAAGCTTGTACACAAGCACCACAGGACACACAGTCACTGTCGATGAAGTTGTCGCTTTGACCGGCAGCAATACGAGACTCAAACCCACGGCCTTCAACCGTTAGTGCAAACGTACCTTGAACTTGTTCACAGGCACGCACACAACGGCTGCACACAATACAGTGCGAGGAATCGTAGGTGAAGTAGGGGTTAGAGGTGTCTTTGCTTTCGTGTACGTGTGTAGCGCCTTCAAAGCCGTAACGCACATTACGCAGGCCCACCACACCCACGGTGTCTTGCAGTTCGCAATTACCGTTAGCAGGGCACATCAAACAATCCAGCGGGTGGTCTGATACGTACAACTCAACCACGTTTTTACGCAGTTTGTTCAAGCGTTCGTTCTCAGTCGTCACCACCATACCGGCTTCGGCAGGCGTAGTACACGATGCAGGCGTACCACGGCGGCCTTCAATCTCAACCAAACAGACGCGGCAGGAGCCAAAAGGCTCTAGCATGTCGGACGCGCACAGTTTGGGGATGTTGATGCCGCCTAGGGCAGCAGCACGCATCACTGAAGTGCCTTCAGGAACCACCACGGTTTGACCATCAATGGTCAGTTCTATCATGGTGGTGCTTAGGGATGCCGGAGTCCCTAGATCGCGTTCGCGTACGGCAACTGTTTCTAGCATAGTGGGCTCCTTAGGCGGGTTGCTGACTTGCGTCGGCAGAGGCCTTTGATTCCAGACCAAAGTCGGTGGGGAAGTGCTCAAGCGCAGATAGCACAGGCACAGGGGCCATGCCGCCTAGAGCGCACAAAGAACCAGCAAGCATGGTGTCGCAAAGGTCGCGCAGCAGCTCTACGTTGTCTTCACGTTTCTCATTGCGGCGGATTTTCTGAATCACTTCTACGCCGCGTGTGGAACCTACCCTACAGGGGGTGCACTTACCACAGGACTCGATGGCACAGAACTTCATGGCGTATTCAGCCATGTGGCCCATATCGACGGTTTCGTCGAAGGCCACAATACCACCGTGACCTACCATGGCAGATACGGCCGCATAGGCTTCGTAATCCATAGGTACGTCCCAGTGTTTTTCAGGCAGGTAAGCACCCAATGGACCGCCTACTTGAGCAGCACGCAATGGCAGGCCGCTGGCAGAACCACCACCGTAGTCATACAGTAGTTCGCGCAGCGTAATACCAAAGGCTTTTTCTACCAGACCGCCTTGTTTGAGGTTACCGGTCAATTGGAAGGCCAAGGTACCGCGTGATCTACCCATGCCGTAGTCACGGTAGTATTCGCCGCCTTTAGCCAAAATAGTGGGCACAGAGGCCAACGAAATGACGTTGTTCACCACGGTAGGTTTACCTAGGAAACCTTGTAGTGCAGGCAGAGGTGGTTTGAAACGAATCACCCCACGTTTACCTTCTAAGCTTTCTAGCAACGAGGTTTCTTCACCGCAAATATAAGCGCCAGCGCCTTTGCGCACTTCTAGGTCAAAGGTTTTGCCGCTACCTGCAATGTTGTTACCCAGCCAGCCTGCTTCATAGGCGCGTTTGATGGCGTGATCCAGTGCTTGAATAGCTAATGGGTATTCAGAGCGCACGTAGATATAACCGGAGGTGGCTTCTACAGCCAAACCGGCAATGGTCATACCTTCGATCAGTGTACAGGGGTCGCCTTCCATCAATAGACGGTCAGAAAATGTACCCGAGTCACCTTCGTCGGCATTACAGACAATGTATTTTTGGTCAGATTTGGCGTTAAGTACCGTATTCCACTTAATACCGGTAGGGAAGGCTGCACCACCACGACCACGCAGGCCAGAGTCTGTCACCATTTTGACAATCTCGGCAGGGGCCATTTGTAGGGCACGTTTCAGACCTTCAAAACCGCCATGTGCTTGGTATTCGTCTAGGTTCAGTGGGTCAATCAGCCCAACGCGAGCAAAAGTCAGGCGTTCCTGGTTTTTCAGGTAAGGGATCTCTTCGGTCAGCCCGTGACAAAGGGGGTGAGTAGTGTTTGCTGCACCATTGGAGTCGAACAGGCTAGCCACATCGTCAGGGGTTACAGGACCGAAGGCGACACGGCCTTCCGGTGTGCTGATTTCTACTAAGGGTTCTAGCCACAACATGCCACGCGAGCCGTTGCGCACCAGATCAATTTCTATGTTTTTTTCAGCAGCCTGTTGCTGAATGGCTGCAACTACCTCATCAGCACCCATGGCGATGGCGGCTGTGTCGGCGGGTACATAAAGTCGTAATGGTGCTGTACTCATTTCTGTACTCCTTCCTTAGCAAGCAGCGCATCCAGACGATCTGGGCTCATACGCGCGTGCGGTTTTCCATCCAGCATTACTGCTGGAGATTGCGCACAGAGGCCCAAGCAATAGACAGGCTCAAGCGTGACTTCACCATTGGGCGAAGTCTGATGGAAATCACAGGAAAGTATTTGACGTGCGTGCTCAGCCAAGGCTTCGCTACGCATGGCCTGACAGGCCTCGGCCATACAGACTTCCAACACGTGTTTACCGGCAGGTTTCTGGCGGAAATGGCTGTAGAAAGTAATCACGCCGTGTACTTCTGCGCGTGACAAGTTCAGCGCGCGGGCAACAAGCACCACGACGTTGTCTGGTAGGTAGCCGATCTCATCCTGTACATGGTGAAGGATGGGCAGCAGATTACCCTTTTTATGGGCGTGGGCAGCGATGGCTGCATCCACAATTGCCTGATACTGGCCGTCAGCAGGATCAAACTGACTGACATGGGAGGGGATATGCATGGCGTACATCCTAAAACGTCAGAATTTGGGTATTCTGAGGTTGCTTATATGAATTTATTTGCATAATATAAATAATGTTTTTCCTTAATCTACAAAGCAAACACAAATATATCAATAGGAAAACATTTGCATATTAAACAAGCGTAATATGCAAAAAATTACATAATTAAGGGTTACTACTCATCAAAAGGACAGTAGATGAGCAACCAATTTAAGGCCCAAATTGCGGCCGAATGGGTATTGGAAAATCACGATGGCGTCACCTATAAACTAGGTGATGTGTTGAATTTATTGGGCGCTATCGAAAGCACCGGAAATATTACCGGGGCGGCCAAGGCCTGTTCACTATCGTATAGACATGCATGGGGCGTGTTGCGTCAGGCCGAGCAACAGTTCCAAGCAACCCTCATTGAAACTTCTCGCAGGCAAGGGACAACCCTGACACAGTTTGCCAAGCGATTGTTGTGGGCAAACCGCCGTGTGCATGCTCGATTAATGCCTATGCTAGAAAGTATGGCGTCCGAGTTGCAAGAAGAGCTTGCCCGTTTATATGCCACTGAACCACCGCGTTTGCGCTTACATGCCAGCCATGGTTTTGCGGTAGAAGGGCTGATGCGCTTAGCCAATGACTTGTCGTACTTGCCTCTAGAGCTACGCTACCGCACGGCGATAGAAGCATTGAACTCTTTGCTACGCCGTGAGTGCGATATAGCGGGCTTCCAAGTGCCCTTAGGCAAGTACCAGTCTCAAGCCTTGCACCATTACAGTGCGTGGCTACGACCAGACCAACACCAACTGATCTTTTTAAGTGATCGTAATACCGGCCTGTTTGTTCAGCATGGCAACCCTAAAGGGGTGCGTGGTGTAGAAGATCTGCTGCGCCCCGATGTGCGTTTTGTGAACCGCCAGATAGGGTCTAGCACCCGTCATCTGTTAGGGCTGATTATTCAAGACCTGAATTTAGATTCAAACAATATTCAAGGCTTTGACAGTACCGAGCTTACGCATATGGCCGTGGCAGCGCATGTGGCAAGCGATATGGCTGATGTGGGCTTTGGTGTGGAAACCGCCGCCTGTAGGTGTGGGTTGGACTTTATCCCTATTGCCCGTGAGCGTTACTTTTTTGCTGTGCATAAGGATGTTCTAGAGTCCGAACTTATTAAGCGGTTTTTGGCGTTAATTCGCGGTGATGATTACCGTGGATACATGAGCCAGCTTATAGGTTATCAGGCCGAAGGCATAGGCACGGTAATGTCGTTAGACGAAGCCTTTGGTACGGAAAAGTTGCCCGCTATATCGTAGCCTAGCGAACGGTATGCGCAACACTTTCGCGGCAAAAGCGGTTCGATATCGGTGTGATGGCTGATAATGGAACCATAAAGTAATTTCTCCGTTCCGGTACTGCGGAGGGGCAATGCATAAAAGCCTACTAGAAACTACACAGCACACAACAAGCATGACAAGCAAACCACTCAACAAGGCGGCACCACGTGTGATCCCCCTTGCGCAAAGCGGGGTGCAGGATCAATTACAAAGGCCGTTGCATGATTTGCGTATTTCGGTCACGGACAAGTGTAATTTCCGTTGCACCTACTGTATGCCACGGGAAATCTTTGGGCCTGAACACGAGTTCTTGGCTCAAAAGCAGTTGTTGAGTTTCGAGGAAATCACTCGTGTGGCCGGCTTGGCCGTGAAAATGGGTGTGCGCAAAATACGCTTAACAGGTGGTGAGCCGTTATTGCGTCGGCACATAGAAGATCTCGTGCACATGTTGGCACAGTTACGTACAGTAGACGGGCAGCCTGTAGAGTTGGCCATGACTACCAATGGTACGTTGCTGGCGGCTAAAGCCCGTGCCTTAAAGCAAGCGGGCTTACAGCGTGTGACAGTGAGTTTAGATGCATTGGAAGATGCTCGTTTCGCGCACCTTAGCGACAGTAAGGTGTCGGTAAAGCAAGTATTGGATGGCATAGAAACCGCCAGTGCCGAAGGCTTGTTTCCCGTTAAAGTGAATATGGTGGTGCGTAAGGGCTTAAACGATGATCAGATAGTGCCCATGGCTGAGTACTTCCGTCATACCCCCCATATTTTACGATTTATCGAATACATGGATGTGGGTAACAGCAATGGCTGGAACCTGAAAGAAGTGCTCACCGGTGCCGAGATTGTTTCGCGTATACATCAGCATTACCCACTAGAGCCAGTGCAAGCCAATTACAAAGGCGAAGTTGCTGGGCGCTATAGGTATCTGGATGGCGCAGGCGAGGTAGGCATGATTACCAGTGTGTCACAACCTTTTTGTGGTGACTGTTCACGCATACGTTTGTCTCCAGAAGGGCGTTTCTTCCTGTGTTTGTTTGCTTCTAAGGGCGTGGATATTCGTGCGCCTTTACGCGACGGTGCGACCGATGATGTGCTAGCGGGTTTATTGGCCGGTACATGGCGTGCTAGACAAGACCGTTATTCTGAAATACGCGGTGCAGTAGAGCGTAGTACTGATAAAGTAGAAATGAGCTACATAGGTGGGTGACATGCGTATAGATGGGCTAATTCTGGCAGGTGGGCAATCACGCCGCATGCAAGCGTTGGGTGCGGTTGATAAAGGGTTGCTCAACGTAGAAGGCTTGTCTTTTGCGGAGCATGCTGCAAAACGTTTGACGCCGTACTGCCAACAACTATTTATTAGTGCCAATAGCCACCAAGCCGACTATGCGACGTGGGGTGAGGTAGTGGGCGACGGTGCCGTCTACGCAGGCCAAGGGCCGTTAGCCGGCATGTTGGCGGTGATGCGTCGTAGTCAGGCGGACTACCTGTTAACGTTGCCGGTGGATAGCCCTTTTGTTTCCGCTGAGGTCATGCAAACATTGGTAGAGCAGGCTAAGCAATCGCCTACTACACCAGTGCATTATGCGTGTGCCGCACAAACACACCCTTTATGTGCCATCGTACGCACCGACCTAGCAGCATCCTTAGAGATCTATTTGGCCGAAGGGCAGCGTAGGGTACAAAGTTGGTATGCAGACGTACAGGCTAAAGCCGTGCATTTTGGCGAGTCTGTAGAAACAGAGTTCTTGAACGTCAATACGCCAGAAGATTGGCAGCAAGCGCAATCGTATTGCCGCTAGCTGCCAAGAGTGTTCGGCTTAGGCGCACCAGTGCGCAAAGTCGTAGTAGCGCACGAGTGTGCCCGGAGTAACATCGGTATCCGCCGGTACGCGGGCTAAGCCTGTTGCCCAAGCTAAGGAACTAATAATGCCCGAACCTTGCTGCGGGTAAGGCTGTAAGTGCAGTGAGCCATCTTCTTGGGTAATGGCTTGCACACGCAAAAACTCTTCGCGGGTGCCGTGCAAGGTACCTTCACAGTCCAGTTTGCCATAGCTAGTACGCGGTAATGCTTGGGTACGGCCTTGTAGCACACGGATTAGTGGCGTCACCATCAACGCAAATACAGCATAAGCCGATACAGGGTTGCCGGGTAAACCGATAATAGGTGTGTTGTTCAGTTTAGCGAGCGCAACCGGTTTACCGGGTTTCATGCGTACTTTCCAAAGTTGCAACTCACCGCCAGCGGCTTCAATAGCAGGTTTGACCAAGTCTTTATCGCCTACCGACACACCACCTACTGTCAGCACTACATCGCATTCATGGCTAAGCTTTTCCAGTGCAGACTGAATGCTTTCTAACGTATCGGGCGCATGAATAACGTGTGTAACCTCTGTGTGCATTTCTTCTGCTAAGGCACGCAACATGGAGGCATTGGAGTTATAAATTTGGCCCGTTTTTAGGGGCTGACCGGGTTCAGTTAGCTCGTTACCAGTAGTCAGAATACCTACGCGTAATGTGCCATATACCAGTACGTCAGTGATGCCTTGCGCTGCTAACATCGCAATGTGGCTACTGTCTAGTAGGGTGCCACGTTGCAAAATGGGCTGCTGTTGGGCCATATCTTCACCGGCATAGCGCACGTGTTGCCCTTTGATAGGGGCTTCCAAAATACTCAACTGGTTGTTGTCTTCCGAGCACAGCTCTTGGATCACAACAGTGTCGGCATTGGCGGGGATTAGGCTGCCCGTAAACAAGCGTACGGCATAACCAGCTTGCAGTGCTTCAGGTACATCGCCAGCATACACGCGCTGTTGAATGGGTAAGGCTTTGCCTGCTTGATAATCAGCAAAGCGTATGGCGTAACCATCCATCGCGCTGTTATCTGCAGGGGGGATATTCAAGGCGGCATTTACGGTATGGGCAAGCACGCGGCCACGTGCTTGGTGCAGTTGTACCGATTCTGTACGTTCCAGCGCTTGTCCGGCATCCACTAAACGTTGTTGGGCAATATCAAAGTCGAGCAGGCTCATGATTAGTCGTTATCCCATAAAGCAGTTTTGTGGGCATCAGACTCATGTTGCTGTACCCAGATTTTTTGGCCGTCTTGTAGCTGTTCACGCTTCCAAAAAGGGGCGCGAGTTTTGAGGGCATCAATAATGTATTCACAGGCTTTAAAGGCCTCGCCACGATGGATGCTGCTGACGGCTACAAAAACAATTTGTTCGTCACGGTGCAAGGTACCGACACGGTGCACCACACGGGTAGCCAGAATGTCCCAGCGTTCTTTAGCTTGGGTGCAAATGGCTTCTATCTCGCGCTCGCACATGCCGGGATAGTGTTCCAGTATCAAGGCGTCGGTAGGGTGTTCGGGTTGGTAGTCGCGTACGTAACCAATGAAGCTTAGCAAGGCACCAGTGTGCCCGGCGTGTTGCTCATACAGTTGTTGTATCAGTTCTTGGGCATTGAAGTCGGGCTCTTGTACGGTCACCATACTTAGCCTCCAGTAACGGGCTCAAACACAGCAACTTCGTTGCCTGCGTGTATGACGGTTTGTTTGTGTGCGTACTCTTGATTAACCGCAATTTTTAGACGGCGATGTAAGGGCGACAATTGTGGGTAGCGAACAATTAATTGCTCTAACCAGCTTTCTACGGTCAGGCTTTCTGATAGTGGCCATGTCTCTTGGCGTGTACCCACTAGTTCTGCCACTTGGGCAAAGTACAGCACGGAAATCGAAGAAGTATTAGTCATGGGAGGACTCCGAAGCATGCCATTCACCGCTTTTTCCACCCGACTTATGCAGTAAGCGTAGGGTCTCAATCACGATACCTTTATCGGCAGCTTTACACATGTCGTAAATAGTAAGGGCAGCAACGCTACAGGCGGTCATGGCTTCCATTTCTACCCCAGTACCATGTGTGGTTTTGCACGTGGCATGAATAATGACACTGCTGCTGGGGGCGTCTACAGTGAACTCAATAGTTACTACGGCCAATGGCAAGCTATGGCATAACGGGATCAAATCAGCACAGCGCTTGGCGGCTTGAATGCCCGCAATGTGTGCGGTAGTTAACACTTCGCCTTTGGCGTTGTCTTGTGCCGAAAGCAGGGCGAAAGCATGCTCGCCCAAGCGTACTCGACCATACGCTGTTGCCGAACGTGCGCTTAGGTTTTTATGGCTGATATCCACCATGCGAACACTGCCACTTTCGTCAAGGTGACTCAAACGGGCGTCAGAACCAGGAATACCGAAACCGGTGGGGGAAGAAGAATTCGCCATGATGTGAAACAGATACTAGAAGTTAATCTACGGGGTTGCCCTATTATAGGCATGTCATTTCTGTACGGTATTGAAGTCGCTCATGATTCGAGGTTATCTTCGATCAGGAAACTTTCGCTCCCACAGAAGCGTGCGAGTTCTAACAGGTTTTTGGTGCCGGTTTTTTCCAGAATGCGAGCGCGGTGCACTTCAATGGTGCGCATGCTAACGTCCAGCATTTCGGCTATTTGTTTGTTCAGCATGCCTTGCAATGCCAACTGCAGCACTTGTTTTTCGCGTGATGACAATGACGCTAGTTTGTCGTTCCATTGCTGCTGACGTAGTTGTTCTTCACGGTTTAACTGGTAAGTGTGTAGCACCTCTAACACTCTATCCACTAGCTCGTTGTCGTTGAACGGCTTTTCAATAAAATCCACAGCACCACGTTTTAATGAAGCCACTGCCATGGGTAAATCACCGTGCCCGGTTAGGAATATCACCGGTTGAGTGGCGCCTTTTTCGCAAAGCTGATCAAACACTTCTAGGCCCGATAAGCCTTCCATACGAATGTCTAACAGCAAACAGCCGTTAAGCTCAGGGTGCCACGCTTGCAAAAAGCTCTCCCCTGAGTCCCACTGCTGAGTAGGAACTTTACGGGTTTTAAACAACCATGCTAGGGCATCTCGTATAGCCTGATCATCATCAATAATATGTACGATGGCTGGTGAACGTGCGTCAGTCATGTTTGGCAAGCGGTAAGGTAAAGACAAAGGTGGCACCGTGAGTGGCAGGTGTTTCATACCATAGCGTGCCACGGTGAAGTTCAATAATGGATCGGCAAATGTTCAAACCTATGCCCATTCCGTTGGTTTTATTGGTAGAGAAAGGCTGGAACAATAAAGGCACCATTTCAGCAGCAACGCCAGGGCCTTGATCGCTGACGGCAATTAATGCGTGCTGGCCTCGTGTTTGTACGTTGATGTCTATTTTACGCTGATCCATAGGTTGGTTCTTGAGTGCTTCTAGTGCATTTCGCAATAGGTTGAACAGCACTTGCTCAATCATGATGCGATCCGCCATGACATAGAGGTCGGCCTCGGGAAGGTCTAGGGTGGTGCGTACCTTATGCTTCAGCAGTTCATTGTGGATAAAACTTAGGCTGTCCAAAATGATAGGGCGTAGCTCTTCTTGTTTAAGCAAAGGTTCTCGCTTACGTACAAAGTCGTTGGTGCGACGTACGATTTCGCCAGCACGTCGATTTTGGGCAGCTAAACTTTCTAATCCGCTACGTAAGTCATCGCGGCTAGTTTCCTCATCGTCTTCTAGTAGGTTCAAGCACCCCGCTGCATAACTGGCAACGGCAGATAAGGGCTGGTTGAGCTCGTGAGCAAGAGTAGAGGCGACCTCACCCATACTCATTAAATGCGCTGTTTTTTGTAGTTGTTCGGCTTGTTGACTGGTGCGCTCTTCCTGCGCTTTACGCGAAGAAATATCAATAATAGAACCCATCCAACCCATGTGTTTACCTTGGTTATTAATCAAGGGGGCTTCGTGCACCTGTATGTCCAAGATAGAACCATCGCGGTGCTGGAAGCGTGTCTCAAAGCTTTGGGCCGTAGGCATACGGTTTTGTTGGTAGTGCCTATCTAGGGTTTCATTCACCATATCAGGTGGCCACCACGGCATGGGGGGCGACAGACCAATAATTTCTTCGGCTTTCCAACCCACTAACTGACAAAAAGCCGGGTTCACATACAGAATGCGGCCATTGAGATCGCGAGCGCGCATGCCGGTGGTCATGGAGTTTTCCATGGCTCGTCTGAAGTTTTGCTCATCCAGCAACGCTTGTTCGGCTTGTTGGCGCTTACGGGCGTAGTAGTACTGCACCAATAAACTAATGATGGCAAAAATGGCCAGCCCCACAATCACAATAATTAGCAGTGTTTGGGTAGAAGTAGAGCCAGAGGTATAGGGTTTTAACTGTAGGCGCACGCCATGTAAGGGTGGGTCTACCGACATGCTGTAGCTAAGCTCGCTGGTTTTGAGCGCCGTGTTAACACGTCTGGCAATCACTCTGTCGCTATTGTTATCGACGAGGACGATCTCATACTGACCCGCCACCCACCACGGTATTTGACTGGTGAGAAGTTGGTTTAGCGAAAGCGAGGTACGTAGCAAGCCAGTAGGCTGATTATTTGCCCCAAAAATAGGCACTTGGAAATCAACCAGTATTTCGTTTAACTGCTCGTCTTTGCGGGCAGGAAACCAGCTTTTAAAGCGGGGCAAAGGATCAGTGGGTGATTGAGCGTTATAGCCACGAGGTAGGGTTAGCGGTTCGTCACGCTGCTCATCAAACCAACTGATGATTTGCAACTCTGGGTGTATGTCTTTGACGTGTTGCAAGCGGGTGAGCAGTACGTCTGGGTCTTGCCCCTTGCTGATTTCTTGGGCAAGTCGCTCTATGTTTTCCTCATGTGTGCGTAGCTGGAAAAATAGGTTCTGCTCTACCCATAAGGCATCTTCAATCAGTTTTGTACGTAATTCATCCACTCTATCTTTGCGTAATAACAGAATAAACAGCGTAATTAAAATCACGATAATGGCGATAGCCAAAATAGGTGCGTAGCTCATAAAGGCATTAAACCTGGATGAACCGCTTAGGTGTTTACCCTGAAAAGTGCTGCTAAAAATACGCATATAGGTGCTTACTTCGGATTTCCACAATAGTGGAAGGTGAAAAATATTTTTACTCTGCGAATTATCTGTTTTTTATAACACTAGCAAATAGACCTGCAGGGTCATGGAGGGGAAGAATGAAAAAAATCTTTACGCTGACACTGGTTGCTTCAGCACTAATGGCTACCAGCGCATGGGCCGCTGATCCACTGGTGATCAAGTTCAGTCACGTTGTAGCTCCTGACACACCTAAAGGTAAAGGTGCTGATCGTTTCAAACAATTGGCTGAAGAGTATACCGGCGGTAAAGTGGTTGTTGAGGTATATCCAAACTCGCAGCTTTACAAGGATAAAGAGGAACTGGAAGCCTTGCAATTAGGTGCCGTACAAATGTTGGCTCCTTCCTTGGCTAAATTTGGTCCGTTGGGCGTGCGCGAATTTGAAGTGTTCGATTTGCCATTTATCTTTGAAAACAAAGACGACCTGCGTAAAGTCACCAATGGCCAAGTTGGTAAAGATTTGCTGGCTAAGCTAGAGCCAAAAGGCATTAAAGGTTTGGCGTATTGGGATAACGGTTTCAAAGTCATGAGTGCAAACTCTCCTTTGCATACCCCTGATGACTTCCTAGGCCTGAAGATGCGTATTCAGTCTTCCAAAGTATTGGAAGCGCAGATGCAAGCACTGGATGCGGTGCCACAGGTAATGGCGTTCTCCGAGGTATATCAAGGCCTGCAAACTGGTGTGGTAGATGGTACCGAGAACCCACCATCCAATATGTACACCCAGAAAATGCACGAAGTGCAAAAACACGCTACCAACTCTAATCATGGTTACTTGGGTTATGCCGTTATCGTGAACAAGAAGTTCTGGGAAGGTTTGGATGAAGAAACACGTACTCAGCTAGAAAAAGCGATGGAAGAAGCCACCGAGTACGCGAACGAAATTGCTCAGCAAGAAAACGATGAGTCGTTGGCAGCGATGAAAGCATCTGGCAAAACCACGTTCTATGACCTGACAGACGAAGAGCGTCAAGAGTGGATCACGCAGTTGCGTCCTGTACACCAGCAAATGGCTTCCCGTATTGGTCAGGACACCATTGACGCGGTTTACAAAGCAGTCGAATAAAAACCAAATCACGAGCTGGCGCGAGACTGCGCCAGTTTTTCTGGTTTTCAGGTCGGTGGTATAGACCACATCTTATAGGCTTGACCCCACCCCGCGATAGCGTTGCTGCGCGGGGTATACAGGTCTCGGAGAAGCCATGTTTCTACGTTTTTTAGATAAGTTTGAAGAGATTTTTATCTCTGTATTAATGATTGCGGCCGTGCTGATTATTTTTGTCGCCGTGACGCAGCGTTACTCCGTGTCTTTGCTGGCGGATATGGTCGCGTGGGCGCGATCACATGATTATCCACAGCTGTCGTCCACGCTGCGCTCAGCCTACCGTTCGGTGGTGAGCGTGAATATGCTGTGGGCGCAGGAGTTGTGTATTTACCTGTTTGTATGGATGGCCAAGTTTGGTGCTGCCTATGGTGTGCGTACGGGCATCCACGTGGGTGTGGACGTGTTGGTAAACGCGGTATCACCAAGCAAACGCAAAGTGCTGATCGTGATCTCGTTGCTGGGCGGTGTGATATTTACGGCGCTGGTGGCATGGATCGGTGGCAGCTTTGTTTATGGCATCAGCCAGACAGCCCAAGTGTCGGCTGACTTAGAAGTACCAGTGTGGATTGTGTACCTTGCTGTACCAGCGGGTTCAGCGTTGATGTGTTTCCGTTTCTTGCAGGCGCTGTACGCCTTCCTGTCTAAAGGTAAGTACGAGCATGAAGAGCCTGGCGAAGAGTGGTTGGATGATATGAGGAAAGACGGAGAATCCGCATGACCAGTTTTATTATTTTCGCGCTGCTAGGCGTACTGCTGCTCACAGGGATGCCAGTATCCATTGCGCTAGGTCTGACGGTGATGACGTTTTTGTTCACCATGACCAGCGTACCTATGGACAGTATTGCTCTCAAACTGTTCACCGGTATTGAAAAGTTTGAGATTATGGCGATCCCGTTCTTTATCTTGGCGGGGGGCTTTTTAACGCACGGTGGGGTGGCGCAGCGGATGATCCGGTTTGCGTCCTCCATGGTGGGGCATTTTCCCGGTGGTATGGGTTTAGCGGCGGTATTGGCATGTGCGTTGTTTGCATCCATTAGTGGTTCGTCTCCTGCGACGGTTGCTGCGATTGGTTCCATCATGATTCCTGCGATGGCCAAACAAGGTTATCCACTGCAGTTTGGTACGGGTATCGTATCCACCTCGGGTGGTCTGGGTATCTTGCTTCCACCGTCTATTGTGATGGTGATGTACGCCGTAGCGACCAGTGGCATGATGGTTGAAGGTCCTGATGGTGTACGCGTTGGTACCGCTTCTATTGGCCAGCTGTTTATTGCTGGTGTGGTGCCTGGTTTGATCTTGGCATTCATGCTGGGTGTGACCACCATGTACCGTGCATGGAAGCTGGATTATCCACGTATGCCTAAAGCCAGCATGCGCGAGCGCTGGGTAGCGTTTAAAGATTCCGTTTGGGGTCTGATGCTGGTGGTTGTGGTGATGGGCGGTATTTACAGCGGTGTGTTTACACCGACTGAGGCAGCGGCCATCAGTGCGGTATACGCGTTTGTAATCGCCGTATGGGTATACAAAGACGTCAAGCTTAAAGACGTGCGCAAGATTGTGCTGGAATCGGCTGCAATGAGCGCGATGTTGCTATATATCATTACCAACGCGGTGATGTTTGCCTTCATCTTAACGTCTGAACAAATCCCGCAAGACATTGCGGCATGGATTGTGGATCAAGGCATGGGCTTGATTGCATTCTTGTTGTTCGTGAACGTACTGCTGCTGGTCATTGGTATGGTGATGGAGCCGTCTGGTCTGATTTTGATCATGGCACCTATTTTGTTCCCCGTAGCAATGAAGTTGGGTATGGACCCTGTTCACTTCGGGATCATGCTGGTGGTCAACATGGAGATCGGGTTGGCAACGCCGCCGGTGGGGTTAAACCTCTATGTGGCATCCAGTATATCGAAGCTAGGTTTAACAGAGGTCACCAAGTCCACCATTCCATGGTTGCTGACAGGGTTAACCTTCTTGATGATTATTACCTTCATCCCAGAAGTGACCTTGTGGTTCCCACGACTGACCGGCTGGCTATAGCAATCTCCATATAGAGGTTATGGCTAGATACAAACAAGACCTGGTAGGTGCCTGTCACCGCCAGGTCTTGTTGTATCATGTAGACGAGTGAGTGGATGTTTTGACGCCGTCTACCGGTTTGTCACGCAGAATGCGGCATCATACTCATTGGTGAACGGCATGGCCGTAATTTATGCAGGTTTATGAGGTGGAGAAACCATGACAATTAAAGTTGGCGACAAAGTCCCTAACGCAACATTGGCAGAGTATGTGCTGACAGCGACGGACACATGCGCGCTAGGCCCTAATAGTTTTCAGGTAGCAGATGCAGTAGCAGGCAAGAAAATTGTACTGTTTGCTGTGCCTGGTGCTTTCACACCTACTTGCTCTGAACAGCATTTGCCAGGCTTTATTGCCAAAGCGGCTGAGTTCAAAGCTAAAGGCGTAGACGAGATTTGGTGCGTGGCGGTAAACGATGCATTTGTAATGGGTGCATGGGCCAAAGACCAAAAAGCTGAAGGCAAAGTGCGCCTGTTGGCAGATGGTAGCGGCGACTGGACAGCGAAATTGGGTCTAGAGCTAGATTTAACAGCTAAGGGTTTGGGTGTGCGTTCACGTCGTTATTCCGCATTGCTGGAAGATGGCGTCGTGAAAGTCCTGAATCTGGAAGATGGCGGTGGCTACGAGCGTAGCGATGCCGAGACTCTGTTGAAACAGCTGTAGGGCAGACTATTTTCCCCTTGGTTTTGCGTAAATCAAGGGTGAGAAATGAAGTGAATCTGCCGGCCTTAGGGTCGGCAATTTTTTAGAAAATGGACCGTGGCATGGCAGGCTCTATAGGCGCATTTTTCTCCTTGTATCTGGCAACGTTGGTATTGTTAACAGGCTCTGGCTTGTTTAATACCTTTATTGGTTTGCGATTGTCAGAGCAATCCGTATCCGAGGTATGGATTGGTGGATTGATTGCAGCGTATTACTTCGGTTTGGTGGTGGGCGCGAGGGCTGGTCACCGATTGATTATTGGCGTGGGGCACATACGTGCTTATGCGGCCAGTGCGGCGATGCTTACCGTCTGTATTCTGGCGCAGATACTGGTAGATAACATGTGGGTCTGGCTAGGGCTGCGGTTCCTAGCGGGTGCCGCCATGGTTACCCAGTACATGGGTATTGAAAGTTGGTTAAACGAACAAACCGATAACGAAAAACGCGGCGTGGTGTTTGCGTTTTATATGTTGATGTCCAGTTTAGGGACGGTGTTGGGCCAGGTGGTGCTTACCTTTTTCCCAGAACTGGATTACAAACCGCTGGTGTTTGTGGCGATATGTTCGGTGTTCAGCTTGGTGCCTATAGCATTGACCCGACGAATGAGCCCAGCGTTGCAAGTACCAGCCCCCATTAATGCACGCTATTATCTTGAGCGCGTTCCCATGTCGATGGTAGTGCTCTTTGTCTCGGGCATGATTACCGGTTCATTTTATGGTTTGGCACCGGTGTATGGTGTGCGCGTAGGCTTGGGCAATGACGAGGCTGCCTTGTTTGTGGCGGTATCTGTGGCGGCAGGGGTGGTAGCGCAGTGGCCTGTGGGGTGGTTGGCTGACCGCTTTAATCGCGTCGCACTCATACGTATTAACGCAATTAGTTTGACCGTACTAGCGATTCCTCTGTGGGGCTGGTTAGATATTCCATTTCAGGTATTGTTGGGGTTGGGGGCTGCTATAGGTACTTTGCAGTTCACGTTATACCCCTTGGGTACGGCGCTGGCGAACGATAACGTAGACCCCGAGCGTCGGGTGGGCCTAAGTGCCATTTTGTATATTATGTATGGCCTAGGCGCCTGTATTGGCCCCTTAACGGTGGGGGTGCTGATGAATACGGTTAGCAGTGCACTGTTTTATGTCTTTGTGGCGGCGTGTAGCGCGACGCTGGTGCTAGTGGTACGTCAGCAGAAAGTGACGGGCGAGCATTTAAGCCCCGATGCACCTACCGAGTTTGTGCCCATGCCTGAACTACAAGGCACAAGCGTGGCTGGTGTGTTAGACCCACGGGTGGACATGAGCAGTGATATTTCCCACGATCCTGTTATCGAGGAAGAGGGCCCCGAATTAGACGAATTTACGCCGCCGGAGCCCACGGAATCACCTAGCGGGGAAACAGTAGCAGAATCGCCCCAATCGCCAAGATAATTCCGGCGATATTTAGCCAAGATAGCTTTTCTTTAAAGAGCCCCGCCCCAATGATCGTGCCTACGCTAATGACGCCAATGTTCATGGCTGAAAACACTAAGGTGGGGTTCTCGGCGTAATGCTGATGGGCACGTATATAGAAGTAGATGTTGCTGAAGTTCAAGGCGCCCAACACGATTCCAGAGAGCAAACTACGACGTGACCAACGAGTGCGTTGTAGCAGTAACCACGCTAGCATCACCACGCCAGCAATAGCAAAGCTCACCACCAAACTGCCCGCAAATTGAGCGCCTGCTTTAGATAACTGCTTAAACAGAATATCGATGACCCCAAAACCTAACCACACAACTAGCAACCAGGTTGTAGCGTGTTGGTTAGTGGACTGAGTAAAAGCAGAAGGCGCGGCTGCGGCTTTAGGGCGTGACAACAAGCACAGTAAAGCCACTAAGGCTAAGGCTATGCCGTAACCTTTGTAGCCAGTAACCGATTCGCCAAAAATAAACACAGCAGCCAGTAGCGGTATTAGCAACGAGAGACGTTGTGCAGCATCGCTACGCACAATACCAGCTTGCTCTACCGCTTTGCTCATGATGACAAACACACTAGGGAGCAGTAGCCCCAAACTTCCCAGCACCCAGAACGGGGTATTGCCGGAAAGTACGCTCATGGGGTCTGGGCGTAACAGCAGCACGCATAGGGTAATAGCGGTCAGGTAGTTGATGGCAACAGCCTGACCCACATCCAACTGATATCGGCGTGCCAGTTTCAGGAAAATGGAAACGCCTACGCTGCAGGCAATACTAAAAAGAAGTAGGTGCATGGTGGTATGGGGTTACAAGGCTTCTAACACCGCGTGGGGGCCTGTAGCAGGCAGGGCAGCGTGTGTGTCATGGGGTTGAGTGTAGCAATGGCTGTTTAAGCCTAAGGATTGCAGCAATTGTTTGTCTGCCATGAATTGTGGGTTTTCAGTGGTCAGTAATTGGTCACCATAGAAAATCGAGTTAGCACCGGCCATAAAGCATAAGGTTTGCATGGTATCGCTCATGCTTGAACGGCCCGCAGACAACCGTACGGCAGCGGTGGGCATGGTGATGCGGGCAATGGCAATGGTGCGCACAAACTCTAGGTCATCTAAGGCAGCATTATCAGCCATAGGCGTGCCGGGAATAGGGGCCAACTGGTTGATGGGGACAGATTCAGGGTAAGGGCGTCGGTTAGCTAGTTGGGTAATAAAGGCGGCACGCTGTTCGCGGTCTTCGCCCAACCCCACAATGCCACCACTACAGGTGTTTAAGCCAGCAGCCTGTACACGGTCTAGGGTGTCTAGCCTGTCTTGGTAGCTGCGCGTCGTGATGATTTTGCTGTAGTAGTCTTCAGACGTATCGAGGTTGTGGTTGTAGTAGTCCAAACCACCTTCTTTTAGTCGTTCAGCTTGGCCAGGTTTTAGCATACCCAAGGTCACACAGCTTTCCATGCCTAGCGATTTCACGGCTTGAATGAGCTCAATGACCTTATCCAGTTGTGCCTCACTGGGTGAGCGCCACGCTGCACCCATACAAAAGCGGGTGGCGCCATTGGCTTTGGCATTCAGTGCGGCTTCGATAACGGCTTCTTTCTCCAGCAGCTTTTCAGCCTTGATGCCAGTGTTATAGCGCGACGACTGGGAGCAATACGAGCAGTCTTCGGGACAGCCTCCAGTTTTAATGGAAAGTAAGCTAGAGAGCTGGATACGATTGGCATCGTGATGTTCGCGATGCACAGTTTGGGCTTGCCACAGCAAGTCCATGAAAGGTTGTTCGTATAGGGCTAAGACAGCTTTTACTGACCACGGGGCAGTGTGAAGGGAGGTCATGCTCAATCTCCTTGAAAAAGTAGACCTCACTATAGGTAAGTGGGTAGCAAATAAAAGCTACGGCCACTCATAAATTACGGTCGAAAATAATGCGTAAACCATGAAAATGGCCATAAATACCCATTTTTTTGACATTACTTCGCGCTAATGCTGTTATCTTTAGTTACATATAGGGGTGTAAATAAATACTACATACGCACGTAGAGGTGTAAGTAAAGGGCAAAATGGCTACGAGCTAGGGTGGGTTTGATAGGATAAACATCAGGGGTTAGAGGTACTTCATCATTACGGGGGAATGGCATGCTCAATCTAGTAGTGACACCTGAGGATGCTGGCATCGATGTACCACGGCAGATCTCGTTGCGTGGCGCGGTACCTGGCGAAAAAGTAGCGATTAGTGCGTCCACGGTTAGGCGGGGGGTGCGCTGGACCAGTTATGCTGAGTTCATGGCTGACGACAGGGGGATGGTAGAGCTTGCCAAGCAAGTGCCTGATGCCGAGGCTAGCACCTATGATATGGCTGATGCTATGGGGCTGATTTGGTCGCAATTGCCGCAGGTAGAGTCCGCGCGTGAGGTTTTTAATCAGTCTGTGTTTGATCCGCTAGTCACGACTATTGGTGTGCGCAGCGGTGTGAATAATGTCAGCGCTACGTTGGTGCAGCGTATAGCGGTGGATGTGACGCGTATAGAAGTAGAAGAAGAGGGTGTGTATGGCGTGTTGTTCTTGCCAGATGACCCTGCGCCTAAACCTGCTGTGATGGTACTGGGTGGTTCAGAGGGTGGGCTGCAAGAGCATCAGGCTGCGTTATATGCCTCGCATGGGTATGCGGCGTTGGCGCTAGGGTATTTTAGGGTACCTGGGCGGTCAGATTACATCTCGTACACCGACCTTGAGTACTTTACGCGAGCGATGGCGTGGTTGCGCCAGCGTGTGCGGCCTACCAATAATTTTGTGGCCATTAGTGGGTCTTCTAGAGGGGCTGAGTTGGCCCTGTTGCTGGCGGCTACGTACCCGGATGATGTATCTGCAGTCGTGGCATTTGCCCCCAGTGCTTTTGTGCATAGTTCACAAAACGCAGCAGATCCTGATATGGGTAGAGAAGCACCTACATGGTTGGTTGATGGCGAACCGTTGTGCCACTTATGGCAGAACAATAGGCATGCATCATGGGAAGCGTTTGATAGCAGTGAGCCGCATAGGCATGAACTCGCCATACAAACTGCGCTGCAAGATATAGCAGCTATGGATGCGGCACGTATTCCTGTAGAACGCATAAAAGGGCCGGTGTTGCTGTTATCGGGTACAGACGATGGTGTGTGGCCTGCTAGTCGCTTTTGTAAGATGGTGGTGGATCGTTTGGCATCCAGGCCTACCTCTTCAGTAGTGCAGTGGGTGAATACCCCGCATGCAGGGCATGCTATACGCTTCCCTTATGTGCCTACCTCGCAAGCTACGTATTTGCATCCGGTATCTAGATTGCTGTGTACGACGGGAGGGCAACCCTACGCCGATGCTCAAGCTGGGCGTGAGTCGTGGAGGGCTGTATTGCAATTTTTACGTACGGTTAGTGCAAAACCTCAATGCTAAAACGACTACAGCCCTTCAAATGAAGGGCTGTAGAGGCTGAACAGCGAACATTCAATAGCGATTGAAATTACGCAAATACTTGGAAGCGTTCTGCGTCATCCATAAAGGATTTGTCGCCGATTTCTTGTTCGTGCGAACCAAATGGCATTTGCGCACGCAGTTTCCACGACGCAGGCAAGTTCCACTCTTTAGCGGCGGCATCGTCAGGCAGTGGGTTGTAGTGCTGCAGGCTAGCACCGATATCAGCGTCAGCTAAGGCAGTCCATACAGCCAATTGAGCCATACCGCTCGCTTGCTCGGACCAGATAGGGAAGTTTTCGGCGTAAGCGGCAAACTTTTCTTGTAAGCCACGTACGGTGTCTTGGTCTTCGTAGAACAGTACAGTACCTGCACCAGCGGCGAAGCTGTTGATTTTAGCTTCGGTAGGCGCAAAGGCTTCCGCAGGAACGATACGACGCAATTCAGCTTTGACGATATCCCAGAATTTCTCACTTTCTTTACCAAACAAGATCACGGCGCGTGAGCTTTGTGAGTTGAAAGAGGAGGGAGACAAGCGGATAGCGTCTTGAATCAGCGTGGTAACTTCTGCTTGTGACAGAGGTAGTGTTTTGCCCAAAGCGTATTGTGTACGACGATTTTTTAGTGCGGCAAGGTAGCTGTTACTCATTTGAAAATTCCTGTTTTTATGTTGGGTCAAAATAGCGGGTAATAATAACGTTTTAATTTACGGCAGGGGCATCTACCACTACGAGCTCTGTGTCTTCTATAGCCGTGATACGTAGGGTAGTTTCTTGGTGAATGGCGGCGCCATCGCGGGCATTCAATACCAGCTTGTCATTCACTTTTGCTTGGCCGCTGGCCAGTACCAAATAGCCATAACGTTCTGGTGATGCAAAGTCATAATCAATGCTTTCACCGGCTTTAAGCGTTGCACCTACTACGCGGGCATCTGAGCGAATGGGTAGCGCGTCCGTATCTTCTGGAAGTCCACTTGCTAATACAACGAAGCGGTTAGCTCTGTCATCTTTAGGAAAAGGTCTAGAGCCCCACGATGGTGCAATACCTCGTTGGTTGGGCATAATCCAAATCTGAAAGATGCGGGTAGTGGTTGGTTCTAGGTTGTACTCGGAGTGCACAATACCTGTGCCTGCACTCATCACTTGCACATCACCTGCTTCGGTGCGACCTTGATTGCCCAAGTTGTCTTGGTGCGTGATGGCCCCTTCACGTACATAGGTAATAATCTCCATGTCAGCGTGAGGGTGGGGTGGAAAGCCGGTGCCGGATTCGATGGTATCATCGTTCCAAACACGCAAGGCGCCCCAATGCATACGTTTTGGGTCGTAGTATTCAGCAAAGGAAAAATGATGTTTGGCGTCTAGCCAACCGTGGTTGGCGCCACCTAAACTGGTAAAGGGACGATGCTCAATCATGGGCTGCTCCTAGTCAGAACAATCTTTATCATGTGTCTAGTGTACGAGCTGAGCATGGGGCTGAGAATCCAAAATTGGGAATAGCATCCTTTCCATTTTTGATGTGATCACTCACAGAAATGGCCTTTATCCGTGAAATTTTTGCTGTGAAATAAATGAGAAAACTACCAGATCTAGAGGCTTGGGCTATTTTTGCTACGGTGGCTTCCACGGGGTCGTTTGCGCGTGCAGCAGAAGAGTTGTCGCTATCACCCGCTACCGTTTCCAAAGCGATTACCCGATTAGAGCAGCGCATGAAAACCATGCTTTTTCATCGCACCTCACGCAGTATGTCGCTGACGGAAAGTGGTCATGTGGCGCTAGAGCGGGCAAACCGTATCTTAGAAGAGGGCGAGGCGGTAGAGGCCGAGATAACCGAGCAATCCCAAAGTTTGCGGGGCATGATACGCGTGTCGGCTCCTATGTCGTTTGGCTTAGGTAGCTTAGCGCCTTTGTTGCCTGCCTTTTTAAAAGCTAATCCCGAGGTAGAACTAGACATACAGTTCAACGACGAGCATGTAGATCTCGTGGCTGAAGGCTTTGACCTAGCTGTACGTATTTCCAACTTGGTGGACTCCAGCTTATTGGCTAGAAATATCTGCAAAATACGTATTTTGTTGGTGGGGGCACCAGCATATTTGGAGGCTTATGGTGAGCCCAAGCACCCTATGGAGCTAGCGCATCACAAAGCTTTGCTTTATACCTATTCCAAAGCAGGCATGAGCTGGCGCTTCAAACACCCGATTAAAGGCGAGTTTGTACAGCATTTGCCACCCGTATCGTTACGTGCGAATAACTCGGATGGTTTGCAGCCTGCATTATTAGCGGGTATGGGGTTGGCGTTGCTCCCCGATTTCTTGGTGTGGGATCACTTGCAAAGTGGCGCGCTGCGTCATGTGATGCAAGATTGGTCAGCGGGGTCTGTGTCGCTTTCTTTAGTGACACCGCCTGGTCGCAAACGTCCTGCGCGGGTGCAAGCATTTATGGATTATTTAGCAAGCAGTTTGGCCAAGGCGCCGTGGGTACGAGCTGAGTAAGCAGAGGGCATGGGCGCACATGACTAGGCACGTATTTACTGTGAAACGTATTGCTGAACTTGGTGTGGAGATCATCGAGGCAGAGAGCGGTCGTAGCTTTTCTAAGCATTTACACGGGCAGTACGGTGTAGGGCTGGTAGTGTGGGGAGCGCAGCGTTCTGCAAGCGGCCGAGGGCAGGTAGAAGCGACAGCAGGCGATGTTATTTCAGTGAATCCTGCCGAGGTGCACGATGGCATGCCTATCAATGACATTCGTCGCTGGCATATGTTGTTCTTTGATCCGGTTGTGATGGCCCATCAATTAGCTGATATAGCAGTGGACACTGGTTTTGTATTGCAGGAGTTTTCGTATCCTGTGTTGCGCAGTAGTTGTGCGGCGCAGGTTTTTAGTCAGGCCTACGGTAGTTTGTTGACGGCCGTGGATGCGGACGATTATGTAGCATTCGAAGAGAAGCTATTGTTGCTATTACCGTTGTTGGTGGATAGAACTATACCGTCGTCTCCATTGCTGGGTTCCGCAGCAGGATTGGCTAAAACGATGATTGACGATGATCCTCTAGGCGATATCTCGTTGGCGGCATTAGCAAAAGAGTCTGGGTTAAGTCGCTTCCAGTTAGTGCGTGCTTTTTCACGTCTGACTGGACTGACGCCGCATGCGTATGCAGTACAAAAACGGGTACAAATAGCGAAGCGGCTGATTGGCGAGGGAAGGGCATTGGTCGAGGCGTCATATGCCAGTGGCTTTGCAGACCAAAGCCATATGACACGGCATTTTGTGCGCAGCTTTGGTTTTTCACCAGGCCTGTATGCACGGCACTGCTCGTAATCATGCTGCAATTTCGTTCAAGATAGACAGAGACTGTACTGACATAGTGATAGCCTTTATGTGGCTGGAGACTAGTGATGAGTATGGAATTTGTGATGACCTCACTGCTGATTATTGTGTCACCCGGTATTGGGGTGATCTACACCATTGCAGCGGGTTTGTCGGGTGGGCTGCGCGCCAGTGTGGTGGCGGCAATAGGTTGTACCTTAGGGATTGTTCCGCATGCGGTAGTGGCAATCAGCGGATTGGCGATGGTGCTGCATGCCAGTGCAATGGCTTTTCAGCTACTCAAATACATGGGGGTGGTGTATTTGATCTACATGGCCTTATCCATGTTGCGTGAAAGTGGGCCGTTACGTTTCGAGGCGGATCAAACCAAGCCAAACAATAAAGAGATCATTGTGTCGGCGGTGTTAATCAACCTGCTAAACCCAAAACTGTCCGTGTTCTTTTTTGCTTTTTTACCGCAATTTATACGTAGCGATGATGTGTTGCCTATCTCGCAAATGCTGTGGCTAAGTAGCGTCTTTATGCTTATGTCACTGCTGGTTTTTGTACTGTATGGGGCCTGCGCGGTCAGTGTTAGGCGATATATTATTGCCAATGTGCGTGTGCAGTTATGGATGCGCCGTTTATTTGGTGCAGCTTTTTTGGGGCTGTCCGTACAGTTGGCGCTAACTAAGTAATAGAGGGTTAGGCACTTGTGGGGATAGGGAGCAGAAAGCAAAAAAGCCTTTGATTTCTCAAAGGCTTTTTTTGTATTCTTGGCGGAGCGGACGGGACTCGAACCCGCGACCCCCGGCGTGACAGGCCGG
>JBQELO010000004.1:0-218742 GCA_052103955.1 Paenalcaligenes sp. | reverse complement strand
GCCACCATCATCACCGCCGCTTGCGTATTCCCACTTACCATCGCTGGCATCACCGACGCATCCACAATACGTAAACCTTGCAGGCCACGTACTTTCAGGCTTGGGTCTACCACGGCATTGTCATCGGTACCCATCCTGCACGTACCAATAGGGTGATAAATAGTTTGACCATTCTCACGGGCAAACTTCAACCACTGCTCATGACTTTGCACCCCACTACCTGGAGCCATTTCCTGCTCTATGTAGCGGCTTATTGCAGGCTGCGCCATGATGTTCCTAGCTACCTGCATACCACCAATCAAACTGTCTTGATCTTCCTGAACCGCTAAGAAGTTAGGCTTGATGGCCGGTTGCATGTAAGGGTCGGCCGATTGGGCATGAATGCTGCCTTGTGACTTAGGACGCAACTGCGCCACACCTAAGGTCATACCGGGCAACTTATCTAGCTTACGTTCAGCGGCATTGGCGTAACTGGCGTGCATGAAGAAATACTGCACATCAGGCGCGGTAAGTTCGGGGCGGCTTTTCACAAAGCCAAACACCAAGCCTGTACCTAAGGTAAGAATCCCTGTGCGGCGGGTAAAGTACTCACCTACCGCGGACACCAATGGCAGCCCACGCGTTAGTTCATTCAGCGAGTCTGTGCCTTTCACACGCCAATTCATACGTGTGCAGAAGTGATCGATGTAGTTCTCTCCCACCCCTTCTAAGGCATGACGCACTGGCACACCAATTTTTTGCAGCACATCTGGTTTACCTATACCCGACAACTCCAAAATTTGTGGAGTCTGCACCGCACCGGCTGCCAGAATGACTTCTGTCTTAGCATTCACCGTTACCGTCTGCCCGTTATGCACGTAGCGCACACCGGTACAACGCTTTTGCTCGTCTAGTTCTAGATTAAGCACATGGGTATCGGTACGTACCGTTAGGCCGGTGCGTTGTTGTGCTGGCGTTAAGTAGCCGTCTACCACGCTCCATCTACGACCTTTGTGTTGCGCAACTTGGTAGTAACCAAAACCCTCTTGGTCACCGCTGTTGTAATCGGCATTTAAGGGCTGGCCTGCTTCTTGGGCCGCATCCAGTAAGGCTGTGGATAAGGTATGGCGCTCGGAGACTTCGCAAATATGCATAGGGCCATCCGTACCACGCCCTTCACCACCTTGCGCGTAGGTTTCTAACTTGCGAAAGTAAGGCTCTACAGATTCTGCATCCCAGCCTGAAGCACCTAGCTCTGCCCAATGATCGTAATCTTGCGCTTGGCCACGTACATAAATCATGCCGTTAATTAGCGTAGAACCACCCAAACCTTTACCACGAGGCACCGCGATTACTCTGTTTAAGGTGCTTTCTTCAGGGGCTGTGGAAAATCGCCAATTGAATTTAGGGTTAGTCAGCAACTTGCTAAACCCAGCAGGTATGGGAATCCAAAACCCTTTACCTTGCCCGCCAGCTTCTAGCAGCAACACGCTATAGCGTCCGTTGGCCGTCAGGCGATTCGCTAGGATACACCCGGCTGTACCGCCCCCTACCACTACATAATCGAAGCTTTGGTTGGCATCAGACATGATCGGCGGTATCCAGCATGAATTCTGCCATCAAGCGCACTTGTTCATCCAACATATGACGACCAAAGTGCACGGAGCACCCTTGCTGCTGAGCCGCAGCCAACAACGGGGTCAGCGCTGGTTTCATGATAATTTCTGCCACCAACGTACTAGGTGAAATGGTCGTTACATCCAGAGGCAAGGCATCGTCTGGACTCATGCCCAGCGAGGTTGCGTTCACCACAATGTCATAGCCTTGTGCATCGTCACTGCCTGCACGCACTGGGGCATCTGCCACGATTTGTTTAATGCGATTGGCGATGTCTTCAGCTTTGCTCAAGGTACGGTTAGTAATGACCAACTCGCTGACGCCGGCTTGCACCAAAGCAAACGCGATGGCACCCGACGCACCACCCGCCCCTACTAGCAAGACGCGTTTGCCCTTGGGGTCATTGCCTTGACTGATTAAGCCACTAACAAAGCCCGCGCCATCAAACATATCGCCATACAAACGGCCATCGGGCAAACGGCGTACTGTATTGACCGCACCCGTTGCTTTAGCGGTAGGCCCCAACACATCGCACAATTCAGCCACCGCATTTTTATGCGGCACAGTAACAATGCAACCACCCATGTTTTTCATGCCACGTATGGCATCTAAGGTGATGGACAACGTATTTGACGGCACATGCATAGGCACTAACACGCCATCTACACTGTGCTGATCAAAGTAGGCATTTAGCACTTCTGGGGTACGCACTTGGGCGATAGGGTCAGCCAGAATAGCGAATAAACGGGTATTTCCTGTAATAAGCATTACCATGGTCTCCTTAGGTCAACATCCAGCCGCCAGCCACATCCAGCACTTGTCCAGTCACAAACGCGGCACTAGGTGACGTTAAAAACAAGCAAGCATCTGCTACTTCTACTGGCTCGCCCAGTCTGCGCAATGGGGTTTCTTTCACCACATCGTCGTTGGCACTGCTCACTACGGTTTTCAGTAAAGGCGTATTAATACGACCAGGAGCCAAGGCATTCACGGTAATGCCGTGTGGGCCCAACTCACCGGCCAAATGGCGAGTAAAACCAATTAACGCTGCTTTGGTGGTGCTGTAATGCGCCGCCACAATATCCACAATATTGGCTTTGCCCGCTACCGAAGACATGGACACAATGCGGCCAAATTTACGCTCTACCATGCCGGGAGTCAGAATACGCGACCAGTTAAAAGCACTGTTTAGATTCACGTTCATCACGCGATTCCACTCGGCTGGGTCCATGTGATGAAAGGGCATAGGGTGGCCATCGTGCTTAGGCGAAATGCCCGCATTGTTCACCAAGGTATCAATAGGGCCCAAGATGCTTTGCAACTGATCAGCAGCACGCTCGCAGGCTTGGTAATCGGCTACGTCTGCCGCAGCAAACGCTACCTTATGACCCGCATCTTTCCACTCGGCGCACAAGGCTTGGCCGCGCTCGGCATCCATATCCACAATGGCAACGCTTGCGCCATCTTGCACATAGCGTTCAGCAATGGCTCTGCCTATGCCACCTAGACCACCGGTTACTACAACTACTCTATTTTGATGCTGCATGGCCTACTTCCCTACTTTCAACATAATTTTGCCAATATGCTGGCTGCTTTCCATTAAACGGTGTGCGGCTTGTACGTCGTTCAAGCTGTATTCGGCATGTATGACTGGCAAACACTTTCCGGCTTCTAACAAGGGCCACACGGCCTTTACCAAGTTATTGACCAAGGCTGCTTTTTGTTCGTTACTACGTGCGCGTAATGTAGAGCCCGTTACCGTTAGACGTTTCAGCATGATGGGCATTAAGTCCATGTCAACGCGGCTACCTTGCAGGAACGCAATCTGTACCAAGCGACCTTCCAAGGCCAGCGATGCTACGTTGCGTGTGATGTAATCGCCACCCACCATGTCTAGGATTAGCTCTACACCTTTTCCATCGGTTTGCTGCTGTACGACATCACTGAAATCTTCGTCGCGGTAGTTGATGGCTACATCGGCACCTTGTGCACGACATACTTCGGCTTTATCGGCATTACCTACGGTAGTAAATACACGAGCACCAAAGGCTTTAGCCAATTGAATAGCGGTTAAACCAATGCCACTAGAACCGCCATGCACCAAGAAGGTTTCACCCGCTTGCAGCGCACCACGTTCAAATACGTTGGTCCACACGGTTAAGTAGGTTTCAGGCAAAGCGGCAGCTTGCAACATGCTTAAACCGGCAGGTACAGGCATACAGTGGCGAGCATCGGTGACACAGTATTCAGCGTAGCCTGCACCTGGCACCAGCGCACATACTTTATCGCCTACCTTCCACTGGCTTACACCAGTTCCCAAAGCAACCACTTCACCCGACACTTCTAAGCCCAAATAAGGCGATGCATCTTTAGGTGGTGGATACAAGCCTTTGCGCTGCAATACGTCAGGACGGTTAACGCCTGCGTACGCCACTTTAATCAGTACTTCGCCAGCGCCAGCGACGGGGATTTCTGCATCCACCAGATGCAGTACCTCTACCTCACCACCTGCACCGTGTTCTACGCGTTTCATGTTCTTGTCCACTGCTGTCTCCTCTTACTTGAAGCGCTTCATATTTTTATTAAAACCAAAGATCAGAACTTACAAATGAAGCGCTTCAAAAAAACAAAACTTTATCATACGCTGATCTTCTTTTACCGTACATAGTACAAACCCACGCAACAGAGACACCGCCTTGTTGCGTGAATACTCGCTTAAATATAGCTGTAAGCAGACCAACCGCCATCCGCAACGGCAACGTGGCCATTCATAAATGCCGCTTGGTTTGATGCCATGAAAATCGCCAACGCAGCAATTTCCTCTGGTGTGCCTAAGCGACGTGACGGGGTACGCTTCGTCAGGGCGTCTAAGTCCATTCTGCCACGTGCTACCAAGTCATCTACCAACGCGGTACGAACGTAACCTGGTGCAATTGCATTCACACGTAGGCCGTGCTCGCCCCACTCGTTAGCCAATACTTTGGTCAACATAGCCACGGCCGCTTTGCTAGCACAATAGGCTGCACGCTGAGGGGCTGCCACCACGCCATACATGGACGACATATTCAAAATCACGCCCTGCTTTTGTTCTACCATGCAACGCGCCGCTTCTTGAGCACAATAAAACACGCCATTCACGTTGATGTCCATAGCACGACGCCAATCGTCACCCGACAGCTCTAGCGTAGGTGTATTCATGGAAATACCGGCGTTATTCAGCAGTACATCCACACGGCCCCAACTTTGCTGTATTTGCGCAAACACAGCTTGTACACCAGCTTGGTCGTTCACGGCGCAGGTATAGACGGCTACGGCCAGATGTGGATAGTCACTTAGCAATGTATCGCGTGCGGTTGCCAAGGCTTGCGCATCAATATCCAGCAATGCCAGTTTGGCACCGTTGTAGGCAAAGGCTTGGGCCATGGAAAAACCAATACCACTGGCCCCACCCGTAATCACTACTACCTTGTCTCTAAGGTCGGCATAGCAAGCCCACTGATCAGACTCTGCCTGCACGACTGTATTTTGATTGCTCATTTTCTCATCCACATTGATTCAAACCAACCTACCTGATAGGATACGAAACCTGTCAGACAGGATAATGCATTCTATGCTTGGCTAAAAACTCTTGTCAATCGCTTACGGTTTTTCATGTTCTGCGCCCTGTGCTAGCACTGTAAAACCACGCTGACTTGTACAATACGGCTGCGTCTCCCACCTTTACTGCCCGACTATGGACACCACTATTCCTGACACCAGCGCTTCACTTAGTGCCCCTCTTGTGACCTGGTTTGCCGAGCACATTAACAGCCATACCCTATCGCCTGGCGATAAGCTACCTAGCGAAAGAGAACTGTGCGAACAGTTTGGCGTGAGCCGTGCGGTAGTGCGTGAAGCACTGTCGCAACTAAAGTCAGAAGGGCTGGTGATCTCGCACAAGGGTAAAGGCGTGTTTGTGAGCGAACGCGGTAGTCGGCAAAGCTTTAGGCTGCCCTATACCGAACTGCATGATGCCGAAGGGTTGGCCCACACCTTAGAACTGATACAAGTATTTGAACGGTCAGCCGCACGCTACGCAGCTATGCGCAGAACCGAGCAAGACCTGAAAAACATACGGCGTGCACTGATTGCTATGGAATATGCCATCTTGAGTGACCAACCCGGCGATGAAGAAGACTACGCTTTTCACCAAGCCATCGTAGACGCAACACATAACCCGCACTTTATGCAGCTCAACGAATACCTAGAGCAACATGCCAGACGTTTCATCAGACAGGCCAGGCAGCACACGGCTACCTACCACCACAACCTGATTCAAACCGTGCAGCAAGAGCACCATGCCATTTTGCAAGCGATTGAAGAACAAAACCCCGATGCAGCCGCTAGCGCAGCAGAAACGCATTTGCAAAATGCGGCCCAACGCCTGCATGTGTATTTAAAAAAGGGCTAAAGCAATATACTGCCTTAGCCCTTTGTGGCATCTTAGGCCTCTGGTGTCATCACCATACGACCCAAAATCTTACCTTGCTCTAGGTCTTGCAACGCCTGACCTAGGGCATCTAGCGAGCAGGTAGTCACGGGAATCAGCGACAGGTTTTCGTTGGCGACTAATTCCACCAGTTCCTGTAATTCGCCCAACGACCCAACATAACTGCCTTGAATGGTAATGGCGCGCATGGCGATTAATGGCAATGGCCACGGAGCCGCCCCACCAAATAAGCCCACCAACACCATGTGACCACCCTTCGTGACTACCGTAAAACCTAACTCGGTAGTGTGTGGGTTGGACACAAAATCCAGCACTGCATACACCGGTGCACCCACCGCTTGTTGTACTTGCTGTACCGCATCGTCTGCATTGGGGTCTACCACGCTTAACGCACCCGCATCCAGCGCAGCCTGGCGTCTGGCTGCATCGGGTTCTACCACTACAGCGCCTTTACCACCCATGGCCTTCAGCAACGCCAACGCCATCAAGCCCAAGCCACCCGCACCAATAATCACCATGGTGTTACGCTGCAAACGTGCCTGGTCAAACTTACGCAATGCCGAATAGCAAGTTAGGCCGGAACACGCCAACGGCGCAGCCTTGATTGCGCTCACACCTTTCAAGTCTACTAAGTAACGCTCATCGGGCACGATTAAGTGATCCGAGTAACCACCGGGGCGATTAATCCCTACGGTGCACGGTGTCAGGCAATAGTTTTCTTGGCCAGATAAACACACTTCGCAGTGACCACAACCGTTCCATGGGTAGACTAAGCGCACATCGCCTACTTTCACGTTACGTACTTCATCACCTACCGCCAGCACCATGCCCACGTTTTCGTGGCCCATGGTCAAGGGTAGTTTCACCCCACGTTCGGCCATGGATAAACGTTTGCCATGACCCAAGTCATAGCCACCATGCCAAAGGTGCAAGTCGGTGTGACACACACCGGCTGCTTTCACGCGCAACAAGATTTCTTTGCCTGTGGGTACGGGTACAGCACTTTCAGTTTGCACTAGCGGCTGACCAAACTCCAACACTTGCATACTTCTCATCAACTGCTCCTGCTTTATCAATGCCCCAAATAGGCGCGACGTACATGGGGGTTGCCCAACAACTCTTCCCCTGTACCTGACAACACAATGCTGCCGTTTTCCAGCACGTAGCCATAATCGGCTAAGCGCAGAGTATGGAAAACGTTCTGTTCTACTAGCAGTACAGTGATGCCCTGTTCGGTTACGCGACGCACCACGTCGAACATCTGCTCTACCAACAAAGGCGACAAACCTAAAGACGGCTCATCAAACAGCAACAATTTAGGGCATGCCATCATGCCGCGAGCAATCGCCACCATCTGCTGTTCACCGCCAGACAGTGAACCTGCAAACTGGTCCAAACGCTCACGCACACGGGGGAACAGTTCAAGCACTTCTTCTAAGCGCTCAGCCACCACAGGGCGTGCTTTTTTACGATACGCCCCCATCAGCAAGTTGTCTTTCACGGACAAGAAAGGAAACAGCTGACGGCCCTCTGGGATCATGGTGATACCTAAATCCACGATTTCATGGGGGGCCAAACCATTGGTTTCTTGTCCCTGAAACGAGATACTGCCTCGGCATTTCAACTGGCCACACAACGCTTTAAGCGTGGTGGTTTTCCCTGCGCCGTTGGCACCAATCAGCGTAACAATTTTGCCTTCTGGCACCTCTAGCGATACGCCCTGCAAGACTTCACTCTTGCCGTAGCCTGCATATAAATCATGAATTTTGAGCACGTAGATACTCCTTGCCTAGATACGCTTCAATGACTCGCGTGTCGTTAACCACTTCTTCTGGTGCACCACCGGTTAGCACTTGTCCTACGTTGATCACGACTACGCGATCGGACAATGCCATCGTTGCTTGCATCAAGTGCTCAATAAATAGAACCGATACCCCTGAATCACGGATACGACGCACCATATTGATGGCACGTTCCACGTCAGTAGGGTTCAAACCTGCCATCACTTCATCTAGCAGCAAAATACGTGGACGTGTTGCCAATGCTCGGGCAACTTCCAGTCGTTTCAGGCCACCAATGGTTAAGCTACGTGCTTCAGAGTCTAAGCTTGAGGTCAACTCGGTAAGCTCGGCCACTTGTCTAGCAATAGCTTCCGCTTCGCGCTTGTCTGTGGTGTGCATAAATGCACCCAGCATGATGTTTTCTAGAACGCTTAAACCCGAAAATGGCTGAGCAATCTGGAAGGTACGACCTACGCCTGCTCTAGCAAAATCTTGAGGAGTGCGAGGTTGCACCCAGCTACCATCTTCCAAACGCACGCTTACCGTGCCGTTATCAGGAATAATGAAGCCAGATAGCTGGTTAAACACCGTGGTTTTACCCGCACCGTTAGGCCCAATCACACCCAGAATTTCACCCTCGTGCAGTGTTAGCGACACATCATTGGTCGCATGCAAACCGCCAAAGTGTTTATTCAAGTGCTCGGCCTTCAAGATAGGCTCGCCTTTATGCGCTGTGCTGCTCTCGGGCATCGCTGCTGGCGGTACTACTTTGGCACGTGGCCCAGGCAAACGGTCGATGAACTTCAATGCCCAACCACCAAATTGGCCCACAATACCGCGTGGCATAGTCAGTACCACTAATACCAGCACCACACCGTAGATAAAGCCGTGCATACCGCTACCAAAACTACCCAACCAGCCACGGGCCAGCTCAGCAATAGGCACCACCAAAATCGTACCGGCCAATGGCCCTACTACACTACCCAAACCACCGATCAAGGCAAACATCGCGATCTGAATGGACAGTTCCAACGAGAAGGCGGCAGAAGGCTCGATAAAAGTCAGGTACATCGCGTGGAACGAACCCACGATACTGGTTAGCATGGCAGAAATCACTGCCGCACTCAGTTTGACATTAACAGTATTAATACCGACGGCAGGTGCCGCGAACTCACGCTCACGCACGGCCACCAAATAGAAACCCAAACGGGAGTGGCGAATCCACCATGTCACCCAAATGGCTACTACCAGCATGCCAAAGGCCACCAACAGGTACGCCCATTTTTGACGGAAAATCATCCACTCAAGGCCGATATTCAGCGGTACGCTCAAGCCAGCAGCGCCACCAGTCCAGTCGGATTGGTGTACGGTTAGCAGCTTAAATACCTCTAACACGGCAATAGTAGCCAAGGCGAAAAACGGTCCGCGTAGTCTGAAGGTTGGGTACGCAATCATCACGGCTACCAGTGCCGAAATACCCGCCCCTACAAACATACCTAACCACGGCGTGATGCCGAAGTTAATCACCAACAGCGTTGCCGTATAGCTACCTACGCCATAGAACACCGCATGGCCCAAAGACAATTGACCTGCGTAGCCCCCAACAATGTTCCATGCTGTTGCCAATGCGCCGTAGACGCAAATCAGCACAAACAAGTGGTACACAAAGGGGGACTGAATAATTAACGGTATAACGACCAGCAATGCCAGGCAGAGCAAGCCTACATAAACCCGTGGTTGTCGAATATCAGGAAACACGAAAAACCTCTCTTGCCCGGTTTACTCAGAACCTCGTCCCAGCCCAAACAGGCCAGTAGGACGGAAGACCAGAATCAAAATGAAGATGGCGAAATACACCACTTCTTTAAGGTCCGGTGCAACGTAGTAGCCAGCCAAGCTGTCCACCAAACCAATCAGTAACGAGCCAAACAGCGCCCCAGTCAAGCTACCCATGCCACCCAGCACAACGATTACGAAGGCGGTCAGTACAAAGTAACTACCAATAGTGGGGAACACGGGGTATTGGGGTGTCAACAACGCACCGCCTACCCCAACAAACGCCGAGCCAATCGCAAAGGCCAAGATGTAAATTACCGGTACGTTCACGCCCATTAACGACGCTGCATACTGATGCTGTGCTACGGCTCTGAACGCTCTACCCAAGTAGGTACGTTTCAGGAACAGGTGCATGCCCCATACCAGTAACAACGCTGCCACTAAGGTAATCAGCGGACCTTCGCCAAAACTGAATGAACCCAAAAAGATCGTGTCTGTACCGATGTCTGTTTGAATCGCCAGCACGTCAGCGCCAAACACCAGCAGCGCCAGATTCATCAATGCCGTGGATACACCCACGGTCGCAAAAATTTGTATGTGTCCGTCTGCGCTAAGCAGTGGTTGAATAATGGCACGTTGCATCAACGCACCCAAACCAAACAATAAGATCGCAATAGGTACGATGGCGACGTAAGGGTGCCAGCCCAATTGCGTTGAAAACAAATAGGCAGCATACATAGCCACCATCAAGAACTCGCCGTGGGCAAAGTTCACTACCCGAATCACACCAAAGATCAGCGTTAAGCCGATACTGATAATCGCGTACGCGCCGCCTAATAGCAGGCCGTTGATCACCAGTTGCAGAAAAATATCCATTGCAGCTTCCTTCTATCGTCATGCCCGGCTTTGTGAGCCGGGCAGACGTTTCATGCATTACTTATTAACAATGGGTTTTGCTACGGCGGCGGCTTCTGGCCACACGGTCAACAATTTGCCATCTTGCCATTGCATCAGCGTTGTTGTTGCTGCTGTGTTTTGGCCGTTTTCAGCAAAGTCAAAGCCCCAACCTGTTGCGGTAGAACCTACTGGTTTTTTGTAGGCCATCACTGCTTCACGGATTTTGTCTGCATCCATAGAACCGGCTTGTTCGATGATGTCGAAAAACGCTACAGCACCCACGTAGTTAGCCAAGCTGTGGCCGGAACGTGGCTCGCTGTTGTACTGCTGTTTGTAGGCTTCTACGAAAGCGCCCAAACCAGGAGCACCCGCTTCGTTCGTGTTGTACTGAGGGAAGTCCACATCAAACGCACCCTCGATGGTGTCGCCCAATGCTTTAGCGGTATCAGTCAGAGAGTAACCACCACCTGCACCCAATACAGCTTTAGGTTTGTAGCCAGCAGATTTCGCCTGACGGAAGAACAAGATAGTGTCGTTCTGGTACGAAGTTTGCAGCACGATATCGGCTTGTGCACCACGTAAACGCAGAATCAACGCGGACAAGTCCACTGCTTTAGCCGAGTAAGGCAGCACTTCAACTACGTCCAAACCCAACTCTTTAGCGCGTTCTTGCTGGAAACCACCCAGTGTTTTACCGTACAAGCCATCTTCGTGAATAATCGCGACTTTCAGGCTTTTAGGATCCACACCCAGTTCTGGGGCAATCACGTCTTGCACCGCATCAACCATCGCGTAAGCGAAGTCTTTAGCGGTAGAGTTACTACGGAAAATGTTCTGGTAACCACGATCGGTCACGCTGTCAGACACCGCACCCAATTCGAAGTACGGTACACCTGCCAACTCTGTAACCTGTGTTGCTGCGTAGGACAGTGCGGAAGAGAAACTACCGAACACGCCTTCTACGTTCTCAACGGAAGTCAAACGACGAGCCTCACCCACGGCTTGGTTAGCATCCACCGCATCGGCTTTCACCAACTTGATTTGTTTGCCCAGTACGCCGCCTTGTGCGTTGCGTTCGTTGACGGCCAGTTCTAGACCCCTATAGCTTTCATCACCCAACTGAGCCAACGCTCCGCTGAAGGGATACAAAGCCCCCATGCGAATTTCTTCAGCAGCCATTGCCGCCGAGGACATGGCCAATACTGCGGCCGTTCCAGCCAGCAAAGAAGTTACTTTCTTGAAACGCATACTGTCTCCTTTATCAACACTAACTTGTGGCATTACGCCAAACAAATCACTAGTTTCCTTATTTGAAGCGCTTCAAATGGTGCATATAAAAAAAGAGCAGTTAAGATGGATACTAGCTCATTTATAATTTGAAGCGTTTCAATTCATTTGCTGCTCATTATTACAACCACTAAAATCCTTGTCAATGAATAAGAACTACAGACTTTCCCGTACTAAAAAGCCTACCTTGGCTGACGTTGCTAAGTTAGCAGGCGTCTCGTTAGGCAGTGCTTCGCGTGCTCTTTCTGTACCCGAGCAAGTCAAACCCACCACCTTAGAAAAAGTAAATCAGGCTGTTTCACAGCTGGGCTATATACGCGACGGCTCGGCTCGTGCGCTGGCATCACGCCGTACCCACACCATTGCGGCGGTTTACCCTACGCTGAACAACCCTATTTTTGCGCAATCTACGCACTCTATGCAGCAAGCCCTATGGGACAGGGGTTACCAACTGCTGATCGCTAGCCACGAATACCATACTCAAGACGAACTGCCCATTGTGCGCGCCACCTTAGAGCGTGGTGTGGACGGCATTATTATGGTGGGTACGGATCACAGCGAAGAGGTGTTTTCCATCCTATCGCAGTTAAATATGCCCTATGTGTTGACGTGGTCGGTGGACGATAGCCACTACCCGTATTGCGTGGGCATTTCTAACTTTGATGCGTCCTATCAGCTCGCCCAGTATGTGCTCAAACACGGCCATAAGCGTATTGCCATCTGTGGTGGCCCCATCGAAAATAACGAACGTTCTCGTGGACGTCGTAATGGTATTTTGACGGCTGCCGCACACGCTGGCATAGAAGTGCCAGAAAAATGGATGACCATACAGCCCTTCTCGTATAAGGGTGGGCGTCAAGGTCTACGCGAATTATGGGCTTTAGATGATAGGCCTAGCGTCCTGTTTTGTGGTACAGACTTACAAGCCATTGGTGCGCTGTACGAGTGCCAAATGCTGGGGATTCGTGTGCCGGAAGACCTATCCATTGTGGGCTTTGACGGCATGGAAGAAGCAACGATGGTGCACCCCAAACTCACTACTATACGCATACCTGCGCATGACATAGGATCACGCGCGGCGCTGTTAATGCTGGAACTATTGGCTGGCAACACGCCACCTAAAGAACGCCCTATTAAAACCGAGATTATTCCGGGCGAAAGTTTAGGCAGGGTTTAAGCCATTTCCTTCACGATGGTATGTAGCAACTGGGCGGCAGACATCTCTCTAGCAAGTGGCGCACCCTGCCCCGCCCATTGTGCAGCGAACTCATGATTACCTTGCGCCACCGCTGCGGCATTTAACTGTTTGGCCAGATCGTAGGTAAGCGGGTAAGACGGCACAGCCGGTGCATCGTTAGCATCCCCCCACTGAATCAGCTCATTGACCATGCCGCGCGCTGGACGCCCTGACATCACCGGCGTTAAGCGTGTGGTAGCAGCGCGTTCACTGCGCAGATTTTCTCGATAACTGGTATTTGCTGCCGACTCAGGGCACAAAATAAATGCCGTACCCATTTGGGCGGCCACAGCCCCTAAATCCAGCATGGCGCGTACGCTTTGCCCATCCATAATGCCACCGGCTGCCACAATAGGCCTATGGCATTTTTTCACCAGCAAACGGGTTAAGACCGCTGTACTCAAACGTTCATCTGGGCCATCCGGATTAAAAACTCCCCTGTGCCCACCCGCTTCAATGCCTTGCGCAATAATCACATCAATACCCGCTTGCTCCAACACTTTGGCCTCGCGCAAACTGGTGGCCGATGCCATGGTAATAATACCGGCCGCTTTGACGGCAGTTAAGTACGCATCATCCGGAATGCCAAAGTGGAAACTCAACACAGCAGGTTGCTCGGCTAATATCAAAAACCGCATAGCTGGATCATGCAAAAATGAGGTGTAGACTTCCGCTAACTCCGTAGGCGGTGTAGCACCAAAGCGCGCAAAATGCGGGGCAAAATAACGAATCCACGCCTCTTCACGTGCTGCGTCAAACTGTGCCGCTTTATGGCAAAAGACATTCACATTAATAGGCTTGTTAGTTAAGGCTCGCGTTGCCGCCATCATGGCACGTGCCTGATCTACCGTACTCGCCCCCAAACCCAACGAACCCAACCCGCCAGCGTTACTGACTGCCGCTGCTAACTCAGGCGTTGCCACCCCTGCCATCGGAGCCTGAATAATAGGGGACTCCAACCCCAAGGTGGCTATTAAATCTAGCTGTGTCATGGTTGTGTTCCCCTTTACTCTCTGTGTGCCATCAAGCCTTTTATCATACTACCGAGCACCAGAAACCGCAGGCAGACACCACACCCCAGAAACAAAACGTATCAATCTTTGACTATATGCAGTCTTTTTTTCAGTAGTTCCTCTGTTAAAATCAACCACTTGCTGAAAAAATCAGGAGGTAGTGTTGACTCATACAACACGTACACACGCCACACCCCGTACACTGAAACACCTTTTCTCTGTATGCGCCTTGGTGACTGGTCTGTTTCCCACAGTCAGTTCTGCCACATCTATACAAGCGTTAGAAATCGCTGGCTATGTAGAAAAAGTACAAATTGCTGGTACAGACCTTGTTTTTGAAGCAAGACTAGATTCTGGCGCTACCACCTCGTCTCTAAACGCTTTGGATCTGGAAGAGTTTGAACGCGACGGCAAAGACTGGGTACGCTTTAACGTCGTAGACCCTTCTGATAAAAACAAACGTATTGCGCTGGAATATCCCGTCAAACGCAATGTACGTATCGTTCGACATGACGGCAATCACCAAAACCGTCCTGTTATTCAATTGCCACTGTGTATTGGCACTCACGAACGCCTAGAAGACGTGTCTTTAGTCGACCGCTCAGAGCTCACCTATCAATTACTGGTAGGCCGCAATCACATGCGTGGTTCTATTCTTATAGACTCTGGCAAACGCTTTATGCACGAGCCCAGCTGCTCTAGTGCTTCTTAATTTGGTCTTTCGCTACTATTTCCCATGAAACGATTACACCTACCGTTACTGGTATTTGTGTTGCTGGCTGTTGCCTGCAGCCTTTTCTTTTATAAAGTCAGTGTCCTGCAATTTCCCCTCATGCCTGTCAGTCAGGTTGAGGCGTGGACCGTAGAAGCCAATGTAGACTTTGTGCCTTCAGGTAGCTCGGTGAAAGCCGAACTGCAACTACCCGACTACACCCCCGGCTTCACCATCGTGGACGAAAGCTTTATTTCGCGTGGCTACGGGTTAAGCACCCAAACCTCGAAGGATAGCCGTACCGCTACCTGGACACAGCGCCGCCCTGGTGGCCCACAAACGCTGTATTACCGTGTGCAGTTAGTACGCGATAATCAGCCCGTAGCACAACAAGGTTTTCCCGGTGTAGCCGCTAGACCCGAGCTACCACCTGCTTTAGCCACAGCAGCCGATGCCTTGTTAGATGATATTCGTAGCCGTTCTGCAGACATTGATTCCTTCAGCACCCTGTTGGTACAAGAGGTAAACCGCAGCCAGCCTAGCGAAAACGTGGCGGCTTTCTTGGCGCGTACGGCAAGCTCGTTAGAGCGCACGCAGCTGATTGTTGATTTGTTGGCAGGTGCCCGCATTCCGGCACGAGTAGTGCATGGCTTTAGCCTAAGCGATCGTAGCCAACACCAAAACGCAATTCCTTGGCTGCAATTTCACAATACCCGTGAATGGATAGCGCTAAACCCCACCACGGGTGAACGCGGTTTTCCGGAGGACTTCTTAGTCTGGTGGGTAGGTGATAGCGCCAGCCCGTTGACGCTAGACCGTGCCCGCCAAGGTAAGGTCACATGGTCTACCAGCAGTAGTTATCTGGATGCCATGACCGCAGCCACTCAGGCTGCTGCACAAAAACACGAAGACAGTTTCTTAAGCTTCTCGCTAGAAAAACTGCCTATTGATGTGCAAAACACCTATCGCATCCTGTTGCTGTTGCCACTGGGTACGCTGCTGATTGTTTTCTTACGTAACGTGATTGGCTTACGCACCTTTGGTACCTTTATGCCGGTGCTGATCGCGCTGTCCTTCCGTGAAACACAGTTGGTGCACGGGGTCATCATGTTCTGCACTATCGTGGCTCTGGGTTTAGTGCTGCGCTTTTATCTGGAACACTTGAAACTTCTGCTGGTACCCCGATTAGCGGCCGTCGTCACCATTGTGGTGGTGTTAATGACGTTGCTGGCCGTATTCTCGCACCAGCTAGATATACAAGCAGGCTTGTCGCTAGGCTTATTCCCTATCGTGGTGCTAGCCATGACCATCGAGCGTATGTCTTTAGTATGGGAAGAGCACGGCCCCGCCGATGCCATCCAACAAGGTGCAGGCAGTTTGGTCGTGGCCGCTGTGTGTTACCTGCTGCTGGTTAACCGCTATGTAGAGCACGTGTTCTTCGTGTTCCCCGAGCTGGTTCTGGTGGTGTTGGCCTTGCTGCTAGTCTTAGGTAGATATACCGGCTACCGCTTGTCTGAGCTATTTCGTTTTAGCTCGCTGCCACGCCTGAAGGAGTAAGCCATGAAACGATGGATCAGTCCGCGAGAACTGCACCGTCTGGGCATTGCTGGCATGAACCAACGCAATGGCGAGTACATTGCCAAGCTGAACCCACGCAGCCGCTACCCCTTGGTGGATGACAAAATACTCACCAAGGAACTCGCCATCAAAGCAGGCGTTGCCGTGCCCGAGCTGTACGGTGTGATTCAAACACACCGTGACATACGTTCGCTAAGTGCCATGCTAGAAGGCAAATCCAGCTTTGTGATCAAGCCGGTACATGGCAGTGGTGGTAGCGGTATTTTGGTGTTCAACGGCAAAGATGACAAAGGCGCGTATCGTCGCGCTAACGGCCGCATGATGAGCGCTGAGGCCTTAGCGCACCACGTGAGCAACATTTTGGCAGGGGCGTATTCCTTAGGGGGTAGGCCTGATACTGCCATGATCGAACAACGTGTGGAATTCAGCCAAGCTTTCGAACACCTAAGCTACCAAGGCGTGCCTGACACCCGCATTATTGTGTACCGTGGCTGCCCAGCCATGGCCATGATACGCCTGCCCACCCGTCACTCTGACGGCAAAGCCAACTTGCACCAAGGCGCTATTGGCGCGGGTATAGAGTTAGAAACCGGGTTGACGACTTCGGGGGTATGGCTGAATCAACACATCACCCATCACCCTGATACCGAAGTAGCAGTAGCAGGCCACGCTATCCCTGACTGGGACGTGCAACTGCGGTTGTCCTCTCGCTGTTACGACCTGACTGAACTTGGGTATTTAGGGGTGGACTTAGTCTTGGATGCCAACCACGGGCCCATGCTGTTAGAACTAAACGCACGCCCCGGTTTAGCCATTCAAATTGCTAACCAAGAAGGCTTGCATTGGCGCACCAGAGCCATTGATCACTGGCTAGAAGAACGTGCCGACAATCCGCCTACAGCGGATGAGCGTGCGCATTGGTTTGCTGAGAAAGGTCTACGACGCCTAGTTAAAGAGGCGTTGGAGCGCGGTTAATCTCTACCTGCAGACATTACAGCCCCTATTGTTTATGGCGATAGGGGCTGTTTTTATGTATAACCCAGATTTACTGCCCGCTTACTCACGACTGGATTGCATTAGCCTAAGGCTGCGAAAGTATTTTTTGATTTGGTGTCTCAAATCATAAAAAGTTATTCCGCAGTCCCCCAGCGCGTGCAATGAATACAGCCCTCAACGCCTAGCGCAACAACACCCCTGGCACCGTCGCCACAAACCTATTCATGGCACTGATCACCGCCTGAATAGACGCCGTCACAATATTAGGATGCTGCCCCACCCCAAAACGTGACCCCGGCACACCTGGCCACACCACCTCTACAATAGCCATCGCTTGTGCATCTGCACCAGCGCCCATGCTGCGCTCTTCATAACTATCTAAACGCACAGGTAGCCCCAATGCCGCAACGGCCGCCGCAATAGGCCCATTACCCTCACCCTCTATGCTGACACGCTGCCCATCTGGCCCCGTCATCTCCAAAACAATGGCTTGCAATCCAGCCTCGGTATCGTACAAGCGATGGCCGTGATACTCATAGGCAGGCGAAGGCTGTTGGCTACCTAAGTAACAACGCTCAAATACCTCCCACAACTGTGCGCTGTGTAATTCGGTTTCACTGCTGTCGGCATACTCTTGCACCACCGCACTGAACTCCACCTGCATACGACGCGGCATCACCACCCCATAATCACGCTGCAACAAGAAGGCGATCCCACCCTTACCCGACTGGCTGTTCACTCGCACGATGCTGTCGTAGGTACGGCCCACATCGTGGGGGTCTATGGGCAAGTACGGTACACGCCACAATGCATCTGGCTTCTGTGCAGCAAAACCTTTGGCAATGGCGTCTTGGTGCGAACCTGAAAACGCCGTAAACACTAAGTCGCCCACATAAGGGTGGCGAGGGTGTATGGGCAAGGCAGTGGTTTCTTCCACTATGCGGGCTACTGCCGAAATATCGGAAAAATCCAACTGGGGTGATATGCCTTGGGTGTACAGATTCAAGGCTAAGGTCACCACATCCAAATTACCGCTGCGCTCGCCATTACCAAACAAGCAGCCTTCTACACGGTCGGCCCCTGCCAGCATTGCTTGTTCGGCGCAGGCTACGCCTGTTCCCCTGTCGTTATGTGGGTGCACGGACAACACCAGATGTTCGCGCCTAGATAAATTTCTATGCATCCACTCAATTTGGTCTGCAAATACATTGGGGGTGGATACTTCTACCGTCGTCGGCAGATTGATAATCATGGGGCGTGTGGGGCCCGCATCCCACGCTTCGATGGCGGTATTGCACATCAGCAGCGACACCTCTAACTCAGCCATGCAGAAGGTTTCTGGCGAGTATTGCAGCACCCACTCTGTTTCTGGATATTGGTCTGTGAGTTCACGCAGTAACCGCACGCTTTCTTGCACCATGGCTTGAATCTGCGGCACCTCCATGTTGAACACAATTTCACGCCATGCCGGTGCAATGGCATTGTAGAAATGCACAATCACTCGGCGTGCCCCAATCACGCTACGTACGGTGTCACGTATTAAGTCGGGCCGTAACTGCGTGATGACCATGGGGGTCACATCATCGGGAATGCGTTTATCGTCGATCAGGTGACGCACAATGTCGAAGTCTGTGCGCGACGCCGACGGGAAACCCACTTCTATTTCTTTAAAACCTATGCGCACTAACTCATCAAACAAGCGCAATTTACGCTCGCGATTCATGGGCTCAAACAAGGCTTGGTTACCATCACGCAAATCGGTAGATAACCAAACAGGTGCTTTGGTCAGCGTGCGCGATGGCCACTGGCGACCTGGCAAATTGATGGCGGGAAAAGACTGATACTTTTGGGCTGGATTACTCAGCATACACACCTCAGGAAATCGTAGAAAGATTTGCCTGACTCCCCTTGCTAGGGAAAAGCTGCTGCGGTTGGGGTCACGGGGAATCAGGACAAGTCACGGTGCGCACAGCGTCGCACTGACCCCAACTTAAAGTCAGGGAACGTAGTAGTCGTAGGCTGTGTAGTACGTGAGGCATGGCGTGAAACCCAAAATCCATACAAGGAATACACAGTGTAGGCTTGACCTGCTTGTCTATCTACAGAAAAATAGACAGATTATTGATCAAAATAGACAACTCTATCATGATGACCGTCGCTGGCGGGGTCGCCACATTTCTAGACCTAACGCACCACGAACAAAGCACATTACTGGTCACTGGCGTGCATGGGCATTACCCCGCCCACACGCACGTCCCTGCGCACCAGCACGATTGCTATCACTTGCTGTATGCCGCCGAAGGGTTGATGCGAGTCGAAACTGATGGCGGCGAATGGTTGCTTCCCCCCACTACTGCCGTGTGGTTACGCCCGCAAACAGACCATGCTTTTTTTACCTATAACCAGGTTCGTGCACATGGACTGTTTATCAAGGCAGAGATCACTAACCACTTGGCTGCTCAAGACGATGTACTGCATGTATCACCGTTACTGCGTGAGTTGATCATTGCGTTGTCACAAGACAGCATCACGCCCCCTGCCCTCTCGCGACGCCATCAATTACTGTCCGAATTACTGCTGGAAGAATTACAGCAACAAAGCCCACTACCCTGTTATTTGCCGTGGCCTGCCCAGCCCGCCATGGCGCAGGTATGCGACGCCTTAACCGCCAACCTGTCGCACCCTTTTACCGCCACAGATTGGGCCAACCAATTGGCCATGAGCAGCAAGAGCTTTCATCGACATTTTGAACGCAGTACGGGTATGACCTTTGGCCGCTGGCGTCAACAATGCCGATTACTGCATTCACTGCCTTTGCTGTTGAATAATGCCCCTATAGTCAGCGTTGCACTGACTTGCGGCTATGAAAGCCACAGTGCCTATACGGTGGCCTTCAAAAAACACTTTGGCGTGTCGCCTTCACAATTTGTCGCGGCAACACGCCATGTGTAGATTATTCTGCCGTAGCCGTAACAGCCACATCGGCAACGGGAGTGTCTTGTGGCAAATGAATGGCTCTACCTGCCCCCATGCCTAAGATGGCTTGCAACACGCACAATCCGGTACACACATATAACGGTACCTGCCAATTACCTACCGTGTCATGCAAGGCCCCCAACACAATAGGGCCTGTAGCCGCCAGCAAATAGCCTATGCACTGCGCCATTCCTGACAATGCCGCTGCTTGCGCCGTGGTAGCCGCTCTCATACCAATAAATGACAGCCCCAAAATAAAGGTGCCCGTCACTCCAAAACCAAACACGGCTACCCATACGGTGGCTGCGGCAGGAAACAAGATCAAACCCAGCAAACTTAGTAGCGAGAGACTCGCCATCGATATCGCAATGCCGCGTTGGTCTTTAGAACGCTTTACTATAGGCACCAAAATCAGCCCAGGAAAGGCCGTCGCCAACTGCATCAACCCATGCAAAGAACCGGCTTGCGCTTGGCTGTAGCCCAAATCCACCAACATGGCGGGTAACCATGTAGCTACCGAATAATAGGTCAACGAGCTAGTTCCAAAGAACAAACCAACCTGCCACGCCAAACCCATGGTCCACACACTGCGCTTAGCGGCCTGCTTAGTCGTAGCCGCTGTAGCTTGCGTGCGCACAGCTTTCAACTGCGGCAACCACACCAACGCACTTAATAAGGGCAGCACCAAAAACACACCCAAAGACCACTGCCAGTTCAAACTTTGCGCCAACGGTACTACCACCGCCGAACCCGCAGCCGATGCCACCCCCATGGTGATGGCATACACCGCCGTCAAGGTGGTAATTTGCGACGGAAAATCGCGCTTCAACAGGCTAGGCAGCAAGGTATTACCAATCGCAATACCTGCACCCAAAATACTGGTCCCAGCGTACAAGCTCCACAAAGCACCGGTAGAACGCAGCACAATCGCCGCACACATAATCAACAGCGCCACAAACAGCGCGCGTTCCAAACCTATTTTTCGTGCCAATAATGGTGCGAAAGGCGACACCACAAAAAAGCTAAGCAGTGGCAAGGTAATCAGTAACCCCGCTTCACTGGTGCTAAGCCCAAACACCGGCCGCAAGCTTTCCAGCAAAGGACCAACAGCCGTAAAGGGGCCACGCAAGGTGGTCGCAAAAAGTAAAATCCCCAGCACCAGCCAAGCCGAGCGGGGAAGTTTAGAAAACACTGCCATACCGTCATTCACTACATGTTGAATTAGCCAGCCTCTACCATACCTCACCCCATACTTTCTGAATTTACTTATAATGACTATTTATTGCTAAAAACGGTCAACCTTATGCTAGACCCTCTGTATCACGCTATGCAGAGCTTTGACCCAGACGCTCTGCCCTACCCCGTCACGGCGCTACGCGTCGACAATGCACGCGAAGAATCCAGTGAACTGCCCTTTCATCGTCACGAAAAAGCCCAGTTGGTGGTGTCGCTACACGGTGGGGTGATGTGTCAGGCTGAAGGTGGGATGTGGATGGTGCCACCGCGCTGCGGCGTATGGATTCCGGGTGATATGCTGCACAGCAACCACATCACCGCTAACGGCCAAGTGTGCCTGCTGTTTGTAGACCCCAGCATTACGGGGCTACCCGAGCATTGCTGCACGCTGTCACTGACTCCCTTAGTGGTAGAGCTGATTTTGCATGTAGCCCAAATTGCCGACCCAGCCGACCTCAACCTGCCACACGAAACCCAACTGATTACCGTACTACTGGAAGAATTGCGTCGTATGCAGGTGGAACAGTTGCACCTACCCATTCCCGAACACCCGGTATTACAGCGTATTGCCCATGCGCTCATCCGTCACCCAGACGACCGTAGCACCGTTGCTCAATGGGCCAACAAAGTAGCCATGAGTGAGCGCACGCTAGCACGACTAGTACAACGTGAAACCCACATGAGCTTTGGCCGCTGGCGACAGCAATTGCACATATTGATCGCCCTACAGCGCTTAGCAGCGGGCTTTAGTGTGCAACGCGTATCGGATGCCTTGGGTTACGAGTCGGTCAGCGCCTTTATTACGATGTTTCGTAAAGCACTAGGTAAACCACCTGGGCGGTATATTGCCGAGCAGTAAAGTGCCGTAGAATAAATCGCATTACCGCGTAATCACTTGCCTGATGCAGCCTCATTATGTCTCTAGAATTATTACTGTTATTTATACCTGCCTGTTTTGCCTTAAACATGGCTCCCGGCCCCAACAATCTGCTTTCTGTGTCTAACGCCACTCGCTTTGGCTTTAGTGTGTCGTGCTTAGCTGGCATAGGCCGCTTAGTCGCCTTTATGGGCATGATTGCCATTGCGGCATCTGGCCTAGCCGTCGTACTACAAACCTCGGCCATCGCCTTCACTATCATTAAAGTAGTAGGCGCCATGTACTTGTTCTACTTGGCATGGCAATTGTGGCGTGCGCCCGTGAGCCAAGTCCCACAAGAAAGCAATGCTCGTCTTAGCAGAAACTACAGCTTATGGAAGTTAATACGACAGGAATTCATGGTGGCTGCTGGTAACCCCAAAGCCATTTTGATCTTCACCGCTTTCTTACCGCAATTTGTAAACCCAGCAGATGCCGCAGCCCCACAATTCATGGTGCTAGGTAGTCTGTTCTTAGGCTTAGAGTGGATAGCCATCGCCGCCTATGCTTACATGGGTGCACACTTAGGGAAATGGTTTGCTGTGCCCGAGCGCCAACGCCGTTTTAATCGTGGTTGTGCGGCGTTGTTAGGTGCTGCTGGGTGTGGGCTGCTACTTTCTAAAAACTCTATGCATCAAGGCGCTTGAACACCTGCGCCAACCAGAAGCTACTGCTCAGTATGTGGCTGGTGTTATATATTCTAATAAAAACACAATTGGGAGACATTGCTTGCCATGCAAGTGCCATTACTGAACGCCTTACGAACCTTTACGGTGTCGGCACAACGGTTGAACTTCACCAAAGCGGCTGAAGACTTATTGGTCTCACCCTCCGCAGTTAGCCATCAGATCAAAATTTTGGAGGAGTATTTAGGGTGCAAACTGTTCTTGCGCAAGAACCGATCATTAGAGCTAACGGATCAAGGGCAGTTCTTATTCAGCAGGCTGCAACGCCCTTTTCACGAGATCAATCAGGCGCTAAGCGAACTGCGCATGCCCTATGGTAAAAGCCGCATCAACCTCTCTTTGCGCCCTTTTGTCTCTAGTATGTGGTTTACCGGACAGTTACGTGACTTTTGGTCTAAGCACCCTGATATTGAAATTAATCTACTACACAATCTGCAAGCGCCCGACTTTTTTAGGGATAACATTAATTTCGCCATTGTGTGGGGTAAGCAAGGCGATTGGCCTCATCTGAACACTGTGCATATTATTCCTGGCAATCTTACGCCGGTCTGTGCACCCTCGTATTTACACACTCACGGTGCTATTACCTCGCCCACCGATCTAAACCAACACATACTTATTCACGAAGAAAACCACCTGTGTTGGCAACAATGGCTACACAAGGCAACGGGCCAAGATATGACAGCCAAAAAGGGCTTCCATATTGATGACACCAATGTGCGCATGAATGCGGTGCTCAATGGGCAAGGTATCATGCTGGGTTGCCCTGCGTTACTACAGCCACTGATAGAAGAACAAGAGGTTGTTCAACTGTTCGATGTGTATTTAGATGAGTACGCATATTTTCTAGCCTACCCCAAACAGGCAAATCTTAGCCTTCAAGAACAAGACTTTGTAGATTGGGTAAAGTCCATCGCCCTACAGTAGCCCCCTCTAAAACAGCCCTACTTAGCATCACTAATGCCTGCTCATTTGCAGGCATTATTTTTTGCTCTCAATTCACCCTCGAGCCCCTCACTACAACCGAATAAGTACTAGGCTTAAAAAAAACTCATCTATTCATCAAATTTGCTCAATTCTCAAGAATGGCTCTGTGTCGCATGATTGGCCTCACCTTAACAACAAACCAATAACTGGTGCGATAACCCCCTCAAAGGAGATGCCGAGATGAATACAACCGTACGCTCACCCATTGATATTGAAGAGTTTGATAGCAGCTATTTTCAGAAGGAAACCGATGAGGTCTACGCCCTGCCCCCAGAGTGCTTCACGTCGGAAGAGTTTTTTCAGTTTGAATTGAATGCCGTTTGGAAAACACAGTGGTTCTGTGTAGGCCGTGCAACTGACATTCCTAAAGCAGGTGATTTTTTCACCTTTGATGTAGGAAATGATGCCCTCTTCGCCGTACGCACCCGTGACGGTGACATTAATATACTGTCCAACGTCTGTCGTCACCGCAATATGCTGCTGTTGGAGGGTGCAGGTAATGTGCGCCGCATTAGCTGTCCTTTGCATGCTTGGGTTTATAACTTAGACGGTGAGTTAGTCTCTGCTCCTGGCCTGACAGACACCGGTGCAAGCTTCGACCCTAAGAGTGTATGTTTACCCAAAATTCGCTCCGAAGTATGGGAAGGTTTCATCTTTATTAACTACGATGCATTGGCCCCTGCACTGCATACTCGACTGGGTAATTTAAGCACTCAGCTAGCGAACTATCATATGTCAGAGCTGAAGTCTTCAGAACCGTTGAAGATGGAAAACTTTGACTGGAACTGGAAAATCTTCAACGACGAGTGCTACCACTGCAGTTTCCTGCATGCCTCTTCGTGGGGAGCCATGTACGAAACCAACCCAGAACGTGTGGATGAAAGCGCCGTTTTCAACGACGTTCCTAACGGTATTGTGTCGTACAACCTAATTTCCACCCACAAAGATGCTGCACCTACCCATACAGGCTCTATTTTGCAGCCTCCTATGGATTCGCTTACCGATGTTGAGCGCACCCAACTATCGTATGTCACCGTGGCTCCCAATCTCTTGCTAGTCGCCATGCCAGACAAAGTGAAGTACTTCATGTGGCTACCTAAAAGCGCCAAGCAATCGACGTATGGTGTGTCGTGGATGTACCCCGAATCCACTCTGAAACGTGAAGATCACAGAGAGAAATTCGATCAAGAACACGATGACCTTTACCCCGTCATGATTGAGGACCTTTTTGCATGGCGCCGTTCACACATGGGCATGCAGTCTAACTTTGCATCACGTGGCCGGTTAACTAACGAAGAGTTGGTCATCAAACGTCTACAAAACTGGCTGATTGATCTCTACCGTGCGGAAGACCTCCGTGCTGACGAAAAAAGCCGAGTATTGCCTATCAGAGCGATTGCTTAAGGTTCCAGGAGCAGCATCATGCAGCAAACATTGCAAACACGCGTGCTAAAAAAAACCATGCTGTCAGATCGGGTAGTGGGATTAACTCTGGCACTACAGGATGGGACTGAATTTCCGCACTGGGAACCAGGTGCACATATTGAATTGGAACTGGCCGTGTCCAGAACTGAGCCTTTGTATCGTCAATACTCACTGTGCGGCCAACAAACCAATACTCGTGAATGGCAAATAGCAGTTCTAAAAGACGACGCTAGTCGTGGTGGCTCCACCTACATTCATGAGGTGTTGCAAGAAGGTGATGCTCTACCTGTCAGCATCCCCAAAAATCACTTTCCGTTTGCTGCAAACAAGAAGTGCTTCTTCATTGCGGGCGGCATAGGCATTACGCCTATTGTTCCTATGATCCAAGCCGCTGCGGCGGCTGGTTTGGACTGGCACTTGCTGTACCTAGCGAGGAATCAGTCTGACTTCATCTTCGTTGAGTCTCTACAGAAATTAGACGCCTCGCGCATTACTACTCATACGTCTAATCAAGACGGATTATTTGACCTAGCAGCGGCCCTACAAGCATTGGATCAAGACACCACCGTGTACTCATGCGGTCCACAAGCTTTGTTAAATGCGCTGGAAACCTATCAACAGGAGCAGGCGCACATAGGTTGGCAATTAGTAGTAGAGCGATTTTCTGTGGAAACCACAGCAGAGATGCTCACTGGCAGTAGCTTTACCGTGACGTTACAAAAGTCCGGAAAAAGCATTGCGGTGGCCAGTGACGAGACCATTTTGTCAGCCCTGAAACGCGAGGGCATACGCGTGAAATGTTCGTGCCAAAACGGTACTTGTGGCACATGTGAAACCGTTGTCATTTCTGGCCTGCCAGAACACCGAGACTTCGTACTTTCTGAAGAAGAACGGCAATTAAATGAAACCATGATGATCTGCGTATCACGCGCGTTATCAAGCGAGTTGGTTTTGGATCTATAAAAATAAACCGGAGAAAAACATCATGAAAAAAGTGGTAGTAACTGGCGGCTCTGGTCGCGTTGGCTCCTACGTAGTTCAGCAACTCATGCAAAGCATGGAAGTAGTCGTTGCTGACTTGAAACCTAGCCAGCATCAGGTGTCATTTATTGAAACTGATGTAATGGATCTAGATGCCGTACGCGCAGCCACCAAGGATGCTGATGCGGTTATTCATTTAGCCGCCATTGATTTCGACTGGAAAGCGCCGGAAGAACAATACATCAATGTCAACGTACGAGGTACATGGCATGTACTGCAAGCATGTAGGGAGAATGGCGTTAAGAAAGTGGTGCTGTGTTCCAGTATCTCGGCCTGCGGCCTGTCAGAAATGCGCGCCGACTGGAAACCCCAAAGCCTGCCCGTTGACGAAACCCATGAAAACAAACCTTATCAGGCATACAGCGTCAGCAAAATCATGATGGAACAAATGGCAAAAAGCTTCAGTGATGCCACCGACATGGAAATCATCTGCTTACGCCCACTAGCAGTTGTCTTGCCTGAAACCATCGATGCCTACATACAGTTTGTGGACACCAAAGATCGTAACTGGCTGTTCTATTACATTTGGGCTGCCGATTTGGCACGTGCCTTCGAGGCAGCCGTCAACATAGAAGGGTTACGTTACGGCGTGTTTTTCATTAGCGCTGATGACACCTCACACCCTCTTCCCACTACAGAGTGGTACCAAAGCACTATCGGCTCTATTCCTGAAATTAAGAACCCACGTTGGTATCAAGAGAACCCACGCGCGTCTATTTTCAGCAGTCATGCTGCCAAAGAAATCCTAGGCTGGCACCCAAGCACAGACTTTAACCAATTGCGTGAAGAGTACGCCGTCGCCAACGATCCGGCGTAATCACAGACTCACTACCCTACTACTAAAAACTTAAAAACGGAGACGTATCATGACAGGAATAAAAACAGGCATATTGGACTGGACTGGTGATAACCCCTTTATTTACTTAAAAACCGATCCAGAGCAGGACTGGTCTTCTCTTTCTTTGTATTTCCGTATTGCCAGCTCTGAGTACGGTAGTGGCCACGCCATATTGGTAGTCGATAACCCATACCAAGCAGGCAGTGACAGCGATACCCGTTTGCTCATTACCGACAATCAGCCTTTGGCTGAATATTTAGTCCGTGACTTCGTACGTCACTTTGGCTTATTCCGTAAAGCGGTAGCCTTGGATTCATTAAAAATCATCAGTGATGGCGTGTTCCACACGGTCAACCACTATCCCGAAATAGTGACGGAAAGTGTGTCGTCCAGTAGCGCCAACCTCAAGGTAGAAATGCAGTGGCATAACATGTCACAACCGGCAATTTGCGTAGATCTGCCACAGGACCAAACACAAACTCAAAAACATGAAATGATGTGTGTGTTCCATCCGGCACAGCACGCCCGTGTTCTGGTAAATGATGTTGCTTTGCCTGGTAACACCATTGAGCGTGACTTCAATGGCACTCGTGCACAATCAGCCAGCCTCGCCAACAGTGAAACGTGGGTACGTGTAGCGTAAGGAGGCATTATGGTTCAGCATGTAACTCACCACGCATCAGCCGTTATGCCTTTCTGGACAGGCGTAAAGCTACTGCAAGATATTCTGCCGTCACACTCTCGCCTGGTACTACATGCCGGGCCTCCTTTTCGTGACGCCAATGAGCTCCCCCCAGCCATACGCAACTCGGTACTCATCGCTATTCAATATGAAGGCTGGGCAGCAAACAAAGAAACCGCGCAAACACTGCTGGACACGGGAGGCGTTCAATTAGCTCCTGCTCAAGACTATGGTGTTGTAGTCCCACTCGCCGGTGTCGCCACCCCTTCTATGTATGCCATCGAGGTGAGCGATCACAATCAACCTGATAACAAACGATACTCAGTGTTGAATGAAGGCATGCAATGGTGCACCCGACTTGGCATCTATGCCGATGATATGCTGCCCCATTTGCGCTGGTTACATCACGACTTAGGGGCACGACTTGCGGCCAATTTTACTGGCCATATCAATTTAGCCCCAATCCTGCATGCCTCTCTACTGAACGGTGACGATGGCCATGCTCGTACCATGCATGCTTCCCGTCTTTTAGCCGACATTATTGTCTCGTGGGGCATTAATGATGAGCGCAGCACCAGTTTCCTCTATGGTGCCATGGCGTGGGCTCTGAACTACTGGATGGCTGCCAGTGCACTCATTCTGGCTACACAGTCACATCCTGATGATGGAGACGCCATTATCAAAGTAGGAGGTAACGGGCTGCGTTTTGGCTTGCAACTGGCAAACAGCAACAACTGGTTGGTGATTGATGCCCCCTCTATTGTGGGCAATAAAGAAGCCGGCAATGAGCATGCCACAGCTCTGGGGGCTCTGGGTGATAGTGCCGTGGTGGACTTTGTAGGGCTGGGTGGGCAGTGCTTAGATATTGCCAGCCTAAGCGCAAAGAACCTGCACGCTTTCTTACCCGTTGACTACCTTACTCGTCAAAATCGCTTCCTGACCACATCACTGCCCTTTCTGGCTGGACGTAATGGCATCACCAACTTCACCAGTGTGATCTCACAAGATACCGGCCCCCTAGTACTGCTAGGCATGATTGATGGCGCGGGTGAATGCGGGCGCATAGGCGGCGGTGTAGCCACAGTAACTGCCCACTTATTTCAAACACTACAGGAGTGGCCCCATGAAACGACAGTGGTTTAAGCTGCCTTTGCATCAATTGCTGCATGTCCTCAATACCGGTGAAGCCTCTCTACCCGATATTGTGGCCTCTTTTTATGAGCGCATTGCCACACGTGATGGGCAAGTCGGTGCTTGGCAATACCTGATTGATCAAGAAGACTATCTGGCCGAATATGAAAGCCGCAGCGATTTCTACAATGCATCCCCTTTGCGGGGGCTGCCCTTTGCCTTAAAGGATGTGATTGATACTGCCGACATTCCCACTACGATGGGCTCTGTTATTCATCAAGACCGTATCCCTGACATGGATGCATCGTGTGTGACGGCGATGAAAGCAGCTGGTGGCATATTAATGGGCAAAACAGTTACTACCGAGTTTGCCTACTTCCAAGCTGGGAAAACCAATAACCCACACGATCCTAAGCGTACTCCAGGGGGATCATCCAGTGGTTCCGCAGCAGCAGTTGCCGACTACATGGTACCTATTGCGTTTGGCACCCAAACTGCTGCCTCTGTCATCCGGCCGGCCTCTTATTGCGGTTGTGTAGGTTATGTAGGCAGTAAAAACGAGTTTTCACTGCGCAATATACAGCCCTTAGCACAATCGTTAGATTCACTAGGCATCATCAGTAATGACGTGCTGGACACACTCTTAGTGCGAAATATTTTGCTGCATAAATCCTTAGAACCCACCCCTCATACAAAGCGTACACCCTATCTTTTCGGGGTGTTCTCAGGTGAGTTGTTGGGTAGTATGCAAGAAAAAATGCTAGAAACACTGCAGGGGTGTCAGCAGGAACTTATTGAACAAGGACACCAGCACATAGAGTTTCCACTGCCTGATGCAATAGTTGAACTTACCACCTTACATAGTCAAATTATGGCCTATGAAGTTGCCCGTAATTTACTGTATGAGCAACAACAGCACGCCACACTAAGCAGTCATATGCAAGGATTAATCGCTACAGGTTTAGCCCTACCCTATACCGAGTATGTGGCTGCGTTACAGAAAGCCGAACTACATAAACAAAGGTTATTACAGTGGTTCGAAAACACAGGAGCAGACTTTATTCTGGCCCCTGCTGCGTCCGGTGTAGCACCTTACAAAACAGAAGGTACCGGTGCACCTTTCATGAGTAGAGCCTGGCAGCTCGTTGGCTTACCTGTAGTCTCTTTACCCTTAGGCTATTACCAAAAATTACCTATGGGTCTGCAACTCATCGGCAAGCCGCACTGCGATGACAGTTTGCTATTACACGCCAAACACTTGCAACAGCATTTTGCCAATCACCACCCTGCGTTTGCGCTGTAATTCATCGCTTATTTTATTCATACGTCCTGTATTCACAGGACGTTTTTTATTGGCTAAACAACCTTAGATTTTAGGTAGCAGATATTTCTCCAACACCCATTTCAACCCATATAACGCAGCAAAAATCACAGCAGAAACTGCTAAAAAATCAGCACTAAAAACGCTTTGCTGTGTATGAGGCAACTCTAACAACACATGTTCATTTGCAGGCCTTGCGTAAGTCATCGGCATTGCAGGCCTAGAAAGCTTAGCTTGCAAAACAATATATTGCCCATCCTGCGTTTCCTGCAGAAGCAGTGTTTCTACGTTGATGGTTTGCTGATCTTGCTCTGAACTGCTGTGGCAGATACGTTTAGTACCCTGTGCCCAGTTGTCTGTACTTTCGGGACAATACGCGGTCAACACTTGCCCATTACCAAGATGAACAGTCATCCATCCTTCTGAACGTGAAGAGTAATCGCTGCTTACCGTTACGTCGGCCAGACTTATGGTGGTCATAATGTTGATCCCTTTGGCAGTTAAACCTCGTCCTTCAATCTGCAAGAAGCAGGGAGTGAGTCAATCTGTGGTGAGTGCTACAAAATTCTATTCTATAGAAAACCGAATGAGAAGACGGTTTTCCTATAAGCAGAACTGCGTTTATATTTGTGACGTTTGCTATAAATCAACGTAATTTTTGCCTCAAAAACAAAAAAACAGCCCTGTAAAACAGGACTGTTTACTATCAAAACCAAACTATATATTTAGCGCATCAACTAACACTGGCCTTCCCCAAACTCACTGCAGGTTTAGCATCATGCCCCGGCTCAGTATGATAACGACGCAGTGGCTTATTCGCTGTCTCAGGCATCAGTATTGTCACCCAGAAGAAGCAGGCTACCGCTACAACTGTCACATAGAATGCAGGTGCCAAATAACTACCCGTTTCTGCTGTCAACCAAATCGCCAGATAAGGGGCTGTGCCACCAAAAATCGCGAACGTAATGTTGTAGCACATGCTGGACGCTGTATAACGCATATCTGTAGGGAACATTTCAGACAACAGCGTTACCGCCACCACACTTGCCGCAACCTGACCAATACCAATGATCAACATACCGGCAATCGCTGCTTCCAAGGATGCCCCATTACTAACCACCATGTAGGCTGGAATAGTAAATAGAGCATGCCAAATAGCAGCAAATTGCATCATTCTACGACGGCCCACTCTATCGGAAATCACACCAGCAATAGGTGTAAGCGCCGTCACAAACAGCAAAGCAACCATATTGGCTGTCAATGACTGTACGGAAGACAAACCAATCACTGTACGCAAGAAGGTATTCATGTAAGTTGAGAAAATGTAGAAAGACAGCGCATACAGCACTATGAATCCACCCAACTTCACAATATTGCGCCCCTCGGCCTTAAACACCTGGGAAGCCGTATAGCTGACCTGTCCTTTTTTCTCGGCGCGCATTTGCTGAAACTCTGGCGACTCCGACAAATGATCACGAATGAAAAATGCGACTATCCCCATTGGCACGGCCAGTAGGAAAATAATACGCCATCCCCATGATCCCATTGCCTCAGCACCAACAATCGCCGCTAGACCTGCACTGATCCCTGCTGCTAATGCAAAAGCAAAGTACGTAGCACCTGACATTGCCCACGCATACGAGTTGCGTTTGTTCATGGGGCTGTGCTCGACGGTGTATATGGTTGCACCAGTATATTCACCGCCTGCTGACAGCCCCTGAATACAGCGGATAATAATCAGCAAAATAGGGGCCCAAATACCAATGCTCTCGTAAGTGGGTATCAAACCAATGGCAGCCGTAGAACCCGACATCAGTAATACGGTTAAGGCCAAAATCTTTTTACGCCCTACTCTGTCTCCTAGCCTACCGAAGTAAATCCCCCCCAGTGGCCTAACAATAAATGACACCAAAAACACAGCAAAAGTTGCTAGCAACCCTGCCATCTTGTCTTCTGACGGAAAGAAGTTCTGCGCGATATACACGGCCATGTAGCCAAATAACGCAAAATCAAACCATTCAACGATAGTACCGGCCGCTGAACCCGCCATCACCTTTTTAATATGGCTAGTATCAGTATGTTCCGATTGCGCCATAGTAGTTTCCCTTTGCATACTTCTGTCTCCTCAAGTATTGGGACTATCTCTTGTTTTCAAAATAACCCCCTTCGGGGTTACTGGTTTTTATTATTTATCCGGTTGCGAATAATGTTATTCCGATTGATTCAAACATCAACATATGAATCAACGTGAACAGGCTAATACGGTACAAAATGCTTGTCTATTCACTATTCACACACTATTATTGATCGAAACGTTATCAATAAAAAACGAGCCAAATCATGACTCCTAGTCGCCTTGATCTGCATCACTTACGTGCGTTCAAAACAGTGGCTGAGCAATTGCATTTCAAGAAGGCTGCCGAGCTACTTCACATCACACAGCCCGGTCTCACTCGTATCATCAAAAAACTCGAAGAGTCTCTGGAGGTAGAGCTGTTTGAGCGCAGTACACGTCAGGTCAAACTGACTGCTGCAGGCTTTCTACTTTTACAAGAAATAGAACAGGTTTTCATACACCTAGAACGAGGCATTGGGCTTGCACAAAAAGCTAAATTTGGGGATATAGGTCACTTAATCATTGCCTATAACGACTATGCCGTTCAGGATGTACTGCCCAAAACGCTGGAACACTTCAAACATCAATACTCCAACATCACTACCGATCTGCTGTACATGCCTACTCAGCAACAAATTCAGGGCTTACAGCAAGGCAGTTTAGATTTGGGCTTTGGCTTTGCCTTTACCGATGACCCTGAAGATCTAGGCGTACAGTGGAAACCCATATGCCGCGATGACCCCATCGTACTGCTGCAGAATAATCATCCGTTTGCTGGACGCAAAAGCATTCCCCTGATTGAACTCGCCAATGAGCGCTTTGTAGTAGGTAGTAAAACCCACTGGCAGGTATGGCGCCGTTACTTTTACTCCCTATGCCGACACGCTGGTTTTTCGCCCAACTCGGTACAAGAAGCCAGCACCATTACGGGTATTATGAGCTTGGTAGCCGCCAACATTGGTATCGCCATCTTGTCGCAATCTCTGCGTAAATACGTACACAGAGATTTAGTCGCCATTGATCTGGAGCTGTCCGGCCACTATCCCCAGTCTTTCATCAACATCATGTGGCAAGAATCCAATGCCAACCCCTGTGTGTCACTGTTCATCCAAAACATTGCTGCCGAGCTGATTATCCCCTAGCGATCCGCTTTGAGTATTTCTCATCTATCCTTGACCAAAGGTCATGATTGAAAATTGGCAATTTTGCTACATTGCAATTTTCAAACACATACCAGCGTCTATGAATACCCCTGAAATACACTTCCGTTTTGACCATGTCATGCTGCGGGTTTTGGATCTTGAAAAGTCCTTAGCGTTTTATAGAGACATCTTAGGCATGAAAGTACTGCGTCATACTGACTATGAATCGGGTCGTTTCACCAATGTATTCCTTAGTTTTGATGAAGCCACTCAATCCAGCCTTGAATTAACCTATAACTGGGATCAAGCCGACCCCTACGAAAAAGGTCATGCCTTTGGTCACTTAGCCTGTATGGTAAACGACATCCACCAAGTCGTAAAAAAGCTGGAGCAATACGGCGTAGTGATCAAAACACCGCCTAAACAAATGAGTCACGGTAAGCGTACCATCGCATTTATTTTGGATCCTGATGGCTACGCTATTGAGCTAATAGAGCCCCTCTAAACTCCTGTTTTTTCTTGCACACCACTACTCGTATTCTTACCACGTTGCACTCCTCACCCTTCACACGCGACAATAGCGACTATGCACTACACTAGGGATCACCCTTTTACCTACTACAGGTACTAGCGTGATCCCTTGCATTCTCTACACCCGTTCAGATAGGCACAGACAGCAACACCATGACCGACCAGAAACGTACGACTCCAGACACCTCATCAAGCAACACGACTCAACACATTGATATTGACGCCTTGGAGTCCTCGAATCACACGCCAATGATGAAGCAATATTTGCGTCTCAAGGCCGAGGCCGGTTCACATCTGCTGTTCTACCGAATGGGAGATTTTTACGAGCTTTTCTACCATGACGCCGAGCGTGGTGCGCGATTACTGAATCTAACACTGGCTAAACGCGGCAACTCGAATGGTGAACCCGTACCCATGGCGGGTGTGCCTTTCCATTCTATGGAAGGCTACTTAGCACGTTTGGTTGCCTTGGGTGAATCGGTCGCGATTTGTGAGCAAGTGGGTGACCCCGCTACCAGCAAAGGGCCGGTGGAACGCAAAATCATGCGTATTGTCACCCCCGGCACGTTAACAGATGACGCTCTACTGCCCAGCAAAGCCGACCGTATTATTGCCGCACTGGTACCGGGCCGTAAAAACCGCCAAGAGGTAATGGGCCTAGCATGGATGAACTTAGCCAACGGTGAATTCACGGTAAGCGAGTGCTTACCCGATATGCTGGATTCCGAACTTAGCCGTCTAGAACCTGCCGAGCTGGTGATAGCAGATAGCTGCGAACAAGAGCTTTCCAACCCGTATCGCTTAAGCCGCGCCCCCGATTGGCATTTTGAAAGCACCAATGCAGCGCAAACGCTGTGCACACATTTTGCGGTAGATAGTTTGTCGGCCTTTGGGCTAGATGACTACCCCATCGCACTTTGTGCAGCGGGTGCTTTGCTGCGCTACGTCAGCAATACGCAGTCTCAAAGCTTAAATCACATTCATAAGATCAGTGTGCATCACAGCGGTGAGTTTGTCGTGCTAGACAGCGTTACCCGCAAAAACCTAGAACTGACTGAAACCATTAGTGGTGAGAGTTCTCCCACACTGTTTTCTACGCTGGATCACTGCCAAACCCCAATGGGTGCGCGTTTGCTGCGCCGTTGGCTGCACCACCCTCTGCGTAATAATGACGCGGTACTAGAGCGCCAGCAGATTGTCTCGTCGCTGCTAACTGGTGTGCCCAGTCAGCACTTTCAAACGCTACACAAACTGCTGCGTAATTTCCCAGACTTAGAGCGTATTGCCACCCGCATCGCCTTGAACAGTGTACGCCCACGCGAACTGGCAAGCCTACGCGACGCCCTACAGGAACTACCCGCTTTTCATCAGCTACTTAGCCAACACTTTCCCGCTACACCAGCACTGGAACGCCTAACCCGTCATTTGCAACTAGACCCAGAACTGGCAAGTTTGCTGCATAAAGCCATTGCTGCTGAACCCGCTTTGCTGGTGCGCGATGGTGGTGTGATTGCTGATGGTTACGACAGTGAACTGGATGAACTACGTTCTTTAGCCAGTGATAATGGCGAGTTCCTATTAAAAATCGAGCAACGTGAACGAGAACGTACGGGTATTTCCACCCTGCGTGTGGAGTTCAACCGAGTACATGGTTTCTTTATTGAAGTCAGCCGCGCCCAAGCCGAAAATGTGCCCGACGATTACCGTCGTCGCCAAACACTGAAAAACGCCGAACGCTTTATCACCCCCGAACTGAAAGAGTGGGAAGATAAAGTGCTATCGGCCAAAGAGCGCAGTTTGGCAAAAGAGAAATACCTGTTTGAAAGCCTGCTGCAAACCCTAACCGACTTTACGGTACCGCTGTCCTTAGCCGCAGCCGCATTGGCTGAGATTGATGCCTTAGCCTCGTTTGCGCACCATGCGTTAATGAATGACTGGGTAGCCCCCGAACTTAGCGATCAGGCGGGTGTGTGGATTCAATCGGGTAGACACCCCGTAGTGGAACACAGTATTGAGCACTTTACCCCCAACCATTGCGATTTACGCCACGACAGACGCTTGCTGCTGATTACTGGCCCTAACATGGGTGGTAAGTCTACCTACATGCGCCAAAATGCATTGATTGCACTGCTGGCACGTACAGGCAGCTATGTCCCTGCCACTGCTGCCCGCATTGGGCCTGTAGACCGTATCTTCACACGTATTGGTGCCGCCGACGACTTAGCGGGTGGTCGCTCTACCTTCATGATGGAAATGACAGAAGCCGCCGCCATTTTGGCCGCCGCAACATCGCACAGTATTGTGCTGATGGATGAGATTGGCAGGGGTACATCTACCTATGACGGTTTAGCCTTAGCATGGGCTATTGCGCATCGCTTGCTCACACACAATCAAGCTCTTACCTTGTTTGCCACACACTACTTTGAAATTACCCGCCTACCTGATAGCGAGCCCGCGTGCGTGAACGTACACTTGGCCGCAGCGGAATCATCTCAAGGTATTGTGTTTTTGCATGAAGTACAAGAAGGCCCCGCTAGCCGTAGTTACGGTATTCAAGTCGCTCAACGCGCCGGTATTCCTATGGCTGTGATTAGGCAAGCCATGCGTGAATTAAACCATTTAGAATCCCAACACCCTAGTAACCAGTTGGATTTGTTTTCAGCTCCAGCAGCAGAGGATTCACTACCTGCCATTCCTAGTGTGGAAGACGAACAAGCCTTAGAGCTACATCGTCGCTTTAACGATCTGGATGTGGACAACTTAAGTGCACGCGATGCCTTGGATTTACTGTACGACTGGAAGCAACAATTTCCGCGACACTAAGCCCATCTATCCGGCAGGCTTTAGCTCTGCACATCGCACTACAACAAAAAAGCCCCATGTTTAGACGTGGGGCTTTTTACTGATGTAGCGTGACAGCGTTTTAGCCTAATGGATCAGGCACAGCACTTTGCAATACTAATAACTCGTGATTAGTAGACAGCATGCCATTACGCTCTGCCGCGACTGAAACCTGTACTGTCGCATCGGCAATAGGGTACGCCTTATTACCTATGTGCAATGACGTAGGCATGCTGTGATCACCCACCACATGCAATACCGCAGAGCCTGTAAGCATGTGCACTTCACGCCTATTGCCGTATTCCACCACATTGGCTTTGGCCCCGGGTGCTAACTCTACATACGCCGAGCCTTCCCATACATGCGTCAAGGTTTTACTGCCAGCATCTAAGCGTGTTGTGGAAAAACGCTCTTGCCACTGCAGGCCCACATAGGCCACCAACACTGACGCCAAAATGAAGCTGGCCACACATAACAGCATGCCCCAACCACCGGGCTTAAACACCTTGCGTAAGATGTGATCCACGCGAGATTGCTGCTGCTGATTCGTCATTACTGCCGAAAGATATGCGCTGGTCATGGCCTGCCTCATCACCAATATTAAATGATATTAATTCTCATTATCTATAAGTTGAGGGCTATTGTCTAGCCTTTGCGCAATAAAAAAAGCCCACCTGCATGCAGATGGGCTTTTCTGGAAAATAGATAACTTATTTTCCGATGTGGTTAGACAATACCGTGATGATACGTCTAGCTGTATCCGTAGATATGGTCTGACCATCTTTATCCAGCACGGTAACCACCGAACCGTTACCCTGAGCCACCACACGAATGCGGAATGCCTGAGCTTCAGCTGTGTTACGGCCACCGAACATACGAGTAAAGATGTTCGCTTGCTCGATTTTCTCGCCAGTGTCCGAATCCAAGTAGCGAATGAAGTATTCGCCACTAGAACGGTCACGATCTTCTAACGCGAAGCCAGCGGAATCAATCGCCACACCCACACGACGCCATGCACGATCAAACGGTTCGTTCAAACGCAAGAAGGCTTCGCTAGAGGTGGTCACGGTTTCTACTGCCGTGCCACGTTCGGTTTGTTCTGCCTGTGTCACTTTGGACTGTGCACGTTCTTGATCGGTACCTAAGTACACCATCAAGCGAGCCAGCATCGCCGCGTTCAGGTTAGGATCTTCTTTACCGTATACCCACTTAAACGTAGTGCCGTCAGGTGTGGGAGTTTCTTCCATGTGTTGGTGACTGATGTAAATTTCAGTCTTGCCATTCACACGTTCCATACGGGTGGTAAAGCGCTCGCGCTCACCGCTGTCGAAAACCTGGTCCACAATGGCACCCAAAGCGCTGCGAATCCAGCCTTCAGGAATCTTGGCACGGTTTTCAGCCCAATCGGTTTGGATGACACCAGCACGAGGGTCTTGGCTACGGATAGTAAAGCCCTGTGTTCCCCAGAACTCGATGACTTCTGGGAAAATCTTTTCAGCAGGCATATCCACAACCAGCCAGCGCAACTGACCATCGCGCTTAACCTCAATACCATCTGTTTGCGGCAGAATATTTGAGCCACTGGCCACAGCTTGTTGCTGCGCTTCGCGTGACTGCATGTAGCTGCTGAAGCTGGTGCCTTCCGGCGCTTTGTAGTGCGCATCGGCTTGGGCTTGTGTCAGATCGGGTGGAACGCTTAGAGGCTCGCCACGTACTGTACTTTTGTAATCCACGCTTTCGGCGCCACCTGTAATTTCTTCCAGAGTGGAACAACCACTTAGCGCTACAGCACCCAGGCCTACCGTCAAGGCGGCACAAATCTTGGTTAAACGCATTGTTCTCATGAAATCAGACCTGCATCCCTTAATGTTTGACGCAACATATCGTGAAACTTCTCGTTCAAGGGAGTCAAAGGCAGTCTATAACCTAGCTGCAGTCTCCCCATTTCAGCCAGCGCCCATTTTACAGGGATAGGATTAGCTTCGATAAACAATTTGCTGTTTAGTTCAGCCAATGCCATGTTCAAACGACGAACTTCTGGCAAATTACCTGCTAAAGCGGCCATGCACAATTCGTGCATCATACGTGGCGCCACGTTGGCAGTAACCGAAATATTACCTTTACCGCCCAGCAGTATCAGTGCAGCAGCAGTAGCATCATCACCGCTAAGTACAATGAATTCTTCTGGCTTGTCACGCATCAGCGCGCCCAATCGGCCAATATTACCAGTAGCGTCTTTCACACCAATAATATTAGGCACATGGGCCAAACGTACGATGGTGTCGTTGTCCATATCGGCAACGGTACGACCCGGTACGTTGTACAAGAAAGAAGGCAAATCTACAGTTTCCGCAATTTTACGGAAGTGTTGATACATACCTTCTTGAGTAGGTCTATTGTAGTAAGGTACTACAGACAAACCTGCATCTGCGCCTACGCTTTGTGCGTGACGTGACAATTCAATGGCTTCAGCAGTGGAGTTACCGCCCACGCCAGCAATCACAGGGATGCGACCAGCAGCGTGTTTAACAGCGATACCAATCAGCTCAGCATGTTCATCCATGCTCACTGTTGGGGATTCGCCCGAGGTACCTACTACAACGATTGCATCTGTGCCTTCAGCCACATGCCAATCGATCAACTTTCGATACGCCTCGATATCCAGCTGCCCATCCGGGAACATAGGGGTAACAAGCGCAACCATACTGCCTTGAAATACAGGCGTTGCATTCTCCGAGTTTGCCATAATCGAGGTTTTCTCCAGAATCAAAAAGCGGCACACATCTTACAACATAAATATCTTTGCAGTTTACAGGATTCACCGCAAAATCATAAGAACCAGCTCACCACATTCTGCCCAAATGACAAAAATGGTGCCAAAGCTAGCCCTAATACATTGGTAAGCATCAAAACAATTAGAATCAGCATGCCGTAAGGCTCTATACGGCCATACTGATAGGCCCATTTATTAGGCAGCAAACTAAATACTATCCTACCGCCGTCCAAAGGTGGCAACGGAATCAGATTCAGTGCCATCAACACCAAGTTTACCCAGATACCGGCAATCGCCATACGTGGGAAAAAATCGGTATGTGCCACACCATTGTCTAACATTAGCCGTAACGCAATTGCCCAGCCTATGGCCATCACCAAGTTCGACGCAGGGCCAGCCAACGCCACCCACAACATGTCGCGTTTGGGCTTACGTAAATTCGACCAGTTTACGGGTACGGGCTTTGCCCAGCCAAACAATAATCCTGCTCCACCCATCATGCTGGTCGTAAACAGCAAGAACAACGGCACAGCAATGGTGCCTATAGGATCAATATGAGGAATAGGGTTTAGGGTGATGCGCCCTGCCTGTGCTGCGGTGTTGTCACCAAAGAGCCTCGCCACATAGCCGTGCGAGGCCTCATGCAACGTAATGGCAAACAAAACAGGCAGAGCATAGACCGTAATGGTCTGTATTAAATCATTCATGAAAAACCGTAGTTCAAAGCATTTTTGCCATTATTCACCAGAGTTGTGTACAAAAGCAAAAAAACTGCTTTGAAGCTTAGGCCAAACCCAGCTTTGCAGGGTCGCCAGCCCCAACTCGAATCACTTCAGGTGTTTCTTCCGTAAGGTCAATCACCGTAGTAGGCTGCATAGAGCACGCCCCACCATCCACGATGGCTGCAATTTGCCCTTTGTAACGTCTCTCTATCTCGGCCACGTCATTTAAGGCCTCTAGCTCACCTTCAGGAATCAAGGTAGTAGACAACAAGGGGGAGCCCACTTGGTCGATCAGCTCACTCACAATCTTGTTATCGGGTACGCGAATACCAATGGTTTTGCGCGACGGATGTGACACACGTCGTGGCACTTCTTTAGTGGCTTCTAGAATAAAGGTCCATGGGCCAGGCGTAGCCATCTTTAGCAAACGGTATTGACTGTTCCCCACTTTGGCAAAGGTGCTGATCTCGGCCAAGTCGCGGCACAATACCGTCAGGTTATGGCGTTCATCCAAACCTCGCACCCGTCGCAGATCTTCGGCCGCAGACTTATCATCCAGACGCGCAACCACGGCGTAGCTAGAGTCCGTTGGCACGGCTACTAACCCGCCCTTAGCTAAGATCTGCGCCGCTTGAGCCAGAATGCGTCCTTGTGGATTTTCAGGATGAACAACAAATACCTGTGTCATAGTCAAACTCCTTTGTATAGGTCCGAACCACTATAGAGCAAAGCGCTGTTTCACGCCAAACTCGTTAAACTTTATTTATTTTGCTGCAAACTTGTGCAAAAAATAAAAACCCTGCTATAATCATTTTTCTTTGCTACACAATGGTGGCCGTAGCTCAGTTGGTAGAGTCCCGGATTGTGATTCCGGTTGTCGTGGGTTCGAGCCCCATCGGTCACCCCAAATTCTTTCTAGTTTTCATCTGCTAATAAGAATAACGATATACACGATGAAAAGTAGATCAAAAATCTATACTTTAAAACAAAGACCGCAACTAGCGGTCTTTTTTTTCGTCTTTTACATTTGTACTTGTAGCGATATATCGCAAGTATCACCACCTGACCAAAACAGATACACCCTGTAACCCATGCCGCGAATCACATTTGTTTAAATGTCGAACGTGGAAATTCCAGCGCTAAATCGCGGGCCTCCACTCAGGGTAACTGTAAGCACTAATACAGAACCTCTGTCATTAAATACATAGCATAAGGTGATTTATGAAAAAAATAATTTTGGCTGGCGTTATTATGTCCATGTCTTCGGCTACATTTGCTGCCGATATGTCCCAAGCATGCACTGACTACTATGCAGCTGTGGACAAGTACATTGAACAAATCGCATCTCACGACGCCATGAAAGGCCAAGTAGATATGATCAAATCACAGTACGCTGAATCTAAAACCATGATCGAATCCATGCCTAAAGAGTCACAAGACGCAGCATGTAACGCCGCTAACGATGCGATGAAACAAGCTGAAGAAATGATGAAAAGCATGGGCAAATAATCGCCATGTTATGCACATGCAAAAGGGCACCCCTCTTTTGCATGTTTTTTTCTTTACTGCCTCAACCCTCTTTATACGTCGCCGTTACTGTAGCGAACATCATAAATAAAAAAATCCATAATAAAAAAAAGAAAAACACTACACATTTTCTGATCAGAAAAAATAACCGCAACACGCAAACCTTCTATGACGTGTATGCCAGCCACTCACCACTAAAACGTGTCACGCTATACCCATAGCGCCCAACTACAACCCATGCACCGTGACACAGACACGCTAACGCCTTGTTTTGTCGCTCACTTTATAGCATCGCACACTGGTATAAATAGCGACTTTCTTATACCCTGTTACGACTTGGCGTTTAATACATAACACGTAGGTTTGCACTGGTATCCATGCATCAACACATTTCTACCCTGCACGAATTTCTGTCTGAGTACTGGCCCCATATTGTTCTAACATTTAGCGTGCTAGTCAGCGCCTCTGCGGCTGTACACGCCGCCATGAACAAAAATGATGTGCGTGCCGCCATTGGTTGGGTAGGCGTAATTATCATGTCGCCGCTACTTGGCCCATTGCTCTATCTTATTGCCGGTATCAACCGTGTACGCCGTAGCCAAATCTACGAGCAACGCGACAAAACCTTTAAGCAATTCATTAGTTATCCTGAACCACCGGTGTCCGACATAGAAAGCTGCGCCGGCATACAGTTCCGATCCCTACATATATTGGGTGATAGGGTAAGCCGTTTCCAATTACGTAGCGGCAATCATGTGCAGTTGCTTGCTGGTGGTGACCAAGCCTATCCCGCTATGCTAGCGGCCATACGCAATGCTCAAAGCACCATTGCTATGCAGTCGTACATTTTTGATAATGACCGCATTGGCCGTATTTTTATTGAGGCGCTAGCAGAGGCCCACGCTCGTGGCGTTAATATCCGTGTGTTAATTGATGCGGTAGGTGCTAAGTACTCACACCCGCCCATCACCCGCTTACTGCGTAAACACCAAATTCCCCACGCCTTATTCATGACCAATCCGCTAGGTTTTATGCGTATGCCCTACGCCAACCTACGCAGTCACCGCAAACTGCTGATTGTGGATGGTATTCACGCCTTTGCTGGTGGTATGAATATACGAGAAGGCTTCATGACCGAGTTTGGCAAGGAAAACACCGCCAAAGATACGCACTTTAGTATTGAAGGCCCTGCTATCTTGCAGTTGTTTTCCTCGTTCGCGCACGACTGGGAATTCACCACCAAAGAGGAACTGCCTTATGCAGAATGGTGCGTGAAAGAGTGGAATCCCCCACAACCCCATGTGCCTGCACGTTGTATACGTTCAGGTCCTGATAGATTCATTGGCAGCAACCACCATATGCTGCAAGGCGCATGTGCCGTTGCTACTCGCCACATTCGTATTCAAAGCCCATACTTCTTGCCTGACCAAGTGCTGATGGGCGCCATCAATACAGCGGCACGGCGTGGCGTTCAAGTGGATATTGTGATCCCTAAAAACAATAATCTACGCTTAGTGGGCTACGCCATGATGGCACAAATTGATCAGCTCATTAGTGCAGGCTGCCGCGTGTGGATGGCAACAGGTAACTTCAACCATTCCAAACTAGCAACGGTTGATGGCCAATGGAGCTATGTGGGCTCGTCGAATATGGACCCCCGCAGTTTGCGCCTGAACTTTGAGTTGGACTTAGAGATCTACGACACAACTATTACTGGTCAAGTTTCTAATCTGATTGATAACGAAATTGAAACGGCTGAAGCCTTAACCTTAGAACACCTGAAAAACTTGCCTTTCCATAAGCGCTTACGCAATAGAGTGATCTGGCTAGCCAGCCCCTATCTATAAAACACTAAGCAGACGCCAGTCTGCTTTTTTTATGCCCCTGTCCCTTTACCCCCCACTGGGCAAATAGAAAAACCTTGGGCTGAATAGACCTGCACAGCACTAGTCTAGCTCTGCAAAATATCGATAATACTAATCAGGGCAATACCGTCAGTCATTGTCCGCAGGTCGAGCCTAGTGCCGACCTGCTATACCTATAATAGTGAAGGAGATACGTATGAGCCTAGTCTTAAAGCTAGAGACGTTAACGCACGATGCATTCGCTCCCTTTGGTGATGTCATCGAAGCTTCTGAGCATGTACAGCAATTTAGCATTAACGACGGTAACACCCAGCGTTACCATGACTTGGCTACTATTGATCCCGGTGCTGACGGCCAGGCTATCGTATCTATCTTCCGCGGCCAACCCCGCACACTGCCTTTTACCATCACCATGATGGAGCGCCATCCCAAAGGCAGCCAAGCCTTCATCCCCATGTCTAACCAGCCCTATCTGGTTGTGGTCGCCCCCAAAGGCGAAGCCCCTAACCCCCGTGATTTGCGCTTGTTTTTGGCGCGTGGCGACCAAGGGGTGAACTACGCTACTGGCGTCTGGCACCACCCATTGTTAGGGCTAGAGTCTGTGGTGGATTTTATTGTGATTGATCGCAAAGGCCCTGGCGACAACTGTGATGTAGTTAACTTGAGTCACACGGCATTAATTGCCGAACTCGAGGACTGCTCCGCATGATTCACCCCCTAGACCCACGCACTGCTCCCGGTAGCACGCTCTATGCGGCGCGGCCTGCAGAGATTAGCCCTGCCGAATGGCGTGCCCGCGTGGACTTGGCGGCCGCCTACCGATTAGCCTCGCGCCACGGCTGGGATGACCAAATCTATACGCACATTTCCATGCGTGTACCTGACCGCGACGATGCCTACCTCATGAACCCCTATGGCTTTAGGTTTGAGGAAATCACCGCATCCAACCTGCTGTTAGTCGATACTCAAGGCAATGTCATTGATGGCACAGGACGACGCGGCAACCCTACTGGCTTTGCTATACACGGTGCTGTGCACCACGCGCGTGCTGATGCGCATTGCGTCATGCACCTGCATAACGACGCCATCATTGCTGTAGGCGCACTCAAGCAAGGCCTGCTTCCCTTGTCCCAACACGCTATGCGTTTCTGGAATCATATTTCCTATCACGACTACGAAGGCCTAGCATTAAGTGCAGCCGAACAAGGACGCCTATTAGCATCACTGGGGGAAAACTCGGCCATGCTGCTACGTAATCATGGCTCGCTTACCTGTGGTCGCACCGTTGCTGAAGCCTATGTATTGATGTTTGATTTGGATAAGTCCTGCATGACTCAACTGGCTGCCATGTCTGCGTCAGACCAACTTGTGCAACCCTCTGATGATGTGCTGCGCCAAACCCAAGCAAACCTCGCCTTAGGCCCTACTCCTGATGGTGAGTTGGAATGGGCCTCACTCTTGCGTAAACTGCTACGCGAAGAACCCGATTTCAATACCTGATTTCATACACAAGGAAACACCATGCCCTCTATTACCGTACAACTGTTTGAAGGCCGCACTGTAGAAAAAAAACGCGAATTGGCCGAAGCCCTAACAGCCGAATCCTGCCGTGTGCTGGGTTGCTCCCCCGAAGCAGTAGACATCGTATTTGTGGATGTGAAACGCGAAAACTGGGCAACAGGCGGCGTGCTGTGGTCGGATAAAAAATAAATTTACGGTTTTTTTTGCCTCACCCCGTCAGTGTGCTTTGCGCCTGACGGGGCTTTTTTTGCCCTCTGCATTGCTGTGTTTATACAGCGCATCGCTCTTAGCCCTACTACACAGGCGCCGATAACCGAACTTGCTCTAAGTCTCTAATCATCATCGTGATAAAAGCCTCTACAACTGGCGGCAATAAACGGCCTTTCATTACCTGCACCTGCAAACTGCGCGCATGCATTTCCTTATTCAATAACGGCACGGCGACTAAGCCTTGTTGCCCTAATAAATCGGCTACGGATACATAGCTTGCAAACAATACAGCCTCGCTATAACGCACATAGCTGTGCAGTGTTTGTGCGTAATTACTATTTAGCGCCGGCTTAATTTGTATCCCACTAATATTGCACGCCATCTCGAACATTTTTCGGGTAGAGGTATCGTGATCCGTCAGTGCTACTGGATACGCCTTTATCTCTTGCAACGTAAGCTGCTTACACGATGCCAAGGGGTGTGAGCTACTCATCACCGCCAAGGCTGGAGAGCGCTGCACATAGCGTACCGCCACATTATCTACAGGCTTAGAGCTAAAGGTAATCGCAATATCCGCATTACCATCCGCCACCCTGCCTGCTGCCGTCGCCGCCCTATCTATCCATAAGTCAAACGTTGTGTCTGTCCACTCTTTCTGAAACCCTGCGATAGTTTTTGGCACTAACTGATTCGCGAGACCTTGCGTACACGCAATACGTATATGATTTTGCGCCATCCCCTGCAAACGTGAAATTTCCTGCAAGGTAGCATCTGTTTCTAATATCTGTCGTCGTGCATGCTGCAATAGTAAAGCCCCTGCCTCGGTCAATGCCATGCCACGCACGCCGCGCTCAAACAATGCGGATCCTACGCGCTCCTCTAGCATAGAAACTTGTCTACTTACTGCCGAAATAGCCACACCCAGCTTTTCTGCTGCCGCACTCAAACTGCCATATTCCGCCACTTCCACGAAGTACCTGAAAGCCAAACTTTGCATCAATATCCCCCTCTATTAGCAATACGGTGCCCTGTTCTTTTTTATATTTTCCAATAAAAGCAAAGCATTTGCTATTAATTACGAATTAGTAGAAACCATGATTGTTCACTCAACTTCCTGACTCCTAGAATGCAAAGCATCATAAAACCATACTGCCCCTCTTTTTCTGGATACGTCATGAAGCTGAAAAATCTTACTTTGCTGACCTTGCTGCTTACAGCCTTTAGCGCCTCTGTTTCAGCACAAACACTGAAAATAGGCTTGGCATCAGAACCTACCGCTGCTGACCCCCATTATCACCAGACCACGCCTAACGAAGCGTTCTTGTCACACATTTTTGAACCTCTGGTGGCAATGAGCCCAGACATGGTGCTGCAACCTGCGTTGGCTGAGTCATGGCAAGCTATTGATGACAACACGTGGGAGTTCAAGCTGGATCCTAAGGCGCGTTTTTCCAATGGTGAAGCATTTACCGCCAATGACGTGATCTACAGCTTCTGTCGTATCTTGAATAACGAAACCGCGATTGGCGGTGGCGCGACCAACGTAGCGCGTCGTATTGTGGACATTCAAGCACCAGACGCACAAACGGTGCACCTAAAAACCGCCTCTCCATATCCTGTACTGCCAAACGAACTGGCCCGTATTCCTATGATCTGGAGTGGGATTGCCACCTTTGACAACCTGACCTACACCCCAAAAGAAGGCTGTGGTGTGACCAGTACGTGGCCAACCGTGACCGACTTTAATGCAGGCAAACCTGTTATAGGTACAGGCCCCTACACCTTGAAAGCCTACGTAAAAGGCTCTGGCATTACGCTAGAGCGTAACGAGAACTACTGGGGCGCAACACCTAATCACTGGCAAACCATTCAAATGACAGCCGTGCCTGCGGCTGGCCCACGGTTGACTGGCCTATTGTCTGGCGACTTTGACCTGATCGAAAACCCTGCTGCCCGTGACTTAAAACGTATTAGTGACAGCGGCTTTGGCTACGAAGTTAAGCCCTCTGTGCGCATTATGTTCTTCCAATTGGATGTAGGCCGCGCACCCAGCCCCTTTGTGAAATCACCTAAAGGGCCAGACGACAATCCACTGCAAGATGTACGTGTACGCCAAGCGCTTTCCATGGCAATTGATCGTAAAACATTGGTAGATCGCATCATGGATGGCATCGCTACACCCGCCAACCAATATTTGCCTGAAGGTATGTTTGGCAGCATTGAAGGCGCACCCGCGCTGGAATACAACCCTGCCCGCGCAAAAGAGTTGCTGGCTGAAGCTGGCTACCCTGATGGTTTCGAACTGACGCTGTCGGCCACCAACAACCGCTACATTAACGATGGTCAGTTAACCCAAGCCATTGCACAGTACTTAAGCCGCATTGGTGTCAAAACCAGCGTAGACACCATGACTAGCTCGGTGTACTTCCCTAGACGCGCCAAGCTGGACTTCAGTGCCTCTCTGGGTGGTTGGGGTTCTGAAACTGGTGAAGCCAGTAACTTCATTCAATACTGGGTCACCACACGTAACCCAGAACTAGGCGTAGGTAGCAGTAACTATGGCGGTTACTCCAACGCTGAACTGGATGCTGCGTACTTGGAAGCTATCCGCACTATGGACGATGCACGTCGCAGCGAATTGCTACAACAAAGCGTCAATCTCGCGCTGGAAGACATGGCACATATTCCCCTGCACTTTGAAAGTGGCGTATGGGCATTTCGTAAAGGTTTGACTTACGAAGGTCGTGCTGACCAACGCACCATGGGTACGGCTGCAAAGCCCACTAACTAACCCCCTACTCGATTTTATCTAGCGTTAAGGGGTTGATACCTTGTCTGTTTTTATTCTGCGTAGACTCTTGCAGAGCCTATTTGTACTGCTGGCAGTTTCTATCGTGGTTTTCTTCGCGGTGTACACCGTGGGAGACCCGATTGAGCTGCTAGTCAGCCCCAGCGCCAGTCAGGCCGAACGTGAAGCCCTGATTGCGCGCTTGGGATTGGACCTACCTATTTGGCAACAATACGGTAGTTTTTTCTGGCGCATGCTACATGGTGATTTGGGCATCTCCTTTGTGCATGGTATTCCTGCCAGCAGCCTTATTTTGTCTCGCTTCCCAGCCACCCTAGAACTGGTGCTGGTAGCTATGTTTTTAACCTGTACTATCGGTATCCCGTTGGGCATGGTGGCTGGTTTGCACCGTGAGCAACGCGTGGGCCGTGGGATTTTGGCAGGTTCTGTGCTGGGCTTTTCCCTACCAAACTTTTGGCAAGGGATGGTGCTAATTCTACTGTTTGCCGTTTGGCTGGGCTGGTTACCCGCCTCGGGTCGCGGCCCTACAGTTACTGTCTTAGGCGTGCCACTTAGCCTCTTTAGTTCCGAGGGCTGGTCTCACATTATTTTGCCTGCGGTGAACTTGGCTATCGCCAACATTGCCTTAATTCTGCGTATGACGGCAGCCGGCGTTTCTGAAGCCATGCACCAAGACTATGTGAAATTTGCACGTGCTAAAGGTATCAATCCTAACCGCATTGTGTACCGACACATTCTGCGTAACATCATGATCCCCGTCATTACGGTGATTGGTATTGAGTTTGGTACGTTAATTGCCTACTCCACCATTACCGAAACAGTATTTTCTTGGCCTGGCATGGGCAAGCTGCTAATCGACAGTGTGTATCAACTGGATAGACCCGTCATCGTGGCATACGTCATGTTGGTCACCCTGCTATTTGTGCTGATTAATCTGGTCGTTGACATACTTTATGCCGTGCTTGATCCGCGTGTACAACTGACGGAGCAGAGTCACTAATGTCTAAGCATTTACCACCATCAGCGGCTCCTAAAGAGCCATCCGCCACAACGCCGGACACCATCAAGCGTATTCAGCCTCTGCTGGAAACGCCTAAGCGTTCAAAAATCTTGCACAGATTGCAATCCAGACCCACAGTACGTGGCTCACTGATTGCGCTGTTTGCATTGATTGCTTTTATTCTGATCGCCCCCTTCTTCGCCCCCCAAGACCCTTATGATCTACTGGCCTTGGATATCTTAGATGGTCGCTTGCCCCCCGGTTCTGAAAACATGGACGGCTGGACCTACTGGCTGGGCACAGACTCGCAAGGCCGCGACATGCTCAGTGCCATTTTGTATGGCCTGCGTATCAGTCTGTTTGTGGGTTTGGGCGCTGTGTTTCTTGCCACCGTCATCGGTTCATTCGCAGGTCTTATTGCCGCGTACCGTGGCGGTATTGTAGATACGCTCATCATGCGCTTGGTGGACTTCATCTTGGGCTTCCCCACCATTCTGGTGGCTCTGGTACTGCTGTCTGTACTGGGTCGCGGTATAGATAAGGTGATCTTTGCGCTGGTTATTGTGCAATGGGCGCACTACGCTCGTATTATGCGCGGTCGTGTACTGCAAGAGCGTGGCAAAGAATACATAGAAGCCGCTAGGAACTTGGGTTTCCCCACATGGCGCATCATGTTGCTGCATTTATTGCCCAACTGCACCGGCCCCATCATGGTATTTGCCACCGTACAGATCGCTACGGCCATTGTGCTTGAGGCCACGCTGTCTTTCCTTGGTGTAGGGGTGCCGATTACCGAGCCTTCGCTGGGCCTATTGATTTCCAGCGGCTTTGAGTACCTGCTTTCTGGTGATTACTGGATCAGCATTTTCCCTGGCATTGCGCTGCTGTTGCTGATTTTGTCTATCAATATCGTGGGTGATCGCCTACGTACTAGCCTGGATGCACGTCACTAATGAGCACTACTACCCCATTACTGGAAGTACGTGATTTACGTACTGCATTTCATACCACCGAAGGTGCTTGGCTAGCCGTAGATGGCGTCAACCTTCGTGTTGAGCGTGGCGAAATTATTGGCTTGGTTGGCGAATCAGGCTCAGGAAAATCCGTCACTGGCTTTTCACTACTTGGCTTGATAGATCCACCCGGCGAGGTCGTATCTGGCGATGTTTTGTTTAACGGACAAAACCTGCGAGATATGCCAGAAGCAGAGTTGCGCCAACTACGTGGCAATAAAATTGCCATGATTTTCCAAGACCCTCTAATGACACTGAATCCGGTACTACGCATTAGAGAGCAGATGATGGAAGCCATTCAGTGTCATTACCCTAAAACGCCAGCAAAACAAGCCGAGGCGCGCTGCATTGAGGCCTTGGAAATGGTGGGAATTCCTGCCCCGGAAAAGCGCTTAAACAGCTATCCTCATGAGTTTTCTGGTGGTATGCGTCAGCGTGTGGCGATTGCGATTGCCATGCTGAACCATCCTGATTTGATTATTGCAGACGAGCCCACCACTGCCTTAGATGTCACTATTCAAGGCCAAATTCTGTATCAAATGCAGCAGCTCTGTCGTGAGCACAATACTGCCATGATCTGGATTACCCACGACTTAGGTGTGGTGGCTGAATTGGCTGACAAGGTTGCCGTCATGTATGCCGGCCGCATTGTGGAGTACGGCAGCGTGGCAGAAATCCTCAATTCACCACGCCATCCTTACACCCAAGGCTTATTACGCTCCATGCCTACCGCAACCCTGCCCGGTAAACGCCTTACCCAAATCAACGGTATGGCTCCTACGCTAACCGGCAGAGAAGCGGGCTGTACGTTTAGACCTCGCTGCCCATACCAAACTAGCCAGTGCGCCACTGCTGTTCCACCACAAACGTGGCAAGGGGATCGCTATTACAGCTGTTATGTCCCTATCTCATCTACACAGGAACACGCATGACCTCACATCCTGCGATTGAAATCAGAGATCTGAGCAAGAAGTTCAGCAAAAAACCCGACTTGGTACAAAAGTTGGTAGGGCTATGTGGGGCAAATACTGCCCCACCCACAGTACACGCCGTAAGCAATATTTCGCTTTCCATACAGAAAGGGGAAGTGTTGGGCTTAGTGGGGGAATCTGGCTGTGGTAAGTCCACTCTGGGGCGCATGGTGGCGGGCTTAATCCGTCCCAGCGACGGTAGTATCCACTATCAACAGCACGATATTTCTACCCTACGTGGCAAAGCCTTATTGGATTACACCCTAGGCGTGCAAATGATCTTTCAAGATCCGCAAGCCTCGCTAAACCCAAAACAAAAGCTGTACCAAATTTTGGGCGAAGCCCTAAAAGTGCATAAGCTGGCTACACCCGATCAAATCCCTGACCGTATTGATGCAGCCCTTGCCGAAGTAGGGCTGGATAAAGAGTACCGCGACCGTTACCCCTATCAAATTTCTGGTGGCCAACGCCAACGTATAGGGATCGCCAGAGCCCTGATGGTACAGCCTTCATTTTTGGTGTGTGACGAGCCTGTTGCAGCGCTGGATGTGTCCATTCAAGCGCAAGTGATCAACCTGTTCATGGATTTACGTGATCAGCGCAATCTGACCTATTTATTTATTAGTCATGATTTGGGCGTAGTACGTCATATTTCTGACCGTGTCGCCATCATGTATTTAGGTCGCATTGTTGAAATCGCACCAACTAGCGATGTATTCAACCATGCCGCACACCCTTACACACAAGCACTGTTGGCAGAAATGCCTGACATGTCCCGCCAGAAGCGAAACTTCACCCCTATTAAGGGTGAGCTGCCTTCTCCGCTTAATCCTCCGTCTGGCTGTGCGTTTCACCCGCGCTGCCCGCATGCGATGCAACGCTGTCGCGAGGAAGCACCGGTACTTCGTTCATTAAGTAGCCAACACCAAGCTGCCTGTCATCTCTTGGATGCCTGACCACCTTTATAAAGTCATTGATTATGCCTTCTACATCACCACTTTCTATTGATCAGATGATTCGTCATATCCAGACCTGGGTTGAGTGCGAATCCCCCTCCCATGACCCCGCCGCGTTGCGTACCATGGCTGACATACTGCTACGCGATGCCACCGCACTTGGGCTACAAACCCAGACGCTGTCCTTAGGCGAAGAAACAGGCCCCTTGCTGCATTTCCATAATCGCCGTGCCGGTGACGATCGCCCCGGCATTATGCTGCTGGCACACTACGACACCGTGCATCCAGTAGGCACCTTAGAACGCAACCCTTTCCGCCAAGAAGAAGACCGACTGTACGGCCCAGGCATCTACGACATGAAAGCTGGCACATGGTTAGCACTTACCGCAATGGGGTCGCTATCTGAGCCAGATAGCAGCGCCTTGCCCATTGATTTTGTGATAGTTCCAGACGAAGAAACCGGCACCTTCTACTCTCGCGAGCACATTGAGAAATTTGCACGCAATGCCCGTTACGTACTGGTGTGCGAACCGGCTCGTGCCGAGGGTGGTCGCTGTGTGACGGCACGTAAAGGCACAGGCCATATTTATGTCACCACACACGGTCGTCCAGCCCATGCCGGTGTTCAGCACCAAAAAGGGAGAAACGCCATTCAAGAAATGGCACACCAAGTGCTAGCCCTGCAAGCCATGACGGATTATGAGCGTGGCATTACCGTTAGCGTGGGTCTGATTAAGGGCGGTACCACTTCTAACGTGGTGCCTGAGCACTGTTCTGTGGATGTGGACTTCCGTATTCCAGACCCTGAAGCCGAACACGTTTTACGCGCAAAAGTAGACCAACTAAAACCCGTTACCCCCGATGTAGAGGTAGAGGTAAAGTTTGCTGTGAATCGCCCTCCTATGCCACGCACTGAGTCTACTGTCGCCCTGCTAGAAAAAGCCCAAGCCTACGCGAAAGAAGCGGGCTTTGCCCTAGAGGAAGCCCCCATGACTGGTGGTGGTAGCGATGCCAACTTTACCGCTGCGCTCGGTATTCCTACCTTGGATGGTTTAGGTGCCGACGGCGACGGTGCACACACGCTACGTGAGCACATTTTGGTCTCTACCTTGCCCGAGCGTTTAGTGTTTTGGCAGAAAATGCTTAAAGGTCTGAACTAATCGTCGACTCATCGTGGTGGTCGTAACAGCCACTCATTGCACCTTATAGCGCGCTAAGCGCTGCTATTTATACCCCGCACACTAGAAAAATATTCTGGTGTGCGGGGTTTTTTATGCCTGTTTACCAATGAAGTTCACCAATTTGGAATAACCGTCATTCCAGTTCAACTATGGACAGGGCATACGCCGCTGGCCATACTTTTTAAGACCCATTGTCCGATTTTTTATGCATAGCTCTTACTTTTACAGCTATCTCGGCCTTCACCCTCTTTCTTGCCGTTCCGCATCATGACCTAAGCCTACCCCTATTGCACAAGCACCAAACTATAAAAAATTAACGGAGACAACATGCAAAACACTGCAGTCAAACAGACGCATCCCGTCGATGCGCATCCCCCTCTTATGCAGCTTTTTACCTTGGGGTTGCAGCACGTACTGGTGATGTACGCCGGGGCGGTTGCTGTACCCCTGATCATTGGTGGTGCGTTAAATCTAGATAAAGCCACCATTGCCTTTTTAATCAGTGCCGACCTTTTTTGCTGTGGTGTAGTAACGCTGATCCAATGTATAGGCTTTGGGCGTTTTGGGATTAGGCTACCGGTGATTATGGCCGTTACCTTTGCTGCTGTTGGCCCCATGGTCAGCATAGGCATGAACCCCGACATGGGCTTACAAGGCATCTTTGGGGCAACCATTGCAGCAGGAGCCATTTCTCTGCTCTTTGTGCCACTTATAGGTAAGGTGATGCGGTTTTTCCCGCCACTGGTCACCGGTATTGTGATTACCTCTATTGGATTATCCATTATCGGGGTAGGCATTAACTGGGCCGCTGGTGGTGTAGGCAGCCCTGACTATGGCGCACCTCGCTACCTACTGACATCGCTTGCCGTACTGGTATTTATTCTGTTGATTACCCGCTATGTGCGCGGTTTTATCGCCAATATTGCTGTACTGCTAGGCATGGCCTTTGGTTTTGTGATTGCCTTATTCATGGGTGAAGTTAGCCTAGAAGGCATAGGGGGCATGGCATGGTTTGCGTTGATTCTGCCCTTTCACTTTGGGCCACCCAAGTTTGAGCTCTGGTCCATCGTGACCCTAACGGTAGTGATGCTCATCACGTTTATTGAGTCCATGGGCATGTTCTTGGCACTAGGTGAAATTGTAGAACGCCCAGTAGACCGTAAAGCACTAGAGAAAGGCTTAAACGTAGACGCGTTAGGGACGGTGATTGGTGGTTTCTTCAATACCTTCCCTCATACTTCTTTCTCGCAAAACGTAGGCTTAGTAGGCATTACCGGCGTACGTAGTCGGTGGGTTGGCGTGATGGCCGGTGTGATTTTGGTGGTATTAGGTTTGGTGCCTAAGATTTCCTTGTTAGTGGCTTCTATCCCCACCTTTGTGTTGGGCGGCGCAGGGATTGTGATGTTTGGGATGGTGTTGGCAACGGGGATTCGCATTTTGTCTCAGGTGGACTATACGAAGCAGCGCCATAACACCTTTATTGTTGCCATCAGCTTAGGCATGGCTCTGATTCCTACCGTAGCACCCAAGTTTTTCAGCCAACTACCAGACTCGTTAGAGCCTGTTTTACACAGCGGTATTTTGTTGGCATCATTTTCTGCCGTACTGCTGAATTTGTATTTCAATGGCTTAAAACAGCCCGCCACACACGCTCAAACCTAACTGTATCTGGGCTAAACGGGGTGATCCATACCCCGTTTAGCTAAACAAGGGAACCGCCCTTGTACCGCCGGTACGCGTATCAGTCCATTGGCATTTAACACCACACCGTGCCTCTGCACGCCAAGGCATGACTGGTATTACTAGGGTTTAAACGATGACACGCATTCTGCTCAAAAACATTCATACACTGGCTACCATGAACGATAGTCAGGATGAACTTCAACAAGCAGCTATCCTGATCAACAACAACCTCATCGAGTACGTAGGCCCTCAAGCCCAGTGCCCCGATGTACCCGTAGATCAAACGCTGGATCTTAGCCACCATGTAGTGATGCCGGGGTTAATCAACACCCACCATCACATGTACCAAACGCTGACTCGCGCCGTGCCTAAAGCCCAAGACGCCGAGCTCTTTGACTGGCTAAAAACGCTATACCCCATTTGGGGACGTATTACGCCCCCCATGCTACATGCGTCTACCCAAACAGCTATGGCAGAACTGCTGCGCAGTGGCTGTACCACAAGCTCGGATCATTTGTACTTATTCCCCAATGGCAGCACCTTAGACCACACCATTGAAGCCGCCCATGAAATGGGTATGCGCTTTCATGCCAGCCGTGGTGCCATGAGCGTAGGTGAAAGCAAAGGTGGCCTGCCACCCGATGCCTTGGTAGAAGACGAGCAGCACATTCTGCATGATATGCAACGTTTGGTAGAGCGTTATCACGATGCTAGCCACGGTGCGATGTTGCGTATTGCCTTGGCTCCATGCTCGCCGTTTTCGGTGTCACGCGACTTAATGCGTGAAAGCGCCGTATTGGCTCGTAGCTTAAACGTGTCACTGCATACGCATTTAGCTGAAAACCAAAACGATTTGGCGTATTCTCGCGAGAAATTCAACTGCACACCCGCCGAGTACGTAGAAGAGCTAGGCTGGGTAGGCCCCGATGTATGGCACGCACACTGCGTACACCTAGACGATAACGGCATTAAGCTGTTTTCGCGTACCGGCACTGGCATTGCCCACTGCCCGTGCTCTAACATGCGTTTGGGTTCTGGCATTGCCCCCATACGCGCCATGCTAGATCAAAAAGTAAAGGTGGGATTGGGGGTAGACGGCAGTGCCTCTAACGATTCTGGCAACTTACTGAACGAAGCACGTCAAGCGATGCTACTGCAACGCGTTGCTGCTGAAGACCCTCGCCGCTTTACCGCACGCGAAGCCTTATGGGCGGCCACCCGTGGTGGTGCCGCTGTGCTGAATCGCCATGATATAGGCCAACTTAGCGCAGGTTTTGCGGCGGATATTATCGCCTTTGATTTAAACGACTTGGCGTATGCTGGCGCACTGCACGACCCTATTGCTGCCACCTTACTGTGTGGCAGTGCCGCTGTATCACACAACATTGTGAATGGCCGTGTGCTGATACAAGATGGCCACTTCCAACATGTAGATGTGCGCAGCATTGTGCGCACCCACAACCAACTCAGCCATCAACTGCTAGCCAGTTAAACCATCAGAGGGGTTGCTATCAACCCCTCACTACTTCGCGCTCTCGCACTCTTTAACGTACTTGATCATTGGTGCGCATTGCCTGTCCTATTTTTGTCAGCCCTATCCAGTACAATCTGGTTTTCTTTTATGGCAATGGCCTCTTTGCGGGCTGACATCACATGACCCAAACCGTCATCGTATTTTTGCTTGTTTATGTTGCCATGGGTTTTGGCAAACTCCCCTGGCTCAAAGTGGACCGTACAGGGGCTGCTGTGATTGGTTCGCTCGCCATGATGGCCGTAGGCAGCATTAGCCCAGCCCAAGCGTGGCAGTCTATTGATTACTCTACTATAGGCATGCTGTTTGGCCTGATGGTGGTGTCATCCAGCTTTATTGTTTCTGGCTTTTACGATTGGACGGCGCAACGCGTAGCATCGTTAAAAGTCAGCGAACCCATACTATTAGGTGTGCTCATTGGCGTAGGCGGACTGCTGTCTGCCCTGCTCACCAATGACGTGGTTGTAGTGGCAATGACACCGCTACTGGTATCTATTACCTTATCTCGCGGGCTTAATCCCATCCCCTTCTTATTGGGCTTTTGCTTTGCTGCCAACAACGGCGCAGCAGGCACCTTGATAGGTAGCCCTCAAAATATGATCGCCGCTCAGGGCTTAGACCTGTCGTTCATGGGGCTGCTGAAAGTATCAGGTTTACCTGCGTTGCTGTCGTTATTTGTAATTTGGGCAGTATTGGCATGGTTGTACCGTGGTCGATGGGCCTTAGCAGCTAACGAACGCCCCACCTCACCCGTGCCAGCCGCTGTTGCCTCGCCCCCGCTAGACCGTTGGGAAACTCTAAAAGCTGGCTTCATTACCGTTCTGGTGATCATCGCTTTTATGGTTGATTTATGGCCACGCGAGCTGATCGCCTTAACCGCTGCAGGCTTCTTACTCATGAACCGAAAGATTGCCTCTAGCGACATGTTGAAGCATGTAGACGGCAACCTTTTGCTGCTTATTATGGGGCTATTTGTGGTGAATGCGGCCTTTGCTAATACGGGCTTGCCACAAGATATGCTGCACCATCTTAATGAGTGGGGCGTTAATCTAAACGATCCACTGCTGTTATTTTGGACGACTGGCGTACTGAGCACTATTGTGGGTAACAACCCTGCTGTCATGCTGCTCATTCCCTTTCTACACCCAGAAGCTGGCACACAAGATGCATTGGGAGCGGCCTTAACACTAGGCTCCGGCTTTTCCAGTAACTTATTTGTATTTGGTAGTTTGGCCGGCATTATTGTGGTGGAACAAGCTGCAAGCTGCGGTGTGAAAATTTCCTTTGCAGAATTTACCCGTTCAGGGGGCATCGTTGCCGTTGCCTGCATGCTCATGGCAATGGGCTGGTTACTGTTAATTATCTAACCATACCGTCTTGTTGCAGCCCCTCTGTGCTCATTGCCAAAGGGGCTGCCTACTTACCACGACACGGGCGTAGGTAATACCGTCTCGTGCGATGGGAAGTGTGGCAACACATACTCCGCTAATTCTTGAATCACCTCGGCGACAGGGCGTTCTGAAAACTGAATCCCTAAGGCGGCATGATTCACCCCTGCGGCTTGCCATTGCTCTAACAACGTCAACAAACCTTTACGCCCCGTACGCAATACAAATCCGCCACGTAACGGCGTACGCGGGTAGTTAGGGTCATCCACCAAATCAATCCACTCATTTGTAGTGTGTGGTCTAAACCCGCCGTCGGGAATCAGCGCCCGCCATGCACGTATTTTCTCGGCCAAACGCTGTGGCCCTTGCGGCTGATGCGTTATATCAGGGTACGTTAACCAGCCATCAGCATGGTCTGCTATCCACGCTAACGACTGCCCTGATCCCCCTGTCACCAACAACGGGATACGACCCACTACCGGCTTAGGCAAAAACTCAGCCCCTTCAAACTGCCCTAATGGTGAGCTAATCGCTACTGGCCCAACAGCCATCAATTGACGAAAATACGCTACGCCCTGCGCAAAGCGCTGAGCGCGCTCACTATGTTCTAGCCCATAGGCCGGAAACTCTATAGGCCTATCGCCAGACGCTATCCCTAACACCACTCTACCGCCCGATAACTGATCAATGGTAGTAGCCGCTTTGGCTAGATCCAAAGGGTGACGCAAACTAAACACGGCACTACCCGTCGCCAATGCAATCTTTGAGGTGCGCGCCGCTAAAAATGCCAAATAAGTGAAAGGATCAAACACTTGTCCAGCATCCCCAAACGATGGATCAAACAATGGAACATCACGTACCCACGTTGCCGCAAACCCATACTGATCTAACGTAGCTACTACGTCTGCTTGCCCCTGCAGCACCGCCATATCCCCTTGAAAAAATCGCAGCGGTAAAAAAACACCTAAGGTTAGGCGGTTAGCAGCAAACATGCGGCTATAACCCGGGTGGTTACTAAACGCTGACGACGAAGCGCCCTTAGCGTTTAAGGCTGGATTCATACGGCTATTCATGATCATTTCCTGGTTAAGCACAGACAGATTTCACACCCACGTCTGCACGACGGGTATTGCACTAAGCACCGCTATTTTGCTGTGATAGCGCACCACCGTAAAACGATCATTTTTCGCTTATAACGTTAGCAAAACTATATTTAGCCTTAATGCCTCTACTCCCGAATGTTGGCCCTATAGGTTGTTTAACATTAATCAATGCTTACTCTTCTATGCAGTACCGCCTAGCCATTCAGCAGTAGCATATATAAAAAGGCTTTATCTGCTTTCATCACTCTCTAGGCATAGGCATGACACTAAAAACGTGGCACACCATAGGTGGTATAGCGGTCATCTCCACCCTGACGGTATTACTGCAAATCCCTTCCTTCACCTGGGCACACTCTGCCACCTTAAGCTTAATTGCGGGCGTCGCAGCACTAGTCTGTATGGCGGTATCCTGTATTTTGGCCAGCCGTTGGCGAATCGTAGAAGAAATCTACGGCGGCCTAGATAGAATTTATGAAACCCATAAGTGGTTGGGCATTTGGGCATTACTGCTCGCCACCTTCCACTTTGTATTCAAAGCCAAAATGGGGCAGTGGGAACTCGCGCCCATCATGGAGCTTTCTAATTACTGGACGCGCATGCTGCGGCAACTAAGCCTGGTTGCCTTGGGCTTTATTGTGATCTTAGCCTTAAACCGCAACATCCCTTATCAAGTATGGCGCTGGTGGCATAAGCTATCTGGCCCCTTATTTATTATTGTGATTTTGCATTGGCTAAGCTTCGAATCCCCCATTACCTTAGACAGCCCTGCTGGCATCTGGCTCGCGCTAACCTGTACGCTGGGCGTGGTAGCTGCCCTGTACAAGCTACTGCTGTACCAATTTCTCGCCCCTGGCGGTACCTATAAAATCGTCGAAGTTACGCAAGCGCACGACTCCGTACAGTTGGAACTCACCCCCATAGGTAAAGGCTTCCCTTTCCAAGCGGGGCAATTTGGTTTTTTATCTATACAAGAAAAAGGCTTACGCGAGCCGCACCCCTTTAGCATTGCTAGCCGCTACAACGAAAATGGCAATATTCGGTTTGTGATACGCACCTTAGGCGATTACACCAAAGCCCTACACGATCAGGCCAAAGTGGGTATGGTGGCCGACGTAAAAGCTCCTCACGGCCGCTTCAAACGCATAGAAGGCGCGCAAAAAGAGCTATGGATAGGTGCAGGAGTCGGCATCACACCGTTCATTTCTTGGCTAAAAGACCGCGACATAGGGCACTTTGACTGCGTGAGTTTGGTGTATTGCTTTGAGCCGTCCCGCGCTTTTCCCACCCTAGAAAGGATACAAGAACTCTCCACGCAGGCGGCAGTGCATCTGGTACCTAACCCTAGTGGCAGCGACGCCTTAGAGAACACGTTGGCACAAGCCGTACAAAGCACCAGCCCTGATCAGGTACACATTAGTTTTTGTGGCCCCAAAGGCCTACTCAAACACGTCAAAAACCTGATGGAGAAATACGGCATCCCCGCTGGCAACATTCATTATGAATTGTTTGAGTTTAGGTAACTCACTCACTGTGTACCCCGTTTATTCTGGCTTATCGGGGTACACACCTAAATAATGCAGGCCACGAAATACACTGCCTTCTGGCACCACTAATGATGGATCGCCATAGCAGATCACCGCATTAACCTGCTCTATCCCTAGCGCTACCGCTTGTGCTAGGGCAGCCGCTTCGGCTGAACGGGTAGAAAACGTGGCATCCGCCAAGGCTTCAGCAACCGCTATAGGCTCATCAAAGAACTCAGCGTAAAACAGATCGTAATCGAACTCACCGGTTTCACCCATGTCGGCCAGCATGACCGAGTCTTCCCCATCATCGTTACCTAAGTAATCGTAAAACGCATAGGTATCGCCCGGAAAAGTACCCGCCCAGCAGTGGATAACATCATTAGGCTGTGGCCCTTTAGGGTGAAATTCTTCCACCCACTGCCACACTAATTCGTTGAGAATGCCTCGGCGCTTGGCTAAATTTTCGTACCCGTCTGTGGTACGAAAATAGGCCTCGTCGGCCACATCACGGCGAAATTCCAGTGAGTATTCTTCAGTAGGTTTGGTGGTCATGGTGAATCATTACCCTAGAAAAAATGTAGACGCTTTTACTGTACTCATACTAACCACCCTTGGTGGCGCATCCTAAACCTATCTATACGTCGGTCTCGGTACCATCATCTCATTTGAGAAAAAGATATTACATGTACTAAGAAAGTCTTAACACTCTGATTTTCAAACTATGCAATAGTGCTGTAGGTCACTAATTTAAGCGTTGATTACGAATACCGAGTAGCAGTTTATAACTTTACTATTTATCTCACTCACCACTTAGGAGAGAAAAATGGGCACACACTCTAGGTTTCGACGTTCACTCATTGCCAGTGCACTGGCAATGACCATGCTAACCCCTAGCTTAGGACACGCTTGCACCTCATTACTGTATACAGACGCTAATGGCGCCCCCTATGCAGGGCGAACATTAGAGCTCGCTATGGAGCTTCCCTACCAAGTAACGTACTTTCCTGCTGGTACCACATTTGGTTCTAAAGCCAATCAACACCACGTACTAGACTTTACAGCCACAAATGCATTTGTATCAATTGGCATGGCAGACCCTGTTAATGGTCAGAACTGGGTAATTCAAGGCCTAAATGACAAAGGCCTCACATTTAGCCTACTTTCATTTCCAAATGCTAACGGACCCGCTGACGCTGTCAGTAAAACAACGGCTGTACTCGCTGCCATAGACCTAGGCGCGTGGACCTTATCCCAGTTTGATACTGTTGCTGCCGTCAAAGAGGCTCTGGAAAAACAATTGGTTTTGGTGACAGCCCTATTGCCGCACGATCAACTACAAACGCCCTTTCATTACACCCTGCATGATGCATCCGGAAAGTCTATTGTTATTGAGTACAGCAATGGCGAGCAGCACGTTTATGATAATCCTGTAGGAGTAATGACCAACGGACCCACCTTCCCGTGGCATATGACTAACTTAGGCAACTATACTTTCCTAAACAATAAAGACCAGTCATCCATAGAGATCAACGGCCGCACATTCCAACAGCCTGACTCTGGCATCGCTACCGCTGGCCTACCTTCATCTAACACCTCAGTAGGGCGTTTTGTGCGGGCAACTTACTACTCACATTTTGCTGAAAAGGTAGATAATCCTGACCGCGCATTAGTCACGCTGGGCCACATCATGAACAATTTTGATAGGCCTAGAGGTATCACCATTGATAAGAGCACAGTCAACAGCGTTGCTGGCATACCCATTCCAGATGTAATGGGTGAACCAGGGTATAACTCTGAATACACTTCATGGACTACCTTGAGCGATATCAACCGCAGGCAGATGCATGTACGTACCTATGCAGGGATTAACTACATCCGTTTTGACTTGAATGAGCTCATGCAAAGCAAAGCGATCAAAACTGTGGATCTTGCGTCTATTGCACCTGACGTTACTGATGGCTCAAAGATTCTATTAGCAGCTAAGTAATCTCAACACAGCACCTCAGAAGCTTGCATTGCACTAATCAGGTTATTAGCGAGAACGGAATCTAGACCACTAACAAAAAACCCGCTAACCAATACAGGTAGCGGGTTTCAAGGCATTAGCGTAAGTGTTCTGGCGCGTCCAGCAGGATTCGAACCTGCGGCCGCCCGCTTAGAAGGCGGGTGCTCTATCCAGCTGAGCTATGGACGCGTTTCAGGAGATAAACCCCAGTGAATCCGAGATTATAGCGTGAAGCAGGCCGCAAAAGAAAGCTCTACGCGTCGTAACCTTAACCTTTACGCTGACGTTTCTTTTCTTCACGCGGTGTGCAGCACTTCTGCCAGAAATTAAACAGGTGTGTAGAACGCAAAATAGAGACGCGCGGCAAAGCGAACATGTCGTCGCCCGCATGCGCCAAGCCCCTAAATGTAGCGGTAGCGTTGCTATACCCAGCCTCGCGCACCCACTCTCGTACTTCTAACGACTGATCACCAAAGGGGTAGCAAAAAGACTGCACTTCATCTTGAGTAATATTTTCCAATACCGCTTTGGATTCGCGTAATTGTCGTACGCCTTCTTCTTTGCCCACTTTCGTCATGTACACATGATCAATAGTATGTGAGCCTACTTCTAAGCCAGCGGCATGCCACTGGCGCAGTTGGTCGGCATTCATTAGCTCAGACGGCAATGCGCCTTTAGCCTGCGCCCAACCGTTGTCTTGCAAGCCTGACACCATATAGTTGGTGGCCGTAAAACCATGTTTTAGCAAGATGGGCAGCGCGTTTTCTAATACGTTTACGTAGCCATCATCAAAAGTGATCGCTACTACCTTGCCTTGTTTCTCCCCGCGTAGATACGGTAACGCATCTTTCATGCTTACACCGGTATAGCCCAACATTTTCAGCAAACGCATTTGATTGGCAAAACGCCGTGGGTGCACGGTGGCACCACGCAAGTAGGTACCGCGCGGAGAAGGTTGACCTATCTGGTGATACATCAGAATGGGAATCATCACGTGAGCATCTAAAAAGGGGTTATACAAGAACACATTATTGCACTGTACTTCTGACAGGAATGCAACATTTGTTCCTCACACATACAAATAGTCACCTAGGAACAAAGCGTTAGCTACAAATCCACAGCGCCAAACGCTATATACTGGAACAGTCATTTTATGCTGTAACCCTATTCTTTCCTGTCTACACAATGACTTTCTCTGTTTTATTTCTACGCCGCCTCAGTATTGCGCTACTGACGCTAGTACTAGGTTTGTCCACTGCCCACGCTGGTATTAGTTACTCCCTGCTGGAAAACCAAGCCGCCCCAGGTGAGACCGTAACGGTACGCGCGATTTTATTTAATGATGGCAGCTCTACGTTAAGCTGGACGCCCCCACAAAGCTTGGTGATGCAATGGCGCGGTAAAGACTCCGTTACCCGTAGCCTTGCACAACTGCAAAACCCGCGCCAACCCGTCAATGTTCCTGTTAATAACTTTGTTATTTTTAATTGGACGGCCGTAGTCCCTACTGCGCTCACGGGCATACAAGCTGTAAGCGTTGAAGGCGCCCCGGATCTGTTTGCCTTAGATACCAGCCGTGGTGACCCTAATCCCTTGTTAGCATCACTGGCTGAAACGCCTATTGTGGATGCGGGCGCAGCTGCTGCGGGTGAAAAACAAGACCCCGTACTCAATGAGCAACGCTTACGTGCGGTAGGCGCTGCAGGTGCCACATCTGAATATGGCCCATCGGCTATCCAAGCAGCACACACACCCGCAGGCACTTCGGCCTTCGAGAACTTCCGTAATGCGATTTCGTTGTACGAACCCATTTACTTCGTATTGGGCAACAGACCGGAAACCAATGCACGTTTTCAACTGAGCTTTAAATACCGCTTATTTAACCCCACTGATCCAACACAAGATAACTTCATGGATCACTTTTATGCGGGTTACACCCAAACATCGCTGTGGGATTTAAGCTCTGACTCACTGCCCTTTGTAGACACCACCTACAACCCTAGCGTGTTCTGGTACAAAGAACGCATGTGGGATAGTGCAGACAACCGTTTCTTTGTGGGGTTAAACACTGGGGTAGAACACGCCTCTAACGGTAAAGATGGTGACGACTCCCGCTCGCTGAACGATTTCTACATACAACCAGAATTTGCCTATCGCTTCGATGGCGGCAGCACATTGAAGTTCAGCCCACGTGTAAAAGCCTATTTTGCGATGAGCGAAAACGGCGATTACCCCGATTATTTGGGTAGAGTGGACTGGAAAGTGAGTTGGGCACAAGATAATGGCCTGAAATTAGCAGGTACGTATAGACAAGGTCATCACGGTAGAAATTCTATGCAGTTAGATGCCTCATGGCCCCTACAACGACTGTATAGCGGGATGAACGGCTATTTGTACCTGCAGTACTATCGCGGTTATGGCGAGACTTTACTGGGCTACAGACACAAAAGTGAACCCCAATTACGCATCGGTTTAGCATTAGTTCCATAAAAAGCTTTCTTTTTAAAAATGACCGTGTTAATATTTAATTCTTCGGGGCGTAGCGCAGCCTGGTAGCGCATCTGGTTTGGGACCAGAGGGTCGTAGGTTCGAATCCTATCGCCCCGACCAATACTAAAAAGGGATTACATCACACGATGTAATCCCTTTTTTTATGGCAAAAACATTTGCCCAAAATAAAAGCCTCTGTGTAAAAACAGAGGCTTTATTGTTTAGTACAGCAATGCCGTTAGAACTTGCCGTACTCGGCTACTACCCTGCCAGACTCATCCAATAACAATACAGGCAACGTACCTGGAATCTCTGGGCCCATGCCTGGGGAATTCTGCGGCATACCCGGTACCGAAATCCCTACTGCCTTAGGGCGCTCAGTTAAGAGCTTCTGTATAGCTGCCACGGGTACATGGCCTTCAATCACGTAACCATCTAACTCTACGGTATGGCAGCTAGGCGCTTGAGCCGTACCCAGTTGCTGTTTGACGGGTGCCATCTCGTTATGATCTACACGCGTAACCGTCATACCATGCTGCTCTAAATAATCGGCATAGGCATTACAGCAACCACACCATGGGTCTTTATGCAGTACAGCTTGCAAGGCATTGGGGGCTGCGATGGCAGCACCCACGGGTACCAATGCGGCGAATGCCAGCACGCAGGAAGCTAAACGTGTCATGATCACTCCTGAAAAATTGACCCTAACAGGCTAAAGCTTCCCACCATGTTAGGGTCAAGTTTTTTACACCTCGGGATGATCCAGATCAGATGGCTTGCCTTTACCGTCTAACGCCAGCAAATGTGCCGCATCCAACACTTGCGATCTATCCCAACCACATAGCTCCGCCGCTGCATCCACCGCATGTGCCCACGTACAATGATTAGCGAACAGCATGCCAAACACATCTAGCGTACCGCCACGGTTGATATAGCCCAATGCACGCGTACCGGCCACACCACTGTCTATTCTGCGCAGCGCACCCAACATAGGTTCTGGGCGTGTATGTGTGAGCAACACGCGTTTCATGCCCACAGGGAACAACTGCTGCAAGGTAGCATCGTCGATCACGCTTTGCGCTTCCAGCGTATCGCGTGGAGCGCGCAGGCGGCCTGGCTCCATAATCACGGTCACACAACTCGTGTGCCCACGAGCCGTCAACCACGCATGCGCTTTTAATGCTTCCTCTAGCTGATAGGCTCCAATAGCAATCAACTGCACTTCTGCGGCTTGCGGTGTACCCACCACGTGCCATGCACCTGTCTCTACCAGTTTCTTTGCAGTATCGGCATCAAAACGATTAGGCGTATCGCGCTTGGAAATAATCAGCGTCGCCACTTGTGCACGGTTTTGGTACACGTTGCTCATCGCCGCAATGGCGGTATTGCCATCAACCGGGAACAGCACACGGGAAGTATCCGACATTTCGCCTAGCAAGGCCTCACCAATGGTGGGGTCTTGGTGCGACTGTTCGTTCTTGGAGTTCTCCCATGTGTGGGACGTCACAATCAGCGGCACAGACAGCCATGCGGGGCTTTGGCCCATTTCACGCTGACGTCTAGAGAAAATAATCTCTTGGCGCAAAATCCCCAGCATTTTTACCGCAAAGGCTTCGTAGGTAACAATCAGGTTTAAACCTATTTTGTTTGCCAAGGCTGCTGCAGCCACAGCCTCTTCATTTAAGGCGGTAATCACTGAGCCCAACACACTCTCTGGTACACCGGCTTCTGGTTCGTTAACACGGTGACGCAAACGCTGCAATGTGCCACCCATTTTGTTGCTAGCTAATTCGTCTGGGTTACCAATACGTACGCGCACATCGGGGTTAGCATCCAACAAGCTTAAGAACCACTCGTCCAGCGCTTGCATGGGCGAAGACACTTTACCTACGGTTTCGCCCGACCACGCAGGCAAACTGATGCTGTCAGGGTGACGGTCCACCAACGCGTGCTGACTTTCTTTTACTCGGTTTTGCGCCGCATGATTATCTAAGCCAGCCAAGGCTTCATCCAGCTCGGCAGCAGGTATAAACAACGCACTTACACTGCGGTTAAAGGCATCGCGCGCATGTTGATCTTTAGAAGGATTCCCCCCCAATGGCAAATTATGTGCTGCATTGGTACCTGCACCCGCAAAGCCAAACCCTTTTTCGGTTTCAGCAATCACGTACGGCAACGGTGCTGGGTATTGATGTTGAGGCTGGGCAATAAACGTTGCCAAGCGGTGCTCGGATTCTAGAATGCCCCACGTAATAGCGGCAGGGTCACGCCCGTCTACAATCATGGGATCAAAGCCGTTATGACGTAAATCTTCGGCCAACCATGGCGCACCGCCCTCTTGAGCAATTTGCGTACGCTCTTCGATACGGCGGCCGTTTAGCACCATGACAGGAATTGCCATCCCGCTGTCTTCAGCACGCCACCAACGCGGCGCCCAATCTGCACCACGCTGTTCTTCAAATGCACCATCGCTTAAGAACGCCACAACGCTTTCACCGGGAACCGGCATATGTACGTATTGCAAGCCCGCAAAGCCTAAGTACCCCCCTTCCATGATGGCACCGGCTGTGGCTGGGCCTGCATGACTACCAAGAGGCACAGCAGCATGCCCCTCGGCATCCATAGCATAGCTATAGAAGTCGTTCATTAAACGTGCCAGACCGGCTTCAGTACGGTCGTAGCGCCCTTTCTGATATGACGACACATCCCCCGTTAAGGCATTAATAGCCTCAATCGCGGCCACGCAATGCCCCTGCCCCATCAACCACGAACGGGTATCCCCCGTTAAGGCATTCGCCACCAAGTAGGCCACAAACGCCGGCACCATATTCAACGCACCGCCGGTATGCCCTTCGGGTACAGGTTTGAAATCCTCTGCTTGCAAAGGAGTACCGGACAAGTTAATGCGCTGCGCGTACGTCATGTGTGCCACGATGCTCATGGCCATGCAACTGACTTTGTCTGCGGCGATCAACAGACGGTAGCCTGCCTCAAGAGAAGCTATTTTTCCTTCAGCATGCAAGCGCTCTAGCAACGCCTGCACTCGCTCTACAGTTTCTGCCTGATGGCGTATAGGGCCTTGGCCTTGTTGCCACTGTGCCTGTAGAGCATTCGTTGTTTGTGTTGTCATGGTGCTGCTATCTCCGCTGATTGACCGCTCTCTTCTAGAGCGGCCCGTATGAAGTTGCTGTGTTTCATATCTTGCAAAAAACTTACTAACCAATCATAGGCCAGTTGACGTTCCTTGGGGACGGCCATGGCTTGCTGTATAGCCGTGAAATGCCCCTCTAACACCCTATAGTCCGTATGTGCTGCCGCATATACCAACAAGGGTTGGCGCACGCCCGCTGCCGCTTCTAGTTTTTGTTCGGCAAATAAATCCATCGCTGCTGCTGAGGTTGCAGCACGCTCCAACGTAGCCTGCTGCAAATGCCTAGACAAGAACAAGTCATACGCTGCGCCTTGCCCAACGGCAATACGAACACCTGCTTGATCTAACTGTTCCACATGCGTGTAAGGCGAGGCATCGGCCACCATGTAGGTGCCCTCAATCTGTACGTAAGGCTCAGTAAAACGTATGCTTTCTGCTCGCAGGGGATCAATCGCCAAAAAAGCTAAATCCCACTCGTCGTTTGCTCGTCCAGCCACCACCTTGCCAGCCGCGTCATAACTGACAAACATAGGCGTTACACCTAAACGCTGGGCGACGGCTCTGGCCAACTCTGCTGCTACACCACGTGGCGCATCATCGCTGTCACCACGCTGCACTAACACGGGGTTACCGTAGTTCATGGCCACCCGCAGCACCCCAGACGGAGCCAGATTACGCAGTACCTCCTGTGCTTCTGTCATGTGTTCTCCTCGTCTACGTGTTTACAGAGAATTACCAGCTACACGGTAACCCCTGTGTATGAACTCTCTATAATAGCGCTAGTCCCTATGTAAAGGCGGGCCCTACCCGCCATACCCTCCGTTCTAGAAAGGCGTGTTATGTCCTCTCCTGCATCTGAAGATTTGGCCAAACTATTTCTGCGTTTAGGCGTGGGCATACTGTTGCTACTGCATGGTCTGCACAAACTATCCTATGGTGTTAGCGGCATAGAACAGCTACTGGTAAACAAAGGCTTACCCCATTATCTGGCTTGGGGTGTTTTTGTAGGCGAGATCATTGCTCCGCTACTAATGATTACAGGCCTATACACCCGCTTAGCGGGTTGGTTAGCCACGGTTAGCATGATGTTTGCCTTGTGGCTAGCGCACAGCCATCAGTTCTTAAGTTTGAACAGCAGCGGCGGCTGGCGTATTGAGCTGCAAGCGCTGTTTTTGATTGGTAGTCTGTGCATTGCCCTGCAAGGAGCAGGTAGACACAGTTTGGGCGGCTCTGGTGGCCGTTGGAATTAAGTTTAGTGTGGTTTTATTATGTTTTTAGTCGCCAAACCTGAATACAGCACCCAAACGCTGGTTGATTATCAGCAACAGTTTTCTGCTCACTTACCTGATGTAAAAGTGAAGCTATGGAATGACCCCACGCTGAACCCAGAGCTGATACGCTACGCCATGGTATGTCGCCCTGAACCCGGTTTTTTAGCCTCTTTACCTAACCTAAAAGCCGTCTTCAGCACAGGCGCAGGCGTAGAGCACATTACACGCGGCGACCCTCATTACCCATGGTCAGTGCCGTTAGTGCGCATGCACACACATGAAGCCACGCAACAAATGGCAGAGCATGTGTTGATGTGCAGCATGATGAGCATACGTCGCTACCCCATTGCGATGCGCGCGCAGCAACAAAGCACGTGGCAAGACTATGAAATCCCCCGCAGCATAGCAAACACTACCATTGGAATTATGGGGTTAGGCAATTTTGGGCTGCACACAGCGCAACAACTGCACCGCAGCGGCTTTAACGTCATAGGCTGGTCACGCTCGCGTCACGAGCATGACTTTATGGAGTGCTACGCAGGGCCTGACGAACTTCCACGCTTTCTGCAACAAAGCCAGATCTTAGTCTGTTTGCTACCACGCACAGACGCTACGCACCACATACTGAACCAGCAAACCTTAAATCAGTTACCCGTAGGTGCGAGTGTCATTAATGTGGGACGCGGTGCGCACATCAAAACCGATGAGTTACGTGGCGTTCTCGATTCACAGCACTTACGCTACGCATTTTTAGATGTATTCGAGCAAGAACCTCTACCTGCCGATTCATGGCTGTGGCAACACCCTAGCGTGATCATCACCCCCCACGTAGCTGCCAACGCAACGTTAGAAGCCAGCATTCACTACGTCAGTGAACAAATACGACACTTTGAAGCCGGCCTCGCATTACGCAACGTGTACGACGTGCAGCAGAAATACTAAGGTCTTCGTACGCTGACATAACCTTCATCAGCAAGCATAAAAAAACCTGCCAGAGTTGATGCTCCGGCAGGTTTTTTAGTACTGCATACTACTGCGTAGGCGTCTTAACCGAAACGGCCCGTAATGTAGTCTTCCGTTTCTTTGCGAGTAGGTTTCACAAAAATTTGGTCAGTTTCGCCGAATTCCATCAGCTCGCCCAAGTACATGTACGCGGTGTAATCGGAGCAACGTGCTGCTTGCTGCATGTTGTGCGTCACGATTACTACGGTGTAGTCGCTTTTCAGTTCGGCAATCAGTTCTTCTACTTTAGCGGTAGAGATAGGATCCAACGCTGAACATGGTTCGTCTAGCAGCAATACCTCTGGCTTAATGGCCACGCCACGAGCGATACACAAACGCTGTTGCTGACCACCCGACAAGCTGTTACCGTTTTGGTGCAGTTTGTCTTTGACTTCGTTCCACAGCGCGGCTTTGGTCAATGCCCATTCCACACGCTCGTCCATTTCACCTTTGCTAAGCTTTTCAAACAAACGCACGCCAAAAGCGATGTTGTCGTAAATGCTCATTGGGAACGGAGTAGGCTTCTGGAACACCATGCCCACTTTGGCACGGATAAGCGAAATGTCCAGCTTAGAGGTCAGCAGGTTCTCGCCATCCAGCAAGATTTGACCTTCTGCACGTTGACCTGGGTACAGTTCAAACATGCGGTTAAAGGTACGCAACAAGGTAGATTTACCGCAACCTGAAGGACCAATAAAAGCGGTCACTTTCTTTTCACGGATGGACATGTTGACGTTTTTCAACGCATGAAAACCACCGTAGTAAAAATTCAGATCTTTGATTTCCAGCTTAGTGTTCGAATTTTGCATAGTCGTTGTCTGTTCTGACATGGTTACTCCGGATCAATCTACTTGTTGCGGAACAGCGAGCGGGCAAGAATATTGATGCCCAGCACAAACAAGGTAATAAGTACAGCGCCGGCCCATGCCAGACGGTTCCAGTCTTCAAAAGGACTTGCCGCGTATTGGAAGATCACCACTGGCAAGTTGGCCATAGGCCCATTCATGTTCATGGACATAAACTGGTTATTCAAGGCAGTAAACAGCAGTGGAGCTGTTTCACCCATAATGCGGGCAATCGCCAACAGAACACCAGTGATAATGCCCGAGCGCGCCGCTTTATAACAGATCGCTGTTACGACACGCCACTGCGGGCAACCTAAAGCAGCGGCAGCTTCGCGCAAGCTATTTGGCACCAACTGCAGCATATTATCGGTAGAGCGCACCACCACTGGAATCACCAGAATCGCTAAAGCCAGCGAACCTGCCCAGCCCGAGTAATGGCCTACTTGCGCCACATACGTCGCGTAAATAAACAAACCGATAATGATAGAAGGCGCAGACAGCAGTACGTCGTTCAAAAAGCGGGTAGCCGGAGCCAACCAACCACGTCTACCGTATTCAGCTAGGTACGTACCTGCCAACACGCCAATAGGTGTACCAATCAAGGTACCCATACCGGCCATCATAAAGCTACCCAAGATGGCGTTTAACAAACCACCATCACTACCGGGGGGCGGTGTGGACTCTACAAACAGGCTGAAGCTCAGTGCCGAGGCACCTTTGATCAACAGCGTAATAATGATCCAGAACAACCAGAACAACCCGAAAATCAACGCGACAAATGACAGCGTCAGCATCAGCTTGTTGACCAGGGAGCGGCGTTTGTACACCGAGTTATTCAGGTTCAGGATAGAAGTTGGTTTTGTAGTCATGATAATGTCGCCTTCCTATTACGTCTTGCTACCTTCGCTCTTAGACAAGCGAAGCAACATCACTTTGGACAAGGCCAACACAACGGTGGTAATTAAGAACAGAATCAAGCCCAGCTCTAACAGTGCCGATTTCTGCATACCGCCCGCTTCGTTAAATTCGTTTGCCAGCGCCGACGCGATGGAATTGGAAGGCGAGAAAATTGAACTTGGCAAATTAAAGGCATTACCAATCACGAAGGTAACCGCCATGGTTTCACCCAACGCCCTACCTAAGCCCAACATCACACCACCAATCACCCCGTTACGAGTAAAGGGCAATACAACTTTCCACGTGACTTCCCACGTCGTACTACCCAAACCGTAGGCAGACTCTTTCAGTAAGGAAGGCACCAGTTCAAACACATCGCGCATAACAGCAGTGATGAACGGAATAATCATAATGGACAGGATCAAGCCCGCAGTGAACACACCAATACCAAAGGGTGGTCCAGCAAAGATAGTGCCTAATACTGGCACACCTTCAAAAAGAGAGATCAGGCTTGGCTGTACATATTCTTGGAACAGGGGCACAAATACAAACAACCCCCACATCCCGTAGATGATGGACGGAATAGCCGCCAGCATCTCGATGGCTGTACCAAGTGGACGACGCAACCAAACTGGTGACAGCTCGGTCAAGAACATCGCAATCCCGAAGGACACCGGTACTGCAATCAGCAGTGCAATGAAGGAGGTTGCAATCGTACCTAGGATCGGTACCAATGCGCCGTACTCATTACGTACAGGATCCCACTCATTGGTCCAAAGGAAAGACAGACCATACTCTGCTATGGACTCCCTACTGCCGTAAATCAGGGAGATCATGATCCCGGCAAGAAGAATAAATACAAAGAAAGCAAAAGAGCGGGTCAGGTTCTTGAATATGGCATCCAAGAGAGAATTCTGGGTTTGTTTCATAACAGCGTCTCGGGATCGTGCCCCATTTTTGTGTAAATTGTACGGGACACCAACACGTATCCCAAATTAACAAAGCGTAATTGTCACATAACAAGGACGGAACCACCTAACAGGTTGGAACCGTCCTTAAAGAATTACGCTTTTACACTACAACTTGAAGCAAAAGCTGTTTATTTCCAGATAGCTGTGCCATCAGCTGCTTTGATCTCTGCAGCCCAGCTTGCCTTGATCTGGTCAGTTACTTCTTTAGGCAACGCTACGTAATCCAATTCTTCAGCTTGCTGAGCACCGTTCTCGAAGGCCCAGTTGAAGAAATCCAATACCGCTTTACCGTTTTCAGGTTTATCTTGCACTTTGTGTACCAAGATAAAGGACGCGGACGTTACAGGCCAGGACTCAGCACCGGTTTCGTTAGTCAGGATTACGCCCATGCCAGGTGCGCTAGCCCAGTCAGCATTCGCAGCCGCTGCAGCGAAGGAAGCTTGGGAAGGCTGTACAAATTGACCATCTTGGTTTTGCAGTTGAGTCCAAGACAGGTTGTTTTGTTTAGCGTAAGCGTATTCAACGTAACCGATGGAGTTTTTCAGCTGACGTACGTAAGCTGCCACACCTTCGTTACCTTTACCGCCTTGACCTGTAGGCCATTTAACCGCTTTACCTTCACCTACTTGCTCTTTCCAATCGTTGGAAACTTTGGACAAGTAGTTAGTCCAGCCAAAAGTAGTACCAGAACCGTCTGAGCGGTGTACCACAATAATAGAGGCGGAAGGCAATGTCAGTTCTGGGTTCAGCGCTTTAATCGCTTCGTCGTCCCACTTAGTGATTTTTGCCAAGAAAATATCGGCCAATACTTCACCAGACAAACGCAGTTGACCAGGAACTACGCCTTCAACGTTTACCACTGGCACAGTACCACCGATGATGGCTGGGAACTGCAACAGGTTATTTTCAGCCAAAGCATCGCTTTTCATCGGGTCATCAGACGCGCCGAAATCTACAGTTTTTGCAATGATCTGCTGTTGACCGCCACCCGAACCAATAGACTGGTAGTTCACTTGTTTGCCAGTTTCAGTGTGGTAGGAAGCAGCCCATTTTGCATAAATTGGGTATGGGAAGGATGCACCAGCACCCGTAATGTTAGTTGCTTGTGCCGACACAGCCAAAGCACCGAATGTAACGGCTACAGCCACTTTAGAAAAAACTCGTTTCAACATCTAGACACCCTCGAGATGGATATTCGTTTGGTTATGCAGGCACATTCCTGCACGTATAGCTATAGTAAAACCCAAATATTACATGTTCATGACATCTAGACAACTTAGGATTTATTGTTGCCTGGCCCTAACTTATCCATCAACAACTGATGCACATTGAACGGTTTTCCACGCCCCTTCACACGTACATATCGCCCATCTGGCAAGGCTTTCCACGCCAATTGGTTATCTTTCAATGGGTAAGTAAATGATTCACTGATGACGCGGCGTTTCAAGCGTTTATTCAATACCGGCACACCCAGTTCTACGCGACGGAAAAAATTACGCTCCATCCAGTCAGCGGACGACAAATACACATTTTCTTCGCCACTATTGTAGAAATAGAACACACGTGAGTGCTCTAAGAAGCGCCCCACAATAGAACGCACCTGAATGTTTTCAGATAAACCCGGCACCCCGGCACGCAGCGCACAAATACCGCGAATCACCAGTGAAATACGTACCCCAGCCTGACTGGCTTCGTACAGTGCTGCGATGATACGCGGCTCTAGCAACGAGTTCATTTTCGCCATGATTTTGGCTTTTTTACCCGCCAAGGCGTTGTCGCGCTCTGTGTGTATATGCGCAATCATGGCTTCGTGCAGCGTAAACGGGGCTTGCAACAAACACGTCAAATTACGACGTGCGCCCAAGCCCGTTAATTGCGCGAAGATTTTGTCCATGTCTTCACAAATCGCGTTATCCGCCGTTAGTAATCCGAAGTCTTCATACAACTTGGCTGTACGTGGGTGATAGTTACCTGTGCCCAAGTGACCATAACGACGGATCATGCCCTGCTCACGGCGCAGAACCAATGCCATCTTGGCGTGTGTTTTATGTCCCACCACCCCGTAGCTAACGTGCGCACCCACCTCTTCCAAACGGGCTGCCCAATTAATATTGGTTTGCTCGTCAAAGCGCGCCATAAGCTCCACCACTACCGTCACTTCTTTACCGGCTCTGGCTGCCATCAGCAACAAGCTCATCAGTTCAGAATCCTCACCCGTACGGTAGATGGTCTGCTTAATCGCCACCACATGCGGATCTAATGCCGCTGCCCGCAAGAAGCTCAAAATAGGTGAGAACGACTGGTAAGGGTGATGCAGCAGTTGGTCAGACTTAGACAACACGTTAAAAAAGCCGCTAGGGTCTTCATCTAACTTGTCAAAAGGCGCTGGTACTGGTGCACGGTACGGAGGAAACAACAAGTCTGGCCTTTCATCGTTATCACACAGACGAGACAACCTAGACAAGTTCACAGGGCCTAACACCCTATAGGTGTCGGCTTCCGTTAAATTAAATTCACGCTGCAAAAATTCAGCGTGATGTGCCGGTGCAGACAGGTCTATTTCTAAACGCACAGCCGCACCAAAGTTACGCTGCGAGAGCTCCCCTTGCAGCGTTTGGCGCAGGTTGGTGACCTCTTCTTCGTCCACAAACAAATCACTATTACGTGTCACACGCCACTGGTACACCCCATCTAGCTCCATGCCTGGGAATAGCTCCCCCACAAAGGCCTTAATCAACGAGGTAAGCAACATGTAGCCGTGAGGAATACCAGCGATATCGGGGGGAACCGCTATCAACCTAGGCAGCGCACGCGGTGCCTGCACAATAGCAATAGACCCTGTACGCCCAAAGGCGTCTGAGCCACTCAACTGAATAATAAAGTTCAGACTTTTGTTATAGACACGTGGAAACGGGTGCGCCGGGTCCAACCCAATTGGCGTTAACAGCGGCATGATTTCGCGACTAAAAGTCTCGTATGCCCAGTTACGGATCTCGTCTGTCCACACATGAGGCATCAATAAGCCTATGCCCTCTTCCATAAGCTGCGGCAGCACCTGATGCACCAACAACTTATTTTGCTTATCTACCAACACATGAGTCGCCTGCTGCACCCTATCAAAGGCTTGCTGTGGCGTAAAACCATCTTCACCTATGTGATCGTTTTTTTGCAGGATTTGCTCTTTAAGGCTAGACACCCGGATTTCAAAAAACTCGTCCAAGTTTGAGCTAACAATACAGAGATAACGCAGTCGCTCCAACAATGGCACATGGGGGTTCTCCGCCATCGCCATCACGCGTTCATTAAATTTCAGCAGGGAAAGTTCGCGATTTAAAAAAATCGCATCAGAAGAAGGGAGCATAGTTAAAAAAAGTACTCATCGTTGCCGTGTTTAGACTTTTTACACTGCTATTTTGACAGTTTTATGAAATGACATGACAAACAAGCTGTATGTACTTTTTACAGGCTTACAGTTTGCTCTGACATTTAGCATGTCATAGTTGGTGGCTTATACGTATAATCGCATAATAATTGTCAGCACAAGCACAGATAATGGAACAACTACTCGCAGCAGTTGACCTGGGTTCAAATAGTTTCCGCCTGTCTATAGGCAGAGTGGAACAACATAATGGTCATGCTCAGATCTATGCGGTAGATCGCTTAAATGAGTCCGTACGTTTAGCCTCAGGCATGAGCGCAGACAAACGTATACACCCTGAAGCGATTGAACGGGCAGTCTCGGTACTTAAGCGCTTTCATGAGCGCATAGCGGGTTTTCACCCCAATCGAGTACGTGCCGTCGCCACCAATACTTTTAGAGTTGCCAAAAATCGTCAGGCCTTATTAGAAGCCGCCGAGAATGCTCTGGGTTTTCCCATCGAAGTGATCTCCGGCTACGAAGAGGCGCGACTGATTTTTTCAGGCATTAGCAACGAACTTCCCCCCTCGCCTAACCGACGCCTCATGATTGACATTGGCGGTGGCTCGACGGAAGTGATCATAGGCAAAGGCTTTCAGCCTATGTTGCTATCATCGCTATCCATGGGCTGTGTCAGCTACACCGACCGGTTCTTCCCAGATGGCGTGATTACTGAAGTCCGCATGCAAAAAGCCATTCTGGCCGCACGTAACGAGCTAGAAGGCATTGCCAAGCAATACCGTAAAACGGGTTGGCAAGAAGCATATGGCTCGTCCGGTACTGCCAAAGGCATTATCGCGATTCTGCTAGCTACCGAGATGTCTAAGAAAGGCATCACGCTAGAAGGCATGGAACAGCTTAAAGCCAAACTGGTTCACGATAAGTGCGTCAAGATGAGCGAACTACTGGATGTTAAGCCCCACCGTGCTCCGGTGTTAGCAGCAGGCTTGGCAATCATGATTGCCGTTTTCCAAGAGCTAAAGATCAAACTGATGCTGCCGGGTGAAGGTGCGCTACGAGTAGGTGTGCTCTACGACCTGTTAGGCCGTGACTCGGAACGAGATAAGCGTGAGGAAACTGTTATACAGCTTAGCAAACGCTATCACCTCGATCTCAAACAAGCCACACGCGTCAAAACAGCCGCACTCACGTTGTTTGATCAGTTAGTGTTACCCAACACCCCGGAAAACCAAGAGCTACGCCGCTCCTTAGGATGGGCCGCATCGTTACACGAAGTGGGCTTAAGCATTGCGCATACGGACTACCATAGACACACCGCCTACGTGCTAGAAAATGCCGACATGCCGGGCTTCTCTAAAGACGATCAGTTTTTACTGGCTTTCCTCACCCGTGGTCACCAAGGCAAATTGACCAAGCTGCCAGCGGCTGAAGCCGAGCCTACGCATTGGATGGCTCTGCTCTGTTTGCGCTTGTCGGTGACACTCATGCGCCGGCGCGAAGACCTAGACGAGCTACCCCTACACTTACAGCACACCCCCGAAAAGCTGTTCATACACACCAACAAAGACTGGCTCAATGCCCGCCCCTTGTCGGAATTTGCACTACGCACCGAACAGCAACAGTGGGAACGTACTGGCTTACTTAGCATGAAACTAAAAAATACTAAGTAAGCACCGTATGTAAGCGCCATAAAAAAACCAGGCACACTGCCTGGTTTTTTATTTACTCGTCTGCGATACCAAAGTGACGTTTATACCGTATATCCATTTCTTCCATATCTAGCAAGATAGGAAAGTCGGCAGTATTAAAGTCAGGGTCCCACGCGGGTTCACCACAAATCTGAGCACCTAAGTTCAAGTACCCTTTGATAAGTGGCGGAATACGTGCAGGCAACTGGCTATTTAGTTTTTCCACAGGATAGCGATGTAAAGGCTCTAAGCGCACTACATTAGGATTGCGCTCCATAAAGTCTTTAGCTTCACGCCATACTTTTGCTGCCGTTACACCGTCGTCACGCAAGCTTACGCTGGCACAACCCAACAAGTAACGATAGCCTGCCTGATGCGTTAACGAAATAATGCCAGTCCACAGCAGCATAATCACGCCACCATTACGGTAAGCAGGGTGTATGCAAGAACGGCCCACTTCTACCACGCTATCCCGCACATCTTGCAATGCTGAGATATCAAATTCAGATTCTGAATAGTACGCGCCTACTTTTTTGGCACCTTCAGGCATCAGCATGCGGTAGGTACCTACCACCTGCTTTTTCTCTTCATCTACCACCATAAAGTGGATGCAGTGTTCATCGTATTTGTCTATATCCAGCCCTAACTCGGCACTAGGAAAGACCGCATTCATTTCGCTCGTAAATACATCGTAGCGTAACTTTTGCACAGCCCTCAGCTCTTCCGGAGTTTGTACCAACCTAAGTTGTATACCTCGGGCTTCTGGATTGCTCCAGACTGACTGAGTGATCTTCCCCTGCGAAACAGACTTTCTTGGAATTAGCATAGTGGCCTCCAAAGCGTTTGTTCTATCATGCCTTGCCGATATTGCAGGTTCTTGATATCTATATGTCTATTTTGTAACATCAACCGACTGTAGTTTATTTATGCCAGCCTCGGTGAGTTCTGCCGTTTCGGCTTCCACCATCAGGCGTAACTTGGGTTCTGTACCGGAAGCTCGGATCAATACGCGCCCCTGATCCCCCAGCATTGCTTCCACTTCATTTTTGGCTTGTACCAGCCCTTCATGCTGTCGCCAGTCCCTTCCCTGCTCCCAGACTACGTTGACCATTTTCTGTGGGTACATTTTAAGGTCAGCCACCAAGTCAGCCAATTGACAATTGTCATGACGCAGTGCGGTCAAAATCTGTAGGGCGGCAATAATACCATCACCGGTGGTGTGATGATCCAAGCACAGCAAGTGCCCTGAGCTTTCGCCGCCGTACAACCAACCTCTTTGTAACAATTGCTCCAATACGTAACGATCTCCTACGTTGGCGCGGGCAAACGACACCCCCAACTCACGTAATCGTTTCTCTAGACCAAAGTTCGTCATTAAGGTACCCACAACACCCTTAACATGACGTGATTTCATGCGGTCCCGTACGATGATATAGAGCAATTCATCACCGTCATAAAGCTTACCCGAACGGTCAACCATCTGCAAACGATCAGCATCGCCATCCAAGGCGATCCCAAGGTCGGCATCACGTTCACGCACAATTTCCAGCAAGTGCTCAGGGTGAGTCGCCCCTACCCCTGCATTGATATTAAAACCATCTGGTTCGCACCCAATCGCATGCACCTCTGCGCCCAACTCACGGAATACGTGGGGTGCAATATGGTAGGCTGCACCGTTGGCGGCATCCACCACAATTTTCAAGCCAGACAAATCCAGCTCGTTGGGGAAGGTGCTTTTACAAAACTCGATATAGCGACCAGCGGAGTCTTCCAAACGACGCGCACGGCCTAATTTATCGGAAGATACGCAATCTAAGGGGGTTTCTAAGGCCTCCTCAATAGCCAGTTCTATTTCATCCGGCAGTTTCATCCCTTGGCTAGAGAAGAACTTGATGCCATTGTCGTGATAGGGATTATGCGATGCACTAATCACGATCCCTGCGGTTAAACGCAGGGTGCGCGTTAAATAAGCTACCGCTGGAGTAGGCACAGGCCCAGCCAATAACACATCGACGCCAGCAGCCGATAAACCTGCTTCTAGCGCTGATTCCAGCATGTAGCCAGAGATACGGGTATCTTTACCAATAATGACAGTTGGTCTGTTGTTCTTAGTATGCAAAGAGCGGCCAAACACCTTACCTGCCGCATAACCCAACCGTAAGGCAAACTCGGCATTAATGGTAGAACCACCCACCAAACCGCGTACACCATCCGTACCAAAATATTTACGTGCGCTCATCTATTACTCCGGTCTCTACCGCTCTCCAGACACGCAAAGCGTCTGCCGATGCAGCAACATCATGTACTCGTAATACGCTGGCACCATACCGCACAGCAGCCAGCATGCCAGCCAAACTGCCTGCCACACGCTCCATAGGTGGTCGGTTGACTACCTGACCAATCATGGACTTACGTGATAGGCCTATTAATGCAGGATAGCCTTCCTGCAGGAGCTCGGGCAATGTGCGTAACAACTGGTAATTCTGCTCTACCGTTTTACCAAAGCCCAAGCCTGGATCCAACATAATCTGCTCTGCTTTTAACCCAGCACCACGCAGGCGCTGCACTTGCAGCATGAGGAACTCACGCACCTCTTTTAGCACATCCGTGTACTGTGGTGCTTGCTGCATGGTTTTAGGTTCGCCCTGCATATGCATCACACACACGCCGCAACCACTGTTACGCACAGCTTCTAGCGCTTCGGGCGACCTAAAGCCAGCCACATCGTTAATGATGTCGGCGCCAGCATCTAGCACCGCGCGCATCACCGTGGGCTTAAAGGTATCTACAGAAAGGGGAATATTCGTGTCGCGTAAGCCTTCGATAAGAGGCAGTACACGTCGCAGCTCTTCTTCAATAGACACAGGCTCAGCACCTGGCCTAGTGGACTCACCGCCAATATCAAGAATATCCGCACCGTCAGCAATCAGCTTTTTAGCATGTGCCAGTGCGAGATCAGTACGATAGTGGGCATTGCCGTCCGAAAAAGAGTCGGGCGTAATATTCACAATACCCATCAATAACGGGCGTTCGAGACTTAACTCGAAACGCCCGCAAAGCCATGTTTGATTCATGGAAAATACGACTTATAGGTTAAACCGGAGTAGTAGCGGCTGAACTTCCGTCCTCTGCTGGTTTTGCACCTGAAGCAGGAGGATTTTCATCCGACTTGCCACCTGTAGTTTTATCACTGTAGTCCTTAGGAGGACGTGGCTCACGACCTTGCATGATGTCTTCAATTTGCTCAGCATCAATGGTTTCCCATTCCAGCAAAGCATTGGCCATAGCATGCATTTTGTCGCTGTTGTCCTCGATCAGTTTACGAGCGATGTTGTACTGCTCGTCGATGATCTTGCGGATTTCTTGGTCGACTTTCTGCATAGTAGCTTCAGACACGTTAGTCGTCTTGGTCACACTACGACCCAAGAATACTTCGTTTTCGTTTTCGGCATACACCACAGGACCCAAAGAGTCAGTCATACCGTAGCGAGTAACGATATCGCGGGCAATTTGCGTTGCTCGTTCGAAGTCGTTAGAAGCACCAGTAGTCATCTGATTCATGAATACTTCTTCAGCGATACGGCCACCAAACAGCACAGCAATCATGTTCAGCAAATGGTTTTTATCCATGCTGTAACGGTCTTGCTCAGGCAACTGCATGGTCACACCCAAAGCACGTCCACGAGGGATAATCGTTACTTTGTGAACCGGGTCAGTTTTAGGCAGCAAACGAGCTACCAAAGCGTGACCAGATTCGTGGTATGCCGTGTTACGACGCTCTTCCTCGGGCATGATCATGGTGCGACGTTCTGCACCCATGATGATCTTGTCTTTGGCTTTTTCGAAGTCTTGCATGTCTACAGTACGGCCATTACGGCGTGCTGCAAACAATGCGGCTTCGTTAACCAAGTTAGCCAAGTCCGCACCAGAGAAGCCCGGTGTACCACGTGCCAATACTTGTGCATCTACGTTGCCAGCCAGTGGCACTTTACGCATGTGCACATGCAGGATTTGTTCACGACCACGGATATCTGGCAAGCCCACAACCACTTGACGGTCAAAACGACCAGGACGCAGCAACGCTGGATCCAGTACGTCAGGACGGTTAGTTGCCGCAATTACCAATACGCCTTGGCCTGTTTCAAAACCGTCCATCTCTACCAGCAATTGGTTCAGTGTTTGCTCGCGCTCGTCGTTACCACCGCCCAAGCCCGCACCACGCTGACGACCCACCGCATCAATCTCGTCAATAAAGATAATGCAAGGTGCGTGTTTCTTGGCGTTTTCGAACATGTCACGCACACGCGCAGCACCCACACCAACAAACATTTCAACGAAGTCAGAACCTGAAATGCTGAAAAACGGCACTTTAGCTTCACCCGCAATTGCACGAGCCAGCAAGGTTTTACCTGTACCAGGTGAACCCACCATCAAAATACCGCGAGGAATGCGACCACCCAAACGCTGGAAGCGTGTTGGATCGCGCAAGAAATCTACCAGTTCCTGCACATCTTCTTTGGCTTCATCGCAACCCGCTACGTCAGCAAAGGTGACGGGGTTGGTGTTTTCGTCCAGCATACGAGCACGTGACTTACCGAAGCTAAATGCTCCGCCTTTGCCACCACCCTGCATCTGGCGCATAAAGAAGATCCATACCCCGATCAGCAACAGCATCGGGAACCAGGAAATGAAAATGCTAGCCAAGAAGGAAGGCTCTTCACGGGCCTTACCTGATACCTGTACACCTGCTTTTACCAGCTCGGGTACCATCCATAGGTCACCAGGTGATGTCAGCGTGTAGCTACGACCCGAATCGGGTGTGACATACAGGGTATCACCCTGAATATCTACCTTGCTTACGCGTCCGGCACGGGCATCGTTCATGAATTGTGTGTAAGTTACGCCGTCAGTGGCTGCAGGGCGACTGTCAAACTGTTTGAACACAGTAAACAGTACCAATGCAATCACCATCCAGATCGCAACTTTAGAAAATGAGTTGTTCAATGCCAACCTCCTGCTGTTTCTTTAACTGCCCAACGTTATGACTGACATATTGCTGAACAGAAACCGTAAGTCTCATTCTACCCGATAAAAAAGCGTGTAACTCAACTCTAAAGCTTTAAATTACGAGCCACCAGAAAAGTTTCCGAGGACCTGTCACGTGAGGCCTTAGGTTTACGCTCAGCCACATTTATAAAGTGTTCTTTAAAGGATTTCACAGTCTGGGAAAAGCCACTACCGTGGAAACTTTTCACGATCAACGCTCCATCAGGACGTAAATGATTGACCGCAAATTCCATCGCCAGTTCACAGACATGGGAAATTCTTGCCGCATCAGCAGATGCCACACCTGATAAATTGGGGGCCATATCTGAAATTACAAGGTCTACTTTTTGCCCATTTAATGTTTTTTCTACAGCGGCCAGTACATCGTCGTCGCGAAAATCACCCTGAATGAACTCCACCCCTTCGATGGGGTCCATTTCTAGTAAATCTAAAGCGATGACTCTGCCGTTAATTACGCCACCTGGCCCCACCATGCGCTCACGCGCAATTTGAGACCAACTGCCCGGTGCAGACCCTAAGTCCACCACCACGTTGCCAGGTCGCAACAGCTTTTCCGAGTCGACTAGCTCTAATAATTTGAAAGCCGCCCGTGCTCGGTAACCCTTTTGTTGCGCCATTTTGACGTAAGGATCATTTATATGCTGCTGCACCCATGCTTTTGAAGTTTTTTTCTTGCCCATTCCCGTACAATCTTGGCTATGCCCACATTACATATCTCTATCCAACAGCGCAACGATTTACGCGCCGCTGCCCACTCCCTTCGCCCAGTAGTACTGATTGGCGACAAGGGCTTGTCAGATGCAGTTTTGAAAGAAATCGACGTGCATTTGAATGCACACCAACTTATTAAAATTCGTGTTTCTGGCGACGACCGCGAAAGCCGTATTGCTGCCTTTGACACTATTTGTACCACCTTACAGGCTGAACCCATTCACCACATCGGTAAGATTTTAACTATCTACCGACGTAACACTGAACGCGCCGACCTACTGGATACATCCGAACCTGCTACTCGTGCAGTGCGTAAAGCCAATGAGCCTTACACACCTAAAAAACTGGCAGCGGTTGGGGTTAGTAAAACCAAGAAGAAACCTTCTAGACAACCCTCTAATCCAGCAAGCCGTGTAGCTACTGCTGATACAACAAGCAGAAAACGTACACCTAGCAGCCTAAGCAAACCTAGAAAATCTGCTAAATCGTACTAATTCGCTTTTGAAATTATAAAGCCCATGCAACTGTGCATGGGCTTTTTTTATCTGCTTCAGCCTTAAAGCCTGTGCTTAGATGTACTGAATACGCATGATTTCAAATTCACGCACGCCACCGGGTGCTTGAACTTCAACCACGTCGCCTTCACTTTTACCAATCAATGCACGTGCTACAGGACTAGAAATAGAGATGCGCTGGGAGCGAATATCGGCCTCTACATCGCCTACGATTTGGTAGTGCAGCTGCTCACCTGAGTTCAGGTCTTCAATTTGGATAGTCGCGCCAAACACCACACGGCCATCGGTATCCAATTCAGCTGGGTTAATGATTTGGGCATTAGACAAAGTACCCTCTAATTCACGGATGCGGCCTTCAATAAAACCTTGGCGCTCACGTGCGGCTTCGTATTCTGCGTTTTCAGACAAATCACCTTGAGCACGTGCTTCAGCTATCGCGTTGATAACCTCTGGACGCTCGGTGGTTTTCAATCTGTGCAGTTCTGCCTGCAGGCGCTCGGCGCCCTGCGCTGTCAACGGGATCGCGGACATAGTATTCCTGATTAACAATTAAAAAGCGCCCACATTCAACGGGGGCGCACTGATTACATTTTCAGGGTTTTACTACCCTGATCACTGGACTATTTCGACCCAAGGAGGTGCTGCTCGCACTCTAGCAACAGTCGAAAATAAAGCCCCAAGCTTCTTGGGGCGGTTGAATACATTGTCGGCAAAAGCACTAGAAATTGCAAGCACTACTGTTACAGGAAAACCCTCAACAGTACTTAGGCAGCTTTTGGCCGTTGCCCTAGAATCGCTTGCAAGATAATGGCGCCAAAGGTTGCCGTTCCAATACCATCTAAGCGGATCATGCCAAAGTCTAAGGAGAAGTTACCTGCTCCCAATACCAAGGTCACTGCAGCCACCAGCAAATTACCACTATGGCTGAAATCCACCTGATTCACTACCCAAATACGAGCACCGGCCACTGCGATCAAACCAAAGACCACTACCGACATCCCACCCAGTACAGGACCTGGAATCATTTGAATCACTGCGCCGAACTTAGGCGAAAAGCCCAAGAACAAGGCAATAACCGCCGCAAACACAAACACTAAGGTGGAGTAAATACGGGTAGCGGCCATCACACCGATGTTTTCGGCATAAGTGGTTACGCCCGTACCGCCCAAGGAGCCTGACAGCATCGTTGCTACACCGTCACCCACAAAAGCACGACCCAAGTATTTATCTAGATTTTGACCTGTCATGGCAGATACTGCCTTGATGTGGCCCAAGTTCTCGGCAACTAAAATAATGGCTACCGGCACAATCACACTCATGGCCTGCACATTAAACACGGGCGACGAGAAGCTAGGAATACCAAACCAGGCCGCATTACGTACACCACTAACGTCTATAGGTACGCCATAGCCCATGCCGTTGGTGAAGATCGCGTACAGCAAGCACGCCACGATCATCCCCACCAAGATCAACAAGCGCTGTACTACGCCACGCGTGAACACGGCTACGCCGCCCACACACATCACGGTCATCAACGCCATCATGGAATCAAACGTCCCACCACCCATCGCGCTTTTCGCTGCAATAGGAGACAAGTTCAAACCAATCACCGCCACGATAGAGCCAGTCACTACTGGGGGCATCATGCGGTTAATCACAGCGGCAGCACGACCTGATTTGTAATCCAGTGCCCACACCAGCACCCCAATCAGGGTATAGGCCAGACCACACATAATGATGGCACCTAGCGCCACACCAATATTTAGGTTTGGACCTGAACCCGCATAGCCGGTAACAGCAATCACACCGCCAATGAACGCGAAACTGGAGCCCAAGTAGCTGGGGACCCTACCGCCCACGAACAAGAAGAAAATTAAGGTACCAATCCCCGACATCAGGATGGCCAAGTTAGGATCAAAGCCCATCAATAACGGAGCCAGTATGGTAGAACCAAACATGGCTACCACGTGCTGCGCTGCCATTGCCACACTTTGTGGGCCGGGCAGATACTCGTCAGGCTGGACTACCCCATCCGCTTGAACACGAGAAACGCGCTTCCAACGGGGAAAATAAGAATCAGACATAGGGAAAAGAAGAAAAGAGTCGGGAACTGAGGCGAAAGTTTAAGACTGGGCTACAATCCGGGCAAGCAGTATTCATAGCCCCACGGGGACTTATGAGCAAAAGCATGTAACACGCAACACTATTCTCATTTCTTGGTATAAACCATAATCAAAATTTCAACGGGAATAGGCTTACAATAGAATTTACGTTTTGCACTGCCCTTGGTAGTGCTCTGCGTTTACTACAACAATAAAAAGCCACCGCCTGCCCAGCGGTTAACGTTCTAAGGTTGGCGCAACAGCCTTTGAACACTATAAAAACCCCGCCTTGGCGGGGTTTATTTTTCTCTATGATATTTAGGTATCTAGCCTATATCATCCAATGCATTCTCAGCAATATGGGACGCTTGTCCCCATTGCTGTACCGTCCACTCGTAACCCGGCTGCAAAGGCGTCACCGTAAAGTGGTTGATACTGGTATTTAAAATAGTTTGTGTGCGAGGAGCATTCAGCTCTACCCCCAACAAACGGCGCCACACCATATCAATCACCCCACCGTGTGCAAACACAGCCAGTTTTTTCCCAGGGTACGTCTCTGCTAATGTTTCTATGGCCGCCAATACGCGCTGCTGGAACTCGTGTATAGATTCACCACCCTCTGGCGCCATGTCTGCGCTGTCACCTGGCTGATCAGGCACACGCCCACCAAAGCTATCCCAACTGCGCCCTTCCAGTACCCCAAAGCCCCGTTCACGTAAGCCTTTTTCCAGCACTACCTCTAACCCCGTATGGGCACAACTTATGGCCGCAGTTTGCGCGGCACGCTGCAAGTCGCTGCTGACCACATAATCAAACTCAACCTCAAAACGATCAGAGGCTAGGTAGTTAGCCAAATTACGGGCTTGCTGTTCACCCACATCATTGAGTGGAATGTCTTGCCATCCCTGCAAACGTCTATCGGCATTCCACGATGTTTCGCCGTGCCTAATTAACCAAATATGTGTACTAGTCATAACCACTCATGTTTTCAATGCACCATCTAAGTGCCAAATACGCTGCAGCATAGAAATCAATGCTACCGTTAAGGGCGATTCCACACTTTCTACGGGCGTAATAAAGCCCAACGAGGCTTCCATTTTAACGTTACCCCAAATACTAAAGTGGCCTTGTCGCACACCTTGTAAGGCAACTTCTTCTCGCAGCAAGGCACACCCCGAGCCCGCGCGCACCAAAGCATCCATTTGTGCCTGATCGTCACTGTGCAGAATTACCCGTGGGGTTAACGCTCGTTTTTCAAACACATCACGCAGCAGTAAGTGCGTATGGCTACCTAACGAACCATCTAACCACGGCAATGCCGCCACCTCAGACCACCCACCAAGGCTCACTTCCTGCGCCAGTTTATGCGGCATCACTAGCCTATAACTGATGCTGCGCAAAGGTAGCCAGTTCACATCGCGCGGCGGATAGACCGAGATACTAAATGCCGCACTCAATCTACTGGTGCTGACATACTCCTCCAACTGCATCGCTGGCATGATTTGCGTTTGCAGCTCAATCAGCGGTAGTTGGGTAGATATTTTATTGACCAGTTCACCCAGTCGTAAAAAGTCCAAGTGCTCACTGGGTAAGCCAAGCGCAATCACACCGCTTAACTCGCCCTGCAATTGCTTGGCTTCGGATTTTAGTTGACGGGCTTGCACCAACAGCTGTTCGGCTGTGGATAACAAGCGCTCGCCCGCTTTGGATAAGCTCATGCGACCGGCCGCACGCTCAAATAAACTCACCCCCAAGCTCTGTTCTAGAGCTTTAACCTGTGTAGTTACCGCAGGCTGAGTCAGGTTCAGGGCTTCTGCTGCACGCGTCACATTACCTAAACGCGCGACGGTAACAAAAGCCCTGATTTGATGGATTTCCATCGGCCGGTTACACAGGCAACAAACGAATTTGCGCTGGCTCTACACCTACCGCAACAGGCGCGCCTGGCATTAGCAATGAGGAACCCGCGTAGTGCGCCTGATCGGCCACAATACGCTGATCACCCGCATCAATTTCGTAACGCGTAAACTCACCTAAGAACTCACTACGCGCTACTTTCCCGGGTATCCAGAAATAACGCGCATCCATTTTGCCCATATTGCCGCTTTCCAGTTGCACCGTATGCGGACGGAAGCTCAACGCCATGTTATTGCCCTCTGGCACATCGTGTGTCAGTGGCAAGTTCACATCGCCAATACCCTCTACATGCAGTGTGATAGACGATGCAGAACGCTCTTTGACGGTACCGTTTAGCACGTTCATGGTGCCCACAAAGTTCGCCACAAAGCGGTTGCAGGGGAAATCAAACAAGGTGGCTGGTGCACCCACTTGCTGCACCACGCCTTGATCCATCACAGCCATACGATCCGCCGTCGTCATGGCTTCTTCTTGGTCGTGCGTCACAAAAATGGTGGTAATACCCAGCCTGCGCTGCAATGACAGCAGGTCTTGGCGCATCTGCACACGCAGCTTTTGATCCAAGTTGGACAAGGGCTCATCCAGCAGCAGTACTTGCGGCTCAATCACCGTTGTACGAGCCAAGGCCACACGCTGTTGCTGACCACCCGACAACTGGTTAGGCCTACGTTTGGCAAAATCAGCCAAGCCCACCAACTCCAAGGCGGAAGCCACCTTATCGCGTACTTCCGCACGCGGCAACTTGCGCTCTACCAAGCCAAAAGCCACGTTATCCCACACAGTCATGTGTGGCCACAACGCATAGCTTTGAAACACCATACCGATGTTGCGTTTGTGCGGCGGGGTATTGCCTATATCTTTGCCATCAATCAGCAACTGCCCTGAATTGTGCTGATTAAAGCCTGCAATCAATCGCAGCAACGTGGACTTACCCGAGCCAGATGGCCCCAACAAGGCAAAAAACTCACCGGGTTCAATCGTTAAATTAATGTCTTTCAGTACTTCATTTTTACCGTAGGCAAGACGGATGTTACGGCATTCAACACTTACTTTCTTCATGGCTATTCCTGATCCACCTTACCTGGGCGCTGACGCGCGGACGTACGTTCAACGATGACATGGGAAATATAGGTACCGATTGCCACCGCAACCACTGCCAATACCCCTAACGCTGCACCAGGTCCACGACCAGATGCACTTTGCATATATAGATAAATACCGTAGCTCATGGGCGCATCGCTATCGCGCGTGACCAACATGATGGTGGCCGATAACTCCACTGCTGCAGTAACGAAACTGGTCACAAAACCGGCCAAAATACCCCCACCCATTAGCGGGATCACCACTCGCCGGATGGTATTGAAACGGTTAGCCCCCACCGAAGCAGCGGCCTCTTCCAGTGACACACTAATTTGCTGTAAGGCCGCCACGCACGATCGTAGCGCGTAGGGTAATCGCCGCACCGCATACGCAATCATGATGAGCAACCACGTAGAGGTCAGCCCCACCTCGGTAAAGGGCAGATTCACGTCCCTAAAGGTACGCATGAACCCAATGGCCAACACAATGCCGGGCACCGCTAACGCCGCAGACGCAATCCAGTCCATAAACTGACGCCCCGGTATTTTGGTACGCAACATAATGTAGGCAATCGCCGTCCCCAAGACCACATCCACACCCGCCGCTATACCGCAGTACAGCAAGGTGTTTTTAATCATGCCTTGTGACTCTTGGAACACAGCCGAGTAGTGCGCCAAGGTGTACCCATCAGGCAATGGCGCATAGCTCCATACGGTCGCCAACGACAGCAACAGCACACCTATGTGTGGTGACAGCACCAACAGCAACACCAACGCAATCCAGACATACGCCAGCCATGCCTGAGGCTTGGTCAAGCGGCGTTGCTGTATAGACGAGCCGCCCTTCTGGATAGTGGAGTAATCGCGCCCTTTTAACGCCGAGGCCGACAACCACAATGCCAAAATAGAGAAACCAATCATCAGTACACTGATGACGTAACCCAATGGGTCATCAATACCCACTTGCGTAATACGCAGATAGGCTTGAGGTGCCAACATATTGGTAATACCCAGCACCAGCGGCGTGCCCAAGTCATCAAAGACTTTCACAAACACCAACGATGCACCTGCGATGTAGCCCGGCAATGCCAATGGGAAAATAATGCGGCGAAACAATCGCCAGCCCTTAGAACCCAAGTTCACGGCGGCCTCTTCCATCGCACCATCAATGTTGCGTAGCGCAACCGTCAGGTTCATCAGGATAAAGGGAAAGTAGTGCAACGCCTCAACAAAGATAATGCCATTTAAGCCGTCCATAATGGGCAGCGTGACGCCAAACCAGTCATCCAGCATCAGGTTCAACGAACCTGAACGGCCAAACAACAGCTGCATCGCTACCGCGCCCACAAACGGCGGCATGATCAAGGGCAAAATACCCAGCGTCTGAATAATCAGCGCACCACGAAATTGAAATCGAATCGTCAAATACGCCAACGGAATGGCAATCAACGAGGCAAATACCGTGGACATAAAGGCCACGTATAAGCTGTTCATGAACGATTCTTTAAGCAGGGTTTGGTGGAAAAACGCACCAAAGTGACCCAGCGTAAAGCCACCGTCAGCATCTAAAAATGCTGTGTAGAACACGTTCCCTACAGGAACAACCAGAAAAAAGACCAAAAAGGACAACACCACTAGGGCGGCCATGATTAGTCCTACTGGGTAGCGGGAAGAGAAAGAATGCGCCATGAATACACCGCGACAAGACTGCTCGCATCGCGTCAGTAATAAAAACAGTAAACCCCACTCTTCCGGCTAGAAGAGTGGGTGTGTCACATCTACGCCTTATAAAGACGCAGCTTGGTTTGCCAGCTCAATAGCTTTCTCGTAGTTAGCCTTGGCTTGACTGTTCCAGTCGCCTTGCAACTTAGACAGTTGTTGGCTGATCTGGGTATCTTTTTTATCGCCTGCAAACAAATCAATCAGTGCTTGGTCTTTCACTTGCTCTGCACTGATTAACGGTGCCCAAGCCAGTTTCTTCGCTTCAGCCAACAGCTCAGCCGCTTGACCTTGTGGGTTAGCGCCTAGTTTGGCTTCTGCATCAAGAATGGCTTTGCTAGCCGCTTGCAGTTCTTTGTGGCGGAAGGTGATTGTCTGATCAAACAAGGTTTGAACGATGTAATAGCGCTGTTGGGACAGGTCTACGTCAAAGTTCACTTTACTGCGCTCTACGATTTCCAAAGGATTAGGATAATTCTCTGGAACATTATCCAACTGCTCGTATGGCAACACAGGTAAACGAGAAATCTGTGGTGCTAACAGCAATTCTTGGCCTTCTTTACTCAACGAAAACTCGATGAATTTTTTACCTTCTTCGGAATTGGCTGCGCCTGAAATCAGCGCAATATTCGCTGGCACAATAGCGGTTTCGTCTGGGTATACAAACTCCACTGGGAAGTTCGAGTACTTACTAGACAGACCAAAAAAGTCGATGACAGGGCCTGCACCAAACTGGCCGTTATTCACGCCATCAGGTACGCCAAAGGAACGGTCGGTCAATGCTGCACTGTTACCGGACATACGCAGCAGTATTTCCCAGCCTTTTTCCCAGCCTTCGCCCTGCAAAATGGTTTCTACCGTTAGGTGTGTAGTACCAGAACGTGATGGCGAGGTTAGACCTACGTTGTTAAACCACTCTGGACGTAGCAAGTCTTCCCATGTTTTAGGCTCAGGCAATTTTTTCGCCTTCACCAAACGGGTGTTGTACATGATCCCGTAACCGGCCAAGGCTTGGCCCAAGAACATGCCATTAGGATCGTTAATGGGGAAGCTACCAATAGTTGCAGGAACAGCTGGGTTAGCGATATCCGCTACGTTTTCCAACAGTTGTGCTTGAGACAACACCTCGAACGCATCCGGTGCACTGGCCCAGAAAATCTCGGGGCGCTTACCTTCTGGTGTTTCACGTACGTAGGCAATGCCAGATACTGTATTTTTATTCAGAATTTCCAGTTTGATATCTGGGTTGGCTTTTTCAAAAGCCGACTTATAGGCTTGTGTCAGCTCTTTGGGAAAAGAGGTAATCACAGTAACGGTTCCTGCCAAAGCCGGACCAGCAGCGGCCAGCATCAGTGCAGCCAACAAAGGTTTACAGCGTAGCTTCATTGCGGTAGTCTCCCTGTAAAAATAACTAGCCTAGAGTTAGGTTAGACAGCAAGATAGGGAATGCCGGACACTACGTCCAATAAAGATATTTGATACTCCCTATAAAACACCAGCAAACACGTTATATAACAACAACTTAAGCATCGTATCCAGAATAACCCTGAGTCGCTGCTATATCGTTAATTCCTGCAACCAGATTTTATGATTAATGAATATTTTATCTGGGCCACACGCGTGCTATCCCGCGACTACTGACTACGCTAGACGCCTGTTTACAGGGATATAAAAGAGAAGGTAACACAAAAAACCCAGCCAGACCCATAACGGATCTGGCTGGTTTTGTTACTACTTTATACGGCTAGGTTACCCTATGCTAGACCATGCATTTCCTGCAAGGAATATACACGCAGGCCTTCGCCATTACGCATGTACTGCAAACCCTCAACCGCAGCGACTGCACCAGCAATAGTGGTGTAGTACGCCAAGTTGGCGGCCAATGCATGCGTACGGATAGTACGTGAATCAGCAATCGCGTTACGGCGCTCTTCCACTGTATTAATGACCAAAGCGATTTCGCCATTTTTGATCATGTCTACAATGTGTGGTCTACCTTCCGTGACCTTATTCACCACTTTCACTTCCAGACCTGCTTCGCTGATTGCAGCGGCTGTACCACGTGTAGCTACCACGCTAAAGCCCAAAGAAATCAAACCACGCGCAACCGTTACGGCACGAGCTTTATCCGCATCGCGCACGCTTAGGAACACTTGGCCAGATTCTGGCAGTTTTACGCTAGCAGCCATTTGTGATTTCACAAATGCCTCAGCAAAGCTGCGACCTACACCCATGACTTCGCCGGTAGACTTCATTTCTGGTCCCAGAATGGTGTCTACGCCAGGGAATTTCACGAATGGGAACACCGCTTCTTTCACGGCAAAGTAACCGTCTTTAGCCGGCGCATCCAAACACAAGTCTTTCAGCATTTCGCCAGCCATCACGCGTGCAGCCAGTTTGGCCAACTGCAAACCTGTAGCTTTGGACACAAACGGCACTGTACGCGACGCACGTGGGTTTACTTCCAGCACATACACGTCACCATCTTGGATAGCGAACTGTACGTTCATCAGGCCTTTCACGTTCAGGGCTTTAGCCATCAACGCTGTTTGTCTACGAATTTCTTCAACGATTTCGTTAGACAAGGAGTAAGGAGGCAGACTGCATGCGGAGTCACCAGAGTGAACACCCGCTTGCTCGATGTGCTCCATAACACCGCCAACAAACACGTCTACGCCGTCACACAAGCAATCTACGTCTACTTCAGTAGCGTTGTTCAGGAAGTGATCCAACAGCACTGGAGAGTCGTTAGACACTTTGACCGCTTCACGCATGTAGCGCTCTAGGTCGTTTTGCTCGTGTACGATTTCCATCGCACGGCCACCCAGCACGTAGCTAGGACGTACTACCAGTGGGTAACCAATTTCACCCGCCATCGCAATCGCTTCGCTTTCTGTACGAGCAGTACGGTTTGGTGGCTGACGCAGACCCAGTTTGGTCAACAGTTTTTGGAAACGCTCACGGTCTTCAGCGATGTCGATGGACTCTGGGCTAGTACCAATAATAGGTACACCGTTAGCTTCCAAGGCACGCGCCAATTTCAATGGTGTTTGACCACCGTACTGAACGATAGTACCTACAGGTTTCTCGATGTGTACGATTTCCAGTACATCTTCCAGAGTCAGTGGTTCGAAATACAGACGATCCGACGTGTCGAAGTCTGTAGACACTGTTTCCGGGTTGCAGTTGATCATGATGGTTTCGTAACCCTGCTCACGCAACGCCATCGCAGCGTGCACGCAGCAGTAGTCAAACTCGATACCTTGACCAATACGGTTAGGGCCACCGCCCAGAACAATAATTTTCTTGCGGTCTGTAGGCTGGGACTCGCACTCTTCTTCATACGTAGAGTACATGTACGCCGTGTTGGTGGAGAACTCTGCCGCGCAGGTATCTACACGTTTGTACACAGGGCGCACATTCAACTGATGACGTGTTTTACGTACTTCAGATTCGGCTGTGTCCAACAAGAATGCCAAACGACGGTCCGAGAAACCACGACGTTTTAAGCCGAACAGTGTGTCTCTATCCAAATCGGCCAATGTTTTTTGTTCCAGCGCCAACTCGATATCCACGATATCTTTAATTTGCGCCAAGAACCATGGGTCGATCTTGGTGATGTTGTGTACTTCTTCCAGGCTCCAACCTTGGGCAAATGCATCGCCCACGTACCAAATACGCTCAGGACCAGGCTCACCCAACTCGATCTGCAGTTTTTCGCGATCGGTAGTCATTTGGTTCAGACCATCCACACCCACTTCCAAACCGCGCAGGGCTTTTTGGAAAGACTCTTGGAAGGTACGACCCATTGCCATCACTTCCCCTACGGATTTCATCTGAGTAGTCAGACGAGAATCAGCTTGTGGGAATTTTTCGAAAGCAAAACGAGGAACTTTAGTGACCACGTAGTCGATGGTTGGCTCGAACGATGCCGGCGTCAAACCACCGGTGATTTCGTTTTTCAGCTCATCCAATGTGTAACCCACGGCCAAACGTGCTGCAATTTTAGCGATAGGGAAACCCGTTGCTTTGGAAGCCAAGGCAGAAGAACGGGACACACGTGGGTTCATCTCAATAACGATCATACGACCGGTATTAGGACACACCGCAAACTGTACGTTGGAACCACCTGTTTCTACACCGATTTCACGCAATACAGCAATGGATGCATTACGCATCAATTGGTATTCACGGTCAGTCATGGTTTGGGCTGGCGCAACAGTGATGGAGTCACCTGTGTGCACACCCATTGGGTCCAAGTTTTCGATGGAACACACGATAATGCAGTTGTCTGCTTTATCACGCACCACTTCCATTTCAAACTCTTTCCAGCCCAGCAAGGACTCTTCAATCAACAACTCTTTAGTTGGAGAAGCTTCCAAGCCGCGACGGCAAATGGTTTCAAACTCTTCTGGGTTGTAAGCAATACCACCGCCCGTGCCGCCCAGCGTAAAGCTAGGACGAATCACCACGGGGAAGCCGGATGTACCCACTTCAACCGCGATTTGACGCTGTACGTCCCACGCTTCATCCATGGAGTGCGCAACGCCGGATTTTGCAGATTCCAAACCAATGGACGTCATCGCTTCTTTGAACTTCTTGCGATCTTCTGCTTTATCAATCGCTGCCGCGTTGGCACCGATCATTTCAACGTTGTACTTTTCCAAGATACCGCGATCGGCCAATTCCAGTGCGCAGTTCAAGGCAGTTTGACCACCCATGGTAGGCAGCAAAGCATCAGGGCGCTCGCGCTCGATGATTTTCTCTACCGCTTCACACGTGATAGGTTCAATGTAGGTGACGTCTGCAGTAGCAGGGTCAGTCATGATGGTGGCCGGATTACTGTTGACCAGAATCGTGCGGTAACCTTCGGCTTTCAGCGCTTTACACGCTTGCGCACCCGAATAGTCGAACTCACACGCCTGACCAATAATGATTGGGCCGGCACCAATGATAAGAATACTTTTTATGTCTGTACGCTTTGGCATAATACTTTTTTGTCTGCGAGGCGGATCAGGCCTGCTTTTCCATCAGGTTGATGAAGGTATCGAACAAGGCGGCGATATCACGTGGACCTGGTGTGGCTTCAGGGTGACCTTGGAAACCAAACGCAGGACGATCTGTCAGCTCGAAGCCTTGCAACGTGCCATCAAACAACGATATATGAGTAACCTTGGCTGTGGCTGGCAGAGTTTTCGCATCTACCGCAAAGCCATGATTCTGGCTGGTGATAAACACACGACCCGATGCCACTTCCTGTACAGGATGGTTAGCACCGTGGTGGCCAGTTTTCATTTTCACGGTTTGACCACCTACGGCCAAGCCCAGAATCTGATGACCCAAACAAATACCAAACACAGGCACTTTAGCCTCTAGAACCGCTTTGGTGGCTTCGATAGCGTAGCTACAAGCTTCTGGGTCCCCAGGTCCGTTGGACAGGAACACGCCATCAGGCTGTGTAGCAAGAATGTCGGCTACAGGTGTTTGCGCGGGGTACACAGTGATATCGCAACCACGGTCTGCCATCAGGCGCAAAATATTGGCCTTCACACCAAAGTCATATACCGCGACTTTGAAACGGCCCAGTTCTGGGGAGGAAAAACCACCACCCAAAGACCAAGAACCTTGTGTCCAACCACCTGGCTGGCTCACGGAAACTTCTTTGGCCAAATCCTGACCTACCATTCCCACAAAAGAACGGGCCAGTTGAATGGCCCGTTCGGCGTCATCGCCAACTAAGATACATGCGCCCTGAGCGCCTGTTTCTCTAAGTATGCGAGTCAGCTTACGGGTATCCACCCCAGCGATAGCCACAATGCCCTCTTGCTTGAGGTATTCTGGCAACGATTGTTCTGAACGGAAATTGGAAACCTTCAACGCACAATCACGCACCACCAAACCGGCAGCTTGAATGCCTGCAGACTCAGAGTCTTCAGCATTAATGCCTGTATTACCAATATGTGGATAAGTGAGAGAAACGATCTGACCCCTGTAGCTGGGATCGGTGAGGATTTCCTGATAGCCAGTCATGGCTGTATTGAAGACTATTTCGGCAACTGTGTGGCCTTCTGCCCCGATAGAGATACCTTTAAATACCGTACCATCGGAAAGGGCCAGGATTGCAGTTGATGTAGCATGAGACTCTTCAGGAAAGAGAGACGGCAGCACGTTTAAACCCCGGATTTTAAATTTACAAATAAACCTTCCAATTATACGCCGACTTAGGCCTTCTCAGAAAGAACTACAAAAATCAGATGTTTATATTCCACGTTTTTACAAAAAATAGCTTACAGTATGTGGCTTGTATCTGACCCGTAGTTGATGTGATAAGGCAGTAGACCATGACCACCTTGCTTGAATCTTTACGGCAACACACCACCGTTGTGGCCGATACCGGCGATTTTGAAGCCATGAAGGCCTTCAGGCCCACTGACGCGACTACCAACCCGTCGCTGATTCTTAAAGCCGTGCAACAGGAACAATACCGTTACCTGCTAGAAAAAACCGTACAAGCTGCTCCACAAGCCAGCATTCCCGAGCTGTGCGACCGCTTATTGGTTGCTTTTGGCAGTGCCATTCTAGATATTGTGCCCGGACGCGTGTCCACCGAAGTCGATGCCCGCTTGTCTTTTGACACCCAAGCCAGCATTGAGCGTGCCCAAAATATCATTGAGCTGTATGAAGCGGCTGGTATTTCGCGTGAGCGTGTACTGATTAAACTTGCCGCCACATGGGAAGGCATTCAGGCCGCACGCCAATTGGAAGCTGACGGCATTCACTGCAACCTGACCTTGTTGTTTTCACTGACCCAAGCCGTTGCCTGCGCGCAAGCCAACGTCACCCTGATTTCGCCTTTTGTAGGGCGCATTTATGACTGGTACAAGAAAAACGCTGGCAGCAGTTGGGACGAAGCCGCTAATACAGGCGTGAACGACCCCGGCGTGAAGTCGGTGCGTAAGATCTTCAATTACTACAAGACCTATGGCATCAAGACAGAAATCATGGGCGCTAGCTTCCGCAACATTGGCCAAATTCAGGCGCTAAGCGGGTGCGATCTGCTGACCATCAGCCCTGCCTTACTTGCTGAACTGCAAGAAAAAATAGGCGATGTGCCATTGCAACTAGGCCCAGACTGCGCCAAAGACGCAGCCCCTGAGTGGCGTGCTAATAATGAAGTGAACTTCCGTACACGACTAAACGACAATGCCATGGCCACAGAAAAACTGGCCGAGGGTATTCGTTTGTTTACGGCAGATGCGCTCACGCTCGACCAACTGATTACTCAAGTCAAAGCCCAGCAAGCGTAATGGATAGTAGGAGCGTCAGGTTTCCCTGCGCTCCTGCAACGCCCATGCCATCGTACTGGCATCCACGTATTCTAATTCGCTGCCCGCAGGCACACCTCGGGCCAACCGCGTCACGCGTTTACCGCGCTGACGTAACAACTCAGCCAAATAGTGCGCCGTCGTTTCACCCTCTGCGGTGAAGTTAGTGGCAAGAATAATTTCCTCTACCTCGGCACCACTCGCCCGCTGCAATAAGCGATCAAACTGCAGCTCGTTTGGACCTATGCCCTCTATGGGTGCCAACCTACCCATCAGCACGTAGTACAAGCCTTGATAACCATGGCTGGACTCTACTGTGTTCTGATCGGCGGGGGTTTCTACAATGCACAATAGCGACTTGTCGCGTTGCGCGTTATCGCACAGCGAGCACAGCACCGTTTCGCTGAAGCTATTGCACTGTTCGCAATGCTGCAGCGATTGGGTGGCTCTGTCTAATGCCTGCCCTAACACCACTGCTCCCGACAAATCGTGTTGCAGCAAGTGATACGCCATGCGACGCGCCGTCCGCTCACCCACACTGGGCAAGCGTCGTAGCGCATCAATAAGCGCCCGTAAGGGTTCGGGCTCAGGCAATACAGGTGTAGACATTAGAACGGCAAAGACATGCCTGGAGGCAATGGCAAACCAGCCGTTACAGACGACATTTTCTCTTGGGAAGTCGCTTCTGCTTTACGCAATGCATCATTCATTGCTGCAGCAACCAAGTCTTCCAACATGTCTTTATCGTCTTCCAACAAGCTAGGATCAATAGTGATGCGACGCACGTCATTGCGACATGTCATCACCACTTTCACCAGACCACCACCTGCAGCACCTTCTACTTCGATGCTAGCCAAGGCTTCCTGGGCTTTTTTCATGTTTTCTTGCATTTGCTGCGCCTGACGCATCAGCCCAGCGATCTGTCCTTTCATCATAACAACGGCTTCCTGTTGAAATAAAACCTAAAACTTAAACGGCCTTCAAATGATTGGCCTGTATAGAACCGGGCATAATCTGAGCCCCAAATTCACGAATCAAACTGACGATAAACGGGTCTTTAGGCGCATCTTGCTCGGCCTGCACTTGGCGTTGCTCGCGTTCGGCTTGCTCTACGGCATACGCCGTGGCATCGCCCGTTGCACCATATTCAATATTAACCCGTACTACCTGTCCAAAATACTCTGCCAACACAGTACTTAACCGGGCCTTGGCCTGACTATCGTCTGCGGAACGTATTTGTGCACGCAATACAATCTGGCCTTCTTTGTCCACACTAATCCATTCGCTTTGGCGTGCGAGCTCTGCCGCCCACCCGCTCAACGGTAGGCCTGCCGCTACGGCTGGCCAGCCAGCAGAGTCCATTCGTTTCAGAGAAACAGACTTTGCTACCTCTCTTGGTTCTGCGATTAACCCTGACAAGTCGGGCTCGACTAGAGTGCCTTCAAACGAGGCCACATCATCTTGCCCTGAAAAAGAATCATCAGAACCAGGATCACCAGCCTGTTCGTACGGTGCATCATCGCTAGCACCCAGGTCATCTTCCCACGGAATATCATCAAAATCAGCAGGAGGCCCATCTGCCGCAACCGGTGGTTCTGGCTCAGATACGGGGGACGCAGGCGGCTCAACGGCCACATTTGCGGCTGGAGCACTGGGTTGATTCAAAATCGTACCGCCTACTTCCGTAGTCGGTGGCATCGCCGCCGGAGGCGCTGGTGGCACATCATCACGTACAGGCACTGCTGGTACGTCTGCTACAGGTGGTGGAGTAACGCTAGGCGCAGCCTCAACTACAGGTTGCTCGTGATCCGCCGCCGCAATGGGTTCCTCAACTGGTGTAGGGGGCGTTTCAGTGACGATCTCAGCCTCTGGCGCAACGGGTGCGGGGATTTCCGCTGTGGGTTGCTGTGCCGCCTCTACCGCGGCTTCTACAGCCTTTTCTAGCTGAGGGGCTGCTTCCGCTGCTGCTACTGCAGCTACTGGCGCAGCAGGTGCTGCTACTGGGGCATCCCTACGAATTTCAGGCTGTGAGGGCAAGGTATCGCCGGGCATCAATGCCAGCATACGTAAGCACCCCATCACAAAGCCGGCATACTCATCCGGCGCCAAGCTCAGCTCTTTGCGGCTGTGTACTGCCACAGAATAAAACAACTGCACAAAATCCGGCCCTAACTGTTGGGCTAAATCTTGAATATCTGTTTGTAGAGGATGTTCGGCAGGCGTAGCACCGGGCAGGCGCTGCTCCACGGCAATTTGCGACAGTAATACAGCAAGATCACCAAGTGCCGCCGAGTAAGACAACCCACGCAATGCAAGGTCGTCGGCTACCGCCATCAACCCTTGTGCGTCACGGTTCATCAAGGCACGCAACAACTGGCACAAATGCCCTTGATCAATGGTACCCAACATACCTTGCACGGCATCATTACTGACATTACCAGCACTGTATGCAATAGCCTGATCGGTTAACGACAACGCATCGCGCATAGAACCCGCCGCCGCTTGTGCAATCAAGCGCAAGCCGGGCACATCAAACTCGATTTTTTCTTCTTCTAGAATTTGCTGCAAGTGCTCGACAATGGCGGGCACTGTCATTTGCTTGAGGTTGAACTGCAAGCAACGCGACAATACCGTCACAGGAATTTTCTGCGGATCGGTGGTCGCTAGAATAAATTTTACGTGTGCTGGCGGCTCTTCCAACGTTTTCAGCATGGCGTTAAACGCATGCCCCGTCAGCATGTGCACCTCGTCAATCATGTAGACTTTGTAGCGTCCAACACTAGGTGCGTACACAGCTTGCTCAAGCAGCTGCGTCATTTCGTCTACCCCACGGTTAGACGCCGCATCCAATTCCACATAGTCGACAAAGCGGCCGCTATCAATTTCCTGACATGCGCGACACTGCCCACAGGGATTAGGTGTAATACCGGTTTCGCAGTTAAGTGCCTTGGCCAAAATACGCGACAACGTGGTCTTACCCACCCCGCGAGTACCCGTGAACAACCACGCGTGATGCAGCCGTTGCGTGCTTAACGCATGACTTAATGCACGGACAACGTGGTCCTGACCAATGAGCGTATCAAAGGAACGGGGGCGCCATTTACGGGCAAGAACAAGATAGGTCATGCTTTTAGAAGGCCAGAAAATTGCCAGCATCCACTAGATGCCATCGAAAGCAAAAGTGTACCGGATTCCCGTGTTGGATGGGCAGAATAACGCTAAAGGGGGAGATGTAACAGATAGGCATAAGCCAGTAGAAGGGCGGCGAGCCTGACTTCGGCACTGATTCGGGACAGCTATGGCTGCTTCGTTCCCGACCTGACCAGGTTGACTGTTGAACCATGCGAAGGGACCCGCCGCTAAGAATTGTAGCATAGGTATTCAGTCTATGTGACAGCCCGCGCTAAATTCTAGGCCAGTGCCGTGTAAGGTGCTGATACGTATAGCGAAGCACTCTTCAGTGCTACCTCTGCGCTCACTGCTTACGGTTCATTTCAGCGGAGCTGATGATAGGGAAACGCGATATTCATTGCTCATGCTGGGAGACTGCAAAAAGACTTTTGTGATTTGAGACACCAACTCACAAAAGCTTTCCTCCGCCTCCCCTGATGCGCCTGAAATTGACAGGTTTACTGCCTTTGTTAAGAAACGCTATACGGCACCCACAGATCCACGCGCGGAAAATACAGTGCCGCCTTCGCCTGCCTGCCATCCAACGCCTGCACTTGCTCGCAATAACGCTGTAACTGCGCACTATGCCGCTGCAACATACGCTGCTCAAATGCGGGCACACTTTCGCCATCCGTAGGGGCTGAGGTTTTATAGTCCACAATCAACCAGTGATCTTCTTGCGAAATCGCCAAGTCAATCACCGACACCCTGCCCCCCGCATCCAACAACGACCATTCACGATACGCTTTCGCTACACCCAACAACCACTGCCCGCGTTCGCTAGCGAGGGTGGCGCCTAGAGTTTGCTGCAGGATCGCTAGCGACTGCATAACCCGTTCAGGCTCTGTACCGGCACGTAATAGTTGAGTACGCATGGTGGTGGCGTATGGGGTGATGCTGGCAGCCTCGGTGAATTGATCGGGTGCACTTGCCATGCGTTCTAACCACGCGTGCGCCACAATACCTAAGGCACTTTCATTTTGCGTGGATTCTGGCCAGCGCCACTCGTTATGCGCCATACTCACCGGCTGCGGCAAAGCAGCAATGGGCTGTATGTGTTGCACACGCTGTAACCAACGCGGTGCATTCCCCATCACCAGACTACCTTGTATCTCCCGCTCCACTTGCTCGGGTTCGTCTACAGGCAAGCACCCCCAGATTCTGCCTAATAAGCTCTGCGCGCTAGGTTCTTTAAATTGTCCGGCGTCGTTCAACTTCATATCGGCCACTACGTGCAATTGGCTACGCGCACGGGTCACAGCCACATATAACAATCGGTTGGCTTCGTGAAAGGCGCGTTGTTGTTCGCGCTTGGCTAAAAATGCCGATACTGGGTCTTGGTCTTCGCTGCCACGCGGTTTGACAGGACCTAATAGCAAGCGACCATTACTGTGTTCTAACCGTATGAGTGGTGCGGTGTCACCGCGAGCAGCGCGTTCTAACCCATACAAAATGACAGATTCGAACTCCAAGCCTTTGGACTTGTGGATAGTCATAATTTCCACACATTCGCCGGCCCCTTGCGGTACTGCAAAAAGACGCTCTACACGTGCTTCGAAGTCTTCAACACTGACATCACCGTACGGAGCCAGATTCTCTAGTAGTCGGAAGACTTGTTCAGCGTCATCTCTGTCAGCTGAATGCGCGTACACACGCTCTGCCCCTAGCTGCTGCCAGACTTCTTGCAACCAACCCGCAAAAGGCTGGCTACCACTGCGGTTACGTTGCGCCAATAAGGCAGCGGCAGCAATCTGCAAGCGTTGCAGTTCGTTTGGCTCAAAGGCCGCACTACGATCCGCGTTATTCAATACCGCCGCTAACAGCTCGGGAATGGGTGTATGGGCATCGCTGCCGCACAAGGTGTGCAAGCTACGCAAACGCAACCCAATCATGGGAGAGCGCAAAACTGCCAACCACGCCAACCTATCCCCGGGGTGGCATAAGGCTCTCACCAACTGCACCAAATCGCCTACGACAGGTCTATGAGCTAAGGGTTCTAACTCTACCGCCCTACACGGTATGCCTTGCATGGTCAGCTCACGCACCACTTGGCGTAAGTGGCTACGCGCACGCACCAAAATGGCAACAGGGTGAGCGCTACCGGCATAACGCTGCAAGGCTTCTTGGCACAACGCCACCACTCGTTGCTGAGACTGCAAAGCTACTTTTTGCGCGTCTGCTTCGTCATCACTGGCACTCCATACAGGGTGGAAGTTCACCGCCGCATGCTCAGACTCGGCATTAAAGGGATCCGATGGGCTGTAGCTTACCGCCCCCAAATCGCTATCGTCTTCAGCGGGAAATAGCCACATCCCTGCTCGGTTCACCCACTGCACTAAACCTGCTTGTGAGCGGAAGTTCGTAGTGAGTGTTAACGGCTCTACGTTTACCGAGCCTAAAGCCCCTTCAGCTTTCACACGTAGAAACAACCCCACTTCCGCTTTACGAAAGCGGTAAATGGATTGCATGGGATCTCCCACCAAAAACAGGGTACGGCCATCGCCTGCTTCCCAGCCTGAACTTAAACGCTCAAGCAGTGCAATTTGCGTCAAACTGGTGTCTTGAAACTCGTCTACTAATAAGTGTTGTATGGCACGGTCGGCTTTTAGCAAAAGCTCCGATGGCTCTTCTGCACTACCCAAGGCATGCAAAGCGCGTTGCGAGATCTCGATGAAATCCACCTCGCTTTGTTCAGCAAACACTTTGCGTAATTGAAAACTCGCCAACCACAGCACTTGGATAAAGTTCATCAACGCATCTAACTGCTCTACGCTGTACCCATTGGGTAAATCACGTACTCGCGCCAACGCGGATACCCACGGCGCCTCTACTGCTACGCTGCCTAGCCATTCTAAGAATGCCTCTTTTTCGGCAGATTTCGCTGCAAAACCTTGTTTAATCGTCACGGTTTTACGCAGCTCACCTTTAGCGGTAAGCAAGAAATCAGCCAAGCAGCGCCATAGAGGTAACGCCTCTACATCGGCAGGCAAATATTGCCCATCCCACTGCTGCAACACCGCTAAGCTATCGTTGCCATTCGCCTGCAATTGCTCTGCGGCATAGCGCACCATTGGCGCTAAGTCTTGCGCCCAACCCAACGGCATCGCCGACACCAACAAGGTCAGCTCTACCTGCAGCAGCTCCTCTAAGTTTTCTTCAATGTTGAAGATACTTTCAGGATCGCTCAGCAAGTGCTGCCATTGATCACGACTCGCCAACATCTGCATCAGCAGTTCTTCGGCTGCAGGCACATGTACATCCATGTGCGCCATCATCTGGGCGACGGGCTCTTGTTCTTCAATCAGCGCCAACGTGGCTTGGGCAGCACGTAGGTAGTGTTGGCTCACATCTTCGGCTACCGCAGGCATCCCCCCTAAACCACTCACCCACGGCATGGCACGCACTAAGTGTGCGCACAGCGAGTCAATAGTACGAATACTGAGGCGTGCCGGGTAAGCCAACAGCTCCCAGCCTAATTCTTTATCGCGCGCAATAGCTTGCCGCGCCAATGCCCAACTTTGCTGTTTATAGGCTTCAGCAGGCGGTGTATCGGATAAACCAGCTTGTAACTTTTCTAAGACACGCGCGTGCATTTCCGCTGCGGCTTTCTTCGTAAAGGTAATCGCCACCACTTCCTCGGGGCGTCGTACCGTCGCTAACAACGCCAAAATTCGGTCAGTTAGTAGCTCGGTTTTCCCGGAGCCCGCCGGGGCTTGCACCAGAAATGAACGGCGCGGATCAATGGCGGCTTGCCGTACGGCGGCATCATTAGGCGTGATCATCTTGAACCTCATTTAACCGCAACATGGGCAACACATCACAAAACATCAAGTCTTGTTCATTCCAAATTTGGTTGGCGGCATAGCCTGTGCAGAACTCTTCTGCCAACGCCTCAATTGCGGTCTGCCACAATTGAACTTGCGATGCCCAATCGGGTAGTACATATTTTTTACTGGCGGATTCGGGCGTCATCACATCGCCTAAAGGCTCTTGTGCATACCCCGTCACCCCAGGTGCGCGTGTATTCAACCACGCCAAGGCTGCACCACCCACCTCTTGCCCTTGTTGCTGTAAATGGCCCGCATACAGCGGTAACTGCAGTTCTATGGGTCTAGGTCGCAACCAATCATCCAGCGGGTTACGCCTATTCAGCGAGGTTTTATAGTCCAGTACCACCACACTGCCATCGTCTAATTGGTCTAGTCTATCCAAGCGCATATTCAGGCTTAGCGTCTGGTATGTCCAATGCAAGGTTTGCTCTAGTGAACGCACTTCAAATGCAGGACGTGTTAGCTCAAAACCTAACCAGCTCTGCAACACCATTTGGGCCCTATCGCACTCCAGCTGCCGCAAACGCGGTGAGTACCCAAACAAGTTTTCATCTGCAGCTTTGTCTATGCATTCAGCCAACCCTTCTGGATGCTGCTCTAGCCACAGCTGTAACCCTGCCTGAGTACGGGGCTCGCACGCCTGCCATACACGCTCTATGGCACTGTGCAAAAACTGCCCACGCACGTTTTGCTCACCCACCTGTGCATAATTAGGCAAGGCCGCAGCGGCTAATCGGTATTTCACGAAGGCCCAAAGTGGTGATCTGGCTTGCGTATCCAATACGCCTGCTCCACCTCGTACCTGTGCATTGTCAGGCAAGACTGGCCCGTGATCATCCTGCACACGTTCTAATGACACCGAATCGCCATCCACGTCAGGCAATAGGTATTCTTTTTTTGGTAAATCTTTCAACAAAGGGCTAGCCCGTAGTAACTGCTCGCCTTGGTACTGTGGATAACTGACCCAGACCTGTTTGGCACTACGGCATAAGGCATCAAACAAGTAGTTTGCCCATTGCAGTTCACGTTCAGGCGTAGAGCGCGGTGCATTCACACGACGTAACGCGCTATAAGGAATTAAAGGATTAGGACGTACTGCCGCTGGTAACACCTCATCACTTAGGCCTAGCAACCACATCGCATCCCACTGCCCACCTTCGGCTTCCAACATACCCAGCACATCCAACCTAGAACTAGGGTCACGCTGCGGCTGAAAGGCTGTTTCTCGTAGTAAACGCGTCAGCAAACTCAGCGCTCTGCCAAAACTTAGGGTGGATAACACGGGAGTCTGTTGCGCAAACTGTGCCAAACGCATATCAAAGGCTTCCATCACCTGATAGGCATGACTATCCAAACTTTCTTGACCGGGGAAGCCCAACTGCTGCAACAAGCTACGCATGCATTGCGTCCACCCCAAAGCTGTTTGACGAGAGGGCTGCGCCCGCAAATGCGCCCAGGCGGTTTCCCACGCTACGTGAAACTCAGGCAAGCGGTCTTTTAAGGCTGTTTCCCAGGTGAGTAAATCTAGGCTGAGGTCGCCCTTTTGGCGCAACTGTACATCCCACATCACCCGTGCGGCGGCTTCACTTGTACTACCCGCACATCCACCAGCCAATAACGCTTTGCCCAAGGTGCTGGCCTCTACACGCTGTGCACGTACCAACTCTGACATCAGCTCTAGCCATGCTAAGGCTGCACGCACCAGCGGCCATTCGGTCAACGGCCTGGCTACCGCCACGTTCCATGCCAAGGTAGGCAATTGATCCCCATCACCCCGGCAGGCTGCATGCAATAAGCGGTGTACTAACGGGACATTTTTTTCCAGCTGTGCCGCCACAATGGCCACTTTACTGTGGGGATTAGCACGCAACTGCTCTACGGCCCATTGCACAGCTAATCGCCACTCTTGATCGCTGTCGTGTGCGGCCACCTGTACAGGGCTGCTCAACTCCTCAAGTTCGGGCGTTGCTAACTGAAAGCACGTTACTCCCTGCTCTTGCAGCGCGCGCAACAACCTGCCAAAACGCGGAGACAACTCATGAAAACCCGCTAACACCAAGGTGCTAAATGGCGGTCTTAACGCACCAGCTTTCAAAGCGTGCAGCACTCTGTTGGCCGAACGGTTGGCGTCGTCCAAATCAAACTCTTCTAGATGATGGTGGTAGCGCTCGCGCCACCGCAAGAAGCGCTCGTAGTCAGGCGACTGCTCGGCTTCTAGTACCTCTATATGCCAGTCATCCAATAAACCATCGGCTTCGCTGGCCAAGGCGGCGGCTTGGCGCATGTCCAGTAAGCCTTCGCCTTCTGCAGCAGCTTCTACATCACGTATGGCTTCTTCCCACGCGTAATGGCAACCGAAACTATCTAACACGTGTGCGGCTGGCGTAAATTCGTCACTGAAACACAGCTCGTCTGCCAATTGCCGTAGCCATGCCCCTACCGGCATGATTTCAGGCACTTCCATGGTGCGCTGACCAGCAGGCAGAGATCGTTGTAGCGTTTCTAAAATACGCCGGGCAAAACGGTTATTCACCGTCAGAATCAGGGTTTGAGTACTTTCCAACTCACCCAGTTCGTGCATCTGCAAATAAGGAATTTCCTGCATGACGAGGATGTGCCTCCGCTTTGTCCTGTAATATAGATGGTTATTGTAGCGGCCTCTCTACGCTAAGATGCCGTTTCCTTACTGACAGTGATTGTTTGAATTATGTCCGACTCCTCTATGCCTGAATTTGAACTTGCTGGCTCCATCTGGTTTAGGTCTGGAACCCAGAACTGGGGAAACCCACGTCGTATGGCGCTGCTTGCCGCCATTCGTGAACACGGTTCTATTTCTGCTGCGGCCCGCGATATTGGGTTGAGCTACAAAGCAGCATGGGATGCCATCGACACCATTAATAATCTGTCTGATGAAACCCTAATAGAACGTAGCACCGGTGGTCAACGTGGGGGCGGTGCGATGTTGACGCCTAAAGCCATTGAGATCCTTGAGCTGTACGAACACTTAGACGAAGTACATCAACGCTTCATGAAGCGTCTGTCTCGTGCCCGCCCTGGCTCTGAACAAACCATGCAGGTATTGCAAAATATGATGGTACAAACTTCTGCACGTAATAATTTCATCGGTACGGTAAGTGACGTCACCATGTCTCAAATCAGTGCCGAAGTGCGCCTAAGCATTGGTGAGCAGTTTGATATTGTGTCCTCTGTTACCCGCGAAAGCGTAGAAACGCTAGGCTTAACTAAAGGCGTTAGGGCATTGGCCTTTATTAAAGCCTCATCCATTATTATTGGTACGGACTGCAGCACTGCCCGATTGTCTGCCCGCAATATTTTGCATGGCAAAATCGTGCATCTGCAAAGCGAAGAAGTGGGCGCTGAAGTGGGGTTGGAATTGCCCAGCGGGCACCGTATTGCAGCCACCATCACCACAGAAAGCATGCAACGCTTAAAGCTCACACTGGGCCAAGACGCCTGTGCGATCTTCAAAGCCTCTAGTGTGTTGCTGGGTACGCTGGATTAAGCCACTTCTTCCTGAGCCAGTAGGCTTTCAGATTCCGCTTGTAAGGCAGCTGGTGTACAGCTGCCTTCTATTTGTCCACGACGTATGCGATAGACCTCATCGGCTAACACCACGGCATCTTCGGGGTCGTGGGTGATGATAATAGAAGGTATGTCTAATTGCTGCTGTAGCTCACGCAGCTCTACCCGCATCTTACGGCGCAAATGCACATCCAACGCCGCTAAGGGTTCATCCAAAATTAATAAGTCAGGCTCTACTGCCAAGGCTCTAGCCAAGGCCGTGCGCTGTTTTTGGCCGCCAGAAATTTCGGCTGGGTAGTTATGCAATACGGCCTCTAGCTCAAAAGCTTCCACCCAACGCTGTGCTGCTTTAGGTAAAAATTTACGGCTAGGATTCCACCACGAATGACGTAGGCCATAACAAATATTTTGTGCCACCGTCAGGTGTGGAAATAGACCATAGTCTTGCAGCAAATACGCTAAACGGCGCTTTTGTGGCGACACCAGTATGTTTTTTTCAGAGCAGAACAATACACGGTCACCGACGGCAATATGACCACTATCAGGGCGCAACAAACCTGCCACAGCCTGCACGGTTAAGGTTTTCCCCGAACCTGACGGGCCAAACAATGCAATACGCTGTGCTTGAGTGTGTATATCCACATCCAAGGTAAAACTTCTATCGCCCTGCCCTACTGTGCGCTGTATGCGTAAGGTAATACTCATTAGCGAGCCCCCTGTCGGCGTGCATGTGCGGGCTTGATGTAACTGGCCAGCCACAACACCAACACACAACTAATAGAGGTGGTAATCACCAACACCATCGCTAAATCGTCATTGCCCGCTTGTACCGCTTCGTAAATAGAAATAGACAAGGTTTGAGTACGACCGGGGATACTACCCGCAATCATCAAGGTAGCCCCAAACTCGCCTAACGCACGAGCAAAAGCAAGCAACACCCCTGCCATAATGCCGCGCATGGCTAAGGGTAAGGTCACCCTAAAAAAGGTAGCACTGTCTGATACACCTAGAATTTTTGAGGCGTTAACCAAACGTTGGTCTACATCCTCAAAGGCAGCTCGGGCTGCTTTAAGCACCATGGGGAAAGCCACCACCGTTGCGGCGACCACGGCACCCTGCCAAGTGAATACCAACTCGATATTCCATTGCGCCAACCACTGGCCAACCACACCGCGACGCCCCAACAATACCAATAAGTAATAGCCCACCACCGTAGGTGGCAATACCATAGGTAGGGTCAGAATGGAGTCTACAATGTTGCACCACGAAGACTTCCAGCGCGACAATGCGTACGCGCCAGCAATCCCAAGGATGGTAGCAAAAAAAGTGGCCCACCCCGCCACCTTCAACGAAAGTAACAGGGGGACCCACAGTCCTGACAGCATAAGTGCCTTAGCCTACTTTACGGCTTGGAAAAACCGTACTTAGCCAGAATCTCTTGACCTTCATCTGACAAAATGAAGTCTACGTATTCTTGTGCTTGTGGGTTAGCACCATCACGTTTTACAACGGCGATGGGGTACGTTACGGGTGTGACAGTTTCCAGTGTTTCCACCACTTTCACTTTATCTTTCATGATAGCGGCATCGGTGGCGAATACAAAGCCAGCATCCACCTCACCACGGCTAACGTAGTCCAACACTTGGCGTACGTTTTGACCCAATACTTGGCGCTCAGTCACCGCTTCCCATGCACCCGCTTTTTCCAACGCACCTTTGGTGTAACGACCAACCGGCACCGTTTCTGGGTTACCGAAAGCAATGCGAGTCACATCAGCGTTAGCCAGTGATGCCAAGCCTTCTACATTTTTAGGGTTGTCATTAGGAACAATCAGCACCACTTGGTTGCGCACAAAATCCGCACGCGAATCGGGCACAATCGCATCAGCTTCTACGGCTTTATCCATAGCTTTTTGGTCTGCAGAAGCAAACACATCTGCTGGTGCACCGTTCACAATTTGCTGCAACAACACGTCTGACGCAGCAAAACTGTTCAGCACTTTGGTGTCGCTGTGTTTTTTCTCAAACGCCTCGCCAACCTCTTTGAAGGCATTGGTCAGGCTAGCAGCGCCCGACACCAACAGTTCTCCAGCGTGTGCGGCACTACCTAATACCAGTCCTGCACTCAATGCACCCGATACACAGAGCGCGCGAACAATACGGCTATAGCTTTTCATGCCTACTCCTTGGCAAGTTGTAAGAATCTATGAAAGCATTATATATAGATGTATATAGATATCGCAAACACCGTGTCAGGCGTGGTTTTCAAGGCCATTCCCCCTAGTTGAGCAACTGCTTTGCCCACAACACTCGTAGTATTATGCTAGGCATGACTACGCCCAATCTTGCCGCCTTTTTAGAATACTGTTTGCTAGAAGAAGGGTTGGCCAACAATACGTTGGCCGCCTACGAGCGCGACCTGGTCATTTTTGCGGAATGGCTACACGAACAACAAGGCAACACCCTGTTAGACGCTACGACCGAGCACATACAAACGTGGCGCAGCGTAGAAGCCCAAACACATAAAGCCACCACTACGAATCGTCGGTTAGCTACCTTAAAAAAATTCTATGGCTGGGCGCTGCGCCAACAACTGATTGAGCACAACCCTTGCCAGAATTTGAACTCGTCCAAACAAGCCGTACGTGTACCGGCCACCCTAAGCGAGGCTCAGGTTGACGCACTGCTACAAACCCCCGACGCTGATACACCGTTAGGCTTACGGGACATAGCCATGCTAGAAACCTTGTACGCCACGGGTTTGCGCGTCAGCGAACTGATCAATGTGCACCTGCAACACCTGAGTCTGAATGATGGTGTGATACGGGTAGTGGGCGGTAAAGGGGGTAAAGATAGACTGGTGCCCTTGGGAGCTCAAGCACAAGATAGTTTGCAAAACTATTTACAACATGCACGGCAGCTTATCTTAGGGCAGCAGCGCAGCCCCTTTTTGTTTGTGACGGGCAGGGGCCAAGCCATGACTAGGCAAGCCTTTTGGTTACTGATTAAAAAATACGCACTACAGGCGTGCATACAAGCACCGTTATCGCCGCACGTACTGCGCCATGCCTTTGCCACTCACTTACTGAACCACGGTGCCGATTTGCGGGTAGTACAACTACTGCTGGGACATGCGGATATTTCCACTACCCAAATCTACACCCACGTCGCACGAGAGCGACTTAAACAACTGCATCAACAACACCATCCCCGAGCATAATTCCGTTATGGCCAAAGCAAAGCACGTTAGCGAAACCCCAGCCACACAATGGCTACGCAAAGCGAAAATCTCTTTTACCGAGCACAACTACGATTACATTGATCATGGTGGTGCCCAAGAGGCTGCTAGACAGCTACACTTCCCGCCGGCGCAGGTCGCCAAAACGCTGATTATGGAAGACGAAAATGCCAAGCCACTAATTATTGTGATGCATGGCGATAGGGAAGTCTCCACCAAAAACCTAGCCCGACAAATAGGCGTGAAAAAAGTCGCCCCTTGCAAACCCGATGTAGCCCAGCGCCACTCGGGCTACATGGTGGGTGGCACCTCACCCTTCGGCACGCGCAAAACCATGCCTATTTTCATAGAGCAAAGCTTGCTGGAATTTCCTACCATTCTGATCAATGGCGGTAAACGCGGCTACTTGCTAGAGCTTCCTCCAACCACCTTAGTGACAGCACTGGGTGCTACCCCTGTGGAAGCTGGCCTAGACGCTCATGCCTAAGCCATTACAGGAGACATCATGATTCATCATTTGGACCACTTGGTATTAACCACCAGCAATGAAGCAGCCTGCATCGCCTTCTATGTAGACTGCTTAGGCATGGAGTTAGTGACCTTTGGGAAAAACCGTAAAGCCTTTAGCTTTGGCCAGCAAAAAATCAATTTACACGTCAAAGGTGCCGAGTTTGAGCCCAAAGCTCACCTGCCGGTGCCTGGTGCTTTAGACCTCTGCTTTATAGCGGACCGCCCCTTGGATGAGGTGATTGCACACTTGAATGCCAACGGCGCCACCATTTTAGAAGGTCCGGTGCCACGCACTGGTGCAATGGGCCCTATACGCTCTATTTATTTGCGTGACCCAGACCTTAACCTCATCGAAATTTCCGAACCCCTCACCACTCTCTAATTTGTTCTAGTGTGAGCCCCTATAGTGTTTTTTGTTTTATCAGAGGCCCCATGAGTTCTACCCTGCTTCCTTTTGACCAGCTAAAACAACGCTGCAACGACGCGTGGACAGCGTATACCCAACACGATTTTGTGCGCCAGTTAGGTGCAGGTACACTACCTGCTGAAGCCTTCAAACATTATTTGCGCCAAGACTATTTATTTCTGGTGCACTTCGCCCGTGCATGGGGGTTAGCGGTATACAAAAGCCGCTCTATGCAAGAACTGCGCCAAGGCCTAGACAGCTTAAAAGCCATTGTGGATCTAGAAATGGGGCTGCATATACAGTATTGCGAACGCTGGGGTATTAGCGAAAAAGAACTGGGTGAACTACCCGAAGCGCGTGCCACCATGGCCTATACCCGCTATGTGCTGGATGCTGGTAACCGTGGCGACTTACTGGATTTGCACGTTGCCCTCGTACCGTGCTTGATTGGTTACGCCGAGATTGCCCGTTGGTTGGTGGATCAACCCTTCACCGTACTATCGGAAGCTAACCCCTACGCTGACTGGATCAAGATGTATATCAGCCCAGAATTTCAGCAAGCAGCCACAGCCGAGCAACACTGGCTAAACCAACACCTTAGCCACATAGACTCAGCGCGCATGGACTATTTGGCCACTACCTTTAGGGATGCCACACGCTTAGAGGTAGATTTCTGGCAAATGGGATTGGATCAAGCCGACTAAGCAACCTGTACCTACCGTTTGCTGCTAGGCATCAGCGTCCTATTTGAACGCACCACATGATGCCGGCAGCAAGCCCAAGAAATGGGCCAAAGTACAGCATAGACGGCCAACATGAACGACGGCAGCGCTGCCACAGCGCATAACATAACGCCAAGGCACTGGCCACAAACAACACATAGGGTACGGCCATCACACCTAGCCATGCCCCTATACCAGCCAACAGTTTGGCATCACCTAAACCCAAACCCTCTTTGCCGCGCCATAGGCTAAACACCGTACTCACTGCCCACGGCAAACCATAACCTAACGCCGCGCCCCATACGCTATTTTCCACGAACCACGGCGCATAGCCCGTGTGCCATAGCAAGCCAGACCACAACAGGATGTAACTTAGCTTGTCGGGCAAATAGCCATACCAGCCGTCAAAACACATCAGCAGCCACAACTGCGCCAGAAACAAGGTATAGGCTAGCTTTTCCGCAGCACTGACAGGTAGCACCCCCCCCAGCCCTATCACCGCCAGTAAACCACCGTAAAACACATAGGCTTGCCGCCGGTTTGGCACTCCCACTACCGAGAATTCGCGACAACATCCTACCCATTGCCAACGCAATCCCACACAAAGCAGCAACGCTACCGCCCCCATTTCTATCATGGTGCGGGGCTCACCACACGTATCGCTTGCTCTAGAACAGCCACAGGTTCTGCTGGTGCTTCTACGCTGTAACGTGCGCCCTGTTGTTCTATCTGTATGGCATGCGGCCCTATAGCCACCAAACGCACACCATCAGCCAACCAATCGCCATTTCTAAACGCTTGGGCTGGCGCGCCATCAATACTTAATAAGGCGGCCCCACCTTGCCCTAGGCTAGAGCTCATCACGCCTTGAATCTGTATGCGTACAGGGCCTCCAGCCTGCCCAAACCATGCCGCTACAGCTTGTGCCTCGCTACCCGGCAATACCGTTTGCTGCATCGCGATTGGAGCAAAACGCAATGTCGTTGGGGCAGCCAGTTGTGCGACGCCATAACCGGCTAGTGCGGCGGCTATCACCACCATAAAACGCTGTATCCATTGCGCCATAAAACTGACATATCTCATCTATACACTGGGGACCAGACTCAAAGACGCTCTGGTCTGCTTGTTTTTTCTACTCCAGAGTCTGGCATGTATTAATGAAAGAAGTATGACACCACAGCATTCACTCCCCCGCTCTTCCGCTGCACGCACCTCGCAACGTGGCTTCTCACTCATCGAAATCATGGTGGTGATTGTCATCATGGGCATCATGGCCGCCTTAGTCGTACCTAACCTATTAAGCCGACCAGATCAGGCCCGTGTCGTTGCTGCCAAACAAGATATTGCCGGCATCATGCAGGCGTTGAAGCTCTACCGTTTAGATAACGGTTTTTACCCCAGCACCCAACAAGGTTTACACGCCCTGCAGCAAAAACCGGCCTCACCGCCTGTACCGCAGAACTGGCAACGTTACTTAGACAAAGTGCCCACAGACCCATGGGGCAATGCTTACCAATATTTAAATCCCGGCGTGGACAATGATGTAGATGTGTTCTCTTTTGGCGCAGATGGCCAGCGCGGTGGGGAAGAGATGAATGCTGACATCGGCTCTTGGCAATAAACGGCCCCGCCCACAACACGGCTTTTCATTACTGGAAGTCATTATTGTGCTGTTCATCATTGGTATAAGCACCAGTGTAGGCATACGCTACCTACCCGCTACCGAACAAAACAGTTTGAGCCACGATGCCAAGCGGTTAACGCAGCGGTTACAGGCTGCGCAGCGCTATGCCATTCAGCACCGACAACCCTTGCGCTGGCAACAGCAGGAAGGGGGCTATGGATTTGAACCCCTCACTGCCGCCCCTTTTAGCGCCCGCTTCCCTAGCAATCTGGCCCATACCGCATGGCAAAGCACGGCGGCGGTTAACGTACGTACTCAACCAACTAGCCCACTGCTTATACACCCCGCCTGGCTGTATGAACCCTTGCTCATCACCCTAGATAATGGCGTAGACAGCCTTATCATACGTCGTGACCTGCATGGTGTATTCGAGCTGATCACACCATGAAAGCCATCACCCCACAACATGGCTACACCTTAGTAGAGGTGCTAGTAGCGTTGGCCATCATCAGCATTGCCCTGACCGCCGTACTACAGGCCTTGCAGCTCACTACGCGCAGCACACAGTCTATTAAGATGCGAAATTTAGCGCTGCATAGTGCGAGCAACACGTTGGCCGAACTACGCCTACAACGCCAGTTTCCGTCGCCGGGGACCCAGCAATACGCCTGCCCCCAAGGGATGTATGCCTTTAACTGCGAAGTCACCAGTGCCAAAACCGAGCACAGCAAATTCCGGCAAGTAACGGTTCGCGTCACCTTGCCGGATCATCAGCAGAACTTTGCGTACTTACATGGCATTTTGATGCAGCCATGAGCATGACCGTTTCTGCCCAACGCGGTTTCACATTACTAGAAGTCTTGGTCACGCTATTAATTATGAGCTTGCTAAGCGTGTTGTCGTGGCGTGCCTTGGATTACATACAACGCACCCAAACGCAGCTACAAGATACACAGCTTAGGCACCAATCCATACACGCCGTTTTGCAGCAACTAGAACAAGACATCCTGCTGCAAAACACCACACCACTATTTAACGACGACCTGACATCGTTTCCGCTGCATCCCGATGGGTTAAATGCACCACAAAGCGCACTACTCTGGCTGCAAACCCCTCGCAGTACGTTGCTGGCTATACGTCAACCTGCCGCCCCGCCTACCCCAGGCAATGTGTGGCTGCAATGGCGTCTTGAAGACCAGACCTTGTATCGCGACTTAGGCGCACCCTTTGTGCAACTTCCCGGCTCGCTACCCGCAACCCAACACGCGGTACTAAGCGATGTGCAACGCTTTAGCGCGAGAGCATGGATTCCTGCGCGCGGCTGGATGCCGTTGCCGCTTACGCAAAACACACGCGCACCTACAGGTATAGAGCTCACCATTGAACGCACCGAACGTAATCAGACCGTACGTTACATCAAGGTGGTGCCTTTATCATGATCCGCCTTACACACCAACGCGGACTTGCGGTGATTAATGCACTGGTGATTGTATTTGCCACCAGCGCCATAGCTGCTGCCTTAATCAGCCGGCAAGTACAGAACAGCGAACAATCCATTATTGAAAACGATGTCACCCAAGCCACATGGCTATTGCGGGGGGCGATGGACTGGAGTCGCCAACTGCTGTTGGACGATAACCGCCACAGCGCCATTACCACGCGTAATGGCCTGTGGGCACAGCGCTTAGATCGCATGCCTATCGAGGATGAGCGCACCACGGCTTACTTTTCAGGTTTTCTTACTGACGAGCAAGCCAAATTCAATCTACTGCGTTTACAACGAGAAGGGGAAACTAAGGCGGAAGAAATCACCAGATTGGAAAAACTGCTGCACAGTATTCAGCTACCCAAAGCCCTAGCAACACCACTGGCGCAACAACTGGCCCAAGCCTACCAAGGTGTGCAGCACCCCGCCACGCAGGTCAATGCCCGATTGCCGTCAGAACTGACTGCGGCACAAACACTGGATGCCGCACAGCGTGAACGCTTAGACCGCTACACCACCCTGCTCCCCCCCACCACGTTACTCAACATCAACATGGCCTCCCCCGAGGTACTACACAGCTACATAGACGGATTAAGTCTGGCGGATGCATCCCGTTTAACCACACAAAGGGATCAAGGTCGCTGGTTCAACCAAGTATCCGACCTCACCTTGCAACTGCCCTCTACCGTGAACACCCCAGCCCGCACCTTAGGCGTCAAAAGCCACTGGTTTAGTGCACAAGGCTTACTCACCATTTCAGGCACCCAGCAATCCCTGCACGCCCTCTTGGAGCGCAAAGGCTCGCAAGTCATGACTCGCTGGATTCAGTATTAATATGCGCACCCATTTACAGATTCTTTTACCCGAACTAGAACAGCTATCGTTAGACTCGGATGTCGCGTTTAGCGTAGTGCATAAACGCGAACTGGTCACACGCCAAGGCCATGCCACGCTGAGACAATTAGCGCAGCAATTTCCCACTCTGCCTTTTCTGCTGATGGTGCACCCACTGGATACGGTACACACCACCATCACCTTACCGCCTCTGAAAAAAGCACAACAGGCCATGGCCGTGCAAAGTCGCTTGCAACAAATGCTGCTAGCTCCCGTATCGCAACATCTGTTTTGTTACGAAGCCAAACCTGACCACCAATTTGTTGTGGTGTGGACTGAGCGCGCACCGCTACAAAACTTACTACAGCACCTCAACACACTGTCGGTACACCGCATCATGCTGCAGCCGGCCAGCCTAAGCCCTACGTTACCGCGCGCACCACACTGCTATGCACTACATAAAACACTGGATTTCAGCACCCAGTTGCACCACAGCACACCATGGGAAAAACGACTCACTCGCCCTCTGTTGTGGGCCTTGGCAGCCTTATTCATTTTAGTCATTGGCCTGTATAGCTATACCCAACAGCAACGTAACGAACTGCAGCATCTACAAAGCGTGGCACAGCAAGCTGTAGGCGATAGATGGCCACACTTACCCGTAATCATTGCCCCATTAAAACAAGCGCAGCAGGCGTTAAATAGCCAAGCACAGCCCACCACTACCGCATCGTCTGCGTCACTGCAAAGCATGTTGCAAGGCTCTGCACAATGGCTAGGCCCACTAACCCCTTCTCTACAAAGCCTGCTCTGGAAAGAGCAGACGCTAAGCCTACTACTACACCCCGACAGCAACACCCAATCGCTACAAGGGGTACTAGAAAACACGCAAGCACAGCTGCAAGCGCAAGGTTTGCAATGGCACTACCAACCACAACAAAACCCTCTTTTGCTGCAGCTACAGCCCATCACGCCATGAAAGCCACGTCATCACTTGCACCGTTACGTCAGCAACTACATCAGCGCCTAAGCCCGCTACTCCACAGTGTGCACATGCAGTGGCAACGTCAAACCCCGCGTGAACGGTTGCGCGCACGCATTTTGCTCTGGTGTTTGCCGTTTTTGCTACTGGGCTATATCGCCTTCCAGCAATGGCAACTCTCGCAACAGCAAACCCAGCAGTTGCGTGTCGCACAACAAGAATTTACGCAACTACAAGAACTACTGGGACAACCCAATCCCAGCACCACCATCGCTGTGAGCTATACCCAAGAAGAGCTACACAACGCCTTGCAAAACAGTTTGCAAACATTCACTGCCGAGCAAACCGTGCTCTCGGCCATGCCTAACCAACCTGCTATGTGGCAGCTACGCATACAACAAGCCCCTGCCTCTGACACCCTAGTCTGGCTACTACATACCCCAGCTGCCTTGAATCTCAGCATCGTAGATGCCGAGCTATCACGCGCCCGTGTAGAAGGCCGTGAGCAAGCTGGTGTGCTGAGTGGAATCATTACATTGCAGTACAACGCCCCCACTTCCGAGGGAGTGTCACAATCATGACACGAATTCTTCTTATTCTTATGGCTGCCCTCACGTTTGCAGGCGGCTTCTTAGTGGCTGCCCCCGCATCCTGGCTACAGGTTTTTATGCCAGCCTTTCTGCAGCTTAATGTCAGTGAAGGCACACTATGGAAAGGAAGTTCACAACTCATCGTGAATACTCAACACCCTCAGGCACTGCCCTCGCGTATTCATTGGCAGTGGAACTGGACCCCTTGGCCACAACTGCAAATCACTAGCAATGATTTAGCGCAGCCTCTGCTACTTAGTCTAAGCGGTACTCGACTTAGCCTTAGCCAATCCCGTTTGCAACTACCAGCAAGCCTACTTAGTAGTGCTCACCCATTGCTAGCATCGTTGCAACCTCACGGTAATCTCAGCATCACTTGGCCCACTTTTTACCTAGGCGCAAGCACCCCAGTAGACATTAGCGTGCGCTGGCAAAATGCCGCAGTTACCGTGGCCTCGCTGCGCCCACTGGGCAGCTACGCATTAGATCTGCAACTGGCAGATAGCACGACGTTGCAACTACGTACCGAACAAGGGCCGCTACAACTTAGCGGCCAAGGCTCTTTTGGCCCCAAGCGCCCCTTCTCGTTTAAAGGGGAAGCCTCTAGCAGTCCTGAATACACCGCTGCCCTACAACCTTTATTGCACCTGCTAGGCCCCGTTCAAAACGGACGGGCCAGCTTTAGCCTACAGGCTGCACCTTGATTCTCTGTCGTGAATTTTGTTATGCGTATTGAACGTTTATTTCCTCTGGCAGCACTTAGCAGTGTAGTGATACTTCAAGGCTGCACCACGGTTTCTGACCCTGATAACCGCCCCCCACCTAACCCGCTTACGATACAAACATCGCGTACCGTATCTGCAGAGTCACAAGCAGCACCAGCTGTTACCCGTACCGTAGGTGATAGCTCTAGACGCCCCGTGCGCCCCGCGTCCAACTGGCAAAACACACCCGAAGCACCACGATTGGCGGCGCCTCAACCCATAGGTAATCACAACCCTGGCGATACCCTCACCCTTAATTTTGTTGAAGCCGACTTGGCTCAAGTGGTACGAACGCTAGCCCGTTTCACTGGACGAAACTTTATTATTGACCCACGCGTACAAGGCCAACTTACTTTGGTTTCTGAAGTGCCTGTTAGCCCACAGCAAGCTTACGGCATGCTGCTAGGTGCACTGCGTATGCAAGGATTTGCTGTGGTGCATAGCGAAGGCAGCAGCAAGGTAGTACCTGAGTCCGATGCCAAAGTACATGCCAGTGCAGTGAGCTATTCAGCAGCTGAGTTGGCGAACTTAAGCGGCGAAATTGTCACTCAGGTATTTAACCTGAATTACGAAAAAGCCGCCGACTTGGTGCCCGTACTTCGCCCCATGGTGTCACCCAGCAACCCCATTACTGCCTACCCTAATAACAATAGTTTGGTGATTACCGATTATGCCGACAACATCGCCCGTGTCGCCGATGTGATTGCGCGTATTGATACCTCGCACAGTTTAAACACCGAGCTCATCACCATCGAGCATGGGGTCGCGCTAGACGTTGCAGCGTTGGCTAATCAGCTATTAAATGATGCCAATAGCGAGCCCTATGCACGCACACAAATTGTGGCCGACCCCCGCACCAACTCCATTATTATTCGGGCTGGTAGCACCTCTAGATTAGAGATGGCTAAAGACCTGATCTACAAAATTGACTCACCTAATGCAAGGCCCAACAATCTGCATGTGGTGTATTTAAAAAACGCCCAAGCTACGCATTTGGCTCAAGTACTAAAGGGGGCGTTAGAAGGGTTAAATCCACAAAGCCAGCCTAGCGCCACACCCAGTATGGGAGCACCCGCTACCGCTAACGTAGCCGCTACGAGCAACAACACGCCCCCCATGGCGGTTAACGCTGACACAACCAATAGCCTCATGGCAGGGCTACCCCAAGCCGCTACGTTGCAACCGGTGAGCATCACGGCGGGTGGCGCCACCATACAAGCTGACCCGTCCACAAACACCTTAATTATTTCTGCCCCACCGCCGTTGTACCGCAGCATACGCGAGGTTATAGACTTACTGGATCAACGTCGTGCGCAAGTACTGGTAGAAAGCTTAATCGTCGAGGTGAATGCCGAAGATGCTGCCGAGTTTGGCATTCAGTGGATGGCAGGTGGTAGCCACTTAGCCGATGGCGGCAGTGGCTTTGTAGGCGGCACCAACTTGGGCGGCAGCGGCGTAGGCACCAACATTACCGGTGCAACCACCATTGATGCCTTAGGCCAAGGCTTAAGTTTGGGGTTGGTTAAAGGTACGGTAAACATACTAGGCCAAGAAATTGTGAACCTAGGCGTACTGGCTCGTGCACTGGAAAGAAATGGAGCAGCAAACATTTTATCCACACCCAACTTGCTCACCATGGATAACGAAGAAGCCAGCATTATTGTGGGCCAAACGGTTCCCTTTGTGACCGGGCAATACACCACCTCGGGTGATGGTGCTAGCAACCCCTTTCAAACTATTGAGCGCGAAGACGTAGGCTTAACCTTACGCATACGCCCACAAATTTCTGAGGGCGGTACCGTAAAACTGACCCTATACCAAGAGGTCAGTAGCCTAGACCCCAACGTCACGATGAGCTCGGCCACACTGGTCACTCGCAAGCGTGCCCTGCAAACCAATGTGCTAGTGGATGACGGCCAAGTCATTGTATTAGGTGGATTGTTAGAAGACAGCACCCACGACACCACCTCTGCAGTGCCTATTTTGGGCAGCCTGCCGGTAGTGGGCAGCTTATTTCGCTACGAAACCCGCAAACGCACCAAAACCAACTTAATGATTTTCTTACGCCCACACATTGTGCGTGACCAACAAGACAGCCAGCGCCTGACCTTAGATAGGTACAACTACATGCGCTCTGCGCAGCAAGGCATGCCGTACAACGATCTGTGGTTCAGTGATATCGCTAAGCCCACCCCACTGCCTGATCTGCTGCCCTTGCAGCAACAAGTCGATATGCGTGGAGTACGCTAAATGTTGCTGCCCTATAGCTGGTCTAAAAGCCAACGCCTAATCTTGCGCGAAGAACAGCAGCAATTGCAGGCGCTGCACTGTGCCGACACACCCGATTGGGCATTAGCCGAAGTTCGCAGGCGCTATAGGCATGCGGAATTCAAGCAGGTGCCTGCTATAGAAATTGAGCAGTGGCTAAACAGCAGCTATGGGCAGCAAGAAAATGCGGCCGCCGTCATGGATGCTGCCAGCAACGAGATAGATCTGGACTCCCTCATGCATGAAATGCCTGAGGTAGAAGATTTGCTGGAATCCAGTGATGATGCGCCTATTATCCGCATGATTAACGCGTTACTGACGCAGGCGGCTAACCAAGGCGCAAGCGATATACACATTGAACCCTTTGAAAATCAGTCTGTAGTTCGCTACCGTATTGATGGCAGCTTACGCGATATTGTGCAGCCTAGGCGTGCACTGCATAACGCACTGATCTCGCGTATTAAGATCATGGCTAAGCTGGATATTGCTGAAAAGCGCTTACCTCAGGATGGGCGTATTTCGTTGCGTGTAGGGGGGCGAGCTATTGATGTGCGAGTATCTACCTTACCTACCGGCCACGGCGAGCGTGCCGTGCTGCGCTTACTAGACAAATCTGCAGGGCGATTAGAGCTTTCGGCGCTAGGCTTAGCGCCTAACCATTATCAAAAACTCACATCGCTGATACGCCGACCACACGGTATTGTGTTGATCACTGGCCCCACGGGTAGCGGTAAAACCACCACGCTTTACGCTGCTATAGGCTGCTTAGACGCGCAAACCACCAATATTTTAACGGTGGAAGACCCCATAGAATATGACCTCGCTGGTGTGTCGCAAACACAGGTTAACTCGCGTATTGATTTGCACTTTTCTACCGCACTACGTGCAATTTTGCGCCAAGACCCAGACGTCATCATGATTGGTGAAATCCGCGACCTAGAAACCGCCCAAATTGCCGTGCAAGCCTCGCTAACAGGTCACTTAGTCTTAGCAACATTGCACACCAACGATGCGGTATCGGCCGTCACCCGTTTAATAGACATGGGGATAGAACCCTTTCTGCTTGCCAGCACCTTGCAAGGCGCACTGGCTCAACGCTTGATTCGTAAGCTGTGTGACCACTGCAAAATACCGCTAGACTCTGGCCGCGCACAACGACACCCGTCTGGCTGCGAACACTGCGGTTTTACCGGCTACAAAGGGCGTACCGGCATACATGAGCTTTTTGTGGTGGACGACACCTTACGCAGTTTGATTAGTCAAAACGCCGACACACAAACCTTACGACACACCGCCCAAAAACTGGGCATGCACGATCTGTACGATGATGGGGTACGTTGGCTAGACAGAGGACAAACATCAGAAGAAGAACTGCAGCGCGTCACCCGTGAAAACTGAGCACCATGACCTATTTTCACTATCAAGCCCTAGATGGCGCTGGCAAAACCGTACACGACTTTATAGAAGCCGACTCTGCAGAGCAGGCGCAATCACTGCTTGCCCAACAGGGCTTACTGGTGCTGAAACTACGCGCCAAATCTCGCACACGCGGTCACTCTACACGGGCACTCAAACTGGGCGATAGAGAGCTAAGCTGGATGACACGCCAGCTTGCTAGCCTACTGGATGCGCAACTACCCTTAGAAGCCGCACTTAGTGCAGTCATAGAACAAAGCGATAGCGCCGCCACCCAGCAAGTGCTGCGTCACATACGCCAAGAAATACGCTCGGGCCAACGGCTAGGCCAAGCACTGGGGCAATTTCCGCAGATATTCCCCGACATTTACCGAGCCTTGGTAGACGCCGGAGAACACTCAGGCCAATTAGATGTGGTGCTCACTAAACTGGCGGATTACATAGAAAAACGCCATCAACTGCGTAACAAGCTCACCAACGCCCTGATCTACCCCATCATTGTTAGCATAGTCTCAGTACTGATCGTGATCTTCATGTTGAGCTACGTGGTGCCGCAGGTGGTGAACGCCTTTGTACAAACCCAAAACAGCTTGCCACCCTTAACCGTTGCCATGATTTGGTTAAGCGACTTCACCCGTGAATGGGGAGTAGTATGCTTAATTGTGCTTGCCCTGTTAGTAGTGGCATGGCGGTTCGCCTTACGTGTCCCCGCCCTACGTTTAGCCTGGGATGCCAAACTGCTTAAAGCCCCACTATTAGGCCGTTACTTACAAGGTGTGGACATTGCCCGTTTCGCGTCTACGCTGGCTATTTTGCACAGTAGCGGCGTCCCCTTATTAGCCGCTTTACAGGCAGCAGAACGCACCATCCGCAATACACACTTAAAAAATGCGATTGCACAAAGCACGCTAGCCGTACAAGAAGGTTCTGGTTTGGCTGCCGCCTTACGGCAGCACCAAGGCTTTCCGCCGTTGCTTATACATTTAGTACAAAGCGGGGAGCGTACCGGCCAGTTATCGCTCATGCTAGAGCGTGCAGCCAATACCTTATCCACAGAACTAGAACAACGCGCCACCACCAGCACAGCCATCTTAGAACCGCTGATGATTCTTTTCATGGGCGGCTTTGTGATGCTCATTGTGTTAGCGGTGATGTTGCCGATTATTGAGTTGAATCAGTTGATTCAATAGTCAGGATGAGGAGTGGTCTCTAGGTTTGATAGACCATCTTGTATTGAGGGGGAAAGCCCGCTTACTCACGACTATCTGCCGTAGCCTAAGGCTGCGAAAGTATTTTTTATTTGAGACACCAAATAAAAAAATACTTCCATCCGCCTTTCCTTCGTCGCTTGCAACGGTTTTGGGGTTGTTGCTACTTGTTTAGTCTCGTTCTTCTGGGCAGAAAACACTCCATTGATATAGATGCATATCACAAAAAATCTTCTGCAGCTCCCCAGCGTATGCGATGAATACAGCCATTGCCCTGAACCAGTATTACATCGTAGAAGCCCACTATTCATTGATCCTCATTACGAATAAAACAGCACCGGCACTTAAGAAAGGGCCGTAAGCCTATCAATTGAAATACATCAGAGGAGGCGGAGGAAAACTTTTTTGATTTGGTATCTCAAATCACAAAAAGTTGTTCCGCAGTCCCTCAGCGCGTGCGATGAATACAACCGTCACTTAGCACCAACACTAAGCGTAGACACCCACCACTCGTTAATCCACATCACAAAGAACGCTTCTGTAGCTCCCCATCGAATGCAATAACACAGAACAAAAAAACGCCCATGAAAACCTCATGGGCGTCTACCAACCTAACGAAAAACAGCCTGTTAGAAATCCTGCAATGCCAAGGCAGGATCACTCACACCGTGTTTACCGGTTTCTACTCGACCAGAAAAACGGCGTACATAGCTTTGGTCGCTGTCAACGTGCACCGTGAAGTCGTACCAGTGACCACTTTGCTTCAGCTCCCACGCCAGTTTTTGTTTCTCACCTGGGCCAACTGTCACTGCCCATGGACCATCTTCGCGGTAGAAGTTTGCTTGCACCGTAAAGGTACATGCTTCTTTACCACCGTTCATCAGCTCTACATAAGCATCACCGTTAGTCACATCGTAACAAACGCGGATTTCGGGTTCAGCCTGTGTGAAGGTTAGGCTGCTGACATTGCCTTTGAACTGACGGTGGTAACCATTAGGCCCCAACACCCACAAGTCATAGCGACCTACGTTGTCTTTGACCACATCCCACGTGTCTTCCAGCGTTTTACCGGGTTCCACCATGTAACGACGTGGCAAACGGTCTAAGTTCAACTTGTCGTACACATGAAATACCGCTGAACGCTTACCCGTATTGCTGAACATCAGCATCACGCCAGACTTGGCATCACAGCGCGCGCTGGTGTGCAGGTGGTAATCCAACGCTCGTGAAGGGCGTACCCCCACTTCTTGCGTAGGCAGTTTGGTCACCAAAGGACGTGGCACTTGAGCCAATGCCTGCTGCGCTGCACGGATAGAATCTGCCTCACCTTTGGTGTAGCGACCATTCAAGAATGGCAACGGTTCGTCGTTGGGAGATTTAAAGTTAAATGCCGAAGTCAGGTCCCCACACACAGCACGACGGTATGGGCTGATGTTAGGTTCCATCACGCCAAAACGGGCTTCCATGAATTTAATCACCGAGGTGTGATCAAACACTTCAGAGTTCACCCAACCACCACGACTCCACGGTGAAATCACGTACATAGGCACGCGAATACCTGGGCCATACACTTTCTTGTCCGGTGCTGGCTGACCGCCTGCACTCACCGGTTTTTGGTGTGTGTAGTACTCGTAACTAACGTCTTGCTCAGGCAGCGTTGTTTTACCCGCAAACGAGCCATCTGGGTTGTAGGAGGGTGCCGATGGTGAAGGTACGTGGTCAAAATAACCATCATTTTCATCAAAGTTCACCAACAATACCGTTTTGCTCCACACCTCGGGGTTAGCCGTCAATGCATCCAACACTTCTTGGGTGTACCAACCACCTTGTACTGGGCTAGATGGCCCGGGGTGTTCAGAATACGTTGCTGGCGCCACAATCCACGAAATCTGCGGCAGTTCGTTATTCAGCACATCATCACGCAACTGCTGCAACATCCCATCATCAGGCATGGTGTTGGCAATACCTTTGTACAAGGGCGCAAGCTTATCATCATCAGGGTGGTACGCGGGGTTAGAGTTCCCCCCTACCGGCTTACCAGAGTCTTCGTTGGCTTTACGGTATTGTCTGAACCCTGCCAGCGGGTTATCGGTAAAGTTATCAGGCATATTCTGATAAACCTTCCAGCTAATACCGGCTTCTTCTAAACGCTCTGGGTAGGTTTTCCACTCAAAGCCTTCACTTGATGGACCAATACCGTCCAAGGTGTTGTTCACTACCGCTTCGTTAGAAGCGGTAGGGCCATTGGTCCCCGTCCACATAAACAAGCGGTTCGAGTTGGTGCCTGTGTGCATAGAGCAATGGTAGGCATCACAAATGGTGAACGCATTGGCCATCGCAAACTGAAATGGCACTTCAGTTTCACGGTAAAAGCCCATGGAATGCGCTTGTTTGTGCTTTGCCCACTCTGTCATACGGCCGTGATCCCACGCTGCCTGTCCATCAGTCCAGCTATGCGGCGTACCGTTTACACGTTGTGCATTTCCTTTGCTGCTGTCTAAGTGATAAGGCGTAATCTCCTTACCACTACTATCGTGCTGCTCCCATACAGAACGGCCATTAGGAGCTGGAATCGTAAAGCGATCACCAAAACCACGCACCCCTTTCATGGTGCCAAAGTAGTGGTCAAAGGAACGATTTTCCTGCATCAACACAACAATGTGTTCCACATCGTTAATCGTACCGGTACGTGAGTTAGCAGGAATCGCTAAGGCTTTACGGATACTGGGCGGGAAGGTAGCCAACACACTGGCCGCTACACTGCTACCAGCCACACCACGTATAAAATTTCTTCTAGATACACTCATGACGTTTTATCTTGTTTTGCAATTAAGGGGCACAATGAATCACAGCGGCTGGTGGCGGTGGTGGCGGTGGCGGTTCTGTTGATGAGTCATCATCATTGTCACCACCACAAGCAGCCAACCCCACACTGAGGGCCACCACACCAAATAGGCGAGCTATATAGCGCCCCCATACAGCGGGGCGAGGGAAACTAGTTGTTCTGTGCATAACTGATCCTTAAGGGAGCAAGGAAGAAATAGGGTGACGGGAGGCATAAATGTTCTTCACCTCGTCCAACGTCAAGACACGGTTCCACACGGCTAAGTCGCTGTAGCTCTTCAAGCCGGTGAAGTTGTAGTTTCTGGAGTACTGGCCAGTAGCATCGTCACCAAAGCCCATGATTCCGGTACCCGTACCACCAATAGCGTTGACTCGCGCATCGGCCATCGCTTTTTGGCTGTTTTGCTGACCCGCACTAGGGTCCATTAAGTAGGCGTACAACTGCTTGTTTTTCTTATCCACAGCCACAGCGACATACGCCCATTCGTTAGGGGTTACGCTAAAGCCTTGCAGCTCATCCCTACCGCCGCCACCACCTGTGTTGAAGCGCAATTCGCAGTTATTGGTAGACCCAAACATGCCAATTGCCAAGCCCGGGTTGTTACCGCTGTCGTAATCTTTATTGGCCAAAATTGACGAGCCGCCACCAATACACACACCATTGGTTTTGAACCAGAAGCCAATAGTGAAGGCGTCAACCGAAGGGTCTACCGCTACGTTGGCATTGGCCATATTGAGTTTGTAGCCAGAATAATCGCCTTGCTTGTAAGCACCCAAATCCATGGTCAGCGCACTATTAGCGGTAGGAGTATCGGACGTTTTATAAGGCAGATCAGCGGCTTTAGTGATCCATGTCGCACCCGGATTAGTCGTATTCCAAGGCAGCAGAGTAGAAACCTGTTTGGCATCTTCTGCTTTAGCGTTCAAGAAGGGGTAGTACATCACCATGCCATTTAATACGCTGGCATTCAGGTCTGGTGCAGGCTGCACCACAGTGTGTACTGATACTGCACCGCCTTGAGTACGTACTTCGTAACGCAGTGGCAATAATGTACCTTCTGCACCGCTAGGAATCGTGGTGTCCACATAGCGACGTGTACTTGCATCCACGGTAGCCAGCAACTGGCCTTCTCGGTAGATTTCTACAGGCGCGGAAAACTGCGCATCACTGTAAAGTTTCCACTCTAAGGACAAGTTGTAAGAGCTTAGATCGTAGTCAAAAACCAGCCTATCTATCTGCACGGGGTTACGCAGATCATTACCGTTAAATGCATAGGTGCCTACCGGTAATGACACCCCCATACCCGTTAACAAGGTTGGAGCCACATCTACAATTGAGGCGTAATCCAAGGGGCCACGCGCTGCGTCATTTTGTGCAGCAACGATATCGCTCAGTGCAATATTGCTTAGCATCCAGCCTGTTTTATTCAACTCGAACTGTGCGCCCGACACGGTGCCAAACTTATCCATGCCGTAGCTGTTTACTAACACTATTTGCCATGACTCATCACTAGCCAAGGCTTCTCGCTCATCAATCAGCGACAGCAAGCTGGTGATGTCGTTCAGTACGGTTTGCACCTGACTCTGATACTGAGCAGACCCAAGCCCATACTGGCCTGACTGTTTCAACAAGCCTGAATATTGCGCCAAAATAAAATCAGCGCCTTTCACAACCGCATCCTGACTTTCTTTGGTCACGCAGGCATCGTTATCAGCACACTCTGGCAGTATGCTCACCTCGCCATCATCCACATTCGCTTGCAATGCTTTAGCGTAGTCAGGCGTGCTCACCACTAAGGCTGTTTGCGCCTCTGGTGCATTTGTTTTTACCCAATCAAATACGGTCTGGGCCTTTAACGCCTCACCCGTCTCTGGCAGCGCTGTGCCTAGACCATGCTCTATAGACCACGTACCGGTGAGCAATGATGCCCAGCTAGGCAATGCCTTAGTTTGTTGTTCTGATGATGTGCCGGCATAACCACCGCTGCGCAATGGCAGTACGCTACCCAAGGTCTGGACTTTAGGATGTGCTGCCAAAGCCGCTTGCAACGGCTCCATGGTCAAGCCATCCACATGCACCACTAATGTTTTCTTACCGCCTAAGGAACCAAACTTATGCTCTGGCGGTTTGACTGTGGATGAGTCGTCATCATCACTGCCACCACAAGCACTTAATAATGCTGTCAACAGCACCGTTACGGTAACTGTTCCTACGCGCCAGCCATGTTTCTTACGAAGAGGAACCAATGTCATGATAGAGCTTCTTTAAAATCGCTACATAGCACAGCAAAGCCCACCTCTCTTTTCTGCGCTCATAGCCAGTGATAGCGTTGCACACACGTACAACTGGAAACATGTGCCAGTATCGCGGGGTGAGGTGATAGGGGAATGACAGCAACCGTGTTTTTCTTGATGCATGCATTAGAAAATTTAAGGTGCCGTCAGTGCTAAGGAAGCAACAAAAGCCTGTATGACAGCGGTATCTTGACGCTCTTTCAGGTAATACACGTACTCGTGCACAGGCAAAGACACTTCTAGCAAAGGGAGAGTGCGTAACTCAGAAAAGGGAGGGATTTCGCGCTGAGGTAATAAGCTGCATCCCATGTTGTGACGCAACCCCCAATGTATGGCTTCACGGCTGCCCACCTCGATGAGGGATGCCAGCTTCACGTCATGTTTTTGCAAACTGTCCAACACGATCTGGCGTGTCATGGATCCTTGTTCACGCACTAAAAAATCATAGTTCACTAGGTCGTTCAACGACACAGCAGGCTTTTTAGCTAAGGGATGACGGGTGTGGCACACAAAGAAAAGCGCGTCTTGCGCGAGCACCTTACACGTCATGGATTCATCGTGAATCAATAACGACGACGTGCCTATTTCCAGTTCGTAGTTGCGTACCGCATTCAGGATGTCTACGGAGTTTTTTTGCAGATAGCAGACTTCTACAGCCGGATACTGTGCCTGGAACTCATGCACTTTTTCCATGATGTAGTACGGACCTGTTGCCCCTACCCGCAAGCAGCCGCCTTGCATTTTTTTATAGTCACGCAACATAAACTCGACTTGCGTGGCCTGCTGTTGCAACAAGAGTAAGTGCGGCAGTATCTGCTGCCCTTCCTTACTAATGACCAACCCTTTACCTTGACGATAAAACAGCTCAATGCCGTAGCGTTGTTCAATCTGCCGTATATAGTTAGTAATGGTGGGCTGGCTAAGCGCTAACCGTTGGGCAGCATAGGTAATGCTGCCATGCTGAGCAACCAGCAGAAATGCTTGAAATGGCAGGGAAATCATTGTTGGCACTACGAAACAGAAACATAAGGCTCAACGCAACACTCGCTACGCTGATACCGTTACTGCATCATAAAAGGCCAAGATGACAGAATTTAGATGGTGGCGGCCCCAACAGGAATCGAACCTGTAATCTTCCCTTCGTACCACTACAGTTTTCACTGCCCTGCATTGCACAGGTTTGTAGTCTGGACTCTATCTTAGCCATAGCACGTTGTGCCGTAGGCTGCGCCTGTCGAGTCTCTACACGTTCCTCTTGCGAGGCTTCGCTCGGTATTGCCGCGTTTGCACAGGGGGTTCACCGAATTTAAGCGCATTCACATCAAGGCTTTCGCCTAGGTGTGCCCAATTTTGTTTAGGAGGGGAAAGTTATATCCATTTAACTATGGAGCCACAGCCCGAAATTATAAAGACATTAGGCTGGTACGGGCAAATGAAAATAGCGTAATCTAACAGATTGCGCAGCCAGTCCTACATTTCGCTATGTTCGATACCTTTTTACTGATACTTCCTGACTTCCTATTAATTGCTCTAGGTGCGTTACTGCGACACAAGCTAGGGTTTCAGGGGGAGTTTTTCAGTTATGCCGAAAAGCTGGTGTACTACGTACTGTTTCCTGCCTTGTTGTTTTACTCCATTAGCCAAACATCGTTGCAAGGCGACGAAACGCTGTTGTTACTGGCGGCTGTCATCTGCTTAACTGCCGTAGGCTTTGTGGCTGCATTGCTAGCCAAACCTGTTTTGAAATGCGATGGTTTACAGCATGCCTCGCTACAACAGTGTGCTTTCCGCTTTAATACTTATTTGGCCTTGTCACTCGCCTCGGCACTGGCCGGCACCAATGGTGTGGCCATTATGGCGGTGTTTGTAGGGCTATCCGTTCCTATTGTGAACGTGTTGGCGGTGCATGCTTTAGCACGCAACAGCAATCGCAACCCCTATAAAGAGATACTTGCTAACCCATTAATTATTGCTACGGTGTTGGGGCTGCTGTTTAGCTTGCTGGATCTCTCCATGCCTACCCCCATCAATACCGCGCTTAGCCGTTTGGGTGCCTGTGCACTCGCTATTGGCTTGCTGTGCGTGGGGGCGACCATTTCCATTAAAGCGCTGCATGGTGCACAACGGTTAGTAGGATGGATTATTGCCGTTAAACTGCTAATCCTACCTATTTCTGCCGTGTTTATTAGTAAGCTGCTGGCCCTATCCGCCCTGGAAACACAAATGCTGATCCTATTTGCTGCCTTACCTACAGCATCTTCAGCACACGTTTTGGCCGCTCGCATGGGTGGTAAAGGCGATTTAGTCGCCACCACCATGTCGCTAGGCACACTCTTAGCGGCCATCACGCTGCCGCTATGGATTCAGTTTTCTTTATCATGATGATAGCTACTCACACTCACTCTATGCCCCTCGTCAGGCAACGGGTGCAACGTGACGTTGGCAATAGCTTGATCTACCTTTGACGCTGATGCGCCAGCTGTCACCCACGGCCAAAAGCCGTGTCTAGCACTCTCTTTTTATTATTGATTCAACTTTTCCATGCGTTTTCTAAACTTACTCTCTGAGTTCATTGGTAAAACTTTTGCCATCTGGACACTCTTATTCGCCTTCTTAGGCTTTTTCATACCATCCACCTTTGTTCCTTTAAAAGACTTAATCGTCTATTTTTTAGGAATCATCATGTTTGGTATGGGTTTGACACTGACTATTAAGGATTTCTCCGAAGTCGTGAAAAAACCCCTGCAAGTGCTGCTAGGGGTATGCGCCCAGTTTATTATCATGCCTCTGTTGGCTCTGGCACTGGTAAAGCTGTTCAACATTGATCCTTTGTTGGCTTTGGGCGTCGTGCTGGTGGGCTCTTGCCCCGGCGGCACCTCTAGCAATGTTATTACGTACTTGTCGCGTGGTGATGTGGCACTAAGCGTAACGATCACTAGCATTACTACCCTACTCGCCCCTTTCATGACGCCGCTATTGCTGAAGCTGTTGGCCGCTGAAAGCATTGACGTGTCTTTCTACGCCATGATGATGTCTATCATCAACTTTGTGATTGTTCCTATCGCACTGGGCTTGGTTGTTCGCATTATCTTGGGCGCACGCGTCGCCATCCTTACCCCTGTACTTCCCATCGTGTCAGTATTTGGCATTGTGATGATCGTGGCGATCGTAGTGGCACTGAACCAAGCTAGATTGCAAGAAACCGGCCTACTGATTATTGGCATCGTTATTTTGCACAATACTTTTGGTTATTTATTCGGTTACGTCATTGCACGAATCATGGGGCTGGGCTTAGCACAGCGTAAAGCTATTTCTATTGAAGTAGGTATGCAAAATAGTGGTTTAGGTGCCGCCTTAGCCAGCAAACACTTTGACCCCATTGTGGCGGTTCCTAGTGCGTTGTTTAGCGTTTGGCATAATATTAGTGGCGCGATTTTGGCAAACTTCTTCGCAAAACTAAACAATAAGAAATAAATCGCACTGTAGTCCCGCTTTGCACTCACTCGCGATAGCGGAAAGCATAATGTGCATCAGCAAGAATGGCCTAGTGGCAACTCGCTTGTCATTAGGTACACTTCTTGCTGCACTGCTAGTGCTACGCTGAATTCAGTTCTCTCTTTCTTTATAGTCATGACCACACAACCTGCACCTTTGCTTAGTCTTAGCCTGTATGCGGCTGACGAAACTGTCACCCAGCAACTGGCCGAATGGCTGTCGCCTTTGGTTTGCTCTGCTGATAGCCAAGGTGGCCACTTGCACCTAATTGGTGACCTAGGCGCGGGGAAAACCAGTTTCACTCGAGCGTTTTTGCGACACCAAGGTGTAACAGGGCGTATCAAAAGCCCAAGTTACGGCCTAGTAGAAAGCTATAATCTTTCTAGCTTAAAGGCGTATCATCTTGATTTTTATCGTTTTAGCGATAGTCGAGAATGGTTAGATGCCGGTTTTCGTGATATGCTTGAAGAAAATGCTGTTGTGCTCATTGAATGGCCTGATCAAGCGGGGGCCTTGTTACCCACCCCTGACCTGAAAATCACATTTGACTATTGCGAACCGGGCAGGCAGATCACTCTCTCGGCCTACAGCAAGAAGGGGCAATCATGGCTAGAACTGATCAACACAAAAATTCAGAATTTACCTCCCAAAGCATAAATCGCCGACGCTTGCTGGCGTCCGCGTCCTCGCTCATTTTATTACCCATCATTCCACGTGTTGCCCACGCCAGTGCCATTGTTGCGGTGCGTACGTGGCCGGCTGACGACTACACACGCGTCACACTGGAAATGGATACCGAGCTAAAGGCTGAACATTTCACACTAGAAAACCCGCATCGTATGGTGATAGACATTGAAGGTCTCACCATGAACAGTACGCTGCAAGAACTGGTGTCTAAAGTTCGCCCTAACGACCCTTATATTGCTACCATCCGTATCGCGCAAAACCGCGATAACGTGGTGCGTTTGGTGATGGACCTTAAACAGCCTATCGCCCCGCAGTTGTTTACGCTGAAACCGGTTGGTGAATACAAATACCGTTTAGTGGTAGACCTGTACCCCCGCGTAGCAGCCGACCCTTTGTTGGCATTGCAACAATTCGACGATAACGACCCCTTGGCCGGTGTGCTAGAAAGCTTGGCACAAAATCAGCCAGTGGTTCCACCGCCGTCGGTACAAGGCCAAGAAATTCCTCGTATTGCGCAACCCACTACGCCACCACCTACCACTTCCGTACCACGTGTGGCACAAGTACCGGGCCGTAATCGCCCTGTATTAATCGCGCTGGATCCCGGGCATGGTGGTGAAGACCCAGGCGCTATTGGCCCCGGTGGCACACGCGAAAAAGATGTAGTGCTGCAAATTGCCCAGCGTTTAAAACGGTTGATTGATAGTCAACCCAACATGCGTGCATACCTCACCCGCGACAGAGACTTCTTCGTCCCGCTAGGTGTACGTGTACAAAAAGCTCGCCGCGTCAAAGCCGACTTATTTATTTCTATTCACGCTGATGCGTGGATTAAGCCTTCGGCACGTGGCTCTTCTATTTACGCGTTATCCCAAAACGGAGCGACCAGTACGGCCGCTCGTTGGTTGGCCGACAAAGAAAACCAGGCCGACTTAGTGGGTGGCGTCAATATTGGTGGGCAAAGCCGCCAAGTGGCTGAAGTGCTGCTGGATTTGTCCACCTCTGCCCAAATTAACGACTCCGTGCGCGTAGGTTCGGGCATTCTTTCCGAAATTGGCAAAATCAATCAATTGCACAAACGTCAGGTAGAACGTGCCGGCTTTGCAGTGCTGAAAGCCCCCGATATCCCTTCTATTCTGATCGAAACCGCTTTTATCAGTAACCCGAACGAAGAACGCTTACTGCGCAGTGCAGGCCATCAAGATAAATTAGCTCAAGCCATGCTGTCCGGCATCAATGACTATTTTTCTTCTGGCGTCGCCTTGGCTAACCACGGCTAACCTTTTCGCATACCATCGGAGATAACCATGAGCACTGACCCCGTTCAACCGCAGCACACACCTCCTAACCCTAATGACATGATCAATGCTTGGAAATCGCAATTGCGCCCCGGTTGGTTAATGGGTTTGGGTGCCGCTTTTGTCATCTTGGGGCTAATTGCTTTCATCTATGTAGTGGGTGCAACCTTGGCCAGCGTATTGTTCATCGGCGTGCTGATGGCCATTGGTGGCGCACTGCAAATTGTGCACGCATGGAGCTGCAAAAACTGGCGCTCATTCCTATTCTGGTCACTCAGTGGTTTGCTGTATCTAATCGCGGGGGTCATTGCAATTGTGAACCCTCTGGTAGGCGCAGAGATCCTAACCTTGGTGTTTGGCGCATCGCTGATTGCTTCTGGCTTTTTCCGTTTATGGGTATGGCTGCAAAACCGTACACAAACAGGCGGTGGCTGGATTGCTTGGTCAGGCTTAATGACCTTAGTCGTAGGGCTGATTATCGCTGCTGGCTGGCCTACTAATAGCTTGTGGGTACTTGGTTTGATTCTGTCTGTAGACTTGCTGTTCCAAGGCTGGAGCATGCTGCTACTAGGCATGGCACTGAAACGCCAGTAAACCGTAACGTACTAAACAATTTGCCCCCACTGCTGGTTAGTAGTGGGGGCAAATGTTTTTAGGCTATCGCTGTTAATGTAGTGCAGTAACCGGCTTTATTTCTGCTGTTTCTCGGCACCACGCCGTACTAACTTCCAGATCAAACCACCCGCAACCGGCACTGCCGCTGCGCTAATACCAATGAGTACAATGGTGTTTAGGTGATCTTTGATAATGGGTACATTGCCGAAGAAATAGCCTGCTGTAATCAAACCTACAATCCACAACAATGCCCCCAGTGCATTGTAAAGTTGGAACAACGCTTGATTCATACTGCCTACACCCGCCACAAACGGCGCAAAGGTTCTGAATACGGGCAAGAAGCGCGACATCACCAAGGTTTTACCGCCATGTTTAGCGTAAAAGGCTTGTGTTTTGACCAACGCTTTACGATCCAGAAAACGGGATTCTGTCGTAAACACTTTGGGGCCAATATAGCGCCCTATGTAGTAGTTAACCGTATTACCTAGAATTGCCGCCACCACTAACAACGCCCCTAACGCCACCGGATCTAACATGCCCGAAGCCCCAAACGCCCCCGCAATAAACAGCAAGGAATCACCGGGTAGGAAAGGGAAAACCACCAAACCAGTTTCAGCAAATATAATAAGGAACAGAATCAGGTAAATCCAAGCACCGTATTGCTCTACCCAGAGCCCTAGTGTTTGATCTATCTGCAAAAGCATCGTCAGTATTTCAGGCATACATCGTTATCCAGCGTCGTACTCTATTTTGGGAAAACCAGACTATACAACACGTTAACGCCAAAATGCCTTTCCCTCACTACAAATTACAGAATATGCCAGTTCGTCATGCTATCGCCGCCCTGCCAGATCTGTTGGTCAGTCAAATTGCCGCAGGTGAAGTCATTGAGCGTCCAGCCTCCGTACTTAAAGAATTGCTGGAAAATGCACTGGATGCCGGTGCCAGCAACATTGAAGTTCGTTTAGAGGGCGGCGGCATACGCCGCATTGCTGTAACCGATGACGGGCATGGCATCCCCCCTGAGGAGCTGGCCTTAGCCTTCACACGCCATGCCACCAGTAAAATCCGCTCGCTCTCTGAGCTAGAAGCGGTAGCATCTATGGGCTTTAGGGGTGAGGCCTTAGCCTCTATTGCGTCAGTTGCCCGCACCGCACTGCGTTCACGCACGGCAGACGCTGCCCACGCATGGGAGCTAGAAGGCCAAAACCAGCAGCACCCCGAAGCGGCCAGCGGCAACCCAGGCACCACGGTAGATGTGCGTCAATTGTTTGACCATATTCCTGCCCGCCGAAAATTCCTACGTACAGAAAACACCGAGTACGGCCATTGCGTCACCGCCTTAGAGCGCATCGCCTTGGCCCGCCCCGATATAGGTTTTAGGCTTTTTCATAACGACAAAGCTACCCGCCATTGGCGCAGCGGCTCTATAGAGCAACGTATTTTGGATGTCTTGGGCGAAGAGTTCGTTAGCCAAAGCATCAACATAGGCCAAACCCAAGGCTTGATTTCGCTGCATGGCCTTATCATTCGCCCTGCCCATGCGCGCAGCCGTACCGACCAACAGTTTTTGTATGTGAACGGCCGCTTTATACGCGACAGGCTAGTCAGCAGCGCCATCCGACAAGCCTATTCCGATGTATTACATGGTGATAGGCAGCCTGCTTACGCGCTGTATTTAAACGTAGACCCAAACACGGTGGATGTGAACGTACACCCTGCCAAGCATGAGGTACGTTTTAGAGAGTCTGGTGCGGTGTACAAGTTTATTGTGCAAACGCTTAGTGCTGAACTCGCCCAAAGCCAAGCCGAGCATCAAAGCATTACCCCAGATAGCAGCAGTGCATCGGTCATGTCTTTTCCTGCGGCGTCTCCTTCCTACCCTGCTGGCGGCATGTCTAGCGCTACGCCTAATGCACCACTGCAACCCAGCTACCGTCACCAAGGCCGCTTTGATTTGCAGTCCAGCCCTGCTCCTGCTGGCGAACAGTGGCAAAAACTGTATGCCCCACTGCCAGAAACCCAAGCTCCTGCAGCATTTTCTGAGCCCACCTCTGCTGGTGCTGCTTTGCCGGTGTCTGAGCCTGGCTCTGCCGCCGAAGAACTGCCATTGGGCATAGCGATAGCGCAATTGCACGGTATTTATATCTTGTCGCAAACGCAGCATGGCATGATTCTGGTAGACATGCATGCCGCACACGAGCGTGTGGTGTATGAACAGTTAAAGCAAGCCATGGATGCCCGCGACTTGCCCTGCCAAGAACTACTCGTACCGGTGGTTTTTCAGGCATCAGAAACAGACTTAGCGCTGGTGGAAAACCATCAAGAATCACTGCTAGAACTGGGCTTGAAAATCAACCCCGCTGGCCCTACTGCATTGGCAGTTCGAGCGGTACCGGCTTTGCTAGCCCGAGGCGATATTGAAGCCCTAGCTCGTCATGTGCTGCAAGATTTGAACAACATTGGCAGCTCGGCTCAATTAACACAACAGCGCAACGAACTGCTGGCCACCATGGCGTGCCACGGCGCTATACGCGCCAACCGACGCCTTACCCTAGATGAAATGAACGCATTATTGCGCCGCATGGAAAACACAGACCGAGCTGATCTGTGCAACCACGGCCGCCCTACTTGGTTTTACTGGTCCATCGCTGATTTGGACAAACTTTTCTTGCGTGGACAATAAAGCATGACTCGCTACACCTCTAGCCTGCCAGTGATTTGCCTAACAGGGCCAACCGCTGCGGGCAAAAGTGCCTCTACCCTTGCCTTAGCCAAGCGCTGGCCCATCGAGATTATCGTGATGGACTCGGCCACCATTTACCAAGGTATGGATATAGGTACGGCCAAACCCAGCGCCGAAGAACAAGCACTGGTGCCACACCACTTACTGGACATACGCGACCCTGCACAAAGCTATTCGGCTGCCGAGTTTGCCGCAGACGCCACTCAACTCATACACGACATTTGGCAACGTGGCCGCTATCCACTGCTGTGCGGTGGCACCATGCTGTACTACAAAGCCTTGCGTGAGGGCCTTAATGACCTACCCTCATCCATTCCCGAAATACGGGCTCGCTTAGTAGAGCAAGGTACACAACTAGGGTGGCCTGCCATGCACCAACAACTCGCGGAATATGACCCCATCACCGCTGCACGACTGGCTCCCAACGATAGTCAGCGTATACAACGAGCGATGGAAATTTACGAAATCAGCGGCAAGCCCATGAGCGCATGGCTGCAAGAACAAGAGCGGCAAAAACCTAACATCCCGTTTCACACACTCAGCCTAGAGCCCTCTGACCGCGCATGGTTACACGCGCAAATAGCACTGCGCTATCAACAAATGATTGATGCAGGCCTACTTGCCGAAGTGCAAACCTTGTATGCGAGGCCTGACCTGAACACCAGCCTGCCTTCTATACGCTGTGTGGGCTACAGACAACTGTGGGCGCACTTAGATGGGGAGTGCACACAGGCTGAGGCCATAGAAAAAGCCATTGCAGCAACTAGGCAGCTCGCCAAACGACAGTTGACGTGGCTGCGTAGTGACCCGCAACGGCTTAGTATGGACTGCTTGAATCCGCACAAAGCGGATGCAGTGGTGGACGCAGCAGCAAACGTCTGGCCCACCGTTTAAGGCTTACACCATCAGCACTTGTGGCTGATCCGCAACCCTTTCTACGATCTCGCCTAAGCGGTACACGGTTTCGCCCTGTTCGCTTAGGTGCGCAGCAACCACGTCAGCTTGGTCTGCAGGCACTACCACTACCATACCGATACCGCAGTTAAACACGCGCCACATTTCTTCGTCGGCCACGCCGCCGTTTTCTTGCAACCACTGGAACAGTGCTGGCATTTCCCAAGAATCGCGCTGAATGCGTGCTGCCGTGTTTTTAGGCAATACACGTGGAATGTTTTCCAACAAACCACCGCCTGTAATGTGCGCCATACCTTTGATGGACTCACGGTGAGCGGCCAATGCGGACAACATGGATTTCACGTACAAACGTGTAGGTTCCATCACGACGTCAGCCAATGGGCGGCCATCCAACATATCGGTGGGCTTCGCATTCGCGTGACTGATGATCTTACGGATCAACGAGAAACCGTTAGAGTGCGCACCACTAGATGCCAGACCCAACACCACATCACCCGCGCCAATGTTCTGACCAGAGATGATGTGTGACTTTTCCACAGCACCCACAGCAAAACCAGCCAAATCGTACTCGCCTTCTGGGTACATACCCGGCATTTCAGCCGTTTCACCGCCAATCAAAGCACAACCGGACAGCTCACAGCCCTTTGCAATACCTGCGACAACTTGTGCAGCAGTATCTACTGACAAAGTTCCACACGCAAAGTAATCCAGAAAGTACAATGGCTCTGCACCTTGAACCAGAATATCATTAACACTCATGGCGACTAGGTCTATACCAACGGTATCGTGCCGTTGCCAATCAAAGGCCAAACGTAATTTGGTACCGACACCATCTGTGCCGGACACCAATACAGGCTCTTTGAGATGTTTAGGTACCTCGAACAGGGCACCGAAGCCGCCAATACCTGCCATGACGCCTGGGCGCATGGTTCTAGCGGCTAAAGGTTTGATGCGATCAACAAGGGCATCCCCTGCGTCAATGTCTACCCCTGCATCGCGGTAGGTTAATGATACGGATTGATTGTTTGTCATGAGAAAAGCCGTGGGATATGTAAGAATTACAGGTTGGATGAGATTGTACGACACATGAACCAACAACTGATTCTGGATATTTCTCCAACCCCTACTCCAACACTGGATAACTTTGTTATCGGTTCCAATCAGGAAGTGCTAAACGCCCTGATGCAGTGTCAGTCTGGTCGCGCCATTTATTTATATGGTGCGCCTGGTGTTGGTCGTACGCATTTGCTGCAAGCCATGGCTGCGCGTCATCACGGAGTCTATTTTAGTGCTTCTGATTCTATTGCGCAGCTAAAGAAGCTAATCTCGGCTGAATCGTTCACCCAGCCGCTCGTTGCTATTGACAATATCGAACAATTCAGCGCGGCTGGACAAGCTGCAATATTTGCTCTGTACAATCGCTGGCGCGAGTGTGCAGTATCTAGCCAAGCCTTTATTATCCTAGTTTCCGGCGAATTTGCACCATTGGTTACAAAGGTACGCGAAGATTTGCGTACAAGGCTAGGATGGGATTTGGTCTTCCGATTACAACACTTATCGGATGCCGAGCGCGAAGAAGCGCTGCGCACCCGTGCTTTAGAAAAAAGCCTGCACCTGACCCCAGAGGTCATGCATTGGGTATTAACCCATTATGAACGCGATATGGGCCAGCTCATCAACCTGATTGATGCTCTGGACCGTTATTCACTTACACGCAAGCGGCACATTACCTTGCCCTTGCTTCGAGACTTATTGGCCGAAGGCCTTCTTTCTGTTTGAGTAGCTATGAATACCCCAACTAATCTGGCACTTTTCGATCTGGACCACACTCTGCTTCCCTTGGACAGCGATTATCAATGGGCTGAGTTCCTTGCGCGCACTGGTCGTGCTGGTGACCCAGAAGAAGCCAGACGTAAAAACGAAGATCTCATGGATCGCTACAACCAAGGCAACCTGACGGCGGAAGAATCCGCCGAATTCATGTTGGGCTTGTTAAGCAACACACCACGCCACGAACTACTGACATGGCAAGCTGAGTTCATGGAAGAAGTCATTCTGCCATCCATCAAACCTGCTGCAATGGATTTGGTGCGTTATCACCAACAGCAAGGGCATTTGTGCGCTATTGTGACTGCCACAAACGAATTCGTAACCACCCCCATTGCTAAAGCTCTGGGCATCGAGCACCTCATCGCCACCTTAGCTGAAGAACGCGACGGTCTCTACACCGGTAAATTAACCGGCGTACCAAGCTTCCGTGAAGGTAAAATCACCCGTGTGGACCAATGGTTGCACGAGCTGGGATTGCAACGTAATAACTTTGATCGTATCTGGTTCTACAGCGACTCCAGCAATGACTTGCCCCTGATGGAACTGGTTTCTGATCCTGTTGCGACCAACCCCGGTGATAGCCTACGACGTACCGCTACTGAGCGTGACTGGGCCATTCTGGACCTGTTCGCACAGCTAATGGATGAAAAATCCTAATCAACGCTCATGCTAAAACGAACAATAAAAACTTTCGTCGCGCGCTTATTCGCCGCCCCTTCCAAGGGGCCTAAACGTCTGGCTCAATCCCAACACGGGATTGACCCGGACTTGGTTTCTCGCCATGCCTTCAAAGTGTGTGAGGTACTGCAACAACATGGCTACGAAGCCTATGTGGTGGGCGGTGCTGTTCGCGACTTGATTGCAGGGCTAGAGCCCAAAGACTTTGATGTGGCGACTAACGCCACACCCGAGCAAATACGCCCCCTGTTTAGACGTGCCCGCATTATTGGCAAGCGCTTCAAACTGGTGCACGTGGTGTTTGGTCGTGAGATTATCGAAACCTCCACCTTCAGGGCCGGAGACAGCCAGAAGCAACAAACCGATGCCCATGGCCGTATCTTGCGCGACAACGAATACGGTGAGTTACTGGACGATGTAAACCGCCGTGACTTCACCTTAAATGCGCTGTATTACGACCCTATCACTGAAGAAGTGATTGACTACCACAACGGTGTAGAAGACCTGAAAAACCGTGTGGTGCGCATGATTGGTGACCCCGACACCCGTTACCGTGAAGACCCGGTACGTATGTTGCGCGCACTGCGTTTTGCTGCCAAGTTAAACGCCACCATCGAACCACAAACCCATCAGCCCATCCAAAAACTGGCATCTCTCATCACCAACGTGCCTGAGTCCAGACTGTTTGATGAATTGCTGAAACTACTGGAATGTGGCCACTCGCTGAAGTGTTTAGAGCAGCTACAGCAAGAAGCTCTGATGCCGTATCTGTTGCCATTTCTTGAGCACAGCTTGGCCGACCCAGAACAGCGCTTGTTTTTAGAAATTGCACTGGCTCGCACCGACAGTCGAGTACGCAGTGGCCGCAGCACCAGCCCTAGCTTTGTGTTTGCTGCCTTGCTGTGGAAGCCCGTACAAGAACAGTGTGCTAAACGTATTAAAGCGGGTTCACCTCCGGTACAAGCGTTATCTGAAGCCAGCGATATCGTGATTGAAGCACAAAGCAGCGTACTGCCTATTCAACGCCGTTACCAAGGTGACATGCGTGAAATTTGGTTTATGCAGCCACGTTTTGAGCGCGTCAATAACCGTGCCATCTGGCGCATGATTGAATTGCCCCGCTTCCGTGCTGCCGTAGACTTCCTGCAATTGCGTGCTGAAGCTAAAGAAGTAGACAGCCTAATGGCGCAGTGGTGGATGGATCTGGCTGATAGCGACAGTACTGAAACACGTGCCGCGATGATTGAAGCCCGCCCCACTGCACCGCGCAGTAGCAGCACAACCTCTCGTCGTAGACGCACCCCACGAAAACGCATCAAAAACACTATCTCGCAGGACAGCACCAATGAGTAAAACCCTTGCTTATATTGCTCTAGGCGCTAACTTAGGCGACCCCATCGGTATGCTGCTAGATGTGATTGATGAATTGCGTGAACTGCCAGGTTGTTCCAATCTGGAAAGCTCTGGCTTTTACCGCACTGCACCTTTTGAGGCCACTGGCCCTGATTTCATTAACGCGGTCGTCAGCCTACACACCACTTTGGACCCACTAGAGCTACTACACGCACTACAGGACCTAGAAAACAAGCATGGCCGCGTACGTACTGAACACAATGGCCCACGTACATTAGACTTAGACTTGTTGGTGTTTGGCGATACGCAATTAGATACGCCAGAACTCACTTTGCCACACCCTAGAATGCACCAGCGTGCGTTTGTGCTGTATCCGTTAGCTGACTTAGCCCCTACGCTGAAGTTAGCTCAAGGTTCAGTTCAAGACCTGCTGCCTAGCGTGGCTGATCAAGGTATTGAGGCCTTAGATATGGGGTTTGACGACGAAGACGACGAGTAATCTGTTCGTCTACGTGAAGACCTATATGCTGACAAAGCCCTAGTGTATTGCTGGGGCTTTGTTGTTTCTAACGACCGCTTTCATCGCACACGCTGGAGAACTTGCATTGCATTACGTGCTGTTTTGCTCAGAAGTATGCACAGCTCACAGCAATCACCGATGCAAAAACCTCTGCATGCGACGAGCAAAAGGCGGATGGAAGTGTTTTTTTATTTGGTGTCTCAAATAAAAAAATACTTTCGCAGCCTTAGACTAATGCAGCCCAGTGGTGAGTAAGTGGGCTTTGAGGCTCATGCAGTCCAGTCGTAAGTAAGCAGGCTTTTACCCTCTCCTTTACTCACGTACAAACCACCCATAAAAAAACACCCCAGCATTACGCATAGGGTGTTTTCAGAAGGACGATACATTTCCACACTCGTCCTTACCAGCAACAGCAGAACCTTACACAGGAACCACTGGAATCTCAGCAATACGCTTGCGCCACACAGCTGGGCCTGTTTTGTGTACCGATGTACCTTGGGAATCCACCGCCACAGTCACGGGCATATCTTTGACTTCAAACTCGTAAATAGCTTCCATACCCAAGTCTTCAAAGCCCACGACGCGGGCCTCACGAATTGCCTTGGATACCAAGTACGCCGCACCACCTACTGCCATCAAGTACGCAGAGCCATGTTTGCGAATGGCTTCAATCGCTACTGGGCCACGCTCTGCTTTACCAATCATGGACAGCAAGCCAGTTTGTTCTAGCATCATGTCGGTAAAGCTATCCATACGGGTAGCGGTGGTTGGGCCTGCAGGGCCAACGGCTTCATCGCGAACGGGATCAACAGGGCCTACGTAGTAAATCACACGGTTAGTGAAATCCACAGGCAGTTTTTCGCCTTTGGCCAACATGTCTTGAATACGTTTGTGTGCGGCATCGCGACCGGTCAACATTTTGCCGGACAACAACAAGGTTTCACCGGGTTTCCAACTGGCTACTTCTTCTTTAGTCAGCGTATCCAAGTTCACTTGCTTGGACTTGTTGTAGTCAGGTGCCCAATGTACGTCAGGCCACAAATCCAAAGAAGGAGCTTGCAAGTGGGCAGGGCCTGAACCGTCCAGTACAAAGTGCGCGTGACGTGTGGCTGCACAGTTAGGGATCATGGCTACAGGTTTAGAGGCAGCGTGTGTTGGGTAGGTGTTGATTTTCACATCCAGCACGGTGGTCAAACCACCCAAGCCTTGCGCACCAATACCCAAAGCGTTCACTTTTTCGTACAACTCAATACGCAGCTCTTCCAGCTTGTTTTGTGGGCCGCGTTGCAGCAGCTCGTACATATCGATGTCTTCCATCAAGGATTGCTTGGCCATCAGCATCGCTTTTTCAGCCGTGCCACCAACCCCAATCCCCAACATGCCAGGAGGACACCAACCCGCACCCATTTCTGGCACCATGCGTAGCACCCAATCCACTAAGGATTCGCTAGGGTTCAACATGGCAAATTTGGTTTTATTTTCCGAACCACCGCCTTTGGCTGCCACTTGCACATCCACTGTAGAGCCAGGCACCAGCTCTACAGAGACAATACAGGGCGTATTGTCGCGGGTATTTTTACGGGCAAATAACGGGTCAGACAGTACTGATGCACGTAAACGATTATCAGGGTTCAAGTAACCTTGACGCACCCCTTCATCACAGGCTTCTTGCAAGCTGCCTTTGATGTCAAAACGCACGTCCATACCCACTTTCAGAAACACGTTAACAATACCGGTGTCCTGACAAATTGGGCGGTGACCTTCAGCACACATGCGCGAGTTGGTCAAAATTTGTGCAATAGCATCTTTAGCCGCTGGGCTTTCTTCACGCTCATAAGCGCGTGCCAAATGCTGAATGTAGTCTGCAGGGTGGTAGTAACTGATGAACTGTACGGCATCAGCGATGGACTGAATTAAGTCCTGTTCTTTGATAATCGTTGTCATATGCTGGTCTTCTGTTCAAATAAAAGCCAAAACGTCGTGATCCGGCTATTGTACTTGTCCTGCCTCATCTCGCGTAGAACAAACGCAGTCTCTGCCCCGTCATGACTCAAAACCAGCTAAAATGGAAGAATTTTGGCAGTACATCGAACCATAGTCTCTATACCCTATGCTTACTTTCCAGCAACTGATTCTTACGCTTCAACAGTATTGGGATAAACAAGGCTGCGCTTTGCTACAACCCATTGACCTTGAGGTCGGCGCAGGCACTTCCCATACTGCAACCTTCTTACGTGCTATTGGCCCCGAGCCGTGGAGCGCCGCCTACGTGCAGCCCTCACGCCGCCCTGGCGATGGCCGTTACGGCGAGAACCCCAACAGGCTGCAACATTACTACCAGTACCAAGTTGTACTAAAACCTGCTCCTGAAAACATTGTGGATCTGTACATAGGTTCGTTGCAGGCATTGGGCATAGACCCCAAACAGCACGACATCCGCTTTGTGGAGGACGACTGGGAAAACCCAACGTTAGGTGCATGGGGCTTAGGCTGGGAAGTATGGCTAAATGGTATGGAAGTCACCCAGTTCACCTACTTCCAACAAGTAGGCGGCTTGGACTGTGTACCGGCTACAGGCGAGATCACTTACGGTCTAGAACGCTTGGCTATGTACATTCAAGGCGTGGAAAGTGTGTACGACTTGGTGTGGACGCGTGATGCTCACGGTCGTACGGTGTATTACCGCGACATCTACCACCAAAACGAGGTAGAGCAGTCCACCTACAACTTCGAGCACTCCAACGCAGCGATCTTGTTCCAACACTTCCAAGACTACGAAAGTGAAGCCAAACGTCTGATCGAAATCGATCTGGCTCTGCCTGCTTACGAACAAACGCTAAAAGCAGCACACACCTTCAACCTGCTGGATGCCCGTGGCGCCATCAGCGTGACTGAACGTGCTGCTTACATTGGCCGTATCCGCAACCTGTCTCGCGGTGTGGCACAAGCCTACTATGAATCACGTGAACGCCTTGGTTTTCCGATGCTGCCCGGTAGCGCTGCGGAGACCAACTAAATGACCATGACGCCAAACGAATCCCGCTCATTGCTGGTTGAACTGCAAACTGAAGAACTGCCACCCAAAGCCCTGAACAATATGGGTCAGGCTTTTGCGGATGGTCTGCTCAAAACATTGCGCGAACACCATTTAGTCGCTGATGATGCGTCCGTTACCGCCTACGCCACTCCGCGTCGCTTAGCCGCGTTGATCAGTGGTGTAAAAGGCCAAGCGGATGATCAGGCTTTTTCTGAAAAACTGATGCCGGTAAAAATTGGTCTGGATGCCGACGGCAACCTCACGCCAGCGCTAAGCAAACGCTTAGAAAGCAAAGGCTTGGGCCACCTGACAGCTAAAGACCTGCACGTTGAGTCCGACGGTAAACAAGACTGCTTGTTTGCTAAAGGCATGGCTAAAGGTGCGTCGCTGGCTGAAGGCCTGCAAGCGGCACTAGACTACAGCATTACCCATCTGCCTATTCCTAAAGTCATGCGCTACCAATTGGCTGACGGCGTAACCAGCGTGCGCTTTGTGCGCCCTGCCCACAGCCTGATCGCGTTGTGGGGCGACGATGTGGTAAACGTGAACACCTTGGGCCTGACCGCTGGTCGCAGCACCAAAGGTCATCGCTTCATGTGCGAAAACAGCATCACTATCCAAAGCCCTGAAAGCTATGTCAGCCAACTGGAAAGCGAAGGCAAAGTCATTGCTTCCTACGCTGACCGTCGCGCCCGCATCGAAGCACAATTACAAGATGCTTGCACTCGATTGGATGCCAGCTTGGGTACCGATCCTGAAGTAGTAGAGCTGCTGGATGAAGTAACTGCTCTGGTGGAGCACCCTACCGTTTATGTAGGCCAGTTCGATCCTATTTTCTTGGAAGTACCACCTGAGTGCTTGATTCTGACCATGCGTCTGAACCAACGCTACTTCCCGCTGTTCGACCCTAAACAAGGTTCGCTGACCAATCGCTTTTTGATCGTCAGCAACATGCAGTTGGAAGACCCTTCCAACATTGTTTCCGGTAACGAAAAAGTGATTCTGCCTCGTTTGGCCGATGCACGTTTCTTCTTTGAAACCGACCGCAAACAACCGTTAGAAGAACGTGTAGCCAGTTTGGAAAACAGCGTTTACCACAACAAACTGGGTTCCCAACGCAAACGTATTGAACGTATGCGCAGCATCATTCGTAGCATCGCTGAACGCTTAGGCGCCGATGTGAACGTAGCTGACCGTGCCGCGCTGTTAGCTAAAGCCGACTTGAACACCAACATGGTAGGCGAGTTCCCTGAGCTACAAGGTGTGATGGGTGCGTACTATGCAGCAGCCGATGGCGAAGATGCCAGCGTAATTGAAGCACTGCGTAATCAATACCAGCACCGCTTAAACAGCGCTGTTACCGACGCTAACCTGATTTCTGCTCTACTGTTCTTAACAGAACGTGCAGAAACTTTAGTCGGTATCTGGGGTATTGGTTTGGCACCTACTGGTGAACGTGACCCTTACGCACTGCGCCGCGCCGCGCTAGGTTTGATCAGCGCCTTTGAACAGCTAGAAGCCGGTGGTTATTTGGGCGATATCGCCCAAAGCAAACTGAATCTAACAGAGCTGCTGCAAATTGCTGCACAAAGCTTTGAAGATGGCGAGTTGGCAGCTACTACGCTTGCTGAAGTACAAGACTTCATCTACGAACGCTATAAAAATCAGTTGGTCGCCAATGGCCACGACCGTAACGTAGTAGAAGCCGTACTGGCGCAGCAACCACCGTTGCAACAAGTACAAGCCCGCATTCAAGCATGTTCTGAATTTGCTGCCTTGCCTGAGTCTCAAAGCTTGGCCAGTGCCAACAAACGTATTGGCAATTTGCTGCGTAAAGCCGAATCCGAGCTGAATGAAGTACAAGCCTCGTTGTTAGCAGAACCTGCCGAACAAGCATTGGCCGCGTGTATTGAACAATTAGCTCCAGTAGCAGAAAGCCAATTTTTGGCGGGTGAATTTAGTGCTAGCTTGGCAACATTGGCACAAGCCAAAGAGCCTGTGGACAACTTCTTTGCTGATGTAATGGTAATGGCTGAAGACCCTGCTGTGCGTAACAACCGCTTGGCACTGCTGCAGAAATTGCATCAGTTGATGAATCAGGTTGCTGACATTTCGAGGTTGGCGGCCTAATGCTTGCCATACTAGATCGCGATGGGGTCATTAATTATGACTCCAGCGCTTTTGTGAAAAGTCCTGACGAATGGCAAGCACTACCCGGTAGTTTGGAAGCTATAGGCAGGCTCTCGCAAGCGGGCTGGAAGGTCGTTATCGCGACCAACCAGTCTGGCTTGGCACGGGGCCTGTTTTCCATGCAAACCTTAAATGCCATACACCTGAAAATGCGTCGTGAACTGGCTAAGTTCGGCGGCATCATTGATGCTGTCTTTGTCTGCCCGCACGGCCCAGATGACGGCTGCTCCTGTAGAAAACCCTCTCCTGGCATGTTCGTAGACATTGCCAGACGCTATGAACAACCCTCACTGCACAATGTAGTCGCTGTGGGTGACTCGTTACGCGACCTACAAGCCGCATCCGAGGCGGGCTGTAAGACGTGGTTAGTAGAAACGGGGAATGGGGCTAAAACACTGAAAAACGGTGGTCTGCCAGAAGGCTGTATCGTTAAGCCGGATTTGGCTGCAGTGGTTGATGACTGGCTAGGAACCTCACCATGCTGATTTTACGCGCGGTACTTTATCAGCTCTTTCTGCTGATTACAGTGATCCCCTACTCCATTTTGTGCTTGTTGTGGTCGCCTCTACCACTACGTTGGCGCTACAAACTCACCTCAGGCTGGCCACATCTGGCCATCTGGGGAGCAAAACACATTCTGGGGATACGCTGGCAAGTCAAAGGGTGGGAGAATCTGCCTGATGGGCCTGCTGTATTACTGTCTAAGCACCAATCCGCTTGGGAAACCATGTTCTTTTGTGGCTACATGCCCAAAGATGTCTGTTTCGTCTACAAGCGTGAATTGCACCGTGTGCCATTTTTTGGCTGGGGCTTAGCACTGCTGCGCATGATCCCTATCAATCGCAGCAATGGCCGCGATGCCATGAAGCAAATTGTCAAAACCGGACAAGACCGTTTAAACGAAGGCCGTTGGCCACTGCTGTTTCCTGAAGGCACACGCATTCCCCCTGGCGAAACAGGTCGCTACAAGCAGGGTGGTGCCATGCTGGCCTGTCGTACCAACAGCATGGTGATTCCTATTGCGCACAATGCGGGCGAATGTTGGCCACGTAATGCCTTTATCAAAACACCCGGTTTAGTGACCGTATCGTTTGGCCCTGCCATCAATCCAGAAGGCATGTCGCAAGCTGCTCTTAATCAAGCTGTTGAAGATTGGATTGAAGGCGAAATGCGTGTACTAAACCCTGAACGCTACTCGTAGCGCCATGGCCCAGCTGCCCTTATTTAATGATGCGTCGGCTGCCCCCTCGAAGGCAGTAGCACCACCGGCTACTGCAGCGGCACCTACGCTTCCCGTGATTAGCAAACCCCAACGCCTACCCGCTGGCACAAGTTGGCACCTTCATACGGTACAAGGGCAAGAGCTGGGGTATTTGTTGAAACGCTCTAGACGCCAATCCATAGGTTTACGTGTAAACGAACATGGGCTAGTCATCACTGCCCCCACATGGGTTTCTATGGCTCACGTTCACGATGCCTTAGAGCAAAAATTTGCATGGATAGTACGTAAACTACTAGAGTGGGAAGAACGTCTACAGCACTTAGCCCTAGGCCAAAGCCAATGGTGTCACAATGGCAGTATTCCTTATTTGGGTGTAGCCATTACCCTAAAGCTGGACCCTGAAGCGTTTACCCCGCACTTTAGCGGTAGTCACTTCCAGCCCAATGCTGGCGATATACTGACACTCCCCTTAGCCAAGGATGCACAAAGCTCTAGGGTCCAAGACTTGACACAAATTTGGCTACAAGACCAAGCCCGTCAATACTGCCTTACTCGTTTGGATTACTACACCACTAAACTGGGTTTGCCCTATAGTGGCTTACGATTAGCCAATCCCGCTAAACGCTGGGGGTCTTGCAGCAGTGACGGTATGATTATGTTGAACTGGCGACTGATCCACTTCCCTGTCGCCGCAGTAGACTATGTGATTGCTCACGAGGTAGCTCACCTTAAAGAGATGAATCACAGCCCGGCATTCTGGCGGGAAGTGGAAAAACTGATGCCAGACTATGTCACCGCCAGGAATCTGCTCAAAAAGCATCACCCTGACACCTTACCTTTACTTTAAACCCCATTGGAGTCATTCACTATGCGCTTGTTACATACCATGCTGCGTGTTGGCAATCTTGAAAAGTCCCTCGCCTTCTATACCGACGTACTGGGCATGAAATTGCTGCGTCAAAAAGATTACCCAGACGGCAAATTCACATTGGCTTTTGTAGGTTACCAAGATGAAAGCGAAGCAGCCGTACTGGAATTGACCCACAACTGGGATACCGATAGCTACGACTTAGGTAACGCGTATGGCCACATCGCTATTGAAGTGGAAGACGCTTACGCAACCTGTGCAACCATTAAAGCCAAAGGCGGCAATGTAGTACGTGAAGCCGGCCCCATGAAGCACGGCAATACCGTTATTGCTTTTGTGGAAGATCCCGACGGCTACAAAATTGAATTAATTCAAAAAGCCGGTCGTAACGACTAAGTCACTACAGGCCTTTAGGGCCTGTTTTTTTATTTTTTAATACGCGCTATCGATGCTTAACATCCTCTGGTTTTGCTTTTTTCTGATCGCCACCATTGCTGCTCTCTTTCAGTGGCTATGGTTAGGCGATACAGAAATTTTCAGCCGTATGATTAACAGCATGTTTCAGATGGCAGAGCTGTCTGTCAGCATCATGCTGGTGCTCTTTGGCACCCTAACCCTATGGATGGGTTTTTTAAATGTAGCCGAACGCGCGGGTATAGTAGAAAAACTGGGGCAACTACTTGCCCCCGTATTTAAGCGTCTCATGCCAGAAGTCCCTGCTGGTCACCCGGCTTTGGGATTAATCACACTCAATTTTGCAGCTAATGGTTTGGGGTTAGATAATGCCGCCACTCCCATAGGGCTGCGTGCCATGCAGGCCTTACAAAGCCTGAATCCTAGCCCCCAAACCGCCACTAACGCCCAGATCCTGTTCTTGGTATTGAACGCGTCATCCTTAACCTTGCTACCCGTTACCATTTTCATGTATCGCGCGCAGCAAGGCGCCCCCGACCCCACTCTGGTCTTTTTGCCTATATTACTTGCCACTACCGTCTCGTCTTTCGCAGGCCTCATCAGCGTCGCTATCATGCAGCGTTTACGTTTAACCGATCCTGTGATGTTGTTGTGGTTAGGTGGTTTCTTGGTAGCCATGTCGCTGTTCATGGCATTTTTGGCAACACTCAGTGTTGCTGCCATCAGCACCCTTTCAGCACTGCTAGGCAACCTTAGTCTGTTTCTGATTATTATGCTGTTTCTGGGCGTCGGTGCGTGGAAGCGCGTTCCTGTCTACGACAGCTTCATTGAAGGCGCTAAGGGCGGCTTTGCTGTTGCCCGCGACCTGCTCCCCTACCTAGTCGCCATGCTGTGTGCTATAGGCCTATTACGCAGCTCTGGGGCCTTAGATCTACTACTAGATGGTATACGTTGGTTGGTGACATGGCTGGGTATGGATAACCGCTTTGTGGAAGCCCTACCCACAGCACTAGTAAAACCTTTTTCAGGTAGTGCTGCACGCGCTCTCATGATTGAAACCATGAATCACCATGGTGTAGACAGCTTCGCAGCCTTATTGTCTGCCACTATTCAAGGCAGCACAGAAACCACCTTCTATGTACTGGCTGTGTATTTTGGTTCGGTGGGGATCATACGCAGCCGCCATGCGGTGGGCTGTGCGCTTTTTGCTGACTTGGCTGGCGTGATCGCAGCCATTGCAGTTTGCTATTGGTTTTTTGGCTAACTAGTAACTACGCTGGAGCGGCTGAGCGGCTGTATTCATCGCACACGCTGGGGGACTGCGGAACAACTTTTTGTGATTTGAGACACCAAATCAAAAAAGTTTTCCTCCGCCTCCCCGAGATATCGCTATTGATAGGTTTACTGCCCCTTCTTCAGCAGTAGTGTGCTTTGCCACAGAAATACACATAGCTAACAGCTACCTCTGCATACCAACCGTGGCAAGCGACAAAGGAAAGGCGGATGGAAGTGTTTTTTTATTTGGTTTACAAATTAAAAAATACTTTCGCAGCCTTAGGCTACGGCAGACAGTCGTGAGTAAGCAGGCTTTAACCTTCGCCCACTTAGCCCCTAACACCTTGCGCCGTTAGCGCATCTGCAATAGCCATAAACTGCTGTACGCTAACATCGCCTGGTCGAGCTGTAGGCGCTATGCCTACCTCATCCCAAGGGATCATATCCACCCACTTGCTCCAACTACCACGCAACATCTTGCGACGCTGTGCAAAGCTAGATGCTACCAACTGCTCAAATAAAGCCACGTCTTTAGCTTGAGGTCTGTCCTCAGGCAGAGGCCGCATACGCACGATGGACGACACCACCTTCGGCGCAGGGTCAAAGGCTTCTGGCGATACATCAAACAGTTTGAACATGCGGTAACGCGACTGCAGCATCACTGACAAGCGGCTGTAATCGCTGCTACCAGGCTTAGCCACCATGCGATCCACTACCTCTCGTTGCAGCATAAAATGCTGGTCCTTCACCAAATGTGCAAAAGACGCTAGGTGAAACAACAAAGGACTGGAGATGTTGTAGGGTAAGTTGCCCACAATACGTAAGCCTTCACCCCATTGAGCAAAGTCTACTGTTAGCACATCGGCTTCGGTAATACTCAGCTTTTTGGGGCTAAAGCTATTGCGTAAGCGATGAGCCAAATCCCTATCTAGCTCAATCACATTTAAATGGTCTAGTCGTTCCGATAACGGCCGCGTTAAGGCGGCCAAACCGGGACCAATCTCTACGACCTTATCATCGCGCTGCAAATCCAACGCCCGCACAATATCATCGATTACGGATAGGTCATGCAAAAAATTCTGTCCGAATCGCTTGCGGGCTTCATGTTTAGCCATGCTGTTTACTGCTCCGACGACAATGCCTTCTCTAGGCGATTATCTATATACACACTACCGCGTAACTGGCTTAGCCAATCATCCAATGCGGGCTCTACTCGCTGCTCAAACAGGTGCTGACGCGCCTGCATACGGCGATATTCGTTTTCCATATTCTTCGTACGTCTATCGTCAACACGGATGATGTGCCAACCAAATTGTGAACGTACAGGTGCGCTGACCTGACCTGGCTGTAGGGAGTCCATAGCCTGCTCAAACGCCGGCACAGTTTCGCCCGGTGTTAACCAACCTAAGTCTCCACCCAATGGTGCAGTGCTATCTTCTGAGTTACTACGTGCCAACACCTCAAAAGACTCGCCTTGGTCTATACGCTGCTTCAACTGCTCAATGCGCTCTTTGGCTTGCTCATCATCACGCACTTGTGACAGTTTGATCAGAATATGGCGTGCTTTAGTTTGAGTCACCATCATCGGGCCCTGCTCGGTAGTGCCCGGAGCTTGTGGCTGCGCCACAGATGTATCAACAGCATCTTGGCCACCGTGGTGGGTAACTTTCAAAATGTGATAACCCTGACCGCTACGTACCAAGCCGCTAACTTGTCCAGATGACAAGTTCTTAATATTATCCACAAACAAATCAGGCCAGCCTTCTAGTGGGCGGATACCCAGCACACCACCGTGCAAGGCTTCCTGACCATCAGATGCAGCGGCAGCCACACCAGCAAAATCCTCGCCGGCTTTAACTCGCGCGAGCAAGCCTTCAGCTTTAAGACGTAGATTACGCTCTGTGTTACTGTCCGTGCCTTCGGGCACTCGCACCAAAATCTGTGCCAACTCAATGTACACGGGGCCTGCAGCTGCCGCCGAGTTATTTACTGGCGAACTCATTGGAGCTTGCACACCTTGTTTTTTCAAGTAAGCGTCTACTTCTGCATCGCTAATGTAGATGCGCTCATCCACCATCCGTTGGCGCAACTGATCCAACAATAGGTCATGACGTAGTGTTTTAAGGTAGTCATCCCACGTCATACCGGTTTTCGTAATTTCTTGACGCAGTTTTTCAGGGGTCAGCTTATTACGCTCAGCCACCATTTTGACTGCATTATCTAAAAACTCGGGTGTGATCACTATCCCTAAGCGTTTGCCTTCTTGCTCTTGAATGGTTTGATCTATCAACCTATTCAACACCTGCAAACGCAATGTTTGCGGATCAGGCAATGGAATATTCTGTGATTGCAGTTGTCGGGCGACTATCGCTGCTTCGCTGTCTAGCTGACGCAACGTAATCACCTGAGAATCCACAATCGCCGCAATACCATCAACGAAACGGGCAGAACGCTCTGCGGGTTGGGCAGCCTGTTGTGCTCCCGCTGTTACAGCAAACAGCGTAGATACCAGCGCCAGGCTTCCTGACAACACAAATTTAGAACAGCGTAACCGCATCTTTATTCATACCTCTCGAAGGTGGTTGTTTCTGAGCTAGTAGGCGTAATAGGCTCATACCCTACAATACGTTCGCGCAAAATTCTCATCGGATCAGGGCCTACAGCGCCCAGGCCAGACAGCTCTAACTGGAAGAATACTGCTGAATTGCTTTTTTGGGCAGATACCGCGTAACGCTGTACTACAAAACGCGCCGCCCAACAGCATTCGCCTTTGTACTCCATACCGAAGATAGTTTGCGTACTGCGTTTTTCCTGCAAGGAATAATCCACACGCCCCAGCGCAAACACTTTATTCGACAACGGCCACTGCGTCGTTACTGACACACGCTCACGACCGTTATCACTTGCTGTTGGATTTTCCCTGAAAAAGTCAGGATTATCAAAGGCTCTGGGGTCACGCTCGTAACGATATGATGCAGACAAGGTCGCCAAACGTTGGGGCTGCCATCTAAAACCTGCACTTAATCGGTTCGTACGTCTGGATTGCGGATTAAATTGTGCATCAGCACGTACGTTCAAAGTATCCGTTAAAGCTGCCCCCGCACCAAACAAGTAGTCTGAGCGTCTACGCGTTTCCGGGTATTCGTTATTGGCGGTGTTTCTTAAGAAGACTTTTTGATCTTCAAAATACAAACGCTGGGCAACCTGCAGCATCATACGCTCTTCGCCCGTATCGGCATCCAACCAACGGGTGGTCAAGCCCAAGGTTAACTGGTTAGCGTTCGCAATCCTGTCCCAGCCACCACTGTAAATATTTTCGCTAAAGGCCTGAGAGAAGTTAAACGACGCTACGCTGGTATCAAACACCGGCAACATACTTTGATCGCGATAAGGCACGTACAAATAGTACATGCGAGGCTCTAGCGTTTGTATGGCGTTATTACCAAACAAGCTAGTATCACGTTCGAAATACAACCCTGAATCCAGCGACAATAAGGGTAATGCGCGACCTTTACTACGAGCGTTCTTACGTCTTGCTTCATTATTCTTAGTATCAGGGAGAGCACTCCAGTCGGTATCGTACTGACTTAAATGCAAAGAAGCTTTGGGAGTAATGTAACCATATGGGCGCACAATCGGATAGCTTACCGACGTAAAAGAAGACACACGCGTACCGTTAGGCTCTCTTCTTAATGAGCGAAAACCATTAAACTTCGACAACGTGCCTGAGTAGTATGGCATTTCAAATCGTGTGGCGGCGTTCTCGCTCACCACATTAAAGCCACCCCAGTTATAACGTGCGCCACGCACACTCAAACTGGGTAATCGATTGTATTCGGGTGTCCTATAACCCCTAGTTTCATCCTGCAAGGTTTGATACTGCGTTACCGACAACGACGCATTGAAATACTTTGCCCCAGACCAAGTGAAGGCAGCCGAACTCGCCAAACTATCAATGTTCGTATTGCCCAAGTCTATAGAAGTCAGGTCACGGAAATAGTTATCGTCCGACACACGGTTATACCGCGCACTAAACCCAAAGCCGTAGCCTAAGCGCTGACGATGCTGTGTAGATAACATCCAACGCGCTTCACGCGTTTTCTTATCGTGATTCAAGTAAGAGCCGTTAATCTGACCCTCATAGGTACGACCCAAATAGCGAAACTCGCCGTCCAACTGCAAGCCACGTTTGGAGTAGTTACGTGGCGTCAATGTGGCATCGTAGTTAGGAGCCAAATTGAAGTAATACGGCAATGCTAGTTCTAAACCACTATTACTGGTGTAGCCATACACAGGGGTTAAGAAACCCGATTTGCGTTCTTTTCGTAGTGGGAATGAAAAATATGGCGAATAAAAGATGGGCACATCTTTGAAATAAATCACGCTGTTGCGCGCCACACCACGGTTTTCATCTATGTACAAATCAACCGTAGGGGCTTTGATGTACCACGCAGGATCAGGACATGGGCACGCGCTATACAGCACGTCGTCCAACTTCATGTGATCACTGTTATAAATTGTGCCAGCTTCCGCTGTACCCGATGAGCCACCATCTAGCCAAAACCTCATGGCATCTAGCTCACCTTCTTCTGATTTCATGTTGTAGTCAATGCTGGGACTACGCACGGTGCTGCCCCCACGCATTAGCACGCCATTACCGCGAACCTTCACATCGCCTGTATTTCTATCGTAGCGAATCTGATCGCCCTTACTCACTGAGTCTATACGGCGCACTTGTGCGTCACCAGTAAGCACGACCTCGCCACTTTCCATGCTCTCAAGCTCGTCACCAATGAGGTAGGAGGTCATGTCGTCCTCCGCAACCTGACGAACTTGCAGCGCCGGTGAGGCTTGCAAGGTGGGCTGCTTAGCCTCCGCTTTGACAGGCATTACGGCGCACGTCAGAGAGCCTAACAACAATAAATGAAAACGTCTGACCGCTCGCACCGGATCCGTATCCCCAGGAAAATAGAATTACGCTAAAGTAATGACCGACCACACTTTTGCTGGTCGTGACCCGTTATTATAGATAAGCTCGCCCGATACGGCAGAGCTATTCGCCTTTTTTCTTGCAAAACTTTGTTCTTATCCCATGGACGCCACTTTAAATCTCGCCAATGACACCCGTTATCAGCAGCTATTACGCTGGCTACACTCATTGGACGGCAGCTACAACCTGCAACTTGATACTCTGCGCCCCGCTTCAGGCGATGCCAGTTTCCGACGTTACTTTCGTCTGGATAGCCAAAATGGCACACTTGTTGTCATGGATGCACCACCCGCCAAAGAAGATACAGCAGCCTTCGTGGACATTACCCACCGACTCGCTGTTCGCGACCTCAATGTGCCGCGTATTCTTGCCAGCGATGTAGAGCAAGGTTTTTTGCTGCTTAGCGATCTGGGCCAAGATAACTTCTGGCACGCACTACAAAAAGGCGTGGACAATCCAACCATTCAAAATCTGTACCGCGGTGCTATACACAGCTTAGTGCAACTGCAACAGGCAGACAGTAGCGGCCTTCCCTCTTATAACGAAGCACGCATGCTAGAAGAGCTGCAAGTATTCGAAGAGTGGTTTATTAACCAGCACTGCAACACAAGCCTGACCGAACCAGAACGCAAAGCGCTAGAAAGCTGTTTTGCTGCACTGGTTGCCGATAACGTCAATGTGGCGCAAGTATTGGTACACCGTGACTACCACAGCCCCAACCTCATGATGCCCGTAGATGATAGCCTACGCCCCGGCGTCATTGACTATCAAGATGCGGTAGTAGGCCCCATTACCTATGATTTGGCCTCATTGGTGATGGATGCCCGACACACATGGGATGAAGAGCAGCAACTGGATTGGGCCATACGCTACTGGCAAGCTGCCATTCACGCTAAGTTACCTGTTAGCCTAGACTTTGCCGAATTCCACCGTGCTTACGAATGGATGAGCGTGCAGCGTAATTTACGTATTTTGGGTGTATTTTGTAGGCTGTCCATTCGCGATGGCAAAGACTGGTATCTGGCCCATCTGCCTAGGTTGCAAGCTTATTTACGCCAAGTGACTAGCCGCTACGAAGAACTGTTCCCTATACGAAAACTGCTGGATCGCATTGAAGGCCGTCAAACCGTACTAGGGATGACCTTTTAATGAAAGCCATGATTTTGGCAGCGGGCCGCGGCGAACGCATGCGGCCACTTACTGACCACTGCCCAAAACCACTGTTACGCGCAGGAAACCATTCGCTTATTGAATGGCATATTTTGCGCCTACAACGTGCCAACATCACCGAAATCGTAATCAACCACGCGTGGTTGGGCGAAAAAATCGAAGAAGCGCTTGGCGATGGTAGTCATTTGGGGGTGCACATACAGTACAGCCCTGAGAATCCAGCACTAGAAACTGCTGGCGGCATCCGCCAAGCCCTACCCTTACTAGGCGATGCGCCTTTTTTAATTATTAATGGCGACGTCTTCACCGATTGGGACGCCCAGCATGCCTTTACTGCCGCAGAAGCATTGCGTGACAGCGATCGCTTAGCCCACTTGTGGATGGTAGAAAACCCTGAACACAATCTTAAGGGCGATTTCTACCTGCAAACGACCAACCAACTGCTGTCGGAACATCCCCTTACAATTTCAGATAAAACACTTACCTACAGTGGTATAGGCTGTTACAAGCCTGCCTTGTTTTCATCCTTGCCTGTAGGCCAACCCGCCCCGTTAGGGCCTTTGCTACGGCTAGCCATGTCTCAGCAAAAAATTAGTGGGGAAGCACTGCTAGCTTCATGGACGGATGTAGGCACCCCAGAGCGCCTAGAAAAAATTGCTAGTCAGCTTGGCGCACAGGAATAGGCACGTTATGATTATTCAGGTTAATGCCTGATACGCATACCTTCATTCACTCGCAAATACTCTCAGTCCATGCTCGGTTCTAAACGCCCCGTATTCAGACCTACCTCCTACGATTATTCACGCAGAAAACGCCGCATCCCTCGTTGGTTGGTACTTATGCTAACCGGTGTAATTATCGGTGCGGGTGGCTTATTGTTTATTCAAACCAGCTACGGCCCTACACGCCTGACGGTAGAGCAATCCGAACAGCTGCACTTTGACTTAAATAGCGCTAATGCCGAAAACCAGCGTTTGCAGTCGCAACTGGCGAGCACCACGCGAGATCTGGAAGAAAACCAAACACGTCTGCAGTCTCAACAAGGCTCATTAGACAACCACGATCAAACAGTCAGTGCGCTACAAAAAGATATTGAGCTCTTTGCTGATGCCATGCCTGCCGACCCTCGTGGCACCTCACCGGGTATTCGCTCTGCGACCTTTACCACCAGTGATGGTAAGCTGAACTACAACATCTTGCTGATGCAAGACAAAGAGCAAGCCGGGCAAACCTTTACCGGTGAAATGCACTTTAACATCCAAGGCCGTTACCCCAATGGGCGTACTGGTTATCTAGACCTAGACCCTATCGAGATTTCCTTAGATCGTTACGCTCACCTGATTGGCGACATCACCCTCCCTGATGGTGTGACTCCCCGCCAAATTACCGTTCAAATTTTTGAACCTGGTAACAAACGCGCCAAAGCTATGCGCATCATTAATGTGCGTTAAGACATCTGCTACACCTAAAAAAACAGGGCCTTTAAAAGGCCCTGTTTTTTTGGCTACACATTACATCAAGCCACGTGTTGAAGAAAGTCTTGCAGTCGCTTGCTGGGTGGATTTTTAAGCAACTCCTCTGGGTTACCATCGTGCGCAATCTTACCTTGATCAATGAACAGCAAACGGCTGCCCACCTTGCGCGCGAACTCCATTTCGTGTGTGACTACAATCATGGTCATGCCTTCTTCGGCCAAATCCTGCATGACCTTTAGCACCTCGAAGCGCAACTCGGGGTCTAACGCCGAAGTAGGCTCATCAAACAACATCAGCTTAGGCCGTATGGCTAACGCCCGCGCAATGGCTACACGCTGCTGCTGACCACCCGACAATTCGCTAGGATAGTGATCCATACGCTCAGCCAAACCCACTTTGGCCAATAGCTCTTGTGCCTGTTTTTTAGCCTCGGCTTTTGACACACCACGCGTGTGCACAGGCCCAAACATCACATTTTCCAAAGCCGTTAATTGCGGAAACAAATTAAATTGCTGGAATACCATGCCAGCTTCCCTACGCAAGGCGCGTACTTGGGCTGGGCTGTCCTGCACACTTAAGCCATCCACCACAATATCGCCCTCATCAATGCTTTCCAACGCATTAATGCAGCGTAGCAAGGTAGATTTACCTGAGCCAGAAGGCCCCACAATCACCACCACTTCGCCAGGAACAATGTCCAAGTCCACACCGTTCAACACGACGTTCTCGCCAAAGCGCTTAATCACTTGCTTGAATTCTACGATTTTCATCTTGTGTTCTCCCTAGCCATCACACTACACGCAAGCGACGTTCTACCGTACGCAGTATCAACGCAATCACACCCGTCAGGATCAAATAGATAATGGCCACGGCTCCCCAAATCTCTACAGATCGGAAATTGCCTGCAATGATTTCTTGCCCTTGGCGCGTCAGCTCGGCTACGCCAATAACAATAAACAAGGATGAATCTTTAAGACTGATAATGCACTGATTACCCATGGCTGGAATCATACGACGCCATGCTACGGGAGCAATAATGTAGATCAAGATTTTATGAAAAGGCAGACCCATCGCCTCACCAGCTTCTTGTAATCCCTTGGGCACCGACTGCAACGCCCCGCGCACAATTTCAGCAATATACGCACCTGAGTTCACCATCAAGGTAAAAATTGCCGCCGACTCGCCATCGATGCGCACCCCCGCCAATAACGGCAAGGCAAAATAAATAAACATCACCTGAACCACGATAGGCGTGCCACGTATCAGCAACACATACGCCTTAGCCACCATATTCAGTATCTGTATAGGTAACGTAGACAGCTTTATAGGTCCTTTTACATAGGTAGTAATCACCCCTGTCAGAAAACCCAACACAGAGCCCCCTACCAGCCCCAGCACCGTAATATAAAGTGTCATCTTGGTGCCTTCCCACAAACTGGGCAAAGCATTCCAAATCACAGACCATTCAAATGTCACCGTTACACCTACTTAGTGTGTCGTTACCGTCAGTACAAACCGTAACGTGATAAACAAAGAGCGGCCCTGTTCTAGCTGGCCGCTCTGAAATTGCAATGCAGTCACCTACGACTTACTCAGGTTGTTTGCCAAACCATTTTTCGTAAATGACATCGTAGGTGCCATTTGCTTTGATTGCTGCCAAGGCTTCGTTCACTACCGGTACGAGTTCGCTACCTTTAGGGAAAGCAATACCGTAGTAGTCACCGCTTTTCACGGCACCAGTCACTTTGACATGGCCTTTACCACCCGTTTGAGCGTAGTACTGCACGTTAGGTGTGTCATGCACTACGGCATCCACACGACCGGTTGCCAGCTCTAAGAATGCGTTATCAATGTTAGGGAACAGTTTCAGCTTGGCTCCAGGCACTTCACGGTTCAGGTAGTCCACCGTCGCTGTACCAATTTTCACGGCCACTTGTTTACCATCTAGATCTGCTGCATTTTGAATACTGTCAGTATCTTCACGCACCAAGATAGCCAAACCGCTTTCGTAGTAAGGATCGGAGAAATCGATGACTTCCTTACGATCATCTCGGATGGTGATACCAGCAAGTGCTACGTCCACGTTGCGTGTTTGCAGGCCAGGAATAATACCGTTGAAATCCATAGGCTGCAGTTTGTATTGCAAACCTGCTTGTTTTGCCACGGCATCCCATAGATCAATATCGAACCCCGTATATTTGCCATCTTGCTTGAACTCAAAGGGTACAAACGCTGTGTCTGTAGCCATAATCAACTCTTTGCCTTGTGCTTGCGCACCCATTGGCAATGCCATCAGTGCTGCAACAGCCAGCCACGCTTTGATCTTGTGCTTCATGATTGCTTAACTCCTACTCGGGGGATATAAGTATCTGGCATGCATAACGCCAAACTTCAGTACACCATAGAGCAATTGGATAAATTGCTACTACAAAGAGGTATCACTATAGTAATAAAAAGCCCCTCTTTTGTATGGAGAATAACCCGCATCCTTGATCATCATCACATTATTTAACGGTTACACATAAAAAAAGCGGCACATCGCTGCGCCGCTTTTTTACAAAATTGTTTCTACATATTAAAACGCAGGAACAATTGCACCTTTGTATTGCTCTTGAATAAAGGCGCGAGTTTCTTCGCTATTCAAAGCTTGAATCAGCTTTTTCACAGCCTCCTTCTCTTCATTGCCAGCCTTTACTGCAACCAAGTTTGCATAAGGTGACTCTGCACCTTCAATAAACAATGCATCTTCCAGAGGGTTTAAATCTGCCTCTAATGCATAATTAGTATTAATTAAAGCCAAATCCACATCAGGTAATACCCTAGGTAATGTAGCGGCTTCAATTTCCTTAAATTTCAATTTTTTTGGGTTCTCGGCAATATCCCTAGAAGTAGCCAAGATATTGCTAGGATCTTTAAGTGTGATCAAACCTTGTTGCTGCAACAACAACAAAGCCCTAGCACCATTAGATGGGTCATTAGGTAATGCAATCAATGCACCATCTTTTAACTCATCCAAGCTTTTTATTTTCTTGGAGTACGCACCAAACGGCTCAACATGCACTAAACCCACCGAGACCAAATTGATATTGTGCTCGCTGTTAAAGGTATCCAAGTAGGGTTTGTGCTGGAAGAAGTTAGCATCAATAGCGCCATCCCATACTTGCTGGTTAGGCTGCACATAATCAGTAAATACTTTGATATCCAGCTCTACGCCATCTTTAGCCAACAAAGGAGCCACAAACTCTAATAGCTCAGCATGAGGAACCGGCGTAGCAGCTACGCTTAGTTTTTCTGCATTTGCTACGGATACACCCAACCCCAATGCGGTAACCAATGCACTCGCCACCAATTTTTTCAGCAACATAAAAGCTCCTTGAAAGAAATTTAACAGGATTAAGCAATGCGCTTATTCATACGCGCAACCAGCTTATCTCCCCACACCTGCATTAACTGTACCAACACCACCAGAATCACGACCGTTACGGCCATAACATCCGTCTGGTAACGCTGATAACCAAAACGTAGTGCCAAGTCACCCAGACCGCCACCACCAATCACACCGGACATTGCCGAGTAACCCACCAACATAATAGCTGTCACCACGATAGCGGCAACCACACCCGTTTTAGCCTCTGGCAATAACGCCATAACTACCGTTTCACGTGGGTTTGCCCCCATGGCGCGGCTGGCTTCTAACACACCGGGATCCAGTTCTTTTAAAACGTTTTCAACTAAACGGGCAAAAAATGGTGCGGCACTCATGACCAATGGAGGCACTGCCCCTGCCACTCCCAATGCGGAACCTGCCAAGATTCGCGTCAAAGGAATCATCACAATCAACAGAATCAAAAACGGCACCGAACGCAGAATATTGACAATCAGCGATAGCGTTTGATAAACCGCATGATGCTCCATCATCTGTTTAGGGCTGGTTAAAAACAGCAATACCCCCAGCGGCAACCCGATGATAATCGTGAATACCAGCGAGAACCCCGTCATTAATAAGGTATCAATGGTAGCTTCAGCCAACAACGGCCAATCTAAATTAGACCAGTTCATGCTCGCAGCTCCTCGTATTGCACACCCAACTCATCCAACATAGCTCCCAACCGTTGCTGCTGCTCTGGCTGCCCTTCCACTGCCACCACCAACTGTCCGTACGGTGTACCTTTAATTCGGCTTACCGCACCCTGCAAGATACTAATATCTAAACCTAGATCACGACTAACTCTACTAATTAAAGGCTGCACTGTCGCATCACCTTTAAAGCTCAGGCGTATCACCCTACCACTTACACCTTGATCCATCGCTCGCCAACCATCGCTGTCGTTACCGCTTTCCGCCAACAGGCTTTGAGTCGCAGCGTGCTGGGGATGCAGAAACACGTCCAGCACCTCACCACTTTCCACTACAGCTCCGGCCTCAATCACCGCCACCCTATCGCACACCTGACGTATCACATCCATGCTGTGCGTAATGAGCACAATGGTTAGCCCTAGCGACTGATTAATCTCTAAGAGCAAACGCAAAATAGACTGTGTAGTTTCTGGATCTAGCGCAGAGGTAGCTTCATCACACAATAACAGCTCAGGCTGATTGGCCAATGCGCGTGCTATACCCACCCGTTGTTGCTGCCCACCCGATAACTGCCTAGGGTATTTATGGGCATGTTGCTCCAACCCTACCAGTTGCAACACCTCTTTCGCTCTAGCATGTTGTTGCGCCTTACTTAAACCTGCCAGCTTTAGAGGAAAGCATACGTTGTCTAAGATAGTGCGTGACTGCAACAAGTTGAAATGCTGAAACACCATGCCAATTTTTTGGCGTACAGGTCTTAACTGTGTCTCGGTTAATGAGGAAATACATTGCCCTTGAAAAGTAACCGAACCCTGCGTAGGGCGCTCCAACATATTCAATAGACGGATTAACGTGCTTTTACCCGCACCGCTGCGTCCAATAATGCCATATACCTCGCCGCGTCGAATATGCAGATTAATATCATGCAATGCGATCACTTCTTTATTAGCGCTGGTATAGCGTTTTTCTATATTTTCTAACCTAATCACAACGTGCTAGCCACCAAATAAAATCACATTGAACGCCAATACCCTTTAGATATTTCATTCATTGTGTTGTATTAATCTACCATAGTGTTTGTATTGAAAATTATTTTACTTATAACTAAAAAAACTAGTTAAAAGGCATCTAAATGATGCGAATAAATAGCCAAATTACTTAAACTAAACAATAGACGCTAGTTTCAAAATACAAACAAATCTCACCGAAGTATGCAAATCATTTCAAATTTACATAATTAGGGTAAGATAGCTTAGCGTTTTTGCTTGTAATACTGCCTATCAACCCGTTATGTGAGATTAATATGCAAGCTATAGTTACACGCGCACTTTGCGACCATTGTCTAGATTTGCCGGTAGCTGTTCCAGGCACTCATCCCCATTCTTTCATGAAAAACGGGGAAAGCTACGTAGAACGACACAATGCAAAGTGGGAAGGCCCTTTCCATTGTTCTGTATGCCAAACTATCTGGCTACACCGAAAAAACCAATGGGGAGGCTGTGAAGGATTCAGACTAAATCCGTAGAGCACATATAACTATAAAGATTCGTTTGTTTGTTACAAGCTGAAGCAGGAACTCTTTTTCTAAAAGCTCAAAAACACAGGCGAAAAAAAAGCCCCTTTTCAGGGGCTTATTTTCAGCTACTTTCGTAGCTAAGTAAATCAAATTTGACTTACTTATGTATCCGGTTGGTGGGATGGCTGGGACTCGAACCCAGGACCAATAGATTAAAAGTCTACTGCTCTACCAACTGAGCTACCACCCCTTCGGGTTAATTGCTTTGCAGCAACCGCCGAAGAATTAAATTATGCCCCAGCTGTACTAGTGCGTCAAGCACTTTCTACGAATATTTCTTAAAAAAGCGTATTTTTTTAAAAACAATGTAGAAACCACCCTTTTCACTGTTTATACACACAGTCAACAACAGCTGAATCTTCATCACACCGAAAAAGCTGTAACAAGGCATAACACAAACAAAACACCCCTAGGTGGGTAATCCAACCTAGGGGTGTTTCCTGTCGTACGGCAGTACAGGGTTATCACACGTTCTTATCGTGCTCGTGAGATACGTACCTCGGCACCACGACGTTTTACTTCCAAACCCTCGGCAGGCAGAATTTTCAAACCTTCCAGCCCTTTAATATAGCTAGAGCCTTGCATCTGCATGACACGGATCTTATTGCGCATGACTTCAGGACTATGCTCAGGCATGCCAAACATCCAAACCTCTTCTAACAGACGCGCCGAGTTGAACTCGCTGGTGTTATTGACCTCAGGCCCTAGGCACAACATATGGCCTTCGCGACCAAACACAGGCAGCCTATCCAAGCCAGCAGTCACTGTCCAAGTAGTACCGCCTTCGTAACGCCAGCCTGTACTGAGATCCCACCATGCGCTGCCTGCAGGCAAATACACTTCCATTTCTTCGCCAGACTGCAAAAATGGTGCGACCAACAATGCCGAACCCAACATATATTGAGTATCCCACTGCTGAGCAACGGGATCATCTGGGAACTCTAAAGCCATAGAGCGCTGAACTGGCAAGCCACAACGCACAGACTCTTCAATGATGCCTAAGATATAAGGCACTAATCTATAGCGCCAACGTAACCAGTGCTGCACCAACTCTTGAGTTTTCTCGTCAAAGGCCGAAGGCAACAATGCCGGTATGGCTTGGAAACAGAAGTTGGCAGAAAATACGCCCATCGCCAACCAACGAATGTACAGCTCGGCTGTCATATCGCTAGTAGACGCCTCGGCGTTGCCTAATTTGTGCATTTGCGCAGTCACACCGCTATTGCCCAATGCCAAAGCGGAACGCAGTGAACGCTCCATACCTTCCCAGTCATTGCTGACATCTGGCCCTAACTGCATGCTGTAACGCTGCACGCCAGGGAACAGATTTGTGCTCCAGATCACACCCTCTTGTGGCGTTTTATGACCAGCAAAAGCTTCAAACAATGCCTGACGTACCAAGATGGGGTAAACCGTACGCAGCAACGCACCACATTCACCACCACGAGCGGTAATACTATCGGGAATGTTGTAGCTCACAGTACATATAGGAGCACCCAAACCTTCGTCGTAGTTTTGGCGTTGACGTTCTACCCACATCTTAAATACATCTTTATGGGTTAGGTCTAACAAACCAAACGGTTTGCCTGCACTGTTCTCATCGCCTTCAAATTGATAAGCCGCACCAGTGTCGTCGTCAATCAATAACCAACCGCGATCCTCCCACTCTTCAAACAAGGGAGTATCTACAATCACGCCGGGGAAGGTGTGCGCTGCAAGCTGCACACCTGATTTTTCTATTTTTGCACTTAAATCACGGCCATCTTGTACACGAGCCTCGTCCCATACGAACAAGGGTCGGTCAGGCATAAAACCGTACAGCGCAGGCGCAGCAGCCATCACGCCATCCAAACCCACGCCTTGCTCTGCCAAGGAAGCTGACAGGCTTAGTGTGTCTTCAATAGATTGACCAGCAGCTTGCTGCAACCACACACCCATAGGCCATACGCCGGGCTGACCAGCACGGCCTGTCAATGCGGTGTACTGGTTCAGGATTTCAGTAGGAGCACCCGCAAACAAGAACACATCCAACACCGGAGCAGAAGCTCGAACGCTGTAACGTGCATCTTCTTCTACGGCCACGCTATGCTCAACGCGCTCTAGCGTGTTGACGTACACACCCCAACCTTTGGTGCTCCACAACAAAGGCAACACACGGTGCTCGGGTAAATCAGACAATAACTGCTGACCATCACGGTTAAGGCTTTCTTGTGTATCGCCCAAACCGTACAACACATCATTAGCCTGCAACGCAAAAGCAGCATTCCAACCTTGTTGCTCTTCTTTGTCGTCCTGCCATACACCTGATGGTGCCGACTGCAGCAACAGCTCGTCGCCTTTATAGAGAGCAAACGAAAATGGGGCCTGATTCAACACCAGCGCATACTCGCCCTGCTCTACACGCCAGCCGCCCTCATGCTCCAGCGACTCTTGGGAAAACTCACCTACGGCGTCTTCCCGCACTAATAGCATCTCGGCCTGCTGTTGCGCACGCAGGCTGACTTTTTCAGGCTGTATCTGTTTTAAGCTACCAAAACGTAGCCTGAATACGCCTGGGGAATGCGCTTCCACACGCAGGATTTGATCTGTCTGTTCAGCCTGAAAATCCGCTACAGACGGTTTAATGGCAAGGTTACTTTGAAGATTAAACAATTGCGTCACGTCAGCAAGGTGAGTGTTGGACGACACAGCACGATCCTCGGGCAAAGCCCAATAAGGGAATAAAGTGTCTATTTTGACGTATTTTTGCTACAAATCCAAATCTAAAAGCAAAAATACCTCAATCCCGTTCATAAAGTTTCTATTATCGCAGACCCAGCGCTCGGGATAAATCCCTCTCTAGCAATCGCGGCTCATTATTCCATGCTGCTGCTAAGTCTTCTGCCAAAATGGCGCTCCATGCGAAGCCGTTTGAGCCCAAAGCAGACAGTACAGCTATCTTTTGATCACTACCGGCATACAGTGGTAAATGGTCTTTCAATACAGACCTATAACCAGCCCAACCACCTTGTGGTGTAGCGGATGCCAACCACGACTGCCAGCGCTGTAGCGTTTCCTGTATTTCTTGATGCCCACATGCGGTGACTTCAGCAGTTTCACCATTTGCACCGTAGGTACTACCCGCAGTGCAGACGCCATCCACAGCAGGCAATAAGTAGCCTTCGCCCGCCAGAATCAGCTCTGGTGTTTTGGCCATCTGCGCCGCAGAGAAATAACTAACCTGACCAGGCAGCTGTTCCATTTCAGCTAAATAGCCATAATTTTTTCCAGCACGTTCCTGTTCAGGCAACAACGATGGCAACGCTCCCGCCACACATAGCACCACCGCATCTGCCGAGATACGAGCATCAAGATTACTACCCGAACTATCTACTATGGCACACCAACCCGATTCTGACGACTCTATGTGCAGCACTTTCTCGGCCCGCACCGTAATCAGGGGGTGACTTAATAATCTTTCTACGAGTTTTTCGGGCTGCACTCGTACCGCTCTGGGGAAATACATCCCCCCTTGTGACACTACCTCACCCACTTTTTGGGACATAGCCTCAACATCTAGATACTGCACCCACGACTCTGGGAAACCCAAAGCTTCTACTGCTTTACGCGCTGCGCTGTCATCGTCGTGATCAGCCGCTACACGTACCGTACCCAATGGCACGCAATCGGTAGCCCCCTCCGTTTGCCATTGCTGTTCCGCCATCAAAAAGCCAGCACGGCTTAATCGCATACGCGGTGCATCGTCCACACTAATTAAAGGCGTCATCGCAATGGCTACATGCCCTTTATGCGATGCTCCCAGCCCCTCTTTGACGATGGGGTCTACTACCGTTACACGTATACCTCGTCGCACCATGGCCGCCGCTGTTGCCGCACCCGCTATACCTGCCCCCACGACCACTACATGCTTAGGCACAGCCCTAGGCTCTCGTCCTAGCTTGTCACGTAAAACGCCTCGTATAACTTCACGTTTGTGCGCGAAGCCAACCGTTCGCTGCACCAGAAAACCTGCATCTTGCAAGTCACGACGCACTTGGCCCGCACTACACCAACTGGCCATAGTCGCCCCTTTAGCCGATAAACGCACTAACTGACCAAATAACCGACGCGACCACATTTGTGGATTTACTCGTGGCGCAAACCCATCTAAGAAAAACGCATCTACTTGAGCATCCACCAATTTAGATTTTTGCTCTATATCGCCGAACACCAACGTCAGCGTCAGGTTACCGTTTTCAAAATACAGTCTATGAATACCTGGTAACACCTCCGGCCATTGTGCCAATAACAGCTGTATCAACGGCTGTAGCTCAGGGCTCGTTTGCTCATGCATACGAGCCAAGTCGTCACGATGAAAGGGGTGTGCTTCAAAGGATAGAAAGTGCAGACGTTGGCTGCGCGCCGGGTCTTGCAGCCAGCTTAGCCATGTCACCAAAAAGTTGTTGCCCAAACCAAAACCTGTCTCGGCAATACAGAAGTGTGGCCGTCCCTGCCAACGCTCTGGCAAGCCGTTACCAGCCAAGAACACATACCGTGTTTGCAGCAACGCTCCCGCCGTAGAATGGTACACATCACCATACTGTAAGCTCTGCGCTATACCGTTCTGATTAAAGGAAGGTACTGCTGGCTGTAGTTTTTGAAATCCGCCCGTCATGTTAATACGTTTTAATACACAATAAATACATGAAACAAACATAGGTTAACGTCTAGCTATGCTCTCTTCTACACGCCTTCCACTCAGCGACGCGCTGGCTACAGCGGTCAGTGCCGCCCATGCAGCAGCCAGTATTTTACAAGCTCACGCGGCACACCGTGACCGTTTAATAATAGACACCAAAGCCAAAAACGATTTGGTATCTCAAGCAGATAGAGATGCCGAAATGGCAGCCTTAGACATCTTACGCACACAAACGCCCGAGTTTGGCATTGTGGCAGAAGAAAGTGGTGGCGATAGTAAAGGGCTCGCCACATGGTATATAGACCCACTAGATGGCACCACAAATTTTCTACATGGCATTCCACATTACGCTGTGTCTATCGCTTTGGTTGCCCATGCAGGCAGCATCATCGCTGGTGACACCCCCATTACGTGTGACACCCCCGTTGTCGCCGTGGTGTATGACCCCAATCGCGAAGAACTGTTCACCGCCATGTACGGCACCGGCGCTTGGCTAAACCAACAGCGTTTGCGTTGCACCGACACCAACACCTTGGACGATGCCTTATTAGCGACCGGTTTTCCATTTCGCGACTTTAGCTTTGCTGATCACTATCTACCCACACTTAATGCTGGCATACGCCGCACTCGCGGTATACGCCGCAATGGTGCTGCCGCACTGGATTTAGCGTGGGTAGCCTGCGGCCGCTTTGATGGTTACTGGGAAATGGGTTTAGCACCTTGGGACGTCGCCGCAGGCACCTTAATCGTGCGTGAAGCAGGTGGTGTTTGCCAAGACATGTTCCAACAGCACTCATGGCCTAAAACCGGACACGTAGTTGCCAGCAATGCCCCGCTACACAACGCTTTGCAAGAAATGATCCAACCGTGTTTAGGGTACACAACCACGCGTTAAACACGGCGAAATAGCACTAGGCATGCTACCCTATGGGGTTCACAGATTTACTCTTAAAAGGCTTTCTGTCATGAATCTGCTTGACCCCATTGTTGCCTGGCAAGACGACATCACAGCCATTAGGCGCGACTTGCACGCACATCCTGAGCTTGCCTATGAAGAACACCGCACAGCTGATACTGTCGCGCATTGGCTGACAGAATGGGGAATAGAAGTACACAGAGGCCTAGCAGGTACAGGAGTTGTTGGCACCATCAAAGGTGACTTAGGCTCCGGCCCTAGCATTGGTTTACGCGCCGACATGGATGCGTTACCGGTGTTAGAACAGAATGATTTTGCACACGTCAGCCGCCACGAGGGAAAAATGCATGCATGTGGTCACGACGGTCACACCGCTATGCTACTTTCCGCAGCCCGCTACTTAGCGTCGCACCGCGATTTTATCGGTACCGTCTATGTGATCTTCCAACCCGCCGAGGAAGGCTTTGCGGGTGCACGCAAAATGATAGAGGAAGGCCTATTCACCCGCTTCCCTATGGATGCTGTGTTTGGCATGCATAATTGGCCGGGCTTACCTGCTGGTGAATTCGCCGTGCATAAAGGTGCCGTTATGGCATCTAGCAACACATTCAGCATCCAAATTGACGGCAAAGGCGCGCACGGTGGTATGCCACATCTGGGCGTAGACCCCATTACCGCCGCCGCTCAATTAGTCATGAGCCTACAAACCATTGTTAGCCGTGTCATCGATCCACTTGAACCTGCCGTACTAAGTGTCACACAAATTCATGCGGGTTCCGCCGATAACGTTATTCCTACTTCGGCAACACTACGCGGTACCGTACGTACGCTTAGCAACGAAGCCTTAGACCTTATCGAAACACGCATGCGTGAAATCGTTGAGCAAAGTTGTTCTGCTATGGGCTGCCAAAGCACGTTTGAGTTTGATAGACGCTACCCACCTACCATCAACCATGCCAAAGAAAGCGCCGTATCAGCAGAGGTCATAGCTCAGATGGCTGGTGACGCTGCCTTGCACCAAGACCTTCCCCCTTCTATGGGCGCTGAAGACTTTGCATTCATGCTGCAAGCACTACCAGGTAGCTATATCTGGATAGGCAATGGTCAGGGCGATCACCGCCTTGCGGGTCATGGATTAGGTCCCTGCATGCTGCATAACGACAGCTATGATTTCAACGATGAAATTCTTAGCACAGGTGCCAGCTACTGGGTACGCTTAAGCCAGCACTACCTCAAACCTTAACCCCCGTTAACAAAAGTTTCACGGCAAGAAACTGCCCAGCCGTTACAATACAGGCTCTACGTATGCCAGAGAGAATCATCGTGCCCAAAGCCTCCCAGCCCTGTAGTTTGCCCCCTGATGACAAACACGCTATTTTGCGCGTAGTGCCCATGCCATCTGATGCCAACATGTACGGTGACGTCTTTGGCGGATGGATTATGTCACAGGTGGATATTGCTGGTTCTATCTTGGCTGCACGACGCGCCAATGGTCGCGTAGCAACAGTGGCTGTCAACGCTTTCACGTTTACGCAGCCTGTATTTGTGGGTGATTTACTCAGTTTCTATGTGGACATCATTAAAACTGGCCGCACCTCTATTACTGTTTCAGTAGAGGTGTATGCCGAACGTCAACGCCTGCAACACGAAGTGGTCAAGGTGACAGAAGCCACCCTGACCTATGTTGCCACTGACACGAGCCGCCGCAGCCGCGAACTTCCCCCTCTAGACTGAAGGTATTGCCTATGACTGGATCTGTTCAAGAGCACACCAGTCCTGCCGTCCGCCGACTTGAACCGGAGGACGCGCAACTTGCTCTACAAAAACTACAATCTGTTTTAAAGCGCCAAGAAGTTGTAGAAACCTTGGCGCAGCGTCAGCACGAAGGTTCTGACCGCGAAGACTTGCTCGCCAACCTGACGCATCGTCGTCACGAGCAAGAAATCCGCAGCATCATCAATAATCTACACCCTGCTGATATTGCGTTTATTCTGGAATCCTTACCAGAAAACGAACGTCAAGTAGTGTGGCAACAGGTGAGCGACGAATACGACGCTGACGTGTTGTTGGAAATTGAAGATTGGGCCCGAGAGTCGTTGATCAAGACCATGGAGCCAGCTGATCTGATTGCAGCTGCCGCTAACATGGACGCCGACGAAATTGCGGATCTGGCCCCCGACCTGCCCCCGGAAGTTATTGCCGAGGTGCAAAAAGGCCTGACCGAATCAGAGCGTGCTCAATTACTAGAAGCCATGGGCTACCCCGAAGATAGCGTGGGTGCCATTATGGACTTCGACATGGTACGTGTGCGTGAAGACGTGAGCCTAGAAGTGGTGCTGCGCTACCTGCGTCGTCTACAAGAGCTCCCCGATCACACTGACCAGATTTTCGTAGTGAACCGCGACGATCGTCTGTTAGGTACGCTATCGCTTACCCGCATACTGGTTTCCGACCCAGAAACCCTGGTGTCAGATGTCATGGCAGCCGATTACCTTAGCCTACACCCCCTGGACTCTGACGCGGATGCAGCTAACGCCTTTGAACGTTATGACTTGGTTTCCGCCCCTGTAGTAGACGACTATGGCCGTTTAATTGGTAGAGTAACCATTGACGAGGTGGTGGACGTTCTGCAAGAAGACTCTCAAGAACAAGAGTTGTCTCGTGCTGGTCTGCAAGAGGAAGATATTTTCGCCCCTGCACTCAGCGCCTTGCGTAACCGTGCCCCTTGGTTGCTGATTAACCTGTGTACGGCCGCCACCGCATCGTTTGTGGCCTCACGGTTTGAAGACACCGTTAGCCACATCGTTATTTTGGCCTTCTTGATGTCTATTGTGGCGGGTATTGGGGGCAACTCCGGTAACCAGACCATGACCATGATCATTCGCGCCATGGCCACAGGCCGTATCACCGGCTCTAACATTTGGCCATTGGTCAAACGCGAGCTGATGGTGACCTTTATGGTGGGTGCTTGCGGTAGTTTAGTCACCGCTGTATTTGCGTGGTTTATCTCGGGTTCTGTGGCGATTGCCGCCGTGATGATGGCCGCCATGATTGGCAACATGCTGATCGGTGCAGCCTTGGGTGTGTTAATCCCCACCCTACGTAGCCGCTTCGGCAAAGACCCTGCTGTGGGTTCCTCTGTGCTACTTACCTTTGGCACAGACTCACTAGGCTTCTTCCTGTTCCTAGGGTTGGCTACGCTGTTCCTGTTGTAAGCGCTTAGGTAGCAACAACGCCTTTCCGGTTTGGGTGAGCGATCACCTAAAACAGGAAAGGCGTTTTTGTATGAGTCGAGTTAGCGTACCTGATGTTCCTTTACCCCAAATACTGTGATTTCTTGCAAGAAACTTTGAGCATGTGCCATTGTGCGCACTCCCTGCTCACTACCAAATGCATGCTCTAGGCTAGTGGCATCGTCAAACCATAGCTCTACCACACCATCAATGGGCAACTGCTCATACGCACAAAGCTGCCCTTTCACTCTTTCTCTGCGTAGCACAATGTTTTGCCTATAAGCTTTAACGCCTGGCATCTGCTTTACCAACTCGGCATGTACGCGCCATTCGCTCCTAAACTCATCTTCGCTCATCGTGTCACGACGACGCAAAATAGACATGCGCTTCATCAGTTGACTGCGCTCTGCTGCACATGGCACGGCAATTACCTCATTGCGTTGCAGCCCTAGAATATGCACAGCAGATAGGAAATGCTGTTCATCTTGCTGCAATGCCTGTGCTACTACTCCTGCCTCAAAAGCACCCTCTGCCTCAACATCCAATAATGAAAAACCGGCTATAGGCCACACACCACGGGCAAACTGAATACCTCGTTGCTGATGCTCTACAACATGGTTTTGCCAGTACTGCTGTATACCCGGGAGCTTTGCAGCTAAGGCGCCATGCTCTTGTAACCAATACTGCTGAAACTGCTGTGGTGTCCACTCTGCTTTTTTATATAACAACCCCATGCGTATAGTCATAATGCCTCCGTTGGCTACGCTTGTTCAGCTGACGTTTGCTCGGCTCTGGCCCGCTGCAATACGGGTGCTCTATTACGTAACCAAATCCCGTGCCGCTCTGGCCACTGCTCAAAACTCGTATCTACTCCTAACGCTTGAGCAGCATGGTGTGGCCAGTACGGGTCATACAGCGCTTCGCGGCCTATGGCAATTAAATCCGCTTGGCCTTGCGACAAAATGGCCTCTGCCTGCTCGGCATCAACAATCATGCCTACCGCTTGCGTCATCACATCGGCGCTATGCTTTAGGTTGTGTGAAAACGGTACTTGGAAACCCAAACCTCGCGGTACAGGTAATGCGCGTGTTTCCTCGGTTAAACCGCCGGATGAACAATCCATCACATCCACGCCACACGCTTTTAGTCGTTGTGCTAACACAGTGGAGTCTGCCTCTCCCCAACCGCCAATGCTGCCATCCACCACAGACAGCCTCGCAAATAAGGGCTTATGTGCTGGCCACACCTGTCGTACTCTACGCGCAATCTCTATGGCTAAACGCATGCGCCCCTCTACGTTCCCCCCCCACTGATCGTGGCGTTGATTCGCATATGGAGACAAAAAGCTTGCAACTAAGTAACCATGCCCAAAATGCAGCTCGATCACATCTACGCCTATACGATCTGCTCGTACTGCCGCAGCGACAAAGGCTTCAATTACCTCTTGAATCCCCTGCTCATCCAAAGCAGCAGGGATCGACCAACCTGGTCCCGCGGGTAATGCACTAGGCCCTACGCGCTGCCACGCGTCTGCATCTTTTTCCATCTGCTCAGGATCTATGGCACGCCCACCTTCCCACAACGGCTGGCTACCTGCTTTGCGCCCTGCATGTGCTAACTGCAGCCCAAAAGCACAGCCTTGTGCTTGCAACCACTGCACCAGCGGCTGTAGCGTGAGTGCGTGCTCATCCGTCCATAAACCTAAATCTGCACTACCTATGCGCCCACGTGGATCTACGGCGGTACTCTCACTCAAAATTAAGCCCGCCCCCCCTAAGGCAAACTTACCTAAGTGCACCCAGTGCCACGGCGTAGCATGACCTTGTTCAGCCGCATGCTGACACATAGGCGAAATCACAATACGGTTACGTAGCGTTAACTCACGTATACGCAATGGTCTAAATAAATAGGGATCTGTGTAGCCAGACATAACACCTCATCAAATACATAAACAGCCGTCAGACTGCTCAACTCCACTAGAGGAATAATCCAGCAACCGTATTAGGTACGTACGCGCACAGGCGCTAAGCATTTCAGCCAATACACCAGCCAACTGCCTAGCAACACCACACAGATCGCACTTACACCTAGCGCCAATTGTGCTGACTGCAATCTATCTATAGACCACGCCACCATCGACACCCCTACGGATTGCCCCAAAAATAATGAGCAAGCAAATAACCCTATGGCTGTACCCCGCATCGCAGGCGCCATCTGACTGGCTAAAAACTGAAAACTATTGTGTAAAGCATAAAAACCAAAGCCTGCAAACCAACATCCTAGAATGGCAACCAACGGCACAGGCCAAACGGCTAGGAGCAAATACCCCACCATCACGCCGCAGCCACCGTAAAAGATCAATCCATTGCGCCCCCAACGTTGCAACAAGTATTTAACGGTGCGGGTATAGCACAATCCACCTATACCAAAACTGGTCACAATCGCCCCAGCCACAGGCAAGGACAGGTTGGTCTGTGTATGCAAATACAGAGGCACAAAGCTTAAAACGCCATACACCAATGCCCCCTCAATACCTACCAACAGCAGCACCATACGCGCCATGGGACGTTTCAACACATTGCGCCAATTACGCCAGAAGCTTAGCTGTTTAGTTTTCTCCTTGTACTGCACCGCGCGTAACAAAGGCAGCAACCATAATGCCGCCCCTGCAAACAACAGACATAACAATGCGAATCCCCAGCGCCAGCCCACTGTGACCGCCACAATGCCACCAAAAAACTGCCCCACTATCATGCCCAGCACGGTGGCACTCAACAAACGTGCCAACATCAGGTGACGTTGTTGCTCACTGCTGTGATCCCCTATCCACGCCATAGACATAGGCACAATGCCCGCTACTAACCCACCGCATACCAATCGTGCCCAGATCAACATATCTAAGCCACTGGCTAACGCTGCCCACAAACATGCTCCTGCACCACCAACGGTGGCAAAAAACACTAGGGGTAATTTTCCAAATCGTTCGGCAAACGGGCCGTATAGCATTTGCATAATGCCGTAGCCTACGGCAAAGGCTGAAATCACCGGCGCCACCGCCACACTGTCCACCTTGAACTCACTGGCTAAGGCGGGTAATAAAGCATCACAAATACGCATCGCAAACATGGCACTGAAACCACATAAAGCCAAACGTTTTTGTACATAGTCTGGGCTAATTGCCTCTGACGGTGATGGCGCCTGCATGCTGGCTGCTCCTAAGAGGGAAGAAGACGTAAGCTTAGCCCTCTAGTGCCTTCCACATCTCAATATCTCGCTCAGCAGTCCAAATACGCGGATCCGTAATACCTTTAGCTTCGTCGTACGCGCGACTCACGTTAAACGGCATGCAGTGATCGAAAATGAACCAGTGGCCATATACAGGACGCAGCTTTTCCACTGTCTCTCGGTAAATTTCATTCAGCGCTTTACCTTCGGATACGCCATTCAATACATTGGTGTACACATCGCTCACAAACGCTCGCGTAGAAGCCAAGCCTTGGCGTACTTCTGCCGCACCTTGCAAAGCAGCCCCACGACCCGGTACCAACGCATCGAAGTTACGCTCTGCCAACCTATCCAACGTACTAGGCCAATCGCGGAAGTAGGCATCACCTGAATACGCTGCACTTTGGTATTCCACCAAATCACCCGCAAAACACACATTCTGACTTTCTAGTTCTACGATAATGTCGCCTTTGGTATGCCCTCTACCAATTTGGCTTAATTTCACCTCTACTGAGCCTAACCAAATTCGCATTTCGCCTACAAAGGTTTGTGTAGGCCATGTCAATCCTTCTGGTACGGTTTCCACATTACGGAATAGTCTTGGAAAACGACCTATTTCGCTTGCCTTGTCTTGCTCACCGCGCTCTACGATCAAGTCGTAGGTGTCTTGACTAGCAATAATCTCTTGAGCGCCTTCGTCAAAATAGGCCGCCGCACCTAACACGCGCACCGCATGGTAATGAGACAACACCACGTACTTAATAGGTTTATCCGTAATCTGACGTATATGACGGATCACGTCCTGAGCCATCGCTGGCGTTGCCTGCGTATCAATAATCATGACCGCATCATCGCCTACGATTACCCCTGTGTTAGGGTCACCTTCAGCGGTATAGGCCCATGCGTTCGCCGATAGCTGTGTAAAGCTTACTTTTTTATCTTCAGTATCTGCATGGCTGGCAAAAGTCTTAGTCTGTGTCATATATAGGTTTCCTTATTGCAAAAAATACTATTAATGTGTGCCTAAATAGGCTGCTCTGACTTTGTCGTCATTCAGCAATTCCAGCCCCGACCCTTCCATCGTCACACGCCCTATTTCCAAGACATACGCGCGGTCGGCCACGCCCAATGCTTGTTTAGCCATTTGCTCCACCAACACAATAGTGAGCCCACTACTGCGCAGTTGTCGAATGGCGGTGAAAATATCCCGTATTACTAGTGGCGCTAGCCCCAAAGAAGGCTCATCCAAGAGCAAAATGCTGGGTTCGCTCATTAAGGCTCGCGAAATAGCTAACATCTGCTGTTCACCACCGGACAAGGTGCCTGCTAGTTGATGCTGACGTTCTCGCAAACGAGGAAAGCGCTCAAACTCACGCTCTATAGCCGCTTCCACTGCCGCTTTATCGGCTCGGCGCATATATGCCCCCAGCCATAAATTTTCTAATACGGTTTGGTCGGCAAACACTCCACGACCTTCTGGCGACATTGCCAAACCTAGGCTTACCCGTTTATGCGCTGGCATCACTGAGCAGTCTTGACCGTCTAATAACACGCGCCCGCCAGATAACGGCTCTAACCCACAAATGGCTTTAAGCAGAGTGCTTTTACCTGCACCATTCGCACCAATAATGGTCACCACTTCGCCCTTGCCTACGTGTAGATCTACACCCTTCACTGCTTCAATAGCACCGTAAGAAACACGCACAGATTCCAATTTAAGCATCGTATTTCCTCGTTTTAGATGGCTGTAGCTGGTGTGAACGACACAGCAATCTCATCGTCATCATCCACCCCTAAATAGGCTGCTATCACCTTGGGATCAGCCTGCACGTCGGCTGGCTTACCTTCGGCAATCTTGACGCCGTAATCCAGAACAATGACGTGATCAGACACTGACATCACCAAGTCCATGTGGTGTTCCACCATAAAAATAGTGACTCCACAACGGCATATACGTTTGAGTAACTCGCCAAGCTCTGCTGTTTCCTGAGGGTTTAAGCCTGCTGCTGGCTCATCCAATAACAGTAGTTGCGGCTCTGTAGCCAACGCTCGCGCTAACTCCACCCGTCGCTGCAAGCCGTAGGGCAAACTACCGGCTGGCTGATCCGCTAATGCCGACAAATCCACCAATTGCAATAACTGTTGTGCTTTTCTACGCGTAATGTTTTCTTGAGTACGAACGCTGGGTAAATTCAGCAGCGAGCGAAAAATGCCATTGTTCATTCGGCTGTGCTGGCCCAGCATCACGTTGTCCACTACAGAGAGCTCAGCAAACAACCGCAAGTTTTGAAACGTACGCCCCATCCCTAATTGGCAAATTTTGTGCATAGGGAAACCCGCGATCTCATGTCCCAGAAAACGTATAGACCCCTTATCTGGAACTACCGCCCCCGTTAACATGTTGATCAACGTGCTCTTGCCTGCACCGTTAGGCCCTATCAAGGCATGAATATGACCACGCTGTAACTCAAACGAGATATTGCATGCTGGTCGTACCCCACCGTAGGCTTTATCAAGGTTCGACACCTTCAGTAACTCGCCTTGATTTTGTTTGCCTAGAGTTTCCAGTGGCAATGGCTCTAGCTCTGCCGCAGCGGCTTTACGCTTACCAAACAAGGGTGCGAACAACCCAACCACACCTCCTGGCATGAAATACAGCGCAAACAACAACAAGCAGCCATACAAGAAGCTCTGTACATACGGCCAGCGCGCCAACACCGCCTCAATAATGGTCAGGATAATGGCGCCTACCAAGGGCCCTGACATCTTTCCTGGACCACCAAACAGCACCAGCAGCAAGATAAAAATAGAAAGATGGAAGGTAATGAAGTCCGAGTTAATGTATTGATTCTGTTGTGCCACCATTGCACCCGCCATACCGCAGGTAATAGCAGCGATCACAAAAGCGATTACTTTGGCACGGTGTACCCTTACCCCTACAGAAGACGAGGCAATTTCATCGGCTTGAATAGACAGCATGGCGCGCCCAAAACGGCCACGCAGTAAATTGCTCAATACCATATGCGTCAAGGCACAAATGGCGATACCAAACCATACCCATTGGGTAGTACTTAACGGCTCATCATTCCACGTTAACGGGGCAATACCGTAAATACCTTGTGCTCCGCCAAATACGGCTGTCCACTCGCTCACTAAACGCTCTACAACAATACCGAACGCCAAGGTCACCATTGCCAGATACGGGCCTCGTACTCGCAGAGACGGTACAGCAATCAATACCCCACATATGCCCGAAATCACGGCGGCAGCGATAAACGCTAACCACGGATTCATCTCCCAATTGGCGGTGAGCAAGGCTGCCGAATACGCGCCCGCCGCAAACAGCCCCGCTTGCCCCAGTGATTTTTGCCCTGCAAACCCCACCAGTACGTTCATGCCTATACCGCACATGTAATACACGCAGATCATGAACAAAATACGCAGGTAATAATCATTACCAACCAAACTGGTCAATGCAATGAGCACAGCCGCTACTAGCACCACATGCAGAGAAGAAAACTGTTTCATCATATTTTCTCCGCTAGATTACGACCAAACAAACCGGTAGGACGGAAAGACAGCACCAGAATCACCAGCACAAAAACGGCCACCTCACGCCACTGCGCTTCCCACAGGTTTACGCCTGACTCAAACACACCCAGTACAAAACCGCCCACCACACAACCTCGCGGATTGTTCAGCCCGCCGATCATGGCGCTAGAAAAACCTTTCAAACCTATAGCCAGCCCCATAAACAATGACGCTTGTGTAATAGGGGCTAACAAGAAACCTGATAAACCAGCCAACATAGAACTAATCACAAATGCCGCTACCATCATGGCTTGTGTGTTAATACCCATTAGACTTGCCACAGCACCATTCGCTGCCACAGCTCGCAGTGCTTTGCCAATAAGGGTGTGGTTCATGATGCGTTCAAATACCACCATTACTACTACCGATACTCCTAGCATCAGCAGTTCCTGAGGACGTATGCCTATGCCCCAAAAGCGGATCACCGTATCCCCTACCGGAGAAGGCACGACCACAGGTCTAGGCCCCCAAATGGCCATCCCTACACTTTGCAACATGACACCAAAACCCAAGGTGCTCATTACCCATGCCAGACCAGGACGCCCCGCAAAAGGCCGCACCCCTAACACGTACAACAACCACCCCAATGCCCCCATGACTAACAGCACGATAAACAGCCCTAAGAACTGTGTTTCCCCTGCTGGCACCACCGTGCCAAACGACGTAGAGCTAATTGGCATGCCCAAAATCAAAAACAACGCACTCATGCCTATAAATGCCCCGGCGGACACAAAGTCACCATGTGCAAAGTTCAATGTTTTTGTCGTGGTAAAGGTAATGCTGAAACCCAGTGCGACTAGCGCATACGCACTACCCACTGCCAAGCCGCTAATCAACGCCTGTAAAAGAGCATCAATCATGAATCTGTCTCCTACTGTGTTCGGCCCACTCAAGGCCGAACACCGCTGCTATTTTTTAGTAATAACGACAACTTCTTAATGCTTATTGGATGAAGCTTTGGCTATCTAAAGACTCAATAATGGAATCGGTATGCGGCAAGAGGCTGCCCTCTTTCCAACGAATCCACACCAGATCCTCAGCTTTCAGCGCTTCGTGATCGGTAGCACTAAACGGTGTTTCATAGACTTTCAGCAAACCCTGTACAGGCTTTTGCAACGACTCTAACGCCTGACGTACTGCGGGGCCTTCCGTAGTACCCGCTTGTTCCATTGCCGCGGCCATTAGCAGCACCGAGTCATAGCCATGCAAAGCAAATGAAAAAGAACTAGGAGCACGCAGCTTGCTACCTATACGAGAAAAAAGTTGCTCTTGATCCGGTGTGCGCTCCTCACTCACCGTACGCATGAAGAGCGGCTTTTCAGACAAAGCTCTGCCAGCGGCATCGTAAAAAGTAATGTTGTCGGACGACCATGAAGTCAACGTGAGTGGAAAGTAATCAATCTTTTCCATACTGCGAATAATCTGCGCAATAGGTGTGCCCTGAGCCCATACCACAATCGTATCTACACCCGCAGCACGCATCTTATTTAGCTGGGAGGTCATGTCGGTATCATTCACCCCGAAGTGCTCTATCTGCGCAATGTCTATGCCTTGCAACTTGGCGATCTCTTCCATGTCTTTCATACCGCCCTGACCATAGCCAGTGGTTTCAGCCATTAGACCGATCACCTTAGAATCAGCAGCATTCGCTTTGACATATGCCATCAATGCGGCCACTTGTTCACGATCTACCATCGAGACCCTGAACATGTAGTTGTCAGCATTCGCACGCATAGGTTTGGTAATGTCTGTGCCTGAAGCCACATTGCCCATCACAGGTACTTTCTTTTGATTAGCGATGTGCTTCCATGCCATCGCATTACCCGAGTTAGTAGGCCCAAAAATCGCTTGCACTTTCTCGTTGTCGATGAGATCCGTCATATTCTGTATGGATCGTGGCGGCGCAGAGCCATCATCTCGCGTTACTAGCGTCACCGTCTGACCTAATATGCCTCCCGCAGCATTCAGGTCTTCAATTGCCGCTTGCATACCTAATACAGCCGCTTGTCCACTCTGAGCAGAAGGTGATGCAGACAAATCACCGTTATAACCAAATCGAATTTCTTGTGCGTTGACACTACCTGCCGCTAATACCGCCCCTGCGAGCAAGGACATGCCTAATTTTCTAATATTCATTCATGTCTCCTTTGTACTGCCGATAAAATTATTAATGCTGCATCACATCAAACTGCCAAAAACCCCCCATCTACAGCAAGCGTGACACCCGTCACATACGCTGCCATATCAGAAACCAAAAAAACGGTAGGCCCGACTAATTCATCAGGCTCCCCCAAACGCCCCATAGGAATACGCGTCATAAAACTCGCTAACCGTTCAGGATGAGATTGAGTCGCTGCTGTCATAGGGGTGTTAATCACACCAGGCGCCAGTGCATTCACACGCACTCCCTCTGGGGCCAACTCTGCCGCCAAAGCTTGGGTGAACATTTTGATCGCACCTTTGGATGGGGAATACCCCACACTGCCGCCCTGCCCTGCATACGCCGCAATAGAGGCAATGTTCAAAATATTGCCCTTGGTAGCGCGTATAGCAGGTAAAAAAGCATGTGTCACATTGAAGGTACCCTGCACGTTCACGTCCATAGTGTCGCGCCAATGTTTTGCAGCATGTGGAGCTGTCATGCCTGAGCGAATAATGATGCCTGCGTTATTAATTAATACACTGACCTGCCCCACGTCTGCAGCCACTCGCTCTGCAATAGCCTGACAAGCCTGTTCATCACATACATCTAAGCCGTAGGCCCATGCCTGACCACCCTGTGCCGTAATCAGTGTGGCTGTATCAACCGCCGCAGCCTGCTGCACATCGGTAGCAATGACTCTGGCACCTGCTTGTGCCAAACCTATTGCCAACGCGCGTCCATTACCTTGCCCAGCACCCGTAATAAATGCTAAGCGACCAACTAAGAGCGACGAAGTCATTGTTTGCGTAGCTGTATTCATCACTACCCCTTACGCTTAAGCGCTTATGCGTTGTTGCTCTGCAGCCAATTCCATACCGGCCACATAACCAAACGTTAAAGCGGGACCTAAGGTAATGCCGGCACCAGGATAATTGCCACCCATGATGCTGGCCGCATCGTTACCAACAGCAAACAACCCATTAATGCGTTGGCCACTACTATCCAGCACATGGGTGTGTGCATCGGTAACTAGGCCAGCAAAAGTGCCAATATCCCCCACCACTAATTTGATGGCGTAATACGGTCCTGTTTCCAAGGGGGCCAAACATGGGTTTGGACTTACGTTGGCATCGCCTTGATAGCGGTTATAGGCTTGACCACCTTTATCAAACATAGGATCTTGGCCTTGGCGAGCATGCGCGTTGAACTCCTGCACAGTGTGTTCTAACGTAGTAGCGTCTACCCCGATCTGAGCTGCCAACGCCGTCAGGCTTTTGCCCTTTTTCAGATATCCACTACGCAGATGTCTACCTATAGGCATAGGGAAAGGGGCTACGCAGCCCAGCCCATAGTTACGCAAAGCCTTGTGATCACAGAGCAACCACACACTAACTTCAGACTCGTCAGCACACGTAGCCACCATGCTCTGCACAAAATCGTGATAGGAATTTCCCTCGTTAGCAAAGCGTTTTCCCTTTTTATTCACTGCAATCACACCGGGTTTTGCTCGGTCAATAAAGTGAGGCATCACCCCTGTAGAACCATCGTTTCGTGTAGTTACCGAAGTAGGCACCCACGCAGCAGCATGAGGAATAGTAGGGTCTACATACCCGCCCACCTCTTCTGCCAACCGTAGGCCATCACCGGTATTGCTAGAGGGTGAAGGTGAAAAATGTTCTAGCCCTGTAGGGGCATGTTGAAATAGTGCTTTACGACGCTGAACATCATAAGGAAAACCACCACAAGCCAACACCACACCTAAACGTGCAGCGATCTCTTGTTCTTTGCCTTCATGCTGCACACGTACACCAGCCACACGCCCCTGCTCATACAGTAAAGCAGTGACCTTAGCGTCCAACCACACTGGTATTTTCAAGTCTTGCGCTGCTTTGGCTAAGCGGCCCGCCAGTGCATTGCCATTGGTGAGTGTCATGCCACGGCCATAACGAACCACATCCAAAAAGTGTCGGCTCAACCGTTTAGCTACATAGCAAAATGAAGCGGGAGATTTGAATGCCCGCATGAAATGCTTAATTTCAGCGCCAGAGCCCAACATCATGCCAAACACGGTAAGTTCTGGTAGCGCAGGCGCAAGTTTTTTCACTCTGTCACCCAGCTCACGCCCATCAAATGGACGTGTCACCATAGAACGCCCACCCGGCTGACCACCTTCTGCCTCAGCATGGTAATCCGGAAAAACAGGTGGCATATCGAACTGCACGCAGGTGTTACGCGTGAAGAACTCCACAGCCTTAGGACCATTTTCTAAAAATGCATCCACACGAGCCTCATCAAAATGTGTAGTGGTCTCATGTTTCAAATAGGTTTTAGCAGCACCGGCAGGCTCATGAATGCCTTGCTCTGTCGCCAAGCGTGTGCCCGGTATCCATAACCAACCACCTGAGCGCGCGGTGGTACCCCCGAACATTTTTTCTTTTTCTAACACCAAGACACTCAAGCCCTGAGCTGCCGCGGTAATCGCCGTGGACATGCCAGACGCTCCCGTTCCTACAACAACAACATCTACTGACATCTTATTTTGTGGCATTATCTGTCTCCAACAACTAACGAACGCGTTCACCTAAGATTTAATATCTGAAACTAACGAATACATCTGATATTTTAAACACAAAATATTTTTCTATACCTATAATTCAGTCATCGTTTTCCCTACTCTGAACTTATGCAAAAACCTATTCCTTCCGTTACAGAAAAGAATCGACGCGGTATTCAATCCATAGAGATTGGAAGTGAGCTACTGAATCAGTTGGCTCAACAAGGCACGCCTCTACCGCTAAAAGATTTAGCCTCGGCCGCAGGGATGAGTACCAGCAAGGCCCATCCTTATATGGTGAGTTTTTTAAAAGTGGGTTTTGTCACGCAAAATGATGCGGGGCACTACGAGTTAGGGCCTCTAGCATTGCAACTGGGACTAGCCCGGTTACGTAGGCTAGACCCTCTGCGTGAAGCCACGCCTTTAGCCGAAGCATTGGCCAGAGAAACTGGCTATAGCGTGGCATTAGCCGTGTGGGGAAACTTAGGCGCAACCATCGTTCGTCTAGAAGAACCCGCCGAAACACTGCATGTGAACCTTAGAGCTGGCACAGTAATGTCACTTGCGAATACGGCTACAGGTAGACTATTTGCTGCCTATTTGCCACAAAAAGTAGTAGAACAACATCTACGTCTAGAACAGCGCCAGAAAAATGGGCGTACAGGCTCTCAACCAGAGTTAGATACCTCAGCGTTAGAACAACATTTAACTGAAACTCGAAAATATGGGCTATCACGCACATTGGGCATGCCCATTCCTGGTATAGACGCTTTCTGTGCCCCTGTGTTTGATGCGAATGGGCACATAGTGCTAGGTATACTCATCATGGGTCCCAGCAATAGCTTTGATGGCAATTGGGATGGCCCCACCGCAACACGTTTACGTGAGAGTGCGATGAATATATCCAGAAGCATTGGGTATCCCGAAGAGGAAAACTAAACCCATTGCTGCCTCCGCCGTCTTACCCTCGGTAGAGAGCAATAAAAAAAGCCTGCCATGAATATGGCAGGCTTTTTTCTTCACTACACAGGGATCAGCTTAGCTTACCGTGGCAGTGTTTATACTTCTTACCGCTACCGCATGGGCAAGGGTCGTTACGGCCTACACGCTGCTCATCACCTTCTTCAGCGGGGGCTTCTTCGTTCAAGTCTAGGGCTTCGCCACGCAGTGCTGCATCGTAATCAGCATGGTGGTAACGCACTTGCTCAGCGGCAGGTTGCTCCACAGCTTCAGCAGGCGCTTGTTGCTCAGAAGGTTGGATACGCACTGTCAGCAATACACGCACTACGTCATCACGGATGCGATCCAACATCGCCGCAAACATTTCAAACGCTTCACGTTTGTACTCTTGCTTAGGATCCTTCTGTGCATAGCCGCGCAGATGAATACCTTGACGCAGGTGATCTAAGGCTTGCAAGTGACCTCGCCATTGCGTGTCAATAGACTGCAATGTCACAGCACGCTCAAAGCTAGCCCAGTTTTGAGCGCCCACTTGAGTCACTTTGTCTTGCAACTGTTTAGCAGAGGCTTCCAGCACGGCATCTAACAAGTCTTCCTCAGACAAGCTGGTGTCTTTTTCCACCATAGTGGCCAGATCAATCTTGATCTGCCATTCGCTTTCTAGGATAGCTTGCAAACCTGCCAGATCCCATTGCTCTTCCATGGAGTGCTCAGGCACGTACTGGTGGAACAGATCTGACACAGCCGCAACACGCAAGTTAGCAATAGCATCGCTTACGTCTTCGGACTCTAGAACGTCAGTACGCTGTGCATAAATAACCTTACGTTGGTCATTAGACACGTCATCGTATTGCAGCAACTGTTTACGAATGTCGAAGTTACGAGCTTCCACTTTACGTTGTGCCGACTCAATAGAGCGCGACACCATACGTGCTTCTATAGGCTCACCCTCAGGCAAACGCAGTCTATCCATAATGGCGCGTACGCGGTCACCCGCAAAAATACGCATCAAGGAATCATCCAACGACAAGTAGAAACGTGATGAACCAGGGTCACCCTGACGGCCAGCACGACCTCGCAACTGGTTATCAATACGGCGAGACTCATGGCGCTCTGTACCGATAATACGCAAGCCACCAGCCGCTTTTACTTGATCGTTCAGTGGTTTCCACTCGGCTTTCAGCGTGGCAATACGTTGTGCTTTTTCGTCTTCGCTTAAAGATTCATCTGCTTGGATCAGCATAGCCTGACGCTCTACGCTACCACCCAGCACGATGTCTGTACCACGGCCCGCCATGTTGGTCGCAATCGTAATGCGGCCAGGCTTACCTGCTTCAGCAACGATTTCCGCTTCACGCGCGTGCTGTTTAGCATTCAGCACTTCATGCGGCATTTTCGCAGTGTTCAACATATTGGAAAGCAACTCGGAGTTTTCGATACTGGTCGTACCTACCAACACAGGTTGCCCGCGCTCATGACAATCTTTGATGTCATTCAGAATAGCCGCGTATTTTTCCTTATCGGTTTTATAAACTTGATCATTTTGATCCACCCGAACCATCGGACGGTTGGTAGGAATGATCACGGTTTCTAGACCGTAAATTTCTTGGAACTCGTACGCTTCGGTATCGGCCGTACCCGTCATACCGCCCAGCTTATCGTACATACGGAAGTAGTTCTGGAACGTAATAGAAGCCAGTGTCTGGTTCTCGTTCTGAATACGTACGCCTTCTTTGGCTTCTACAGACTGATGCAAACCGTCAGACCAACGACGACCCACCATCAAACGGCCAGTGAACTCATCCACAATCACCACTTCATCGTTCTGCACCACGTACTGCTGATCGCGGAAGAACAAGTTGTGCGCACGCAATGCGCCCACCAAGTTGTGCATCAATGAAATATGACGTGGGTCGTACAACGACTCGCCTTCTGGCAACAAACCAATCTCAACCAGAATTTGCTCGGCACGCTCGTGACCAGCTTCAGAAATATGCACTTGCTGGGCTTTTTCATCTACCCAGAAATCACCTTCAGGCTCAGGCTCATGTGGCTTTGGCTCTTCTTTCATGCGTGTCAGCATGGAAGGCACCACGTTCATGGCCTTGTACAGCTCGGTGTTATCGTCTGCCTGACCTGAAATGATCAACGGTGTACGTGCTTCGTCAATCAAGATGGAATCCACCTCGTCGACAATCGCATAGCTCAAACTACGTTGACGGCGATCTTCTGCGCGGTATTCCATGTTGTCGCGCAAGTAATCAAAGCCGTACTCGTTATTTGTACCGTAAGTAATATCAGCTTGATAGGCTGCTTTTTTCTCTTCGTTATCTTGCTGAGGTACTACCACCCCTACCGACAAACCCAAGAAGTTGTACAAGCGGCTCATTTGCTCGGCATCGCGTCGCGCCAAGTAATCGTTCACAGTCACCACGTGCACACCTTTAGCAGGCAGTGCATTCAGGTACACCGCCAACGTGGCCATCAGTGTTTTACCTTCACCGGTACGCATTTCGGCGATTTTGCCGTAGTGCAAAGCAATCGCACCCAGTAGCTGCACATCAAAGTGGCGCATACCGAATACACGCTTACTGGCCTCACGGACTACTGCAAAAGCTTCTGGTAATAGCCCATCCAGAGATTTGCCATCGGCGAGTCGCTGCCTGAATTCGGCAGTTTTGCCTTTCAGCGCGTCATCGCTGAGAGCGGCGTACTCAGGTTCTAACGCATTAATTTGCGTTACCTGTTTACGGTATTGTCGTAGCAACCTGTCGTTGCGGCTGCCAATAAGCTTTTTGAGCAATGAAACCATTCTTGTATCGTGTCACACGGGCAGCACCTGATGATGCTCCCGCATCCCTTAATCTGAGCGTTAAAAGAAAAGCAGCAGGAAATTGATAGAGTTTAACGCACCTGAGGCCTAATCGCTTGCCTCTTGTTCGCTATTCTTTGCAAACAATGTGTTGCTTTCATCCACTTTGGGCAAAAATGAGGCTGGATCTATAGGAGTGCCCTGCCGCAATACCTCGAAGTGCAGATGAGCCCCGGTCACTTGTCCTGTATTACCAACGCGCGCAATCAGTTGCCCTTTTTCCACCACATCACCAAGCTTAGCAATCAGTGAAGACGTATGTGCATAGCGTGTTACCAAGCCGTTGCCATGATCAATCTCTACCGTTTTACCGTAACCAGGCTTGTAGCGTGACTCAATCACAATCCCGCCAGAAGCCGCCACAATAGGTGTACCGATAGGCGCTGCAAAGTCCATGCCCTCGTGTAATTTCTGGCGTCCCGAAATAGGATGTATGCGCCAACCAAATGGTGAGCTCATGTAACTAACGTCCACTGGGTGCACAGTAGGTATCAGGGCCTCGGTACCGGCTTGACTAACCATCAGCATATCTAGCATTTGCAACCAGTCTTGCTGATCATTCATTTGCGCCATCAAACCATCTAATTCGCGCCCTAAACCTTCCGCACTCCAGTCATCCGGTACACTAAGCGTAACCTCAGGCTCGCTGTCGCCGTTCATGACCTCGTTTAACTCAGACACATCAGCATTGACACCGGCTTTCTCTGCTAGTCTGCGTGTCAGCGTATCCATTTGCGCTAAACGAGCCTGTAACGTACCCACACGCTCTGCCATTTGCTTCATGCTTTCTCGCACGTAGGCTGAGTCTCTGGATAACTGAGCACTTAATGCTTGTTCTTGTTCTGGGCTCAATGCAGGTTTGGCGCTGATCTTATATTGTATCCAAGCACCTATGCCTGCCGAGAGCGCTATCCCAAGCACTACAATCGACGTTATCATCAAGCTACGATGTCGGCTGTAAAGTGTTTGGGGTCGATTCGGCTTTGTCACTGCTTTTCCTTTCTTACTTCTGTTATGGCATCTACTTTTACGCCACGCCGCACCGCACGTTCATCCAAGGCCTCTGAATTGGCTTTGGATTGGCTACGCCATGATCGAAACAGTTCTTCGGTGTTAGCCACCGCCAATCAATTCTTGGCTATTGAAGAGCTACTGCATCAGAAAGTACGTTTTGCTGCGGATACGCATTGCAAAGTTGCCCATATAGAAGGACAACGAATTACCTTAGCAGTTCCCTCACCTGCCTATGCCGCCAGACTGCGCCAATGTTCCACATCTATACTGCAATGCTTACACGAGGTAGGTTGGAAGCTTACAGACGTACAGGTAATGGTGCAGGCCAGCTTAAGTACTAACAGCCACCTTCCTAAACCCGCACGCACTGTACAGCCGTTGGATGCCAGTGCCTTAGATGCGTTCCAAGACTTACACCAGTCATTAGAGCCGGGGCCTCTGGCTACAGCGATTGCTAAGCTTATTAAAAATCATGGCCCGACTTAAACAGTCTGGGCCATGATGATGATCTTTTCGTAGTGCTACTGCGGTGACCTCGTCACACCAGTTTCCACTCATGACTAAATGCCGCCGCTACAGGCTCAGCCTTGTCATAAGTCACTAGTTCCCAACTTTCTTGGTCGGCCAGTAAAGCACGAGCGAGCTGGTTGTTTAAACCATGCCCTGACTTGTTGGCGACGTATCTCGCCACCAGTGGATGACCAATCAAGTACAAGTCACCGATGGCATCCAAAATTTTGTGTTTTACAAACTCGTCTTCGTAACGCAAGCCATCAGAGTTCAACACACGGAACTCGTCCAACACAATTGCGTTATCCAGACTACCACCACGCGCTAAACCTGCTGCACGCATTGCTTCCACTTCGCTCGCAAAACCAAACGTACGCGCACGAGCAATGGTTTTCACATAGGAATCTTTAGCAAAGTCCACTTCAGCAAAGTTAGCTGTTGCGTTAATCGCGGGGTGATGAAAATCGATAGAAAAACGTAGCGCGAAACCATCGTACGGCTCTAACCGCGCCCATTTCTTGTCTTTACCTTCACCTTCAGAGACTTCTACTGGCTTTAACACACGCAAGAATCTCTTAGGTGCGTCTTGCTCTTCCAGCCCAGCAGAACGTAACAAGTACACAAAAGTACCTGCACTGCCATCCATGATGGGTACTTCTTCAGCGGTGAGGTCTATATGCAAGTTATCAATGCCCAAACCAGCCAATGCTGACATCAAGTGCTCAACCGTAGACACCTGTAGCGAGCCTTGCTGCAACACAGAGGCCATACGTGTACCGCCCACTTGATCTGCGCGCGCAGGGAAATCTACCACCTCGGGTAAATCGATGCGGTGAAACACAATTCCGGTGTTTGGAGCAGCCGGGCGCATTGTAATTTCCACGCGACGTCCGGAGTGCAATCCCACCCCTTTAGTGCGAACAGTTTTGGCTATGGTGCGTTGACGTAACATGGTCAATGTTCTTGCTTAATAAATTTTTTTATAACTAGCCATTGTACCGTTAATGGCTTTGCCACACATGCTTTATTAGTGTGAAGAAATGACAGTAAGTTCCGGTTCATCATACGCTTGCAGCGCATCACCCCGTGGTGATGCGCTGCCGTGCGAGAGTCTACACATGAATCGGGGGATATGTGTTTACTCTATCACTTAGTCTGCTTGCTTGCGCAGGAAAGCTGGAATATCAAAATGATCCATTCCGGCTGTTTCCAATGCACGTACTTGTGCAGACGCTTGGCTACGTGGATTGCGAATAACGGCAGGCACTTCTGCTTGAGCGTAGTCAAAACCACTCACTGGCTCATTATCAGTACCTGTACGCAATACTTGCTCGTTGTTCTGCACCAACTGTGGTTTAGCTTGCACACGACCCAAGCCAGTTGCCACAACGGTTACACGCAGAGCATCGCCCATGGAGTCATCGTAAGCTGTACCGAAGATAACCGTTGCATCTTCAGCGGCAAAGCCACGAATGGTATCCATAATTTCGCGAGTTTCGCGCAATTTCAGGTTGCGACCCGAAGTAATGTTTACCAACATACCGCGAGCACCGTGCAGATCCACACCTTCCAACAACGGGCAGGCAATAGCACGCTCAGCTGCTTCACGAGCACGGTTATCGCCAGTGGCTACTGCCGTACCCATCATGGCTTGGCCTTGCTCACCCATAATGGTTTTTACGTCTTCAAAGTCGACGTTCACATTACCTTCTACATTGATGATCTCGGCAATACCGGCACACGCGTTGTGCAACACGTCATCAGCAGCCTTGAAGCAATCTTCCTGCGTTGCTTCGTCGTCCATCAAATCGTAGAGTTTTTCGTTCAATACAACGATCAAGGAATGTACGTGTTTGGAGAGTTCGCTAATGCCTTCCTCTGCCATACGCATGCGACGTGCACCTTCAAACTCGAAAGGCTTAGTCACCACACCTACCGTCAAAATACCCAGTTCTTTAGCTACTTCTGCTACCACTGGGCCTGCACCGGTACCAGTACCACCACCCATACCTGCAGTGATGAACACCATGTGCGCACCGTTCAATGCAGCACGGATTTGCTCGCGTGCCATTTCTGCGGCGGTACGACCTTGCTCAGGTTTAGCACCAGCTCCCAGACCGGAGTTACCCAGACTGATTTGTACAGAAGCTTCGCTACTACCCAATGCTTGGGCATCTGTATTAGCGCACACGAACTCAACACCTTGTACGCCAGAACGGATCATATGGTTGATGGCATTACCGCCTGCGCCACCTACCCCAATTACTTTAATGACAGTCGCATTGCTGTCAGTGTCCAACATTTCAAAGTTCATCATTTCCGACTCCCTCACTTTAAGTATCTGGCAAGTTAACTTGCCCCCCGATGCTGCATATTTAAGAATTGCTTCAATATCGTTGCCAGCGCGTGGCTCGCAAGGCTATTGAAACGCCTCCTTCCTTCTGACCATTCGCCTAAACGAATGACCGGTACTACTTAGTTCATAAACCACTCTTTCATGCGAGCCAGCAGAGACTTCACACTACCTTTCTGCTGGGCCACTTTGCGACCACGCGCATTTTGCATACGCGCTTCTGTCAACAAACCCATTACCGTAGAAAACCTTGGGTTACGCATCACGTCAGCCAAACTACCTTCATAGGCGGGCACAGCAACGCGCACAGGTTTCAGGAATACGTCTTCTGCCAGCTCTACAATGCCTGGCAACATAGCGGAGCCACCGGTCAACACGATGCCGGAGGACACCAAATCCTCATAGCCAGACTCACGTAGGCTTTGCTGCACTAAGGTGAACAGCTCTTCCACGCGCGGCTCAATAATGGCGCCCAGCGCTTGGCGTTTCACCTGACGATTCGGCCTATCGCCCAACCCTGGCACTTCAATCATTTCATCGTCATGCGCCAACACTTGCTTGGCTAAGCCAAAGCGCAATTTAATTTCTTCAGCATCTGGCGTGGGTGTACGCAACATGGCCGCAATATCGCTAGTGATCTGATCACCCGCAATAGGAATCACATCGGTGTGACGAATGGCACCACCGGTGTAAATGGCGATGTCGGTCGTACCACCACCAATATCGACCAGCACCACACCCAACTCTTTTTCATCGGAGGTTAAGCACGACAAGCTGGATGCCAAGGGCTGCAAAATCAGGTCTTGCACTTCCAGACCACAACGACGTACGCATTTCACAATATTCTGTGCTGCGCTTACCGCCCCTGTCACAATGTGCACGCGCACTTCCAGACGCAAGCCGCTCATCCCGATTGGCTCTTTAATGTCTTCTTGTGAATCCACGATAAATTCTTGAGTCAGCACATGCAGCACTTGCTGATCGGTAGGGATATTCACAGCTTTTGCCGTTTCAATCACTCGCGCCACATCCATGGAGGTGACTTCTTTGTCTTTTACCGCCACCATGCCACTGGAGTTAAAGCTAGTGATATGGCTACCTGCAATACCGGTATATACCTCGCGGATTTTGCAGTCGGCCATCAACTCCGCTTCTTCCAAAGCGCGCTGGATAGAGTTCACGGTGGTCTCGATATTGACCACTACCCCTTTGCGCATACCTTGTGACTCGTGCTGCCCCAGCCCCAGTACTTCGAAGCGCCCTTCTGGCAGGATCTCCGCCACCACGGCGACCACTTTACTGGTACCGATATCAAGTGCAACGATTAAGTCTTTAATGTCACGGGTCATATTAATTATGGTTTCACTGGAGTTGATGTTTGGGGAGCCAAGGTAATGGCAAACCCATTGGTATAACGTAAATCAGCACTGGCGATCTGGCGGTTATCCAGACGCTGCATCAATGCTGGCCAAGCTTGTACAAAGCGTTCCATCTTGGCAGCAAAAGGCAAAGCACCCGCTCTACCGTGCAAGTCAGCGCTATCTGCTGCCGGGTCACGCCCTAAATTCAATCGCATGCCATCTGCTAGCACGACCTCCCACGCATAACGCGGGCTCAACGTAATTTCGCGGATATTGGCACCCAATGGCGCCATCCAACGTGCCACCTCTGCATAGCGCTGTACAACCAAGCGCTCTGAAGCCGGTGGTCCAAACAGTTGAGGCAGCTCTAGCTCATCCGCTAGCACCCCCTCATTCGCCGCAAATGCTTCACCCCACGTATTGATCATCTCGTTCTCATTCCAGTACGCCAGCGGTTGCTGCTCTTCAATGCGTACTAGCAAGGTATCTGGCCACACACGTTTAATCTGTGCGCGGCGTACCCAGGGAGCGGTTTCAATTAATTTCCGGGTGCTGTCCAAATCAATAGTGAAAAAATCACCATTTAATCGGCCCGCAATTGTTGCTCCTACTGTTGCCGGTGTCACGTAGTTCAGATGTTCGTCCTGCACGGCTTCTATCTGTACTGTCTTAATCACAAAATAAGGTCTACGCACACACCAGATGACGACCGCAACCACCATCGCTGCAACGGCTAGCAATGCCAGCACGTTTGCAACGAAGTTGGTGAGACGGGCGTCTGCAAACATTCGCAGCTCCTACTTTTCAATACGTGCCACAGCACGTACTTTCAAACTGGCCATAGACAGAATCTGCACACACAGATCCGCGTAACTAATCCCTTCGGCTTTAGCGGCCATCGGTACCAAGGAATGGCTGGTCATACCTGGTGAGGTATTGATCTCTAGCAGCCATGGACGGTTTTCGTCATCCAACATAAAGTCAGCACGCGCCCACCCTTCGCAATTCAAGGCCAAAAATGCTTGGCGCGTGATTTCACGAATTTCTAGGCTTAAGGCTTCAGGCAAGTCTGCTGGACAGAAGTACTGTGTTTCGTTACTGATGTATTTGTGCTCGAAGTCGTAGTTACCACCAGGGGCCACAATTTCGATCACCGGCAATGCACGCGCGCCCTCTCCCACACCTAAGACAGGTACGGTTAGCTCGCGGCCTTTAATAAAACGCTCGGCCAATACGTGATCAAAACGTGCTGCCAACGCGTAACCCGCAGGAATCTGTTCTACGTGATCAATCTTAGAGAAACCAACAGTAGAGCCTTCGTGCTGTGGCTTCATGATGAACGGCAAGCCTAAACGCTGTTCTAAACCCGCCAAGTTGGCATCGCTATCCAGCAACTCAAACGCAGGTGTAGGCAAGCCTTTCTGTATCCAGATACGCTTGGTCATCACTTTGTCCATCGCTACGCTAGAGGCCATCACACCACTACCTGTGTAAGGGATGCCCAGCATTTCAAGCGCACCTTGCAGCGTACCGTCTTCACCGTAGCGGCCGTGCAATGCGATAAACACGCGATCAAACTTCTGTGCGGCTAAATCCGCCAATGTTTGTACGCCGGTATCAAACAAGTGGGCATCAATGCCTTTGCTACGCAATGCATCGTACACACCTTGACCAGACATCAAAGAAACTTCACGTTCAGCGGAATGGCCACCGTACAGTACGCCTACCTTACCAAAACTCTGCGTCATTCTATTTCCCCTAAACGTGCAGGGATACGACTGATGCTGCCTGCACCCATCGTGATCACCACATCACCATCACGCACAAAATCCAATATGGCTCGTGGCAATTCGTCAATTTCTGCTACGAACACAGGCTCTACTCGCCCGGCCACACGAATGGCTCTTGCTAACGAACGACCATCAGCCGCCACCAGCGGTTTCTCGCCTGCCGCGTACACCTCGGTTAGCAATACAGCATCGGCATTGCCCAACACACTCACGAAATCTTCAAAGCAGTCACGAGTACGGGTATAGCGGTGTGGTTGGAAGGCTAAAACAATACGTCTTTCAGGCCACGCACCACGGGCAGCCGCTAATGTAGCAGCCATCTCGTTGGGATGATGGCCGTAATCATCAATTACGGTAAAGCTACCGCCACCATTGCGTTCAGGCACATCGAAATCACCCACTTGCGAGAAGCGACGTCCTACACCGGTGAACTCGCTTAATGCTTTAGCAATGACCGAATCAGACACACCTAGCTCGGTCGCTACAGCGATCGCCGCCAAGGCATTCAATACGTTATGGTTACCGGGCAAATTCAGTACGATGGACAAAGTAGGCAACATGCCTGTACTACCTTGACGCTCTACATCAAAGTGCATGCGTGTACCATCACAGCGCAGATTAACGGCTCGTACTTGTGCAGGCTGCTCAATACCGTAGGTAGTCACAGGGCGCGATACAAACGGGATGATCTCGCGCACATTGGCATCATCCATACACAACACCGCGCTGCCATAAAACGGCAAGCGATGCGTGAAGTCGATGAAAGCACTCTTTAAGCGCGCTACATCGTGACCATAAGTATCCATATGGTCTACATCAATATTGGTGATGATTGCCATCACTGGCAGCAAGCTCAGGAAGGACGCATCAGACTCATCAGCCTCAACGACGATGTAATCACCTTGCCCCAACCTAGCATTAGCACCGGCGGAGTTCAAACGGCCACCGATCACAAAAGTAGGATCTAAATCACCTGCCGCCAATACGCTAGCTACCAAACTGGTGGTTGTGGTTTTACCATGCGTACCCGCCACTGCAATACCACGTTTCAAACGCATCAGTTCGGCCAGCATCAGTGCGCGTGGCACAACTGGAATACGTGCTGCACGCGCGGCCAACACTTCTGGGTTATCGCCAGAAATGGCGGTGGAGGTCACAATCGCCCCCATCCCTTTCACGTTTTCGGCGTTGTGGCCAATTACAATGCGAGCGCCTAACTCAGACAGTCGACGCGTCACCGCGCTTTCTTGTATATCGGACCCGCTGACTGCATAACCAAGGTTCAACATCACCTCGGCGATACCGCTCATACCGGAGCCGCCTATCCCTACAAAATGTATGTGCTTAATGCGGTGCTTCATACCGCCCTCCTTACCAACTGTTCACACGCATTCGCGATTTGTTCTGTTGCGTGCAACTGGGCGTGTTCTTGCGCATGGACACCCGTGCGCAGTAATTCATCATGGGTTCTTTCTTGTAGCCACTGTGCCAGCCACTGGGCAGTGAACTCGCGCTGCGGTTGCAACCACGCAGCACCACAACCTGCCAAGTAATTCGCATTAGCGGTCTGGTGGTCATCAATAGCATGTGGCAATGGGATAAACAGAGCAGGTACACCCGCTGCAGCCACCTCGGCCACCGTCATGGCTCCCGCGCGACAGATTAGCAAATCAGCCTGAGCCATGGCTTGCGCCATATCACCAATAAAGGCTGTGCACTCCGCTTTTACCCCGGCATCCGCATAGTTTTTGCGCACTTCATCAATGTGCTGTTTACCCGCCTGATGCATCACTTCTGGGCGCTGCGATTCGTCTATAGCCGCCAATGCAGCGGGAATAGTCTTATTCAGTACAGCAGCCCCTAAACTACCACCCACTACCAATAACTTGAGTTTGCCGCTGCGGTTTGCCAAACGTTGCTCTGGGGGGACTACGCTACGAAACGCCACACGCACAGGGTTCCCCACCATGACGGCACCAGGTAAAGCACCAGGAAAACCCACCAAGGTTTTGCTAGCCAGCTTACCCAACCAACGGTTAGCCGTACCTGCTACTGCATTTTGTTCGTGTATTACCAGTGGAATACGTTTCATGGCGGCCATCAAGCCACCTGGGAATGCTACATAACCGCCCATGCCCAGCACTACATCTGGCTGCACACGTTTCAACACGCCAGCTGCTGCGCTGCAGGCCTTAAATAACGTCAATGGCAATTTAACCAGTGTGCCTACACCTTTACCGCGCACCCCTGCAAACCGCAGAGGTTCTAAGGTAAAACCATGCTCAGGCACCAGTTCACCTTCCATGCGCTCTGGGTGCCCCATCCACACCACACGCCAGCCGCGTGCACGCATTTCATGCGCCACTGCCAAGCCCGGCATAATGTGCCCACCTGTACCGCCTGCCATGATTAACAGGGTTTTGCTCATGTGCGCTTCCCTCTCATCAAATTGCGGTTTTCATAATCGACGCGCAACATAATGGCAAAGGCCACCAAGTTCGCAATAATCCCAGAACCACCATAGCTCACCATCGGTAGAGTCAAACCTTTAGTAGGCAACAAGCCCAAGCACACACCAATATTGATGAATGCCTGCACTCCAAACCAAATGGCTACGCCCTGCGCCACCATCGCATTGAACTGTCTATCCATCGCCAATGCTTGGCGGCCAATTTCAAACCCGCGCCACACAATAAACCCGAAAACCAAAATCAGGGCTGCAACGCCTATAAAACCTAACTCTTCGCCAATTACAGCCACGATAAAGTCTGTGTGAGCCTCGGGTAGATAGTGCAATTTCTCTACGCTAGACCCCAAGCCCACACCAAACCACTCGCCACGCCCTAACGCAATCAACGAATGCGATAACTGGTACGCACTGCCGTAGGCGTTATCGGGATTCCAAGGGTCTAAGTACACAAAAATACGTTCTCTTCGCCACGGTGATAGCCAGATCAGTAGCAAGAAACTCACCACCATGCTGCCCAGCAAGCTGGCGAACAATTTCACGTTCAAGCCACCGATGAAGATAATGCCAACAGCAATCGCTACGATCACCATAAAGGCACCTAAGTCTGGCTCCATCAACAGCAACAAACCAACGCCAGCCAAGGTCATGGCCATAGGTAAGAAACCACGCAAGAAGGTTTGCATGTGCTCTTTCTTACGCACGGTGTAATCAGCAGCAAACAATAAAATCGCTACTTTCATCAGCTCAGAAGGCTGAAAATTAACGGGCCCCAGTGGTAACCAGCGTCGCGCACCGTTTACCTCACGACCTACGCCTGGGATCAACACCACCATAAGCAAGAACACCGCTAACAAGAACAGTGGGATCGCCAGCTTGTGCCATACACGCATAGGCAGATTCACGGCTAATAGCGCAAATATCAAGCCAATGGTCAGGAAGATCATGTGGCGTACTACAAAGTAGTAACGACCATAACTTTCATAGCGCGGGCCATCAGCCAACGCGATAGAGGCGGAGTACACCATGAGCAAACCAAATGCCGCCAGTACCACTCCAGCCGCCAGCAGCGCGATATCGAACGCTGGCAATGCCGTGCGGCCAGGCCGAACAGCATTCACGCTAGAGGTTAGGTCGGCAAATAAGCTCATGCTACCTCTCCCTCATCCAAAGCTAACTCTTGCACCACGTCCACAAAGCAGTGACCACGGTGCTCATAGCTTTTGAACATATCAAAGCTGGCACATGCGGGTGACAACAACACCATCCCATGCTCTGGTGCTCGCTCGTAAGCCACGCGTACCGCCTCGTCTAACGACGCCGCATGCACGATTGGTGTGGTGGACTCTTGTTGCAACGCTTTTTCCAGCACGGGAGCATCACGACCAATCAACACCACCGCTACCACGGTAGATTTCGCAACAGCCTGTGCCAATGGTGTGAAATCTTGACCTTTACCTTCACCGCCAGCGATCAACACCATAGGCTGATCAAAACCTTGCAACGCTGCAACGGTAGAGCCTACGTTTGTGCCTTTGCTGTCATTAATGAACTGCACACCTTGTATATGGCGTATCAACTCTACACGGTGGGGCTCACCTGCATACTTGCGTAGCGCATCCAACGCAGGCTCCCAATCTATACCTGCGGCACGTACCAGTGCCAACGCCGCTTGCGCGTTCAACAAGTTATGTTGACCACGTATACGTAAAGCCGTACCTGGAATCAAAGGCTGTACTGTGGTGACTGGCTGGCGCTCGGCTAATTCTGGCTGGGGCTCGCCCACGGCGATCCAACTTAAGCTGGAGTCAGCCTGTAGGCCCATATCACCTTGTAATACTGGCGCTCCCGCACCGATTGAACGCACATGTGGTGCATTCAAGCTGCTCACCATGGCTACGGTTGCACTGTCGTCTCGGTTAACAATGTGGCATTTCGCAAAACTGAAGACTCGCGCTTTTTCAGCCACGTAAGCTTGCATAGAACCGTGCCAATCCAAATGGTCTTGGCTGATGTTCAGCACACATGCAGCATCCGCACGCAAGGAACGCAAACTGTGCAATTGGAAGCTAGACAGCTCTAACACCCATGCCTCTGGCAAGGTGTCTTGATTCAAATGCTGACGCAGAGCAGCAATAGTGGCTGGGCTAATATTGCCAGCGGCCACAGCGGTCATGCCGGCACATTCAAACATGAAACGGGTTAATGCTGTAACGGTGGTTTTACCGTTCGTACCCGTAATGGCCACCACTTTAGGTTGGTAGCCCTGTTCAGCCATGTCATTTAAGGCTCTGGCGAACAACTCTGTTTCATTCAGCGTGTCTATACCTTGCTGGCTTGCATACGCCAACAGCTCTTTGACACCCGCTTGCTCTGGTGACAAACCGGGGCTAATCACCAAAGTATGCGCACCATCCAAAGCCGAGGGTTCTACTGCCTGTGGACCCAGACACAAACTTACCTGCTGTGGATATTCTTCCTGCAACGCCTGTGCTGCTGCATTGGTTGCACGCGTATCAGCCAAACGCACAGAGACACCGCGCTCTATGCACCAGCGTGCCGCAGCCATACCAGACTCCCCTAACCCTAGCACTAGGGTCAGGCCGTCAGTACGCAACGAGGGGAAGTGATAGTTGTTCATCGTAATTTCAAGGTAGATAAGCCAATCATGACCAGCATGATGGTGATAATCCAAAAACGTACTACGACTTGGGTTTCTTTCCAGCCGCTTACTTCAAAGTGGTGATGCAAAGGGGCCATCCTAAAGAACCGCCTGCCCTCGCCATACCGCCTTTTTGTGTATTTAAACCACGCCACCTGCATCATCACTGACAGTGTTTCTACAACGAACACACCACCCATGATGAAAAACACAATTTCCTGACGCACGATCACAGCGATGGTGCCTAACGCGCCGCCCAGAGCTAACGCACCCACATCACCCATGAACACTTGAGCGGGATACGCGTTAAACCATAAAAATGCTAAGCCTGCGCCACCAATTGCCGCACAAATCACCATCAGCTCAGAAGCACCGGGGATATAGGGGAACAATAAGTACTTGGAGTAATCCACACGACCGACTACATAAGCAAAGATACCCAAGGCCGCCCCCACCATTACGGTAGGCATAATGGCCAAGCCATCTAAACCATCGGTTAAGTTCACCGCATTACTAGAGCCCACAATCACAAACCACGTCAGTGCCACAAAGCCAAAAACGCCCAGTGGATAACTTACGCTCTTGAAGAACGGCACAATCAAGTCAGCACGGGTAGGTAACGGCATGGTGAAACCGCTTAGCACCCAGTCTTTAAACAATGGCCACAGGTCTACAGTTGCAGGAGCCGATACGGCAAAGCTCAAATACACCGCTGCCACAATACCGATCAGCGCTTGCCAAAAGAACTTCTGGCGCGAGGACATACCTTCGGGGTCATGATTAACCACTTTTTTGTAGTCATCTGCCCAACCAATCCAGCCAAAGCCAAACGTTACCAACAGCACTACCCATACGAATCGGTTGGTCCAGTCGGCCCACAACAAGGTACTAATACCTACGGAGATCAAAATCAGCACACCGCCCATGGTAGGCGTGCCATTTTTTTGCAGGTGAGACTCAGGCCCGTAGCTGCGCACAGCTTGGCCTATCTTCATTTCTGTCAATTTACGGATCACCCACGGGCCACACCACAGCCCTATTGCTAAGGATGTGGCAGCCGCCAACAGCGCTCGCAGGGTTATGTATTCAAATACCCCGAAAGCGCGTATGTGTGAATCCGCGAGCCAACGTGACAGCTCAAGAAGCATTCCGAGCTCCCTCTGTTAATGCAAAATGTTGTTCTAATGCCTGCACTGCGCGCTCCATACGAGCAGTACGCGACCCTTTAACCAATACATGAGCGGGCATCAAAGCGATCAACTGCTTTTGCAGATCTTCCATTTGCTCAAAATGTTCAGCATCTTCACCATAGGCCTCTGCCGCAAACATCGCGTCCGAACCTATCACCAGTAAATGCTGAATACCACGTTCTTTGGCGTACTGGCCTACCTCAGCATGCGCGGCTTGGCGGGTTTCACCAATTTCACCCATGTTGCCCAATACCAATACCGTGCGCCCTTCTAGCTCGGCCAGCACATCAATCGCCGCACGAACTGAATCAGGGTTAGCGTTATAGCTGTCATCAATCAGTTGGTAGCCTTCAATGACCGATTTAGGCTGCATACGACCACTAACAGGTTTGAATGCCTGCAAACCCGCTACCACGGCGGACAACTCTGCACCCGCCGCTACAGCACACGCAGTCGCTGCCAAGGCGTTACGCAAGTTATGCACACCAGGAACAGGCAACTTAATCGCCACATCTTCAGCTTGAACATGCAGTTGGAAGCGTGTGTGCGCCGGGTTCACCTGAATGCTTTCGGCGTATACCGCCAAACCATCACCAAAACCAAAAGTCAGCGTATGTTTACCAGCAGCCAAGTCTTGCCATAACGCGGTGTAAGCATCGTCGCCGGGGAAGACGGCAATGCCATTTGCCGGCAAGTAGCTCAATACCGTCCCGTTCTCTTCGGCCACTGCTTGTACCGTGTGCATGAACTCTTGGTGCTCGCGCTGTGCGTTATTCACCAAAGCAATTGTTGGTCGAGCCACATCGGCCAACACAGCGATTTCACCTGGATGATTCATGCCCAGCTCGAACACAGCCGCTTGATGGGTATCGCGCAAGCGCAATACGGACAATGGCACGCCCAAGTCGTTATTCAAATTGCCCAAGGTAGCAATAAAGTTTTCCGCCCCCAAGCTTTCACGCAAGATGGAGGCAATCATTTCTTTAGTTGTGGTCTTACCATTGCTACCGCACACCGCAATCACGGGGATAGCAAAACGCTGACGCCATACTTTTGCAATACGTAGCAACGCTTGGCGCGTATCACCCACTACAAACTGCGGCAAGTTCACATCAGGCTGACGGTACTCTACCAACGCGGCACAAGCCCCTTTTTCAGCAACCTGAGCTAAGTACTGGTGGCCATCAAACTGTTCGCCACGCACGGCAACAAACAAGTTCTGTGACTGTAGTTGACGGCTATCTGTGCAAAGGTCCACACCTTTTAACCATGTCAGCGCGAAAGCGGCCCATTGACGGTCATCAAACACATGACGCTCGCCAGCGATCTCTTGGTAATCTTCGTGACCTTTACCTGCAATCAACACCACATCAGCAGCTTCTGCACCCCATACCGCTTGCAAGATAGCTTGGGCACGATCTTCAATAACCTCATGCTCACTCTCGATGCCTTTCACAATTTGAGCAATAATCTGCTCAGGCTGCTCAGAGCGAGGGTTATCTGTGGTCACGATCACGCGATCCGCCAATCTACCAGCGATCTCACCCATCAGTGGGCGCTTAGCGGTATCTCGGTCACCACCGCAACCAAACACACATACCAACTTACCGCCACGCACTTGCGCTACGGCACGCAATGCTACGAGCGCACGCTCTAAAGCATCAGGCGTATGCGCGTAATCCACCACGGTCAGTGGCAAGGGCATAGCGCGATTCGGAATACTTAAGGATTTAGCAATTTCTAAACGGCCAGGTACTGGGCCTAGTGTTGCCATCAAACGAGCAATCTTAGCCACTGGCCAACCCAGCTCTTGCAATACGCCTGAAACCAACAACAAGTTGGCAACGTTATGCTCGCCCAGCAAATGCGTCAAAATCTGTGCTGTGCCGTGGGCAGTAATCAGATTAAACACTTGGCCATCGCCACCAATATGCACGTCATCACCGAACACATCAGCGTCACGACTCTGTAGCGAATAGGAAATCTTGCGTGCTTCTGCTGGTGTAGCCAAGATAGTTTGACCAAATGCATCATCGGCATTGATCACCATACTTTCTAAGCCCGGCCACTGAAACAAACGTGCTTTTGCTGCGCTATAGTTTTCCAGTGTCAGGTGATAGTCTAAGTGGTCATGCGACAAGTTAGTCAGGGCTGCAATCGCGATATGCACACCATTTAAACGGCCTTGCACAATACCAATGGATGACGCCTCTAAGGCCACTAAATTAGCACCTGCTTCACGCAGCTTAGCCAAACTACGGTGTACAGTCAGCACATCAGGCGTAGTGAGTTTACCGCCCAAGTTCGTACCATCAGGCAGCGTCACACCCAGTGTGCCGATGGTGCCGCAAGGTACCTCTGAGTTATTCAAGACGGCAGCAATCCACTGCACGCTCGATGTTTTACCGTTAGTGCCGGTAACCGCAATGACCTTCATCTGTTCAGACGGGCAACCCCACCATTGGTGTGCAACCTCACCCAAGACATCAGCCAAATTCGCAATATCCAATACGGGTACACCAACATCGGAAGCCTGATCGCTGTGCTCTCGCACCACGGCGGCTGCACCATTGGCAATCGCATTAGCAATAAAGTCGCGGCCATCACCGCTAATACCGGGACATGCGAAAAACACATCCCCTTTTTCTATTTGACGGGAGTCCAAGCACAACTGTGCCGTTGCAGACACCTGCTTATGCAACCACTCTAAAATTTGGTTAGTCGTTTTATTTTTCATTATTCACCTCTCTTGGCACTTACAGCCACCAGCGACTCAATTGGAGCATCTGGCTGCACCCCCATTCTGCGCAAACTATTGGCAACAATCTCAGAAAACACGGGAGCAGCGATCAAGCCACCAAAGTAGCCACCAGCTTTAGGCTCATCAATACTGACCGCAACAACAATGCGTGGATCTGTAGCTGGCGCAAAACCAACGAACGAGCTTCTATAGCTAGATCGACTGTATTTACCATCTACAATTTTTCGTGCTGTACCACTCTTACCCGCAACCGTGTAGCCTTTTACTTGCGCCAAACGAGCGCCCTCTGGGCCCGCTGCAGCTTGCAACATACGGCGCACTTCTTGTGCCACTTCTGGGGTGTACACCTGCACGCTAGACGGTTGAGTTTCACGTTTTAGCAACGACAGCGATACCACATCACCGTTACGCGCAAAGGCCGTATAGGCCTGAGCGATTTGAATCAACGACGCTGATAAACCATAGCCATAGGCCATGGTTGCCCGCTCAATAGGACGCCAGCGGTCCCATGGTCTTAACCGGCCAGCGGCAGCACCGGGGAAAGGCGTATGCGGAACACGACCAAAACCCAGCTCATTAAACTTGTTCCACATTTCCTCAGATGTCAGACGCTCTGAGATCATGGCCATACCAATATTACTGGAACGGCGCAAAATACCTGCCGCATCCAACGTACCGTTATGGCGACTCACGTCAGTAATGGTGGCTCCTTGATAGCGGTACGACCCATTACCTGTATTGAATTTCGTCTCTGTAGTAATTTTTTTGTTATCTAAGGCCAGCGCTACCGTGAAAGGCTTCATGATGGAGCCAGGCTCAAACGTATCGGTAAGTACGCGATTACGCAGTGCGCCCCCTTTACGATCCGAACGGTCGTTGGGGTCGTAGGTAGGCAGGTTCACTAGCGCCAACACCTCGCCCGTTTGCACATCCAGCACAATCGCAGCGGCAGCCGCCGCTTTATTAGTTTCGACGGCATTTTTCAATACGGAATAGGTGTCGTACTGCATGCCGGCATCTACCGACAAACGTAAATCTGCACCATGCACCGGAGGAATCGCATCACGCACATCCTCAACAATACGGCCCAAACGATCACGAATCACACGACGCGAACCCGACTGACCAGAAAGCTCGGCGTTAAAAGCCAGCTCAATACCTTCGATACCTTTATCTTCAATATTGGTAAAACCAATAATGTGCGCCATGCTCTCGCCCTCGGGATACGAGCGACGCATTTCATCTTGTTGGTGTATGCCTGGGATACGCAAAGCGGCCACTTCAGCGGCCACATCCATATCCACCTGACGGCGTATATACACAAAGTTTTTGTCTTCAATGTCTAAGCGTTTTTGCACATCAGCGACGGGCATTTCCAGCAAAACAGCCAATGCCGACACTTGCTCGGGTGTAGCGCGACGCGCATCTTCAGGAATCGCCCATACCGCTTTCACCGGCACACTACTTGCCAACACCACATTCCCACTGCGATCAAATACCTTGCCACGCATAGGAGGCAATTCAATCGTACGTTGATAGCGTCGTTCGCCTTGTTGCTGCAAAAACTCGGTAGAAAGCCCTTGTAAATACAGCGCCTTACCCAATAAAGCCATGAAGCCAATCATGACCATCAACAAAACCAACTTCGCCCGCCACATGGGCAGGCGACCTTCTAGGACTGGATTATCGTGATAACCGAAGCGTTTCATGCTAATCCTCCTCATCGCTAGAAGATAAGGAACTCAGCGGCTGCCCCCGTAAATACACGGTACGATCGGGGGAGCCCGTCACCATCTGTAAGTCTTTACGCGCCACTTGATCTATACGAGCGTTACGCGTAAGTTCTGCACGTTCTAACTGCAAACGACGCCACTCTATATCTAGCGCCTGCGCTTGATTGCGCAAACGTTCCACCGCCACATAGCCCTCACGCGCCTGATAACGAGCCGTTACCAAGGAAATGGCTGACAACATCAAAGCCAACGCGAGGAGCAGACGGATGGTCATCTACGCTTCCCCTTTTTCTCGGAGCCACCAGCAGCATAGGCTTTAACAGCCTCTAGCTTGTTTTGCCAGTTAGCTTCAAGTTCGGTGGTAGTGCGCTCGGCCACACGTAACACAGCTGAGCGCGCACGCACGTTGTACTGGATCTCGGTTTCATCAGGCAACACTCTACCCAATGACTGCAACCAAGGCTGCGGCATATCTTTTTCAGCAATTGGAAGACGCGAATGCACCATGGCAGGTTTAGACGCTGCTGCCATAAACTGTTTCACCAAGCGATCTTCCAACGAATGAAAGCTAATCACCGCTAAACGCCCTCCAGGATTCAGTAATTCCAGAATTAACGGGAGCGCATGCGCAAGCTCCTCGAGCTCGCGGTTGAGGTAAATCCGTATAGCCTGGAAGGTCCTGGTGGCTGGGTGATGACCTTTTTCGCGCGAGCGGACGACACTGGCGACCAGCTCGGCGAGATCATGCGTTGTACGTAGCGGTGAGGATTCGCGGCGACTTGTAATCGCCTTTGCAATCTGGAAAGCAAACCGTTCTTCGCCATAATCTGCGATGACCTCCTTAATTTCATCGACCTCGGCCTGAGCCAACCACTCTGCTGCGGTCGGCCCCTTACTGTTATCCATGCGCATATCCAAGGGGCCATTACGCATGAATGAAAAACCACGTTCAGCATCATCTAGCTGGGGAGAAGAAACCCCCAAATCCATCATGACGCCATCAACCGAGTGAACACCATGCTCACGCAGAGCATCCACCATTGATTCAAAACCTGCGTGTATCACACATACACGCGCATCCTCTGCTGCCAGCGCATTCGCAATGGCAATAGCCTCAGGATCTTTATCTATGACAAACAAACGAGAATTAGCATCTACATGGCGCAATAATTCTCGACTGTGACCACCTCGTCCAAAGGTGGCATCCACAAATACACCGGACCTAAACGTGGGTTCCGGACGGTACTCTGGCCTCCGCGCCATAAATACGGGATTCACCAGAGCCGCTACCGTAGGCTCCAAGAGAACGGAACGATGCTGTAGCTCCATTAGCCGACTCAGAAAGAAAACTGTTCAAATACATCAGACATCATGCCCTCAGCCAGTTCGGCTGCTTGGCGACGCTCCAATTCGGCACTATTCCACAGTTCGAAATGACCGCCTAAGCCTAACAACATGACATCACGGTCCAGCCCTACGGCTGTTCGTAATTCAGGCGCAATCAAAATTCGTCCTGCAGAATCCATGTCCACATCTTGCGCACTACCTAGCATCAAACGCTGTATTGCTCGGGCTGACATGGGGAACGCTGCAATCTGTTGGCGTTTCTCTTCCCACACAGAACGTGGGTACATCAAAAGACAGCCATCAAAGTGCCGCGTCAAAGTGAGCTGGCCTTGTTCTGCCGAAAGCAAGGCGTCACGGTGCCTGGTCGGAATCGCGATTCGACCTTTAGCATCTAACGTGAGTGCATTACTTCCTTGGAACATGCTTTTTTCCCACTTTTTTACACAAAAACCTACTTTTCCCCACTCTAAGCTATGCCGTGTTCAAGGTCAAGACACAAACTCATTTTTTTCCAATGACAACAAACACTTAGCTTACTTTCTTAGAAAAGTTCGATTTTAAAATATCCCTATAAATCAACAAATTGCATTCCAATCTAAAAGTTGTTTATTAGGAGAAAGGGGAAATCACGCACCAAAAACTTGCATTTCCTCACAATTGACAGGCTTTGACACACGGAAAGTGCACAGACGCACGTAGCCCACTGCTGGACGTCAGTCAGGAGAAAAAAAGAATTCAGGGGAAGGTAATGAAGAAGAAAAACAAGAAATGTGAGACAGGCCTATAGGCCGGATTCTGTAAACCAGCACGCTAGTCGGCAATCATTCATCTGGGCGTGCCATTACTGACACGCTCTAGCCATCTACCCGCATACTCGAACGAGCCGCCCTTCGAACACAAGGTTCACGTATGCCTATTTGATGTTGCTCCGGATAGAGGTTACCGCGTTTCACCCTGCAACGACTGCCCTACAAGAGAGCAAAGTAACGGAGATAGCCGTTACTGTGCACAACAGTGTTGTGCCCTCGTCGCAGTCTCGTCTCTGTGGCCCTATTCCTCGACTCGCAAGCCTAAACCCGCTTATCGGACGGCTGTTAGCCGCTATCCTGCCCTATGGAGTCCGGACCTTCCTCGATATTGCTACCGCGATTGCCCAGCCTGCCTCACAAATGCATTGTAACCTGCGACAATAGCAATATCAGACTTTATTCGGATTTTTTACGGAGCAGCATGTCAATCAATCTGGTCACCCTTACTGGGATACATCTGGCGTTTGGCCATCATGCCTTGCTGGATAACGCAAGCCTCACCATTCACTCTGGTGAGCGTTACGGTTTAATTGGTCGCAATGGCGCTGGAAAATCATCGCTATTGAAGCTTATTGACGGCAGATTGCTGCCTGATGACGGCCAAATCATGCGCAGCAGTGGATTGCGCGTTGCCACCGTCGAGCAAGAACCAGACCTGCCTCCGGACCAACAAATCTATGATTTTCTGTGTGGTGACTACCTAGAAACCGAAGACTGGCAACGTCCAGCCAAAATCAGCGCCCTCATCGATCAGTTGGGTTTACCTAACGATGCGCTTATAGGGTCGTTGTCAGGAGGTATGCGTAAACGCGTTGCTTTGGCCCAAGCCTTAAGCAATGAGCCCGATCTGCTGCTGCTAGACGAACCTACTAACCACTTAGACTTCGACGGCATACTGTGGCTAGAACAATTGCTTAAAGGCTTTCGTGGCAGTGTGATCGTGATTACCCACGACAGGGATTTCCTAGACAGCGTCAGCTCACAAATTATTGAGTTAGACAGGGGGCAGTTGTTCAGCTTCCCTGGCAACTTCACTCGATGGGAAGAACGCAAAGCCGAATGGTTGCAAGCGGAATCTCAGCAGCAAGCTAAATTCGATAAATTCCTTGCTCAAGAAGAAGTCTGGATTCGCACTGGCGTACAAGCCAGACGTACCCGAGACGAAGGCCGTGTACGCCGCCTAGAATCCTTACGCCGCGAGCGCGCCTCCCGCAGAGAGCGTATGGGCAACGTACGCTTAGCGATCTCTGAAGGCAAGCGTTCTGGCAAACTGGTAGCCGAAGCCGAGAACATCACGCACGGTTACGACGACCGCATACTTATCCGTGATTTCTCTACAGTTTTGATGCGTGGCGACAAAATTGGCCTCATTGGTTCTAACGGTGCGGGTAAAACCACTCTGCTACAGATTCTTCTAGGAAAATTAACTCCCAACTCGGGACAAATGCGCCACGGCACCAACCTAACGGTGGGCTATTTCGACCAAATGCGTAGTTCTTTGAACGAAAACGCCACTTTAGCTGAAACTATCAGCCCCGGAACCGAATGGATAGAAATTGGTGATCAACGTAAGCACGTGATGAGCTATCTGGAAGATTTCCTCTTCCCACCAGCTCGCGCTAACTCACCAGTACGCTCACTATCTGGTGGCGAACGTGCCCGTTTAGCATTAGCTCGTATGTTTGCCCAACCCACCAATATTTTGGTACTGGACGAACCCACGAACGACTTGGATATTGAAACGCTAGAACTGTTAGAAAATCTACTGCAAGAATACCAAGGCACCGTTCTGCTAGTCAGTCACGATAGACGTTTCTTGAACAACATCGTGACCCAAGTTATTGCTGCTGAAGGTAACGGTCACTGGGGCGAATACGTGGGCGGTTACGACGAGTGGTTGCTGCAACGCCCCACCACCGTTACCACCAGCAGTGCAGCCCCCACCTCCGCTGCTGCCGACAAAGAGAAAGCAGCTGCTAAAGGCAGCCGCACTAACAAGTTAGCCCCTTGGGAGAAAAAAGAGCTGGATGCGCTGCCCGAGAAGATCGCCAAACTCGAAAGCCGCCAGACAGAATTAGCAGCCAAGCTCAGCGATCCTGATCTGTATAAAGAAGGTAACGATGCGGCACATACAATTCAAAGCTCTCTAGAAGAGCTAGAGGCCGAACTGCTACAACTCTTTGAACGCTGGGAAGCACTGGAAGAAAAAGCGCAGGGCTGACAATAAAAAAGGGGCTTACCGCCCCTTTTTTTTTATGCCTTAGCGATAGACCATGCTAGCTTGCGCCCATTTGCCAACGGCACCAATACCTCATCGCCCAATTGCAACTGATCAGGAATTTCAAACTCCTGACGCTGCAAGGTGATGGTGTCTTGATTCACTGGTAGGCCGTAGAATGCAGGGCCATTCTCGGAAGCAAAAGCCTGCAACTGATCCAAGCGACCCACTGCATCAAAGGCCTCGGCATACAACTCCATAGCATGCAGTGCGGTATAACAGCCTGCACAGCCACAATCTTGCTCTTTACGACCACGCACATGTGGCGCGCTGTCTGTACCCAAGAAGAAGCGCTTAGAGCCACCCGTGGCAGCTTCCACCAAGGCCAACCTATGTTTCTCACGTTTCAATACTGGCAAACAATACCAATGCGGACGCAGCCCACCGCTAAAAATAGCATTACGGTTATACAACAAATGCTGCGGAGTAATGGTGGCGCCAATAGCACCATCAGCCTCGCTGACATACGCCACGCCTTCCGCTGTAGTCAAATGCTCAAACACAACTTTTAAAGCTGGGAACTGTTTACGCAGCGGAATCATGATGCGATCAATAAACACAGCTTCTCTATCAAACAAATCGACAGAAGGATCGGTAACCTCACCGTGCACCAATAATGGTAATCCACACTCTTGCATAGCCTCCAAGGCTGCACCACAGTAACGCAGTACATCCGTTACCCCGGCATCCGAGTTAGTGGTAGCACCCGCTGGGTACAACTTTACGCCGTAGACCACACCTGACTCACTCGCACGGCGGATTTCATCAGCTGTTGTGTTGTTAGTAAGATAGAGCGTCATCAACGGCTTGAACTGGCTGCTAGGCGCTGTTTTATGCAGTGCATTCAAAATACGCTGATGGTATGCCACGGCCTGCTCGGCAGTGGTTACTGGCGGCGTCAGATTAGGCATTACAATAGCCCGACCAAACTGTGCGGCGGTGTGGCCTACAACGGCCTCCAACATAGAACCATCACGCAAGTGCACGTGCCAATCATCCGGGCGGGGAATCGTTAGGGTAGTAGTAAGTGTCATAAAATCGGTTATATCCAAAAAAGCCTATGCTGTGCCCTGGGCCATCGCCAGTGATTGCATCATTGACATTATGCAACAGTCACTAAAGTTCTGCAGCGCATAAGCCCGCAAAACATCAGGGATAGCGACGCGATTCAAACAGTAACAAATCTCCCCCCTCTTGATGATTGGCCTACAGGGAGCCACGCGTTATGCTGCTAACTGTACGATTTAGCAGCACTGTGGCATTTCTTTCAATTCTCTCGGAGCTCTATTCATGGCCAATAGTAAAAAACCTGCCAGTAAACCTAACACTGGATTCATGAAGCCACTTACCCCCAGCCCTGCTCTGGCAGCTGTAATTGGTCCCGAAGCTGTACCGCGCACAGAAGTTACTAAGAAAATCTGGGAGTACATCAAGAAACACAACCTCCAAGATGCTTCCAATCGCCGCAACATCAATGCAGACGCTAAACTGAAAAAAGTTTTAGGCAAAGATCAAGTCAACATGTTTGAACTGAGCAAATTGCTAAGCGCACATTTGAAATAAGCAGCAACCACTGGATACCCAGTCTACCCGCCCGTTAGGCGGGTATTTTTTTGGCTACTCCTCCCTACTGCGTCTTAACGCCGCAAACCTGTACGCTATGCACTCAAGCACAATCGTGGTGCCACAAATGACTCAGGCCCTGAACATGTCAGGGCCTGAGCACATAACCAGCACATTTAATCTAGATTATTCAAATTCCGGGCTCTGCGCATTCCAATGCGCCAACCAGCCTTTAATAATACGGAAGATAATCCAAATCAGAGTAACAACACCCGTAATCCAACCTATAAAGATAAAGGTGAGCAACCCGCTTACACACATCCACAATAAGCCCCACCAAAATGTTTTAATTACCCAATCCAAATGGGCAGCATAAATTGTTCCTGCGGCATCACTACGTTTGTAATAGGCAAGAACAATAGATGCAATAGTACTTGCACCAAAAACTCCCATGCTCACAATACCAATTGCAAATAAAGCATATACAACATGCACAATGGTACGGAACGGCAAGCCCTGTTCAATTTCTGACTGGCTCGGTTGAGTCATGCATACCTCCAAAAACATAAAATAGCAGCACGCACTGCTGGATACTGCACTGTTAACCATTGTAAACGTTTAGCACTCATATGCAGAGCCTAATGCGTTGGAGAATCATCCCAACCTGTGCCACATCTATGCCTCAGCAGCTCAAAATGCTTTCTACGCCTACATCTTGCTTAGCTAGCTAGTACTTTATAGCCACTGTTCTTAGTGTAGCTTTCCTGATACGAAGTTCTATGCATTGTGCAGCATACAGTGTAACAACACAGAAACCGTAATGCTCTCATCTACAGATAAGAATATCGTATCGTTCATAATTTCATTTAAAAAATAGCTATTATCGTAAATTCAGCTAATTCACTAGATATGTAAAAGGAAATTCACAAATAAAATCATGAGTTTTATTCTGTAATAGTTTGGAAAAAATTTAAAAACAATAGAAAACCGTACATTACTCTAAAGCTGAAAAAAAGCTGAATACTCTCATCCAAAATTTTATCTTAGAAAATTTAGCTTCTATGTATAGGCATCTATAAGAAAATAGTCATCAAACTTCCTAAATATGCTACATACCCCTATTCTCTGAAATGAATAACTCATGGTAAAAACAATAAATCTAATAAAACACAACTGAGGGATGAGATGGAAAAGCTACAGGCTATTTTTGAAACCGTAGGGGGTTGGGTTTGGGGGCCAGCAATGTTAATTTTGCTGGTAGGGACAGGGGTATTGCTAACCGTACGACTCAAAGGTTTGCAATTTACCAAACTACCCATGGCGCTACGTCAGGCCTTTACGCATACGCCAGGCCAAGAAAAAGAGAAAGGTGACGTATCACACTTCGGCGCGTTAATGACTGCGCTTTCCGCCACCATCGGTACCGGTAACATTGCTGGTGTTGCAACAGCCGTAGTACTGGGTGGTCCAGGCGCTGTGTTCTGGATGTGGATCACTGCTATTTTTGGTATGGCTACCAAATACGCTGAAGGTATTCTGGCGGTTCACTACCGCATCACCGATGCGCGCGGTGAAATGGCTGGCGGCCCGATGTACTACATCGAGCGCGGTCTGAATATGAAGTGGCTGGCCGTGCTCTTTGCATTCTTTGCCGTCATCGCTTCCTTTGGTATTGGTAGCTCCGTGCAATCTAACTCGGTAGCGGAATCCATCTACACCAGCTTTGGCATAGAACATGCTCTTACCGGCGTCGTACTTACCATCCTAACTGCTATTGTTATTCTTGGTGGTATTAAAAGTATTGCTCGCGCCGCATCGATCATCGTTCCCGTGATGGCGGTAGTCTACGTACTGGGCGGCTTAGTCATCATTGGTTTTAACCTTGAAAAGCTACTGCCTGCTCTGGGACTAATCTTCACCGATGCCTTTACAGGTAGCGCAGTTGCTGGTGGCGCTCTGGGTACAGTGATTCGTTATGGCGTAGCACGTGGCGTGTTCTCTAACGAAGCAGGTATGGGTTCAGCACCTATCGCAGCGGCGGCTGCCAAAACCGATCACGCAGGTCGTCAGGCTCTGGTATCCATGACGGGTACCTTCCTAGACACCATTATCGTGTGCTCTATTACCGGTATCGTACTGGTGATGGCCGGCCAATATACCGGCGGCAGCACGGGTGCCGCACTGACTACACATAGCTTTAACGCTATGCTGCCTGGCTGGGGTGGGTATATTGTTACCTTTGGCTTAGTATTCTTTGCCTACAGTACAATTTTGGGCTGGTGCTACTACGGTGAGAAATGCGCAGCTTACTTGTTAGGCACACGTGCCGTACTGCCCTACCGCGTTATCTATGTTGCCTCAGTAATGATGGGTACCATTGCCAGTCTGGACTTGGTATGGGCTGCTTCTGACACGTTCAACGGCTTGATGGCTATTCCCAACTTGATCGCTCTGTTGCTGTTGTCCGGTGTGGTAGTTAAAGAAACTAAAGACTTTTTCAACAAAATTGAAAAAGGCGAGCTACCTAAGTAAGTAGCACAATAGTCTCGCTTTATCAAAAACGGCCCTGTATCACACAGGGCCGTTTTCTTATCTGTACACCTAAAGTACTCACAATACGTTCCACGACGCTACTGACTTAATGCCCCCAATGGTATTAAGGGAAGCATAAAAGGCGCCCATACTATGGACTCTATCAAGTTAGGTGTTATACGCAGCTCACTTTCCATGTATCGCAACTCAGTTTTTATAGGTGTATTGAAGGCGACCACCGTAGCTGAAGATAGATCCACATCCGTTACTACCAAACCCTGATCTACCTTCCATTGCTTAATATACAAAATATCCGTTGCAGTTAAAGCTTGTGCTAATGACGGTATACCTCGCACAAAACTATGCGAATTGGGTTTGAATACCTCAAACCCATAGGCGTTCAGCAATGCTGTTTTTTCTGTGTCGGACAAATCCGTATCTGGAATATAAAAATAAAATGTCGCTGCGGCAGCTTGATTAGAAAACACCTCGATCATTGCCGATAAATGAGCCACCTGCTTTCCTATAGGGGCTTGTAAAAACACCAAAACAGGCGATAACTGCGTTTTCAAAAATGCATAATTTTCAGGGCTATCCGGTACTAGATAAAGCGCAGTTTCACTTTCAGCCCAACCGGTAAGTTGAATCTGCTCTGTTTTACTCGCTTTATATGTACTAGAACAACCTACCAGCATTGCCAGTAGCACTACAAGACAATATCTCATCACGCCTCTATACCCATTCGTTATGTTTGCGTCACACTATAACAGCCTGAATCAATCCATAGTTGAGCGTATAGGATGAGCAGGAAGAGCTTAGCTGTAGTTAGGCGTAGGCGTCAGAGCTGTAGAGTAGCCCAGTCGTGCAGCGCACGGTAGTAGCCATACACCAGCAG